>NZ_JACICC010000003.1:507510-507689 GCF_014195635.1 Pseudochelatococcus contaminans | reverse complement strand
GCGAACAGATCCTCCAGTGCATCAACGGTCAACGTGACCGTGACCTCGTTAGCGCCGTCCGGAAGATTGGCGCCCGTCACGGTGATCGTCACCGTTTCGTTCGCGTCGAGAGTGCCGTCGCCGTTCGTGTCGCCCGTAACCTCTTGCGACAGAGCCAGTGTAGGAGCCGTCGAGTCTGT
>NZ_JACICC010000003.1:0-507414 GCF_014195635.1 Pseudochelatococcus contaminans | reverse complement strand
TGATGGTCTTGTCGGCAACAAGAGGCGTCAGTTCGAACGTCGTCTCAACGTCGCCATCTTCGATCGTAACGTTCTTCGTCAGCGTCTTGGCGGTGGCCTCCCAAGTCCAGCCGGCCGTCAGAGCGTCAGCATCCGTTGCGAACAGATCCTCCAGTGCATCAACGGTCAACGTGACCGTGACCTCGTTAGCGCCGGACGGAAGATTGGCGCCCGTCACCTTGATCGTCACCGTTTCGTTCGCGTCGAGAGTGCCGTCGCCGTTCGTGTCGCCCGTAACCTCTTGCGACAGAGCCAGTGTAGGAGCCGTCGAGTCTGTGGCTGCTGCAACCGTCACACCCAGCTGGGTCGCATTGACGGTGCTGTCGCTCACGAGTTGCGCATCGACATTGATGGTCTTGTCGGCAACAAGAGGCGTCAGTTCGAACGTCGTCTCAACGTCGCCATCTTCGATCGTAACGTTCTTCGTCAGCGTCTTGGCGGTGGCCTCCCAAGTCCAGCCGGCAGCGTCAGCGTCAACATCCGTTGCGAACAGATCCTCCAGTTCATCAACGGTCAACGTGACCGTGACCTCGTTAGCGCCGGACGGAAGATCGGCGCCCGTCACGGTGATCGTCACCGTATCGTCCGCGTCGAGAACGCCGTTGGCATTCGTATCGGTGGTAATGGCTTGCGTCAGAGTCAGTGTAGTCATTCCTAAATCTCCATTATCATCAATTAATAAAAAACACTGCACAGCCAGAGACGAATGATAGAAATGTCATACAACTTCATCCACATGCAGCATTGTTACGCAATATATGGCGCATACTTTGCAATTTAATGACACATGCGTCAGTTCTTGCCCCGTCACTGACATGCAGCCGGGAGACGCGTCATACAATTCTTTCGTTGGGCGGGCCATTGGCCCGCCCCCTTAGTTCTCGTCAGGCTCTGGATTGATCTCAGACTTCGTGGATCTCACGGCCTTCGTAGATGCCGTACTGCAGGTAGTGCGTCAGCGGGTTGATGCCTGCTGCAGCCACGTCCGTGTTCTCTGCCAGATAAGCGTTGGTGTCGAACTCGGATGATGCCACCCGGCCTTCGCGCCAGCCGTAGGTGTTGTAGTGCGCCAGCGGATCGACGCCAGCAGCCGCAACGTCCGCGTTCGCGGCCAGATAGTCAGCCGGATCGAAGAGCGTGTTGGCCGAACGGCCTTCCTTGAAGCCATACTCGGCGAAGTGCGTGCGGGCATCCACACCCGCCGCCGCAACATCGGCGTTCGAGAGCAGGTAGTGCTGCGCGTCGAAGCCGTCGGCTGCGATGGTCTCGCCAACTGCCTCGTAAGCCTTGCGGCCTTCCGCACGACCGTACTGGAGGTAGTGCTCCAGCGCATTCACACCGGCTGCCGCGACATCCGCGTTGTTCTGCAGATACAGGCGGACATCGAAGTTGGCCGATGTATCGCGTCCCTCAGCCGCACCGTGCTGGATGAAGTGCTCCAGCGCGTTCACACCGGCTGCCGCGACATCCTTGTTCACGGCCAGATAGCCGCTGACGTCGAAGAAGGCGTTGGGATCGCGGCCTTCGGAAGCGCCGTGCCGCAGGAAGTGCACGGACGAGCCCACGCCGGCCTTGAACACGTCAAGGTTGTTGAGGGCGTAGAACACCGGATCGAACAGACCGGAGTGCGAGGCCAGATCAATCGAGCCGTCCTTGAACACCAGCTTGGTGAAGCCGACGAGATGGTCTGCCACCGCGCCGCCTGCGTTGAAGCTGATGTGCGTGCCGTTGTACTCCAGAGCATAGTCCGAGAGGTTCTTGGCGAACGTCACGATCTTGTTGCCTGCCGGCGCAACGATGACGTCAAGCTTGTCATCCGCTCCGGCATCGCCTGGCTGCGTCGGCTCGCTCGGCTCGCTCGGCTCCGTCGGCTGCGTCGGTTCCGTAGGCTGCGTCGGCTCAGTCGGCCCCGTCGGTTCCGTAGGCTCGGTCGGTTCCGTAGGCTGAGTCGGCTGCGTCGGCTCGGTCGACTCGCCCGCAACCGTCACATCCAGCTTGCTCGCCTTGACGGTGCTGTTGTTCGCGAGTTCCGCAGCGACATTGATGGTCTTGTCGGCAACAAGAGGCGTCAGTGTGAACGTCGCGGTCGTCTCGCCAGCTGCGATCGTAGTGGTCCGCGTCAGCGTCTTGGCGGTGGCATCCCAAGTCCAGCCGGCAGCGCCAGCGTCAGCATCCGTTGCGAACAGATCCTCCAGCGCATCAACGGTCAACGTGACCGTGACCTCGTTAGCGCCGTCCGGAAGATTGGCGCCCGTCACGGTGATCGTCACCGTTTCGTTCGCGTCGAGAACACCGTCGGCGTTCGTATCGCCCGTAACTTCGCTCGTCAGAGACAGTGCAGGAGCCGTCGGGTCTGCCGCAACCGTCACATCCAGCTTGCGCGCCTTGACGGTGCTGTTGTTCGCGAGTTCCGCAGCGACATTGATGGTCTTGTCGGCAACAAGAGGCGTCAGTGTGAACGTCGCGGTCGTAGCGCCAGCTGCGATCGTAGCGGTCCGCGTCAGCGTCTTGGCGGTGGCATCCCAAGTCCAGCCGGCAGCGCCAGCGTCAGCATCCGTTGCGAACAGATCCTCCAGCGCATCAACGGTCAACGTGACCGTGACCTCGTTAGAGCCGTCCGGAAGATTGGCGCCCGTCACGGTGATCGTCACCGTTTCGTTCGCGTCGAGAACGCCGTCGGCGTTCGTATCGCCCGTAACTTCGCTCGTCAGAGACAGTGCAGGAGCCGTCGGGTCTGCGGCTACCGTCACATCCAGCTTGTTCGCCTTGACGGTGCTGTCGCTCGCGAGTTCCGCAGCGACATTGATGGTCTTGTCGGCAACAAGAGGCGTCAGTGTGAACGTCGTGGTCGTAGCGCCAGCTGCGATCGTAGCGGTCCGCGTCAGCGTCTTGGCGGTGGCATCCCAAGTCCAGCCGGCAGCGCCAGCGTCAGCATCCGTTGCGAACAGATCCTCCAGTGCATCAACGGTCAACGTGACCGTGACCTCGTTAGCGCCGTCCGGAAGATTGGCGCCCGTCAGGGTGATCGTCACCGTTTCGTTCGCGTCGAGAACGCCGTCGGCATTCGTATCGCCCGTAACTTCGCTCGACAGAGTCAGTGCAGGAGCCGTCGAGTCTGTGGCTGCTGCAACCGACACATCCAGCTTGGTCGCATTGACGGTTTTGTCGTCCACGCGTTCCGCAGTCACCTTGGTGATGTCCCATGTACCCGTAGGCGTCAGAAAGATCCCCATCGAAGTCCTGCCGTCTGGGATCTCAAAGGTCTTCGTCAACGTCTTGGTCTCGGCACTCCACGCCCAGCCCTCATCCCCAGCGGCAGCCTCATCTGCGAACAGCTCAGTGATATCAGTATCAACGGTCAACGTGACCTTGACCTTGTTAGCGCCGGACGGAAGATCGGTGCCCGTCACCTGGATCGCCACATGACCCCCCCCGATGCTTTGAGCCGTCGCGCTGACGGTGCCGTTGTCCTCGATTTTGGCATCGACACCGATGATCTTGCCGGCAACAAGAGGCGTCAGTGTGAACCCCGTGGCGGTCGACTCAGCTGAGATCGTAACGGTCTTCGTCAGCGTCTTGGCGGTGGCATCCCAATCCCAGCCGGAAGCGTCAAGCTCAGTCTGAGTTGCGAACAGCCAAGTGTATTCATCAACGGTCAACGTGACCGTGACGTCGTTAGCGCCGTCCGGAAGATTGGCGCCCGTCACCTTGATCGTCACCGTTTCGTTCGCGTCGAGAGTGCCGTCGGCGTTCGTATCGCCCGTAACTTCGCTCGACAGCGTCAGTGTAGCAGGGAGTGCTGCAACCGACACATCCAGCTTGGTCGCCTTGACGGTTTTGTCGTTCACGAGTTTCACAGCGACATTGTCGGTGTTCCATGTACCATTAGGCCTCAGATCGAAAGACACCTCAGTCTGGCCGTCTGCGAGCACAATGGTCGCCGTCAGCGTCTTGGCGTCGGCATCCCAAGTCCAGTTGGCAGCCTCAGCGGCATCCTCATCTTCGTACAGCTCAGTGATATCATTATCAACGGTCAACGTGACCGTGACCTCGTTAGCGCCGGACGGAAGATCGGTGCCCGTCACAGTGATCTCCACCGCACTCCCATTCGCGTTGTTTTCAGCGGTCGCTCTGACGGTGCCGGCGGTGTTATCCACGATTTTGGCATCGACCGAGAAGGTCTTGCCGGCAACAAGAGGCGTCAGTTCGAACGTCGCGGTCGTAGCGCCAGCTGCGATCGTAACGGTCTTCGTCAGCGTCTTGGCGGTGGCACCCCAAGTCCAGCCGGCAGCCTCAGCGACAGCCTGAGCTGCGAACAGATCACTCGGTTCATCAAAGGTCAACGTGACCGTGACGTCGTTAGCGCCGTCCGGAAGATTGGCGCCCGTCACGGTGATCGTCACCGTTTCGTTCGCGTCGAGAGTGCCGTCGGCGTTCGTATCGCCCGTAACTTCGCTCGACAGAGTCAGTGTAGCAGGGAGTGCGGCTACCGTCACATCCAGCTGGGTCGCATTGACGGTGCTGTCGCTCACGAGTTGCGCATCGACATCGATGGTCTTGCCGGCAACAAGAGGCGTCAGTTGGAACATCGCGGTCGTAGCGCCTTCTACGATCGTAACGGTCTTCGTCAGCGTGTTGAAGCGATCCCAAACCCAGCCGGAAGCGTTAAGCGCAGTCTCATCTGCGAACAGCCAAGTGTAATCATCAACGGTCAACTTGACCTTGACGTCGTTCCCGTTAGCGCCGTCCGGAAGATTGGCGCCCGTCACGACGATCGTCACCCTTTCGTTCGCGTCGAGAATGCCGTCGGCGTTCGTATCCTCCGCAATTACGCTTGTCAGAGTCAGTGTAGCAGGGAGTGCGGCTACCGACACATTCAGCTTGGTCGCATTGACGGTTTTGTCGTCCACGCGTTCCGCAGTGACATTCTCGGTGTTCCACACACCCACAGGCCTCAGAGTTAAACCCGTAGTACTCCGGCCATCTGCGAGCGTAACAGTCTGCGTCAGCGTCTTGGCATCGGCATCCCACGCCCAGCCGGCAGCGTCAGCGGCAGCCTCATCTGTGAACAGCTCAGTGATATCACTATCAACGGTCAACGTGACCTTGGCCTTGTTAGCGCCGGGCTGAAGATCGGTGCCCGTCACGGTGATCGTCACCTCACCCGCGTCTTCTGAAGCCGCCGCGCTGAAGCTGCCGTTGTCCTCAATTTTGGCATCGACATCGATGGTCTTGCCGGCAACAAGAGGCGTCAGTTCGAACGTCGTGGTAGCCTCGCCAGCTGCGATCGTAGCGGTCTTCGTCAGCGTCTTGGCGGTGGCCTCCCAAGCCCAGCCGGCCGACTGAGCGTCAGCATCAGTTGCGAACAGATCCTCCAGTGCATCAACGGTCAACGTGACCGTGACCTCGTTAGCGCCGTCCGGAAGATTGACGCCCGTCACGGTGATCGTCACCGTCTCGTCCTTGTCGAGAGCGCTGTCGGCGTTCGTATCGGTCGTAATGGCTTGCGACAGAGTCAGTGTAGTAGCGCCCACCGGCACATCCAGCTTGGTCGCGTTGACGGTGTTGTCGTTCACGAGTGCCACAGCGACTTTGGTGTTGTCCCATGTACCCGCAGGCGTCACAGTGAGAGTCGTCGTAGTCTCGCCGTCCGGGATCTCAACGGTCTTCGCCAGAGTCTTGGCCTCGGCATTCCACGCCCAGCCGTCAGTCTGAGCGGCAGTCTCATCTGCGAACAGCTCAGTGATATCATTATCAACGGTCAACGTGACCGTGACCTCGTTAGCGCCGGACGGAAGACCGGTGCCCGTCACGGTGATCGCCTGTCTACCCTCTTGGTTTTCAGCCCCCGCGCTGACGGTGGCGTTGCCCGCCATTTTGGCATCGACCGAGAAGGTCTTGCGGTCAACAAGAGGCGTCAGTGTGAACGTCACGGCAGTCAGGCCGTCCACGATCCTAACGATCTTCGTCAGCGTCTTGGCGGTGGCCTCCCAAGCCCAGCCGTCATTCCCAGCCATGGTCTGATTTACGAACAGATCCTCCAGTGCATCAACGGTCAACGTGACCGTGACGTCGTTAGCGCCGGACGGAAGATCGGCGCCCGTCACGGTGATAAGCGCCCTCTCGTTCGCGTCGAGAACGCCGTTGCTGTTCGTATCGGCGAAAATTTCTTGCTTCAGAGTCAGTGTAGTCATTCCTAAATCTCCATTATCATCAATTAATAAAAAACACTGCCCAGCCAGAGATGGGCGTTATAAATGTCATAAAAATTCATCCACATGCAGGATTATTACGCATGATATGGCGCATACTTTGCAATTGAATGACATATGCGTCACTCCTTGCCCCGTCACTGAAATGCAGCCGGGAGACGCGTCATATAATTCTTTCGTTGGGCGGACCATTGGCCCGCCCCCCTGTTCTCGTCAGGCTCTGTTCCGATCTCAGGCGTTGAGACTCTCGTCCGAGCGGCCTTCGTAGATGCCGTACTGCAGGTAGTGCGTCAGCGGGTTGATGTCTGCCGCCGCGATGTCCGGGTTGTTGTGCAGATAGGCCGCCGTGTTGAAGTCTTCGGAGGCCGCGCGGCCTTCGCGCCAGCCGTTGGCGTTGTAGTGCGCCAGCGCGTCGATGCCGGCCGCCGCGACATCCGCGTTGTGCGCCAGATAATACGCGGGGTCGAAGTAGGCATTCGCCGCGCGACCCTCGGCAGAGCCGAACTGGTCGAAGTGGGCCTGCGCATCGATGCCGGCGGCCGCGATGTCGGCGTTCGCCAGTAGGTAGTAATCCTCGTCGAACGAGTCGGCGCGGATGTTCTGGCCGATGGCCTTGCTCGTCTCGCGGCCTTCCGCGCGGCCGTGGGCCAGATAATGCTCCAGCGCGTTGATGCCGGCAGCCGCGACATCCGGGTTCTTCACCAGATAATAGCGGATGTCGAAGTTGGCCGAGGCATCGCGACCTTCCGCAGCGCCATTCGCGACGAAGTGGTCGTAGGCGTTGATGCCCGCCGCCGCGACATCCGTATTCACCGCCAGATAGCCCTTGGCGTCGAAGAGGGCATTCGGATTGCGCCCTTCCGCTTTACCGAACTGCTGGAAGTGCGCCTGCAAGTCCACGCCGGCCCGGTAAACATCCGGATTGCTGATGGCGTAGAACACCGGGTCGAACAGCGCGCTGTCGGTTGCGAGAGAGATGCTGCCATCCTTGAATGCCAGATGCTCGAAACCGACGAGGCTGTCAACGACAGCACCGGGCTTGCCGATGTTGACGTAGGCGCCGACATTATCCAGAAGGGCATAATCGGCAAGGTTGCCGCGCAGGGTCTGGGTCGTGTCGTCACCAGATGCGCGGTAGACGTCATACTTGTTGTCGGAGCCGGGATCGGTGTAGCTCGACTTGTTGGCGATGCCCCGGTCGTTGACCGAAACCGCGGCGTTGCCGATCTTGTCCTGGATCGCGGCGTTGCCAGCTTCCGGCGCCGTATAGGTCACCGTCGCGGACTGCCCGACGGCGATGACCTTGCTGCTGACAAGCGTCAGCTTGACGGTTGCGCCCTCTACCGAAACCCTGGCGATATCGTTCGCGCCAAGGGTTTCTCCGTCCACCTTCACCGTAAAGGCGCTGGCGGGCGGCGTGCTGCCGGCGTTGAGTTCCTCATTGTAGCTCAGGATGATCGTCTTGCCGTCCGCGCTGGTGTCGACGGCGTAAAGCGTCAGCGGCGCGTCAAGCGGATATCTCGGGCTGGACAGGCCGACAACGTTCGTCAGCCCCGCCGAAACGGCATTACCGAGGCCACCGTCAGCCGCGGCGCCCCAGGTGACGACCGTGCCGTCGGACTTCAAGGCCGCGAAGGCGGCGCCATTCGCATAAATCTGCTGGACGCCGCTCGAAAGCTTCTCCGCAACCGCGCTGCTGTCACCGCCGCTGCCCGCTGTACCCCAGGTGACGACCGAGCCGTCAGCCTTCAGCGCCGCGAAGGCGGCGGGGGTCTGGACAATCTGCACGACGCCGCTCGAAAGCTGCTGCGCAACGGTGCTGCTGTTGCCGCCGAAAGCCGCAGTACCCCAGGTGACGACCGAGCCGTCATTCTTCAGCGCTGCAAAGGCCTCGTTGTTCGAGAACACCTCCTTGACGCCGCCCGAAAGCTGGTTTGCAACAGAGCTGCTGTCACCGCCGTTGGCCGCGATTCCCCACGTGACGACAGAGCCGTCAGACTTCAAGGCCGCGAAGGCGCTACCACCCTTGAACACCTGCACGACGCCGCTTGAAAGCTTCTCCGCAACAGAGGTGCTGTCACCGCCGTTAGCCGCGGTTCCCCACGTGACGACAGAGCCATCAGCCTTCAATGCCGCGAAGGCGCTACCATTCGCGAACACCTGCACGACGCCGCTCGAAAGCTTCGCCGAAACCGCTGTGCTGTCACCACCGCTGGCGGCGGTTCCCCATGTGACGACAGAGCCATCAACCTTCAACGCCGCAAAGGCGTAAACGGTTGAAAACACCTGCTGGACGCCGCTCGAAAGCTGGTTTGCAACGGAGGTGCTGTCGCCGCCGTCGGCCGCTGCCCCCCACGTGACGACAGAGCCGTCAGCCTTCAGCGCCGCGAAGGCGTCAACGGTCGAAAACACCTGCTCGACACCGCCCGAAAGCTGCGCCGCAACAGCGCTGCTGTCGCCGCCGCGGGCCGATGGCCCCCACGTGACGACCGAACCGTCAGCCTTCAACGCCGCGAAGGCGTAACTGGTCCCGAACACCTCCACGACACCGCTCGAAAGCTGCGCCGCAACAGCGCTGCTGTCGCCGCCGTTAGCCTCAGCCCCCCACGTGACGACAGAGCCGTCAGCCTTCAGCGCCGCGAAGGCGCCATCGCTTGAAAACACTTCCTTGACACCGCTCGAAAGCCTGACTGCAACAGCGCTGATGTCGCCGCCATGAGCCGCATCGCCCCACGTGACGACCGAACCGTCAGCCTTCAACGCCGCAAAGGCATAGCTGTTCGCCTTGGTTCCAAGGGCGCCCTGCGTCTCCGGCGCCACCGCCCACGGGGCATCGATCGTGATGATGCGGCTATCGGTGAACGAGGTGCTTCCATGATAAGCGGCCTTGAACGTGTAGGTTTCTCCATCCGTCAGCCAGCTTGTGTGGAAGAGCCAGTGGCCATCGGCCCCCACCGTCGCGGTGCCCAGTTGCTTGTCGCCGTCATAAAGCACCACGGTCGCACCCACGGCGCCCGTGCCCGTCAGCGCCAGCAGCGTGTCGTCGGTCGCCGCTCCCGTATCAAGGTAGCCGGTGCTGTTGCCGATGCTGTCGTACACGCCCGTAAAGACCGGCGTATCCGAGGCGCTGGTCTGCACATTCAGGTGCAGGCTGGTCTCCACCAGCGTCGCGGACTTCCCGTCGAGGCCGTCCGCCTCCACGCTCACACTCGAGTTATCCCAGGAGATAAGGTTGCCGCTGCCGTCGGCGTTCGGCAGAATGACGGTTACCTTTGGATATGTCCCGTCCAGTGCGCTCTTTTGCGCCGTCTTGGTGAAGACGGTGTGCGCGGCGTCGGCGGTCCAGCCGTCGATGACGATGCCCTTGTTGGCCAGCGAGGCATCCAGCGTGAGCTTGAGTAGCACGCCCTGGCTGTCGGTGCCGAGGTTGGCGCTGTCCAGCGTGATGCTGATTTCCTTGCCGGCCAGCACCAGCCCGTCTTCGCCAAGTGTGCCCCCGTCGACAGTGGCGGCAAAAGACACGGCCGGCGTGCCCTTCACCTGCGACAGGTAAGCGCGCTCGATAATGCCCGTGCCCGTGCCGTCCAGCCCGGCGACCGCGAGGCGGATGGTGTTGCCTTCCCAGTCGATGATATGGCCGCTGCCATCACGAACAGGAACCAGGATCTTGGAGTCGGGATAGCCACCGGCGACGCTATGCACCGTTTTGGTGAAGATGTTGGAGTGGGACGGATCGACCGTCCAGCCGTCGATGACGATGCCCTTGTTGGCCAGCGATGCGCTAAGGGTCAGCGTCAGCTTCACGCCCTGGCTGTTCGCGCCAAGGTCGTGGGCGCTCACGCCGATGTCGATGGTCTGGCCGGCGGAAATGGTGCCGCCGTTCACAAACGGCTCACCGTTCACCGTGGCATCGACATCGAGGATGACCTTGTCCCAGACATGCATCGCGATGGTCTTGGACAAGGTCGGGTTGTTTGCGTTGTCCAGGCCCTGGGCGACGAGGGTGAGGCTGCCGCTGTTCCAGTCGATGAGGGCATTATGGAGATCCCTCTCGGGCAGTGTGACGTGAACGGTCTCGTAGCTTCCGTTGGCGCTCTTCGTAACCGTTTTGGTAAAGATGTTGGAGTGGGTCGCATCGACCGTCCAGCCAACGAGATCGATATCCTTGCCCGCCAGCGACGCGTCGAGCGTCAGCGTGAGCTTGATATGCACGGTGTTCTCGCTGACGTCACGGCTGGCCAGCGCGATATCGATGGTCTCGCCTTCGACAACGACATCGCCAAGCGCCCGGCCGTCCACTGTCGCGATGACAGAGATAGCGTCCACGGCATTCACCGGCACGATTTTATCCGCCGTGGCGATCACGGCTGAAGTGGCGCTCAGCCCCGCCGTCCGCACGTCGAGCGGCTTGCCGGCCCAGTCGATGATGGCGCCGGATGCATCCGTTATCGGCAGCTTGATGGCGACAGAGGGATACGCCCCCGTGATCGCGTCACTGGTAACCGTTCTGGTGAAGGTGGTGTGCGCGGCGTCGGCGGTCCAGCCATCGAAAACGATGCCCCTGTTGGCCAGTGAGGCGTCCAGTATCACGGTGAGGACCACGCCCTTGCTGCCCTCGCCGAGGTAGTGACTGCCCACAGCGATATCGATGACGTCGCCTGCGTTGACACCATGAGCCAGGTCGACAGCAGCGCCATTCACCGTCAGGGCGCTCGATACCTCGGGACCAGAAGCATTTATGCCGGACAGGGTGATGGCGTATGTTGGGCCGCCCCGGTCATTCCCGGCAGCATCCACCTCTACGGCTGCCAGCGACAGCGGCTGCTTCGTGCTCCAGTCGATGTCCTTGCCGTTGCCGTCGACAAGCGGCAGCGTGAGATGGATGCTGTCGAATGTTGTCGTGCCCGTGTGGGGGCGCACCGTCTTGGTGAAGACGTTGGAATGGGTCGCATCGACCGTCCAGCCATTGAGATCGATCCCCTTGCCCGCCAGCGAGGCGTCGAGCGTCAGAGTGATCTTGATGCCCTCACCCTCCGCAACTCGCTCATCAGACGGCTGAATAACGAACTCGGTGCCCGCCGTGATGCCACCGCCATCGACGATGACTTTTCCGGATGTATCCGCGATCGCCAGAGCGGGATTGCCCTCCGAGGATATGATCAGACTGGTGTTATGCGCCGAGACCGAGGGAACATTAAGCTTAATATTATCTACAGCAGCATCGACAAAATTACGTATTTTAACCTCTACTACAAGGTTCAAAGACTGAAGCGTAGGAGCCGGATAATTGGTGATATAAGTTCCTTGACTCCACCACCACGAAGCCTCATTCCCGTCTATAGTAATTATATGATTAGGTTTTAAAGCATCAGAATCTGAACCATCAGAACCGGACCTGAAGCCTGACCATTCAAAAAAAACAGTTCCTCCATCAAACCCTGAATATGTATAAGTAATAACATCCCCATTATATACTTTATAAGTTCCGCTATTATAATTATCTACTCCAATATCTACTCCATTAACTTCAACAGAATCGATTTTAATATACTTGCTCGTTGCCATGTCAATACTCCATGCATTTCGGTCAGACTGAAAAGTGTTAAAAATATCACATAAGCCCGCAGTAATGTTCAACAGACACCACTCCGCATGCCATAGGCTTCCAACATAAACGCAGTATATGTCGCCAGTGCGACGCTAATGTCGTATTGACGGTCGAAATTATTTCGCTGTATTGACCTGTCTTGATACAATGTGCGCGCCAGTCATTACCGCCTTCATGCCTTGCGGCATGCGCATACCTGTAACGATTTCTCTTTCATGCCTGTATTGTACACACTATATAATCCATACAAGCACATGCGGACATGAACATGGATTTCGCTTTACCTATATGATGCACTTCGATTGTTTATTGAAAATATAATATATTTATGGAATATGCTGGCCTGACGAAATCAGAACAGAAACTCTCAAATCTATATTTCACCGTAACTTGCGTTCACTTTGCTGAACCGGCTTGAATTCAACTGCCTCTAAAGAAAAAAGACGGCTCTTTCGAACCGTCTCATGCCTTCTCTGCTTTGTCTTGCTGGCCCGACACTGCTCAGGTATCGCGGTGAACCGCGAACGCTGACCATGCCTGACGGGCGGGCATGATTTCCAGCCTGTTGATGTTGATGTGTGCGGGGAGTGTTGCGACGTAGTGGATCTGTTCGGCGATGTCTTCGGCGGACAGGGGGGTCATGTTGGCGTAGAGCGCATCCGATGCCGCCTGGTTGCCGCGGGTGCGCACCAGCGTGAATTCGGTTTCGGCCATGCCGGGTTCGATGTCCGTCACCCGCACGCCGGTAGAGATCAGGTCGCAGCGCAGATTGAAGCTGAACTGCTTGACGAAGGCCTTCGTCGCGCCATACACGTGCCCGCCCGGATAAGGCCATTCGCCGGCCACCGAGCCGATGTTGACGATGCTTGCCCCCGCGCCCGTTTCGATCAACAGCGGCAGCACGGCATGCGTCACGTTGACGAGGCCGGTGACGTTGGTGTCGATCATCGTGTGCCAGTCTTCCAGCGCCGCGTTCTGCGAAGGCACTGGCGCCAGCGCAAGGCCGGCGTTGTTGACGAGCGCGACGATGCGGCGGAACCCTTCCGGCAGTGCGGCTACCACCTCCTTCACAGCCGCGGCATCCCGCACATCCAGCGCTGCGATGTGCACCGGCACCTGCGCGCCCAGCTCCTGCGCCAGCTCCTGCAAACGCTCAACGCGGCGGCCCGTCAGCACAAGCGACCACCCCTCGCGGGCGAAGCGGCGGGCGGTGGCGCGGCCAAAGCCTGAGGTCGCGCCGGTGATGAAGATGACGTTGCTTTGATTGTGGCTCATGTCCTGATCCCCGAGTTCATAATGGCAACTGGCGCGGCGCGCTTCTCGCCGGATACGCATTCGCAAGAAGCGCGGCAGGCTTTCCAACTCCTGACAAAATCTGACGACTAAAGCGTTTTCAAGCAAAGTGGATACCGCTTTGCGTGAAGAAAACGCGTCAAACCAAAAGGATAGAGCATTTTGGCGTTTCAACGAAATGCCGAAAGGCTCTATCTATATTGTAAAGCGCTTTCGGACAAAATCTCTTGAATGTTAAAATCAGGCGTGGGTGACGGCTGCGGGCTGTGCATGGCGTTTTTCGCTGGTGAGAAGGCTTTCGGCCAGTTTGCGACCGTTTTCCAGACAATCGCCGACGCTGATGCCATCGCGCCAGTTACCCAGCAGCGACAGGTGCGGATGATGGGCCAGACGGCTGTTGATCTGGGCCAGCAGGTCGCAATGGCCGATCTCATATTGTGGAATCGCCGCCTGCCAGCGCCGGATCTTCCGCCAGACCGGCGGTGACGACAGCCCCAGCAGATCGCCCAGATCACGCTGCACCTGCGCCGCCAGTTCGTCGTCGTCCAGCAACACGGCGTCGGGATCTCGACGCCCGCCAATAAAGGCCGAGATCAGCCGGTGCCCGTCCGGTGCCCTGCCCGGAAACAGGGATGAGGAAAACAGCGCCCCGAGCGTGCGGCGGCCCTCGCGGCGCGGCAGCAGGAGGCCAAAGCCGTCGAGCGGATGGCGCACGGCATTCGCCGCAAAGCCCAGCGCCACGGCGGCAATCGGCGCATAAACAATGCGGCCGAGCATATCCGCCAGCGCATCATCAGTATGCCGCAGCAGGCTGGCGCTGACAGGCGCGGGAGTCGCCAGCACCAGATGAGAGGCACGCCATACGCGGCCCTGCCCGTCCCGCACCAGCCAGTCCGGGCCATCCCTGCCGATTTCCACCGTCGGCGATCCGGGGCAATACGTCGCGCCATTGGTGCGCAGCCGTTCCGCCAAGCGCTGCGGCAGGGCCTGAAGCCCATCGGGAAAGCTGATGAGGCCCCTGCGCCATTGTTTCGGCAGCGCGGGCTTGTGAGCCTTGTCGCGGCGGGCGCGCTGCATCGCCGCGAGCGCGCCGCGCACGAGCGAGCCGTGTTGCTGCTCCAGCGCATATAGCCGGGGAAACGCCGCCCGCAGGGACAGGCGCGACGGATCGCCAGCGTAAATTCCGCTCACGAATGCATCCACCAACACATCCGCCATATGCCGCCCCAGACGCCTTTGCACGAAGGCGGCAATGCTTTCGTCAACCGCATCGCCGCGCCGTGTCCATGGCTCTGCCAGCAACCGAGGCAAAACCGGCGCGACGAGCGGGCTGGTCAGCGCCCCCACCGGCCCCGAGGGCAGCGCCCGCATGTGCCCGTTCAACAGCACATAACGCTTGGCGTTGAGCTTGTCGGCGAAGACGGCCTCGCCATCCAGCCCGATGCGCGACAGCAGGGCATGCAGCGCCGGTTTGACCAGCAGCGTGTTCGGCCCGGTTTCCACCAGCCAGCCGCCGTCCCGCTCGGAGCCGATCACGCCGCCGGGATGATCCCCCGCCTCCAGCACAGCGACATCGCGCCCGGCCTCCACCAGCGCGTCGGCCGCCGACAACCCGCTGATGCCGCCGCCGACGATCAGGATATCGACGCACCCGCCGGTGTGCTCATGCGTGACTGTCATCGGACCCTCTGGAGCAGTTTGCGTTCAGCCTTCTCTCTGCATAGGATTGCGGCCCGCCCGCGACAACCCTTTTTCATCGGCGAAACAGTGTGACAGCGCGGCGCTGACGCGGACCTTTGCCGGCACTTGACAATGACACCGAGCGGCAGTTTGATCGTGTCATGGATAAACTGCGATTTTCCGGCATGCGCCAGGCGAAGTTCGGACTCGGTCAGGTCGTAAAGCACCGTGTCTACCCCTTCAGGGGCGTGATCTTCGACGTCGATCCCTGTTTCAACAATTCCGAGGAATGGTACGAGTCCATTCCCGAGGATAAACGGCCAGACCGCAACCAACCGTTCTACCATCTGTTTGCCGAAAACACGGAAACCGAATACATCGCCTATGTTTCGGAGCAGAACCTGGTTGAGGACACCTCTGGCGAGCCCGTTCGGCATCCCATGGTGGAGCAGGCGTTCGAGAATGTTGCCCA
The DNA here is from genome assembly GCF_014195635.1 of Pseudochelatococcus contaminans. Taxonomy (GTDB): domain Bacteria; phylum Pseudomonadota; class Alphaproteobacteria; order Rhizobiales; family Beijerinckiaceae; genus Pseudochelatococcus; species Pseudochelatococcus contaminans. The sequence goes on along the minus strand of NZ_JACICC010000003.1, from coordinate 492,110 downwards.
CGGCACATACCGCATGCTGTCACGCATGACGAACTGATGCGCGGGGCCGGCGTTTCTACATCCGGCTGAAACCGGCCACCACCTTGCGGATGGCCGTATCCAGCCGCTCGGCGGATATTTCGACGACGGCAGGCCCCTGCGCATAAACCAGAAATGCCCGCACGGACTTCTCCGGCATGACCCGCGTCAACAGTTCGCGATACAGCGCGAGCTGGGCGAGGTGCGTGTCATGCTGCACTGTGGGGGGCGCGCCGGTTTTGAAGTCGGCGATATGGACCTCGTCGCCAAGGATCGCCAGCCGGTCTATGCGCCCTGAAACCGGCACGGTTTGCCCGTTCGTGAGGGTCACGTCGCCGGCAATCGCCACTTCGCCGCGCCCGGAGGGGCCGAAAAGCGCCGCCAGTGCAGGCGCGTTGACAACCGACAATGCGGCATCGGCGATGGCACTGCGTTCTTCCACCGCCAGACGCGGCGCGCGCGCATCCAGATAGGCGATGGCTGCCTGACGGCGACGATCTGCGGCAAGCGCGGGCAGACGCTCGATCAGCGCATGCACGAACTGGCCACGCAAACGCGCCGTTTCCGCTGCCGATGCATCATCAAGCGGGCGATGAGGCCGATCCGCCGCGTCCAGCGCGCTCGAAGGCCGCAAGGGTGGCGCGGGCGGCATTTCGGGATGCACAGGCGCAGCGAGCCAGTCCGGCACCGGCATATCAGGCTGCGGCGCGGTCTTTGCCAGCTCACGCACCTCAACTGTCTTGTCCGGCGAGGACCAGCGCAGGATCTCGCCGCCGCCCTCCTCCGATATGCGGGTGAGATGTCCATAACGGGCAGCATCTTCGGGCGCAGCCTCCAGGCCGTTCACCACCATGCCGGACCAGCTTTCATCCGGCGGCCGGGCTGCCGCACCTGCCTCGGCGTCGTCGGCCTTCGGTTCGCGCTTGATGGCAGACGCCACGATCAGCCGATCCCGCGCGCGCGTCAGCGCCACGTAGAGCAGGCGCGCGTTTTCCTCCACGGCTTTGGCGCGCAGGGCCGCGCGGGCCTCCGCCACCGGCACTGGATCGAAACGCTGGCCCGGAGACCAGATCGGCGTCAACACAATGCCCGCGCCGATGCCGACAGGCACCTCGATCAGGTCCGGATCATGGCTGCCATCGGGCTTTTCGCCGCCGTCCGCCAATATGACGACGGGCGCTTCCAGCCCCTTGGCGCCGTGAACCGTCATCACCCGAACCTCGTCGCGGGTGTCGTCCATGTCGCGCTTGATATCTCCGGTCGCATTTTCAAAAGCGCTGAGGAACCCGGCCAGCGACGGCGCGAAACGGCGCTCATAGGCCAGCGCCTGCGACAGGAAAGAGTCGATGGCGTCTCCGGCCTCTGCCCCAAGCCGCGCCACCAGCTTGCGCCGCCCGGCCTGCGGCCCCAGCAGCATGGCGTAGAAGCCGAACGGCCCGTGCGTGCGCGCCATCGCCTGCCACGTTTCAATATGCTCGATAGCGCGAAGAGCCGCCGGATCGCCGCCGTCCGTTGCCGTTCGGATGGCGTCGATCAGCGGTGTGTCGTCGGCGCGTGGCGCGGCGATGCGGATGAGGTCATCGTCACCCCAGCCGGCCAGCGGCGACTTCAGCGCCGCCGCCAGCGTCAGGTCGTCCCGAGCCAGCAGCGCCACCCGCCCGGCGGCAACGAGATCGCGCACCGCAATATGATCCGCCACGGTGAGCCTGTCCGCGCCCGCCACGGGGACGCCGGCATCCTTGAGCGCACGGATAACCGCCTCGAAGAAGGTGTGCCGCTTGCGCACCAGCACCAGCACATCGCCGGGCGGCATGCGGCGGCCAGTCTCATCGCCCTCATGCATCCAACGCCGAATGGTGTGCGCCACCTTGCGCGCCAACCGCACCGCCGGTTCCGAGGCGTCAGGCTCGTCGAGCGGCAGGCTCCAGGCATCGGCCTCGGGTGTCTTGTCCTTCCAGATCGTCGGCCACACGTCGACGACACCGGGAAAAGACGGACGCGCACTCTCATGCACCGGCGTTGCCCCGGCATCACCCGGCGTCAACCCTTTTGCATGATGCGGCAAAGCGAAGACAGCATCGACGGCAGACAGCACCTCCGGCGCGGAGCGGAAGGACACCGTTAGCTGCACATCCTCGAAGGCCATGCCCGCCGCCTTGGAGCGGCTGAGGAAATAACGCCCGTTCGCCTCGAACTCATGCGGCGCGGCCCCCTGAAAACCGTAGATCGACTGCTTGGGATCGCCCACGGCGAAAAGCGTGCGCCGCCGCGGCGATACGCCCTCACCGGAGGTAAACTCTTCCACGAGCTTGCGCAGAATGGCCCACTGGTCCGGCGAGGTATCCTGCGCCTCATCGACGAGCACATGATCGATGCCGGCATCGAGCTTATACAGAATCCATGCAGCGTCCGCCTTGGTGAGCAGGTTCACCGTGCGGGCGATAAGATCGTCGAAATCCAGCGCCGCACGAGCACTTTTCAGCGCCTCAAGCCGTGCAAACACGGCCTGCGCCAGCACGAACAGCGAGCGCGTGCGGGCGATGGCCTCTGCCGCCCGGATACCCCCGAGAAGCGCATCGATCCGGCCTTGCTCATCTACCAGCCGCTCGATGAGAACGGGGTCGATGGCCTTCGTGCCCATGGACTTGGAAGGCGTGCCCGCCTTGGTGAAGAACACGTCGCGATAGAGCACAAAGCGCTCCGTCTCATCGCGCGCGGCAAGGGCTTGCCGCAACAGCGCCGCACGGCCCTTGTCCGTCTTCGCGCCTGCATCCAGCAACTCGGCGATGGCTGCCCACTCGGCGGGGGCGATCCCGTCCTCGATAACGGAACGGCGCAGACTGTCCGGTGTGTCTCCGGGGGCGATGCCGCACTGACGGGCAAACGCACCCAGAACGCGCTCAAGACTTTCCGGATCAGCATGTTCGCGCAGAAATAGTTTGTATCGCAGGGCAGACCGCAGCGCTCGGCCCACGGCCTCATCCCCGGCCTCGCGCGCCACAATATCTAATGCCTGCCCGACTGCGGATTCACCGGCAACGGCCAACACCTCCTGCGTCGCCTGCTCCAGCAGTTTCCGCAACAATGCCTCGTCCAGCACCTCGAAACGGGCGGGCACGTTGGCCTCAAACGGGAAAAGATGCAGCAGCCGCTCGCAGAAGGCGTGGATCGTCTCGATTTTCAGCCCGCCCGGTGTTTCCACCGCCCGCGCAAACAGCCGCCGCGCCACCGCGATCCGCTGGGCGGATGGCGCTACACCATCCAGCGCCTCAAGCCGAGCCGCCAGCGTGGCATCGTCCATCACCACCCATGTACCAAGCTCGTCGAACACCCGGTTGGACATGTTCGCCGCCGCCGCCTTGGTGAAGGTGAGGCACAGAATACGCGTCGGCTCAACCTCGTCGAGCAGCAGGCGCAACACGCGATCGGCCAGCACTTTCGTCTTGCCTGAACCGGCATTGGCCGAAACCCAGGCCGAAGCGGATGGGTCCGCCGCGCGGCGCTGATCGATGACGGTTTTGGGCGGCACAACGAAATGGCTCATGCATCCTCCCCCGCCGCCAGCACAGACCATTCGCGCACCCGCGCAAGGTGGTCATAAGGGCCTTCCCGCTTGGCGTACTCCGCAAACGGGCGCGATGCAAAACCTGTCTTGCCGGCGTAGTAACGGCCCAGCAGCGCCTGCAAGCCGGCAAAATGCTCTTCCACGACCTGCGCCACAGTGCGCGTCTCCCCTCGCGCGGGAGGCTCGACGGGCTTTTCAGCCAGCGGGTCTCGGCCACCTTTTGCCAACATATACAGCAGCGCAATCTCTTCCGTCGGCGTTACACCGTCGAAAGCGCCTCGTTTCAGCATGGCGGCTTCAAGTGTCATCTGCGGCGCAAAGCCGGCAAATATCTGGGCCGGAGTCGGTGCCGCGCCGGTCTTGAAATCAACGATCACAGCGTGCCCGGCCCATGTCTCGATGCGATCCGCCCGCGCCGACAACGTGAAAGTGCCGCCGGGGACGGCAAACTCCACCCGCCCATAGATCTCTGCCGCAAGTTTGACGATGTCCGGCCGCCTTGCGATCTCCCAGTCGACATAGGCGCGCGCGACCTGCTCGAAACGCGGCCACCACATCGCCGTCACTTCGGGATAGACAGCCAGCGGCACGAACGCCTCGCGCCCCAGGCGCAACGCCTCCGCCAGCGGATCAGCGGGCAACGCGCCGGGCCACGCGATGGCGAAGTTGCCGAGGGCCTCATGCACCAGCGTTCCCCGGTTCGCCGCGCCCGGCGGCGTGGCTACGGCGTCAAGCGGGTCGAGCTTCAGCACGTGGCGCGCGTAGACCGCATAAGGATCGCGCACCAACGTCTCGATGGCGGTGACGCTGAGGCCCTTGGGCAGCAACTCGCGCGGCGGTTTGGGGGCAGGCCGCCGGATAGCCGGCGCGGGCGGTGCCGTATCCACCGCAGCGGCGAGGGCGAGATAACGCTCCCCTGCCCTCGTGACATTGCTCCACGCCTGCGCGCCGGCAAGCGCCTTCATGCGTTGCAAAAACCGCGACGGCACGGTTGGCGCTCCGTCGCGTTTCAGCGCCCGGGTTATGACGACATCATCCGTGCCCAAAGCTTCGGCGAAATCATGTGCCGTCTGACCGATGCGCCGCTCGGGCGCGGAGAGGCCCAACATGCCGCGCATGGGACGGTTCAGGAAAGCATCCGTGCGCGACTTCGGCGGCCAGACACCCTCATCCAGACCGCCAAGCACGATGCGATCCACATCGAGCAGGCGCGCTTCCAGCAGACCCCAGATCTTGACGCGCGGATGAGCCGCGCCGCCACTCTCGCGGCGCGCAACGCGCTCACTGGCGAGGCCATCGAAAAAGGCCGGATAGTCGGCAAAACGTCCATTGACGCCGCTGGCATCACTGAACGCGATGTCATCGAACAGCGCTGCGAGTTCAGGGCCGCCTTCGCCCGCAGGCAGTGCGGCGCCTGCTTCCGTCGCCGCAACCTTGCTGACCGCAGTTGCATGGCAGGCAACAAGCGCCACGAGATCCACGCTCCCGGCATGATCCTGCATGGTGAAACCGGCAAAGGCATCGGCGAGCCGGTCGATAAACGCCGTTGCGGCGTCCCAATCCGCCGGGGTCAGCGCCTTGATCGGGCGGGCGGCATGGCGGTTGCCCGCCTCGTCGCGCCGCACCGGCAGGGCTGTGCGCATGCCGGCAACACCGCCCGGAAGCGCGGGACCGCGCAGCAGGCCGATCTCCAGCGTAGCGGCTATGCTCTCCACTTCGGCACGCGATAGGCCGAAAGTCGCCAAGGGGTGCGCCAGCAGCGCCAGCAACGGCTCGGGCGCGAAATCGGTGACCGCAACCTGCGCTACGAGGCGCGCCAGCGTGCCCGCACGGGCGCGGGTCAACGGCAGTCCGGCAGAGTCTTCCGCAACGATGCCCCAGCGCAGCAACTCCGCGCCAACACGCTCTGCGAGCGCTCTGTCGGGCGTGACGAGAGCCGCCGTTTTGCCCTCCCCTTCCAGCGCTTCGCGCAGGGCGATGGCCGCTGCCAGCGCCTCCGTGCGCTCGTCCGCTGCCTCGATGAGCGCGATTCCGGCCAGCGGATCGGCCTCAGCACCCATCACGCGCCCGCGTTCCAGATGCCAACGGTCGGTCGTTTCCGCCGGGCGGAGCGCCTCACTGATGAAACGACGCCGCAAATCCATGCGCGGTGACACCACACCAAGCGGCACGACGTCAGCACGGGTGACGCCAATGGTGTCCAACAGTCGATGCAGAATCGCCTGCGGATGGCTCGCAACCGGCTGGCTATGCCGCCCCCCCGTCTCGCCGCCCACAAGCGCCCATGCGGCCGGATCAAGCAAATCGTCCAGTCCCGGCAGCACCACCGCGCCCTGGGGCAAGTGCGCAATCGCCGCAATCAACTGCGCCGTCGCCGGAACGGAGCCGGTGGAGCCGGCAACGATTGTCGGCCCCCGCGCGGTATCCGTCAAAGCCGTGCGCCGGTAATATTCCGCCTGGGCCAGCGTCAGCTTGTGATGGCGCGCAACCGGATCGCTGGCCTTACGAGCCGCCAGAATGGCCGGCCATTGCTCCGCGGCGATTTTCAGAAAAGCCAGCGTGATGGCAAAATATTGCGAGTGCCGCTCCTCGACAAGCGAGCGCAGCGCGTCCCACGGCACATCCTCGGTGGTGAGTGAATCCATCAGCCGCGCCAGATCGCCCGCCAGCGCCAGCGCATCGGCGGGCGACGCCGGCACCAGCAGCGGCTCGCGTTCGTCCAGGCGTAGCAACGCCCTGTCCACCGCCCGCGCCCATGACAGCACGAGCCGCGTCAGGATCAGCCGCCGCTCGGCATCTCCGATGGCAGGGGCTAATTCCGCTGCAACCGCTGCCGCCAGTTCCGGCGCAAGACCGGCCTCGGCGTCGCCATCCTCCGCCGATAGCGCCAGTTCGGCATCGTCGACATCGCCCAGCGGCACGAGGCGCGGAAGCAGCACCGGCGCGGGCGCGGCGCGTTCGGCCAGCAGCGTGGCCAGCGCCCGGGCGGCACGGCGGGTTGGCAGATAGATGGTGGCTCGCGACAGGGACAGAGGGTCGCCGGCATCGGGAAAGCCGGGCACGATGCGCCCCGAAAGCAGCGCATCGGCGAGCGTTGGCAGAAAAGGCGCGCCGGTGACGATATTGAAGACATGCGGACGCAACACGCGAGGGCGCGCTTCAGCGGAGTCCGTCACGTCCCCACGCTCCTCACCGGGCGCTCGCCGCGACGTAATCTTCCGCCTCCAGGATGGCGCCCGGCGTTCCGACATGCAGCCAGGCACCGTCGAGGCGCAACCCATACAGGCGGCCAGCCGCAATAGCGCGATCGAACAGGATGTTCAGCGAGAACGGGCCATCCGGCGTATCTTCGAACAGCTCAGGCTTGATCAGCCCCACGCCCGCATAAATAAAAGGCGCAATCTCACGCTCGGGACGGCGGCTCAGTTGCCCGTCCGGCGTCATGTTGAAATCGCCTTCGCCCTCATGCCCGATGCTGCCCGCAGCGCTGGCCAGTAGCAGCAGAACGTCCATTTCGTCCGGGTTCCAGCGGTTGGCGAGACGCTGCACGTTCGAGGCCGGCCCTTCAAGCCACATCGCATCGGTATTCACGACGAAGAATGGATCATTCCCCAAAAGATCCAGCGCTTTCTTCGTGCCACCGCCGGTTTCGAGCAACTGCCTGCGTTCATCGGAAATAACGATATCGAGCCCCGTGAAGTGCTTGAGATGCTGCTCCACAAGATCCGGCAGGTAATGAACGTTGACCACCGCCCGCCTGACACCGGCTTTGGCCAGCCTGTCGAGCGCCCGATCGATGAGCGAGCGGCCGGCGATGCGCACGAGCGGCTTGGGAAGGGTTGCGGTGACGGGGCGCATGCGCTTGCCAAGACCTGCGGCGAGCACCATTGCGGAAGCGGGAACGAACGCGTGATTTTCTGGCATGACAGACAATGCTGATCTGTGGCGCACGAAGCGCGTGTCGATAAGGAACGATTCAGCCGATGCAGAACATCGCGGACAGGACTCAGCGTCCGCCCGGAACCGCCGTTGTCATGTTATTAAAAACTGCTGACGACAAAGCAACATGAAAACGGCGCAAGGCACACGCGATTATTTCGCGCCGTCACCCTCGATCCCCATCCGCCACGTTGTCTTGTTCACTGCCCTCGTTCACGATTTGCGGCACATGCGTCTCGAACCAGTTCTTCAGTTCGGCCAGTGCGGGGTGGCGCAGGTTGCGCAGCAGATAAACGCCGATACGCGGTAAATGCGCCAGATAGGCGGGCTTGCCATCCCGCCGGTCCAGTCGCACGAAAAGGCCGAACAGCTTGGTCGCACGCTGTGCCCCCAAAATGGCATAAGCCCGGATAAAAGCCTGTGCATCAAAAGCCGGATCGCGCGCACGTCTCTCGTGCGCATAGAGCGCCAGCAGCTTCAGTTCCAGCTCCGGCGGCACCGTAACGCGCGCGTCCTGCAACAGCGAGGCAAGGTCATAAGCCGGGTGGCCCATGACCGCGTCCTGAAAGTCGATCAACCCGATACGGCCGATACCCTCGCGCTCTTTCAGCCAGATCAGGTTGGGGGAATGGAAATCGCGCAATATCCACGTGCGATCCGCCCGCGTACCATCCTCCGATCCCAGCAATCCCGGATTCTCGTCAGAGGCGCCACTGACGCCGCGCAGCAGGCCGGCCCAGATCCGGTCGAAGTTGGCGCGTCCGGAATGCGGCACGAAACGGCCCGCCAGATGCGGCAGATACCACTCCAGCAGCAGCCCGACCTCGATCATCATCGCATCGAGGTCGTAGGGCGGCACGACATGTTCAACGCCGTCCACCACGGGCAGCCTGTCCGGCACCGGCGACGTGTGCAGCCGAACCAGCACCCGCACCGCCTCGGCATAACGATCAGCGATCGGGCCAGCGGCATCGACGACGCCTTCGCTGCCGAAATCCTCGACCAGCAGCAGCCCGGTATCGAGATCCTGCCCATAAATGACCGGCGCACTCAGGCCCAGCGCACGCAACCCGCGATCCACTGCGACGAAGGCATGCACCGATTCAGACAATCGCGCCGCGACGTGATAAGGCTTTTCAGAGCGAAACACCGGGGCCCTGGGGCGGGGCGGCGAAATCATCAGGATGGCGGTCTCGCCATCAGGGCTGGTGAGCCTCTCATAAAGGCGGCTCGATGCATCGCCGTAAATCGCCTGCCGTTCCGCATGTCCCCAGCCAGCCCGGTCTATCACCATGCGCAACGCCTTCAGCGCGGCAAGACGCGGTGCCTGCTCACCGAACGCGGTGATGACGGCAATCCGCTCATCATCGGCACCAGGCACCAGCCGCATGTTGATATCGAGACGGTTGCCGCCAAGACAGTCGCCGGCTCGGTCGGGCCATTCCACCAGCACCACGGCCCCGTCGATGGCCTCGTCCCAGCCAAGCTCGTCCAGTTCCAGCGGGTCGTGAATGCGGTAGAGATCCGCATGGACGACATTGCCGCGCGGACATTCGTAGATTTGCATCAGCGTAAATGTCGGGCTTGGCACGTCCAGCTTGCTGTCGCCGACGAAGGCGCGCACGAATGCACGGGCGAAAGTCGTCTTGCCCGCACCGAGATCACCCGAAAGCGTGATGACATCGCCCGCACGTGCCTCGCGCGCCAGCACCGCAGCAAGATGTTCTGTGGCGGACTGATCACCGAGGCGAATGGCCCAGCTGGTTGTTTGCGGAGCCAAACTCATGCTGCGGCGACCTTTCCGCCGCGCCCGTCATGGTCGACCTCAGGCCGGGCGACGGGGAAGATGCATATGACGCGAGTCCCCTCTCCCGGAGACGACGATGCCTCGATGCGGCCCCCATGCAGCGCGACGAAAGCGCGAACCAGCGACAGCCCGACGTCCACCGACAGCCCGACATCCGCACGTGCCGGCTCGCGTGACAGCAAGCGCTCGATCTGCGCCTCCGTCAGTCCGTTGCCGGAATCGATCACAGCCAGATGGATGAACTCGCCCACACGCGATGCGCTGACGGTGATGGAGCTACCGCCCGCCGACGCGCCGACCGCGCTCGACAACAGATTATAAAGCACCTGCCGCACGCGCTTCGCGTCCGCCTGGAAAACCCCGATATCGACCGGCACCTCGACACGCAACCGGACATCCTTTTCAGCAAGCCGATCTTCGATGCCACGAATGGCGGCTGCCACGGCTTCGGCCACATCGACATCCGCGAACGTCATCTCAAGGCCGCCGTTATCGATAATGGTCAGGTCAAGAATATCGTTGATGAGCGTGAGCAAACTCTCCGACGAGCGCTTGATGTGATCGGCATATTCGCGCTGCTTGCTGTTGAGCGGGCCAACGGTTTCTTCCGCCAGCAACTGCGCGAAACCGATGGCGCTGTTGAGCGGCAGCCGCAGCTCGAACGAGACATGGCGCAGGAAGTCGTCGCGGATGCGCGACGCGGCCTCCAGCGCTTCGGTGCGCTCCGTCAGCGCCCGTTCGACACTGACGCTCGCCGTCATGTCGGTGAAGGTCAGCAGCGTCGATCCATCCGGCAGGGGCGCGGTGGCGCAGTCCAGCGTGGCGCCGTCGAGACGGTTGACGCGGAACGTGCGCCGCGTGCGCTTGTCATAAAGGCCGGCGACAGCCATGCGGATATCGGCCCACACAGTGGTATCTGCCGAAAGCGCCGCGCAATGGTTGGCGATGACATCAACGTGCGGCCGGCCCGTGATGGTATCGTCATCGAGCTTCCACAGCTCTGAAAAAGCCGGGTTGGAGAGCTTCAGACCGCCATCGGAACCGAACACCGCCACGCCTTCGCGCAGCGAGTCCAGCGTTTCGCCCTGCATACGCATGAGGGCGTTATAGCGGGATTCGAGGCTGAAACGCTCCGTGACGTCATCGAAAACGTAAGTGACGCCGCCCGCAGGCGCACCGGAACGCGCGGGAACATTAGGCGTGACCACCACATGCAGCGTGCGCCCGTCCGGCAGATACCACCAGTGATCCTTGGGATCGGCGGCGCGGTAAGCCATGAACAGCTCACCCTTCCACTTGCGGAAGTCCGCCTGCTCGGGAAGCTTGCGCTCGTTGCGAAGCCGCTCAAGAATGTCGCTATCGGACGGAGCCGAGGCCAAAACCTCTTCATCCAGCCCCCACAGCTTGCGGTAAGCCGCGTTGTGGAACACAAGCCGTTTGTCCGCGCCGAAGATCGCCACCGCGGTCGGCAGACGATCCAGCGTGCGGGCGTGGGCCTGCTTCAACCGCATGAGATCCTCGCGCGCGATCTCGACCGCGGTGATGTCGGTCGCCATGCCAGCCGCGCCGCTGCCGCCGGGGCTTTCAACGACATCAAGCGCCAGCTCGACGCCGCGAACAAGCGATTTGACGCGTCCGGCATAAATCGCGCCGTTCGTCACAGTCTCGCGCGCCGACGAACGCACGTCAGCATTCAAAATCTCGATCTGCCTTGCCACCACTTCGGAAGCATCGCTCGCACCGACCGCTGCCGCGTAGGCGAGGTTGACCCAGATCAGCGCCCCTTCCCTGTCCCGCAGCCAGATAGGCTGCGCCAGCGCATCAAGCATGGTGCGCAAGGCGGACAGATCGCCGCGTGCGCTCGTGAGCGCCTCACGGGCACGGGTGAGTTCCTGCCGCTCGACCGTCGTTTCCCGCAAACGAAACACCGCCTGCCCACTAATGGCACGGCCATCGGCCTCGAAATAGCGTCCGTCGATGCTCCGCAAACCGAGGCGAAACCTCTCACCGCCATTTTTCAGTGCATCGAGCGCACTTTCAAGCGCCTGCGCATGGGCAGGCGCCAGCCACGCACCAAACGCCAGCACGCGCCGCGCGGGCTGCCCGGGCACGACGAGATCCGTGTCACCCTCGATAACCGGATCGCCTCTGCGGCTGGGCCAACTGACGATAATCTGCGGTTCGGCCGCAATCAGCGTGGCATAGCGATCGTATCGGGCACGCAGTTCCGCCAGTTCCCCAACCAGCACGGACCGGGCACGCTGCCCTTTGGCCCGTTCCCGCCCAAGCGCCACCACCGCCATCGCGAAAGCTGACACGAGACCGATAAAGCAAGCCAGCACTGCAATAGAATGTGCGCCAGACGCAAAACCCACCTCAGGAAGCGAGGCCGATGGCCCTGCACCCTGCGCCCGAAGCGGATCCGCGACACAGACCGCCGCCACGGAACAACCGGCCAAAAACCGCGCCCTTCCCCGACAGAGCCATAACGGCGCGCCGCCGCCCCTCAAACCAAACGGAGCGGAAATGAAGCCGAGTTTTCGCAGTTGAAGCCCATTGCGGCCCGCCGAGCGTTTACACCCGGAGGCAAAGCGCGCCAATGCTGTCGGGCGAACGGAAAGCTGGCGCAAGACAGAGGACAGCGAATCCCCCGATCCATTCCGGGCGAGCGTCGACATCACAGTCCCGTATCGACGCCAGAGCGTGCGCGCTCTTCCCTTCATGAACCCCGCCCGAGAAACAACGATTGATGATACCCGGTCCAGCAAGAACCGAGCCTCGAATCACCAATACTCTATAGCCTCAGGCACATCATCAGAAAGTGGTTAACGGGATGAAAACAATCGATTCCCCCAGCTATCATAGGAGCATAGCCAAGGCATCGTCACAATGCGAGTCAATATGACGCAATTGCATGCGGTTTCGCGCCGCAGAATGGCCGCACCATGAGCAATTTGCGTTCAACCCGATCCGTCGGCATTGAACGCAAGTTGCCATCAAATATAAAATTCAGAGTGCGGCCATCGTCTGTTCATCCTTCGCCGGAGCCCAAAAGTGCGCCGGCCGGATGGCATCAGTAGCGGTAGTGATCAGGCTTGAACGGCCCTTCGGCGGGAATGCCGAGGTACTTGGCCTGATCGTCGGACAGCTTCGACAGGGTCACGCCGATCTTGGACAGATGCAGCGCCGCGACCTTTTCGTCGAGGTGCTTCGGGAGCGTGTAGACCTTGTTGCCATATTCGCCCTGCTTCGTGTGCAGGTCGATCTGCGCCAACGTCTGGTTGGTGAACGATGCCGACATGACGAACGAGGGATGGCCCGTGGCGTTGCCGAGGTTCACGAGACGGCCTTCGGACAGCAGGATGATGCGCTTGCCATCGGGGAAAGTGATCTCATCCACCTGCGGCTTGATATTGTCCCACTTGTAGTTGCGCAGCGCGCCGACCTGGATCTCGTTGTCGAAATGGCCGATGTTGCAGACGATGGCGCGATCCTTCATCGCCCGCATGTGGTCGAGCGTGATGATGTCCTTGTTGCCGGTGGCGGTGACGAAGATATCGGCGCGCGGCGCGGCCTCCTCCATCGTCACGACCTCATAGCCTTCCATCGCCGCCTGCAGGGCGCAGATGGGATCGATCTCCGACACCAGAACGCGGCAGCCGGCATTGCGCAGCGACGCGGCGGAGCCTTTGCCCACATCGCCGAAGCCCGCCACCATGGCGACCTTGCCGGCCATCATCACGTCCGTGCCGCGACGGATACCGTCCACCAGCGACTCGCGGCAGCCATAGAGGTTGTCGAACTTCGACTTCGTGACCGAGTCGTTGACGTTGATGGCCGGGAACAGCAGGTTGCCGTCGCGCTCCATGATGTAGAGGCGATGCACGCCCGTGGTCGTCTCCTCGGAAACGCCCTTGATGTTGGCCGCAAGCTCGGCGAACCAGCCGGGCTTTTCGGACAGCGTGCGCTTGATCAGCGCGAACAGCACTTCCTCTTCCTCAGACGAAGGCTTGTCGAGGAACGCCGTGTCGCCCTTTTCGGCGCGCAGGCCAAGGTGCACCAACAATGTGGCGTCGCCGCCGTCATCGAGAATCAGGTTCGGCGTGCCACCGTCGCCCCACTCGAGAATCTTGCGGGTGTAGTTCCAGTATTCCTCCAGCGACTCGCCCTTGACGGCGAACACCGGCACGCCCGATGCAGCGATGGCGGCCGCGGCGTGGTCCTGCGTGGAATAGATGTTGCACGATGCCCAGCGCACATCGGCGCCAAGAGCCGTCAGTGTCTCGATGAGGACGGCGGTCTGAATGGTCATATGCAGGGAGCCGGCGATGCGCGCGCCCTTCAGCGGCTGCGCGGGACCGAACTCCTCGCGCACGGCGATGAGACCCGGCATTTCCGTTTCGGCGATGGAAATTTCCTTACGACCCCAATCGGCCAGCGAAAGGTCCTTGACGACAAAATCCTGCGACATCTGTCCTATCCTGAAATGATAACCCGACACTCCGGCCGAAAAACCGGCACGCGCAAGCGCACCGACGCACGCGCTCTATAGCAGCGCAGATCGCACGCGGCAACAATGATATAAAGAAGTCTTTATATATTAGCAGGGAGAACTATTCGTCTTCGCCGAAACGGTTGGCGAGCAGCGCCTCGATGGCATCAAGCGCTTCGTGCGCCTGCGCACCCGTCGCGGAGACCGTGATGCTGGTGCCCTTTGCGGCGGCAAGCGTCAAAAGACCCATGATCGAACGCCCGCCCACCGTCTCACCGGCGCGGGTGACCCTGACTTCCGCATCGAAACGATCGACGGTCTGGACGAACTTGGCGGACGCGCGCGCATGCAGGCCCTTGCGGTTGACGATGGGCAACTCGCGCGGCGCGGGCGCGGCAGTAGCCTGTTCCGCTGTCGAACTGTCAGAGGTCATTACATCGGCGCCCACAGCGGATTGGCCCTCGCGCACGGGGCTGTCGTCAGCAATATCGATCACGTCCTGTCACTTTCGCGAAACCATAGCGGACGAGCTGTCGCGCATGCGCGACGCCCCATGCATAAACGTCCAATGTCCCGATACGCCGATTCGGGCGCGCAAGCTACCATGCGCACAGCCGGCCGCCAGAACGGCACGCTCCGCAACGGAAGAAACCGTTCAACGCCCCGTCAGCACATGGCTGGCGACGTTGATATATTTACGCCCGGCTTCCTGCGCCTCAAGCACCGCTTCATCGATGCTGCGCTCTTCGCGCACGGATGCAAGCTTGATGAGGAGCGGCAAATTCATGCCGGCAATCACCTCGACCTTGCTGCCGTTCATGCAGGAAATTGCAAGATTGGACGGCGTGCCGCCGAACATATCCGTAAGTACCACGACGCCTTCGCCGGTATCAGCCCGGCAGACGGCCTGCAGAATATCCTGCCGACAGCCATCCATATCGTCTTCCGGACCGATTGTTACGGTCTCGAGCTGCGTCTGCGGACCTACCACGTGTTCCAGCGCTGCACGAAACTCCGTCGCCAGACAACCGTGCGTCACCAATACGAGACCGATCATTCAGAACCCTGTACCACCGTCACGATCCATGACAGAAGAATCCATTTTGTGCATTGCGGGGAAAAGTGCAAGGGTTCCAGACTTAAATCGACATTATGTGACCATAAATGTCACACCATTCGCTTTCCCGTTGAGCGAAAAGCCAAAAAATCAGTCCTGATGCATCAGTTGCGCCTCCCACCGCGATGCGTGGCAGCTGCACGCCGAGAATATCGACCGTCCTGTCTCCGGAATCGGGCATGCGCTCCAGCGTTAAATCCGAATCAACAACCAGGCCGATGACCGCCGCACGCTGAAATGGCACTTTCGCCAGCCCGGTTCCGCGCACCTCAAGCAAACCGGCGATGGATGGCAGCGCATGCGCCACGATCCGGCCATGACAATGAACGAGCCTGATCCTGTCGTCACAGACCAACCGGGCGAAGCGCCCTTCCCGCCGGCCGCACTCCAGAATCTGCCGCGCCAACGTGGATTTGCCGCTGCCCGATCGCCCCCGGATCAGCACGCCGGTTTCGCCGATGACCACCGCCGTCGCGTGAACGGTGACGGCTTTCGTGTCAGCGGTTCCTTCCGATATTACAGCGTCACCGGCAGCCATCATGATTTTCGCGGCGCTTCTTCCGTTCCAGAAACCTGCTCATGCACCGGGCTGCATGGCCGGCAGGCGGATTTCAAAGCATGCACCCGTCACCTCGCCATCGGCATCGGTCCGGTTTCCGGCCTTGATCGTTCCCCGATGGGCCTCGACGATCTGGCGGGAAATCGATAGGCCAAGGCCGGAATTCTGACCGAATTTCTGCGCCGGACGGTCGGTGTAGAAGCGCTCGAACACGCGTTCCAGCGCATGTTCGGGAATACCCGGCCCGTCATCCTCGACCGTGACGACGACCTCGTTGCCATCGCGGCGCAAGTCGATCCGGATTTCCCCATCGGGCGGTGAGAAGGAAATGGCGTTGTCGACCAGATTGTTGAACACCTGCCCCAACCGCCCGTCATGCCCCAGCACAAGGAAGTCACGGCCGGGATCAGCGTCCGGGTCGACGGTTATGATGATCGGGTTATCGTGCACCCCGCGCGCCACCGCCGCGACAGTTTCGAGCGCCAGAACCACATCGATGGGTTCGGACTCGATCCGCGCCAGTTCGGCATCGAGCCGCGACGCGTCCGATATATCGCTGATCAGCCGGTCGAGCCGCTTCACGTCTTGCTGGATGACGGCAAAAAGCCTGTCGCGCGCATCGTCATTGCGGGCCAGCGGCAGAGTTTCCACGGCGCTTCGCAACGATGTCAGCGGGTTTTTCAGTTCGTGCGCCACATCGGCGGCAAAGCTCTCAATGGCGTCGATGCGCCGATACAGCGCCTGTGTCATATCCCGCAAAGCGCCGGACAGATGGCCGATCTCGTCGGAGCGGGCGGTGAAATCCGGGATCTCCTGTCGTGACTTGATACCCCGCCGCACCCGCTCGGCAGCCTCTGCCAACCGGCGCACCGGCCCGGCGATGGTGCCGGCAAGCAGCACGGACAGCACCGTCATCACGATGGCAGCAACCGCGAACACCCGCAGCATTGCCCAGCGCTCGCTCGCAATGATCGAGTCGATATCGCCGCCCTGCGTGGACAGCAGCAGCGCGCCGCGCACCGTGCGCAGCCGCTGGATCGGCAGAGCCACATAGACGATGGTTTCGCCCTGCGAGTTGATGCGCGCCACGCTTGCCGCCGTTCCGCCCAGCGCTTCCCGCACTTCGGGCAGGACGCGCCCGGCGGCGGTGTTGATCTCCTCGGAAATCGGCGAAGGACCGGGGGCGATCTTGCCGCGCAACCAATCCTGAATTTTCTGCAAAACGCCCGGCTGCTGGCCCGCCGGCGGTAAATCGTAGCGAAGGATATCGCCGCGCGAGTAGAAATTCCGCGAGTCGAGAAGCAGCATGCCCTCACGGTCATAAATACGCGCACGGGTTCGCGTCGGCGTCACCAGCCGCCGCAACACCGGCGCCACCTGCTCCGGGTTGATGGAGAAGTCCAGCGGAGAGATTTCCTCGCCAAGGCCAAGGCTTTCACCGGCCTGTAACTGCAACAGCCTGTCAGGGTCGACAGTGACGGTATCGGTGTCGACATTGGCGGACGCCGCAATCGCGCCGGCAATAATCTCTCCCTGAATCAGCAGACTGCGCGTGCGGGACTCGATCAGGCCAGCGCGGAACTGGTTCAGGTAAAGCAGCCCGCTCAACAGCGCCACGAGCCCCACGAGATTGAGCACCACGATACGGCGCGTCAGGCTGGACGATGCACGCGACAGGATGCCCCGCAGAATGCGCGGAATCCGCGCCGACAAGCGAGCCCGCCGCCACAGCCTGAGGCTATACGGTACCCGGGCGCCCCTGTCGCGCCGCGATCTGGACGGGCTGTCCTCTCCGGGCAAATCCTGAAACTCGACCGTCATCGTGCCCCAACTGCAAAAACATCCGGCACTGATCTTCTGCAGCCGGACAGGCGATATATTATCCGATACTTCACCAGACCGCACGAAGCGGGCATCGACGCAATTTAGGCACCCGCAATGCCGCTCACAAGTGTTACGTGAAATACTTGCACGCCAAGCCCCATCTCAAACGGCCACCCCGAGCGCATACCCCGGAAAGCAGAGAAGTGACCAAACAGTCTTATGCATGATTTATGGCGGCATCGGGACAGGAATTCCCGATTCAGGCATCACATTCAAGCCACATTGGCGCGTATGACTGAATGCACCATAGCGTAGCGCCTTCCATCGCAATGCTGAAGCTGACATCAAGATCGATACACCAGCACATGCACCGAGTAGCACTGACGCAGTTGAGCGCAACCGACTGAATAAATATCGAGCATCATACAATGCAAAAGGCGGCCGGCAACATGACTGCCAACCGCCTTCAAATCATTTCTACACAGCAGCCGCTCAAGAAAACAGCGTGCCGGCAGACAATTACTCGCCGGAAGCCTTGCGGCGGCCACGCTTTGCAGGAGCAGGCGCAGCGGAAGCAGCAACGGTTTCGCGACGGCGCTGCTGTCCGAGACCCATTTCCTTGGCCAGCTGGGAGCGAGCAAGCGCGTAGTTCGGCGCAACCATCGGATAGTCAGGCGCAAGACCCCACTTCTCCCTGTACTGTTCCGGCGTCAGATCGTACTGCGTGCGCAGGTGGCGCTTCAGTGACTTGAACTTCTTACCGTCTTCAAGGCAGATGATGTAGTCCGGGGTGATGGACTTCTTGATTGCTACTGCAGGCTTCGGCGGCTCGGCAGCGGATTCACCGATACCTGAAGAGACCCGGCGCAGCGCCGAATGAACTTCATTGATAAGAGCCGGCAACTCTACAGCTGCGACCGAGTTATTGGCGACATAAGCGGAAACTATGTCAGCTGCAAGCTCGACATAATTCACCTTGTCTGCTTGTTGGGTATCGTCTGTCACTGGAGATCCTCAATAAAAGAGAGTAAAATGTCTTCCTTGCAAGTTTTCTTAATTCATAATCATTAGTCACGCAACACTAAAATATACTCCTTTGCGGCAAACTCATGGCGGGATCGAACATTCCCCGCTTCCATTCAACGATGGCAATGTCGTCGCCATGTCTTGGGCTTCACAGGCACACTCCTGTACAGAACCATTTACTTTCAAGCCCGACAAAACTGGCGCTCGCAGCTCACGATCAAGACTCCACGACACCGGGATAACCACTCCCCCACTGTCATAATTGGGTGTATCTTGCGATAATTGCTCGCTTTAATGCAATACCTCGTTTTTCCTTTTGCGGCGCACAATAATGCAGCATCACTAGGCATTATTTTCTATGACGCTTTACGCGAGCGCTATTTCTGTCACCTAGAAAGCTGTGAATAACTCTATCGCCTATGTTCATCTCTTGTAGAAAAGGGCGGCCGCCACCACATCTTCCTATGATCGGCTGGGATAGCTGCGCATATCCGGCCCAATCATTTCTATGTGAAGATTCGTTTCGGCGAGGCTTCACGCAAATCGGGAGCTGTCATGTCGGAAACCATCATCAACAATACAACCGATCATCGTTTCGAGCTGGTCGTGGACGGCCATACTGCATTCATCGGTTACAGGACCGAAACCGCGAAAGACGATGCCCGCCCGATCTATGTATTCGAGCACACGGAAGTCCCTCCCGTGCTGGGCGGACGCGGTGTCGGCAGCCGTCTTGCCGAAGGCGCGCTTGAGGCCGTGCGTGAGGCCAATGGTCGCGTGCGTTCGGAATGCTCCTTCATCACCGCTATATTGAAGAAACAGCATGACCGTTACGCGGATATTATTGCAGGCGCCTGACCGCGCTGCACCGGCTCTGTTTATCCTGTTCAAATGGCATCGTGAGCATGAATTCTTTCCGATCAGTCGCTTCCACCTGATCGGAAAGAACTTTGATCGAACAGCGGCAGTATTGCGGCTTCGCGTACCGCTTCAGATGTTTTTGCCGTTGCAGGCTTGAATCATTCCGGAGTGTCTGTACACGGTGGAGCGAATTGGCTATTCAACAGGGTGATTGCCGGCCCGGATCGTCCGGGAAGCGGCCAGCGTGGTTTCAGGAGCCGGGCAGCCGGACTGATTGTTGACCTGTGTGGGAGATACCGATGGCGGAAGTGATGTTGCGTTCAGCGGAACTCGTGACGGTCTTCGGAGGGTCGGGTTTTCTCGGCCGCCATGTCGTGCGGGCACTTGCCCAGCGCGGCTATCGCGTCCGCGTCGCCGTGCGCCGTCCTGATCTGGCGGGCCATTTGCAGCCGCTGGGTGTGGTTGGGCAGATCGCGCCCGTGCAGGCCAACGTCCGCTTCGCTGAATCCGTCAAGCGCGCGGTCGAGGGATCGGATGTCGTCATCAACCTCGTTGGCATTCTCCAGCAGATCGGCCGGCAGAACTTCAAGGCCGTGCAGGAAGATGGCGCGCGTGTCGTAGCGGAAGCAGCCGCCGCTCACGGCGTCCGGCTCGTGCACGTCTCCGCCATTGGTGCGGACAAAAACTCCAACTCCCTTTATGCCCGCACCAAGGCGCTCGGCGAGGAAGCCGTTTTCTCTGCCGCTCCTGATGCTGTCGTTTTCCGTCCGTCCATTATTTTCGGCCGTGGGGACGGGTTCTTCACGCGCTTCGCTGCGCTGGCCCGTGCCCTGCCCGTTCTGCCCATCGTCGGCGCGCAGACGCGCTTCCAGCCGGTTTACGCGGTGGATGTCGCGGAAGCCATCGCCCGTGCCGTCGACGGCGCCGTGGCCGGCGGCAAGATCTATGAGATCGGTGGGCCGCAGGTGCAGACGTTGCGTCAGCTTGTAACGCATGTTCAGGCCGTCACGGGCCGTCAGCGCCCCGTCATCTCGCTGCCCTTCGGCGTTGCGCGGGTACAGGCCGGTATAATCGAGTTCCTCGACAAGCTGACGCTGGGCCTGTTGCCGGACGCTTTGGTCGTGACGCCCGATCAGGTCAAGCTGCTGGCGCTCGACAACGTCGTTTCCGCCGAGGCGATTGCCGAAGGACGCACGCTGGAAGGGCTCGGCATCGCGCCCTCGGCTTATGAGGCAATTGTGGCCGATTATCTGTGGCGTTTCCGCAAGTCCGGTCAGTTTACCGAGGTGCGGATATAACCACGCCTCGCCGTCTCTCCTGACGATCAACGGCTTTATGCATGCGGACCATCAGCGCGGTGCCGAACAGCGGCGTCACGAGGTTGACGATCGGCACCATCACCAGCAGCGCCGTAACCAGACCGCCCATGAATGCAAGGGTGGCGTTTCTGCGGCGCAGATCCCGCGCGTCCTCGACGGATCGATAGCGCCCCGCTGCCAGCTCGAAATATTCGCGGCCGAACAGATAGGCGTTGGCCGCGAGAAATGCGATCAGATTGACGCCGGGCACCAGCAATAATAAAAGTGCCAGCAGGTTGACGCCAAGCGACAGCGCTGCAAACCGCAGACCCGCGATCAGCGCCTGCCCCACGGGCAGTGCGGTGCCGGGCCTCCCGCCCGGATCGCATCGCGCCTCGACGACAGCAGCGACATCATCGAGAAAATAGCCAGCCACCACCGCCGAAACCGGCGGGATCAGAAAGATCAGGCCAACGAAAACCCCGGCTGCCGCCAATACAACGGCAATTGCGCTGATGTAGGGGTAGCTCGACAGCCACACGGATTGATCAGCCAGCCAGTTGATGATGGCGGACATGCCGGTGCCAAGCGCGAAAAGCAGTAGCAGCGTCAGCCCGAGGGAATACCACAGCAGCTTGCGCAGCGGCGGCGACAACACGTCGCCCGCAGCGCCAGCGGCCGCCTGCAGCACGATGCCAAAGGCGGACGGCTCGCCACGGTCCCGAAAATCGCTCATTCCCGGTGCCTCACACCATGCCCGGCAGCACACGATTAGGCGGGCGGTGTCCATCGAGGAAGGTCTTGATGTTGACGATCACCTTTTCCCCGGTCTCCACGCGCCCTTCGATGGTGGCCGATCCGACGTGCGGCAACAGCACCACGGCGTTGCGGCGTGCCAGCTTCAACAGGCGCGGGTCCACAGCCGGCTCGGCCTCGAACACGTCCAGCCCTGCCCCGGCAAGCTCTCCAGCTTCAAGCATCTCGATCAGGGCCACTTCGTCCACGATCTCGCCGCGCGCGGTATTGACGAGGATGGCGTCCCGTTTGAGCAGGCGCAGTCGGCGGGCGGACAGCAGATGATAGGTTGCAGGAGTGTGGGGGCAGTTGACCGATACGATATCCGTCCGCGCCAGCATCTGATCGAGCGAATCCCAGTAAGTGGCTTCGAGTGCGGCTTCGATTTCCGGCGCGACGTGGCGGCGGTTGTGATAATGGATGGACAGGCCGAACGCCTTTGCGCGCCGCGCCAGCGCCTGCCCGATGCGTCCCATGCCGACGATGCCGAGACGCTTGCCGCCAATGCGGCGGCCGAGCATGGCGGTCGGCGACCAGCCCTCCCACGGCTCGCCGCCCGGCAGGAACTGCGCCGCCTCGGGAATCCGCCGCGCCACGGCAAGGATCAGCGCCATGGTCATGTCGGCCGTGTCCTCGGTCAGCACACCAGGGGTGTTGGTGACCGTGATGCCCTGCGCCAGCGCCGCACCGACATCGATGTTATCGACCCCGGCGCCGTAATTGGCTATGAGCTTCAACTGGGGGCCGGCGTGGGCGAGCAGTTCCGCGTCGACACGGTCGCTGATCGTGGGCACCAGCACGTCGGCGATCTTGACGGCCTCGACGAGCTCTTCCGTCGTCAGCGGCTTGTCGTCCACGTTGAGGCGGGCGTCGAACAGCTCGCGCATACGCGTCTCGACGCTTTCCGGCAACCGGCGGGTGACAACGACAAGGGGCTTTTTCTTCATGGGCGAAAGTTCCGATCCCGACGCTGCGTTTCACCCCACGTTAACAACCGCTGGGGCACAAGAACTCTGGATAGCCTATGCAACGTCAATTGCAGCAACCGACAGCATCCTTACCCGGTATGATACGATTTTGGGCGCTCCTGCAAGTCCCAACTTCGCAATCATCCCGCGCACACGATGCCACAGTCCAGCCTGAAAGGCCGCCCGGAACGCACGATATGTCCAAGAGAGCCGCAATCTTCACCTGTGTCCTCGCCTTAGCCGCGTCGTTCGCGCTGTCCGCGCCGGCCGTCGCCCAGCAGACGAATGCCGGCCAGACGGTGGGTTCCGTCAGCGGGTTGCCCGTGCCGCGCTACGTCAGCCTCAAGTCGGACAGGGTGAACCTGCGCGCCGGACCGGCCAAGGATCATCGGACATTGTGGGTGTACCAGCGCGCCGGCCTGCCAGTGGAAGTGACGGCGGAGTTCGCCACGTGGCGGCGCATCCGCGATTCGGAAGGATCGGAAGGCTGGGTGCTGCACAGCCTGCTGTCCGGCCGTCGCACGGCGCTGGTGGCCCCATGGGACCGCAACAAGGAAGGCGGCCCCTATCCGCTTTACGAACGCGCATCGGAAAACGTCAAGGTGCAGGCGCGGCTGGAGCCCGGCGTCATCGTCAGCATCGACAACTGCGACGGCACATGGTGCCGCGTGTCGATCCGCAATGTCAGGGGCTTCATCCAGCAGAAACTGCTGTGGGGCGTCTATCCGGATGAGGCCATTGAATAACACCGCCGGATAACACCGCCACACACTGCGCAGGTCTCACGCCTGATCCGCGCAGCAGCCGGCTGGTGTCAGCCGATACGATCAGGCGATTTCAGGCAGCTCTTATCGGTCAGAGGATTTGTTCGGACCGGACGAGGCATTGGCGGCCGGGTCTTCGGCCACCGCCTCCAGCCGGGCGCGGGAGCGCATCACGAGCGCGGCGGCGCGCAGGATCTCCGCGACATCCTTGTCCGCCACGGCCTGAGAACGCTCATTGTCCAGCGCGTTGCCGGTTTCGGCAAGCTTGGCCTTACCGGAGCCGGAAAGTCCCTTGCTGCCCCCGATGGACAGATGCCTCTCGATTGCTTCCAGCCGGGCTTCCACTTTTTTCAGCCGCTCGTCCGTCGATCGCTGCAACTGCAGGAGCGATGCGCTCGTACCGTCAAGGCGCTGCTCGACAGGGCGCACGCGCCGCTCGATTCGCTCCCAGACCTGATGCCACAGCGACCGCATCGGCCACGCCAGCGAGCGCCCCAGCACGCGATGCAACCCGGCAGGGCGACGCGCTGCATCCAGAGCAGGCGAAACGCCGGTGGAGCCGGCAGGCGGCAAGCTCTGGCCACCCGCCTGCAACAGGCCGGTGAACTCGATACCGGCATTCTCGCGCATGATGTTGCGGATGTCGTCCGGCACCTCGACGCCGTGCAGCTCGATGCCCTTGAGGAAATGATCCCAGAAATCCGGCACGTGCTGCCACTGCACCTCGCGCAGCATCAGTTCCGCATAGCGCTCGGGGTGCTTGCGCATCAGGATGGCGTCGTTCTGAAAGAAGGTGGAGCGCACCGTCTGCGATTCCCGCTCGATCTCGCGAGAATGAGGCGGATGATACACCCACGCCTCGCGAGAGAACGGCACCTCGCCGACATCCTGCAAGCGCCAGCCAAGGTCCGTATCCTCGCGGAAGTGCGGCTTCTCCAACGCGATGTCAAAGCCGTTGAGCTTGTGGAAAATATCCGCCCGCACGAACAGGTTGGCCGTCATGAAGCCGATGCCCTCGAACCCTTCGTTGGTCACCGGGCGCCAGGCCGAATCGCCCACGCGGTCAGAACGGATCAGCCCTTCGAGGCCCACGGCATCGGTCGTGGTGAACACCTCATGGGCGGCGGCCAGCCAGTTCTCGTCAGGTTCGCAGTCGTCATCGGTGAAGGCGATCACCTTGCCCCGCGCCAGCCCCGCGCCCGTGTTGCGCGCCGTCACCGCGCCCTTGCGATCCGTGTGGATGTAATGCAGATCGAAGCTGAACGCCTTATCGCGATCCGGCCAGGGCGATGCGCTCTGATCGACGATGATCACCTCGAAATCACGCCATTTCTGCTTGTCGAGGAAGTTGACGAGCGTCGATAGCAGCTCATGCCGCTCATAAGTGGGCACCACCACCGAAAAGAACGGCGGCTGCTTCCCGGCCTTGCGGATCTCCGCCCACCGCGACAGCATCGTGCCGAGATAATCCGAAATGCGCTCCCAGGAGTAGAAACGATCGGCCTGCGACCGCGCTCCGGCGGCAAGCTGCGCGCTTTCTTTCGCGTTGCCCAGAACATTGCTGACAGTGCGCGCGAACGTTTCCGCCTGCGCAATGACGAACGCCCGCTCGGACGTATCGATGCCCCGCGCCCCGATGGCCGTCGTGACGATGGGCAAACCGGCGGCCATGAAATCGAGCATCTTGATGTTGGTGCCGGAGCCGCCGAACATCGGGTTGACCGCGATGTCCGAAGCCTTCAGCCACTGAAGCAGCTCCGCGTCGGACAAGCGGCCCGTGACGCGCACGTTGGCCGGAGTATGAGCGTTCTCCAGGCCGTCGCCGACACCGCCGCCGATGACGAACAGCACGTTCGGCAAGGCGGGGGCCAGCGCATCGGCGATGAAACGCGCCGCCTCGACGTTGGGGCCGTAGTTGCTGCCGAGGAAGAATGCGACCGGCTTGTCTTCCACGCCGAACTGCCCGCGCGCCTCGCGCTTTTCAGCGTCGGTCGGCGGCTTGATCTTGCGGGTGAAGGTGCCGTTGGGAATAACGCGGATACGCTCGAAGGGTACACCGTAGAGCGATGCGAAGGCGGTCGCATCATCGTGCGAGCAGGCCAGCACCAGATCGGCGGCGGCGCACACGGCGTTTTCCACCTCCACCACGCCGCGCGCCACTTCGGAACCGCCCGCCCCGTCATCGAGCAGGTCGGTGCGCAGCAGGCCCTCGACGTTATGCGCATCGTAGACGATCAGCTGCCGGTCGGGACGCAGCACATCGCGCACCAACGGATAGATCCACGGATGCGAGAAGACCACCACATCCGCGCTGGCAGCCGCCGCACGTGCGGCTTCAACATACTCCGGCGACAGGTGCGCCATGGTGTGGAAGGCGGTGTCGATGACGTTCTTGCCGCCCAGCGCTTCCGTGCGCCTGTCGGACGCGGCGAAATGCTCTTCGGACAGCGGCACGAGTTCCTCATAGAGAACGCCTGTCAGTTGCTGCTGGCGAAGGCCAGGGCCGCGCCAGTCATAAGTGCCGACATAATGCGCAGCGTGCCGCAAAGCCGCTTCTGCATCATCGGCAGACGCGCCAAGGCCATGATAAAGGCCCAGAAGCCGCAGCCGGCCACCGCCGACGGGAGGATCAATCGGCTGCATATCCAAAATCGTCGTATGCAACGTTACAGCCATTATCGCCTCGTCAATCATTCTTCAAAAACCAAGAGCCGCACGCAAACGGCCCACACCCGCGGTGCGTATCGAGCGCCCGCCGCCGATCACCCGGCGGAGGGCGTGAACGGCAGTTCGAGAGCTGTGGCAAGCGCGACCGCCACCTTCTCCCACGTCACCTGCTCCGCTGCCTGCCTGCCCTTCCGGCCCATCGCCTCGGCCAGCGCCGGATCGGCGGCGAACCTGTCGATGCGGGCGGCGATGTCCACCGGATCGGGGGCGGTCACGAAACCCGTCTCGCCATCCTCGACAAAACGCGCCGGCTCGCCGGAGTCGGTTGTCGTGATAACGGGCTTGCCGGCATGGAACGCCTCGAACGTAATCAGCCCCATATCCTCACGCTGCGGCACGAAAAGCACTGCCAGCGCATCCTGATAGAGCGCCAGCAGATCCTCGTCGCTGATCCAGCCGGTGAAGCGGATTCGCGGGTCGCCCGCAGCTAGCGCCTTGAAGCGTTCGGCATCTTCGCCGGCACCGGAGATCACAAGCTCTACCGGGGCCTTGACGTAACGCATCGCCTCAATGGCCAGATCGACCCGCTTCCAGCGGTGCAGACGTCCGGGCATGAACAGGTGGCGGAAGCTCCCTTCCCGCAGGCCTGTCAGGTTGGTGGGGTGGCGGATGACCGTGGCGTCGAGGCCGTTGTACTGGCGCAGGCGGCTGGCCACCTCCTCGCCGATGGCGAACAGCTTGCGGGTGCGCGGCGCCTTGAGGGCGGCTGTATCCAGTGCGTGAATGAGCGCGCGCTGCCGGTTGAGGCCCGGCGATCCCTCGCCGAACTCGGTCTCGAACATATCGTAGAACACACGCATCGTATGCTGGAGATAGCAGACGTGGTTGGGATGGCGCACGGCATAGGACGGAGCCTTCGAGGTAATAACCCCGTCGTAGGCGCTGAGGTCGAGATCATAAAAACGCAGGTACGATTCCTCGATGGTATCGAAGTTCGCCTCGACCGAGGGAATATGCAGTAGCTCGACATCAAGGCCGATCGCTTGCAGAGCATCGCGCAGGCCAAGGAAAAAGCGTTCCGCCCCCCCTGTTTCACCGGAGCCGGAGCCTGCGGCAACAATGGCAACTTTCGGTTTCATGCGTTTTCCGACTCTCTCAAGTCCACTCACCCTGTCGGCCGGTTTGTCGCGGCAGGGCACGCCGCGCGGCATAGCGTCGTACGAACTCTGGCGTTCGGATTCTCACTCACTTGCATTCAATTCCGCGGATGGACCTGAACGCAAACTGCTTTGGAACGCCGGATGTTCTGACAGAATCAGAACAAGCGTTCCAGATTCTATATTTCACCGCAACTTGCGTTCAACTCGATGAATCGACTTGAACGCAAACTGCTTTGGAACGCCGGATGTTCTGACAGAATCAGAACAAGTGCTCCAGATTCTATATTTCACCGCAACTTGCGTTCAACTCGATGAATCGACTTGAACGCAAACTGCTTTGGAACGCCGGATGTTCTGACAGAATCAGAACAAGTGCTCCAGATTCTATATTTCACCGCAACTTGCGTTCAACTCGATGAATCGACTTGAACGCAAACTGCTCCAGGCAAAACGGAACTCCAGCTACCGATCACCATCCCTCTCGCCTGCGGCCTGCGAGCGTTCCTCGATATTGGCGACGCGGCCGGAAAGTGTTTCGATCCGTTCCAGCATCCGGGCCTCGGCGGCGGCGCGTGCCGCAAGCGCCTCTTTGAGCTGCCCTTCAAGCTGCTGCACCTTGCGTTCGGCAAGATCCACGCGCGAAATGACCTGGCGCATGTAGCTGGCGAGCCGGGGAATGTTGCGGGAAATGCGCACGAGCGCCGCCAGCTTGCGCGTGATGGCAGAGCGGCGAATGTTATCCGCAAACCGCGCGCGGCCCAGCCCGGAGATCCGGACACCGCGGACGCCGGCTTCGTCGCTGGCGCGCAGGGTGTCGATCACATCGATGCGGGTGATATCGCCAAGGCGGAGTTGCTGCAGAAGCCGCGAAGCAACCTCGCCATCCGGCTCACGCCCAAGGATGGCAAGATGCGCGGCGCGCAAAAAGGCAACATCATAGAACGCGAGAATTTCTACGGCTGCATAGTGCTGGCGACCGGCATCAATGGGAGCAGCAACGGCAGACACGTTATCTGGAACAATAACCTGCGCCTCGGTGCTGGCCTTGCGTGCTTCCACATTTGCACGGATCCGCTGCATCAGGGCATCAAGGTCGTCCGGCTGCACCTGTTCGTTCACTTCGCCCTACTCCAGATACCGATCAGGCCGGGAAATCGACCGGGCGACGAACAGCCCCGGCAGACCGGCGGTTACCCGCAAATTACGGTCGACGGAAAGTCCCGATCGTCGCAAGGCATGGTCACCGCAATGCCTGATCGTTACAATTCCTCACGGAAACGACCCGGCTTCGCGGAAGCACGCCTGCTTTGGTCAACGGCCTGACATGCCCCCTGACATGTCCCCGATGAGTGCGCCTCATAACGCACATCTCTGTTCATAACAACCGCGGAGTCAAACATTCAAGAACGATTTCAAACTTATACACTTATCGCCACAAAATAGCCCCGACACAACGCGAACGACTTGGTGTCGACGCCATATGCAGGTGGCATAAAATCTTTATTTCAAGAACATTTCACTTGAGGCCAGCCGGGCACAGCGTCAATTCCGGTCCAAACCTCGGGAGGCACAAGTGCCGGCAGCCCTCATTGCCCGAGGACTGCCTCATTGTTCGAGGACAGCCTCATTGCCGGTCATTTCGCCGATACGCCCAGCCAGTTTTCTCGTTTCCACTGCCGAGAAGCGCAGGCCAAGCTTCGTGCGTCGCCAGAGAACATCCTCCGGCGTCATCGCCCATTCCATCTCGACAAGATGGCGCAATTCATTCTCGCCCAGATCCGCGCCGATCATGCTTCCGAGCGACCCATCGCGCAGAATGGCCAGCGCGAACGTGCCATAGTTCATCATGAGACGTTCGAGTGTGGCCACAGGCACATCCGGCGCGCTTTTACGCAAGCGGGCAAGCAGATCGTCCAGCCCTCCGATCTGCAGATCGCCGCCCGGCAGCCGGCTGTCAGCCGTCCAGGCCGGTCCACGTTTGTCGAGCGCTTTTTCCACGAGGCGCATGACCGCCTCCGCAAGGCGGCGGTAAGTGGTGATCTTGCCGCCATAAACATGGATCGCCACGTCGCCGTCAGCCCCCTCCTCCGCCTCAAGAACGTAGTCGTGCGGCGCTTTTTGCGTATCCGAGACGTTTTTGCCGTACAGGGAGCGTACGCCGGTATAGCTCCACACCACGTCGGAGGGGAGAACCGGCTGCCGGAAGTAAGCAGTCGCCGCCTCGCATAGAAACCCGATTTCCTCCGTCGAGATGGATAGGTGATCCGGGTCGCTGCAAAGCTGGCGGTCGGTTGCGCCGATAAGCGTGAAATCACGTTCGAAGGGAACCGCGAAAACGAGGCTGTTGTCCGTATGCCGCAGAATGTAGGAACGGTCGTGACTGAACAGCTTCGGCACCACGATATGGCTGCCTTGCAGCAGTCTGGCGCGCGCCACGGCAGCGCCCTTGTTCATCGCCCGGCGAAGCCTGTCGACCCACGGCCCCGCCGCATTGACGACAAGCCGCGCCACCTTCCACGATAGCGCTCCCGTGCGCATATCGCGAAGCTGGACGTGGAACACGCCATCGCGCCGCTCGATCTGCGTTACGGCAGTGCGGGTGAGAATCCGGGCGCCGCGATTATAGGCATCGACGGCGTTCAGAACCACGAGACGCGAGTCCTCCGCCCAGGCATCGGAATATTCGAAGGCCCGCGTGAACGTCGGCTTCAACGGCCATCCGGCCTCGTCTTTTCGCAGATTGATCCGGCGTGTCGGTGGCAGCAGCTTGCGCGTACCCACATGATCATAGACGAACAGGCCAAGCCGCATGCGCCACGCAGGCCGTCGCCGCCCGGAATGGGGCAACACGAAACGCAACGGCCGCACGATATGCGGCGCCATGCGCCACAAGATCTCGCGTTCCGTCAGCGCCTCGCGCAGCAGGCGTATTTCCCTCTGCTCCAGATGGCGCACACCGCCATCGACGAGCTTCGTCGAGGCAGAGGACGCGCCCCCGGCCAGATCGCTTTTTTCCGCCAGTATGACGGAATAACCGCGCCCCGCCGCGTCACGGGCAATGCCGCATCCATTGATGCCGCCACCCACGACAAGAATATCGCAATCGGTCAAAACCATAGACGTCTGTTTTCATCCGCGAAAAATCCGAAAGGAACTCCAAGAAGGGAACTCCAATGAGAGCGCCTGCCCCGCGAGCATGCGAGACAGAAGCGGCTGACGTTCCGGATTTCATATTTTACCGCAGCTTATGTTCAGTCCGATGAATCCGGTTGAACATAAATTGCTTATGAGTGCCGCCCGCCAGATATAACAATCAGGCCAGACAGAATTGATACAGATTTAAATAATTATATCCCACCCACATTTTACAAAACGACAGGATCACTCTAGAGAATCCTCAGTCAAAATGGGCACTATTTTTCGCAAAGAGATCATGCAACGGAAGCATGCCGTCATGTCGACATTCCGAAAAATGTCGACATGCTGCAACCAGTTCGCCTGTAATAGAAAAGTATGGTCTTTTTCATGGTGGCACACGCGAGCACCATGCTCGCATCAAACCATCGAAACCACGCCCCTCCGGGACATGTCCCGTTCCCGTCAGCGCCCCGATGACCGATTCGCTAAAATCGTGTGTGATTATTATGCACTATGCAAATATAAAACAGCAAACAATCTCGCGGTAAACCCATTTACGCCGGACACAAGACAGGGCTTTCCCGCAATCCTGCGGGAAACCGTTTTTCCAGACATCGGCGTATATGGTTGGTCGACGTTTATCCGTGCGCCCACTCGCCCTTGCGGAATACGGGCACGCGCCGCCCGTCGGCGTGTACGCCATCGATGTCAACCTCTCCCGAACCGATCATCCAGTCGATATGGATGAGGCTCTTGTTGCCACCGCGCGCGGCGATCTCATCGGGAGACAGGTTCGCTCCGTCCACGAAGCACTTGGAATAGCACTGCCCCAGCGCGATGTGGCACGAAGCGTTTTCATCGAACAGGGTATTGTAGAACAGGATGCCGCTGCGCGAAATCGGCGAGGAATGCGGCACCAACGCCACCTCTCCCAGTCGCCGCGCGCCCTCGTCCGTATCCAGCACCTTGTTGAGCACTTCCTCCCCGCGCGTGGCCCGCGCCTCGACGATGCGCCCACCCTCGAAGCGCACGGCGATGTTGTCGATGAGTGCGCCCTGATGCGAGAGCGGCTTGGTGCTGACGACGTGCCCGTCAACCCGCAGTGCGTGGGGGGTGGTGAACACTTCCTCTGTGGGAATGTTGGGATTGCACGTCACGCCGTTTTTCGCCGTCGAAGCGCCGCCATGCCACTCGTGCCCGTCCGCAAGCCCGACAACGAGATCCGTGCCCGGCCCGGTAAAGTGCAGCGCATGGAAACGCTGATCGTTCAGCCAATCATATCGCTGTTTCAGCGCCGCGTTGTGCGACGCCCAGGCGGCCACCGCATCATCGCCGTTCACGCGTGAGGCGGCAAAAATGGCTTCGGCCAGCCGCGACACAGCGACATCGACTGTATCATCCGGAAACACCTGCCGTGCCCACGCGGTGCCCGGATAGGCAATGATGTTCCAGTTGATATCGAAGCCTGCAATCTTCTCCAGCGCCGGCTGATAGGCAGCGGAATTGGCCTTGCCGGCGCGCGCCACGCGGGACGGATCCTGATTGGCCAACAACAACGGGTCGTCGCCAACAATGGCGAGCCGCGCGGTGTTGCCTGAAAAGGCCTTCGCCATCCCCTCATAAAGCCACGCCGGAGCCTTGTCGAAACTGCTGTCCGGCGCAAAAGCATAGCGCGTCAGCGCCAGCTCTTCATCGGAGAAGAACGGCGTCACGAGATTGGCGCCAGCCTTATAAGCGTGTTCGGCAATGCGCCTGACCAGCGGCAGCGCGGCGACGGGAGCGGTCACCAACAGATCCTGTCCGGCCTGAAGCTGCAACCCGACCTTGACAGCCACCTCCGCCAGCCTGTCGAGCCTGACCGGGTCGATGACTGATGCAGTGGTGTGATGATGTGTCGTCATGTCGTTCCGCCCCTCGCCTGTACCTGTCTTATGCCTGCGCGTGATCCGCAACCGGCGAGTCACGCTCGCCCCCGTGCCACCATACGTATCGTAAGCATGACGCAACGCCGTTCAAGAGAATTCACGCGCAGTTCGTCCTGATCACTCTCGCCCCGGTCAATGATGCCCGCCGGACGCCGGATCGTCGAGACGCCGCCGTTCATCCGTATGGTGCTTGCTCACTTCATCGCCCGCATCTCTGGCCAGACGCGAGAATCCGATCGCCGACGCGGCCGCCAGCACCGCGACCACAATAATGCCGACCCGCACATCAAACCCGGACAGTTCCGTGTCACCGCGCGCCGACATGCTCGCCTGAAGCGTCACTGCCGCGATGCCCACACCCACGCTGAACGCCAATTGCTGCAACATGCTCGACAAAGTCGTGGCGGCGCTCATGCGTTCAGGCGAAATATCCGCAAATGTGAGCGTATTGATCCCCGTGAGCTGCGTTGAACGCAACATGCCGGCAACGAAAAGCACGATGGCCATGACAAGATGCGGCGTCGTCGGCGTGAACAGCGCACTGGCCCCGATGGCCAACCCCGAGGCCATGCCGTTGACCACCAGCACGCTCCTGAACCCGAACTGCTTGAACAACGGCGTGATGAGGAACTTCGCCATCACGGCGCCGACAGCACCCGCCGCGGTAATCATGCCCGCCGCCACAGCGGAAAGGCCGAACACCACCTGCAACAAAAGCGCCAGCAGAAACGGCGACGCGCTGATATCGAACCGGCAGAAATTGCCGCTCACCACAGATGCATAAAACGTGCGGATCTTCATCAGGCTGAAATCGATCAGCGGCGCTTCCGTGCGCCGCGCATGGCGCATATAGAGCCACAACGCAGCAGCACCCGCCCCCAATATGCCGGAGCTGATGGGCCAGGATGCATCGCCGTGCGTCAGCATCTCGAAGCCCAGCACCAGCCCCGCAAGCGCGCCGCCCATGAGGATGAACCCCTTCCAGTCGAGCGGCGGAACGTGCTCTTCGCGGATATTGCGAATGTATATGCACGCCATGATAACGCCAAGGATGCCCACCGGAAGGTTCATCAGAAATATCCAGCGCCATGACCCGAAAGTGGTGATGAGCCCGCCGATCGGCGGCCCCAGCACCGGCCCCATAAGCGCCGGCACAGTCAGAAAGGCGGTGGCCTGCATCAGGTCCGCCTTCGTCACGGACTTCAGCATCACGATGCGCCCCACTGGCACCATCATCGCGCCCGCCATGCCCTGCAACAACCGCGCCACGACAAGCTGGCCGAGCGAGTTGGCGAGGCCGCAGGCGACCGAGCTGATCGTGAACAGCACGATGGCGGCAACGAAAACGTTACGCGCACCGAAACGGTCCGCGACCCAGCCGCATATCGGAATGAAAACCGAAACACTCAGCAGATAGGACGTGATGACAACATTCATTCGCACCGGGTCTTCGCCGAATGTACGCGCCATCGCGGGCAAAGCCATCGCCACCACGGTCGAGTCGAGAAGCTGCATGAACAGCGCAAAACCGACGATGTAGGACACGATGAACCGCGACCGCGACGGCTCTCCGGCAACCTGGGAAACCGCCTCCGGGTGATCGGGAATGCTCATGATACGGGTGGCTCACTCAATTTAATCAAGGGATTGATGGCGTGCAGAATGCTGTCGCGCTCTTCCTGCGATAAAAGGGCAATGCGCTTGGCAAGCCACGCGGTGCGCACGCGTTTGACATCCTGCAGCACGCGCGAGCCTTCCGCGGTGACGCGCAGGCGAACGCGCCGACGGTCGGCATGCGCCCCTTCCTCTCGTCGGAGAAATCCTGCCTGCTCCAGCGTCTTGACGTGTGCGCTCATGCTCGGCGGCTTGATGCGCTCCCGCAGCGCAAGCTCGTTGACGCCAAGTCCCGGTTCGTTTTCGAGCGTGGCCAGAATAAGCGTCTGAAACGGGGATAACCCCGCCGCAGAGCGGATTTCACGGCGCAAGTCACGGTTAAGGCGCAAGATCGCAGGCCGTAACAGGTCTGCAATCGCCGCCGCCTCATCGGCAAGGGGCCCGTCAGGCAAGGAAGCTCTCCAAAATGGATCTGGCAAATTAGTTAGGCTAACTATATAAGCAGTTTATAAATTTTCAATGCCGCGATCATGCGCGCAACGCGGGGCAGCCTTTCCGCCAGATATTGAGTTGTCTTCGCTCTCCGGACGCCGGAGCATGAGATGTAATGTCGAAATGTAAAACGCGGGCCATCGCCCGTCATTCAATAGTCATATGGCAGTGCGCCCAATAAAAATAATGATCACTGCGTTGAATTGCACCAAAAGTATAACAAGCCACACATGTTGATTGCCGTATTTCGGACATAAGTTTTGATGCACAGGAACGGCAATCCACAGAAAAAGATTTCACAACATTGTCAGTTTGCATCATGCTGCAAAATCGATAGATTGAACCATTCTCAGCTTGCATCATACTGATGGGATCTTCCAATGCACAAAAGCAAATTCCTTGCCGTCGCAATGCTTGGCGCTGTCTCCACTTTCGCAGGCGCAGCTCCTTTTCTCGCCACCCCCGCGCTGGCGCAGACCGAGACTGTGGAAGTCAAGGCGCCGGCTGGCGTCTACAAGCTCGATCCCACGCATTCGGCGCTACTCTGGTCGCTGAAGCACCTCAACGTGTCGAACTACACCGGCCGCTTTGCGAATGTTCAGGGAACGCTGAACTTCGATCCCGCCAACATCTCCGCTTCCAGCATCGAGGTCACCATCGACCCGAAGTCGGTGCAGACGGCTTATCCCGCAGACTACAAGGCCACCCACGCGCGCACGGGCTTTGAATCTTGGAATGAGGATATCAGCCGCAACCAGAACTTCCTCAACAGCGACAAATTCCCCGAGATCACCTTCAAGTCCACCAAGGTCGAGCAGACCGGCCCCCGCACCGCCAAGATCACCGGCGATCTGACGCTTCTCGGCGTTTCGAAGTCCGTGACGCTTGATGCCAGCTTCAATGGCGAGCTGGACAGCCACCCCTTCCTTGGTGTGCCGGTTCTCGGCTTTGCGGCGGAAGGCAAGTTTGATCGCACCGAGTTCGGCCAGAAGGCCAGCGGCGCGCTTGGCAATGAAATCACCGTCCGCTTCGACGGCGAATTCATCCAGCAGAAGCCGGAAGCCCAATAAGCCGGCGACCAAGTACATTTAAGTAACAGTATAAGAGCATCCGTCAGAGATATCGACAGGATGTAACGATCCGGAACATGCCGGCATCTGAAAGGTGTCGGCATGCTTTTATTCCGCATGGCAAAGCCACCGCAGCTTTGCCCGGATCCTTTAAAAAAACTCGCGCTATTTCCGTCAAAGGCTATCGACCAAAGGCTACCGACGATGACCACCGAGCGCTCAACCACCCGCTATACAGGCATAGCCATTGCACTGCACTGGACTATCGCATTTTTGGTGATCGCCATGGCGGCGATGGGCTGGTGGATGGTCGATGCCATCACAGACCCGTCCACGCAGCAGGCTGCTTACCGGGTCTTCCAGCTCCACAAGTCCATCGGCTTTGCGATATTGGCGCTGACGGCCATCCGCATCGTATGGCGGCTCACCCATCCCGCCCCGCCCCTGCCGCCCGGCATGAAGTGGTGGGAGGTGTTTCTGGCAAAGGCGACCCATATCGGCTTCTACGGACTGCTGATTGCCATACCGTTGACAGGCTGGGCCTATGTTTCGGCTGGTTGGGCCGTCAGCACGGATCGGCCCCTGAACGTGGCGACATCGTGGTTTGGGCTTTTTCAGGTGCCTCATCTGCCGGGCTTTGAAGGCGACCGCAACGCCGCTTACGGCGCGATGGGCGCGCATAGCCTTCTCGTCTGGGCCGGTGTCGTTCTCGTCGCGCTGCATGCCGGTGCAGCGTTAAAGCACCAGTTCATCGACCGCGATGGCGTCCTTGGGCAAATGGTGCCCTTCCTTCGCCGTGACAATGATGAGCACTCAGGCCACATTGGCAAGACGTCCGCCTCAAGCTATCCGAGCATGTTTGCTGCCGTGGCTGGCGTCCTGGCGGTGGTCGCTGTCGCCTTGACCGGATGGTCGTGGAGTCAGCCCGGGCCTCTCGCCATCGCGGCAACGCCCGTGGCAGAAACCGCAATAACCGTCACGGAAGTCGCCGCGCAGCCATCAGCGACATCGGATGCAGCGACCGAGGCAACGGCCACCGCATGGGTCATCGACAAGGCTGCGTCCAGCATCGTTTTTTCCGGCACGCACGCCGGCAGCCCGTTCGAAGGGCGCTTTAACGAATGGACTGGCGATATCAGGTTCGATCCGGATGATTTGTCTGGATCAAAGGCCGTTGTCATCATCGATACGGCATCGGCCCGCACTGGGGATGCGACGCAGGAAAATTCCATCGGAACCGGCGAGTGGTTCAACTCAGCCCGCTTTCCGCAGGCGCGGTTTGAAACGAGCACCTTTGCCGCTCTCGGGGAGGATCGTTATGAGGCGAAGGGCACGCTGACCATCAAGGACAAGCCCTTCCCCGTGACCTTGCCCTTCCGCCTTATCATCGACAACGGTGTTGCCAATGTCGAAGGCACGGTTGAACTGGATCGCACGGAACTCGATCTCGGGATGTTTTCAGACCCGGCAGCAGAATGGGTATCGCAAATGATCGACGTCAAGATCGTTGTCCGCGCAGCAGCCAATTGATCGTCCATAGGCGTAATGCTCTAAAAAAGCGCCCGTTCCGATGAAGTGGAACGGGCGCTTTTTATTGTACCTCATCGCACAGCCTGAAGGCGCTGCGATCTATGTCAACCGCATTACCGCCTGTTATCTAACCGGCGCTGATACTCACGCCGCGAATGGCGATAAAAACCGATGAACATCGCAGCGGCAATAACCGCCATTGAGAACCAAGTCAGCGCATAGATAAGGTGCGTATTGGGGAACGAGATACGCGTCAGTCCACCACGCGGATAGTCCCCAGGATTGGGGGTGCCATCGGC
The DNA here is from genome assembly GCF_014195635.1 of Pseudochelatococcus contaminans. Classification (GTDB taxonomy): domain Bacteria; phylum Pseudomonadota; class Alphaproteobacteria; order Rhizobiales; family Beijerinckiaceae; genus Pseudochelatococcus; species Pseudochelatococcus contaminans. The sequence continues at coordinate 455,182 of NZ_JACICC010000003.1, read as the reverse complement.
ATCGATGAAATAAGGCGCCGTATCCCCCAAGTCTCGCGCCTCGGCAATGGCGGCAACGTCACGGGCATACCACTTGTCGGCAACCGGATCGTTGTCGCGCAAGAATGCACCCTTTGGCTCCGTGATGCGAATAAGCCCGGTGACTGTCACCGCACCATCTATCTGCCCGGCTGCACGGCTTTCAGGTAAGCGACGATCCGATGGAACGAAACCACGGTTGATGAGAATAGCATCCCCGCGGTCGTCCACGAGCGGCGTCAAGACCCAGAAACCGGCTCCAAGTTCCGTTACAGCCTGAACCAGCGTTTCACGATCATGCTGGAAAGTCCCACTCACGCTGACACGCCGATACTCATCGTTCTCACGTGAAATATCGGGCCATTGATCAGGACCGGGAGCGGGAACGGGAACCGCATGCACGCGAGCATCCACTCTGGCGATCAGATCGTTTTTCCAGGCCAGACGCTGCAACTGCCAGACGCCAAGCGACAGCAGGCCACACACGACAATAAAGACGGCAATTCCCGCCGCGATCAGCGATCGCGGCGGGAACGAGGATTTGCTGCTCAAATTCATGGCCTTATGGAAGCGTGCGGGCATCCTCGTGCGTCATCGGCATCATATTGACATCAAGATGATGCATGACCCACACCGAACCCACGACGGCAATCGCAATAATGATGACGGTGAAAATGAAGGCGGACAGCGTCCAGCCAGCTTCCGAACGTCCATTCATCTGCAGGAAGTACACCATGTGTACGACGATCTGCAACGCACCCAAAGCCGCCACCGCAAGCGCGGTCAGCGCCGTGTCGGCAAGAGCGCCGCTCATCACGAGCCAGAACGGAATGACGGTAAGAATGGCCGACAGAATAAAGCCGGTGATATAACCGCCAACCGTACCGTGAGCTTCACCGGAGTGATGCTGAGCGCCGGAATGCGCCGTGGCGGCGTCAGGCAATTTCGCACCCATCAGAGCACTCCTATCAGGTAAACGAACGAAAACACAACGATCCAGACGAGATCGAGGAAGTGCCAGAACATGGACAGGCACAGAACCCTGCGCTGGTTCGCCTCGATCAGACCGCGCTGCTTGATCTGCACAAGCAGAACCACCAGCCACACGATGCCAAACGCGACGTGAAGAGCGTGGGTGCCGACAAGCGCGAAGAACGAGGACAGGAAGGCGCTGACCTGCGGCGTCGCGCCGATGTGGATGAGGTGGTAAAACTCATACAGCGACAGGCCAAGGAAGATAAGGCCGAAAACACCCGTGGCCGCCAGCCAGCCCAGCGTGCCCTGCTGCTTGCCGGACTGCATCGCGATGACCGAAAAACCGTAGGTAATCGACGAGATCAGCAGCGCGGTTGTCGACAGCAGGATGATGTTGAGATCGAAGAGATCGACCGGAGCCGGACCGCCCGCATAATTGCGGCCGACCACGGCATGTACGGCGAAGAGCGATGCGAAGATAAGGCAGTCGCTCATGAGGTAGATCCAGAAACCGAGATTTGTCCCGGTTTCGTGGTGACCGTGATCCTCGTCCGTCTCCGTCAGAAAGAAGACAGGCGCTTCACCGGCAAGCCCCGACGTGCTGGAAACTTTCGTCATGATGTCACCTTCCCGGCGAGCAGGCGCGTACGATTATCTTCGATCGCAGCAACCTCGGCAGCAGGGATGTAATAGTCCCGATTATAGTTGAACGTGTGGGCAATAGCCGTGCCGATGAGCGTCACGAAGGCGACGACCACAAGCCACCAGATGTGCCAGATCAGAGCAAAACCGAGAACCGTGGCCAATCCCGCCAGGACAACGCCCATGCCGGTGTTATGCGGCATATGCACGGGCACGAACCCGGTCAGCGGACGCGAATAACCACGCTTCTTCATGTCCCACCATGCATCGATGTCATGTGCGACAGGGGTAAAGGCGAAGTTGTAGGCAGGCGGCGGGGACGACGTCGCCCACTCCAGCGTGCGTCCGTTCCACGGGTCGCCTGTGGTATCCGCGTAAGCCGGGTCTTTGCGGCGCAGGAAGCCGACAGCAAACTGTCCCACAAGAGCCAGCGTGCCAATACCAATCAGACCCGCACCCACCGCAGCCGTGATGAACAGAGGCTGCAACGAGGTGTCGTCAAACTGGCTGAGACGACGCGTCACGCCCATCAGTCCGAGGATGTAGACCGGCATGAACGCGACCCAGAAGCCGATCTGCCAGCACCAGAACGCGATCTTGCCAACAAACGGATCGGCCCTGAAGCCGAACATCTTGGGGAACCAGTACACAAGACCGGCGAACAGGCCGAACACGACGCCGCCGATTATGGTGTTGTGGAAGTGGGCCACGAGGAACAGGCTGTTATGGAGAACGAAGTCCGCCGGAGGAACGGCAAGGAGAACACCCGTCATGCCGCCGACAACGAACGTCAGCATGAAGCCGATGGACCAGTACATCGGGACTTCGAAGCGAATGCGTCCCTTGTACATCGTGAACAGCCAGTTGAAGATCTTGGCGCCCGTCGGGATCGAAATGATCATCGTCGTGATGCCGAAGAACGTATTCACAGTGGCGCCGGCACCCATCGTGAAGAAGTGATGCAGCCACACGATGTACGACAGGATCGTGATACACGCCGTGGCGTAAACCATCGAGGTATAACCGAAGAGGCGCTTGCCCGAGAGCGTGGCGACCACTTCCGAGAAGATGCCGAACGCAGGCAACACCAGAATGTAAACTTCCGGATGGCCCCAGATCCAGATGAGGTTGACGTACATCATCGGATTGCCGCCACCGTCATTGGTGAAGAAGTGCGTTCCGACGTAACGGTCAAGCGTCAGCAGGGCGAGCACTGCGGTAAGGATGGGGAACGTCGCGACGATCAGGATGTTCGTGCACAGGCTGGTCCAGGTGAAGATCGGCATGCGCATGTAGTGCATGCCCGGGCAACGCATCTTAACGATGGTCACGATCAGGTTGATGCCCGACAGCGTCGTACCGACACCCGCAATCTGTAGTGACCATAGATAATAGTCGACGCCGACCCATGGACTGTTATCGATACCCGACAGCGGCGGATAGGCCAGCCAGCCGGTCTGCGCGAACTCACCGACGAACAGCGAGATCATCACCAGCACAGCGCCCGAAGTCGTCAGCCAGAAGCTGAGGTTGTTCAGGAACGGAAACGCCACGTCGCGCGCGCCGATCTGAAGCGGCATGACGTAGTTCATCAGGCCGGTCACCAACGGCATGGCGACGAAGAAGATCATGATCACGCCATGGGCGGTGAAGATCTGGTCGTAGTGATGGGCGTTGAGATAACCTTCGCTGCCCCCGGACGCTATCGCCTGCTGAAGCCGCAGCATGATGGCGTCGGCAAGGCCGCGCAGGAACATCACGATACCCAGCACGATATACATGATGCCGATCTTCTTGTGATCGACACTGGTAAACCACTCGTGCCAGAGATAGCCCCACAGCCGGAAGTAGGTGAGAGCGCCGAGAACCGCGATGCCGCCGAGGGCAACGCCCACGAAGGTCACAACCACGATTGGCTCGTGCAGCGGGAGCGCCTCAAGCGTAAGACGCCCAAAAAGCAGTTGTTGAAGATTGCTGTCCAAAGCCATGCCGGTTTACTCGCTGAAAATCTTGATAGCGGAGAACGCGCTGGTCGGCGTCGACAGACCAGCCAGCGTCAGGCCCTGCGGAACTTCCGGAGTGCACAGCGCATCGGCGGCAAGAGCCTTCTCAAGCCGCGCGGCGGCAAGCGCTTCAGGGTTGCCCATGCGCCCAAGGCCGCTGATACGGTTGCTGTTGTCGTGCATCAGATCACGCATGCAACGCGAACCTTCCGGTACGCACATGTTGACGATCAGCTCGAAAAGGCCAGGATCGACGCGGCTGAAATAACGCACGGGGTCGCCCTCGCTCGGCCGCTCGACGTCGAGATACACAGAGCGCGTCAGTACGTCGTCGGCCGCACGCGCCTTCGCCACCCATGCATCGAACTCACTGTCCGAGACGCCGTGGAACTTGAAGTGCATGTAGGAGAAGCCGTGGCCGGTATAATTGGACGAGAACCCCTTGAACACGCCCGGCTCGTTCACCACGGCGTGCAACTGCGTCTGCATGCCCGCCATGGCGTAGATCTGGCCCGCCAGCGCCGGCACGAAGAAGGAGTTCATCAGGTTCGATGACGTGATGGTGAACGCGATCGGCCTGTCGACAGGCGCAACCAGCTCGTTGATCGTCGCGATGTCGTATTCCGGATAGATGAACAGCCACTTCCAGTCCAGCGACACGACCTGCACGCGCAGCGGCTCGACACCCGCAGGCACCGGCGTATTAGGTCCGATATCCGTCAGCGGGCGATAGGGATCGAGACGGTGGGTTGCGATCCAGGTCACCGTGCCAAGCACGAGAATGATCGCAATGGGGGCGCCCCAGATCGCGAACTCAAGCTTGGTCGAATGGTGAAAGTCCGGATCGTAATCCGCCTGCTTGTTGGATTGGCGGTACTTCCAGGCGAAAAGCACGGTGAGGATCATGACGGGCACGATGATGAGCAACATCAGGCCCGTCGCGATCAGAATCAGATTCTTTTGCTGCTCGGCAATATAGCCGGACGGTGACATCACGACCCACTGGCAACCAGACAGCAGCGGCGTGATCGCCAACAGGAGCAGGAAGGGTAGCGCTTTAACGCGGGTCATCCATCTCGATCCATCTTTACAGGGATGCAGCATGCGTCACACCCGCACACCGACTCCATCTTTGTCTAATCGCACTCCATACAGACGGGAATAGAATGGATCAATAGTCTGAAACGCAGGTGCGACAACGTAAATATTCAAATCATGACATAGCGCTTTAAAAAAGCGCGGTTTGTTGGGCTTGCATGCCGGTTGATCGGCGGTCGATGTGCGTCAATATGTCCCGCCCCCAACCGTCGAATCCCAGCCCACGCGTGAAACGACAGTTACGTCATTATCACGTCCTGTTCATGACAACGGCCAGATCGCTCACCGCCGGTCGCCTTGGGACATCGGCGCAAAAACCGCGTGGACGGTTGTTTCTGGAACAGATTTATATTGCGCAAATAGCTTGACGGAATGCTGCCGGTGATCAACAAACGTGACCCGGACGAAATTTCGTGTCTTGCTCGGCGATGTGCTGCCCGAATGCCGTGCAGATGCCTTTATCCGTGCAGACCCAATTCGGCAGATCAACGCCGCCGTCAAGGCGGCTACCACATCCAGAACGACCTCGGGGAGAGTTCGATGCGATTCATGAGATCGGCGATTGTCGCGCTTGCCGTCACCACCGGCGCGGTGTCGTCACAGGCAGCGGAAATCAAGGTCGGTGTCGCGGCTGCGCTCAGCGGCCTTGCCGCCCAGTACGGCGCGGCGATTCGCAACGGCTTCGAGCTTGCCGCCGATGAGATCAATGCCGCCGGCGGCATCAACGGCGACACCATCAAGCTGGTTGTCGAGGACGAACAGGGCCGCAAGGAAGAGGCGATCAACGTCTTCAAGAAGCTGATCTTCCAGGACAAGGTGCTCGTCGTTTTCGGCCCGACGCTGTCGAACTCGGCCTCGGCCGCGCACCCGATCGCCCAGGCTTCCAGGACGCCGGTTTTCGGCACGTCCAACACCGCTGACGGAATCACCGCGGTCGGCAATTACGTCTTCCGCAACTCGGTTACCGAAGCGGACGTACTTCCCGACACGCTGAAGAAGATTGTCGAGAAGGAAGGCGTCAAGAAGGTCGGCGTGCTCTACGGCAATGACGACGTGTTCACCAAGTCCAGCTACGATAACTTCGTCAAGGCACTCAAGGATCAGGGGATCGCCGTCACCACGACCGAAACTTTCGCCAAGGGCGATGTCGATTTCAAGGCACAGCTCACCAAGATCAAGGCGACGGAACCTGACGCCATCGTGCTGTCCGCGCTGCTCGCGGAAGGCGGCCCCATCCTCGTGCAGGCGCGTCAGCTCGGCATCAATCTTCCCATCATCGGCGGCAACGGCATCAACTCGCCCAAGATCTTCGAGCTTGCCAAGGGTGCATCCGACAACCTCTGGGTCGGAAGTCCGTGGTCCGTCAGCAGCGATACGGACGTGAACCGGAATTTCATCACGGCCTACGAGCGCAAGTTCGGCTCCAAGCCGGATCAGTTCGCCGCGCAGGCTTTCGACGCTCTTAACATCGTCGCCGCTGCGCTGAAGACCGTGGAGCTTTCCGGGGATATCGCCAAGGATCGAATCGCTCTGCGCGACGCGCTGCCCGACGTGACGTGGACCGGCGCTACCGGCCCGTTCAAGTTCAAGCAGGCACAGGATCGCAGCGGCAAGCCGGCCGGCTATGACGCCGATCAGAAGCCTATCGTTTCCGTGACCAAGGACGGCGTCTACGAGATCGTCAACTGATCGGAAACCGGAATTGACCGGCTGTCCGGCCTTGCCGGGCAGCCCCTCCCTTTTTCGAGGATTTTCCTCTTGCATGACAAGCGGCGGGCTCATCCGCCGCGGGAACGTTTCTGGCGATGTTTGCCCAACAACTTATCAATGCGCTGTCGCTCGGCAGTGTCTATGCGCTGTTCGCACTGGGGTTCACCCTGATATTCGGCGTGCTCGGCGTCATCAACCTGGCCCACGGAGCCGTGTTCATGGTCGGCGCCTACGCGGCGCTGCAGGCCGTGGTGCTGGCTGAGTTGCCGATCTGGGCCGCGCTTGTTATCGCGTTCATCATCAGCGGGCTTGTCGGGCTGGCCATCGATATTCTTGTGCTATCCCCCCTGCGCAAGCGCGATGCGCCGCATCTTATTCCGATGATCGCAACCATTGGTGTCGCCATCATGCTGAACAGCGCAGCGCAGGGTCTCTTCGGCGCCGATACGCTGCGGTTCCCGCCCGGTGTCGTGCCTGATGGCTCCATCGAAGCGGGCGGCCTGCACATTACGGCGGTGGAGATCGGCATCATTGCACTGACGATCGTGATCATGGTCGTGCTGCTGCTGGGGCTGCGCCGTACATCCATTGGCAAGGCGCTGCGGGCGGTGGCGGAATCGCCGCGTGCGGCTGCATTGCTCGGCATCGATGTCGAAGGTCTGTTCCGCAAAACATCTTTCGTTGCGGCGGCGCTGGGCGGCGTGGCTGGCGTTCTCATCAGCCTTTATGCGAACGCCGTCTATCCGCTGATGGGCCAGCCGATGCTGCACAAGGGCATTGCCGTCATCATTCTCGGTGGCATGGGCGATATTCGCGGCGCGCTGATCGGCGGGCTTTTCCTCGGGTTTGCCGAGGTGTTTGCAGTGGCCTATATCGGTTCGACCATGCGTGACGCCGTTGCATTCGGCCTGTTGTTCCTGATCCTGCTCGTGCGGCCCACCGGCCTGTTCGGCAAGGCGAACGAGCGGAAGGCCTGATCATGGATGCATTCCTGCTCTGGTTTGACGAGTTCTGGGCCGTTTATTCCAACCTGGTGCTGACGCTGGGCATCAATGCCTTGCTCGCGCTCTCCATCTGGCTGACCCTTGCCTGCGGCGTGCTGGCGCTGGCGAATGCCGCCTTCATGGGCATCGGTGCCTATGCCGGAGCGCTGGCGACGTTGAACTACGACTCGCCTTTTGCGCTGTCCATCGGCGTTGCGATGGTGGCGCCTTCGCTCGTCGCGCTGGCCATTGGCTTGCCCGTGCTGCGGCTTGGCGGTGTTTACCTTGCCATGGCCACGCTCGGGTTCGGCGAGGTGGTGCGTGTCGTGATCCTCAACACGGAAAGCATCACCGGCGGCGCTCTGGGCCTCAACGGCATTCCGCAATATACGCAATGGTGGCACGTGCTGTTGGCGCTGGTCATCGTGATCTTCGTGCTGGCGCGGCTTCACCGCTCCAAGACCGGGCGTGCGTTCGAGGCCATCAAGGTCGATGAGACAGCGGCCAGCCTGATGGGCGTGGACCTGCGCGCCAACAAACTGCTGGCCTTCGTGCTTGGCGCTGCCATCGCCGGGCTGGCCGGGGCGCTCAACGCGCATCTGACCTTTTTCATCGGGCCGCAGGAATATGGTTTTGACCGCGGCGTCGAGATCCTGACGATGGCGATCCTTGGCGGTGTCACCTCCATCATCGGGCCGATCATCGGCGCGGTCTTCCTCACGCTGCTGCCGGAGCTGCTGCGCGGGCTGGCCGATTTCCGCCTCATCGTCAACGGCTTCATTCTGGTGGCCGTGGTGCTGTTCCTGCCCAACGGCCTGTGGGACCCGGCGCGTTTCCGCCGCTGGTTCGGCAGCGGGAGGTAGACCATGCTCGAACTGACCTCCATCTCGAAATCGTTCGGCGGCCTCAAGGTTCTGGACGATGTCAACCTGACCGTGCCGCAGGGCAGCATCTTCGGTCTGATCGGCCCGAACGGCGCGGGCAAGACGACGGTGTTCAACCTGATTACTGGCCTCATCCCGCCCACTTCCGGCACCATCACCTTCGATGGCGCGGATCTGGCCGGGCTGCCGCCGCACCGGATCACGCGGCTCGGCATCGCGCGGACCTTCCAGAACATCCGCATCTTCAAGGAGATGTCGTTGCTGGAGAACGTGCTGGTCGGCCGTCATCGGCATATCGATTACGGCGTCATCTCGATGCTGTTTTCGTTGCCGGATTACCGAGCACAGGAAGCTGCCGCACGCACGCGTGCCTATGAGTTGCTGGACTGGGTCGGCCTCGGCGGCAAGGCGCATGAGATTGCCGATACGCTCTCCTATGGCGAGCAACGGCGACTGGAGATTGCCCGCGCGTTGGCGACGGAGCCGCATCTGTTGCTGCTCGATGAGCCGGTGGCCGGCATGAACCCGGCTGAAAAGACGGAGCTGATGAAAGCCGTGCGCGCCATCAATGAGCGCGGTTACACCGTTTTCCTGATCGAACACGACATGCGTTTCGTCATGGGACTGTGCGAGCAGGTCGCCGTGCTGAACTTCGGCCGCATCATCACCTGCGACAAGCCAGAAGCCGTGCGCAACAATCCGGACGTCATCGAGGCTTATCTCGGCCGGGACGATGATGCCAATACGCGGGAGAGAGCTTGATGGGCGCGCTTCTGGAAGTCAGCGGCCTCAAGGTCAATTTCGGCCATGTCGAGGCAGTCAAAGGCATCGATTTCTCCCTGACGGAAGGCCAGATCACTACGCTCGTGGGGGCGAACGGCGCGGGCAAGTCCACAACGCTGCTGGCGCTGTCCGGTCTCGTGCGCAAGGCCGCCGGGCAGGTCGTTTTCGGCGGGCAGAACATCACTCGGCTGCCGTCGCATCGCATTGTTCACCTTGGCCTGTCGCAGGTGGCCGAAGGGCGCGCGATGCTGACGAAGCTCACGGTGCGCGAGAACCTTGAACTGGGCGCTTATCATCGCCGCGATACCGATGCCATAACGAGCGACTTCGACCACGTGCTCGAACTGTTTCCGCGCCTGCGCGAACGTCTGGACGGGTATGCCGGTAACCTGTCCGGCGGCGAGCAGCAGATGCTGGCCATTGGCCGCGCGGTAATGGCGCGTCCGCGCATCCTGCTACTCGACGAGCCGTCGATGGGGCTGGCGCCGCTGATCGTGCAGGAAATTTTCCGCATCATCAAAATGCTCAACGATGAAGGACTGACGATCTTCCTTGTCGAGCAGAACGTGCGGCAGGCGCTGAAGATTGCCCACCAGGCCTATGTGATCGAGACCGGCGAGATCGTGCTGCAAGGCACCGGCGAGGAATTGCTGGATCACCCGCGCGTTCTTGAAGCCTACCTCGGCATCTGACGCCAGTAACACATCAATGCGATGAGAGGCCGGTAGCCAGTTACGCTGCCGGCCTCTTCTTGTATCAGCCCCCCTCCCCTGCCGCGCAAGGCATGTGCGTTTTGTGACCAGTTACATTCCTGGAATAACGAGGACGCTGGTCGGGTGCCTGTCGATGCACTACCATCCCGATCCAACCCAAAAAGCGCCAATCGCGCGTCGATCAGGAGTTTGACCATGACGGCTTCATCCGACTACACGCCACCGAAGGTCTGGACCTGGGACAAGGAAAACGGCGGAGCATTCGCCAGCATCAACCGGCCTATTGCCGGTGCAACCCATGAAAAAGAATTATCCGTCGGCAAGCATCCGTTGCAGCTTTACTCGCTGGCGACACCGAACGGCCAGAAGGTGACGATTCTCCTCGAAGAGCTTCTGGCGCAGGGGCACACCGGCGCGGAATATGACGCGTGGCTGATCCGCATTGGCGATGGCGACCAGTTTGGCAGCGGGTTCGTCAAGATCAATCCCAACTCCAAAATTCCTGCGCTGCTCGATGTCAGCGGGCCAGAGCCCGTGCGCGTCTTCGAGTCCGGGGCCATCTTGCTGTATCTGGCCGAAAAATTCGGTGCGTTCCTGCCCAAAGAACCTGCGGCGCGTGCTGAAGCATTGTCGTGGCTGTTCTGGCAGATGGGTAGCGCGCCATATCTGGGCGGCGGCTTCGGCCATTTCTATGCCTACGCGCCGGAGAAAATCCGCTACGCCATTGATCGCTTCGCGATGGAAGCCAAACGTCAGCTCGATGTGCTCGACCGCCGCCTGAGCGAAACGCCTTATCTTGCTGGCGACGAATACAGCATCGCCGATATCGCCGTGTTCCCGTGGTACGGCGGGCTTGTGCTCGGCTGGCTTTATGATGCCGCCGAATTCCTGCAGGTGGATGAGTACAAGAACGTCCGGCGCTGGGCCGATGATATCTTCGCACGTCCGGCGGTGCAGCGCGGGCGCAAAGTCAACCGCATCAGCGGCGAACCATCCGACCAGTTGCAGGAGCGCCATGACGCCAGCGACTTCGAGCTGCGGACTCAGGACAAGCTGAACGCCTCGTACTGACGACAAACGCCTTCGCTCCAGTGGACATCTGTCCTCCGGAGCGAAGGCGTTCGCCAGCACTGCCTCAGTATTTGTTCAGACCGCGCCGCTCGTGGATAACGGAAAGGCCCGTCGCCGCATCTCGCGATCCGCCGGTACGCTGCACAAGCTTGAAAATACGCTCGGCTTCGTCAAGCCGGCCAAGATTGACATACGCCCATGCTCGCAACATCATAAGGTCTGTCTGTTCCGGCGCAAGCTGACTCCTCGCATCGAGTGAGAAGATTGCGTCCGCGTAGCGTCCGGCAGCGTAAGCGGCACCCGCCTGCTGGGTTAACAGGGCGATGCGCAGTTCTCGCTGACGAGCGGTGCTGACCTGGGCATTGGACGCAGCTACTGTCGCCTTGCTGGTCAATCCGGCGCGCAGATAGGCGTAGCTCTTGCCATAAGCAGCTTCTCCCCGAGCCTTGGCGGTAGTGCTTCGTTCCATTGCTGCATCGAAAGCGCGCGCGGCCTCCAGCGGCCGTTCGAGATCCATCAGACACCAGCCCAGAGACATGGCCGCAGAAGCGGAAAGACGTTGCAGATCGTTTAGAGAAGACGCAGATGAGCACCTGCTGCCAGCACGACGCGCGGCGGCAGCAGGCTGCCCTGCGGGAGCGGAGCTGCTGGCCGGAATGACCTGCGCGTTGTCACGGCCTCGGCTGCGAGCAATGGATCCATTGGCGGTCGGCGCGGCCCCGAACAACTCCCTGTCATCGTCCGTGATCACGCTGACGGGCTTTTCCTGCCGCTGCGCGACACCGCCGCCACTGTCGGTCGGCCGGGGGGCATGCAGGTTGATCCCCCGCGCAAGATCGTCGATGCGGTCGGAACGGCTGCGCCATGCGTTGACGACTGCGGCAAAGCCACGAGTATTTTTCAGCCGCTGCCGCGCGATCGCCAGACCGTAGGCCGAGGGCTCGCTATCACGATCCCACTTGAGGGCCTGAATGAACCAACGTTCTGCATTCTCGATCTGGCCGGTGTTATAGGCATACCAGCCAAGAGCCTGGCCGCCGAAGCTCGACTGTTGCTGCACGACAACCGGCACGAAACGCTGGATAACCGCTTCGCTGATCTCCAATGGCGGCTGTTTCGACAGCGCGGCCGTCATCAGATCGAGGTAAGCTTTCATGCTGTCAGCATTGGAGTCGCGCCATTCGTAGGCGACGGGCTCGGCCTCCAGAAAACGCTCCAGCGCATGCATGGCCAAAACATAGCCCTCGCCCGCTTTCGCACCGCCGTTCTTGTCGAGGGCGATCCTGAACATCTGGGCAGCGCGCGTCGGATCGCCATGGGTGTAGAGATAGAACGCGAGCAGCATGGCATCGTCGGCCGTCACGTCGCTGGCGGAAACGATCTGCTCCATTCTTGCAAGGTCGGTTGCACTGGCGGTTTTGCTTGAATCCTGTGCGGCTTCGCCAACACGGCGGCGAACCAGCGTGTCACGCGCGTTGTCGTAAGCCTCGCCGGTGTTGGACGCCACAAGTTGCTCCGCCTCAGCAATAGGCAAAATTCCGACAGCCTTCTCGATGGTGCCGACGCGCTCTTCCTCGTTGGTGCAGTTGTCGAGCACATATTTGTAGACGTCCAGTCCACGTGCGGCCTCGTCGGTTTTCACAAAGGCTTCGGCCACTGTCCATAGTGCCTCGACGTTGGCGCAAGTGAGGAGGCCGGCATTTTCGTTCGCTACCCGCAGCACGGTCGCCCACTGCTCGGCCTTGCCGGCATTGACGAGCCGCAGGCGTGCCTCCGCCTCAGCCAGTTTAGAGGTCAGTTCGGCAGGCGGCGTCCAGTCCGGATCGCTTTGCTGGCGCTTGGCGATGGCGTCGCGCACAGCGGGATAGTTGCCCTCCGAGAACAGCGCCCAGAACTGCTGCAATTCAGGATCGATGGACGATTGCCCCAGTTCGGGGTTTTCGGGCGGTACCCAGTTCGGATAAAGCGCGCGCAGACGCTCGATCTCGGCGCGCATGCGCACCCAGTCGCGCTGAGCGGCGTAATAATAGATGGCGCTTTCGTCAACCTGCGGCCCATCGGAGCCGGTCCGCCGGGTAGCTGCCTGCTGCGTGCCCAGCCGCGTATCGGCAACGGTCGAAACCAGTTCCCTGTCGGCCGAGGTAAGGCTGCTGATCGGCTGGTCGTCTTTCCATATCCCCGGCACCCCGCCATTGTAATAGACGAGAAACGCGCCGCCCGCGGCGAGAAGCAGAAGATAAGGGGAAAGCGATTTCAAAGACATTGAGGATACCTCTCCCTCACCAGCGACAGGCCGAGAAGGTGGAGTGTCGAGGGATAATACAGCGTCGGCGAAAACTGCTTCAGATTATCGGGAATCGGAGTCCCGTCGAGCGCACAAGACAGAGCGGCAGCGATAATTTCATAGCCGGGATCTTTCAACATATGGGTCGACCTGCCGGTGGCGACATCGATGATGCCGGCGGCCGGACGCCCGTTCCGCGTCCACATAGCCCGGAAACGCTCAAGGCGCTTGCGGTCGTCTATGCCAGCCCGTAGCAGATAAAGCGGAATGCGCAAGGCATTATAGCCGTACTCCTCGGGAAAGCCGTCCGCCAGCATCGGGCGGGCAGGATCGCGCAGCGACACCCACTCAGGCGGAATACCGGCAGGCCCGAAACGGGATTCGTCGATGAGATCGAGACCGCTCTTCGTCAGCTGGTTCCAGACGTCCTTGCCGTTATCCACCTTGCTGAACAACGGTAGCGCTTCGAAAATCCAGTATGACGGGTTCACGACCGGCGCATCATTGCGCGTGCCTGGGCCGAAGCCTTCCACACCCGGCATCAGCATGGGCTGCCCACCGATCTGGGATACGCTGTGCTGGGCCAGAGCACTGATAATCTTGCGTGCGGAGGCCGCCAGTTCCGGCCGGCCCCACTTATCGGCGCCGAGCAGAAGGGCATAGGCGATCAGAATGTCGCCGTCACTGGCATTGTTGACATCCGTGACATGTGGCTGGGATTTCGGATCCCAGCGCCACGCGACCAGCCCGTCGTCGCGGATGAGCAGATCCGTGCGCACGAAGCTCCACAAAGCGTCGAAGGTGGCCGGATCGTTTGCAAGCACCGCCAGCAGCATGCCGTAACCCTGGCTCTCGCTGTGACTGATGTTGCCGTTGGCGTCGTCCACCACCCGTCCGGAGGTGATGAAGCGAGAGCGGTATTGCTGCCACTCATCCGGACTTATCAGGGCATTCGCACCGGATTGTATTCTTGCCGCCGGCTGGGCCACAGCGGCTGAGGAACTGATGGTCATGAAGCACAGCAACGCGGCAGCGAAAGCGATCGCCAAGGCGATGGCTGCTCTGGTCTGCTTCGAGCCGGTCGAGAAAGAGTAGCGCATCATCGTCTTCCCAATTGGTTCAGGAGGGCATAGGCGCTGGCACCGAGAAGGATGCACACGGCAAACAAGGTAAGCGCGTAGACCAGAAGGTTTTCGGACAGCCAGTTCGCCGCAACGCGGTGCAGATTGAACAGTTCGGCCGGCCGGGTCGGCACAAAGCTCGTGCGTTCCGGCATAATCACTTTTACCGTATCAGATGACATCCGGAAAACAGTAATCTTGCCATCGACACGGGTCCATAGCTCGGGACGCGTCAAACGCGCGATGGCGTTGGAGAGCATGGCTGGCGTACCCGCCGTCATCACGGTCCATGCTCCGGTGCCGCCGGGGCTGGCGCCCTGCGCCAGAATGAGCGAGGTGCCGCTGGTGGGGGTATAAAGAGTCGGTTTCCATGATGGAAGCAGATCATCAACCGACAAATCGAAGGTCTCCTTGACCCAGCCGCTGAAGCCGCGCTCGCTGCCCTGATAATCCGCTGTATCGGCGTCGGCGGCCACGCCCCCCCTGCGCCATGCCTCCCGAAGATCCGTGTTTCCCGTCGCGCTCTGGCGGGTGCGGAAACGTTCGGCGACGGAATCGTAATCGCTCAGGCCAAGATTAACCGTCTCTTCCGGCGCGGAGGATGGTTGAGACCAAATTGCGCGCAGATCTTGCACAAGCCCCACCTGCGCCAAAACCGCAACGGGCATCTGCGCTGCCGCGCCGACCAGCAGCGCCCCCTGCTGCCGGATCGAACTGAGGCTGGGAACGATGTCGATGGTCACGAATCGCTGTGCGCCAAAGGCGACACGCGCTACGAGCGTGGCTGCGGCCGCGGCCGTATCCCGCTCCCGATCGGCCAGAAACACCGGCAGCGGCTCCGTCGACTGCCAGTAGGGAAAACCTCGCGCGCTGAACGCTCCCAGATCCGGAATCCGGCCCATGCGGCCAAAATCGGGAATGATAAGCCTGCTGCTATCGAAGAGCGCAAATCGAGGCTGGTTGGAAATCGTCGTTCCCGGTGCGCAGATACTGTCTTCCGTGGTTTCGAAAACACCTTCGAGTTCGATGGTGTTCACGCCCGGCCGGAAATGACGCAGGGGAATACGGATGGGCATCTGATCCCACAAATCCCCGGCCCTGACCTCGATAGGCTGCACAACCGTCGTATTGCCGTTGACCGATACGATGAAGTTGCTGTTATGCAGAAGCGATGTCGCGAAACCGGCATCCAGCAGAAGCTGCGCCTCACCATAGGCTTCGGAATAAAAATCGGCAGGCAGGGCCAGGGTCAGCGTGGTGACGAAGCGCCTGCCGGAAAACTCCTGGCTCTCGACGCCAAGCTGGCTCAAGGAGATGCTCGTTCCCTCCGAAATGAAGGGAACTTCCGGATAATAGAACGACGCCATGTCGACTTCCGGCTTCGCCGCCGGATCGGCAGCGAAGCGCGGCACGATGCTCTGGATGGCGCGGTCGATATCCCCCGCCGTGCCGCCAGTGATCAGCAGGGCGGAACTCTTGTCGCGCAGGGGGACGAAATCCACGATGGCATGCGAACTGCCGGGGGGCAGTCTCGATGCCAGTTCGCGCGGCAGGCGGTGGTTCTGCGTCATTACCACGACGAGTTCGCCGGGACGGGATTCTTCCGGCAACGTATCCGGAAGACGCACGACCGGATGGATAAAGCGCCCGCGCAGTGCAAGCGCCTGAGACAGCATCAGAATCTGCCTTTCGACGGCTGTGTCCAGAACCTCGGGCACGACAACGGCAAGCGTCGTTTGCCCGTTCTCGTCGAAACCCACGGCCGGAAGTTCGTCCACGGACTGAAACCGGCCAATACCGACGCCCGGTGAAAACACCAGACCTGTGCGGGCAGCAACGATATCCGTCCACAATTCATAGGTGCCAGCCACCGAGCAGACAACACGATGGCGCTGCTCAGCCTCGAACCGAACCACATTCGCCCCGGCATGCAACAGCCCTTCCGGCAGCGGAATATCCACTGTCCTGGGACTGCTTGAAGACGCAATCGCGGATCTGAACACCTGCCGCTCGTTGATGAACACCGTCAGGCGTGACACCTCCGGCATGACCGTGATGGCATTGATGTACGTTACCCGTAGATCCTGCACCGCGCTGACCTCCTCGCGGGTCAGGAAGATGTTCCACGAGCGGATGTTACGCTCGCCGGAGAACCGCAGGTTGCCCATTGGCAGCAGATAGCGCCCAATCGGATTGTCGGCCGGCAGCGAGGCGGTCGTTATCGGCGTGCCGCCGGGCGCAGGAGCGCCGCCCCCGCCCCCGCCCCTGATATCGAAGGGAGCAACCTGCGCCACCTGCGCTATGCGCACATCCTTGTCTTCCGCCGCCAACGGCACCCCGACCAAGAGCGACACCACGAGCACGAGGGACAGCGTCAGTGCGCACAACAATACGGCGACGGTCGCTGATCGTTTCGCACTCATGACTTCGCCCCTGTCGATGACGGCTTGGTTTTGGACAGCAGAAAGGCAAAACCGCGGCCAGTCTGATAGAGTGCGATGCGGATGAACCAGAGCGTTCCGCGCAGCAGACCGATATCGACGGCGCGGGAATTCTGGAACTTCTGCCACTTGTCGCTGTTGGCGAACACAAGGTCGGAAATCAGGAAGTACTGTGAGGTCTGCGTAACGTTGAATTCGCAACCGATATGGACCACGCCGTCAACCTGCCGGCCGCCGCGCACGATCATCGGCAGCGGCCCGCTGACCTTGTGGTCGCTCATCTCGAAGCTGACGGAGATCATGCTCCCCTTCGGCACGTCCTTTAGTTTTGCGCCGGCGATACGGATCGACGAACCGCCGATCGACACATCCTCAATGGTCCCGGCATAGGCTGTGCCGGATTCCAGCGTAATCTCGCATCGCCGTTCGATATTGACGCGATGGGTGCGCCGCAGATTGCGCCGCTCGGAAACCACGCCCAGCGCACCGCCCGCGATCACCAGATTGAGCACGTTCCAGCCACCGACGGCGATCATCAGCCCCAGCATGTGCGGATACATGAATACCGTCACCACCGAGACAATGAAGGTCAGCGCAAAGACCGCATACAGCAGGAAGAACGGCATGCCGATTTCCGAAATGCGGTCTTCTTCCTGCACTTCGTTCTTGGCAGTCACGCGGAACGATGGCTTGCGCGGATTCATCACCACGGAAATGATGGCCGGCAGCAAATAGATAATTTGTATGTATTCATACAGATCCGAAACCCACGGCCAGCGGCGTTTGCCATACAGATAGTTCTGTATAAGCAGGTTCACGATCATATACGGAATAACGTAGGCCAGAAACTCCGCGCCCGAAATCACAAAGATCTTCAGGTTGAGGAATATAAACAACAGCGGCGAGATCAGAAACAGCGTGCGCGGCAACGGGAATAGCCAGTAGAGGCCGCTCGACGTGTAGCACAGTCGCTGGGCCAGCGTCAGCCCGGACTTCAGCGGCGGAAAGTAGAACATCATGATCTGGAGCATGCCCTGCCCCCAGCGCGACTGCTGACCGATGAAGTTCGCATAGGTTTCCGGCTGCAACCCCGCGATCAGCGGCTTGCCGACATAGGCGCTGCGCCAGCCGCGCGAATGCAGATTGAGCGCCGTTTCGCAGTCTTCGGTAATGGTGTTGTGACTGAAGCCCCCGTTACTCTCTACCGCGACCCGGCGCAGCACGGCAGCGGAGCCGCAGAAGAACACCGCATTCCACTTGTCCAGTCCCTGAAGGATGATGTTGTTGAACATCTCGTTTTCGGACGGCATCGTGTTGAACGTACCCAGATTGCGCTCGACCGGGTCCGGATTGATGAAAAAGTGCGGCGTCTGGACAAGAAACAGTTTCTCATCCTTCGAAAAGAGACCGATCGTTTCCTTCAGGAAGTTCCGCGCCGGCGCGTGGTCGGCGTCGAAAATAACCAACAGCTCGCTCGACGAATGTTCGAGCGCATTGTTCATGTTGCCGGCCTTGGCGTGGACGTTGCGCTCACGCGTGATGTAGCGAACGCCCAGTTCCTCGCACAACTTCGTCAGCTCGGCGCGTCTTTCACGCGCCGCCGTTGACGTGACGGCATCCTCGGCATTGCACTTCTGGTCTGTTCCGCCGTCGTCCAGCAGCCAGACCGTCACCTTGCCGGGCGGGTACTCCATGCTCTTGGCCGCGGCCAGCGTGGTGGCGAGCATGACCTTATCTTCGTTGTACGTGGGCACGTATACGTCGATGGTCGGCAGCTCGTCGTCCGGCACTTCGGGGCAGATGCGCGGCTCCGGCAGATTGGCCACCACGAAAAGGCCGAGGCACAACATACCGATGCCATACATCTCCGCTGAATAGAGCATGATGGCGGGAATAAAGTTCTCAAGCTGATTGACCGGCGGCAACGTGCTCGTGGTGCGCCAGTAAGCGTAGCGCAGGATCACGCTCATGCCGAGAGAAATAACGATGATACGCCCCGCGCCCTCAACGCGCAGCGTCTTCAGCGTCACCATCATCAGGATGACGAAGCAGGTAAACACGAGATGCGCCTGCATACTCACGGGCACAGTGATGAGGCTGAAGAAAATCACCAGCAGAATGGCCCACAGCAGCCCTGCGCCAAGTTTTTTCATTTCAACGTCCTTGGGAGCACTTGACGAAACTCACGGTTGGGCTGCTTCAGGGAGGTGGCGGGACGATTGGATAATTACCGATGGCTACAGGATCAGTATCGCGATCGCGAGCGGTGCCGGAACGTGAAGAACGTGTCGGCGCAGTACTATATTCGAAAATATCATCGCTCCCGATGACTGTTTCCGGCCTAACTCGTCTTCCACTCGATGCTGATACCGCTGCGGGAGCTGGTACAACAAGCACCTCTGGCGGGGCAAGGGGCACCGGACGAACTTCGGCGCCTGGCTCGCCGAACTGGGGATTCAGCGGCGGCGTATCCTCCAGCGGCATCCAGTTCCATTGCGACAGATAGGCGTTGATCGTGAAATTATACATGACATCCAGAATCTCCGCGGTCGTGGCGGTAGAGTCGCAAATCTGAAGCCTGATATTGATCTTGCCCTTGGGTGCGGAGAACAGTGAAAGCGGGCGATCCGGCGCAATGATTTGCCACGCATAAACACAGTTGTCGCCATAAGCCGAACGCCCTGTGGCGAAACCGAACGGGCCAAAGCGATTCTGGACGAAGAATGCGGAAATAGACATATTGACGCCGGGGAACTGCTCGCTCATATCGCGCGACACCGTTTCCGGCGACAGGCGCATCAGGTCCAGTTCGTCCTCGCCCGGCCCGGTCGTGCTGCCAGGCAGCACGAAGGCGACACGTATATTGTTCTGACCGGGGCGGCGAGCCGAGGTCTCCAGCAGCAGTTCCTGAGAATAGGCATTCGAGTAGCGCCGTTCGAGAACGGTGACGAGGCCGAATCTCCCCGGACCCGGAATGATCATGGCGCGGCTACGCGGCACCTCGGTAATCTGGCTGATGATCTCAAGGTTTTCGGGCTCGAAACGAGTGGCGCAGGCCGACAGGCACACGGAAGCGGCAGCCATCACGAGGAAGGAGCGAGCGTAACGCGCAACATCGCTGCGCCCGAAAGAGGATATGGGAAAACGGCCGAGGGCTGCATCGGAAGTCGCGAGACTCTTATCAGGCTGCCCGATCATTCGGGTATCAGCTTCCATTCAGACCCCCTTGGCGTGACTTCTGGCCATCGACAAACAAAACATATCTTTTGCAAGTCCAGGCCAAACCCATGCCAACTTGAACGCAAGGAGGACCCGAAACCACAAACGACAACGCTTAACGTCGATGGTCGGTTACACGAAACCCACCATAAACGACGCATCATCGGACATGAATATCGAATCAAATGTTTAATTAGTGTTTACTATAAACCGAAATCAACTTTTCCACAGGCGTCATCAAGCTTTTAACGGACGCCCGGGGGCGTTTCCCGGATTTGACGATCGATCACTGATCTTTATACGGATTGTTCATCGGGCATTATTCGTATAACCGACCGTCCGCAGCAGAATTTATCCGCCAGTTGGCATAAAAAGGCTGCATCTCATTGACATATAAGGGTTTTATACCCCGTCCACATGGACACCGCAGAGTGCATGGGCTGCGGTCATCGAAACGGCGGTTTTTCTGTCATTGCCGGATCTGATGGACGTAGTATCTTGCACGCAGCCGCGCGGACAGGAAAACTAAGGAGCGCCATCATGAAGACAATCGGTTTTCTCTCCTTTGGGCACTGGGCGCCCTCCCCGCAATCCGGCACCCGCTCGGCTGGCGATGCGCTTTTGCAATCGATCGATCTGGCCGTCGCCGCCGAGGAATTGGGCGCTGACGGGGCTTATTTCCGCGTACATCATTTTGCCCGCCAGCTGGCATCGCCCTTCCCACTGCTGGCGGCGGTTGGCGCGAAGACGAGCCGAATCGAGATCGGCACGGCGGTTATCGATATGCGGTATGAAAACCCGCTTTACATGGCCGAGGATGCCGGCGCGGCGGATCTGATCGCCGGCGGGCGTCTTCAGCTTGGTATCAGCCGTGGCTCGCCCGAGCAGGTCATCGATGGCTGGCGGTATTTCGGCTACGTGCCGGAGGATGGCAAGACCGATGCGGACATGGGTCGCCAGCATGCCGAAATCTTCCTGCGCATGCTGGCCGGCGAAGGTTTTGCGGAGCCCAATCCACGCCCGATGTTCCCCAACCCGCCCGGCTTGCTGCGGCTTGAGCCTTATTCCGAAGGTTTGCGTGAACGCATCTGGTGGGGAGCTGGCTCCGATGCCACTGCCGTTTGGGCGGCGAAACTCGGCATGAACCTGCAAAGCTCCACCTTGAAGAATGACGAGACCGGCGAACCGTTTCACGTTCAGCAGGCCAGGCAGATCCGCGCCTATCGGCAGGCATGGAAGGAAGCGGACCACACGCGCGAGCCACGCGTATCCGTCAGCCGCAGCATTTTCGCGCTGGTCGATGACAGGGACCGGGCCTATTTCGGCAACGGAAGCAAGGAGCAGGACTCGGTGGGCTTCATCGACGACATGACGCGTGCCATTTTCGGCCGCAGCTATGCCGCCGAGCCGGATGCGCTGATCGAGCAACTCCGCAAGGACGAGGGCATCGCCGAAGCCGACACGCTGCTGCTGACCGTGCCCAACCAGCTCGGCGTCGCCTACAACGCCCATGTCATCGAAGCGATCCTCAAGCACGTCGCTCCGGGCCTCGGCTGGCGCTGAGGCATATATTATTGCAGTGCGCGCAATAATATATGCCAGATTGCATGCATTATCATTCATGGTGTCCGGGCTTATCTTCCTGTTCAAGCAATTCATGCGTTCAGGAGAGCAAAGCCATGCTTACCGCGATCAAGGGCCTGCATCACGTTACGTCGCTGGCTGCCGATGCCCGGCAGAACAACGACTTCTTCACCAAGGTTCTGGGGCTGCGCCGCATCAAGAAGACAGTGAACTTCGACGAGCCATCGGTGTACCACCTCTATTATGGCGATGAAGCCGGCACGCCCGGCACGGTGATGACGTATTTCCCCTTCCCTCACATTGCCCGTGGCCGCCCCGGCACCGGCGAGGTCGGGACGACGGTTTTCTCGGTGCCGAAGGGCGCGCTGGGCTTCTGGAAGGAGCGCCTTGCCGCCGCCGGCGTCGCGGGGTTGAGCGAAGAGACGGTTTTCGGCGAGAACCGCCTCTATTTCTCAGGACCGGACAGCGATAGCTTCGCGCTCGCGGAAGTCGATGGCGATCCACGCGTTCCATGGACACACGGTGGCGTCGATCCCGATGTAGAAATCCGCGGTTTTCATTCCGTTTCACTGCGGCTGCGCAGCGCGGGGGCAACGGCGGAGCTGCTGCAATATATGGGGTATCGCCTGTTCGAGACGAAGG
This sequence comes from Pseudochelatococcus contaminans, assembly GCF_014195635.1. Taxonomy (GTDB): domain Bacteria; phylum Pseudomonadota; class Alphaproteobacteria; order Rhizobiales; family Beijerinckiaceae; genus Pseudochelatococcus; species Pseudochelatococcus contaminans. The sequence goes on along the minus strand of NZ_JACICC010000003.1, from coordinate 433,011 downwards.
ACAACGTGACGCGGTTCTTCGTGCCAGAGGGCAACGGGGCGAGCGTCATCGATGTGGAGGCGCTGCCGGACGTGACTCATACCCGTGAGGGTGCTGGCTCCGTCCACCACGTCGCCTTCGCCGTCGAGAACCGGGCGGCGCAACTTGAAGTGCGCAAGGCGCTGATCGACACCGGATATTACGTAACGCCGGTGATCGACCGGGATTACTTCTGGGCCATTTATTTCCGCACGCCCGGCGGTGTCCTGTTCGAGATTTCGACCAACGAGCCCGGTTTCGACCGTGACGAGGATACCGCGCATCTGGGCCAGTCGCTCCGGATTCCGGCGCAGCACGCGCATCTGCGCAGCCGGATCGAGGAAATGCTGCCTCCCATCGACTGAGATCATACCCATCATTTGCAGACAACCATCGGAGACAGGCGATGTCAGCCCATGCCTATCACCATTTCCTCAAACCCGCCGCGCCCGGTGCGCCGCTGGTGTTCGCGTTCCACGGCACTGGCGGTGACAAGCACCAGTTTGCCGGGCTGATCGCCCGTCTGCTACCGGACGCCGGCATTGTCGCGCCGCGCGGGGACGTGTCCGAGCACGGAGCCAATCGCTTCTTCCGCCGTATGGCCGAAGGGGTCTATGACATGCAGGATCTTGCCGCCCGTACCGACAAGATGGCCGGCTTCATCGCCGCGCATCGGCAGGCGAACGCCGGTGCGCCGGTTTACGGACTGGGCTATTCCAACGGCGCCAATATCCTTGCGTCCGTGATCCTCAGCGCGCCGCGACTGTTCGATCGGGTGGTGCTGATGCATCCGCTCATTCCGTGGCAGCCGGAGCCAAATCCAGCGCTGGCCGGTGTCGATGTTTTGGTAACAGCGGGCGAGCGAGACCCGATCTGCCCGTTGCCCATGACCGAGGCGCTGGTGGATTACCTCGCGGCGCAAGAGGCGAACGTCATCACCCGTGTTCATGACGGCGGGCATGAGATTCGCAAGGAAGAACTCGATGCCGTCGCTGCGTTTTTCACGCAGTAAAGCCACAATCAATCCTATGCCTGAGGGTCAGAGGCCCTCAGGCAGCTTCGAGCGCATCATCTCCCTCCGGTCCAGCGTTTCGCCGTCCACGATGAAGGTGCCGTCGCCTACCGCATGAAGCGTCCGGCGCTCCTTGCGGCCGGTGTCGATATAAGCGGCCACCCCTTCAAGCACGACAATGCCGTGGGCCTCGACGATGTCGGTGACGCGGCATTCGATGTTGGCGAGGCATTCCCGCACGAGCGGCGCGCTGACATGCCGTGCGGCGGCGGGTGTCAGACCGAAGCGGGATAACTTATCCGTGTCCGCGCCGGAGCATGTCCCAATGCCGACCACCGTATCGATGAGGTCGACGGTGGGAATGGCGATGACGCATTCCCGCCTGTCGCGCAATGCCGCGTAGGAGTAGTTCCAGGGGCCGGTGGTGATGGCGAAATTGGCCGAGAAGCCCAACACCATCGTCCAGGTAATGGTCATCAGGTTGGCCTTGCGGCCATCGTGGGTGGAAACGAGGATCACAGGCCCCGGCTCCAGCAACGTGAACGCCCTGCTGATCGGAAGACTGTCCATAAGCCCTCTCCCTGCCGATACACGTCTGGCATTATACGCAGGAAACCCCGCAATGCCGAGTCCGCATCAGTTGCGGGACAGGGCCACGACCGGATCGAGCTGCGCCGCGCTGCGTGCGGGCAGGTACCCGAAAGCGACGCCGATGATCGTCGAGCACAGCATCGAGCCGATGATGGACGCGGACGAGTAGACGAGCTGGAAGCTGGAGCCAACAGCGTCGAAAATCGGACCGAGCGCCAACGCCAGTCCCACACCGCCAATGCCGCCAATGAAGCAGACGACAATGGCCTCGATGAGGAACTGCTGCATGATGTCGCTCTGGCGCGCCCCCACGGCCATGCGCACGCCGATCTCTCCCACGCGCTCGGACACCGTAACGAGCATGATATTCATCACGCCGATGCCGCCGACGAGAAGCGAAATCAGGGCGATCGCCGCGATCAGCAGCGTAAGCGTTTCGGTGGTGCTGGTGATGGTCTGGCGGATGTCGTCGGTGTTGAGGATGAAGAAGTCCTTCACGCCGTGACGCGCCGTGAGAAAGGCGGTTGCGGCCTGCTCGGCCAAGGCGGTTGGCACCTCGTCGGCAACGCGCACGGTGATGCTGCGCAAAGTGGTGTTGCCCAGAATACGCTTCTGAACCGTCGTATAAGGCAGGAAAACCGATGAATTCTGGCTGGAGCCGAAACCGCCCTGCTGCGGCTGCGTCACGCCCACGATACGCGCGGGCATGTTGCCGATCAGGATGGTCCGCCCCACCGGGCTGCCTTCATACTCGCCGAACAGGGCCTTGCGGGTGTTGTCATCGATGACGACATCCTGCGCCATGTCGCGCACGCTATCGGCGTCGAACAACTGCCCGTCCGCGATCTTGACGCCCTTGGCGTCGAAATACTGCTCGCCGACGCCGTTGATCATCGCGTTGGCGGATACCGAGCCGAAACGCAGCAGGCCGCTGGAGGACACGGTCGGCGTGACGGCGGCCACATAGGATTGCGTCGCCAGTGCATCGGCATCCGCGACGACGAGCGTCGTGATGCGGCCGGAACGGGTGTCGCCGAAATCGCGTCCGGCGAAGATCTCCAGCGTATTGGTGCCCAGGTTGGAGATGTTGGCGAGCACTTTCTGCCGCGATCCGGTGCCCAGCGCCACCACGCTCACCACCGAGGCGATGCCGATGATGATGCCCAGCATGGTGAGGAACGTGCGCAGCTTGTGCGCGCTCATCGACAGGAACGCCATGCGGAACGCTTCGCCAAGACGATCGAAGGCAGCGGTGATGCCCGTCTTCGGCTTCGCGCGCGGGGCTTCTTCGGGCACGTTTTCTTCGGTGGCAGCGGCGTTGCGCTCGTCCTGCTCCGTCTTGCGGTCAGCGATGATGACACCGTCGCGGATCTCGATGATGCGCTGGGCGCGGCGGGCCACGTCCATGTCATGCGTGACGATGACGACCGTCTTGCCGGAGCGGTTCAACTCCTGCAGGATCGCGAGAACCTCCTCGCCGCTGCGGGAGTCGAGTGCGCCTGTCGGCTCGTCCGCCAGAATGACATCGGCCCCGTTCATGAGCGCGCGGGCAATCGAAACGCGCTGCTGCTGCCCACCGGACAACTGCCCGGGCCGATGCGACACGCGATCTTCCATGCCGAGGCGGCCCAGCAGTTGCGCCGCCCGCTCCTCGCGCGCATGCGGCGCGACACCGGCGTAAATGGCCGGAATCTCGACATTGCCGATGGCCGTCAGCTCCGGCAGCAGGTGATAGCGCTGGAAGATGAAGCCGAAATGTTCGCGCCGCAACTTCGCCAGCTCATCGCTATCCAGCGTCGAGGTTTCCCGCCCACGGATGCGATAATGCCCGGATGTCGGCCGGTCGAGACAGCCGAGAATGTTCATCAGCGTCGATTTACCCGAGCCCGATGCGCCGACGATGGCGACCATCTCCCCGGCGTGAATCGTCAGATCGACATCCTTGAGCACGGCGAGCGTGCCCTCACCGGCAGGAAATTCCCGCCGCAGGCGCTCCACCACCAGCAGCGGCACGTCATCATTGGGCTGCGTCATGGTCACAGCCCCATCGGCGGCGGGCCGCGACGGCCGGGCCCACTGCCGGGACCGCTACCAGCCGCACCCGCCGGCGGCGCGGCGAAGCTGCTCGTCACGATGCGGTCGCCTTCCTGAAGCCCGGAAAGCACCTGCGCCCTGATTTTGTTATTGAGACCGATCTCGATCTTGCGCGACACGATGGCGCCGGATGGCTCCATCACCTGCACCGTATATGTGCGGCCATCCCGCGACGGCGCGCTGAGAGCCGTCGCCGGAATCGTCAGCACATCTTCCGCGCGGCCGAGCACGATATTCACCTCGGCGGTCATGTAGGTGCGCAACTGCCCGTCCGGGTTGGGAACATCGAACACGCCGATGTAATAGATGGCCGAGGAAGACGTCGACGAACTGGACGATGACGCCCCCGAGGACGTGCTGAAGCTGCTGTCGCTGGAAATCGACTCCGGCGCGGGTTCGATACGCTGCAGCGTGGCGTCGTAGCGCCGCGCGGCCTCGCCCAGAATCGTGAAGTAAACCGGCTGGCCCTCCGAAACGCGCACGATGTCCGCCTCGGAGATTTCGGCGCGCACGGTCATGGTGTCGAGCTGACCAAGGATGATGATCGTCGGCGCGGATTGCGCGGCATTCACCGTCTGGCCTTCCTGCGTGACGATGGCCAGCACGGTGCCGTCGATGGGCGCGGTGATGCGGGTGTAACCGAGGTTGGCCTGCGCGGTCTCGACGCCCACTTGCGACTGAATGATCTGCGCGTCGAGCGCCTGAATCTGGGCGCGGATCACTTCCACGTCCGCCTCGGCGGCATCCAGCTCGGCCTGCGAGACGGCGCGCTGGGCGGCCATCCGCCGCTGACGCTCCACGGTGATTTCGGACAGCTTGAGGTTCGCGACCTTCTCGGCACGCTGGGCGCGGGCGTTGGCAAGGGCTGCTTCAGCGGTACGCAACGCGTTTTCCTGCGTGATCGAGTCGATCTCGGCTACCAGCTCGCCGGCCTTCACCTGCTGACCGGCTTCGACCTTGAGCGACGTAACCCGGCCAGATGCCTGCGCGCCCACCGCCACCAGGCGCACCGGCTTGAGGATGCCACTGGCCAGCACTGTCACCTCGATATCGCCGCGCGACACCGGCGCCGTAATGACGTTGGCGGACTGCGACGCAGCCTGGTCGCGCTGATACGCCATGTAAGCGGCGACCAGCCCGCCGGCGACGACGAGAAGCAGCAATATCCTGAGGATCGTCCGGCGGCGGCGTCTGACGGTCATGAGTTTCCCGGTCCCGATGAATGCGCCGGCAATTGCGGCAGGTCGATACGGACGACAAGTCCGTGTGGTGTATTGTCATGCAGCGACAGGCGACCGCCCTGCGCGCGAACGAGCGAGCGCACGATGGACAGCCCGAGGCCAAACCCCTGCCCCGGCCGCATCGGGCGCTCATCCTCGACGCGCACGAACGGCTTCAGCACCGTTTCCCTGCACGCCTCCGGGATGCCCGGTCCATCGTCCTCGACTGTCAGCACGATGCCGCCGTTATCGCCATACCGCAGACGGATGACAACCGAACCGGCATAGCGAACGGCGTTATCGACGAGATTCGTCAACACACGGTGCATGTCGTCGAAACGCCCTGGGCATACGAGGCGATCCGGCCCTTCATAGCTCACGGCGTGGCCCAGCTCGACGAACTCGTCGGTGACAGTTTGCGAGATGCTGGCCACGTCGATGGGTGACAGCGCCGGATCGTTGCGCTCATCGCGAATCAGCGACAGCGCCGAGCGCAGCATGGCGTTCATCTGGTCGAGGTCGCGCTCCATCTGTGCGCGGGCGGTTTCGTCGGCAATGAAGGCCGTGCGCAGACGCAGGCGCGTAATAGGCGTGCGCAGATCATGGCTCACGGCCAGCAGCATCTGCGTTCGCTCATCGATGAGTTCCTTGATGCGATCCCGCATGCTGTTGAATGCCTTGGCGGCGCGGCGGATTTCATCCGGCCCCTGCTCCCGCAGGGGTTTGTGCTCACGGTTGACGTCAAAGCTCTCCGCCGCCTCCGTGAAACGGCGCAAGGGCGCGGTCAGCACCGTGACCGCCCAGAAGGTCATCACCGCCAGCATCGGGGCGAGGAAGCCGAACATGACGACCAGCCGCGCCCCCACAGGCGGCCCCGGCGGAATATCCGGCAGCCCGGAGGCGACCAGCACCATGCCGTTGTCGAAGCGCAGGGCGAAATCGCTGCGCGGCCCGGTCTGCTTGTCGCGCCTGTACATCGTCACGTCGTCACGCGATGACAGGATCGGGGCGGCGGCCGCATCATTGGTGACCGCCACCGTCGCCCAGGACGGCAACTCCGTGGAAACGGCAAGCCAGGGGTAGCGCCCGGCCAGCAGTTCCGACGCGGGGGCGGATGGTGCGCCTTTGGCGACGTCCCCGACGATATCGACCACCAGCGCCAGTTCAGCGTCGCGGCGCTCGCGATCCATCTCGCGCGGCGGGGGCAGCAGCAGAAAGAACGCAACCGAGATCAGAATCTGCGACAGCACCACCGAGGCGATGACCAGAAGCGTGATCTGCCCCGCGATGCGCCGCGGATTCAGCGCGGACACCAGCCATGCCATCATTGCCGCTCCACCTTGGCGGCAAACATGTAGCCGCTGCTGCGAACGGTCTTGATGAATTGCGGATCACGCGGATCGTTTTCGAGCTTCTGCCGCAGGCGGCTGACGAGAATGTCGATGCTGCGGTCGAACGGCCCAGCCTCCCGCCCACGTGTGAGGTCGAGCAACTGCTCGCGGGTCAGCACACGTTGCGGACGCGAGCACAGCGCCGTGAGCAGGTCGAACTCCGCCCCGGTGAGCGACACACGCGCGCCATCCGGATCGGTCAGATGCCGCTGGCGCGTGTCGAGCACCCAGCCCTCGAAGATATGCACCGGCATGTCATCCGCCCCGGCGCCATCTCCGGCGGCCCCATAGCCCGCACCGCCCTGCCCCGGCGACATCCGCCGGAGAATGGCGCGGATGCGCGCCATCAGCTCGCGCGGGTTGAACGGCTTGCCGAGATAATCGTCAGCACCCATTTCCAGCCCGACGATGCGGTCGATGTCCTCCCCGCGCGCCGTCAGCATCAGAACCGGAACGCGCGACACCGCCCGCAGCCGGCGGCAGATGCTGAGGCCATCTTCGCCCGGCAGCATCAGATCGAGAATCACAAGGTCGATGCGCGCATCGGCAAGCACGCGATCCATCATGCGCCCGTTCGCGGCGGCGGACGTGCGAAAGCCGTTCCCCTCCAGATACCGCGCGACGAGGGCGCTGATATCCGGGTCATCCTCCACGATCAGGATATGGGGCGTATCGCCCATGGTGCAGGCATCTCCTTGGAACATTGAAAGGAACGGGACACATCGAAGGGAGCTGGCGTGTCGACCAGAAAAGTGCGCGCACTTTCGTGAAATTTCGATGCATTGACAAATTAACAAATGGACAGGGTTGCGACCCGGCTGGCACCGGCATCCGCCTGTCCGGACGGCCAGTTGGAGTTAGCGCAGCGGCTAGGCGGAGGGAACGACATTTTTGTATCCGATTGTTTCCACCCGCCGGCCGGAAACAGCCCGGACACAAAATTCCGCCAACCGGGAATATCCAGGAAACAATCGTCCACGATGGTCGGGCTTCCCGACGGAGACCCAGCCCGCGATTGCAGGCGATGGGCGCTCCGTCACCACAGTCAAGGACAGATCAGCCGATGGATATGCAGCGGACAAGCTGGAAGGATATTAGATCGCAGGCCATCAAGGATCTTGCGACCCATATCGGGGCGATCGGGGCCATCTTCTGCCTGATTTACGCGGTCGGTTTCATCGAGTCCCAGCCGAGTGACAAAGAATCCCTCGACCGGGAAATGCTCGCATTCGCTGCCTCCGACGGACCGCGCGCCGGAGACCCGCACAGCAACCTCATCATCGAGTTCGAGGACATCTACCCCGCATCCGCGCCCGAAAAGGCAGCAGATACGCCGCCTGTCGCGAAAATCGCCGCGCTTCAGGCGTCCGGCGGCGAGAGCGTCTCGCAGGCACGCAATACGCCCCCCATGCCGCCACGACGCCCGGCTCTCACGGTGGCCGCCGCAGCGACGCAGAAGCCCGACACGCCGCGCGTCATGCAGCGCACCATGCCCAGCCCCGTGGCAAGGCCTGTCGCAAGACCAGTGACGCTTGCAGCAGCGCCCCTCCCGCAGCCCGCCAGCAAGCGCCAGACCATCAGCGCGCCGATGGAGCTTTGCGGCGCGCCGTGCAGCCAGACTATGGCGGTAGCCGACGGGCAAGCTTCGCAGGAAGCGTCCATGGCAGCTTCATCTGACCGCCCCGGTCCCGTACTGGGCGCTGGTCGGGCGATCCTGGGCTGGGTGGCCGATGCCTCGGACACGGTTTACAGCACCGGCAAGGCCGTCATCGGCAATGCCGTCGACGCCATCGTTCCCGATACGTCACGGCTGGAACGACTTCTCTGAATCCCGCACATGAACATGACCCGCCGCCACAAGCGACGGGTCATGTTTGTATCAGATTTGCCTTGGCCTCAGATTTGCTTTGGCTGCCCGGATAATCGCCAGCGTCAAAGGCGCGATGCTGTCATCGGCCAATCGGCTGACCTGCCAGAACAATGGCACCAGCAGCGGGCTATCCGGCAGCATCTCCACCAACCGCCCCGCCGCGAGGTGATCGCGCACGAGCTGGATGGGGTTCATCCCCCACCCCAAACCGAGCAAACTCGCTGTGACGAAGCCGTGCGTGGACGGCAGCCAGTGATTATGCAAGATTACATCCTGCCCCAGCACCTGCCTGATCCATTGCGCCTGAAGGTTATCCTTCCGGTTGAAGGCAAGCGCGGGCGCGTGGGCAAGTGTTTCGGGCGTCACGCCTTCCCTGAAATACCGCTCCATGAACGCCGGACTGGCCGTTGCGCAATAATGCAGCGCCCCCAGCGGAATGCACCGGCACCCCTGCACGGGCCTGTCGAGCGAGGTCACCGCCGCCAGCACGCGGCCACGCTTCAGCCATTCGGCCGTATGCTCCTGATCGTCGACAGCAATGTCCAGCAGGTGATCCGACACGGTTGAGAAATCCGCCAGCGCATTCAGAAACCACGTTTCGAGGCTGTCGGCATTCGCCGCGACGTTGATGGTGACCCGGGCGGACGATGACCCGGAATTGACCGGCAGCGGAAACCGCTGCATCAGCGCGCTTTCCAGCATGCCGACGTGCTCCATGTGCCGGCACAGCCACTCGCCTGTTTCCGTGGCCACACAGGGCGAGCCCCGCACGACGAGAACCGCTCCAAGACGTTCCTCCAGTTGCCGCACGCGCTGAGACACGGCAGAAGGCGTGACATTGAGCGCGTTCGCCGCCTTCTCAAAGCTGCCGGTGCGCACGACCATCACGACAGCATGGGCGGCAGGGTAATCCAGCATGCATTAGCCTTGCTTCATCAGGATCAGAATATTTAATTATGTTAATGCATGCCATGTCGATATCCAAGCTGCCTGACTGACAGGCGCATCTCCTCTAACGCGCCGACGCGCGGAGATACGACAGGGATGAATGTTTCGGTTTTCACGACCGGCCTGACAATGGGCTTGAGTCTGATCGTGGCCATCGGCGCGCAGAATGCCTTCGTGCTGCGCCAAGGGTTACGCGGTGAGCATGTCCTCGCCGTCTGCCTCGCTTGCGCGTTGTCAGACGCCGTTCTCATCATCGCCGGTGTTGTCGGCTTTCGCCAGATCGCCGAGATAATGCCCGGCGTCGAACCCGTCATGCGTTATGGCGGCGCGGCCTTCCTCATCTGGTATGGCGCGAAAAGCCTGCTGGCCGCGCTGCGATCCTCCGATGCGCTGGTGATCGGCAATGCCCCGGCTGCGCCGCTGGGACGCGTTCTCGCCACCTGCCTGGCGCTGACGTGGCTCAACCCGCATGTGTATCTCGATACCGTGGTGCTGCTGGGGAGCCTCTCGACGCAGTTCCCCGGCCAGCAGACCGTTTTCGCGGCGGGTGCGGTGACGGCGTCGTTTGTGTTTTTCTTCACGCTCGGCTTCGGGGCAAAGTGGCTGCGGCCGGTGTTTGCCCGGCCATCGTCATGGCGCATCCTCGAAGCCGTCATCGCCGTGGTGATGTGGAGCATCGCGTTCAAGCTTATCAGCAGCGCGCCGTAATCGTCACCCGCGCCCGCCGGGTGGCGTGACAAGTAAAGCGTATCGCTGTACTCGTTATCCCGTTGTTGCCATTGCGACTCCCGGATGCGGCGATTCGGGACGATGATCGCAGTCCTGCATCGCCGATGACCGGGAATGCGTATACGATGGACATCGCGATCGTCATCTTCCTTCTGGTGTATGTCGCCATGGGCTTTGGCAAGCTGCCGGGCTTCAAGGTGGACCGCACCGGCGCCGCAGTCATCGGCGCGCTGGCCATGATCGTCGCCGGCAGGATTTCCGGCAAGGATGCGTGGGAGTCCATCGATTATCGCACCATCGGCATGCTGTTCGGCCTCATGGTCGTATCTGCGGCCTTCGTGGTCTCGGGCTTTTATGACTGGACCGCCCGCCGCGTGGCCACGCTGCCGCTCGCGCCGCCGCTGTTGCTGGCCGTGCTCGTTGTCGTGGGCGGCCTGTTGTCCTCCCTGCTCACCAACGACGTCGTTGTCGTGGCGATGACGCCGCTTCTGGTTTCGGTGACGCTGGCGCGCGGGCTCAATCCGGTGCCGTTCCTGCTGGCGTTCTGCTTTGCGGCCAACACCGGCTCATCAGGCTCACTCATCGGCAGCCCGCAGAACATGATCGCCGCCCAGGGGCTGGGGCTGTCATTCAACGGCTTCCTGCAGGCCACCGCCTTGCCGGCCCTGTTGTCGCTGCCCATCGTCTGGGGCATCGTCACGCTGATGTATCGCGGACGCTGGGCTGCTCCCAAAGTAGCGGACACTGCTGCCCCGGCAGCGGAGCACAAGCCTCACAAGCTGAAGGTCCACGAGGTCATCAAGGCCAGCGTCGTCACTGTCGCCGTCATCGCCGCCTTCGTCTTTTCCGACTGGCCGCGTGAGCTGATAGCGCTGGCAGCAGCCGGCCTGTTGCTCATCAACCGCAAGATCAGTTCCACCGACATGCTGGCGCATGTCGACGGCAACCTGCTGATGCTGATCATGGGCCTGTTCGTGGTGAACGCCGCCCTCGCCGCCACCGGGCTGCCGCAGATGCTGTTGAGCGAGCTGCGCAGCATAGGCTTCGATCTCAGTGATCCGGTGGCGCTGTTCTTCGTCGGCGGGGCTTTGAGCAATATTGTCGGCAATAATCCGGCAGTGATGCTTCTGGTGCCGTTTCTGGAGCCGGGACACAACGCGTATGCGCTCGGCGCCGCGCTGGCGCTCGGAACGGGTTTTTCCAGCAACCTGATCGTATTCGGCAGCCTCGCCGGCATCATCGTTGTTGAACAGGCTGCTGCCAAGAAGGTGCAGATCTCCTTTGGCGAGTTTGCCCGTGCCGGCGTGCCGGTCACCATCGCCTGCATGCTGGTGGCGATGGTGTGGATCATCTTCCTTGGAAGCTGATGCCAGAACTTGCACCGTCTCCACCAAATGGAGACGGACCGCAGCCGGCGAACAATGACCGGAAGAAAGCGAATTTTCTGACCGCCTGCTCTGCGGCACTGCAATAACTTGTCATTATAATAATATTTGCATTTCTATACATTTAAAGACGCATGCCAACCCTTGTATATCTTTGCGATAGCTGGCATTAATGCATGTAATGACGCATGCATATGCCATGTCGTTATCATGGTGCCGTCAGGCGTCGGTGGAAGGAGGACGAACATGGGTCTGCGTGAAAAGCTGATTGTCAAACCCGGCAGCAAGGTCAGCCTCAAGGATATAGATCCCGCCTACAGCGGAGATTACAAGTCCGCCGAGCATGCGGCAGCGGACATCGCCGCAAATGTCGAGCAACTGACGAGCCTGCAACGCAAGCTCTATGGCGAAAAGAAGCATGCGCTTCTGATCGTGTTGCAGGGCATCGACGCAGCCGGCAAGGACGGCACCTGCTGGCACGTGCTGTCCGGCATGAACCCGCAGGGCACGGACGTCACCGGATTCAAGCAGCCGACAGAGGAAGAACTGGCGCACGACTTCCTGTGGCGCGTTCATCCGCATGTTCCGGGCCTCGGGCAGGTTGGAGTGTTCAACCGCTCGCATTACGAAGACGTATTGGTCGTGCGTGTCCACGATATCGTGCCGGAATCCGTGTGGTCGAAGCGGTACGATCTGATCAACGACTTCGAGAAGCTGTTGACGGACAACGGCGTGACCGTCCTGAAATTCATGCTGTACATCTCGCGCGAGGAGCAGCTTGCCCGTTTCGAGGAGCGCCTCAACGATCCAGATCGCCAGTGGAAGATCAGCGATGCGGACTATAAGGAACGCGCGCTGTGGGACAAGTACATCGAGGCGTTCGAGGCTGCATTGGAGAACTGCTCCACCAAGCATGCGCCGTGGTATGTCATTCCCTCCAACCACAAGTGGTTCCGCAACCTCGCGGTTTCCAAGATCGTCGAGGAAACGCTGCTTGACCTGAAGCTCCAGCTTCCTGCGCCGACCGTCGATCTGAACCAGATCCGCCAGCAATATCATCAGGCGCTGCAAGCCGATCCGCAGGCGGAAAAGGATATCGACAAAAAGGAAAAGAAGGACAAGAAAGAAAAAGACAAAGAGAAAAAAGACAAGTCCTGATCTCTGAACCTTTTCTTTCGGACAAGCATCCGGCAGCAATTGGCGAGGCGCCCGTTCTGATAAACTCACAACGGGCGCGTTCGGGTTTCTGCGGCGCCTTGCATTACGGCGTTATCCTGCTCGTCTGCCCTTCGCTGATATAAATGTGCACCTGATCGCGTCCAGCATTCTTGGCGCTATACATCGCGCTGTCGGAAGCCCGCATGAGATCTTCCAGCGCGTAACCGACACGCCGCGAACAGGCGATCCCGACGCTCATGGTCACGGCGTGGGTGACATCCCCTTTGCCGAGACCATAATCTTTCATGGTACCTCTGATGCGCTCGACGACACGCGAGGCATCGTGCTCCTCCGCCGCTTGCACGACGCAGAGGAACTCCTCTCCGCCAATGCGGAACAATGCATCGCTGGCGCGCAGCTTCGACGATCCGCGCTTTGCAAATTCCTGCAAAACATCGTCGCCGACGAGATGGCCATAGGTGTCGTTGATCTGCTTGAAATGATCGAGATCGATGAGGGCGACACACAGCGGAGTGTCATCCATCGCCCTGCGACGCAGGTTGCGCTGTGCGAAAGTGCTCAGCGCCCGCCGATTGCCAAGCCCTGTGAGCGGATCAACCTGCGTCTGCGCCGCATGCTCGGCTTCGAGACGCTCGCGCAGCAGCGAAAGAGTCAGGAAAGCAATGGCCGTGTTTGCCAGCAGGGACAGCATTTGCAGCGGGGTGGACCATTCCTCGGATAACAAGGCCGGCGTCAGATTGCCGTCCTGGAAGGCTCCGACCGAAAACACGATCAGCCAGGTGACGGAAATCAATGACTTGGCCGCCAGAAGTCCGCACAGCGCCATCCGCGAGTGCAGATACTCATGACGCCCTCGATACAGTTCATACGCCGCAAGATTGCAGTAGACGAAGGGGAGGACTGTAATCGCGATGTTACGGCCGATTATCAGCAAGTCACCGCTGGCGAAAAACGAAAACACCAGCCATACGACAGCGCCCGATATCGCGGACACGATGCCGATGGAGCGGCCCTCGAATCTCCGTGCCGCCTGCCATGCAATGCCATAGGCGGCCAGCAGCAGCACGAGGCCGATATCCCGCACATAGAAAACACCGATGTTGTCGGCATACGTCACGATAATTTCGAACAGCGCCGAAGCGGAAAAGAAGATGCCGAGAAACAGAAACCCGTAATTGCGATGGCTTCTTCGCCATGAATACAGCAGCAGCACTCCCAGCAGAAAATGCGCGGGAATGCTCACTGCTCGCAATGTCAGGGGATCGATCAGCATTGCGCGTCAGCCTGCTCTTGCACCTGCCCCCCTTGAGCCGGGAAACCGGATTGTCCTTCGCAAAGGTTGCTTGCCGTGCATCGGCTGAAAACCGTTGCACAATAAATATCCTCACGAATTCCATTCATCGTTCGGAGCGAAACTTTCCATGACAGCATATCGACCGGCCATACTGATAGATTCGCCCCCTATGGAGCACGGATTCTTCTATCCATAGACGGGACATATCAGCAGAAGCGTCAATCGCCAGTATGCAATTCTCCACAGTACAAAACATCGCATCGGCGAAAGTTTGCAAAAGGTGGACACCAGAGATCTTGATGTTCATGGTTCGATCTCCCATAAATGGTTAAGGCAGCAAACATCGGGCTGGCGAACGTATGGATTCGACAAGCGAATGACTGGCAGCGATACCGGCGACGAACCGGCCATTCTGCGTCGCATCGTCCATATCGATATGGATGCGTTTTTCGCCTCCGTGGAGCAACGTGATAATCCTGAGTTGCGCGGCAAGCCTGTCGCGGTCGGGGGTTCCCGGGAGCGCGGTGTCGTGGCTGCGGCCAGCTATGAAGCGCGCAAATTCGGTGTGCGCTCAGCCATGCCTTCGGTCACGGCCCGTCGCAAGTGCCCCGATCTCATTTTCATTCCTCCGCGCTTTGAGGCTTATCGCGCGGTTTCCCACCAGATCCGGGCCATTTTCGCCACGCATACGCCACTGATCGAGCCGCTGTCGCTCGACGAGGCCTATCTCGACGTGACGGAAAACCTGCAAGACATCGCCAGCGCCACGGAGATCGCGCGCCGCATCCGCGAGACGATCCGCGCCGAAACCGGGCTTACGGCGTCTGCGGGCGTTTCCTACAACAAATTTCTGGCAAAGCTGGCGTCGGACCAGAACAAGCCGGACGGCCTGTTCGTCATCACCCCGCGCATGGGGCCTGTTTTCGTCGAGACACTGCCGGTGGGTAAATTCCACGGCATCGGCCCCGCAACCGCGGCCAAGATGAACCGGCTCGGCATCGAAACCGGGCTGGACCTGCGCAACTGCGCCCTGCCCTTCCTGCGCGAGCATTTCGGCAAGGCGGGCAGCTTCTATTACTGGATTTCGCGCGGCGTGGATCACCGTCCGGTGCAGCCGAACAGAATTCGCAAGTCAGTCGGCAGCGAAGATACGTTCGACGCCGACATCTTCAACCCGCCAGACGCGCGCGAAGCCCTGCGGCCGCTGATCGACAAAGTCTGGCGCTACTGCGAGGCCAACGGCATTCGCGGCCGAACGGTGACGCTGAAGGTGAAGTACACCGATTTCCAGCAGATCACGCGCAGCCATACGCAGACGGACAACTACGACGAGCGCCAGACCATCGAAGCAGCCGTCGACGCTTTGCTGCTTCCGCTGTTTCCAACGCACAAAGGCATTCGCCTGCTCGGCGTTACCCTGTCATCGCTGCATGCGGAAAACGACAGGGCGCAAGCGCCTCTGCAACTCTCCCTGCCCATCTGACGGACAGCGTCGCTCAATATCGCAGGCGCGCATAGGGACTGGCCTCCGATGCCTTTCGCGCCTCGGCAAGCGTGACAATGCCTTTGCTTACCAGCAGCGGGATGAGTTTGAGGAAAATCGCCGCCGTGGCCATCGCATCGCCCAACGCGCTATGCCTTGCGGATGTCGCAATGCCGAGACGGGCAGCCATCGCCTCCAACCCGTGGCTCGCTTCGTGCGGATAAAGAACTGACGCCAGCAGCAACGTATCCAGCACCGGCTGATCGAAGCGAATGCCGGTCTGCGCCTCCTTCATTTGCAGAAAGCGCATGTCGAAGGCCACATTGTGCCCCACCAGCACCGTGCCGGCGGCAAAAGCACGGAAGGCGGGCAGCACCTCGCCGATGCGGGGCTTGCCGCGCACCATTTCCGGCGTGATGCCATGTATCGGGATTGACAACTCCGGAATGGACCGCCCTGGATCGACAAGCTGATCGAAGGTTTCGGCCTTCAGCAATCGGCCGTTGACGATGCGCGTCGCGCCGATCTGAATGATCTCATCACCGTCCGCCGGGTTCAGCCCGGTCGTTTCCGTGTCGAAGACGGTGTAGCTGATGTCCGTGAGCGGGCGGTCATCGAGCGCGCGATGTTCCGCCCCGGCCTTGAACAGATCGAAATCATAATACACCGGACGGCTCGCGGACGGGCCGGCAAGGGTTTGCGGTCGCCCCTCCGCCAGCGGCAGCAGAAACCGGATGAATGGGCGCTCTTGCTCTTGCGCCGGAACGGACCACACCTCGCCGCCATGACGCTCCGCCACATCGCGTACGTTAAACGGCAGCACGCCATCGCCCGTCCGCACAGGCTCCACCTGCCAACCGACCGCGGGATGGGTTGACGCCGCCTGCCATGACAGATCGAGATGTGCCCAGTCACCGGCACGGCGCGCACATAGCGCGGGAGCCTTCATACCATAGCGCGCGGCCAGAAAAGCCAGCGCGCTGGCCATGGCGAAGCTGTCCACGCGCAGCCACATTCCGGCATCTAACGCGCATGCGACATCCGCACCCACTGCCGCGTTTATCCGGCGCGCCGCAACGGCGATCAGATCCTCCGCCCGCATGTCGTGCAGAGGCCACGGGTTATCGCCGTTATCGGGAGTTTCCGCAGCCAGTCTGTCACCCATCTCGGCCACCGTATCGCGCACGATGGCCTCGAAACGCGCGCGATCCTCCTGACCCAGATCGGGATAATCCAGCAGGTCGAGCGCCGTTCGCACGCTTGCCAACGAGGCACGCATCGTTTCCGCCAGCGCCGCCGCACGCGCATCGCGGTCAGTGCGGGCGCGATGATCCTCGGTGATATCGTCGAGCAGCAGGATGAAGCCTGTCAGCGGGCCGGCCGCATTCACGGGCCGCACACCAACAATGCCGACACGCAATAGCCGTCCGTCAGCCAGAGCCGTGACGAAGCGCGGAGTCGCCTCCGCAGCCGTTCCAGTATCCAGCACCTCGCGCGCGTGGGCGACAAGCGCGGGATCGAGCAGCGTCTCGATGGATCGCCCAAGCCCGACCGCGTGAGCGGCAGGAAACTGCGGCGACAAGAGTGCGCTGGCACGCTCATTATAGAACAGGATGTTCCCGTCCGGATTGCAGACGATAACGCCCTGCTCCATCTCGGCCATCAAGGCGGCAAGTTGATCTCGCTGATAGGCGGCGGCAGCGGTGGCAGCTTCGACAAGCCGATCCGTCTCAAGCCGAAGCGCTGCGTTTTTCTGCGCCAGAGCATTGATCGCCCGGGCCACACCGCGCAGGGCAGCGGCGTCCGGCATGGGTATGGGCGGGGCGTTCGGGTCTTCCGCCAGAACACGGGCGGCGTCGGCCAATCGGGCCGGGCCAATAATCAACGCCTGATGCAAACGATACAGGCCGAAGGCCGCGGCCCCCGCCGCCGCCAGCCACCACAACGCCAGCGCCGGGGCCTGCCCCGCCAGTGCCTGCATCAGCACGGGGCGTGCGCCGGGTTCCGCACCGGCGATCACGAGAAACAGCGCAACCGCCTCCCACGCCGCCAGCAGCACGGCAGGCGCGAGTAACAGCAAATGCAGGCGACGCAAGCGCCTCAAGCCAGCATCTCCCGGATTTTGCCCAGCAGTTCGCTGGTGGCGAAGGGCTTGGTGATATAAAGGTCGGCGCCAGCGCCAAGGCCGCGCGCTTTATCCGTCTCGCGGCCTTTGGCGGTGAGCATCAGAATACGCGTGCCGGCAAGGGCGGGATCTGCCCGCACCGCCTCGCAGATGTCGAAACCTGACAGTCCCGGCATGGTTGCGTCGAGCAACACGACAGCCGGATTCTCCTGCCGGATCCGCTGCATGGTTTCCGCGCCGTCGCGCGCCACGAGCACGCGGTGCCCTTCCCGCTTCAGCATGAATTCCAGCGCAAGAACGATATTCGGTTCGTCGTCAGCAATCAGCACCGTCGCGGTCATTGGTCGATCCTCCCCGCTCCGCCCGCCCCTGCGGCCAACGGCAGGCTGAAGCCGAAGCACGCCCCCTGATCGGGCGGCGCTTCAAGCCACATCCGGCCACCGGCCCGTTCGATGATGCGGCGGCTGATGAACAGCCCGAGCCCTTTGCCGGGAGGCCTCGTGGCCGCATTTCCGCCCTGCCGGAAACGCGCGAAAACATGCGGGCGATCCTCCAGCGGCACGCCGGGGCCATTATCGGAAACGCGCACGGTGACGTCCTGCCGGGCCAAAGTCAGCGCAATATCGATCCGCCCCTCGCTCTCGGGCACAAACTTCACCGCATTCGACAACAGGTTGACGAGCACCTGCCTGAGCCGGTCGGCATCAACGCGGACGATGGCCGGGCATGGCGGCTGGTGCGTCGCAACCGCGATGCCGCGCTCGGCAAAAACGCCGGTCATGCCTGCCATCACGTCAACGATGAGCGCGCCGATATCGATATCGGCATCGTCCCATCCGCCGTCACCCGCGTCGAGCGCGGTCAAATCGAGCACCTGTTCTGCCAGGCGGGTCAGGCGCTCCGTTTCCGCAACCACGATGCGTAAAAACATATCGCGCTGGTCTGCATCCATATCCGGACTGCCGAGCATCAACTCACCCAGCGCACGGATGGATGTCAGCGGCGTGCGCAGTTCATGGCTGACGGTGGCAACGATGTCGTCGCGCAGACGCTCGCGATCACGCAGCCTGTCGTTCTCGGCCCGCAGCGCCGCCATGCCGTCCCGCTTGCGTGCCCGGAGGGTGGCGCGCGCCGACCGGATATTGACATATCGCGCCGCAGAGTGGGTTCGTCTCATACCTCTTCTTCCAGACCTCTCCTTCCATGCCTCTCCTTCAGAGCATATCGAGCCGGTAATGCAGCCGAAGCCATTGGCGGAAGCTGCGGACGATAGCAATCGATTCCTTCAATGCGGTCTGGTCGAAACGCCCCAGCTCCTCCAGCCGCACCATGGAATCCGGCTTTCGCCCTTCCTTTATTTGCCGCAGGTTGCTGGAAAGCTTCAGCTCCATCAGCACGTGCAACGCATCCGTCAGATCGCGGGCGACGGCCACGTCGATCCGTCCGGCCTGCTCCAGCTCGGACAATCGCGTCACGGTGGCCGTGCTCAACACGCGGTATTGCAGCGCCAGCGTCCGCACGCCGTGCACAAGCGGGAACAGCCCGCGTTTCTTGACATCCACCTGAACCGCCGCGCGCCCCGACAACCCGGGAAGCCGCGACCACCAGCTCCCGCTGTCGAACTGCTCGATGGCGGACGCAAAGCGGGCATAAAACCCATCATCGTCCATCAACAGGGCATCTACGCGCCCGCGCGCCACGCCGAGCAGCGAGACATCCCCCGCGACTGCGGCAGCATCGAGGAAGATGGCGAGGTTCATCGGTCCATCAGGTTCGCCGCCGTGAATCCAGCGCGCCAGCATGTCACTGAACGCGCTGACGGACTGCCGCCACAATGGCCGGCTCAGCATGATGCCCCCGGGACAGGGTGGATAGCCCATATGGGCCAGTTCATCCGTAAACGCCGCCGTGATCCGCTCCAGCTCCGGGTGGGAAAAGCCGTCGCGCAGCAGCAGGGCGTTGTCCTGATCGGTCTTGATGATCTGCTCGCCGCGCCCCTCGCTGCCCATCACCACCAGAACGGAATTGCGATAAATCTCGGGCGGGGCCAGCAGCTTCCATAGCTCGTCGAAGATCTGGCGGTTGAGCGCGCCCACCGTGCGGGCGATGGCGTCTGCGCGCATGCCGTCCCCGTGCAGGCGGACGATCAGCTTGTCCACCTCGCGGGCAGAGGCACGCAGGGCCGCGATATCGGAAGCCTTCACGGCGGTCTCCTGTCTTCCACGCACGAAGCCGGCCCATCCACGTGGGAGGGACCGGCCCCGTCAGGCAGGGTGCGTCCTCCCGGCAAGAACTGCCGGGAGGATACGGCTCAGTGCGAGGACGCCTGAGATGCGCCGATACCCGTCTCGGAGCGAACCTGCTGCGGCAGGAAGCCGTCCCGATCGATCTGCGCGCGCCTGCTGCGGTCCAGAATGGAGACCAGCCAGATGCCCACGAAGCCGATCGTCATCGAGAATAGAGCCGGCGAGCTGTAGGGGAACGGCGCGGAACCCGTGGGATTGCCGAGCGTGGCCTCCCACACCGCCGGTGACAGCACCGTCAGCAACACGGACGAGATCAGCCCGAGGAAGCCGCCAACCACTGCGCCGAGCGTCGTGGTGCCCTTCCAGAGGATGGACAGGAACAACACCGGGAAGTTGGCGGATGCAGCCACCGCGAAGGCCAGCGACACCATGAAGGCGATGTTCTGCTTCTCGAAGACGATGCCCAGCAGCACCGCCAGCACGCCCAGCGTCAGCGTGGTGATGCGCGACACCTTCAGTTCCGAGGCGCTGTCGGCCTTGCCACCCTTGATCACCGTCGAATAGATGTCGTGCGACACAGCCGACGCACCGGAGAGCGTCAGCCCGGCCACCACAGCGAGGATGGTGGCGAAGGCCACGGCCGAGATGAAGCCGAGGAAGATGTTGCCGCCAACAGCCTGCGCCAGATGCACCGCCGCCATGTTGTTGCCGCCGATGAGGCCGCCGCCGGGTTCGAGGAAGGACGGATTGGTCAGCACGAAGGTGATGGCGCCGAAGCCGATGATGAAGGTGAGCAGGTAGAAGTAGCCGATCCACCCGGTGGCCCACATCACGGACTTGCGTGCTTCCTTGGCGCTGGGCACGGTGAAGAAGCGCATCAGGATGTGCGGCAGGCCCGCCGTTCCGAACATCAGCGCCATGCCGAACGAAATGGCCGAGATAGGATCGGCGATGAACGTTCCCGGCGCCATGATCGATAAGCCTGAGGCTCGCGCCGCCTCTGGCGAAGCCCCGCCCTGCGCCGCAATATCCGTCTTGATCTGCACCGCCGCCGCGAACAGCCGCTCCGGACTGAACCCGTAATGCCACAGCACGGAAAGGGCCATGAAGCTGGCGCCGCCCAGCAGCAGGCAAGCCTTGATGATCTGCACCCAGGTCGTCGCGGTCATGCCGCCGAACAGCACGTAGACCATCATCAGCGCGCCGACGATGACCACTGCGATCCAGTAATCGAGACCGAAGAGCAACTTGATGAGCTGACCCGCACCGACCATCTGCGCGATGAGGTAGAACGCCACCACAACCAGCGTGCCGGATGCGGCGAAGATGCGCACGGGTGTCTGGGCGAAACGGAATGCCGCGACATCGGCGAAGGTGAACTTGCCGAGGTTGCGCAGCCGCTCCGCCATCAGGAAGGTGATGATGGGCCAGCCGACGAGAAAGCCGATGGAGTAGATGAGGCCGTCATAACCGGAAATCATCACGGCAGCCGAGATGCCGAGGAAGGATGCGGCCGACATATAGTCGCCGGCAATGGCGAGGCCGTTCTGGAAGCCCGTGATGCCGCCGCCCGCGGTGTAGAAGTCCGACGCGGACTTGGTGCGCCCCGCCGCCCATTTGGTGATGTACAGCGTGCCCACAACGAAGACGCCGAACATGATGATCGCCGTCCAGTTGGTGGCCTGCCGTTCGGCAGGGCCGAGATCCGGCGCGGCGAGGGCGAGCGTCGGCGCAAGCGCCAGACCGGCGACGGCGGCAGTGGTCAAGATTCTGCTGACGATACGGCTCATTTCAGCACCTCCTGCCGGACCTTCTCGGCCAGTGCATCGAACTCGCTGTTGGCGCGGCGGACGTAAATTGCCGTCACCACGATGGTGAAGATGATCACGCCGATACCCACGGGAATGCCGAGCGTCATCACGCCCGACCCCAGCGGGATCGCCAGCAGGTTCTTGCCGAAGGCGACAAGCAGAATGAAGCCGTAGTAAACGACAAGCGTCGCGATCGTCAGCGTCCAGCCGAAGCTGGATCGCGTCGATTTAAGCCTCTGATAATCCGGATTGGCCGCAATGCGTGCGGCGACGGACGTGTCCATCTCGGGTTTCCTCCTCGTCTATCGTTCAGGTCCGTCTGGACCCGTGCGGATTTGGGTGCGTGCCCGTTCCGCTTTTTTTGAGCTTTGCCGGCCATCGTCGATTGACCGGACCCGCTTTCATACGAGAATGTTTCAAACCTGGATGGAGCGCAACATAGACTCTCGTCGCATATGGTTGCGCATAAAACTTTCAGTTCATGGCATGCAAAGCCTTGCCAGGTCCGACCAAGAGGCCTGGAAAGTCAGGAGCTTTAGAAAATCAGGAGGCTTGGAAAACCTTGAGATCGAAGTCATCCATCATCGCCAGCAGATGGTCGATGATATCGGCCTGTATCATTTCGTAGGTGATCCACTCGGTTGTGTTGGTGAAGCAATAAACTTCAATCGGCAGGCCGTTCGGCCCCGGCGGCTCGTGGCGCACCATCAGCGTCAGATCCTTGCGGATGTCCGGACGAGACTTGAGATAGTTCACGGCATAGGCGCGGAAAAGTCCGATATTCGTCATACGCCGACGGTTGCCCGGCACCTGCGCCGAGGCTCCAAGACGTGCGTTCCAGTCCTCGCACTTCTGCTTTTCCTGCGTGATGAAATCCGTCAGGTGCCTTAACTGCGATAGTTTATCGATGCACTCTTCATCGATGAAATGCACGGTGCTTTGATCGACGGGAATCGAGCGCCTGATCCGGCGCGCGCCCGACTGCGTCATCCCGCGCCAGTTCTTGAAAGGCTGGGACACCATATTGCGAACCGGAAAGGTGGAATAGGTGTTGTCCCAGTTCCGCACCGTCACCGAATAAAGCGACATGTCGATCACGTCGCCGTCGGCGTTCATGGACGGCATCTCGATCCAGTCCCCAACCCGGACGATATCCGTCGTGGACAGTTCTATGGCGGCGACCAGCGACAGAAGCGTATCCTGAAACACCAGCAGCAACACCGCCGTCAACGCGCCGAGGCTGGAGAGCAGGATGAGCGGCGACCTGTTGACGATGATGGCAACGATAAGCACCGCCGCGACGATATAGACCAGAATACAGGCGACCTGAACGAAGCCCTTGATCGAGCGACCGGAATCGGAATGGCGCTTCTGCCATAAGCTCCCCAGAAGTTGCAACACCGAACCAATGGCTATCGCAACCACGAAGACGATGAAGGAATCCGCGACATTGCGTACCACGGTGACCACCGGCAAGGGCAGGCCCGGCACCTCGCTGATCCAGCTTGAAATCACCATGGCGGGCGCGGCATTAGCCAGCCGGGTAATGATGCCGGCCTTCACAAAATCCGTGCCTTTGACGAAGCTGAGATCTGATATCAGACGGTTGACCAGACGCACGAGCACGAACCGCGCAATCAGGCCGACAATCACCGCCGCGAGAATGACCAGGAATACGCCGACACCCGTCAGAAGAGCGGGATGATCCCAAACGAAATTAACCAGATCCTGCATTGATATATCCGCTACCGACAACCCGACGGCCCCATATAGCCCGCCCGGATTCCAAATTATACCGATATTGATATCAAAGGTTGAAGACCGGAATGACGGTCGCCCCGACCTGAGTGAAAACCGCTCCAGCCTTTCGAATGCCCCCTCGCCTGCTCGCCTGCTCGCCTGCTCGCCATGGCGAAGTCAGAAAAATCGCGCAATAGAACATCAATAATTCACATAAAAATATTCTTATTAAGAAACAATACTATTGATATTTAAATTTAAATTTCTTTTTAAATTGCCAATTATCTTTATTATCTGATCGCTTTTTAATGATTATTTTTTAACAAAACATAGAATAATACGTCACACTGAATTCATGATATTATCATAGTGTTTAATTATTCATGCTCATGCGTGGAATTAACTTAATTTTAATGGATTTATACTTTCAGCACATAGGGTATGGAGTTCCAAATGGTCGATGTCGTATCAAACGAAGCGGGGGTTCTAAAGCCCGAGCACCCGATTAAAAGCTCCAATACAAAGTGGTTCTTTCTTGTCTTCGGAGCTATTATTTTTGCCGGTATTATTTATATTGGTTACGCTCTCTCTCAGGATCTCGTCGTCGAAAAATCCGTTCCCTGGGTGCTGCTGGGCATCGCCCTGCTGATTGCACTGGGCTTCGAGTTCGTGAACGGCTTCCATGACACGGCGAATGCCGTCGCGACCGTCATCTATACGAACTCCTTGCCCGCGGAAGTCGCCGTGATGTGGTCCGGGCTCTTCAATTTTATCGGCGTGCTCACGTCCTCGGGTGCTGTCGCGTTCGGCATCCTCACCCTGCTGCCGGTCGAGCTCATCCTGCAGGTCGGCTCGTCCGCCGGTTTTGCGATGGTTTTCGCACTTCTGGTCGCGGCGATCCTCTGGAACCTCGGCACGTGGTTCCTCGGCCTGCCGGCTTCCAGCTCGCACACCATGATCGGCTCCATCATCGGCGTCGGCCTCGCCAACCAGTTCATCGCTCCGGCCGGATCGGCCACCAGCGGCGTGGACTGGTCGCAGGCAAGCAACGTTGGTATGGCGCTGCTGATCTCGCCGGTCATCGGCTTCGTCGTTGCCGGTCTCCTGCTGCTGGCGATGAAGGTCATCATCCGCAACAAGGAGCTTTATGAGGCGCCGAAGGGCAACCAGCCTCCGCCGACATGGATCCGTGGCCTCCTGATCGCAACCTGCACCGGCGTTTCCTTCGCGCACGGCTCCAACGACGGCCAGAAGGGCATGGGCCTGATCATGCTCATCCTCATCGGTGTCGTCCCCACCGCCTACGCGCTCAACCGCGCGCCTATCCCGAACCACCTCGAAGCCTACAAGACCGCATCGGTCGCCGTGGAGCAGGTGCTGGCAGGTTATGTCAAGCCGGGCATCACCGTCGAGGACCCGCAGGCAGTCGTCAGCGAGGCCGTGCGCACGAGAACATGGAACGACCAGACAACGGTCGGCATGCTCGACTTCATCCGCCAGACCACGGCAGCGCTGGAGCCTTATCCGGCGGTCGACAACATGCCGACAGACCTCGTCAGCAACATGCGCAACAACATCTACCTCATCGGTGAAGCGCTGAAGCTGATCGACAAGCGGCATCTTCTGGCCATGACCGACGCTGATCTGGCCATCGTGACCACCTACCACAAGACGGTGGATGAGGCGACGAAGTTCATCCCGCTCTGGGTGAAGATCGCCGTCGCGCTGGCGTTGGGCCTTGGTACGATGGTCGGTTGGAAGCGCATCGTGGTGACGGTGGGCGAGAAAATCGGCAAGAGCCACCTGACTTACGGTCAGGGCGCATCCGCCGAATTCGTGGCGATGGCGACCATCGGCGCCGCCGACCACCTCGGCCTGCCGGTTTCCACCACGCACGTTCTGTCGTCCGGCGTTGCCGGCACCATGGCCGCGAACGGATCGGGCGTGCAGTGGTCCACGGTCCGCAGCCTGCTGCTGGCATGGGTGCTGACCCTGCCTGCCTCGATCGCACTGTCCTTCACGCTGTTCCTGGTGTTCCGTCAGGTCTTCTGATCCATGCGACGCACCCCGAGGATAAGCCCTGAATGAAAAGACAAAGCCGGCGGATCGCTCCGCCGGCTTTTCAAATATAACGGAATGGCCCGCAGGATTACCGCAGCGAAATATTGCCGAGGTTCAGAAACAGCGTCTCACCCGAGGAGCCGTCCACACCATCGTTGTCGGTGATGATGTAGCTGTTGCCGGCCTTGTCGATAGCAAAGCTTTCAATCTTCTCAAGGATGACGCCGTTGGTAGCAGCCAGATCGGGCAGCAGATCACGTACCAGCGTCTTGTCGATAACGGCGATTTCCTTTTCGCCGACAGCGGCCGGCTTCAGATCCTTGACCGAGAAGCGATACAGCTTCTTGATCTGAGCATCGTCGCCGATCTGGTTATCGCGCTCGATGACGATGAACGTATCGTCGCCGATATACGTGATCTCGGACAGGCCAACCCAGCCGTTCGCGGGCGTATCGAGCGGATAGTGCAGCGCACCCCAGCTCTTGTCCGCAGGTGTATAGGCCAGAATCTTGGCATGCCCCTTCGGGTCATCCTTCCACTCGCGCTGAACGGCAATCCAGAGCGTTTCCTCGTCGCCCTGGCCGCCGACGGCAACGCCTTCGAAGCCATAACGCGTGGCGTGATGCTTCAACTCATCGGGAAGCTCGACGATTTCCTGCACCTCGCCCTTGGCATCCACGCGCACGAGCTTTGAATGCGTGGGGTTCTTCTCGCGTTCGGGATTGCCTTCCGACGCCAGCCAGAAGCCGCCATCGGGACGCACGGCAATGCCTTCGAGATCGAGGTCGGCAGCAGGCTTGCCATTCTCGGTCACGACGATTTGCTCGATGATGCGTGCGGGAGATTGCGTCGCGTCGACGACATAGATCGCGCCCTGCGAGTAGAAGCTGTCGCTGACGACATACAAACGGCCGGGAACCTCAGGATCGGCAACCGCGCCGGAGAGCGCGCCCCAGCCGATCGGAATGCCGGCATCATTGTTGCCGGATGCGAGCGTGGGATAAGCAGCCGGCGTTTCGTCGCGCTTGAAGATGGCGACGGTCGTGCCCTGGCCGCCCTTCTCGCGGCGGTCGGTTTCATTCGCCACGACGAAGAGGTCGCGCTGCGGAATGGCCAGCAGGCCCTCGGGGCCGATGCCGCCGCCCGGCAGAACCTGAAGGAAAGTGGGCTCCTTGCCGGGGCCTTCGTCGCGGTACACGCCGATGACCGACCCACGCTCGGAACCAACGAAGATCAGATTGTCATCGCCGAACTTTGCGAAGGCGATGCCTTCCGGCTCGACACCCTTGGAGTTACGCTTCTCCGGATAATGACCGATGCGCACCAACTCGTGTTCGAACGCCGAGTTGCTCTCGAACGCCACGGAACCATCACGGTTGAAAATGGTGAAACCGCGCGCGCCGCCCTTATAATCGCCCTCGTTGGCGGTCACAAAACGATCATTGTCGATCCAGCGCACGGCATCGGGCTCGCGCGGGACATTCTCGACACGGTCGACGGGGTTGATGACGCCGTCACGCTTCGTGTCAACGTTCTCAAGCGTCACGTCGCCGGCGGGGAAGTGGCTGACCACCTTGCCGGTTTCGAAGTCGACGATGACGAGGTGGTTGTTTTCCTGCAAGGTCACCACAACCTCGCCCTTGTCGTTAAAATCGACGAATTCAGGCTCCGGGTCTTCAGGCGCGTAGGCAGCAATGCCCGTCAGCTCGACGCGGCGCACGCTGGCCTCATCGACGCCGCCGCCCTCGCCCACGCTGGCGAGCACGAGAAAGCCAGCCGGCGCCTGCGGCAGCTTGCCATCGTCCAGATCCTCGTCACGCTCGTTTTCGATAGCAATGGCGAGGGATTTGCCATCACGGCCGAGCGCCACCGAATCGGGCTGACCGCCGAGATCGATCTTCTTTTCGACGGTTTTGCCGGCAAGGTCGACAACCGCGAGGAAGCCGGAAGGCTCCTTGTAGCTCTTCGACGTGTTGACCGCGACGAAAGCCTTGTTACCGGCGACGACGACCGACGTCGGCTCGCCATCAAGGGCAACCGTGCCGGCGGGCTTGGGCGCAGCGGCGTCGGTGATGTCGACGAGACCGATACGGCCCCCGGGCGAGTCGGTATAGACCAGCAACGTGCCCTCGGCATTCGTCGCGATGATCTCGGATACCGTCTCTTCCTTGGGGTCAGCGCCCGCAGGCAGGTTACGGATGACCGGGAAGACCGAAACCCGGTTGAAATTCAGCGGCTCGGCGGCAGACAATGCCGTCGCGGACAGCAGGCCGGCGGCAATAGCCAGCAGGATGGAACGTTTCATGCGATTTTCTCCGAGGCCCGCAGCGGGGATTAGGACAACAACAACGCGTCATGTCATCCACTTATAATGACACCGGAATGACATAACATGACGCCGAAGCTTATATTTTTTACTGATCTTCAAAAACGGTGACATAACAATGACGACTTACTTATCAATATTGTTATTTGTTACATGTCGACAGCTTTTCTATAAATATCAGGACTGTGCCGCCATAAGCAGAGCGGACAAAGCGTGCAATGCAGACCTCCATGCGCCTGCTTTTCGATCAGTCAAGCCCGCCCCCATTTTGGTCTGACCGCTCGTCTGTTTTTTTATGATCTTCGACCATGCGACATCTTGACTTGCGGCATGCTTTGGGCGTTATGTCGCACCAATCGGTCTTTTGGTCTGACCGTTGTAGAAAAGTTAAAAATAGAGTCCGTAGGAGGAGATAGAACCGATGAAGTGCAAACAACATGCGCGCCGGTCCTGCCGGATCGCAGCGCTAAAAGATATCAAATACTTCAAAGCAATAGCTTGCATGCCAGCCCCCGCAGATCGCGACGTGTCGCACAGATCTGCCGGCGACGGCTGGACGAGGAACTGATCGACTCCGCGTCCCGCCTCCGGTCGGACCGAACATTCCCTGCTATCCAGCCCGCCCCTGACAGCGCGGCACAAGAGCCTGCCGCTGTTCTGAAGTCGTCTCGATCATGTGGAGCCCTCCCACCATGCAAGTATGGCCACAAATATACGATCCTGCAGGCAATATCTGGCTTTCAAGCCTTGTCGCGCTTATTCCCATCGCCTTCTTCTTCCTCGCGCTGACGGTATTGCGCCTCAAGGGCTACGTTGCCGGCACGATTACCGTTATCCTGTCGCTGCTGGTTGCGATCCTGTTCTACGGCATGCCCGTAGACCGGGCTCTGGCATCCGCCGTATACGGCTTTTTCTATGGCCTGTGGCCAATCGCGTGGATCATCGTCGCGGCCGTCTTCCTGTACAAGATTTCAGTCAAGACAGGACAGTTCGACATCATCCGCACGTCGATCCTGTCCATTACTGAAGATCAACGCCTGCAGATGCTGCTCGTCGGCTTTGCCTTCGGTGCGTTCCTTGAAGGCGCGGCCGGCTTCGGCGCGCCAGTGGCCATCACGGCTGCATTGCTTGTCGGGCTTGGCTTCAAGCCGCTGTATGCCGCCGGGTTGTGCCTCATCGCCAACACGGCCCCGGTGGCCTTTGGCGCCATGGGTATCCCGATCATCGTCGCCGGACAGGTGACTGGCCTCGACCCCTTCGAGATCGGTCAGGTCGCCGGCCGGCAGCTGCCGTTCCTCACCATCATCGTGCTGTTCTGGATCATGGCGATCATGGACGGCTGGCGCGGCGTGCGTGAAACGTGGCCGGCAGTGATCGTTGGCGGCGGTTCCTTCGCCATCGTCCAGTTCCTGACCTCGAACTATGTCGGGCCGGAGCTGCCGGACATCACCTCCGCCATCGCCTCGCTGGTCTGCCTGACGCTGTTCCTCAAGGTGTGGCAGCCCAAGCACATCTTCCGCTTCGAGCTGAGCGCCGAAGAAAAGGCGAATGTCAACGCGGACAAGGTCAAGGTTAAGACCCATCACACCGCCGGACAGGTGTTGAAGGCATGGTCGCCGTTTCTGATCCTGACGGCGATGGTGACCATCTGGAGCATTCAGCCCTTCAAGCGCCTGTTCGCTGCTGGCGGCGCGCTGGAAAGCTGGGTGATCAAGATCGAGGTTCCGTTCCTGCACCGTCTCGTGGAGAAGGTGCCGCCGATCGTTCCGCAGCCCACGCTTTATGACGCCGTCTATCAGTTCAACTGGTTCTCGGCCACGGGCACGGCGATCTTCATCGCGGCCCTGCTGTCGGCGCTCTACCTGCGCCAGCGCCCCTCCGACACTGTCAGCACTTTCACCGAGACAGTCAGCGAGTTGAAGACGCCGATCTATGCCATCGGCATGGTGCTGGCCTTCGCGTTCATCGCCAATTACTCCGGCCTGTCCGCCACGCTGGCGCTGGCCCTGGCGCATACGGGCAAGGCGTTCACGTTCTTCTCGCCCTTCCTCGGATGGCTTGGTGTGTTCCTCACCGGCTCGGACACCTCGTCCAACGCGCTCTTCGGCGCTTTGCAGGCGACAACGGCACAGCAGATCGGCGTATCGGACGTGCTGCTCGTCGCGGCCAATACCACGGGCGGCGTGACCGGCAAGATGATCTCGCCCCAGTCCATCGCCATCGCCTGCGCGGCGGTTGGTCTGGCCGGACGCGAATCCGACCTGTTCCGCTTCACCCTGAAGCACAGCCTGTTCTTCACGGTGCTGATCGGCATCCTCACCACGCTCCAGGCCTATGTCCTGACGTGGATGCTGCCCTGATCCAACAAGCGATGCGGCATACAAATGCCGCATCGCCCGGATGCATCACGCCGGCGACCGAAAATGGCCGGCGGCACCGCTGCGGAGAAATGCCGCACGCACTGCAATATCTGTCTGTTGACCTTCCGAAGCGGAGACGTCATCTTCCGGTCAGACCAATAACCACGGAATGCCGGTAAACATCGCGATGAAACCTATGCGCCTGTCCGATCATATCGCTCAACAGCTTGAGATCATGATCAATGCCCGCGGCCTGTTGCCGGGTGATCGGCTGCCGGCGGAACGAAAGCTGGCGGAGGAGCTGGATATTTCCCGCTCCTCATTGCGTGAAGCGATCCAGAAATTGGCTAGCCGTGGCCGCCTCGTCAGCCGTCCCGGTGGCGGCACCTATGTTTGCGATGTGCCGCACAGCTGGTCTGAAGAGGTGATCGTCGACCCGCTTGCATCGCTGTTCATGGTCAATCCGGAATACAGGTTCGACGTGCTGGAAATCCGCCACGGCCTCGAAGGCGCCGGCGCCTGGCATGCGGCCCTGCGTGCCACGGATGACGACAAGCGCAGGCTGCGCGCGCGTTTCGACGCCATGATCGAGCTGCACGGCAGCGAAAACACCATGGACGAAGCCCGGGCCGATGCCACGTTCCACCTGACCATCGCCGAAGCGTCGCATAATCTCGTCCTGCTACAGGTCATGCGCGGCCTCTTCACCCTTTTGCAGACCAACATTTCGCAGAACCTAGAGAAGCTCTACACCTTGCCGAAGGTCTTCGAGCCTCTGTCTGCCCAGCACCGTGAGTTGATGGAAGCGATTATCGCCGGCGACCCCGAGCGCGCCCGGCATGCGGCCCATGTCCACATCGATTTCGTGCATACCTCTCTGAAAACCATAGACGAGGATGAGGCCCGCAAGGCACGCTCACTTCGTCTGCCATCGGAAAAAGTGTAGACGCCATGATCATCTCCGCCTCGACAGACTATCGCGAAGCCGCCCGCCGCAAGCTGCCGCCGTTCCTGTTCCACTACATCGACGGCGGCGCCTATGCGGAACACACGTTGCGGCGCAATGTCAGCGACCTCGCCGATATTGCCCTGCGCCAGCGGGTGCTGCGCAACATGTCCGACCTCACGCTGGGTACGGAGCTTTGGGGCGAAAAGCTCGATCTGCCCGTCATTCTCGCGCCCGTTGGCCTCACCGGCATGTATGCCCGGCGCGGCGAGGTGCAGGCGGCCAAGGCTGCGGCGCGCAAGGGCATTCCCTTCACGCTTTCCACGGTGTCCGTCTGCCCCATCGAGGAAGTTGCCCCGGCTATCGACCGGCCGATCTGGTTCCAGCTTTATGTGCTGCGCGACCGGGGCTTCATGAAGAATGCGCTGGAGCGGGCACAGGCCGCAGGTGTCAAGACCCTGGTCTTCACCGTGGACATGCCCGTGCCCGGCGCGCGCTACCGCGACGCCCACTCCGGCATGAGCGGCCCCAACGCCGAGTTCCGCCGTATTCTGCAGGCCGTCACCCATCCGGAATGGGCGTGGGATGTGGGCATCAACGGCAAGCCGCACGATCTTGGCAACGTGTCGCGCTATCTGGGCAAGGCCACCGGCCTCAAGGATTACATCGGCTGGCTTGGCGCAAACTTCGATCCCTCTATCTCGTGGAAGGATCTGGAGTGGATTCGCGACTTCTGGAAGGGACCGATCGTCATCAAGGGGATTCTCGACCCGGCTGACGCAAGAGACGCGGTATCCTTCGGCGCGGACGGCATCGTCGTTTCCAACCACGGCGGCCGCCAGCTCGATGGTGTGCTGTCCTCGGTGCGCGCGCTGCCGCCGATTGCCGACGCGGTCAAGGGCGATCTCAAGATCCTCGTCGACAGCGGCATCCGCACCGGCCTCGATGTCGTGCGCATGATCGCACTTGGCGCCGATGCAGTGCTGATCGGGCGCGCGTTCGTCTATGCGCTGGCCGCGGCCGGCGAGGCGGGCGTCGCCAACCTGCTGGACCTGTTCGAAAAGGAAATGCGGGTTGCCATGACGCTCACCGGCGCGAAATCCGTCAACGAGCTGACGCGGGATTCGCTGGCAATCGATTCTCACGCAGCAGAATATCTGGCTTCGGAAGTGAAACACGTCGGATGAACACGCCCTCCCCCACCAATGACAATCTCGTCGGCGCATTCCGCAAGATCGTCGGCGACGCTCACGTCCTGACGGATGCGAAACAGACGCGCCGCTTCCGCAAGGGCTACCGTTTCGGTGACGGCGAGGTGCTCGCCGTCGTCCAGCCCGGCACGCTCGTCGAGCAGTGGCGCGTGGTGCAGGCGGCCGTCGCGGCCGGCAAGATCGTGCTGATGCAGGCCGCCAATACCGGCCTCACGGGCGGCTCGACACCGGACGGCAATGCCTATGACCGCGAGATCGTGCTCATCAGCACGCGCAGGCTCAACGGCATCCAGGTCATCGATGACGGTCGGCAGGTGATCTGCCTGCCGGGCGCGACACTCGACAACCTGGAAAAAACGCTCAAGCCGCTCGGCCGCGAACCGCATTCGGTTATCGGCTCGTCCTGCATCGGTGCGTCGGTTTTAGGGGGAGTGTGCAACAACTCGGGCGGCGCGCTGGTCCGTCGCGGACCGGCCTTCACCCAGCTTGCGCTTTACGGACAGGTCGGCGAGGACGGCGTGCTGCGCCTCGTCAATCATCTGGGCGTCCAGCTCGGTAACGACCCGGAAGACATCCTCGATCGGCTGGAAAAGCGCCGCTATACGCCAACGGACGTCATTCACGATGAACGCCTTGCGGCCTCGGACCAGAACTATGGCGAGCACGTGCGGCAGGTCGATGCAGATACCCCGGCGCGCTTCAACGCCGATCCGGGGCGGCTGTTCGAGGCGTCCGGCTCGGCCGGCAAGCTGGTGCTGTTCGCCGTGCGGCTGGACACTTTCCCGGCCGAGAAGAGCCAGGTTTTCTACATCGGTGCCAACGACACAGCCAGCCTGACCGCCGTGCGCCGGCATATGCTGACCGCCTTCGCGCAATTGCCCATCGCGGGCGAGTATATCCACCGGGATGCATTCGACATCGGCGAAAGTCACGGCAAGGATACGTTCCTGCTCATCGACAAGCTCGGCACGGAATATGTGCCTAAGGCCTTCGCTCTTAAAAGCCGCGTGGACGCCTTTTTCGAGGGTATCGGCCTGAAGGGCGTCACGGACCACGTGCTTCAGGCGGTGGTCTCAATTCTGCCAAGCCATTTGCCGAAACGGATCAAGGACTTCCGCTCGCTATACGAGCATCACCTGCTCGTGCGCGTATCCATCGACAGCGTGGACGAGACGCGCGAATTCCTGAAGACCTACTTCGCCACGCACGACGGCGATTACTTCGAATGCGACGCAGAGGAAGGCCGCAAAGCCTTCCTGCATCGCTTCGCCGTCGCGAGTGCAGCAATCCGCTATCGTGATACGCACAAGAGCACTGTCGAGGACATCGTTGCGCTTGATATCGCCTTGCGCCGTAACGACGATGACTGGTTCGAGCGTCTGCCCGCCGATATCGAGGGCAAGCTCATCAACAAACTATACTACGGGCACTTCTTCTGCCACGTCTTCCATCAAGACTACATCGTCAAGAAGGGCAATGATCCGATTGCTATAGAACATGCGATGTGGAAATTGCTTGATGAGCGCGGCGCGGAATATCCGGCAGAACACAATGTCGGGCATCTTTATTACGCAAAACCAGCCCTGAAGCAGTTCTACCGCAACATCGACCCGCAGAACATCTTCAACCCCGGCATCGGCCATACATCGAAGTTCTATTGCTGGGTAGAGGAAGCAGAGCCACGCGCCAAGACCGGCGCATGAAACGTCTCCCGGTCAGATGGAATGATCCGATCGGGAAATGCGCATCACTGTGAACCGCAGGAAGACTGCACCGGAATACAGCAATGGCCCGGTGCAGCTTGCGTTGAATGCAATCAAGCCGTTTCGACCGGGCCGCGCAGACCGGAAGCGACGATGACTTTCTCAATCATTGTCTTGAGCTCGACTTTCTTGGCATCCGTGAACAGCATCCGTGCCCATATCGGAGCGGCGGCGAACAGCTCTGCCTTTTCGGCATGGAAGCGCACTTCGATTTCCACCGGCCCGACAGCAATGCGCAGATCGCGCGCATCTTCCTGTGCCCAACCGAACCGCAGCGGCATGCCGGAGCTTTGCGCCGCTTTCTTGATATGCGCCTCGATGATTTTGCGCCTGTCGTCGGTCAGCGGATTATCGATTGCGAAGTCGTAGATCTTTTCTTTCTTCATCTTATCCGAACCAGAAGAGATATCCCGATGATGGGCGACACAGGAAGGTTCACCGATCCCCTCCCCTGGGAACAGTCCGGCAAACAATGAAGCCGAAACATGAATGTCCAATGCCACCTCGCAGGCAAATTGCTTTGCGGATCTGCGCCTTAGTGGATATTTCATTCAGGCTCGCAATATGTATCCAGCTTATACGCATCCACTTCGTTGCAGGCAACAGCGCAGATTCAGTAACGAAGGGAGTACGCCCGGCTCGCGTGGAATCGGAATTCAGTCGGAAAACTCCGATTCCATGACGAGGCGCGTTCAGGGCGATAAATCGACTTGAACGCGACCTGCTTTAGTGTGACGGATGGCTGCGGTTTGCCAGCAGCGAGCGCGCCAGAACGCCGATAGTCGTGCCGTTATGCAGCGCCGCCGTGGCAATGGAGGGCAGCACCCCGGTCACCGCACCCGCGAGAATGGCGGAATTCGCGCCTACGGCCACCTTGAAGTTGGAGTCGACGAGCTTCATCGCGCGCTGCGAAATGTCGATCACAGTGACGAGCGACTCCAGCTTGTCATCAAGCAGAATGATGTCAGCCGTCGCGCGGGCGATATCGGCGGCACGCGGCATGGCGATACCGACATCAGCCGTCATCAGCGCCGGGCCATCGTTAACGCCGTCACCAACGTAGGCGATCCGCCGCCCTTCAGCTTTCAGCCGCGCAACGATTACGGCCTTGTCTTCCGGCTGCTGCTCGTAATGCACCTCATCCAACCCGAGCGCCTCGCCGAAGGCAAGCGCCTTGGCGCGGTGATCGCCGGTAATCATCACGCAGCGCTCGATGCCGATGTCCCGCAAGCGCTGCACGGTATCATAGGCTTCGTTCCGCAGCCGGTCGCGCAGAGCGAACACCGCCAGCGGCCGGTTGTTGCGCGCCACGTAAAGAAGCGATTTGCCCTCTGCCTGGAAGGTTTCCACCAGTTTCCGCTGGCGGGCGAACGAGACGTGCTCGTCATCTTCCAGATAATGGCGGCTTCCGAAGCGAATGGTATCGCCGTCGATCACACCTTCGACGCCGTGCCCGACGATGAAGTTGACTTCCTCGTGGTCGACATGAGCGAGCTTCTGCGTTCTCGCCAGTTGCACCACGGCGCGGGCGATGGGATGCGTCGTGTGCTCACCAAGCGACGCAACGATCGCAACCGCCTGCTCTTCGGTGAGGCCGTCGGCCAGCGGCACGACATCCGTGACCTGCAAGGTATTGTGAGTCAACGTGCCGGTTTTATCGAAAATGACAGTATCGATATTGGCCAGATTCTCGATAGTCTGGCCGCTCTTCACAAGGCAACCATTCTTCGCGGCATTATACATGGCTGTTTTCAGCACGATGGGCGTGCCCAGCTTCACGGTGCAGGAATAATCCACCATGAAAACCGACTCGATACGCCGCCAATCACGCGTCAAAGCGAAGACGCCCGCCGCGGATGCCAGCGTGATACCCACGCGCTTGTCGGCAAGAGCGTCGGACATCGACTGAATTTCGGCGGGCTGCTCCAGAGCATCCTGAATATAGCGCGTGATCCGCCCGGTTGCCGTGGCCTCGCCGATGCGATCAGCCCGCACCACCAGCCGCCCGTCCGTGACGATGCTGCCGGCGAGCACTTCCCCGCCCGGCGCGCGCGGAATTGGCAGGCTTTCCCCGGTGACGGCGGACTGGTCGACATACGCATCGCCAGACACAACCACGCCATCAACCGGCACGGTCTCGCCGAGACCGACGGCAATGTGCTCTCCGCCCTTGAGATCGTTGAACGGCGTGCGGATGAGCTGCCCGCCCGGCCCTTCCACCCAAACGTCGTCAGGCTTGCGATGCAACAGGCTCCGCAGCAGAGCGTCGGAGCGCTCGACCGTTGTGGATTCAATGTAGTTTGCCAGCTCCACGAGGAAGCGGGCAAAATTTGCCGTGGCGAAACGTCCGCGCAATGTCGGCAGCCCGACTGCCAACGCATCGAGCACCTCGACCTTGAGGCCCGACGTCAGCGCCGCATGCACACCGCTGAGGACTGTGCCGGCAATGTTGGCGACAGTCACGACCCCGGCGGCCTGCCGCGGCAGCACGAGCGAGGCGATAACCGCGGCGCCGGCGAGCGCCAGTTCAGCACCCTCGGTGCCATCCACATCGATCAGCGGATAGGCTCTTTCGGGCGGGTTGGCGGCGTCCGCGAGGACGCGCGCCCGTGTCGCAGGGTCGCCATCATATTGCACGACCAGCGTCCGCGCGCCGGGATTGAGGCGCACGCCCGCAACCCCGGCAAGATCACGCACCGCACCCGCAGCTCTCTCAAGCCGCGCATCGGCGGGACCGAACCTCAGCCTGAGCCGGTTCGGCAATTCATGGACGATACGCGGCATGGCCAATCAGCTCACTGTGCGAGGAAAACGAGGCGTATCCACGCGAGCGCCATCGGCCGCCGCTCTGGCTGCGTCGGCACCTTCGGACAGAGTTTCCTGCGCCTCTTCAGCCGCCGCCTGCACGTCGTCGGCGATATCGGCGGATTCATCGGCCGCAGCCACTTCCGCCTCGGCGTCGTGAAGACGCTCCTTCAGTTCCTCGAAACCGCCCTGCACCACGCTCCAGAGCTGTACGGCCGTGCGCAGGATCGTGCGCTGGGCCGTTTCGTTCGTCAGCAGATAAGCCGCGCCGCCGCCGACGAGAAGACCCTTGATGAAGGAGTCCGCCGTGGGGTGCTGATGCGCATTCGGCTGGGGAGCACCGGCCTGAAACGGCTGTTGCGGAGCTGCGCCTGGAGGAACGCCGAAGGGCGCTCCCGACGCTCCGAAGGGGTTGCCGCCAGCCGGTCCCTGAGGGGCAAAGCCACCCGGATTACCCTGGACGCCAGCCTGCGCAGGATCGGCGGGCTGAGCCGGATTTCCGGAGGCCTGTGCGCCAGGACCGAATATCTGCTGGGGATTCACACCATAAAAGTGGTAGTGATAGTGAATTTCCTGCTCTTTTCGATGATCGTTCGACATGCTTTTGCTCCTGAGTATACAGTCAGAGCGCCGGATGTTCTGACGGAATGAGAACGAGCGCTATAAACTCTATATTTTACGGCAACTTGCGTTTGGCTCGATGGATCGACTTGAATGCAAACTGCTTTAACGCCGGACGAACACGATTCCCGGCCGGGAGCGCAAGGCGCAACGACCGGGATCATGCATGACAGATCGACAAGCCTGCACGCCATGAACCGCTTTATTCAACCAATCTTGCTTCGTACCGGCACCGTCAATGACCGGATGTCGCAACAAGACGCTTTCACGCAAAGCGTATAAAGCTTTGCATGACGTAAGCGTATGCTGTCGAAATCCCTCAGAGTTTCAGATGTCGTGTTTTGTGGATTGTCTGCCCGCTGCGGCTGCTCCGGCGTGCAGAACACCGGAGACAGCGGCACGCACATCCGGGCGCGTCGCGACGACGACAAGGCCAGCGCCAACCGCAGCACCCAGCCAGAACCTCGACCCGCTGGCGCGGGCGATACGCGTAAAATTGGACAAACTGAACCCGTCCTTCAGCACTCCCTCGAGAACATCAAGCGCATCGATGCGCCGGTTCTGCCGGGGGTCGCCATACTGGCCCGAGTATTGATTTCCGTAACCACCATTGCCTGACATCGTCATGCCTTCTCTGTCCAATCGATACTTCCGCGAAACTTATGAGAGTTGCGAATAGTTCTAAAAACAGCAACTAAAGGCAAGTATACACATTCGTACTCAAGATTCGACAAAATTCTCGCGCGCGACACTTATTACGCAAGACCTCCCGCCGATGGAGCATAACCATGCGGCGGGAGGGAATCAGCTGAACGTCAGAGAGGGAAACGCAGAATCGCAGCCAGCGAACCTTCGCCAGGAATGTCCACCCGGCGCACCGCCAGCACCTTCCCGCCGCTGTTGAGAACGCGCACGGCGATCTCGTCGACGATGCCATAGGTATCCGGACCTTCTTCGCCGAAATGCACCTCGCCGGTTCCATCGTCAACGGTGCCGTGCAGCACTTCATCGATATCCACGAACAGCGTCGCTACCTGTCCGAAGGTCGCTGCGCGGGCTGCGTCCGAGACGTCCGTGGTTGTGCGGCGATCGCCTGTCCGAGCGGAGAAAAGCGCCTTCTGCTCGTCGATCTGTGCTGCGTAATGAGCGTCCAGAACAGGCCGGGCGGCATCGGCCAGCTCAAGCGGCGTCAGATGCTCCGTGTTGCCGGCAATGATCTGCGGCAGCAGGTTCGGATAGGAGTTGACGCTACGATAGATGGATGCCAGCGGCTCTGCCGCGGCCAGAATAACCGGCACGTCACCGCCAGACACCAACTCACGAAGAGCAGTGTCGATTCTGCGGGCGTACTGCGTCAGAAACTGACGCTGGCTGCTGCCGTTGTGGCTGCGCTCGTCCGTGGCACGGTCGTTGACAGATTTTTTGCCGGCAACGGATGCCGCACTGGCCGGGAACTTCGACACGGACAGCGGGTGTGGCGGCAAGTCGGCGGACATTTCCACCAGCCCCACCTTGTTTTCCGACAACGACAGAATGTAAGCGCTGTGCGGGAATGCTACTGCGCGCAGCAGCGGCTTCAGGTGGACGCGGTTGGAAACCTCGAGAATCTCGGTGAGCCGGTTGGCGAGGCGGTATGTGCGCAACTGGTCCGGCGTGGCGATGATGGCGAGGCTGTTTGCCTGATGCACCCAGAATTCGTCATCGGCGCGCAGGTGCTCAAGCTGCTCGCGCAGTTCTCCCAGGCGACGCTTGTCGAACCCGGCTTCCTCAAGCTGGCCGATAGCGGCCTTGATGAGGTTACCCAGCGCGATCCGGCTGGCCTCGTTTTCCTGCGTCACCGGCGTCGTCGGCAGATAAATCGACACCACGGCATCTGCGCGCAGTTCGCTGAGGGCCTTGATCTCGGCAAGCGAGGGAATATCGACGTAAAGCAAAATCAGATCCTCTTCATTGACTCATGCGGTACGGAGGGAATTCATCCAACATGAACTAAAAGTGTCAATGATCAGGGTTAAGGTTTTTGTCTTTATGCCGATGTTTTTATTATATTTGCAGGTTCAACGGGGATTTGATCGCGCCACGTCACAGCGATAGCCTCGGGCCGGCACAATTGGTTTTACGTTCCGCAGAAAGTGGCGGGCACAACTTGATCGGGCATCGGCGCAAGGGCGTATCGGGCATGTTCGGCGCGCTCCTCATAAGGCTCCGCGAGCACGTCATGCAACGCACGAACTGGCCCCAAATCGCCGTCATAGGCTGCGGCTATCACCTCCTCGACCAGGTGATTGCGCGGAATATAGAGCGGATTGATACGCTTCATGGCGCTTCGCGCGGCTGCGTCTCCTGTCCGCTCCCCGGCCAGCCGCCCGCGCCAGCGCGCAATCCATGGTTCAAGCGCAATCGGCAGGGGCATCTCATCCGGCGATCTGTCGGGAGCGAGCACATTACTTAGCTGTCGAAATGTCAGCGTGTAATCGAGACCATTGTCCCGCATCGCGACCAGCAGATCACGCACCAGCGAAAGATCGTCAGGCTGCGCCGTTTCAAGCGCCAGTTTGCGGCGCATTTCGGCCAGCCATGCCGCTTCATACTGATCCGGGAAAACATCCAGCGCCCCCTGCGCCTCACCCGCAGCGGCTTCAGCATCCTCTGCCATCAATGGCATGATGGCCTGTGCAAGACGCGCCAGATTCCAATAGACGATGTTGGGCTGGTTTCCATAAGCATAGCGCCCCTGCGCATCGATGGAGCTGAAAACCGTGCCCCAATCGAATACATCCATGAAAGCACACGGCCCATAGTCGAGCGTCTCGCCGGATATAGAGGTATTATCGGTGTTCATGACACCATGGATGAAACCGATACTCATCCATCCGGCAACAAGCCGCGCCTGCCGGCGAATAACCGCCTCCAGAAACAATCTATATTTTTCAGGCCCGTCACCGATTTCAGGATAAAGCCTCGCAATGGCATAGTCGGCCAGCAGACGGAGCGCATCGAGATTGTCCGCCGCGGCGAAGTACTGGAACGTCCCGACCCGCAGATGGCTTTCGGCCACCCTGACCAGCGCAGCGCCCGGCAGCAGCGTCTCGCGCATGATCTCATCGCCTGTCGAGATTGCGGCCAGAGCGCGCGTCGTGGGAATGCCCAGCCGCGCCATGGCTTCGCTGACGACGAACTCGCGCAGCACGGGACCGAGCGCCGCGCGGCCGTCGCCCCTGCGCGAAAATCGCGTCGGCCCAGAGCCTTTCAGATGAAGGTCGCGGCGCACACCATTCACATCCACGACCTCGCCAAGAAGCAGCGCACGCCCATCGCCAAGCCGCGGCACCCAGCCGCCGAACTGGTGCCCCGCATAAACCATCGCAACCGGGTCGGCGCCGTCCGGCAGCGCATTGCCGCCAAGCATTGCGGCCAGATCATCGGGAGATTGCCCTTCGTGATCCAGCCCCAGTTCATCCGCGAGCGGCGCGTTGAACAGCACCAGTTCAGGCTTTTGCATGCGCATGGGCTGATGGCGGGCGAAAAACGGCTCCGGCAGCCGGGCGTAACTGTTATCGAAGACCAATGCCATGCCAACCTCTATACCGTTCGCCGAGAGACCGCGCTCTTCCCACTCCCGAACACCTTGCCTTCAGGCACTTTGTGCCCAAAACGCAAACCGATCTATATCTTGATATAGGGCCATGAGCGGCATGGAAAAGCCCCGATACATCAGGTTATGATCAGCCGACCTACCAGACGGGGGTCTCATGCAACGCCAGCGCGCCAGAGTCAGGGCGCGGCATGCGATAATTCGACAGGGAGAATGATATGAGCAAACGCGCACTGATAGTCATCGATTTGCAGAACGACTACTTCTCCGGCGGCAAGTTTGAGCTCGAAAACATCGAGGCAGCGGCCGATAATGCCGCGCATCTGCTTGATGCCGCACGTCAAAGCGGAGATCTTGTCGTGCATGTCCGGCATGAGTTTGCGTCCGCAGACGCCCCGTTCTTCGCGCCGGGCTCTGATGGCGCGGCCATTCATCCGTCCGTCCAACCGCGCGATGGCGAGGCGGTGGTTCTCAAGAATGCCGTCAATGCTTTCAAGGGAACGGATTTGAAGGCCATTCTCGACGATAACGGCATTACGGATGTGACCATTGCCGGGGCCATGAGCCATATGTGCGTCGAGGGCGCAACGCGCGCGGCTGCGGACTATGGCTATCCCGTCACCGTCATCCACGATGCGGTTGCGACGCGTGCGCTTGAGTTCAACGGTGAGGTTATCCCGGCCGCCCAGGTGCATGCCGCTGCAATGGCGGCGCTGGGGTTCGCTTATGCGACACTGCAAGCCACCGATGAGTATCTTGAAAACAAAGTATAAAACAATGCTGGAAACCACCGAGCGGGTTTCGGTGGTTTCCAGTCAAACTTGGCCTGCATGCGGGTCAGACCCGCGTGCAAGCGCCAGCATCAGTCATTAACCGGGAGAACGGCGCCCTTGTACTTTTCCAGGATGAAGTCGTGAACGGGCTTCGACTGGAGGACTTCGACCAATTTCTTGATCTCAGGCTTTTCAGCATTCGCCTGACGCACGACGATCAGGTTTGCATAAGGATTGTTCTCGCCGCTTTCGACAGCGATCGGATCCTTCACCGGATCAAGCTTCGCGTCCAACGCGTAATTGGCGTTGATGACGACCGCATCGGCTTCGTCATTCTCATACACCTTCGGCAGCAGGCCGGCTTCGACATTGGCCTGGAACTTCAGGTTTTTCGGGTTCTCGACGATATCGGTGATGCGGGCGGTAATCGGCGTCAGTCCCTCGCGCAGCTTGATGACGCCCTCACGCTCGAAAATCGAGAGAATACGGCCTTCCTCGGCAACCGCATCGCGCAGAATCACAGTGCCGTTCTCAGGCAGATCCTTGAGGCTCTTGACGCGCTTGGAATAAATACCGATCGGCTCGATATGGATGGCGCCGGCGCTGACGAAATCATAAGTCGGATCGCCCTTGTGATCTGCCAGTACCGAGTTGAGATAAGGCGTGTGCTGGAAGTAATTGGCGTCGATCTCGCCAGAGGCCAACGCGGTGTTCGGCAGGATGTAGTCCTGGAACGGTACGATTTCCAGCGTAATGCCCTGCTCGGCCAGAATAGGCTTGGCCTGTTCAAGAATTTCGGCGTGGGGTACATACGATGCCCCGACCGTCAGCTTGGTTTGGGCAAATGCCGGAGCAGCAAACGTTATAGCGCCGAGCACGGCTGCGGAAACAAGAGCTTTGATCATAGCGGCTTCCTTCAGTTGAATGAACGATAATCCACGAAATCCCAATCTATTCGGGAAATTTTTACGACGCCTCTTCTGCAAGCAAACCAGCATTCACTTTGCTTGAAGATAATTCAGCGCTTATCGAGCCTCCGCGTCACGGCATCACCAACGAACTGGATGATGAAAACGATGACCAGAACCATCGCCGTCGCTACCAGCGTGACATCGGCATTGTTGCGCTGGAAACCCTCCAGATAGGCGAGATGCCCAAGGCCACCGGCGCCGATGACACCGGCCATGGCCGTGAAGCCGACGAGCGAAATCAGCGTCACCGTCAGACCGGCTGCAAGCGCAGGTGAGGACTCGGGGATAAGCACCTTGAAGACGGTGGTAAAAATGCCGCCTCCCATGGCGCGTGTCGCCTCCAGCACGCCTCTGTCGACATCGCGAAAGGCAATCTCCACCAGCCGGGCGTAGAACGGTGCCGCACCGACGATAAGCGCAGGCAGCGCAGCATTAACGCCCAAAATCCGCCCGACGAGCAGTTTGGTGAACGGTATGAGCAACACGATCAGGATGATGAAGGGGATGGACCGGAAGACGTTGCTGAACATGGACAGCAGGCCATAAACGAAACGATTGGCCAGCAACTGCCCCGGCCCGGTGAGAAACAGCAGCGCGCCCAGAATCAGGCCGAGAATGAACGTCGCCGCACCGGCGAGCGCCGTCATATAGATGGTGTCATAGGTCGCCTGGAGCAGCGAATCGAGCCGGACGTGAGGAAAGAGCGCTTCGAGCATGGTTTTCCTTATCCGCGCCGCACGATTTCGGCAGCGATATCGCGCTCGGCGAGCCACGCAAGAACCTCGACTAGCTCCTGCCCCTTGGCCGGCACCTCGACATAAAGTTCCCCTGAAGCGCCCTCACGCGTAAAGGACAAATGTCCATGCACGATATCGAGAGACAGATTGAACCGCCGCGCCACATCGGCCAGCACGAGATCGCGCGCGCCAGCCCCCGAAGCCACAAGCCTGACGAGCGCGCCAGAACCGATGTCGACCGCGTAAGGATCAAACCCCTCGTCCAGTTCCTGCGCCTCGGCATCTTCGGTCAACTGACGCAGAAAACGGCGCGTGACTGGCTGTTTCGCGTTGGCCTGAAGCTCCGCCACGGTCCCCTGCTCCACGATCCGGCCAGCTTCCATCACCGCCACGACGTCGCAGATGCGGCGTACCACGTGCATTTCATGCGTAATCAGCACGATGGTAAGATTAAAACGCCGGTTGATGCTCAGCAGCAGATCGAGGATGGAATCGGTGGTTTCAGGATCGAGCGCAGATGTCGCTTCATCGCACAGCAGCACATCGGGGCGGTTCGCCAACGCGCGCGCGATGCCGACGCGTTGCTTCTGGCCGCCACTGAGCTGGGAGGGATAGGCCCCACCCCGCCCTTCCAGGCCGACGAGACGGATCAATTCCGCAACGCGCGCCGGGATGGCGCTTTTGTCGACCCCGGCGATTTCCAGCGCGAAGGCTATGTTGCCCGCCACGGTACGCGACCATAGCAGGTTGAAATGCTGAAAGATCATGCCGATCTTGGGACGCGCCCGCGCCAGTTGCGCCTCGGATGCCACGGAAAGGTCGAGATCGCCGACGATCACAGAACCGCTGTCAGGACGCTCAAGACCGTTCAACAAGCGTATGAGCGTGCTTTTACCGGCGCCGCTATAGCCTATGATGCCGAAAATCTGCCCACGCTCGACAGTCAGCGTGACAT
This sequence comes from Pseudochelatococcus contaminans, assembly GCF_014195635.1. GTDB lineage: Bacteria > Pseudomonadota > Alphaproteobacteria > Rhizobiales > Beijerinckiaceae > Pseudochelatococcus > Pseudochelatococcus contaminans. The sequence continues at coordinate 388,751 of NZ_JACICC010000003.1, read as the reverse complement.
CATCAAGCGCTGTGATCGCTCCGGATGACGTCGAGAACAGCTTTTTGGCATGACTTAGGGTAATCAAGATCGGACGTCCATTCAGCAATGCGCTGACAAAAATATCTTATTACAAAAAAGCTATCATTCCCCGTATTGGAATGTCAATAAACATAAATCCCGTTTCAACGCGGAAATTGAGATTGTATATAGCGGAAAATTGCGTTTTTCTCCGGCCATATCAAGGCTGACAACCTGATCACAGATTGCCGGCTCATGAGTGACACGATGACCAGGGAAACATGTCCCGCAAACAGCGAACCTTCGATATTCAAATCTGCAAGAATCAGGTGAGCAAGAAATTGATATCGAGCGCTTTCTTCAGCTAAACAAGCATTCAGCCCATATTAAAGAAAACGCTTCGATTTTTGTCGGCGTTTCGCTGGCAAGAACGGAGAATCCAGAGCAGTTTGCGTTCAAGTCGCCACTTCGAATTAAACGCAGGTTATCATCAACGGTAGAAACGAAAACGCCGCATGCGTGGCTTCCCGACCGTATCAACCCGTCAAATTGCGAGGTTTCAGAAAACAGTACGATGGATATATTGCAGAAAATTTCTTTGGCAACCGGGGAAATTACCGTCATTTCCCGTGATACCGTCTCAGATAAATCCATCGACATCTGCGCGGAATTGCTCGACGGCGTTCTTCTGGGGAGCGTACTCCCGGTTCCGGGAGCGGGCGAGTACGTCATCGACGGCTCGCATTACCGGGATGATTTGAAGGTCACGCTCTGGTTCGGCAACACGACGCGCCGCATGCCGATTCTGACCGCGGGCGTGGCACGTGGCCCAACCTCGGGACTGGCCCTGTGGCGTGAAATGCACCGCAGCGCAAGCACGCCGCTGGCAACGCAAGCCACCCTGCCGCCGAAGGAACCATGGCTTGCAAATCGCCCGGAACCCGGCCTGCGCGAACACCCCGAATCCGCGTCATGGACAGGAGAATGGCTACACTGCCTTGGCTGGACATGGATGGAGTACGGCAGAGATCGTCTGCCGTGATCGCACTATCTGATTTTTAGGATGATGCCGTATGGCTTTGCTTTGTCATTCATCCTCCCCTTAGGGATAATCAGGATGAATGGTGCCCAAGAGAGGACTCGAACCTCCACGACTTGCGTCACTGGTACCTGAAACCAGCGCGTCTACCAATTCCGCCACCTGGGCTCGCCGTCAAGCGAGGATGTCTATCTACGAAACCGCTCTCGGACTGTCAACGGGGCTTGGTGAAATCTTTTGCCGCATACCCGAACCCTGTGGATAATTTCACACCGTCGGGTGGGCGAAAGATAGCGCGGCCTCCGTTTCAGCCCGCTGCCGCTACACGCGCATCCGCCTTGATCCGGTCCACCATGGATCGCAGTCCGTTGGAGCGTTGCGGCGTCAGGTGCGCGCCAAGGCCGAGGCGATCGAAGATGGGCAAGGCATCGGTCTGGAGAATATCCCTCGCTGGGCGGCCGGAATAGATCGCGAATGCAAGCGCGATAAGCCCGCGCACGATATGGGCATCGCTGTCACCGCGAAAGATCAGCCGCGGCGCGCCCTCAGGCTCGTTCTCGACTTTCGCGTCGAGCCAAACCTGACTGGCGCAGCCGTGGACCTTGTTGCGGTCGGTATGCGCATCTTCCGGCAGCGGTTCCAGCATTCGGCCCAGTTCGATCAGGTAGCGATACCTGTCGTCCCAGTCGTCGAGAAAGGCGAAATTATCGAGTATTTCCTCAAGGGACGGCTGCATGAACCTGACTCACCCGGCATATCTGTCTGTGGCACCATCTGCCGCGCCAATATGGTGATACGGGGGCGACAATCAACGACACCCGGGATATTGAAGATTATCGCCACGTCAAGAGCGCCCCCGCATATCATGACTTTACCGCAACGGCTCTATTGCGTGTCGAATCGCGCTTTCACCCACAGCAGCGCGCTCGCACCGTAGGACAAGACAAGCAGGGCGCCGAACATCCACTGCAATGGCCCCGGCTCACTGGCAGCAGCGGCGATTGCGGACAGCAAACCGGCGGTGACAGCAGCCGACTCCCCCGTAATCACGGGCGCTGCCGGTAGCGAGGCCGGGACCGGCGCCGATGCGACGAAAGCATTCGTCGCCCACAGACCAGCTTCCGCCGCCCGGCGGTTAACCAGCCCCTGCACTCGTTTTCCGCCGGCGTGCACCCAGCGCGCCAGTTGCGCGGGCACCGCATCGTAGTCGCCCGCATTGAGCTTTTTCACCAGTGTAGAACGCACGAAAGCCCCTGCCCCGATATTGAACGCCAGCGACACCAGCGCGCCGAACTGGTTGTCGGAGAGCGGCACTTTCACGGCTCCGTCGACCGCAAGTTCGAAGCGTGCCACGTCAGCAACGAGGAGACTTTCGGCCTCCGCCGCTGTAATCGTCCTGCCTCGATAGACATCCCGTCCTGTGTGGCCATAGCCGATAGTCCAGACCCCTCCGCTGTCCTGATACGCGGCGAGGCGCAAGCCCTCCCATTGCTTCAGCTTCTCAAGGCAGTAGCCGGTGATTTTCCGTGTCATGATGATCCCCAGGCAAAGAAAAAACGGGCATCCGAAAAAACCCGGTTTGAGCCGGGCAACAAAAAACCGCTGAACCAGGCAGCGGCGCTTATTTCAAATTACGGCGTACAGAGTTACGGCGCGTGCATCAGCCGATCTCCATCGAGGATCAAAGTCTGATCAGCCACCCAGCGCCGATGATCGTCATCCGAAATGGCAACCACGCCCTCGGGCATGGGCGGCCGCGGGTCGGCATGCCATGCAGCCAGAACCTTGGCCTTAGCGTTTAGAGGCAGCGGCGGCTTGTGAATGTCTGCGGCGTAAAAACCGGCCAGAGCGCCGTCAACGACATGAGCGTAAACATTCATCGCAATCTCCTTCAGTGGCCCACCGCTTGCCAGTCGATGCGAACTGTCGCGCTGGCCAGCCATGCTGAGGACTGGATGCTCCACACCTGCACCGCAAATCCGGTCGGTTTGGGCCACTCGCCTCCGGCCCTGAAATTATTGATGTTCAGCGCACCGGAGGCCGCATAGCCGTTCCATGCGACAGCCGACAGGGTATCGGTCGGGAAGGCTGCCGGATAATAAACGGCGACCTCGCCGGCGGCGCCCGTCGTCACCACTGACGTTCCCCATTGCAGGATGAGGCCGCCGGGCAGCTTCTGATAACCGCCCAGAGCTTTCGACGCTGTGAACACCGACGCAAGCCCGGCCGGCGTAATGGCCCGCGCCGTATCCGCCAGCGCCGCAACCTCGGCGGCGGTCGCCAGCTCTACAAGGCCGGTGCGCCCTTCCGTCGCCGTCCGCGATACGAGACCGGCTGGCGTTATGGCGCGAACACTGTCGGTGCCGCTCTGGGTTTCCGCATTGGTCGCCAGTTCCAGCAAGCCGGCACGATCAACGGTGGACTGGAACGGATACATCAACCGCCACCAGGTGCCGTCATAAACGGCAGGGTAGAGATTCCCGGCCGCGATGTCCCCGGCTCTCAGCACGCTGCCGTTGCTGTCGCGCATCGAAACCGCGCCAAGCCCATTGACGTTGAGGGTAACGGTGCCGGTATTCGCAACCGCCGCCATGAAGGCGACGCGCATTCCCGCCCCCAGTGTCGCCGGCGCGGGTGAGAGCGTGATCGTGATAGCGTTGGCGCTGCCGCTTGCGGCGGCGTATATCCACGACCCGGCTTGCACCGCAGATGCCACGCCGGCCGGATGCGTGGACAAGGCAGTCGCGGTGCCGGTTTTCGTCTGCTCGTCTGTGGCGAAAGTGATAGCGGCATCATCGCCTTTAGGCCCTTGTGGCCCCGCCGCGCCTACTGGCCCTTGCGGCCCTGCTGCGCCTTTTGGCCCCGTTGCCCCCGTTGGCCCGGCAGGCCCCTGCACACCCGGCTCGCCCTTCGGACCTTGCGGGCCGATCTCACCTTGCGGGCCTTGCAAACCCGCAGGACCGGGTGGCCCCTGGGCACCGGGATCGCCCTTGCCGAAGGATATCCCGTCAGACCACCCGGCAGCGCCTTCGCGGATGTAAAGCTGGCCGACATCGGAAGCGAGAAAGGCGAATCCGGCTGCCTCGCCATCATATAAAGGACGATCCACCAGCACGCCGACGACGTTGACGCTGAAGCTTTGCCCCGCGTCACCCCTCGGCCCTTGCGGCCCGGTCTCGCCTTGCGGGCCTTGCACCCCCGCAGGGCCAGACGGCCCCTGAGCACCGGGATCGCCCTTGCCGAAGGATATCCCGTCAGACCATCCGGCAGCGCCTTCGCGGATATAAAGCTGGCCGGCATCGCTGGCGAGGAGCGCGAACCCCGCAGCCTCCCCGTCATACAGATCGCGCGTGGCCAATGGCCCGGTCACATCGACATCGAAACTCGCGCCGCGTGGCCCCGGCTCGCCCTGACTGCCTTGTGGGCCGGGTGGACCAACAGGCCCTGCCGGCCCTTCCGGTCCAGCTTCCCCGCGCGGCCCCTGCGGCCCGGATATGAGCACCTCTACGGTCAGGATGCCGTCATTCTCCGGTTCAATCATGCGCCGGCCCTCCTGTCTCGCTGACAAATCCCTCACCGATGACATACCCGGCGAGCAGTGTTCGCCGCTCGCCATCCGGCATGTCGCGCATCAGCCAGTACGTGGCGGTTCTGCCTTCCGGCAGCGCCAGCGTTTCCTCCGGGGTTGCCCGCCAGGTTACGACGCCGCCAGGCCCGTCAAGCGTCAACCCGTTACCGGAACGGCGTTCCAGTTGGCCACCTGGCCAGTCGATCTCCAGCACGATGTCACTGCCGGAGAGGTCGAGAACCTCCTTCACCCCCGTTTGCGACAGCGTGCCGAAGCGCAAGGTGACGACGGCGCTGTCGCCGCGCCGGATGCAGAGATCGTGGCGCGACAATGGATCCTGGCGCGACAAGGGATCGTGACATGACGATGGCCGTGTCACGCAATGGTGTGTTTCATCGCTCATGACATCTCCGGATCAGTACCATGCATAAAAAATGCTGCCCGCCGCCGCGTCATAGACGCAGTCGATCGTGTTCGCGGCCCCGGCGGCAGTGCGGAACACCGGCACGGTGCCGGACCACGGTACGAAGACGGCATCGAGGGTCAGGCTGACTGCCGCCGTGTTGACGATGCGCAGCAAAAATCGCACTCCGTCCGCCAGATTGTCCGGCCTCGCCACCGTGCGCGCCCCGCTTGCCGAGACGCGGAAGCTGTCACCGGCAGCCGCGTCGATGGCGATGACGGGCGCGTCCGCCAGCGTCACCCACGGCCGGGGACTGACACCTTGCGGAAACGATACGGCCCCGGAAGTGGCATCGACATGCATGGCATCCCGCCACGCCAGACCGTCCGCAGACACCTTGATGCGGAAATCGTCATCGCCGATCAGGCCGGCCTCCGCCCGCGCCGTCCAGCCGCTCTGGAACAGCAGCGACAGAACGTTCGGCTCATCCTGCTTGTTGAACGTGTAGCGCAGATCGCCAGTGCCGCCTTGCGATGTTTCGGTCGCCGCCCACAGCGCCTTGCCGATCCGCGCCGAGAACGGGTTTTGCGCATCCGCCTCGGTGCCGATGCCCAGCAGCGTGACATGCTGCAACGCCCCGCCACCACCGCCGCCGCCCACGGCAACCCAGCCGCCCTCCGCCTTCACATAAAGCGTCGCCTCATCGCGCACGAAGGCACGCCAGCCCGATTGCGGCTCGAAGAAACGCCACACACCGTCCTGCCACGCCGCGACATGGCCGTCCTCACCAGCCCACGCGCCGCTCGCCCCCGCGCCGACGATGTAGCGATCCCCGTCCGCCGGACTGGCGGGTGGGGCGGCCAGATGTCGGTCAAGCACCTCCAGATGCAGCAGCGCGTCGAGCTTCTGCAGCGCCTCGTTATGGGTGACGTGTTTCTGCGCCTGCGCCGCCGCCAGCAACGGCAGGCGCAGTTTCGTCGTCTCACTCATGATGATTGTCCTTTCAGGGCGCTCCTTCAGCGCACTTGCAACTTCAGCGCACTTGCAATGTCGCGGTCGCGGCAGAGCCCCGCCCCACAACCGCGCTCATCTGGAAAACCGAAATCGTCAACAGGCTCTGCGGCGCACCGAAATCCGCCAGTTCCGCCGCCGCTTCATAGAGCATGGCCGCTGCCCCGCCGGTGAGCGTGCGCCGCACCGCACCTCCGGCGAGAATGTCGATCTCATATGCCTCGCGCTCTTCCGACAGCGGCACGTCCGCCAGCTCCCAGTTGTCGCCCCCGACGCGTGTGCGCCGAATGAACGACAGCACGACGCCCTCCGGCACTCGCCGCGCCCGCAGATGCACCGGCGCGAACGGCTTCAGCGCCTCGCCCGTTGCGGCAGCGGTGAGGTTCACCACCATCGGCCCCGCATGGTCGCTCGACGCCGGGCCGACACGATAGAGCCACGGCCTGCCGATATCGGCGACATCCGTGGTCAGCGGCACCAGCGCGCTGTCCAGCACCACGACCCGCGCCCCTGCCGCGACATGCCGCGCCGCCTCCGGTTCGGAACCGCCAAGCCCGCGCAGCAGGCGCGACAACCGCACCACGCCATCCGCCACCAGTTCCGCACGGCCTGCGCCCAGCACCTCGTGGCGACCGTCCGACCCGGCGACGGCGATGACATTGCCGCCAGCCAGCAGCGCTGCATCGTCGATGCTGGCGAGCAGCCCGCCCCGCAGCCGCACATCGACACTGTTGCCATCGTCGAACCGCCACAGCGGCCCCGGCCCCAGATCGGTCAGCGTCTCTCCGGTGATCGCCGGCAGTTCCGCCACCGCATGCAGCGCGAAGCCCGCCCCGTCGCCGGAGCGCCAGATGGCCTCCCGCGATGGCCACGGATCGGCGAACACCGCCAGCGCCTGCAACACCGGCGGCGATCCCGTGGCGACAGGCAGGTCCAGCACGGTCACGTCAGGCGGCCCCGGCAGCGCCGGCACGGACGGTCTGTGCCGCGGTAGATGCGGCACCGCGCCCCGCTCCAGCGATGGGGCGACGGCAAAAGCCTCCACCTGCCGCACAGCCCCGTCTGCGATGCGCGACACCCGGAATGGCCGCGTCCCGCCATCCACCGGCAAGGCGATGACATCTCCCGGCTCCAGCGCGGCGTGGCGGGGCGACAGGGCGAACGTCGCCGTCTCGCGCCCCACCCAGACAGCCTGCAAACCGATATCCGCCAGGTGCTGCGCCAGTCCCGGTCGCATCACGGCAGCAAGGTCGCGCCCTTCCGTGCGGCGGCTTCCCACCGCCAGCCGCCGCGACAACGCCGCCGACCGGCGATAGTCGCGGTCGCCATCGGTATAGCCCAGCCTGATCTCGCAAGGCAGATCCGTCTCCTGCGCCCGCCGCAGGGCGATGCCCGCCCCGTCGCGATCCGGCACGATCTCCCCCTCCGTCAGCGCCGCGACCGGCGGCCCGGCGTTATGCCGGAACCGCACCCGCCCGCCGCTTGCCACAGCATGGAAGCCGAAGGCCGCCGCCAGCGGTTCGAGCACGGCCCGCGCCGACATCGGTCGGTCGATGACATAGCCGTCAAGCTCCCCGTCGAGCGTCACCTGCGCCCCGCCCAGTTCCCAATCGGCGAGTACGATTTCCACCAGCCCCTGCAACGTCAGCCCGTCGAGCCGGCCGGTCAGCCAGTGTCCCGTTTCCCAGTTCTCGCCGTCGCGCCAGACATCGGTGAGCGCGGGAAACGCCGGATAGGGCCGTGCGTCCCAAGTCCAGACGTAAAGCCGGCTGGCGTCCACCATCGGCAGCCCGTCGAGCGGCGACATCGGATTGGCAGGGGTAACGCCGGAACCGTAAGCACCGATGATCGCCTGCAAGCCACGCGTCTGGATGAGGTCATCCCGCGTGCCGCGTGAGAACGGCGGCCGTGCCGATTCCGATGATTTGGGGTCCGGAAACACGTTGGGGCCATTGGTTCCCCGGTCCACCGCCGGGATGCCGATTTCCGTCAGCCAGATGTGTTTCGAGCCCGGCGACCACGCCGTCGCGCCCACTTCGACACCCCCGGCCCGTTCGACGTGCGGATGGCTCCACCACCCGGCGAGATCCTTCTGACGGAACATCCACGGCTTGCCATATGCCCCATCCGCAATCGGCGCCCGCACCTGGGCGACACGCGCCGCCGCATCCGGGTAATACCAGTCGTATCCCTCGCCGGCGGTCACGCGCCGTGTCAGATAATCGAGATCGTAAACGGATGCCGCCTCCCGCGCGTCGGCATGGCCGTCGCCGTCGCGCCAGTCGGACAGCGGCGGATAAAAGTCGATGCCCACGGCGTCAATGGCCGGGTCGGCCCACAACGGGTCCAGCGGGAAGCGCACCTCTGCCCCGCCGTCGCGCACATGCGCGCCATACTCCGTCCAGTCCGCGGCATAGGTAATGCGTATTCCGCCGCCGACGATGGCGCGCACCTCCCCGGCCAGCGCCTGCAATTCGGCCACCGCCGGATACACCCCTGCCCCGGAGCGCACGCGCGTCAGCCCTACCATCTCGGAGCCGATGACGAACGCGTCCACCCCGCCCGCCTCCATCGCAAGGGCAGCGTAGTGGCGCACCAGCCGCCGCAACCCCCAGCCATTCGCCGGCCCGAACAGCCGCGCCACCTGCGCAGCGGCAGCCGCCGTGCCATCCACGGTTCCGGCCCGGTCCGGCGCGGGATCGCAGGTAATGCGCCCGCGCCATGGATACGGCGGTTGGCCCCGTCCGCCCGTGTAGGGATCGGTCAGGGCATTGCCGGGCGGCACGTCCATCATCACGAACGGATACAGCATCACCTGCCAGCCGCGCCGCTTCGCCTCGCGGATCAGCGCAATGACTGACGCATCGGAAGGCGTTCCGCCATAAGCGGGCGCACCGTTCAGGCGGCTGACCTCCTTCACCTGCCAACGCCGCAAGCCGGCCACTGTCCAGAAGCTGCCGGTGGTATTCTTGAGGTTGTACTCCACGCGCGGCGCGACGGTGCAGTTCCCGGCCCGCAGATCATCCCCGAACCAGCTCGCGACGATGGAGACGCGCTCCAGATTGGGGCACACCACCGCAAGCGCATCCAGCGAGGCCACCACATCCGCGACGCCGCCCTGCTGGTGCATGTTCTCCATGCGCGACACACCGGGCTCGACGATCCGCACCACGGCGGCGGTTTCATAGGCGAACTCCGACGCCCCCGGAATGATCTGGATCGCCCGGATCTGCCCGCCCAGCCCGTCGAGCGGGCGCACCACCTCGAACGAGAACTGCGGCACCCGGTTGCCGAACGCCGCCAGCGGCAGCCGCTCGAACACCACATAGGCAAGGCCGCGATAGGCGGGCGCGTTGTCCGCCCCCTCCTTGGCGATGATGAGCGGGTCCGGCGGCTGATCCTCCGTGCCACCGTAGACGCGATAGCCGATTTCGGGCTCCAGCTCCTTGCCGTCCGCCCACACGCGGCGCACCTGCCCGATCGGCCCTTCGCACAGCCCAACGGCAAGATTGGCGTAATAGCTGTAGGTTGTGGTGACGCTGGCCTTGCCGCGCATCGCGCCCTTGCCGCCGCTGGCTGGCGAGCGGCTCACGTCATGCGTCGCTTCCTCCTGAAACCGCGTCGCCCAGATGAGCTGCCCGCCGATCCGCGCCCGTCCGTAGACGCGCGGCACCGGCGCGCCTTCCGTCGAGGTCAACCCGTCCATGTCGGCCAGGCGCGGCCCCTCGGTGTGTTTCGTCCCGCCGCTGCCGGAAGACAGCAGCGAGGTGTCGATCATCGCCCCCGCGATACCGCCGAGCGCCCGCCCGGCGATGGCCCCGGCAGGCCCGCCGATCAGCCCGCCGACGGCAGCGCCCGCCACCTGAAGCACCAGAGTCGCCATGGCGCATCCCTTCAATCGTCAATGACACCGGGAAACGCGAACGCATACGCAAGATGCCGCCGCCACCAGTCCGAGAGCGGCACCTCGCAGACGCACCCGCCGTCGTGCGCATGGATCATCGACACCGCCGCATCCTCCCCCGCGGCGATGGCAAGATGCTTGGCCGGCACATGCACCCGCCAGCGGAACAGCAGCACATCGCCGGCCCTGATCCGCCCCTCCGGCACGGGCACGAGATGGCGCAGCGCCGCATCGCGCAGCGTTTCGACCCCGCCCGCCTCGGCCCAGTCCGGCGTATAGGGCGGCGGCATTTCCGGCGGCTGGCCATAGAGCGCCTGCCACACGCCGCGCACCAGCCCGAGGCAGTCGCAGCCCACGCCCTTCAGCATCGCCTGATGGATGTAGGGCGTGCCTATCCAGCCGCGCGCCTCTTCCACGATCCGCATACGCGTCGTCATCGGAAGAGGCTCCCGCCGTCGAACCCCGGCTCGCCCTGCAACGGATAGCGGATGACGAAGTCGTTGCCCGGCATATGCGGAAAACCGCGAAAATTGACGGCATTGCCGAATTTCGCCCGGCAGGTGGCGAAGCTCCTGTCGCACCCTGCCGTAACATGGAACGCATCCCCAACGGCGATGGGCCGCGCCGTCGCCACCCACAGTTGCAGCGACGATCCGATATGCGCCCGCACCTCGATCACCGCCCCCGCGTTGCCGCCGCTGGCGAAGCGCAACGCGCCGCCGGTGAACCAGCCATCCGCGAAACCGGCGAGCACGGGGCTGGACAATCCCAATGCTCCGTCCACCGCCGTCACGGTCCCGGCGGCATGCAGGTGCGGTGCATCCAGCGCCACCCGGCAGCGCGCATCGCCAAGCGTGGCGGCGCAATCCGCGCGGTAGACGCGCCCGCGCTCCTCGTCATAGCGATGCATCACACCGCGCAGCTCTGCCGTGAAGGCATGTTCCGTGCGCCGGATCTCGCCGATGGAAGCCACGTCGAGCAACACCCGCTCGGCAACGTCGCTCCAGTTGACGAGCCATGTTTCGACGGTCGCGTCGTCATAGGCCCCGGCCGCGACATCGGCCTCCGCGATGCTGGCGGCGGAGAGCACGCCCGCCACCTCCCCGCCGCCAACGGCAAAGCCGAGTTCCGCGCTCGCCTCCGCCGCCTCCAGCCCGGAGCGGGCACGGAAAGTGACTCCCGCGAACGTCAGGTCTCGGTCGTGATCGGTAAATCCCGCCACCACGCCGTCGCGGCGCAGCAGCTTCCAGCAGCGGGCAAGCGTCGTGACGCCCTCGCCCAGATGCGTAGCGAGGTTTTCAGGAATATCGCGCATGGCATATCCTTCAATCGATGATTTCGACGAGCGGAATGGCGGGGATGACCCCGGCGGCAAAGGCCGCAAGGTCAATGTCGAGCGCGTCGGTATCGAACCGCACCGGCACGTCGAAGCTGAAACCGGCGGTCACATCCGCCCCCGGCGGTGGCGCTGCGGCCAGCGTGACCAGCCCGGTTGCGGCGTCCACGCTCACCGCGGCGGGCGGCAGCGGCGCACCGGCAACCGCCACGACCACGCTGCCGGCCACCGGCTTGCCGATCCGCCGCACATAGGGCGAAAAGTGCGTCCCATAGCGCTTCACCAGTTGGAACGTCCGCGCCGCGCCGTCGCCATGCGCCAGCCATTGATCGCCCGCGCCGAGTTGTTGCTGCGGCGCGCACGAGCGCCCGTCCAGCCGGTCGTGCCAGCGGAAGCCGAACAATCTGCCGCGCCGTTCCTCGAAGAAGGCCAGCACCGCGTGCAGCGCATCGAGCGTCTTGACGCCGTATCCGGCATTGTAGCGCCGCCGCGAGCGGCCCCAGCGCGCGTTGCGATGCTCAGCGCCGGAGCCGAGCGTGACGACATCCGTGCGCCATTCCGGCCCGCCGGTCGCACCGAGCGCGACATCGAGCGGAAAACGCACGTCATGAAAATCGGCGGGCATAGCTTCTCATTCCTCATCCTGCTCATCATCGGGGAAGGCGCGCATCAGCAGCGCAAGCCCATCGGCGCCGAGCGCCGCGACGGGCGTCCCGTAGACGGCAAGCGCCGCCGCCGCGAGTTCGCGCGCGGTCATGCCCCAGAACTGGCGCGGGGAAAGCCGCAGAACACCAAAGCCAAGACGCATGGCCTCATCCCAGGGGAAGGGCCGCGCCCCGGCTTGTGCGCATCCGGCGTCTACGGCTTGCGAGGGTCCGGCGTCGCGCCCGGTTCCCCGAAAGTGGCGGCAAGCAGTTCCGCCACCGCGCGGGCATAGTCCGGCAGCGCCGCCGCCACGGGCAGCGCTGCAACGTCGACATCCTCCCCCGCGCCGTGAAGCCCGGCTTGCAGGATGCGCACGATGTCGCGCGCAGAGAGCCTGCCCGCCGCCAGCCGCTCGCCAAGCGCCGCGAGGTCCGCGACGCCGAAAGCGTCTTCCAGCTCCGCCAGCGCACCGAGCGTCAGCACCAGCCTGCATGTTCTGCCGTCGAGTTCGGCGGCGATCTCGCCGCGTCTACGATTGACCATGATCCGCCTCATATCGCCGTAAACGTCAGTTGCCCGGCGGATTCCAGCGACAGGTCGAACGTCACTTCGCCAGCGTGATCGCCGCGATATTCAAGCGTCGTCACCTGAAACGGCCCCTCGACCCTGCCGAAATCCGGCATGATCACCTGCCATGTCAGGATCGCGCCATCGAAGAAGCTCTGCCGCACCAGTTCATCCGAGGTTTCATCTTTGAACACGCCGGAGCCCGTCACCCCCGCGCGTCGCACCCCTGCCCCGGCCAGCAGCTCCCGCCACCGCCCGGCCGATTCTGCGTGCGTCACATCCACGGTTTCGGCGTTGAACGCGATCTGCCGGGCGCGCAGGCCCGCCACGGTCACGAACGCCCCCGTTCCCTGCCGCACCTTCAGCAGCAGGTCTTTGCCTTTCTGGGCTCCCATCGGGTTCTCCATCAATTGCCGGAAGAGTTGTCCGCAACGGCTTCGGTCACGGCCCGCAGCCGCAGCACCGTGCGCGAGCGGTTGGCGCGCTCGTCGCGGCGTGTTTCCGCACTGGTCACGCGCAGATTGACCAGCCGATGGCCGTCCAGCGTCAGCGGCGTGTCATGCAACAATGCCTCGATCCGCGCCGCCGCCAGCAGTGCCGACCGCGCCCCGCCCGCGTGCGCCCATACGCTGATGGCGAAATCCTGCTCGCACCCGCTGTCCGAGCCGGTGGACCAATCCCGCGAGCGGGTATCCGACAGCACGGCATACACACCGCCGATGCCGCGCGGCGGCTCGTCATAAAGTCGTTTGCCGCCGAGCAGCCCGACAAGCGCCTCGTCACCGGCAAGCCGCGCCACGATGGCTTCACGCAGCGCCAGCACCGGCCCTTTCACTGAATCAGCGCTCACGGCGTCACCTCCTGCACGACGATGACAAGTTCGCGCCGCCGCCCGTCCGGATCGACGACGGAGAGCACCTCGAACACCCGTTCGCCCAGCCGCAAGCGGCTGCGCCCGTCGATGCCACGGCACCAGCGCATCGCGACCCGGTATCGCGCCGCCAGATCCGGCCTGTCCCCGACATCGCGCGCGGCGGACGACGATGCCGCGATGGCCGTCAACGTCCCCCACACGAAGGCGCAGAGCGCGAAGCGGCGCACCACCCCGCCCGCGCCATCCGCTTCCTCGACCGGCCGTTCCAGCGCGAAGCGCAACCGCCGCAGGCCGATGTCGGCGGCTCTGGTTCTGCCTGTGCGCGCCATGTCACAGCCTCGCTCGCCTGTAGGGCGCGATCATCGCCCGCGCTTCCGGCGGAATGGCCGGCACCTGCTCCGGCCAGTCGCCGCGCAGCTCGAACCAGCGCGCCACGATGACGCGCACCGCCTGCCGCAACGGTGGCGGCACGTCGCCCATGCCCTCGCCATATCCGGCACGCACGTCGATCTCGATGCCGGCGAAGGGCCGCCCGGGATGAACCACCGTTCCCGCCACGGCGATGACGGCGGGGTCCGCACCCCGGTCCAGCCGCAGCGCATCGGCCTCCAGGGACGATGCAACCCCATCGCCGTCGAATACCCGCGCCCCGACGATGCCGGACACCGGCGACAGCGGCAGCCGGATGCAGCCGCCGCCCGGCCAGCGGTCGATCACGAGCCTCCACGTCTGGCCGATGAGGCAGCGTCCGCTTTCGGCCTCGACCATGAGCCGCGCGGCTGTGATAAGGGAGTGGAGCAGCCTGTCCTCGTCATTGCCGTCGAGGCGCAGATAGCCTTTGATATCGGCGAGCGTCACCGGCTCGATCTGCGGGCCGGTCAGGAGAATGGGAATCATGATGGTCCTTCGCAATCTGTGGACAGGCCGGCACACCCCGGCGATGCGGCGTGCGGTGCTGGCGATGTCGATGGCCGTCACGGCCTCGCCCGCTGCCGCCATCGTCAGGGGCGCGCCGGATGACGGGCCGTTGAAAACCCGCACGGTGATGGTTCTGGCCGAGGGTGGCGGCGTATGCTCCGGCATCGTCGTCGCGCCGGATGCGGTGCTGACCGCCGCCCATTGCGTGACGGGCGGCAATGCGGGCGGGAAGGCTGGCAGCAAGGCCATCCGCGTGCATTACCGCGACGCCGCCGGCCAGCCGGTTCTGCTGGAGCCGGCCGGGGTCGTTGCCCATTCCGGCTACAACGCCGGAGCGATCAAAGCGCGCGAACGCTCCATCGATCTGGCGCTCATCCGCCTCGCCGCACCACTTCCCGCGCCCTTCACGCCGGCTGTGCTCGCATCCAGCGGCCTGCCGCCCGCGGGCTCCCCCATCTCAGCCTTCGGCTGGGGCGTGGAGCGCGAGGGCGCGCAGGAGAGCATGGGCACGTTCCGCCGTGCCGGCCTCGTCACGGTCGAGCCTTACGGACCGGGCAAGATCCTGCTGTGGGCGGCAGACCCGGCGGGCCTCGGCAAGCGCGCCGGCGCGGGTGTGTGCAACGGCGATTCCGGCGGCCCCATCGCCGGGGCGGATGGCGCGGTGGTCGCGGTTTCCACCTGGGCGAAGGGCTCCGGCAACGACAAGTGCGGCCTCTACACGCAAGGCGTGCTCGTCGCGCCGCAGCGCGCGTTCATCGACGGCACGCTCAAGCGCTGGGGCCGCGCAGCCCGGTGGCGGTAACCGGCGTCAGCCTGACGCCGCCACGGTGCCGAACTTCAGCAGCTTGATGGCGTCGAAGTCCTGCACGCCGCCGCCGACACGCTTTGTAGTGTAGAACAGCACGTAGGGCTTGGCGGAATACGGGTCGCGCAGCACGCGCACCCCCGCCCGGTCGACGATAAGATACCCGCGCCGGAAATCCCCGAACGCCACCGACAGGCTGTTCGCCCCGATGTCCGGCATGTCCTCCGATTCCACCACCGGGAAGGAGAACAGCGATGCCGCCTGATCGGCGGTGGCGGGCGGCTGCCACACATAATGCCCGTCGGTATCCTTCAGCTTGCGCACGGCGCTTTGCGTCTTGCGGTTCAGCAGGAAGGCGGCATTCTGGCGGTAGCTGGCCTTGAGGCTGTAGATGAGATCGATCAGCACATCCGCCGGATTGCTCGCCGGGAACCCCGCCGAAACCCCGGTCACGGTCGCGCCAAGCTTTCCCCAGCTCCACGCGTCATGCCCCACCGTGGCATAACTCAGCACGCCCTTGGGCTGGCCGGTTCCCGTTCCCACGACGAACGCCTTGCTTTCCTGCTCGGCAAAAGCCGTCTCGATCTCCGAAACGAGCCATTCCTCGATGTTCACCACCGCATCATCGAGCAGTGTCTGCGTTGCAGCCGGCAAGGCGTAAAGCTCCAGCGCCGGAAAATCGAGTTCCTCCAGCACGGGCGAATTCGTCTGCGGGCGGTTCGCTGTTTCGCTCACCCAGCCGGTGACGGGCGCGGTTTTCGTGACGGCCCCTTTATAGGACGCGCCCGAGATCAGCCGCACCGAGGCGAGCCCCCGCAAAGGCGAGATAGCGCCAAGCCGCGCCAGCACCTCCCGTTCCACCGATGCTGGCGTGAGATAGCCGCCGTCCGGCCCAGACCCTGCCGACAGCGCCTTGGCTTCCAGCGCCTTCAGCCCTGCCGTTTCGCCGCCGCGCACATAGGCATCGAACGCGCCCTTATGCTCGTCGATCACCGGATCGGCGACAGGCCCCGCCCCGCCGAGCACCGGCCTGCGCCCGTCCAGCACCAGCCGTTCGAGGCGGCTTTTGGCCTCATCGACGGCACGGTCGATGCGCGCCACTTTCTCCTCGATCACCGGATCGCCGGCGAGCCGCGTTTCCAGCGCATCGAGCCTTGCATCGTTGGCCTCGCGGAACGACGAAAACGCCCGCGACAGATCGGCGAAGGCCGACGCCACCTCGCCGTGGGACATGCCCGTTACCTTGGTTTCCGGCGCGCCGGCGATGACGGCATGGTTGGCTGAAGCTGCATATTCAACGGTCATGAGGATCTCTCCGTTCAGGGATGAAGAAGCTGCGCCGCCGCGCGCCGGATGGCTTCCGCCAACGGCGTTGCGGCGCGGGTATCGACGGGCGGCGCGGCCAGCACCCGCGCCCCCGGGGCCATGGGAAAGGTGACGACCGACACCTCCCACAGGTCGAGCCGGGAGATACGGCGCAGGCCGTTCGCCTCCCGGCGTGCGCGTTCGGTGCGGAAGCCGATGGACAGCCCGTCCACCGCCCCGCTGCCGATGAGCGCATGCACATCGCGCGCCCGCCGCGCATCGAGGCTGAGGCATCCACGCGCGCGCAATCCGTATTCGTCCTCGCGGAACGACAGCCACACGCCCAGCGGCTCGCCGGGATCGTGCTGCCACAGCAGCCGCACGCCCGCCGCGCCGCGTTTGGCCAGCGTCTGGCTGAATGCGCCGGGCTCGATGATGTCGCCGCCAAGGTCCGGCACGCCGAACAGGCTGGCATAACCCTCGAAGCGGCCCTCGCCATCGATGGGGCCGAGCACGCCGGAAAGCTGTTTTCGCTCCGGCTCCATCCGTATCGGCTCCGGCAGTTTCCGCCGCATCACTCGCCCTCCGGCGCGCGGGTGGCGGCCTTGGTCTGCACCGGCCCGGCTCCCGCGCGCGGCGCGGCGGCATCCAGCCGCTCCAGCGTGCGGATGAAGCCCGTGATAGCCTCCCGCGCCTGCCCTGCCGTTCCCTGCCCGCCCGTGCCGCGCCGGGTGGAACCGCCTCTGCCCGCCCGGGTGGATGCGGCGTCAGCGGATGCGGTTTTGCCCGTCCGCGCACGGGGTATCGTCAAGCGTGCCATGAGCCGCCTCCTTCATGATGATGCATCGGTGTGCCGGTCATGCCGGGTGTTGAAACGGGCGAGTTCGCGCACGAACGCGTCGAACCGCCGGTTGGCGCTGGCCAGTTCGCGAAAGGTCGCGACCAGCAACAGCGAGGCAGCCAGCGCCCACAGCAGCAGCGCCAGATGCGCCAGGTCGCCGCGCGCCACGAAGCTGGCCGTCACCTGCTCGACGACTGAAAGCCCGCCCGCGTCAATGCCGTTCACGAGGCCCTCCCGCCGTTCTGCGGCCATAGCCGACGGCCTCGCGTTTTTCGTCGTCGGTGAGGAAATCCGCCGCCGAGACGCGCCGCCACAACGCCTCGCGCTCGCCCGCCAGCGCCTCGATGCCGTCGAGGTCCGGCTCCAGCGTCAGCCCGCCGCGCGCGCCGGCATTCGCGAACCCCGGTGTCAGCCAGTGCGCCAAGGCCTGTGCCGTGCGCCGCACCAGCGGAATCACCGTTTGCCGCCAGAAGGCGCGGTTGGCTTCGGCATAATTGGCGTAGGTGGAATCGCCCGGCAGGCCGAGCATCAGCGGCGGCACGCCGAACGCCAGCGCGATCTCGCGCACTGCCGCCGCGCGGGCTTCCATGAAGTCCATTTCCGCAGGCGTCAGCGACAATTGCCGCCAGTCCAGCCCGCCTTCCAGCAGCAGCGGCCTGCCGGCATTGGCCACGCCCTGAAATTGCGCCTCAAGCTCCTGCTTCAGCCGCTCGAACTGCGCATCCGTGAGGTTCGCCCCGTCCGGCCCGGCATAAACCAGCGCGCCGGAAGGCCGCGCCGCGTTGTCCAGCAGCGCCTTGTTCCAGCTCGCCGAGGCGTTATGAATATCCAGCGCCACCGCCGCCGCCTCCATGGGCGAGAGGCCATAATGGTCATCCGCCGGGTGAAACAGCCGCAGATGCAGGATCGGCGGCACGTCGCCGCTTTGATGGAAGCGCACCGTCTGCGTGCCGGCGCGATAATCGTAGGCCGCCGGCCAGCCATCCGGCCCCGGCGCCACCTGCATGCGGTCGGGCCGCAGGGCGTACAATTCGCGCGGCGCGCCATCCAGCAGCACGGCCTCGACATAGGCATTGCCCGCGATCAGCAGATGCCCGTACACCGCCTCCATCAGCGCCGCCCCGGTTTCACGCGGGTTGGGCCGCGTCAGCAGCGCCAGCAGGGGATGGTCGTCATATTCGCGCCGCCCGTCGCGCAGCATCAGCGGCACCGACGCCGCCGATTCAGCGATCAGCCGCACGCAGCGATGCACGATGGCGTTGCGCTGGAAGCCTTCCCGCGCCAGCGCCGTGTAGTCGCGCGGCGTCCACACCGGCCTGCCCAGCCCGGAAACCGCGAACATCGCCGCACGCGACGCCTTGCGCTCCGTGGCCGGCGGTTCCGCCCCCTCTGCGGGCCTATCGGGCGCGCGCGTGCGCCCTCCCCCGCCGAACAGGCGGTTGATGAATGAAGCCATGACATGATCCCGTTAAAATGGAGCAGCCTGCGTTCAGGCCGACCCGCCAAACCGAACGTAACTTGCTGAAAAATAGCGGCTCTCTAGCGCCCGCCCCGATGCCGTCAGAGCAAGCGCTCCAACGACAGCCGTTGAACAGCCGCCGACGCTGCCGAGGATCGCCTCACAACCCGCGCCCCCCGCGTGCGACGGCCCGCGCCAGCGCGGCTGCGACCTGCGTTTCCGAGCGTCGGAAGCTTTCCACGTCCTGCGCATTGATGGTGACGTTCACGGTTGCGCCCCTGCCACCTGCGGCCTGCACGCCGAGTTTGCCGTCCGGTCCGCGCGCCAGCGGCATGATGGCCTCCGCCCCCTTCTCGCCCATAAGGCCCGTTCCGCGCCCCAGCGGAAAATAGGTCGGCGCGGCGATGACACCGCCGTCCGCGAAGGGCCGCACCGCGCCTCCGGTAATGACATTGCCCGCCGCGCTGGCCGACAACAGATTTCCCGAAAGCGCCGACGACAGCGAGCCGATGCCCTTGTCGAGCACCCCGCCGAGACTGGATGTGATCGCCGACTCCAGCGGCTTGAGCGCAGCCTGCAAGGCCATCTGCGTCAGCCGGGTTCCGAGCGAGCGGATAACGTCATCGAACTGCTTGCCGTTGACCACCGCGCGCGAGAACACGCCGGTAACGGTATTGCCGAAGCGCTCAGCGACATTTTCAAGGTCGAGCATCGCCTCCCGCGTCGCCTCGATGCTGGCGGTCATATTGTCGGAAACCCCACCGCCGGCACCATATGAATCGCTCATGCCACCCTCCCACAAGACCAATCGGCCATCTCATCACAACGCCCGCACACGCGGCTGGCGCCCCGCTCCGCGCAAAGCCCAGCAAGCGCGAACGCGCGCCCAAGCCAATGCGAGGCTGTCTTCATAAAAAAGGTGAAGGGGCAGCATGCACCCGCTTCATCGGAGCGATCACAACGTCCGCACGCGTGGCTCACCTCCTCTCCGCGCAAAGCGCGGCAAGCGCGAATGCGCGCCCGAGCCAATGCGAGGTTGTCTTCACAAAAAAGGTGAAGGGGCAGCGTGCTCAGGCTTCACCGGAGCGATCACAACGTTCGCACGCGTGGCTCACCCCCCTTCACCCCCAAGGCGGTAATGGCCCAGACCAGCGCATCGAGCCGGTCGGGCGAGCGGCCGCTTGAGAGGCCACCGGGGCCAAAATCCGCCATCTCGTCTTCCAGCGCCGGAAACGCCGCCGCGTGGCGCACCCTGCCTTGCTCGTAGAGCGCCGCCACGGGTTCCGCGCGCAGGTATTTGCCGCGTGTCGCCCGCACCGGCGTCACGGGCACGGATGCATCGACGCCCGCGATAACCGCCGCCGCCATCTCGCCACCCTGATTCACCTCGACAACAAGCGCGTCGGCCCGGTGGCGATGATAGAGCGCCAGCGCCCGCGCCGCCCATTCAGCGGGACGCGCGCGTTCGATAGTGGCATCCTCGATCACCCAATATTGCCCGCATGCATCCACCCCTGCCGCCACCAGCCCGCAAGCGTCGGCACGGCGGCCGGATGTTGCAGGCGGATCGACCGCCACCACGATGCGCGTCAGCGGCGGGGCGGCATCGGCCCGCGCCGTGTCGATCATGTCGCGCGTCCAGAGTGCGTCCGCCCGTTCCGCGATCAGTTCGCCGTCGAGTTCCTGCCGCCCCAGCCGCGTCCCGGCATATTTGCCGACCACGGTATCGAGAAACGCCGGCGCGAGGTTCCACGCATTGGCCCGCGTCGCCGCCCGCGTCACCGCCGCACGCGGATCCGCCAGGAGTTTGCGAAACAACGGCACGGGCCGGGGCGTGGTCGTCACCAGTTCACGCGGTTGCCGCCCAAGCCGCAGGCCGAACTGCAACATGTCCCACGTTTCCTCCGCATGCCGCCATTTGCACAGCTCGTCGCACCACGCGGCCCCGAACTGTGGCCCGCGCAGCGCCTCCGGATCTTCAGCCGAAAACACCTGCGCGACCGCGCCATTGGGCCATTCCAGGCGGCGGCGCGTCGGTATCCAAGTCGGGCGCTCGTGGCGCGGATGCACGGCGAGCACGCCGGACACCCCCTCCACCATCACCTCACGCGCATCGGCGATGGTCTCGCCCACGAGCGCGATGCGCTCCACCGGCTCCGGCGCGAACGGCGGCATGCCCTGCGCCAGCCCGCGCACCCATTCCGCGCCAGTACGGGTCTTGCCAGCACCGCGCCCGCCGACCACCAGCCATATGGTCCAGTCGCCGCCGCCCTGCGCGCCGGTCGGCGGCAGCTGGTCGTCGCGCGCCCAGACGTCGCTCCACGCATGCATCAGAAAAGTCAGCGCCCGCGCATCGCAGCCGGCCAGAAACTCATCGAGCTTTCCGGCCGCCAGACAATTGCGCAAGGCGTTGCGCAAGCGTTTCGCGGAGCGCGTCGGCGTCACGGGGGAACGCGTCATCCTCTTCATCCTCCGCCCTGTCCGCATCCGCGCGCGTCATGTCCCGATCCGGCGTTTCCGCCCTGTCGATGGCCGCCAGTTCGCGCAGGGTGCGCGCCAGCGTTGCCAGCGCCTTGGCGTGGCGCTCGTGGTCGACGCCCTGCGAGTCGCCTTTGTCCCCAACGGAATATTTTCGCAACCGCGCATCGATGGCGCCGATCTCCCGCGCCACCGTCCGTTCCAGTTTGCGGATCAACACCTGCCGGCTGCTGGCGGGCAACGTCCGTTTTGCCGCCGCCGTATCGACGCTTCCCTTGCGCGCGCCCTCCGTCTTTACATCCGTTTTCTCCGGCCCGGTCCTGCCAACCCGTTTCCAGCCGCACCGGCTGGCGATGCTGGCGAGCCCCCGCGCATTGTCCTTGCCGAGCAGCGCGGCAATGTCCCGCGCGGGCGCATCGGTTTGTTCGTAGAGCCGCCGCGCCTCCGCCCATGCGGCGTCGCTGCCCGGTTTCGCACCGGCACGGTCTGGTCGAGGCATGATTCCTCCCTCGCAGGTCGCAATGCATTGCACACGGCGCCCGCGCCCAAAAAGAAACCCGCCCGTCGCGAACGACGGCGGGTTCCGGACACACTTTTGGAGCATGTAAGAACCATAGCAAACCAGCGTCACGCTGTCAAGGACTATTTTCCTATTTCACGCCTCCCACTTCGGCTCCCTCACGCGGACGTGAAGCGAAGTCACTGATTTTTGTGCCTGAAATACCACACGTTAACGTATTTGGGTTCAACTATGACGTGTCGGGCGTCCGTCATCTTCGCGTGCCATGAAATTGCCTTCACTTCGCGAGAGGCCGGAACCAACAAACCGTGCCGCCGGTTAGTTGAATAGATTTTTTGGACCTTCCACCCTGAAGCGCCGATCCGGCGCGGGTGCGCTTTACCCGTCGCTGGCGACGAGGGGTAAGGTGCTCTCATCCAGTTTCGAGGAAATAATGTTCGTGATCAGCAGACGCCTGTTTGTCATCGGCGCTCCCCTGTCTCTCGCTGCTTGCGCATCCACGCAACCGCGGGTGGCGGAACCCGTGCTGCCGGCGATCGAACCGCACTACTACCAGATGTACGCCGCCCTGCCGCATGAGCGTTTCCCCATCCCCGCCGTCGATCTGACCCAGATCCGGCCGGAGTTGCTGCGCCGTGAAGTTGCTTATCCGACGGATGAGCAGCCGGGCACGATCGTCATCGACCCCGCCAACCACTTCCTCTATCTCGTGCGCCCGGAAGGCCGCGCCATCCGCTACGGCGTAGGTGTCGGCCGCGCCGGGTTCGACTGGGATGGCCGCGCCACGATTCGCCGCAAGGCCGTATGGCCCACGTGGACGCCGCCCGCCGAGATGATCAAGCGCCAGCCGGAGCTGGAAGAATACCGCCGCGGCATGCCGCCCAGCCTCGAAAACCCCATGGGTGCCCGCGCGCTGTATCTTTATCAGGGCGACCGCGACACGCTCTACCGCATCCACGGCACCAACGATCCGCTGTCGATTGGCCAGTCCATGTCGAGCGGCTGCATCCGCCTGCTGAATCAGGACATCATCGATCTGCATGACCGCGTGCCGATCGGCACCAAGGTCGTCGTGCTCGAAGCCGAGCTGCCGCCCGAGCTGGCCGGTTTCTGATACGCGTCTTCCTGACGGGCGGGCACCCTGCCCGTCAGGCCACCCGGCCGCTGACCGGGAAGCGCACAGCCGCATCAGTTCCGAAAATACCCGTGAGCGCTCAAGTCAAGTACAGCGCCAGGGTGATGTCGGTTATAGTGACGCATCGTCAAATCGCGACAAATTATGCCACATTATAAAACACTACGTTTCCGTGGCACTGACGTTCACATCATCGCCTGAGTTGAACGAAAACTGATTCATGCAAAAGATGGCGTGCGACGGTAGGCCTTCGGGATAATTTGATTTATCGTTGCGGCAGAATTTCACTGATCCGGCCACGGATTTGCAGGGATAATCTTCAGCTATGCCTTACACTGCGCTCAGCCTCCCGCGATATTGCCTGCTTCTGATCGGGTTCGTGCTGTTTGTCTGGGCCAGTCTTGCAGCAGCGATGGCGGCCACCGCTCCGCTGCCGCAAATGGAGCGCCTCAACGCGATTAACATCTCGCTTGGAGACATGGACAAGCGGCTTGAGGCCGGCAACCAGCAAGATGCCGATCTGTCCCAGATGCGCCACAGCATCGACGAGTTGGCCACCGAGATCGTCACCATCATCGGCGAGTTGACGCCCCGCGCGCAGGCGTTGAATGCGCAGCTTGAACAGTTGGGCGCCAAGCCCGAGGAAGGCGCTCCGGCAGAAAGCCAGACCATCATCAACGAGCGGGCGGAAACCAGCGCCACCCTCGCGGAACTCAACGCCGGAGTGAAACTGGCTGAAACGTTGATGGTGCACGCGAATCAACTATCGACGCGCATCAGCGATCTGCGCCGCACGGCCTTCACCAGTTCCCTGTTCGCGCGCAGCATGAGCATCTGGAGTCCCACGCTGTGGAAACTGGCGGGCGATGCCCTGCCGGGCGACATGGCCGCCGTTCAGAGAGCGTTCGGCAACTGGGCGGCAGATGTAAAGCAGCGCTTCGAGGGCGGCGGCCTCACCTACATATTCGGCGCGTTCCTCGTCGGCATCGTCCTGCATTGGGTCAGGCTGCGCATTCTGCCGCGCCTCACATGGCGCGACCCCTCCAACACCAGCCCCTCCCGGCTGCAAAAAGTTGTGAAGGCACTTGGCCTCATGCTGGGCCGCACAATTCCCGTGGCCGGTGCAAATCTGGTGTTCTACCTCGCACTGGATTCGGAGAATCTTCTCGGTGGCCGTATTGCGCCGGTGATTTCGTGGTTTCTGTTCAGCATCGTGTTCATCATTTTCATGCGGGCGCTTTCAGACGCGCTCTTTGCGCCGGAGCTGGGCGCGTGGCGGTTGCTTGAGGTGGATGACGAAACCGCGCGTCATTTGTCGCGCGTCACCAGTGTTGGCACGTTGGCGATTCTCGGCGGCACGCTGCTGCAATCGACGGTCGCCGCCGTGGGCGCTGCCCTGTCGCTTGTGGTGTTGATCGACGGGCTGTGGGCGCTGGTGGTCGCCGGCATTCTGGTCTGGGCGCTGCGCGGCATGAAGCACAGCGAAAAGCCTGAAACGAACGACTTCGGCCCCTACGTCCCCGCGGAAGGGGACTACAGGGGCATCGCCGCCATCGTCGGCTGGCTGGCTGTGCTGGCCATCGTCTGCGCGGTCACGACGGGCTACATCGCCTTCGCCTCGTTCATCGTCAGCCAGGTCATCTGGATTCTCACGGTCATCGGCTTCTACTTCCTGCTCCGCGTCTTCACGGAAGAGCTGGTGGAGAAACTGCCTGCCCGCGAATCGAAGGCTTCACTGTTCCTGCAAACGAATATTGGTCTGCGCCGCCGCTCCGTCGAGCAATTGAGCGTCCTGACGGCTGGCGCCATCAACATCGTGCTGCTGATTATTGCCATTCTTCTCATCATCGCACCATGGGGAATGGAAAAGGACGATCTTTACGCGCCGGTTCAGGCCATCCGGACCGGCTTCACCATCGGCGAAATATCCATCTCCCCTATCGGCATCGCAAGCGCCATTCTGACTTTCGCAGTGGTGAGCATCATCACCCATGCGTTGCAGCGCTGGCTGGAAAACAAATTGCTGCCCACGACCGGCTTTGACGCCGGCATCCGCAACTCCATCCGCACGGCCGTCGGTTATATCGGCTTCTTCATCGCCATCGCCCTCGCCTGCACACAGCTCGGCGTCAGCCTGAGCCGCATTTCGCTGGTGGCTGGCGCGCTATCCGTCGGCGTGGGTTTTGGCTTGCAGTCCATCGTCAACAACTTCGTATCCGGCCTGATCCTGCTGTGGGAGCGCCCGGTGCGGGTGGGAGATTGGGTTGTCGTCGGTTCGGAACAAGGTTACGTCCGGCGCATCAACGTCCGCGCTACAGAGATCGAAACGTTCGACAGATCCTCCGTAATCATTCCCAATTCGAATCTTGTCTCCGGCGTGGTGAAGAACCGTCTTCACGCGGGCAAGATGGGGCGCATCACGATATCGATTGGCGTAGCCTACAATTCCGACGAAAACGAAGTCCGCCAGATCATGATGGATTGCGCACGCAATCACCCGTCAGTTCTGAAGCAGCCGGAGCCAAATGCGTACCTTGTCGAATTCACCGACAACAAGATCCGGTTCGACATGTTCTGCTTCGTTGGCAATATTCAGGAATCGACGTCCGTTACCAGTCAGCTGAACATGGTCATTCTACAGCAACTGCGAGCACGCGGTTTCATACCGCCAAGACCATTCGAAGCAGAACCGTGGCATCCGACAGATCGCGGAAACCTGCTGGCCGCAGACGGGCGCCCGTTCACGGACGACAGCAAGACCTGACATTCGGCAACACAAGCAACCCAACAAAAAACAGGCTGTTTCCGTGCTTTAGATAAGCATGGGAACAGCCTTTTTTCTGCAATATCGTCAGGTGCGTCAGTATAAGAATCTCCTGAGAGCGTTATCAGCCGTTTTTCTCGTTTTCGTCGGCCGTATAATAGTTCTGCCCGAGCACGACCCGCTCCCGCCCCTGCCGCTCGCGATGCTCGTTCGTATCGCGCAGGGAATAGACGCAGCCGCAATATTCCTGCTGATAGAACTCTTCGCGCTTGCTGATTTCGATCATGCGGGCGGCTCCACCACCCTTGCGCCAGTTGAAATCCCAGTAGGCCAGCCCTTCATAGGGCGAAGCCGCGCGGTGGCCGCAATCGTTGATCTGGGCCATGTTCTTCCAGCGCGAGATGCCCAGCGAGCTGGTCATCACCGGAAAATCGTTCTCATGGGCGTAAAGCGCCGTGCGCTCGAATCGCATGTCGAAGCACATGGTGCATCGCACGCCGCGCTCCGGCTCGAATTCCATGCCCTTGGCGCGGGCAAACCAGTTGTCACGGTCGTAATCCGCATCCACGAACGGCACGCCATGCTTTTCAGCAAAGCGGATGTTCTCATCCTTGCGCAGCAGATACTCGCGCTTGGGATGGATGTTCGGATTGTAAAAATAGATCGTGTAATCGATCCCGGAAGCCAGCATGGCCTCCATCACCTCGCCGGAGCAAGGCGCGCAGCACGAATGAAGCAGCACCTTGCGGTGCCCTCCGGGCGGCGTCAGAACGGGTCTTGTCAATTCTTTCATGGGCCATTGGATAGCAGGCTTCGGCGCTCGTTTCCAGCACCCTCGGCGCTCGGAATCCACAAGCCTCGATGGAATACGCAATCGCGACCGCACCGCCCTAAGAGCAGCGCTTGTGCGCCGATGCAAAGCACCTATTGGCAAATTCTCTGCGCCCGCCACGGGGCATACACGCGCCAGAAATCGGCTACCTGATTCGGCGGATTGACGACGACAAACCCCGATGGATCGACCTGCTGCACCCACGCCTCCATGCCGTCGGGCGGTATTGGGCCGGCACAGACCAGCGCATCCGCGCGCAGCCACACCTCATGCACATGCCGCATATCCCGCGCCTTACCGGCGTTGTAGATCGACACCAATGCAGCCATCACTCCCAGTGCCGCACACGCGCCGATCAGAAAACGCCGCCGGTCACGAGCCTGCCCGCAAAGCCGCCAGCCGGCAGCAACGGCAGCCATCAACGCCACCGTCACGGCGAGATACGACATGCGGCTGTCGAGATAACCGCATGCGCCCCATTCGACGCAGGCGGACTGATACTTGGCGCTGACCGCCACCGGCAGCGTCACATAGGCCGCGAGCATCAGGCTCACAATCAGCGTCCAGCCCGGTGCGGCAAGGCTCAACACCGGCGCGGATGTTCGGTACAACGCCACCGCGACGGCAAGGCCGAGCATGAGCGCGATCACCAGATCGCCCGGCGATGCCGACCGCAGCCCTCCCCCAAGGCGCGGGAAAGCCGTTCCATCCCGCACATGCCCGAACACGGTTATGATAACGCGCGCAGGATCGGACACCCCGCCGATGGAGTTCCCTTCATAAGTGCCGGGAAACATCCACCGAAAAACCACGTACGGCACCAGCACGGCCAGCGCGGCCGCAGCGTCCGAAACAAGGAAATGCGGCGCGAAGGCAACGCGAATCGCGCCCGAGCTGCCACTGCGCCCCTCGGCCCGCGCCCACCCGTAACGCGCCAGATATTCCGCTATCAGCAGCGCGGTTCCGAATGCGACGGCAAATTCGCTCACGAACATGCCAAGCGCAAACGCGGCCTGCGCCAGCGCCACGCACAACCGGCACGGCGCCCGCGCACGCCGCAGGCGTAGCATCGCCAGGCGCGCCAGAAGAATGACGATGAAAGGAATCGTATTCTGCAACGGATAGGCGTTGGGCGGCATAAACGAGAAAGCCAGCGGATGCAGCGCCACGAGTAGGAGGAACAGGAATGGCCATACCTGTTGGGCGGCGGAGGATCGCCGCAGCAATTGCGCGACGAATACAGCGAACAGCATCAACTGGGCCGTATATGCCACCAGAATACCGATACGCCCGGCCGCGTCCCCAGCAATCACGGAGCCCAGCACGTTGAGCGGCACCATCAATACCTGCCCGATGCGCCCCTGCTCTTGCGCCACGTGAATAGCGTTACTGATGATCGCGTCGCGGCCTTCGATCGCCAGCGTCAAAAACCAGATGTCGTCGCCGGACAGCCGGTAGCCATAGAAATACGGCAGCATGGCAACAAATGCGATGGCCACGACAGCCGCCAGAACCGGGAGGCCGATGGCGTCTGCGGGTTGCGATGCCGGTGCCCCGGCCTTATCCGACTCGCCTCTGTCCATGATCCCCCCGCCGGCAATGATGCCCTTGCTTACGATGTCTGCGGCACGAGGGGAATATGTGGCCAACACATATGCGAAGGGCGCCCTTTTAGGGCGCCCTTGCAATATTCAAAGTATCCAGCGGATCAGCGCCCGCGAGCCGGCTTCATGAAGGCCACCCCGGACATACCGTCACCGGCGGCCCGATCCTGCCCGCCCTGTCCACGGCTGTTTCGGCGCGCACCGAAACCTCCCGCGGAGCCACGGCCCTGCCCCTGCTCGGAGCTGGAGAAACGCTGACGACCGCGGCCGGGCGCATCGCCACGTCCCGCACCCGCTGCGGGCTTGCCCGCAGGCTTGCTGCCCGGTTTGCCCGGTCCGCGCCCGCCCGGCTTGCCCTGCTTTGCTGCGGGGCGAGCCTGTGCTTCCGCCGCGACAGTCGCCGGCAGACGGCGGTCTTCGCTGGGAATGCTCTGGCGCGTTATCTTCTCGATGTCGCGCAGGTAGGGGCGCTCCTCGGCGTCACAGAACGAAATCGCCGAACCGTCAGCACCAGCACGGGCCGTGCGGCCAATGCGGTGAACGTAGGATTCCGGCACGTTCGGCAGGTCGTAGTTCACGACATGCGTCACACCGTCGACATCGATGCCGCGCGCGGCGATATCGGTCGCGACGAGGATCTTCCGCCGACCGGCACGGAAATCGGCCAAAGCCTTTTCGCGCTGGCCCTGGCTCTTGTTGCCGTGAATGGCAGCAGCCGGAATGCCCGAATCTTCGAGATTGCGCACGATGCGATCCGCGCCATGCTTGGTGCGGCTGAACACGAGCGTACGGCCCATAACGTCGTCGCGCAGAAGCTCCACAAGCAAGCCGCGCTTGCGAGCCGTTTCCACGAAAATCACCTTTTGCGCAATGCGCTCGGCGGTCGTGGCAACCGGCGTCACCGAAACCTCGACCGGGTTGCGCAGCAGTTCACCCGCCAGCATACCGATTTCCTTCGGCATCGTCGCGGAGAAGAACAGGTTCTGGCGCACCTTGGGCAGGCGCGGCACAACGCGGCGAATGGCGTGGATGAAGCCCATGTCCAGCATCTGGTCGGCCTCGTCGAGCACGAAGACCTCGACATGGTCGAGCATCACCGCACGCCCGTCGAGATGGTCGAGCAGACGGCCGGGAGTCGCAACCAGAATGTCAACGCCGCGCGCCAGTTCCTGCGCCTGCGGCCGAGCCGACACACCGCCGAACACAACGGCGACGCGAAGCTTCAGGTTGCGGGCGTAGGAACGGAAGCTCTCGGCGATCTGGCTGGCCAGTTCGCGTGTGGGGCTGAGCACCAGCGCGCGGCACCCATGGCGGGGGGCAGGCTTGCGATCCCGCGACAGGCGGTCGATAATCGGCAACGCGAACGCCGCCGTCTTGCCGGTGCCGGTCTGGGCGATGCCTAGAAGATCCTCACCCTTCAACAGGTAAGGAATTGCCTGTTCCTGAATAGGAGTCGGCTTTTCGTATCCTTCGGCTGCCAGCGCCGAAAGGATCGGGGCGGCAAGACCGAGGTCAGTAAATGAAGTCAAAGTCAGTTCTTTCGCATGAAGCGACGTTGCCGCCCGCTATCTTAAAGGGGCAGCTATCGCGGGGTGATGGAAGCCCCGCGTGATCCGGGCTGTTCCTGAAGACAACGTGTCCGGCAGGACGGGCCATTGGGCACCGCTCACGCGACCTGAACACCAAAAGGCGCCCCACCGGGCGCATGGACCATATATGTACCCATGACGTCCGCGAGTCAAGGGCCGGTAAGCTAGACACCTGAAACAGTCCAATGCTGCGGCGCACGCGCATTGCCGATAAGGATTTGTAAAAATTCATAATTAAACTTTGCTGCTTTGCAGCATGACAACTTGCGGTTACACTTCGCGTCCAAGCTGTCGAGTGGCAGCATCAGAGTTTCTGGTGAATATCATGTGGCCAGGCCATTCCAGTCTGGAACAAGAAGGAAAACATCATGGCGAATTCGGTTGGACAGGGCCAGGGCGGCCCCGGCGGCGTTAGAAACATCAATGCACTTGGGGAAGAAGTGCGCTCCAAGTGGATATGGTTTCTTCTGCTGGGGATCGTGCTGATCGTTCTGGGCGTCATCGCCCTCGGTAATCTGTTGGTGGCGACCATCGCGACCGTTTACTACATCGGCGCGCTCATCATCGTGGCGGGTGTCGTGCAGATCGTGCACGCCTTTCAGGTCAAGGAATGGGGCAGCTTTTTCATCTGGCTGCTGAGCGGCGTCTTCTATGCCATCGCGGGTTTTCTGGCGTTCTATAACCCTCTGCTGGCCTCGGTGGCGCTGACGTTCGTGCTCGCCATCTCGCTGATCGTCGCCGGCATCCTGCGCATCTGGACCGGCTTTGCCTCGCGCCCCCGCGCCGGCTGGGGCTGGCTTGTCGCCGCTGGCGTGCTGGCGCTGGTCGTGGGCCTGATCATCGCCGCGCGCTGGCCTGCAGACACGGTTTATCTGATCGGCCTGATCCTTGCCATCGAACTCATTTTCGAAGGTTGGTCGTTCATTGCCGTGGCCCTGTCGCTGAAGTCGCGCCCGGGCAACGCGGTTGTCTGAAGAACCTTCTCCATCAGGTACTGCTAGATTATCAGGACGGCGGCGCTCATATGCGCCGCCGTCTTTTTTCATGCTTTATCCAACTGTTTTATGGCACCGGGTCGCGCTGCACCGGGACGAACGATCTTGCCAACCCCAAAGCCGCCCTCAGCCGCGCCTCGACGACGTCGATGCCCGCATCCGACGTGAAATCCTCACGCAAGCGATCCGCAGCGGCAAACCCCAGCACCGCCCGCCGCGCCGGGTTACGCACCAGGCTTTCTATGGCCAGCGCCAGTATGTCCCGCCGGCCCGGTGGGACCAGAATACCCTCGTGCCCGTCAGCGATGAATTCCGGAATCGCCGCAAAGCGCGTTGCGATGATTCCCAGTCCCTGACTCGCGGCTTCCATCAGCGCGGTGGGCAAACCATCACGGTCACCGCCCTCCCCGGCTTTGCTGGGCAACACGAATAAATCCGCCTCGCGGATAAGGGCCAGAACATCCGGTTGGGAACGCGCACCAAGAAACGTCACTTTGTCAGCAAGTTCCTCGCGCGCGGCCTGCGCCTTCAACGCATCAAGCTGTGCGCCGTCTCCAATGTGCACAAAACGCCAGTGAAGGTCTTTCGGCAGCGCTGCAAGCGCGGATAGCAAATCATCGTACCCCTTCCTCGCCACCGCACTGCCCACTGACACAATGCGCACCGGATCGGCCGGGTTGGAGCCATTCCGTCCTGACGGTGGAAGCGGCGCGGGAATGTGCCCCAGATCGAGCCCATGATAAGCAAGCGCAACGTGCTCGCGATAAGGCGCACGCTCCGCCAGATGGTCCCTGCCCTCCTTGGTGCCGGCCACGCCCCAGAGCGCGTCCGCCAGCTTCTCACGCTGCTCCCAGTCCGGAATGCGCCAGATGTCACCTCCATGCGCGGAAAAGCTCCACGTTATCCCCCGCAGCGTCGCCGCATAACGCGCGACAGACGACGGGGCATCCAGCCGATGGGCATGTATGTGTCCAATATCGGCCGGCAGCTCATTTGCCATCACGAGTGCCTGTCCGAACATGCGCATTCGGGCCAGCGAGCGGTCACGGGCAAAGTCCCGGCGAAACTGCCGGACAGCGGCCGGAAAGCCGGGCAATCCAGATACAGCCAGCAATCCTGACACCGCCCGGAACGGCGCGCGAAGCAGACGTCCTGGCAACCGAACAACGGGTGCGGACACAGTTCGGTAAACGGGGTGCGCACCCTCCTCCAAGCCGCGACGCAGCGACCAGACTTCGAATGGCACGCCACGTTTTTGCAGCGCCAGCAGCTCCTGCGCGACGGACGTATCCGAAAGGCGCGGATACCCCTCAACCACAACAGCAGTTCGCCGGGATGGCTTGGTCACTTGATCGTTCAGCGGAGCCTTGGTCATTCGACAGCCTAAACAAGAACAACCGCCGGATGGTGCTCTTACTCTCCCTAGGATGCAAGCTCTCACAAGGATACAAGCTGATCTGCATGGAACAGGTGCCCGCACTTTGGCAGAGCCCCTCCCCGCATGCAAACCGATGCTGGACGGTTTCAGACCAAGGTTATGCGAGTCGGAGCAGGTATAGCCAGTTAAACGCGCCAGATTCTGCACGCCGTTCTACAACAAGCTGCCAGGCGGTCATCAGAAACGGCAGACGTCCGAGTAATCGCCTGCCAGAGCGCGCGATGGCCCTGCCGGGCTGCTCCGCTTGAGTTGCATAACCCGCTACCGATACAGTGATGATTCGCTTTGCCAACAACAGACACCTGAATCTTACGACTTTAAGTACGACTATTCTCACTTG
Source organism: Pseudochelatococcus contaminans (assembly GCF_014195635.1). GTDB lineage: Bacteria > Pseudomonadota > Alphaproteobacteria > Rhizobiales > Beijerinckiaceae > Pseudochelatococcus > Pseudochelatococcus contaminans. The sequence goes on along the minus strand of NZ_JACICC010000003.1, from coordinate 356,381 downwards.
GCCCGCTTCATTTCGCTTCATCCATCGTGATCAACTCTCAGCGGGGGTCACTCCACCAGATTGATCATGCCAGGCGCATAAGAAAAGCCCCGGTGCGGAAGCACCGGGGCTTTTCAGGATAGCGACGGCAAAGATGCCGGGTGTCCGATCAGAAGTCGCGCTGAACGCGCAGACGGGTCTGGAACTGGTCTTCCGAACGCTTGATGTAGTACGGCGTGGTCAGATCAGCCCAGTTGCGGTTGTTTTCGAGACGACGGTACAGAACTTCCACACCGATGTCGAACTGACGAACCGGCGACCAGATCAGAGCCGTACCGGCCTGCAACAGGTTGAAGTCGCGGTAGGCGCTGTTGTCCCACTTCACGGCCGAGCTGTAGTTCACGTCGGTGTACGAACCCCAGAGGGTCGAACGCAGACCAGGGGTCCAGTAGTGGACGCCAGCGGCCAGAACGTTCCAGCCCTTGGTCTTCTTGATGTCGCCGTTGGAGATGACACCGTCAGCGGCGATGGAGTTCACACGGCCGATGGTCTGGCTGCCGAGACCGAGATAGCCCAGAGCGCCGTCTGCATAAGCAGCCTGCAACCACAGAACGTCACCCTTGCCGAGCTGCGAGATGTTGAACTTGGCACCGGCCTGAACGGCGAAGCCGTAGGTCGTGTCAACGCGCTGGCCCCACGTCGGGTACTGGCCTGCCCACGGGAGATACACGGTTGCGGAGTTGAGCTGGTGCAGGGCACCCGAGAGCTGTGCCGAACCCCAATCCTGATCGATCTTCAGGTTGGCAACAACGTCGGGCAGACGCTGACCGGCGACGTCATACACGGTGCCGTTGACGTTGCGGTTGTTGCGGTCTTCAAGCGACAGCGAGGCCGAGAAGCCCGAACCAAACGTTGCCGTGTAGGCGAACAGGTTGGTGTTCGTATCCGAACCGAGGCTGCCGCCGTAGTTCAGGTCGTTGGCGTAGAAGTCGAAGAACGACTGCGCGCGACCAGCGGTGATACCAGCGAACTGGATGAATGCACGGTCAAGCAGAGCGCCGTTGTCCGTGCCGAACAGGCCACCGGAGTTCTTGTCGATCTGGAAGCGGATGAACGTGCGAACCGTGCCGTAATCGCTGGGCGTGCGGACGTCGACGTCCAGACGGCCGCGGGCGCGGAAGCCGGTGGCGTCCTGACGGCGGCCATTGCCTGTCGCATAAACACCAGCGGTGTTCTGCGGCTGGCTGTAGCCGAACTCGGCGCGGACACGGCCGCCGATGCGGATGCAGGAATCCGTACCGGGGACGTAGAAGAAGCCGGCACCTTCCGTGGAGCAAACGCGGACGTATTCTACCGGATCGGCCTTGGCAATCGGCAGATCCGCTGCCTGGGCGCCAGAAATTGCAACGAAACCGGCGGCTGAGCCCAAGAGAAGGCTTTTCACAATATTCATAATCATCACTCTCCGAAGCATATCAATCGTGACAAAAAATCGCGTGCAAGCATGGACTTGCAGGGAAAGCTGGAATTGCGCCCACGACCCTCGATCAAGAGTCCACCGATGGAAACGCAACTTATGTCGCAGACCATGATTTATTCGTCGCCACGACACAAGCCCCGTAAAAGACATATCTGTCATTATGCGATCAATTCTAACTCGATGTTGCACAAATGACGCTAAAAGGCTTTTGCCGGCGAAAACATCGCAAAAATATCCAATATTTGGCACGCCCCGCCACAAACGGCGCTTCGGCGCATCTTGCCACCGCCATCAACTCCCCTGGAAGCTTGACAAATCCAGTCAATAGGTAGATCGGTCTATACATAATGCTGGGGGAAGCCAAAGATGTCCGATAAAGCGCCTGCACGGGAGCGCCTGCTGAAAGCAGCGTCCGAATTGTTTTATCGCGACGGTGTCAGCGCCACCGGCATAGACGCCATCATCAATCATGCCGGGGTTGCCCGAATGAGTCTCTATAACAACTTCTCATCGAAGGCAGATCTCGTGAGCGCTTACGTCCATGCCCGCAACGCCGAATGGCAGGATCTGTGCAAGCAACGACTTGAGCAAGCACAGACGCCACGGGACAAGATACTCGCGGTATTTGACTCATATGTCGATCACGCCGGATGCTCCTTTGCCTGGGGTTTCCGTGGATGCGGTCTGCTCAACGCTGCCGCGGAGCTTCCGGTCGGCGAGCCGGCGCGCGCTATCGTCATTTCCCAGAAAGAGGAAGTCGAAAGCCTGTTCAGGCAATACCTTCTTGAGCTGACCCCGAGAGAGCGCGATCCAGATGGCGCCGCCTCAATCGATAAAACCGCCGAGCATCTCTCCTTCCTGCTCGAAGGCGCGATGGCGCGGGCCGGACTTGAGGGCCATGACGCGCGACTTGCGACAGCGCGCCAGATCGCCATCTCGATCATCGACAGGGCATGACCATGCAGCGCTCATCGCAGATCGGGGGCATCTGCGTCCTCATCGCCTCGGTATTGTGGGGAACGACCGGAACAACGGCGACATTTGCCACCGGCGTCAGCCCTTTGGGCATCGGAGCAGTCACGATGGGGCTGGGGGGCATCATCCTGTGCCTGACGGCGCTCGGACCAATGCTGAAGCATGGCCATATAATCGCCAAACGATGGCGTCTGCTGGCGTTGGGTGCAGTAGCGGTCGCGATTTATCCGCTGACTTTCTACTCGTCCATGCATTATGCCGGCGTCGCCATCGGCTCCGTGGTCTCCCTCGGCTCCGCACCACTGGCGGCCTCGCTGATCGAGTGGCTGTTCGACGGCCAACGCCTCACGCTGCGGTGGCTTCTGGGGGTGATCGTCGGGCTCGCCGGCGCGACACTGCTCTGCCTGGGGGAGGCATCCACCGCCGCGGCGACAAGCGGCACTGAAAGCGCGGACACATTTTATGGAATCATACTCGGCGTCGGCGCCGGTCTCTCATATGCTTATTATTCATGGATCGCACGCCGTCTGATGCTGTCCGGCCTGCCCTCCCGGGCGACGATGGGAGCCATGTTCGGCAGCGGCGGCGTCCTGCTGCTGCCCGTCCTCCTGCTGACCGGAGCGCCGCTGATGGCGAGCTGGTCCAACGTCGCGGTTGGCCTCTACATGGTTCTGGTGCCGATGGTGATCGCCTATCTCCTGTTCGGCTACGGACTGGCGAGCATTTCAGCCACCATGGCAACCACACTGACACTGCTGGAACCTGTGGTGGCAGCTATACTCGCCGTGCTGATCGTTGGCGAACGCCTGCCCGCCCAAGGCTGGACAGGAATTGGGCTGATTGTTGGGTCCCTGCTCATCCTGACAGTCCCGGCATTCCGCTTCCGTAACGCGAAAAACGCCGCAAGGGTGAGTGACAATCACCCGTCTTCTGTCACGCAACCTTCTTCCGGATCTTGAACAGCAAGGAACGCCCGCCAAGTTCAATGAGCTTGCGAGGCCGTTCGGGCAGCGTGACAAGCTATGGCCGGACAGCTGATTCGGCTTTGCGTCCAGGTGGGTCGGAGGATAATCAGATGGCCAGCATGCTCGCCGCTCAACCGCCGTACCGTTGAATACGGTGCCTGTTGAAATTAAAAACGCCAGCGGAATGGAAGTGATTGGTGGAGCTGATGAGATTCGAACTCACGACCTCTGCAGTGCGATTGCAGCGCTCTCCCAACTGAGCTACAGCCCCGATGGAGTGGCTTTTAGGACTCCGCCCATGCAGTGTCAATTGCCCGCGCATCACCGCCAGGAGAATTTCCGCTACCCTCTTTTCCACTGACGATGAAGGAGCATTCCCGCTAAGCAGGAGGCCGATCGGGGAATGCGCTCTTCCCCTCTGGCTCTCGCGGGCGATGCTCGTTATATAAGAGCGACAGAATTTCCCGCCTCTCGGTATTCGGGTTTCAGGAGACGATATGCAATCGGTCCTCGACGTCATTCAGCTCGCGCTGAATCTCTACACCTATATCATCATTGCCAGCGCCATCTTCAGCTGGCTGATCGCTTTCGACGTCGTGAACACCCGCAATCGCTTCGTCCACTCCGTCGTGAACTTTCTGTATCAGGCAACGGAGCCTGTCCTGAGACCAATCAGGAACGTGCTGCCTAATCTCGGCGGCATCGATATTTCTCCAGTGATTCTGCTGCTGCTGGTGTTCTTCCTGCAAAGCTTCATCGAGCGCTACCTCCGTCCCGCCCTGCCCTGATTCGCATGCCGCAGACGGAAGGGAACGAATTGCCGTGGCGCATCGATAATGATGGCGTCACGATTTCCGTTCGCCTGACACCGAAAGGCGGACGCGACGCTATTGATGGAATCGGCGAACTCTCCGATGGGCGCTCGGTGCTATTGGCGCGCGTGAGAAGTGTGCCCGAGGATGGCGCCGCCAATCAGGCGCTGCTCAAGCTGCTGGCGAAAGCGACAGGCGTACCGGCCTCCGCCGCAGATCTCGTGTCCGGGCACACATCGCGCCTCAAAACAGTGCGGCTCGCCGGAGAAGGATCCGGCATCGCAGAAGCGCTCACCGCCCTGCTGGCAGCAGGGAGCCGAGGCCCGAACAAGCGCGGCAAAAAAGCCTGAAGCACGCCGGCGAACGCCACGCGCGAAAAATGGCGAATGACAATTCTCATAATTTGTCACCGGCGATCTGTTGCATTCCGTTGCTAAGAGACGATGGATTAGATACGAAGCTTTGCAACTTCGAGTAGCTCTAGACTATCGGATTTGTGTCGGCCAACCGGCGTTGTTCCATCAGGGGATCGGCGTTGCGGACCCGGCAACCACGGAGGAGATCGACGACCATGGCCGAGGCGAAAAGTCCTGCGCGACCGGCGGAACGCCCGCTGTCGCCTCACTTGCAGATCTACAGCCTGACATGGACGATGGCCATGTCAGTGATTCACCGTGCCACCGGCATTGCTCTCTATGCGGGTACGTTGCTGCTGGCTTACTGGCTCGTTTCGCTTGCGGCGGGGCCGGCGGCCTATGCCATCGCCCAGGACGTGTTCGGGTCGGTCATCGGCCGCGTTGTCCTCTTCGGCTACACGTGGGCGCTGCTGCATCATATGGCCGGCGGCATCCGGCATTTCGTCTGGGATCTCGGTTACGGCTTCGATTACAAGTCGCGCATGGGTCTTGCGCGCGGCACGCTGATCGCATCCGGCATCCTCACCATCGTCATCTGGGTCATCGGCCTGAGCGTCGGCTGAACGGGGACCAAGGGAACGGGAAACCGGGACACGGGAGAAGCTTGCTATGAGTCAGTTTCATTTCTCCATTCGCACGCCGGCCAAGGGTGTGCGGGGGCTGGGGTCGGCAAAGTCCGGCACCGAACATTTCTGGCGGCAGCGGGTGACCGCCGTTGCGATGGTGCCGTTGGCGCTGGCTTTCGTCGCCATCGTGATCTGCGCATCGACGCGCGATTATGAATCCGCCCGGGCGCTCATCGCGAACCCGTTTGTCGCCATCCTGCTGCTGCTGTTCGTCGTCACTGGCGCTGTCCACGGCAAGCTCGGGGTGCAGATCGTCATTGAGGATTACATCCATCATGAGGGTCTGAAGGTTGCGGCGGTTATCGCCAATATCCTGTTCACGGTTGTGGTGGCAGTTGCTGCGGTGTTTGCCGTTCTCAAGATTTCGTTCGGGGTATAAAGATGGCCACGCATTCCTCTCCCGCCGCGACCGGCAGCGCCTATCCGATCACCGACCACACCTTTGACGTCGTGGTTGTGGGCGCCGGCGGCGCGGGTCTTCGCGCCACGGTTGGCTGCTCGCAGGCGGGCCTGCGCACGGCTTGCGTTACGAAGGTGTTCCCCACCCGCTCGCATACGGTGGCGGCACAGGGCGGTATATCCGCTTCGCTCGGCAACATGGGCGAGGACAAGTGGCAATGGCATATGTACGACACCGTCAAGGGGTCGGACTGGCTCGGCGATCAGGACGCTATCGAGTATCTGGTGCGCAACGCGCCTGCTGCGGTTTATGAGCTGGAGCATTGGGGCGTGCCGTTCTCGCGTACCGAGGAAGGCAAGATCTACCAGCGTCCGTTCGGCGGCATGACGACGCATTTCGGCAAGGGCACTGCCCAGCGCACCTGCGCCGCCGCCGACCGTACCGGCCACGCGATGTTGCACACGCTTTATGGCCAGGCGGTAAAGAACAGCACCGAGTTCTTCATCGAATATTTCGCCATCGACCTGATCATGGACGAGGAAGGCCGTTGCCGTGGTGTCGTGGCGCTGAAGCTTGACGACGGCACCATTCATCGTTTCCGCTCTCAGCTCGTCATCCTCGCGACCGGCGGTTATGGCCGCGCTTACTTCTCCGCCACGTCCGCGCATACTTGCACGGGCGATGGCAACGCCATGATCCTGCGGGCAGGTCTGCCGCTGCAGGATATGGAGTTTGTGCAGTTCCATCCCACGGGCATTTATGGCGCGGGCTGTCTGATCACCGAAGGTGCGCGCGGCGAAGGCGGCTATCTCACCAACTCCGAGGGCGAGCGCTTCATGGAGCGTTATGCGCCGTCAGCCAAGGATCTTGCATCGCGCGACGTCGTATCGCGTTCGATGACCATCGAGATTCGCGAAGGCCGGGGTGTGGGCAAGAACAAAGACCACATCTACCTCCACCTCGATCACCTCGATCCGGCGATCCTGGCAGAGCGTCTGCCCGGCATTTCCGAATCGGCGCACATCTTTGCCGGCGTCGATGTCACCAAGGAACCGATCCCGGTTCTGCCGACCGTTCATTACAACATGGGCGGCATCCCGACCAACTATCACGGCGAGGTTTTGACCAAGCGCGGCGGCGACCCCGATTCGGTGGTGCCTGGCCTGATGGCGCTTGGCGAGGCCGCCTGCGTGTCGGTGCATGGCGCCAACCGCCTTGGCTCGAACTCGCTCATCGACCTCGTGGTGTTTGGCCGCGCCGCAGGTTTGCGCGCGGCGGAGATTGTCAGGGCGGGTGAAAAGCAGCCGGAGCTGCCGAAAGACTCGGCCGATCTGGCGTTGTCGCGCCTCGATCGCTTCCGTCACGCATCGGGCGGAACGCCAACGGCGCATTTGCGTCTCGACATGCAGCGCACGATGCAGTCCAACTGCGCCGTGTTCCGCACGGGTGAGGTGCTGGCCGAAGGCGTGAAGCTCATTCACGACGTGTGGACATCGGCAGCCGATGTCCGCGTGACCGATCGTTCACTGATCTGGAACTCGGACCTCGTCGAGACGCTGGAGTTCGACAACCTCATCACTCAGGCAGTGGTGACGATGGAAAGCGCGGCCAACCGTCTTGAAAGCCGCGGCGCCCATGCACGTGAGGATTATCCGGATCGCGATGACCAGACCTGGATGAAGCACACGCTGTCGTGGCTCGATACGCATTCACAGAAGGTAACGCTCGATTATCGTCCGGTTCATACCTACACGATGTCGAATGAGATTCAGTATATCGAGCCCAAGGCGCGTGTTTACTGACGCTTATAGGATTGAGGCGCTCTTGCGGACCTCGTTTTTACTGAGGCGCGTCGAAAGGCGCAGCCCAGCGGAGAGTAAAGACAATGGCTGAGTTCAGGCTTCCGAAAAACTCCCGGGTGCAGTCGGGCAAGGTCTGGCCTGCCCCGCAGGGCGCCACGCGGACCACGCTGTTCAACATTTACCGCTACGATCCGGATACGGGTAACAACCCGCGCATCGATAGTTATCATGTCGACCGTGACGATTGCGGTCCGATGGTGCTGGATGCGCTGATCTGGATCAAGAACAACGTCGACGCCACCCTCACCTTCCGCCGCTCGTGCCGCGAAGGTATCTGTGGTTCGTGCGCCATGAACATCTCGGGCTCGAATACCCTCGCCTGCACGCGGGGTATCAACGAGGTCGAGAAGAACGGCATCGTCAACATCTACCCGCTGCCGCACATGCCGGTGGTGAAGGATCTCGTGCCTGATCTGACCCGCTTCTATGCGCAGCATGCGTCCGTGGAGCCCTGGCTGCACACGGTGACGCCCGCTCCGGAAAAGGAATGGCGTCAGAGCCACGAGGACCGGCAGAAGCTCGATGGCCTTTATGAGTGCATCCTGTGCGCCTGCTGCTCCACGTCCTGCCCGAGCTACTGGTGGAACGGCGACCGCTATCTGGGACCGGCAGCACTGCTTCAGGCCTATCGCTGGCTGATCGACAGCCGCGATGAGTCGACCGGCGACCGGCTCGACGATCTTGAGGATCCGTTCCGTCTTTATCGCTGCCACACGATCATGAACTGCGCCAATGCCTGCCCGAAGGGACTTAACCCGGCCAAGGCCATTGCTGAAATCAAGCAGATGATGGTCGCTCGACAGGTGTGATCCGAAGCGGCGTCTGTTTCCGTCCATTGTTTCAAGAGATGGCGCATTCTGTTGCAGGAATGCGCCATCTTTGATTCAGCTGGCTTGGGCGGAACAGATTTTTCTCCTGTTTCGTTAACGTTCGTGGCACAACATGTTGCGCGGCTAGAGCGGGCCGGTTGATGCCTGCTCTTTCTGACATGCGCGTTTTGGTGAGGAATCGATGATGGCCCACGGAATCCGATCAACAGGGAGCGATGAAAAATTTGCCCCCGTTGGCAATACTGTCGTCAACACTGCCGGCTGGACTTTTATGCGCGCACGGGCCAAGCCTGCCGTCAAAATGGCAGTGGCCGTTGTGCCCGTTCTCTTGCTGGCCGCATGCGCGAGTTCGGCTCGCCTTTCCCCCGGCAGCCACTATGGCTCCGCCGGTGGTTATGGTTCGCCGCGCGTGATTTCCGCGCCCGTTGACGATATCGTTCCTGTTGCGCCCAACGCCCCTTCCGCCTCGGTCATCGCCTCCCCTCTCCCGCCTGCGCCGGGCACAGTTGTCGCGCCCGAGGCAACGCTTCCGGAAGCGACAGCGACGCCGGGCTCCTTCCCCGGACAAGATCCCAACGCTGCGCTCGGGCAGACGACACCGGGACAGGTGGCGTCGCTTCCGTCCACCAGTGCGCCTCCGGCAGCGCCGCCCCCGGCCGTTGCCCCGACACGGACATCGGTAACGGGAAGCTGGCGGGCGAGCGAAGCCGCAGGCGGTTCGTGCCGGGTGGTGTTGTCCAGTTCGCCGTCACTCGATCTTTATAAGGCGTCTTCCAGCGGCTGCTCCTCGCAGGATCTGCAAAGCGTCAACGCGTGGGATCTTCGTGGGAACGAGGTCTATCTGTATGCGCGCGGCAATGTCGTGGCGCGGATGCGTGGCGGCGGCGGGAACTTCAATGGCGTGCTGGCCAAATCGGGAGCGCCGGTTACCCTCTCGCGCTGATGGACGCTTCAAATTGGGCCATATAGCCCGTGATTACTTCAAGGACCGGGATTTCCCGGTCCTTTTTCATTGAGGCTATACTCTAAGCGGTAGCTCTTATTCGCCGAAACGCCGCGCGCGGAATGCCTGAAGCGTATTGCGCAGCAGACACGCGATGGTCATCGGCCCGACGCCGCCGGGAACGGGGGTAATGGCCCCTGCAACCTTCACGGCTTCATCGAATGCTACGTCGCCGACAAGACGACCCTTCGCCGCGCCTGGCTCCTGCGGCAAACGGTTGATGCCGACATCGATGACTGTCGCGCCGCTCTTGATCCATTCACCACGAACCAGTTCGGGGCGCCCGACAGCCGCAACCACGATGTCTGCCGCGCGGACAACCGCGGGCAAGTCACGGGTGCGCGAGTGGGCGATGGTGACCGTGGCATTATGCTGTAACAAAAGCTGCGCCACCGGCTTACCAACGATGTTGGAGCGCCCGACCACCACGGCGGACAGACCGGAAAAATCCTGATGAACGCTCTGCAGCAGCAACAGCGAACCAAGCGGTGTGCAGGCAACGAGCGTCGGCAGACCGATCAACAGGCGGCCGGCGTTGACCGGATGAAAACCGTCGACATCCTTGGCCGGATCAATGGCCTCGATGACGCGATCAGTGTTTATGTGCGCCGGCAGCGGCAGTTGCACGAGAATGCCGTCCACGGCGTCATCAGCGTTGAGACGCGCCACCAGTGCCAGCAATTCGGCTTCCGGCACGTCGGCTGGAAGCCGGTGTTCAAACGAACGCATGCCAACCGCAACCGTCTGGCGCGCTTTCGATCCGACATAGACCTCGCTGGCGGGATCGTTGCCGACGAGCACAACGGCAAGCCCCGGTTGCGCGCCGGTGCGGGCAGCGATATCGGCGACTTCAGCCGCAATGGTATTGCGCAGGTTCTCGGCGATGGCCTTGCCGTCGATGATCTTGGCGCTCATAAGCTCGGTCCTTCCGCTGGGGCGGTTGGCGTGCCAATCGATCCATCGCATTGCACGCACGTTGAAATCAAGTAACGGACTTGGGATATCTCGTTATCGGCTGACGGATATCAGTCCTTGAATACCACGGTCTTCCGGCCATTCAGCAAAACCCGGCCGTCGAGATGCCACGCCAGGGCACGCGCCAGCACGCGACGCTCGATATCGCGGCCCTTGCGCACCAGTGTTTCCGGCGTATCGTGATGCGTCACCCGCTCCACGTCCTGTTCGATGATCGGACCTTCATCGAGATCGCTGGTGACATAGTGTGCCGTTGCGCCGATCAGCTTCACCCCGCGCTCATGCGCCTGGTGATAGGGCTTGGCCCCCTTGAAGCCGGGCAAGAACGAGTGATGGATGTTAATGCAGCGCCCTTCCAGCCGCCGCGCCAGCTCCGGCGAGAGAACCTGCATGTAGCGGGCCAGTATCACCAGATCGACCTGCCGCTCCTCGATAATGCTCCAAAGCTTTTCTTCCTGCTCTGCCTTGTTCTCGCGTGTAACAGGCAGGTAATCGAAAGGCGTGCCATTGAAATCATGATGCGGATACGTCTCGCGCGGATAATTCGCGACAATGCCGGCAATGGACATGTTCAACTCGCCAATGCGCCAGCGATACAGAATATCCGACAGGCAATGGTCGAAACGCGACACCAGAACCAGCACACGCAGCGGCTGCGACACTGATCGCATGGTCCAGTTCATGTCAAACGACGCGGCGACATCGGCAAATCGGGTCCGCAACGTTTCCAGATCATCGCCGTTGACGAAATTGAAGCCGATGCGGGCAAAGAACATGCCGGTTTCGATATCGTCGTGCTGGTGCGCTTCCTGAATGTTCCCACCGGCCTCGAACAGGCACCGCGCGACCGCGGCGACGATTCCCGGGCGATTGCGGCAGGATAAGGAGAGGAAATAACGGTCGTCCGGCATGCGCACTCCTGTCCGCCCGATACGCCCGGTGGCGTGCGGGGCAAAACCTGTTTGACGTTACTGACTGATTCAACGTTGCGCGGCAGAAGGCAAAACGTTGCAGCGGAACACAATGCCCCGCACTCTAAACCCTATATTTTACCGTCACTTGCGTTCCATTCGACGGATCTCCCCGAACGCAGGTTGCTCTAGAGCATTTCGGCATCTCGCTGAAACACAGATACGCTCTATCCTATTGTTTTTACGCGCTTTATTCACGAAAAGCGCCATCAACTTCGCTTGAGAACGCTCTAGCATTTTTTCAGCCGATTCCATAGAAACTTTCGCCCAAGACGATGAGGGAGCGCGCAATCTGCACCTGCGTCAATCACGCGCCGCAGAGCGTTTCTGATGGATCATCTATTCCCACAGCAAACGACAAAGCCGGCTCCTACGCGGGAACCGGCTTTATTGTTTTCGCTGCAAGGCTGAACATATCGGAGCGCCAGAAGCACGATAACTGCGGAGGCCCCGATCGTATCAGGCGACTTACTTCTGGCCGAAGCTGATGCCAGCGAACTTGTTCTTGAAGCGCGACACGCGACCGCCACGGTCGAGAAGCTGCTGCGAACCGCCCGTCCATGCCGGGTGGCTGGTCGGGTCGATATCGAGGTTCAGCGTGCCGTTTGGCTTGCCGTAGGTCGAGCGGGTGACGTACTTGGAGCCGTCCGTCATCACGACTTGGATGAAGTGGTAGTCAGGGTGGATATCTTGCTTCGGCATGGCGCGGTCCTCGGATAAAGTCTCTGTCGAGGCCAGCCATGAAACAGGCGACCCTTGACGACTATCGAAACTGAAAGTGAATTCCCGTCCCTATAACGCAGGACGGCCCGGGACACAAGCGGTCTGTGAAGGCGGTTCTCCATAGAAATGCGGCGAGCGGCACCTCGTCGCAGACCGGCGCTTTTGCCGCTGCCGATCAACACGCATCCTTGCGCCGGACGGCCAACGCACCTATAGCCAACCCGCAATCATCAACGGCAGGGGAGCCATCTGGAGTGCGGACCGGCGTGAAAGCGGAATCGGCGGTGAAGACCGACTCAGCCCCTCGTGGCTCAATCCCGCACGGCGGGGCTGCAACCGCGTCGGCGGAGAACGTCGCACACGACGGGCAACATACGCGCGAACAATCCACCCGTGACGCCATGCGCATCCTTCTCCCCTATGCGTGGCGCTACCGGGGGCAGGCGCTGGCGGCGCTGGTCGCGCTGGTGATCGCGGCGGCGGCGACGTTGGTGTTGCCCGTGGCCGTGCGCCGGGTCATCGACTATGGCTTTTCGGACCTCGATGCCTGGCTGATCAATGCCTATTTCCTTTTGCTGGGCGGGGTAGTCACCCTGCTCGCGGTCGCCAGCGCGACACGGTATTATTTCGTGACCACGCTCGGCGAAAGGGTTGTGGCGGATCTGCGCGCCGCAACCTTCCGGCATCTGGTCACGCTCGATCAGACATTCTACGACATGGCGCGCACGGGCGAACTGACCTCGCGGTTGACCGCCGACACGACGCAGATCAAATCGGCCTTCGGCACCAGCATCTCGCAGGCACTGCGCAACCTCGTGATATTCATCGGCGCCAGCGCGATGATGGTCGTCACCAGCCCTCCCCTTTCGGCGCTGGTGCTGGCAGCCATTCCCCTCATCGTGCTGCCGCTGGTGTTTTCCGGCCGGGGAGTGAGGCGGCGCTCCCGCAAGGCGCAGGATACCCTCGCCGCCGCCACGGCCTATGCCACGGAGGCGATCGGCGGGGTGCGCACGATGCAGGCTTTCAACGCCGAGGCGCAAACCGCAAGCCGCTTTCGCGACGCCGCTGAGGAAGCTTATGTCGCCGCGCGGCTTTCCGTGCGTGCGCGCGCCGTGTTGACGGCGGTGGCGCTGTTTCTGGTCGGCTGCAGCATCGTGGCCGTGCTGTGGTATGGCGCACAAAGCGTGCTTGCCGGAGAGATGACCGGCGGCAGACTGTCGCAGTTCGTGCTCTATGCAGTGTTCGCGGCCTCCGCGCTTGGCGAACTGAGCCAGGTGTGGGGCGAGGTATCGCAGACGGCGGGTGCGGCCGGTCGGCTGGCCGAAATTCTCGATACACGTCCAGGCATCGTGTCTCCGGCATCGCCGCGCCCCCTGCCGGAGCCTCCGTTGGCCACCGTGGCGCTGGAAGGCGTGCGTTTCGCCTATCCCACGCGAAGGGGCACACCGGCGCTCGACGGCGTGGACATTCATGTTGCGCGTGGCGAACGGGTGGCGCTGGTCGGTCCCTCGGGCGCGGGCAAGAGCACTGTTTTCCAGTTGCTGCAACGTTTTTACGACCCGGAACAGGGGCGTGTGCTGATCGACGGCATCGATGCGCGCGCGGTCGACCTCACCGCGCTGCGCCACCGATTCGCCGTCGTGCCGCAGGATCCGGTGGTGTTCAGCGGCAGCGTCAGCGACAATATTCGTTACGGCGCACCGGATGCGAGCCCAGCCAGCGTGGAAGCGGCGGCACGGCAGGCGGCGGCGCATGATTTCATCAGCGCCCTGCCGCATGGATACGACACGCAGATCGGCGAGCGCGGCGTCACATTATCGGGAGGACAGCGGCAGCGCCTGGCCATTGCCCGCGCCATTCTGAGGGATGCGCCTGTGCTGCTGCTCGACGAGGCGACATCGGCGCTGGACGCGGAAAGCGAAAGGCTCGTGCAGGCGGCCCTCGGCGGGCTGATGCAGGGCCGCACAACGCTTGTCATTGCGCACCGGCTGGCGACGGTCTTATCCGCCGATAGAATACTGGTCATGGAGCAGGGCCGCATCGTGGAAGAAGGCACCCATACGGCGCTGGTGGCGCGCGGCGGGCTTTATGCCAGACTCGCCCGGCTCCAGTTCGGAGATACGCACGAGGACCGACCGCAGGGACACGCCTTTTGATTTTTTACCGAAAGGGGATATACCCCCTCTTGCGATCATCGGGCACTTGAGGCATCCGGTGTGTCGCACCGCGTGCGGGCGGGAATTGTCATGCCTGCCTCGCAGTCGATGGGCCCGCAGGGGCGAGTAACGGAGGTCGATATCGTGGTCATGGCGGCGCCTTGCGCGAAGGAACAAGCGCGTGCCGGTGGAATCGACGGCCTCGTGTCGCTCGTTGCCGGTGACATGGAGCGGGTGAACAGCTTCATCCTGTCGCGCACCGGCTCGGACGTGACGCTGATTCCCGAAGTCGCCAGCCATTTGATATCGTCCGGCGGCAAGCGCCTGCGGCCGATGCTGACCCTCGCTTTCGCGCAGTTATCCGGCTATGAGGGCGACGGCGGCATCCGCCTCGCCGCCAGCGTCGAGTTCATGCATACTGCAACGCTGCTGCACGATGATGTCGTGGACGAGAGCGACATGCGCCGGGGCAAACTGGCAGCGCGCATGCTGTGGGGCAACGAGGCCAGCGTCCTTGTCGGCGACTTCCTGCTGGGGCAGGCATTCAAGATGATGGTCGAAGTCGGTTCGCTTGCGGCGCTGGAAGTGCTTGCCAACGCAGCCGCCGTCATCGCCGAGGGCGAGGTGTGGCAGTTGTCCGCCGCCAAGGATCTCTCCACCACCGAGGAGGCATACCTCGGCGTTGTGCAAGCAAAGACGGCGGCCTTGTTCGCGGCGGCGGCGGAAGTTGGCCCCATCATCGCGGGATTGGGCGAGCGGGAGCGCAAGGCCGCGCGGACCTATGGCGACTCGCTCGGCATCGCCTTCCAGCTTATCGATGATGCGCTGGATTACGGCGGGGCGGCGGAGCTGCTCGGCAAAAACGTTGGCGATGATTTTCGCGAGGGCAAGATTACGCTTCCCATCGTGCTGGCGCTGCGCAACGCGGATGCGGACGAGCGGGCATTCTGGACCCGCACGCTGGAACAGGGCGAGATCGTCGATGGCGATCTGGAAAAAGCCATCGGCATCCTGCGGTCGCACAATACGCTCGAAGCCACCGTGCAGCAGGCGCGCCGCTATGGCGACAGCGCCATCGCCGCGCTCGATGCTTTCCCCGACGGCGCGATGAAGGATGCCCTCGTCGATACCGTCGCCTTCTGCATCGCGCGCGCATACTGAGTCCTGCCGGCGGGTCGCGCCGGTCTGTTCAGCCCCCGGACGCTTGTCATGGACTTTCTGGGCGATACCCATCTGGCGACGGTCGCAATCCTTGCCGGCGTCGCTCTCGTCGCCGGCTTTATCGATTCGATCGCGGGCGGCGGCGGGCTGGTATCCGTGCCGGCTTTGCTGTCGGCGGGCCTTGACCCGATCACCGCACTCGCCACCAACAAATTGCAAAGCAGCTTCGGTTCCTTCTCCGCCGTTGCTGCCTATGGGCGCGCGCGCCTCATCGATTGGCGCAGCGCATGGCCCATGGCGCTCATGGCTTTTGCCGGCGCCATCGGCGGAGCGGCGCTGATCACGGTTTTGCCTACGCAGGTGCTCGCGGCGGTGATGCCGATCATGCTCATCGTGGTGGCGCTTTACTTCGCCTTCTCGCCGCGCCTTGGCAGTGAGGAGCGCCCGGCCCGAATCTCCAAGTGTCTGTTTGCATGCACCGCAGCAGTGGGGATCGGCTTTTATGATGGCTGCTTCGGACCAGGCACAGGCTCGTTCTTCATGGTGGGATTCGTCACGCTGCTGGGTTTTCCGATCATGCGCGCGACGGCCCACACGAAGCTGCTGAACTTTGCCAGCAACGTGGGCGGACTGCTGTTCTTCGCCATCACCGGCGGCATCAACGTCGTGATCGGAATCGCCATGGGAGTCGGGCAATACCTTGGCGCGCAGGTCGGTGCGCGCGTGGCCATGCAGAATGGCGCCCGCATCATCCGCCCGCTGCTGGTGGTGGTTTGCTGCGCCATGGCGATACGGCTTCTGCTCGATCCGGCAAACCCGCTCCACGCCACCATTGCGCGGCTTATAGGGCATTGACGGCGGGCGGGTTAAGCACTATAAGCGCGCTTTCATAAGCGCTCTGCAAGGTCAAGATTCCCGCAATCAGGGATCCGGCCTTCATGATGCTCAAACATCTTAACCCGGTTTATAAACCAGCCGATGCCGGTCTCGCGGTTGCTTTCCGTGTGGCGCGCAGATCGGAATGACAAGAGGACACCATGGCAAATACTGCGTCCGCAAAGAAGGCGGTCCGTAAAATCGCTCTCAGGACCGCCATCAACAAGTCGCGCAAGAGCCGCGTGCGGACGTTCGTGCGCAAGGTCGAGGCCGCTATCGGCGCTGGCGATCACACCACCGCGCTGGCCGCCCTGCGTCAGGCCGAGCCTGAGTTGATCCGCGCCGCCCAGAAGGGCGTGCTGCACAAGAACACAGCCTCCCGCAAGGTGTCGCGTCTGGCGATCCGCGTGAAGGCACTGCAGGCCTGATTTTTACTTGCATGCACGCTTCAGGAGCCCGGCCCCAGGCCGGGCTTTTTCGTTGGCTGTTCGCATCTGATAAGCTGATGCGCGACATCTTGAGGCATGGCAGAAGCGACAGTATTTTGCGGATCAGGCAGGTTGACAACACCGAAAAAATCCGAGCGATCCATTTGCTGTTTTTGACCGATGCCGCTGGTGATTCTTGCTTTTTTGGGAACACGGACCGCTAAAAACGGGCTTGACAGAGGCATACCATCATCTTGCAACACCCGCTCGAACCGGGCGCCGGACCGCGCAAATAAACCATCGCCAAAACAGAACCTTAGGGGGCAAAGGTCTCACCATACCCGAATCTCTCTCCCTCCGCAGGGCCGGCAGACCCCTCCGCATAGTTAAAAATACGCCCGATGAAATACGCTGGCAAAAAACATCCAAAGGAAAATCACACCGATTCAACAAGACGTTGTAGCGCACTGCCGGCAAAAAGAGCCGCAAGCGAATCGGACAGGATAGGAATTCGGAAGGGTGTTTCGCTTTTACACAGTTGCATGCGACGGCGGAAATGCAGTAAGGTTAGCTTGCCTTCGGGACAGCTTTGTCTCTCCCACTTGGGAGATTGGTAGCTAAAGCTTTTGCACACGCAAAAGTGGAAGCAAGCCAACCCGAAATATAAGATCGAATAGAACTGTCGTAATTTTTAAATCTATTCGGGAACATAACATGTAGCGTATGCGTATTTTGAGTATGAGGCTCTGATTAGCATCATTTCGAACAAAAGTACTTTCATATAGACCCCTGCAATACGCTACAAGTCGCGTGTATTCGTCTTGGTTCTCCACAGGCAGGTGATTGACCCGACCGATCGGAATGGATCGGACGTATATTTTATTGCCGGAGTTCCCGGATGCCTTGTTTTGGCCGAGGGCCAGTTTGAGTATTGCGGACGTTCGCCGCCCTCCTCAAGTGGGGGCAAACGGATGTTCATATTGTGTTTGCGTAAACACAACACGGGCAGCCCCGGGTTATCGCGGGACGCCGCTTGCTTCTCTTTTCCGGACATTCCGGAACGGATGAGGCAAGGGTAGCTACAGATCGGCACGTTGACAGGCCGCCTCGGGCAGAGAGCGGAGTTGTTATCGTCTGCTAACGACATTCGGCACGAGAGTGCTCATGGATGAAGGTAAAAGTGGTCGCTGTTCTTGCAGTGGCCTGAGCTTGAACGGCCCTGCTTGCGCGAGGCTGTTTAAATTGAACACTAAAGATAATGGGCGCGCCGCAGCCGTGGCATGCGCCCCGACAGGTACAGGCGGAGCATCAGGACATGTTCAAGGTGGATGACAGCGCGAAATATGCTAAGGCCCATGTCGATGGCGATGATATCGTCCCGATTGGCGCTTTGGACGGACTGTCATGCGCGGACGAAGAGGACATCCCCGACGTGGATCTGACTCCTGAAGCGGCATGGCCGCGCGTCAAGCGGCGCTTGCGTGCGGAGCTGGGCGAGGATGTTTTCGCAAGCTGGTTCGGCCGACTTGAGCTGGAATCCGTCAGCCATCAGGTTGCGTATCTGACCGTGCCGACTCGCTTCCTGAAAAGCTGGATCGAATCGAACTACGCCGACCGCGTTCTTCAGCTTTACAAGGCCGAATATCCGGGCATCGCGCGCGTCACTTTCGGCGTGCGCAACGGCGCGAACCGTGACACCGCCCCAGCCGCCGCGCCTCAGCCCCGCAACACCGAGACCGCGCACAGCACGACCGCTCCCGCTCGCGCTTCCAGCCCGCGGCAATCTGCCCAGCGGACCACGGCCGCCGCTGCGGCTCAGGCCCCCACTCCGGCTACGGCTGCATCAACTGCGGATCTGGGTGGCAATCCGCTCGACGCACGCCTGACATTCGACAGCTTCATTATCGGCAGCTCCAATGCCCTTGCCCACGCAGCGGCGGAACGCGTGGCCAAGCACGCGAACGGCCCGGCGCTTTACAACCCGCTTTATATCCATGCGGGTGTGGGGCTCGGCAAAACGCATCTGCTTCAGGGCATTGCCCATGAGGCACAGCTTCAGGGCAAGCGAATCATCTATCTGACCGCCGACCGCTTCATGTACGGCTTCGTCTCGGCGCTCAAAGCGCAGACAGCGCTGGCATTCAAGGAAAAGCTGCGCGGCATCGATCTGTTGATCATCGACGATGTGCAGTTCCTGCAAGGCAAATCCATTCAGCAGGAGTTTGGACACACCATCAACGCGCTGATCGATGCCGGACGGCAGATCGTCGTTGCCGCTGACAGGCCCCCGTCCGATCTCGATGCGCTGGACGAACGCGTGTCCTCCCGCCTCGCCGGCGGACTCGTGGTGGAGGTGAGCGCACTTGACGAGGATCTGCGCACGCGCATCCTCTCGGCGCGCATTGAGGCCGTGCAGGCCGTCAACCCGACGTTCCAGGTGCCGCAGGCGGTTGTCGCTTATGTAGCGCGCGTCATCACCACCAACGGGCGCGACCTTGACGGAGCGGTCAACCGTCTTCTGGCCCATACGACGCTCACCGGCACGCCGCTGACGATGGAGACGGCCGAATCCGCGATCCGCGATCTCGTCCGCACGCGTGAGCCGCGCCGGGTCAAGATCGAGGATATCCAGAAGCTCGTGGCGAGCCGTTACAATGTGTCCCGTGCCGATATTCTTTCGGAGCGACGCACGGCGGCAGTGGTAAAGCCGCGTCAGATCGCGATGTATCTGTCGAAGATCCTGACGCTGCGTTCGCTGCCGGAAATCGGCCGCCGCTTCGGTGGGCGCGATCACACGACCGTTTTGCATGCAGTGCGCAAGATCGAGAAGACGATTGGCGACGATGCGGCACTGAAAGAAGAAATCGAGCTGCTGAAGCGCATGCTGCAGGAATAATGCGGCTACCGGAGCGTGTGCTTTGGGGATATTGCCCTGAATAATTCGTGAAAAACGGCCTCTGGGCCGTTCGCCTCTTGCGTCCGGGCGCGGGAAAAGCCATTGTTCCCTCCCCGCCTGCCTGGTTGGTGTCATGCGGCGCGTCAGACGCGCCCGGAGCTGACCTGAATGGCGGTTTGTCTGGCGTACAAGTTGAATGGAAGTGTCGATGAAGGTCACTGTCGAGCGGGCCGCGCTCCTCAAGTCGCTCGGCCATGTCCACCGCGTCGTGGAGCGGCGTAATACGATCCCGATTCTGTCGAATGTGCTGCTGCGCGCCGAAGGCGGCGCCTTGCGGCTGCGGGCGACCGATCTCGATCTCGAAGTGACCGAAACGCTCCCCGCCGAAGTGGCGCTGGACGGCGCAACGACGGTGCCGGCTTACGTGATCTACGACATCATCCGCAAGCTGCCGGACGGCGCGCAGATTTCGCTTGAGAGCGTGCAGGAGGGGGCGCAGGTTGTGATCCGCGCCGGCCGTTCCCGCTTTACCTTGCAAGCGCTGCCTGAAAGCGACTTCCCCGATCTGGCTGCCGATGAGTTGCCGCACACCTTCGCCATCAAGGCGTCGGAACTGAAGAAGCTGATCGACAAGACGCAGTTCGCCATCTCAACGGAAGAGACGCGTTATTATCTGAACGGCATTTTCTTCCACGCTTTTGATGTAGACGGTACGAAAAAGCTGCGGGCTGTCGCAACGGATGGCCATCGGCTGGCGCGTGTTGAGACGGAAGCACCGGCAGGCGCCGGCGATATTCCCGGCATCATCGTGCCGCGCAAGGCCGTCGCCGAAATCCAGAAGCTCGTTGACGGTATCGACGACGAGGTGCAAGTCGAGCTGTCGTCCAGCAAGATCCGCCTCACCGCCGGCACGGTGGTTCTGACGTCGAAGCTGATCGACGGGACTTTCCCGGATTATCAGCGGGTGATTCCGCAGAATAACGACAAGCGCCTTATCGTTGATCGGGCTGAGTTCGCGACCGCCGTCGATCGTGTGTCAACGATCTCGTCCGAGCGCGGGCGGGCGGTGAAACTGTCGCTGACCGAAGGCCGGCTGACGTTGTCTGTCACCAATCCCGATTCGGGCAGCGCGACCGAGGAAATCGAAGTCGAGTACGAATCGGAAGCGCTCGATATCGGCTTCAACGCGCGTTATCTGCTCGATATCGCCAGTCAGCTCGATGGTGACACCGCTATCCTGCTGCTTGCCGATCCCGGTTCGCCCACGCTTGTTCAGGACCATGAAGGCGGTAACGCTCTCTACGTGCTGATGCCCATGCGGGTCTGATGCGTGCCGGGTGTCTGACGTCCGTGCCGCCGCGCGACGGGTTTCGCGCCTCACGCTGAGCGATTTCCGCAGTTACAGCGATCTCGATATCGGGCTCGACGCCGGCATGGTCGCCTTCGTCGGCGATAACGGCGCTGGCAAAACGAACTTGCTCGAAGCGCTGTCACTGTTCACGCCAGGGCGTGGCCTGCGTCGCTCACCGTTCACCGATATGGCGCGCACTGGCGGCAATGGCGGTTTTGCCATCGCAATCACGCTTGATGCGACAACCGACGATGCGCGCCTCGGCACCGGGCTCGACCCGGCAGCGACGGCGCGAAAATGTCGCATCGACGGTGCCGCAGTCCCCTCACCTTCCGCCTTTGCCGATTATCTGCGCGTGGTCTGGTTGACGCCTGCCCTTGATGGGCTGTTCACCGGGCCGGCTGGTGACAGGCGGCGGTTTCTCGACAGAATGGTGCTCACCATCGATCCGGCGCATGGCTCGCGCACGAACGCGTTTGAGCGCGCGTTGGCATCGCGCAATCGCGTACTGCAAGAGCAGTCGTCCGATTCGCGTTGGCTGGATTCGATCGAGCAGGAAGTCGCGGAGCTTGGCGTCGCCGTGTCCGCGGCACGGCTCGACGCCGTGGCGCAGTTGCAAGCATTGATCGAAGCAAGCCGAGACCCCGCCTCCCCCTTCCCTGCCGCAAGCATCCGGCTGGAGGGTGCGCTGGAGCGGGAGTTGGCGTTGGATGCCGCGGTCGATGTCGAGGATCGTTTTCGCCGGGTGCTGCGCGAGTCACGCGCACGCGACCGTGCCGCCGGGCGCGCGCTCAACGGCCCGCAGACGAGCGATCTCTCCGTAGATCATGCAGACAAGAACATCCCGGCCGCGCGCTGTTCCACGGGCGAGCAGAAAGCTCTATTGATCGGCCTTGTACTGGCGCACGCACGCCTTGTCGCAGCGATGAGCGCCATTGCGCCGCTGGTGCTGCTGGACGAGGTGGCCGCGCACCTCGACCCCCGCCGCCGCGAGGCGCTGTTCTCGGCATTGGAAACCATCGGCAGCCAGATTTTCATGACCGGCGCGGACCCTGCACTATTTGCCGACCTGCCCGTTACCGCACTCACTTGCTTCGTCACGCCGGGACACGTTATGCAAGGGGTCTGTCAATAACCGGCTGATTTGCGGAAACGCGCAACCGTGCGTTATCCGCCATGCCGCAGGAGTTTGCCGTGCCCGGCATCGATATCGCTGCCCTCATCCTTTTCGCCGGCGCGCTTGCCATCGCGGCGGCTGTTCCCGGCCCGGCGGTTGCGGCCATTGTCGCACGGGTGCTGGCGCGGGGCACGCGCGGGCTCGCGCCGTTCATCCTCGGCATCATTGTCAGCGATATTATCTGGCTCACGCTGGCCGTCACCGGCCTTGCGGTGCTGGCGCAGACATTCCACGAGGTATTTCTGATCATCAAATATCTGGGCGCTGCTTATTTGATGTGGCTGGCGTGGCAATTCTGGACCGCACCCGTAACCTCCATCATCGCCGCTCCGTTGGACGTGCGCGAGGGCGGCATCGCGGCGCTGCTTGGCGGGCTGTTTGTCGGCCTCGCCAACCCGAAGGCCATGATGTTCTATCTGGCGCTGCTGCCGGGCTTTATCCCCCTCGCCAGCGTCACGCCCCTCACCTTCGCGGAACTGGCCGGCGTAACCTTCGCGGTGCTTGGCATGATCTTTTCGGCTTATGTCCTGGCAGCGGCGCGGGCGCGGCGGCTGCTGTCAAGCCCGCGAGCGCTGGCACTCGTTAACCGGGGCACCGCAGCAATCATGGCGGGTGCGGCGGTCACGGTGGCAGCGCGCTCATGACGGTTTCCGCGCTGGCAAGCGCTGCGGCGGCACCGATTCGGCCCGTAGACCCACAGGTGGCGAAACGTGCCCGCGAGGTGTTGAAGTCCGTTTTCGGTTATGACGACTTTCGCACCGGCCAGGATGAAGTTATCGCCGCCGTCCTGAACGGCGAGGATGTGTTCGCCGTTATGCCGACGGGCAGCGGCAAGTCGATGTGTTACCAGTTGCCGGCGCTCACCGACGATGGTGGGCTGACGCTCGTCGTGTCGCCCCTGGTGGCGCTGATGCGCGATCAGGTGGGGCAGTTACGCGCGCTGGGCGCGGCAGCCGCCACGATCAATTCCGCCAATGGCGAGGAGGAAAACCGCAATGCATGGCGGGCGATGCGCCGCGGCGAATTGCGATTGCTGTTCGTATCGCCCGAAAAGCTCGCGAGCGATAACCTGCTGGCGGCGCTGCGCGATAGCGGCATCCGCCGGCTCGCCATCGATGAGGCGCATTGCGTGTCGCAATGGGGGCATGATTTCCGCCCCGATTATCGCAACCTCAAGACCGTGCGGGAGCAACTGGGCGCGCCGCAAACCATCGCTCTCACAGCAACAGCAGACCGCGCCACGCGTGCGGACATCGTGCAGCAACTGTTTCCGCGTGAGCCGCGCGTCGTCGTTCATAGCTTCGACCGGCCCAATCTAGATCTGCGCTTTGCGGTGAAAGACCGCCCGGCGAGCCAGATCGCGGAGTTCGTCAGCTCCCACGGCGGCGCAAGCGGCATTGTCTATGCGGCGGCACGCAAACGCACTGAAGAGATCGCTGAAAGCCTTTCGCAGCGCGGCATCCGGGCGCTGGCCTACCATGCCGGGCTCGATCAGGCCCTGCGCAGCAAGCGGCAGGATCTTTTCCTGCAGGAGAACGACATCGTCATGGTGGCGACGGTGGCATTTGGCATGGGCATCAACAAGCCTGACGTGCGCTTTGTCGCGCACGCGGACATGCCCGGCACCGTCGAAGGTTATTATCAGGAGATCGGCCGCGCGGGGCGCGACGGTTTGCCCGCATGGACGCTGACGCTTTACGGCGCATCCGACATGGCGTTGCGCCGCCGCCAGATCGATGAAAAAGACGTGGACGACGAGCGCCGCCGCGTGGAGCAGCGCAAGCTCAACGCCATGATCGAGCTGTGCGAAACCGCCACCTGCCGCCGCCAGTCCCTGCTGGCTTATTTCGGTGAAACAATCGAGCCCTGCGGCGGTTGCGATCTGTGCCGGGGTGGCGTCAGCCTCTACGATGCCACCATCGACGCGCAAAAAGTGCTGTCCGCCGTCGCCCGCACGGGGCAGCGCTTTGGCGCCGCGCATATCGCCGATATTCTCACGGGCACTGCAAACGAGGCGATATCGCGCCTTGGCCACGATCAGCTCAAGACCTTCGGCGTCGGCCGCGACAAAACCAAACGCGCGTGGAACACGGTCATCCGCCAGTTGTTCGCGGCGGGCGCGGTCGCTGAAACCGGCGATCAATACAGCGGTTATCGCCTGACGGAAAAGGGCGAGGATATTTTGTTCGGTCGCGAGCGGCTGACCTTGCGCACCATCGCGGAAGAGCCCAAGCGCCGGCGCGAGACCCCGCGTGCCGAAGCAGCCAGCGATCTATCGCCCGAGGAAAACGCGCTCTTTCAGCATCTTCGCGCGGTGCGGCTCGAACTGGCGCGTGCGGAAGATGTCGCTGCCTACATCATCTTCCCCGATCGTACACTGATCGACATGGCGCGCCTCAAACCCGCCGATCTCTATGCCATGCGCATGGTGCAGGGTGTCGGCGAGGCGAAGCTGAACCGCTATGGCCAGATCTTTGCCGATGCGGTGGCCGCATTTTTACGTGACAATCAATCATAAGGCCACAAAACGCTCGATACTCTGAAGCGGCTTGCGTTCAAACCGACGTATCGAATTGAACGCAAGACCCCATCATAGTAGCGGGATTTAGAGCAGCGCCCGCTTGAGTTCGGCAAAGGCGCGGGCCCGGTGCGACAGGCCGTCGCCGGTCTGCTGGCCATGTTTTTCTTCCGCCGTCATTTCGCCGAACGTCACGGTGTGTCTGTCCGGGCGGAAGATGGGATCGTAGCCGAAGCCTTTGTCGCCGCGCGGCGGGAAAACCAGCGTGCCGAATACGCGGCCCTCGAACAGCTCTTCATGCCCGTCCGGCCAGGCGACGACCAGCGCCGATACGAAATGTGCCTTGCGCGATTCGTCATCCAGCGCGCCGCGCAAAACCAGCTCGCGCTCGACACGCGCCATGGCGCTGGCAAAATCCCTGCCTGGACCACCCCAACGGGCGGAAAAAATGCCCGGCGCGCCATCGAGCGCATCGACGCACAGCCCGGAATCGTCCGCAAACGCCGGGAGGCCGGAGGCCTTTGCCGCCGCATGCGCCTTCAGCGCCGCGTTCTCCGCGAAGGTGGTCCCGGTTTCGTCCGGCTCCGGTAGGCCCAGTTCACCCGCCGAAACGGCTTCCACGGAATAAGGCGCGAGCAGCTCGCGCATTTCCCGCAGTTTGCCGGGATTATGAGAGGCAACGACAAGTTTGCCCTCAAGCTTTCGTCCTGCACGTTCGCGCGTCATGATGCCACCGCCTGTTTCTGCAAGTCGACGAGCTGCGAGATCCCGTTGCGGGCCAGCGTGAGAAGGCGCAGCAGTTCATCTTCCGAAAAAGGTGCGCCCTCTGCGGTGCCCTGCACCTCGATGATGCCGCCTGAGCCGGTGAGCACGAAATTGGCATCGGTCTCGGCCGTTGAGTCCTCAGCGTAATCGAGATCGAGTACAGGCATGCCCTGATAGATGCCGCACGAAACCGCCGCGACGTGATCCTTCAGCGCCTTCTTCGACAGCATGGCGCGCGCCTGCATCCATGCCAGGCAATCGTGCAGCGCCACCCATGCGCCGGTGATGGCCGCCGTGCGCGTGCCGCCGTCCGCCTGCAGCACGTCGCAGTCGATCACGATCTGGCGCTCGCCGATGGCCTGCAAATCCACGACCGCCCGCAGGCTGCGGCCAATGAGGCGCTGGATTTCCTGCGTTCGCCCGGATGGCTTACCGGAGGTGACCTCGCGGCGCGTGCGCTCCAGCGTTGCACGCGGCAGCATGGCGTACTCCGCCGTGACCCATCCGCGTCCCTGCCCGCGCAGCCACGGCGGGGCGCGTTCTTCGAGCGAGGCGGTGCACAGCACATGCGTTTCGCCGAACCGGACGAGGCAGGAGCCCTCGGCATAGCGGGCGACGGCGCGTTCGAGCGTAACATTGCGCAGCTCGTCGGGCGCGCGCTTTGAGGGACGGGTGGCGATACTCACGATGCTGTCCTTGCGATAATGATCGATACTGCCGCAGCTTGTAACACCTCATGCCGCGACCACAAATGCCGGATGATGCCGGGCGATGCGTCGTCCACCGCCGGTCCACGGCGGTTTGTTGTGCAGGGCAAGCCGCTTGTGATACCGTCACGGCACGCCATGAAATAACAATGGCGAGGCCATGATGAGCAGATCGTTTCACACAATCCATAACTCCGACAGCGCCCGGCTGCTGACCGAACTCGACGAGCGATCGCGCGAGATTTTCCGTTATGTCGTTGAGAGTTATCTCTCCAGCGGCGACCCGGTCGGCTCGCGTAATCTGGCGCGCATATTGCCCATGCAGTTGTCGCCGGCTTCCGTGCGCAACGTGATGTCGGATCTCGAACTTGCCGGCCTGCTCTATGCCCCGCATACCAGCGCCGGGCGCATGCCGACCGAGCGCGGCTTGCGATTTTTCGTCGACGCCATGCTGGAAATCGGCGATCTCGATTCGGAAGAGACCACCCGCATCGAGGCGCAGGTCGCTGCCGCCGCCACGGGTACGTCCCTCGACAGCCTGCTTGCCGAAGCCACCGTGATGCTATCCGGCCTCACGCGCGGCGCGGGCGTCGTCGTCACGGGCAAGCAGAACCCGCAGCTCAAGCATATCGAGTTCGTCCGTCTCGATCCCGCGCGCGCGCTCGTCGTGCTGGTAGGAGAAGACGGACACGTTGAGAATCGCCTGCTCGATCTGCCTCCCGGCTTGCCGTCCAGTGCCCTCATCGAGGCGGGGAACTTCCTCAACGCGCGCATTCGCGGCCTCACCCTTGCCGAGTTACGGGCCGAGGTGGAAGAGCGGCGGGCCAGCATGGAAAGTGAACTTGATTCGCTCGTGTCCGGTCTTATCGACGCAGGTCTTGCGGTCAGCGTCGGGGCCAGCGAGGGACGTCAGCTTATCGTGCGCGGACAGGCCAACCTGCTCGACGACCTGCGGGCGGCGGAGGATCTGGATCGAATCCGGCTGCTTTTCGCGGATCTGGAAACGCAGAAGGACGTCATCGATCTGCTGTCGCGGGCGGAAAACGGCGAGGGTGTGCGTATCTTCATCGGCTCGGAAAACAAGCTGTTTTCGCTCTCCGGCTCATCGATGATCGCAGCGCCGTTCCATGATTCCAATCAGGCGATTCTCGGCGTCGTCGGCGTCATCGGCCCCACGCGCCTCAACTACGCACGCATCGTGCCCATGGTGGACTACACCGCCCGAGTCGTGTCGCGCATGCTGGAGCGGGGGCGCTGACGCCCTCGCCTCGCATCAGTGCGCCTCACGCCGCGTGGCGGTTGGCGGTTGCGCCGAAATGGCCGATGTAGCGCGGATTGATCGCCTTCACGGGCAGCATCACCAGCACGTCGGTCGTGCCGAACTGCCGATCCACGACAGCACCTTCGCCGATGGTGCCGCCAAGCCGCAGATAACCCTTGATCAGCGGCGGCAGGCTATGCAGCGCCGCCTTGGCGTCGATGCTCTCCTTGGCCTGCAGATCCATGGAAACGAAACGCTCTGGCAGCGCCTTGACGTTCCATTCCTCCGGCGCGCGCGCAAAGTGATGCAGGAAGCTCAGCGGCAGCGCCAGCTTCGCCGGATCCACGCCCTCAAGGCTGGCGCAACCGAACATCACATCGATGCGGTGATGCAGCACATAGGTCCAGATGCCGTGCCACAACAGCTCCACAGTGCGCTTGTTGCGATAGGGCTTCATCACGCAGGAGCGGCCAAGCTCAAGAAAGTTCAGCTCGGGATTGGCATCGATGACGGGCTGCACGTTGAATTCGCTGGCCGTGTAAAAACCGAAATAACGGTTCGCGACCTCCTGCCGCAGCAGGCGATAGGTGCCGACGACACGCGGCTTGTGGGCGCGGAACGGCTTGCGCGGCGCGTCGTGATCGAGCACCAGCAGGTGATCGCAGATCGGATCGTAATCGTCCATGTCGCGCTGCGCCAGCATGCAGGCGGCATTGGGCACGGCGGACATCTCGTTATAGAAAATGCGGTAGCGCAACCGCTGGGCACGGCGAATCTCGCGTTTCGTGGTCGCGAGGCGAACCTCCAGCGAGCCGATGCGCCCGAGCACGGGATCGAGGCCGCCGGCGTCCAGCCCACCGGACTTCATGCCGCCGAGTTTCAGCCCGCCGCCCATTTTACCGTTCTGCACCCAATTCCAAGCGCGGGGATTGCCCCACACTTTGGGCTGCAGGAATGCCGGCATGCGCCCTGCCCGCGCGACTTGAGCCCCGTTGGCGTCCTGCCGGATGATGGTCTGGAAAAACGAATTGTGCGACATCCTGCCTTGCCCGTTCCCGGATATACCGGAACCCCCTCCAGCCCCGTCGGCGCCATTGTATTGCGGGCCGTTACGGATTCGGAACTGCTCTATCCTGCCAAGAGAGCATAGGCTTTCGACAGTTGAATGACAATGGGCACGTGCCTGTTACCGCTGCGCGTGATATCGATGGAACAAATTGCGATATTCCTGCATGAGCGACACACCAGTTCACCTTCCCATCGACGACACGATGCCTGCGCTTCTGGCATCGCTGGCGGAGCATACCAGCGCTGTTCTTGTCGCGCCCCCCGGCGCGGGCAAGACGACCCGCGTGCCGCTTGCCCTGCTGGGCGAGACATGGCGCGGGGACGGTCGCATCGTCATGCTGGAACCCCGCCGCCTCGCAGCCCGCGGTGCAGCGGCCCGCATGGCGGAAACGCTGGGCGAGAGCATCGGTGACACGGTCGGCCTGCGCGCTCGCCTCGATACGAAAGTGGGGCCGCGCACCCGCATCGAGGTGGTGACGGAGGGCGTTTTTGCCCGCATGATCGTTGACGATCCCGAGCTGTCGGGTATCGCCGCCGTCATCTTCGACGAGTTCCACGAGCGGTCTCTCGACGCCGATTTCAGCCTCGCGCTTGCACTCGATGTTCAGTCGGCGCTGCGGGAGGACCTGCGCATTCTCGTGATGTCAGCCACGCTGGATGGCGCCCGCGTCGCACGCCTGCTCGGCTCCGGCGATGCGCTGGTGCCTGTGATCGAATCGCAGGGACGCAGCTTTCCCGTGGAAACGCGCTACATCGGCCGCGATCCCGCCCGCCGGATCGAAGACGATGTCGCCGCCGCCATCCGCAAGGCCCTCGCGGAGGAAACCGGCTCTATCCTCGTCTTTCTGCCGGGACAGGCCGAAATCCGCCGCGTTGAAAACCTGCTGACCGAGCGATTGTCGGCCATGCAGGCCGTCGACATCGCCCCCCTTTACGGCCAGATGGAGCGGTCAGCCCAAAATCTCGCCATTCGCCCAAGTCACCCAGGACGCCGCAAGGTGGTGCTGGCCACCTCGATTGCCGAAACCTCACTCACCATCGAGGGCGTTCGCGTGGTCATCGATTCGGGCCTGGCGCGTGTGCCGCGTTTCGAGCCCGATATCGGCATCACCCGGCTTGAAACTGTCCGCGCCTCACGCGCCGCCGCCGATCAACGCCGTGGCCGCGCGGGCCGCACAGAACCCGGCATATGCTATCGCCTGTGGGAAGAGGCCGCCACCGGCGCGCTTCCGGCTTTCTCGACGCCCGAAATTCTCACCGCCGATCTCGCGCCGCTGGTTCTCGATTGCGCCCGGTGGGGCGTGGAAGATCCGACAAGCCTCGCGTTTCTCGACCCGCCCCCCGCGCCTGCCCTGCTTGAAGCACGCAACCTTCTGCAATCGTTGGGCGCACTGGACGCAAGCAACCGGCTCACGGATACGGGCCGGGCATTGCAGGCTTTGCCGCTGCCGCCGCGCCTTGCACGCATGGTGATCGAGGCGCGGCGCATCGGAGAAGGTGGCACGGCGGCTGACATCGCCGCCGTTCTGGTGGAGCGCGGTCTCGGCGGCAATGCGGTCGATCTATCCGAGCGCGTTCAGGCATTCCGGCGCGACCGCTCCCCGCGCGCTGCCGATATGCGGCGTTTGGCGCGCCAATGGGGCGGCCAGCCCACCACTCACACGACCCCTGTCGGCCCCCTGCTGGCGCTGGCTTTCCCGGACAGGATCGCGAAGGCCAGACAGAGTGGCGCTTCGGGAAACGGCGATTCGCGCGATACGGCCTTTCTGCTCGCCAACGGGCGCGGTGCAACCCTCGACAGCGCCTCTACGCTGGCGCGAGAGGAGTTTCTCGCCGTCGCGGAAATCATCGGCTCCGCCGCTTCCTCGCGTATCGTCTCCGCCGCCTCTTTGACCCGGGACGACGTAGAGACAATCGCCAGCGAACGCATCCGCGAGACCACGGATATCAGCTTCGACAAGGAAGCACGCGCACTGCGCGCCCGCCGCGCCAGACGACTGGACGCAATCGTGCTTGATCGAAAGCCCCTGCCCGCACCCGCAACTGAAGAAGCGGCCATGATTCTCGCGCGTGGCATAGCGGACATCGGCGTGGCGTGCCTGCCGTGGACGAAGGCTCTCGATCAATGGCGCAACCGCATCGCGTTCCTGCGCCGCGCGGAAGGTGACGACAGCGTCTGGCCTGCCACGACCGACGAGGCGCTCGCCATGACGATAGAAGACTGGTTCGCCCCGCATCTCATCGGCATCACGAGCCTTTCCCGTATCGACGCTACATTGCTCGACGCCGCTCTGAAATCGCTGATCCCGTGGGATTTGCAGCAGCGGCTTGAGCGAGAGGCCCCAACCCATTTCACCGCCCCAACCGGCTCGCGCATCGCCGTCGACTACAGCGGCGACACGCCCTGCATCGCCGTGCGCGTGCAAGAGCTGTTCGGCCTCGACACGCATCCCTCCATCGCGAATGGCCGCCTGCCACTGACGCTCGAACTGCTCTCACCGGCGCATCGCCCCATCCAGATCACCCGAGATCTGCCCGGTTTCTGGCGCGGCTCATGGACGGCGGTCCGCGCAGAAATGCGCGGCCGTTACCCCCGCCACGTCTGGCCGGAAGACCCCGCAGGCGCAGCCGCCACCACCCGGGCAAAACCACGCGGCACTTAACCAAGTACAGATATTGAAGCCCCTGATCGCCTGTGGTTAAATGCCGGAACGGCGTGTGCTGCGTGCGCCCGGGGACAGCCCGAATACGGAGAATGGTTCAACCAATTTCCGGGAGGCTGCCGTGGCTGGCCGCATTCACAACATTATCCGTGCGTTTCTCGACAACAGCTCCACCGGCGGTCTGCTTCTGATCGCAGCTGCCGCCTTGGCGCTTGTCGTGGCCAATTCCCCTTTTTCTGCCGCCTATTTCGATGCGCTCCACCTTTATCTGGGCCCTCTTTCGCTTCAGCATTGGGTCAACGACGCGTTGATGACGGTGTTCTTCTTGATGGTCGGGCTTGAGATCAAGCGCGAAATGGTCGACGGCCACCTTGCGTCATGGTCGCGGCGCGTCCTTCCCGGAGCGGCCGCAGTCGCCGGTATGGTGGTGCCAGCCGCAATTTATCTGCTGTTTACACGCGGCAGTGGCGCTACCCATGGCTGGGCCATTCCGTCAGCGACCGACATCGCGTTTGCACTCGCCGTGATCTCCTTGCTGGGGCAACGCGTGCCAACGTCTCTCAAGGTTTTTCTGGCGGCACTCGCCATCATCGACGATCTTGGCGCGGTCATCGTGATCGCCATTTTCTACACCGCAGGGGTGTCTGTTACAGACCTCGCGCTCGCAGGGCTGATTTTTGCCGTTCTCCTGGTTGTCAACCGGGCCGGTGTGCAACACCTTTTGGTATATCTCCTGTTGGGTGTGGCGCTCTGGATTTTTACATATAGATCGGGAGTGCATGCCACCATCGCCGGAGTTCTTCTGGCGTTGAGCATTCCGATCAAGCGCACACCCGCCACCCCCGAGGCGCATCCGGACGAAAGCCCCCTCCACAGACTGGAAGGCGCTCTCATCAAGCCGGTCGCTTTTATAATCATTCCGATTTTTGGCTTTGCAAATGCGGGCGTCAATTTTTCCCAGCTTGGAGTCGATGCCCTTACGGGACCAGTCACGCTGGGTGTCGCTTCCGGGCTTGCAATAGGCAAGGTTTTGGGAATTTTCGGTATTGTGGCCATCTTGGTCCGTTGTGGTTATACCAGCCTGCCGGCAGGAGCAGGTTGGATGCAGGTGCTCGGTGTCGCATTTCTATGCGGCATCGGCTTCACCATGAGCCTGTTCATCTCCCTGCTCGCATTCGACGATGCCGCCCTGCAAAATCAGGCCAAGATGGGCATTCTATTTGGCTCACTGGTTGCTGGCTGCTTAGGCTACGTCATCCTGCGCACTGCGAAGCGTGGTGACGGACGCGATCCAGTTTGAAGCCTTCTTTCACACCAAGCGACTGATCAAAAAGAAAAACCCGCAGCCGTGAAGCTGCGGGTTTGATATTGCACTACGAAGCCGTTGGACGATTACACGTCCGTCTGCGGCTCGACGGGAACGGGCGCTGCCTCGAACACCCGCTCAGCCGTCACCTGCTCGACTGCCGTTTCAGCGGCAACGCGGTTCTCACGCGCGCGCTGACCGAGAATAAGCTCATCGCGGCGCTGGGCGATTTCGCGCAGCTTGGACGCAATTGCGCCCGTACCAGCCGGGATCAGGCTACCGACGATGACGTTCTCCTTGAGCCCTTCCAGCTTGTCCGACTTGCCGTTGACCGCAGCCTCGGTCAAAACGCGCGTCGTCTCCTGGAACGAGGCCGCCGAGATGAACGACTTCGTCTGCAAGCTCGCCTTGGTGATACCAAGCAGCACAGGCGTACCTTCCGCCGGCTTCTTGTTTTCGGCAATCAGACGCTCGTTTTCGTCGCGCAGATCCGTGCGGTCCACCTGCTCCCCGGAGAGGAACTGGCTGTCACCCGGATCCGTGATATCAACCTTCTGCAGCATCTGGCGAACGATCACCTCGATGTGCTTGTCGTTGATATGCACGCCCTGCAAACGGTAAACTTCCTGAATCTCGTTGACGAGATAAGCAGCAAGCTCCTCCACGCCCTTGATGGCGAGGATGTCGTGCGGGGCCGGGTTGCCGTCGACGATGAAGTCGCCAACCTCGATGACGTCGCCATCCTGTAGATGGATGTGCTTGCCCTTCGGGATCAGGTACTCCACCGGCTCCGAACCGTCGTGCGGTGTCAACGTGAGGCGGCGCTTGTTCTTGTAGTCGCGCCCGAACTGGATCGTGCCCGACTTCTCGGCGATGATCGCCGCATCCTTGGGACGGCGCGCCTCGAACAGTTCCGCCACGCGCGGCAGACCGCCCGTGATGTCACGCGTCTTGGCGCTTTCCAGCGGGATACGCGCCAGCGCGTCGCCAGCCTTCACCTTGGAGCCAGGATCGGCAGCGATGATGCCATCGACCGGCAGAAGATAGCGCGCGTCGCCGCCGCGCGGCAACTTCGCAACCTTGCCATCAGCATCGAGGATGACGATCGCCGGACGCAGATCAGCCGTACGGGCCGAACCGCGCCAGTCAATGACAACACGCTTGGCAATGCCGGTCGCCTCATCGACGGTTTCGGACATCGACATGTTCTCGATCAGATCTTCGAAGCCGATAATGCCGTCCACCTCGGTCAGCACGGGGCGGGTATAGGGATCCCACTCCGCCACACGCTGGCCGCGCTTGATCTGGTCGCCATCGTCGACCTTCAGCTTGGAGCCGTACTGCACACGGTGCACCGCGCGCTCCTTGCCATCCGGCCCGAGGATCATGACGCCGACATTGCGGCCCATGACCACGAGATCACCATCGGAGTTGCGGGCCACGTTGCGGTTACGCAGCTTGACCTCACCTTCGAAGTTGGTCTCAAGGAACGACTGGTCAGCAATGGTCGCCGCGCCGCCGATGTGGAACGTGCGCATCGTCAACTGCGTACCCGGCTCACCGATGGACTGCGCGGCGATAACGCCCACGGCCTCACCATGGTTAACCGGCGTGCCGCGCGCAAGGTCGCGTCCGTAGCAGGTGGCACAAACGCCGTTGCGCGACTCGCAGGTCAGCACCGAACGGATTTTCACCTGCTGGATGCCAGCAGCCGTGATCGCAGGAATATCCTTTTCCTCGATCATGATGCCGGTCGGCACGATGACATTTCCGGCCTGATCCACCAGATCTTCCGCCGCCGTACGGCCCAGAATGCGCGATGCAAGCGTCGCAACGATCTGACCGGCATCGACGATGGCACGCATCGAGATACCGCGCTCGGTACCGCAATCCGTTTCGCGGATAACAGCGTCCTGCGCGACGTCGACGAGGCGGCGGGTCAGGTAACCCGAGTTCGCCGTCTTCAATGCCGTATCGGCAAGGCCCTTACGCGCACCGTGGGTGGAGTTGAAGTACTCCAGAACGTCAAGGCCTTCCTTGAAGTTCGAGATGATGGGGCTCTCGATGATCTCGCCCGAGGGCTTGGCCATCAGGCCGCGCATGGCGGCGAGCTGCTTCATCTGCGCGGGCGAACCACGAGCGCCGGAGTGCGCCATCATGTAGATGGAGTTCACCTGCTTATCGCGGCCGTTCTCATCCTTGTGCACGGCAGAAATGCGCGCCATCATCTCGCTGGCAAGCTTGTCCGAGCATTTGGCCCAGGCATCGACGACCTTGTTGTACTTCTCGCCTTGCGTGATCAGACCGTCGTTATACTGCTGCTCGTAATCCTTTACGAGATGGCGGGTCTGATCGACGATCTGCCACTTGTTCTCCGGCACGACCATGTCGTCCTTACCGAACGAAATACCGGCCTTGAACGCATGATAGAAGCCGAGCGACATGATGCGATCGCAGAAAATGACCGATTCCTTCTGACCGCAGTTTCGGTAGACGGTATCAATCATGTTCGAGATTTCCTTTTTGGTCATCAACTTGTTGACAACGTCAAAGGTAATCTTCGGGTGCTTGGGCAGCTGACGCGACAGGAAGACGCGTCCGGGAGTCGTTTCGTAGATCTTCGAATACGTCTCGCCGTTCTCGTTCACACCGATCCAGCGATAACGAATCTTGGAGTGATATGTAATCACACCGGCATTCAGCGCGTGTTCGATCTCATCATGGTCGGCATAGGCCTTGCCCTGCCCCGGCTCACCATCGGCCATCAGCGACAGGTAATAAAGCCCCAGAACCATATCCTGCGACGGAACGATGATCGGCTGCCCGTTGGCCGGGTGCAGGATGTTGTTCGTCGACATCATGAGCACGCGCGCTTCAAGCTGCGCCTCAAGTGACAACGGCACATGCACGGCCATCTGGTCACCGTCGAAGTCGGCGTTGAACGCCGAGCAGACGAGTGGGTGAAGCTGGATCGCCTTGCCTTCGATCAACACCGGCTCAAACGCCTGAATACCGAGGCGGTGCAGTGTCGGCGCGCGGTTCAGCATCACGGGATGCTCGCGGATGACCTCGTCAAGGATGTCCCAAACCTCGGGCTTTTCCTTTTCGACCAGCTTCTTCGCCTGCTTGACCGTCGCCGAAAGACCCTTGGCGTCCAGGCGTGCGTAGATGAAGGGCTTGAACAACTCAAGCGCCATCTTCTTCGGCAGACCGCACTGATGCAGCTTCATCTCGGGACCGACCACGATCACCGAACGCCCCGAATAATCGACGCGCTTGCCGAGCAGGTTCTGCCGGAAGCGGCCCTGCTTGCCTTTCAGCATATCGGCGAGCGACTTCAGCGGCCGCTTGTTGGCGCCCGTGATGACGCGGCCGCGGCGGCCGTTGTCGAACAGCGCATCCACAGCTTCCTGCAGCATGCGCTTTTCGTTGCGGATGATGATATCCGGCGCACGCAGTTCGATCAGCCGCTTCAGACGGTTGTTACGATTGATGACGCGGCGATACAGATCGTTGAGGTCAGACGTCGCAAACCGGCCACCATCCAGCGGAACCAGCGGACGCAGATCCGGCGGGATGACCGGAATAACCGTCATGATCATCCATTCCGGCTTGTTGCCCGACTGCTGGAACGCCTCGATGATCTTGAGGCGCTTCATCAGCTTCTTGGGCTTCAGCTCGGAAGTCGTCGTCGCGATCTCTTCCTTGATCTCGACAGCCGTTTTCTCAAGATCGAGAGCGCGCAGGATCTCGCGAATGGCCTCCGCGCCGATCTGGGCCGTGAAGCTGTCGTCGCCATACTCCTCCTGAGCGCGGATAAATTCCTCCTCAGTCAGAAGCTGATGCATCTTGAGCGGCGTCAGGCCCGGCTCAAGCACAACGTAAGCTTCAAAGTAGAGAATCCGCTCAAGATCCTTCAGCGTCATGTCGAGCAGGAGGCCGATGCGAGACGGCAGCGACTTCAGGAACCAGATATGCGCGACCGGAGCCGCCAGTTCGATATGGCCCATGCGCTCGCGCCGCACGCGCGCCAGCGTGACCTCGACGCCGCACTTCTCGCAGATGACGCCCTTGTATTTCATGCGCTTGTACTTACCGCACAAGCACTCGTAATCCTTGATCGGACCGAAGATGCGGGCACAGAAAAGACCGTCACGCTCCGGCTTGAATGTCCGGTAGTTGATGGTCTCCGGCTTCTTGATCTCACCGTAGGACCACGACAAGATTTTCTCAGGGCTCGCGATCGAGATCTTGATCTGATCGAAAGTCTGCGCGGGAGCCTGAGTATTGAAGAGATTCATCACCTCTTGATTCATCGCCGTCTCCTCAAGTCTGCGTGAGTCCCGCCCCGGGTCACTCCCGCCGGCACCTGCCCCGCCGCCCGCGGCGCGATGCCTGAAAATCCAAACACAGCAGCGACACCCGGCCATTTTATGACCGGATGCCGCTTCAAGTTTATTTTACCGCCGCTCAACACGTCCGGCTGTCTGTCGTCAAGCACCGCCTCACTCGGCAGCCTCCGCCGGGAAGTCATCCTCTGGTGCCTGCTTGGACGACAGAAGCTCGACGTTAAGACCAAGCGACCGCATTTCCTTGACAAGCACGTTGAAGCTTTCCGGAACGCCGGACTCAAACGTATCATCGCCACGCACGATGGCCTCGTAAACCTTGGTGCGGCCAGCAACGTCGTCCGATTTGACCGTCAGCATTTCCTGCAAGGTGTAAGCTGCGCCATAAGCTTCGAGCGCCCACACCTCCATCTCACCGAAACGCTGTCCACCGAACTGCGCCTTACCACCCAGCGGCTGCTGGGTAACAAGCGAGTAAGGGCCGATCGACCGTGCGTGGATCTTGTCGTCAACCAGATGGTGCAGCTTGAGCATATAAATAATGCCCACCGTCACCTTGCGGTCGAACGCCTCGCCCGTGCGCCCGTCATAAAGCGTGGACTGACCGGAGACATCCAGACCGGCTCTCTCAAGCAAGATCTCGATATCACTTTCCTTGGCGCCATCGAACACCGGCGTTGCAATCGGCACACCACGACGCAGGCTTTCGCCCAGATCGACAAGGTCTTCCGGCAGCACATCATCCGACACAGCGTTATCGCCGTAAACCTCGTTTAGCGCATCCTTGAGCACAGACAGATCCTGTGCCCTACGATAGGCATCGACGGCCCGACCGATCTGCTGACCAATGTTGGCGCATGCCCAACCAAGGTGCGTTTCGAGAATCTGTCCGACATTCATGCGGCTCGGCACGCCGAGCGGGTTAAGAACGATATCCGCATGCGTGCCATCCTCAAGGAACGGCATGTCCTCAATCGGAACGATGCGCGACACCACACCCTTGTTGCCATGGCGGCCGGCCATCTTGTCGCCCGGCTGAATCTTGCGCTTCACCGCGACGAAGACCTTGACCATCTTCATCACGCCGGGCGGCAACTCGTCGCCGCGCTGGAGCTTCTCGACCTTATCAAGGAAGCGCTGTTCGAGACGCTTCTTCGACTCGTCGTATTGCTTGCGCATTGCCTCCAGTTCGGTCGTCACCGCGTCATCAGCGACGGCGAACTGCCACCACTGCGAACGCGGAATGTCGGCCAAAGCCTGGCGAGTAATTTCAGTATCCTTGCGGAAGCTCTTCGGACCGGCAATGGCCGTTTGCCCCACCAGAACATCGGCAAGACGCTTGTAGGCGCTGCGATCGAGGATAGCCTGCTCGTCGTCGCGGTCCTTTGCAAGACGCTCGATTTCCTCGCGCTCGATTGCCTGCGCACGTTCGTCCTTGTCGACGCCATGACGGTTGAACACGCGAACTTCGACAATCGTACCCGTCACGCCCGGTGGCACACGCAATGACGTATCGCGCACGTCCGAAGCTTTCTCACCGAAGATCGCACGCAGAAGCTTTTCTTCCGGCGTCATCGGGCTCTCGCCCTTCGGCGTGATCTTGCCGACCAGAATATCCCCAGCCTGCACTTCAGCGCCGATATAGACGATGCCGGCTTCATCGAGATTCTTCAGTGCTTCTTCCGATACGTTCGGAATATCGCGCGTGATTTCTTCTGGACCAAGCTTTGTATCGCGAGCGGCTACCTCAAATTCTTCGATGTGAATCGACGTAAAGACGTCCTCCTTGGCGATCCGCTCGGAAAGCAGGATGGAGTCTTCATAATTGTAGCCGTTCCAGGGCATGAACGCGACGAGTACGTTACGTCCCAGTGCCAGTTCGCCGTATTCGGTCGACGGACCATCGGCAACGATGTCACCCTTGCGAATCTGATCGCCCACCTTCACCAGCGGACGCTGGTTAATACACGTGGACTGGTTCGAGCGCTGGAACTTCTGCAGCCGATAGATATCCACGCCCGATTTGGTCGGGTCGAGATCCTCGGTCGCGCGAATAACGATACGGGTCGCATCCACCTGATCGACGATGCCGGTGCGGCGCGCGGCAATCGCGGCGCCGGAATCGCGCGCCACAACGGCCTCCATGCCAGTGCCGACAAAAGGCGCATCCGCCTTCACGAGCGGCACGGCCTGACGCTGCATGTTCGAGCCCATGAGTGCGCGGTTGGCGTCATCGTTTTCAAGGAACGGAATGAGCGCCGCGGCGACAGAGACGAGCTGCTTGGGCGACACGTCCATGTAATCAACACGGTCCGGCGGCACAACGACCACATCGCCAGCCTGACGGCAAACGACCAGATCCTCGATCAGACGACCTTCACCATCGACCTCGGCATTTGCCTGAGCGACTGCGTACTTCATTTCCTCGGTGGCGGAGAGGTAGTTCACCTCGTTCGTCACCTTGCCATCGCGCACGCGGCGGTAAGGCGCTTCGATGAAGCCGTATTTGTTCACACGGGCGAAAGTCGCCAGCGAGTTGATAAGACCGATATTCGGGCCTTCCGGCGTTTCGATCGGGCAGATGCGGCCATAGTGAGTCGGATGGACGTCGCGCACCTCGAAGCCGGCACGCTCGCGCGTCAGACCACCCGGGCCAAGCGCCGACAGACGACGCTTGTGGGTGACTTCCGACAGCGGGTTGGTCTGGTCCATGAACTGCGAAAGCTGGGACGAGCCGAAGAACTCGCGCACGGCAGCCGCTGCGGGCTTGGCATTGATCAAGTCCTGCGGCATCACCGTGTCGATATCGACCGAGGACATACGCTCCTTGATGGCGCGCTCCATGCGCAGGAGACCTAGACGATACTGGTTCTCCATCAACTCGCCTACAGAGCGCACGCGACGGTTGCCGAGATGGTCGATATCGTCGATCTCGCCACGACCATCACGAAGCCCCACCAGCGCCTTGACAACCGCAAGCATGTCCTCGCGGCGCAAGGTTCGCACGGTGTCGGCGGCATCGAGGTCAAGGCGCATGTTCATCTTCACTCGGCCGACGGCCGAGAGATCGTAACGCTCCGGATCGAAGAACAGCGAGTGGAACATCGCCTCCGCCGCGTCAATCGTCGGCGGCTCGCCGGGACGCATGACACGGTAGATGTCAAACAAAGCCGTCTCGCGCGACGTATTCTTGTCGAGCGTCAGCGTATTGCGGATATAGGGGCCGATGTTGACGTGGTTGATGTCGAGCACTGGAATCTCGGTGATCCCGGCATCATCGAACTCTTTCAACACCTTTTCGGTGATCTCGTCGCCCGCTTCGGCATAAATTTCGCCGGTTGACGGATTGACAATATCCTCGCCGATATACTGACCGTAGAGATCTTCATCGGTCGCACGTAGGGCTTTGAGGCCGCCTTCCACGAGCTGACGCGCGGCACGCACCGTGAGCTTCTTGCCAGCTTCGAGCACGACCTCGCCCGTGTCGGCGTCAATCACATCGACGGTCGCCTTGAAACCCTTGTAACGATTGGGATCGAATGGCACACGCCAGCCGCTCTCGTCGCGGGTGTAGGGGAGCTTCTCATAGAACGTATCGAGAATTTCCTCACCATCGAGCCCGAGCGCATAAAGCAGCGTCGTCACCGGCAGCTTGCGGCGGCGGTCGATACGCGCATAGACGATGTCCTTGGCATCGAACTCGATATCGAGCCATGAGCCACGGTAGGGAATGATGCGGGCAGCGAACAGGATTTTACCGGACGAATGCGTTTTTCCGCGATCGTGGTCGAAAAACACGCCCGGCGAACGGTGCATCTGAGACACGATCACGCGCTCGGTGCCATTGACGATGAAGGTGCCGTTGTCCGTCATGAGCGGAATATCGCCCATGTAAACATCCTGCTCCTTGATGTCCTTGACGGAACGCGCGCCTGTATCTTCATCCACATCGAACACGATGAGGCGCAGCGTCACCTTGAGTGGCGCAGCATAGGTCATGCCGCGCTGGCGGCACTCGTCAACATCGTACTTCGGCGGCTCGAACGTGTACTTCACGAATTCCAGCAAAGACGTATTGGCAAAGTCGGAAATCGGGAACACGGACTTGAAAACGGATTGAAGGCCCTCATCGGGCCGTCCGCCTTCCGGCTCGTCGATCAACAGAAACTGGTCATAGGATACCTTCTGAACCTCGATGAGGTTCGGCATCTCGACAACTTCCCGGATCTTTCCGAAGAACTTGCGGATACGCTTCCGGCTGGTGATCGTCTGGGCCATGTGGACTCTTGCTCCTCAACGCACGCCTGACCAGGCGGTCTCTCTGTCTGTCTCTTCAATACCGGCGCGAATTCCGCACAGGTGGCAAAAGGGCAGCCGACAACGGGGCCGCCTGGTCAGCCGGGCCGCAACTCCGCGGCAAGGTCAATGAACGGTTCCGCCGCTCAGCGGCCAAGAAGACGGCACTATGATGCCAGCCTCTCGGACGACGACGCGGTCCCGGGAGAGCCCTCCCGGAACCGCAAAGTTTTCGATTCGGATAACGGTGTCAATTCTCAAAGATCTACCAGCACAAGCAGGATAAAAAGCACCCCGAAAAGCAATACCGTCATCGCTCGACCATAAAAGGCCGATGCATCCGACCGTATTACTTGAGCTCGACCTTGGCGCCAGCCTTCTCAAGCTGTTCCTTGAGCTTGTTGGCCTCGTCCTTGGCAATACCTTCCTTGACGGGCTTGGGAGCGCCTTCAACGAGGTCCTTAGCTTCCTTGAGGCCCAGGCCGGTGATTGCACGGACTTCCTTGATGACTTCGATCTTCTTGTCGCCGGCAGCAGCCAGAACGACCGTGAACTCGG
Organism: Pseudochelatococcus contaminans; assembly: GCF_014195635.1. Lineage (GTDB taxonomy): Bacteria > Pseudomonadota > Alphaproteobacteria > Rhizobiales > Beijerinckiaceae > Pseudochelatococcus > Pseudochelatococcus contaminans. The sequence continues at coordinate 314,828 of NZ_JACICC010000003.1, read as the reverse complement.
TCTGCTCTTCAGCAGCAGCAGCACCGCCACCAGCAGCCGGAGCTGCAGCAACAGCAACAGCAGCAGCAGCGGAAACGCCCCACTTCTCTTCCAGAAGCTTTGCCAGCTCGGCAGCCTCAAGCACGGTCAGGCTCGACAGTTCGTCGACAAGCTTGGTCAAATCAGCCATGATAATAATTCCTGTATCGGTTCGTCAGTTTATATGGGTTATCGGCCTTCAGGCCGCATCTCGATTGGCATAGGCGCCAAAAACGCGAGCCACCTTGGCGGCGGGCGCATTGACGACCTGGGCGATCTTGGTCGCCGGAGCCTGGACAAGGCCCACAAGCTTTGCGCGCAACTCGTCGAGAGACGGCAGCGAGGCCAGAGCCTTCACACCGTCCACGTCAAGCGTGGTCGAGCCGGTTGCCCCACCGAGAATGACAAGCTTGTCATTCGTCTTGGCGAAGTCCGAAACGACCTTGGCAGCAGCAATGGGATCGTCGGAATAGGCCAGCAGGGTCGGACCCTTGAGCAGCGGCGCAATTCCGGCAACGTCCTTGCCTTCGAGAGCGATCTTGGCGATACGGTTCTTTGCAACCTGCACCTGAGCGCCGGCCTGCCGCGCTTCATGACGAAGCTTCTGCAGTTCCGAAACCCTCAGACCAGCGTAATGAGCAACGACAACGACGCCGGAGGAGGTGAACACCTCGCCAAGCGATGCCGCGAGCTCTGCTTTTGCCGCTCTATCCACGGGGCTCTCTCTTTATCAATCGACGGGTCGGAAACCTCCCCGCCAGCTACACATGCCGCCCTCGCGACGTGCGGTACCCGTTTAAAGGCCCGACACCGGAAAACGGCGTTTGCGAGCCCTGTCCCCGAACCGTGGCTGACGCCGCGGCACGGATATAAAAGGTACGAACCGATCCATATCTTCACCGGCAACACCGGCGACAACTGACATCAGCCTTACCCGTCTGTGCAGGCCCCAAGCGGGATTAGGTTACGCGACAAGCGCGTCACACCTGCAGTCTTGGACAGGACCTGACAGGCAAACAACCTCCTAAGGAAGCACTTTGCCCGCCATCCTACCGGTCAATGACCGGATTCTTTAACGAGAATGACCCGGCAAGCCGAGTCAATCAGTCCATGTATTATTCTTGCGCACAAAACGCAAGGACACACACGGGGATTATACGAAAAATTTAGCTTTTGTCCGGGCAACCGTCAAAAAACAGCCATATCGCCCGGACAGGAGCTTATCCGTCTTATGCCGACAGAACGGAGGACGGATCGACCTTGACGCCCGGACCCATCGTCGACGAGACCGCCACGCGCTGGACGTAGGTGCCCTTTGCGCCCGAGGGCTTCGCCTTGACGACCGCATCCGTGAACGCACGAATGTTCTCGATCAGCTTGTCTTCGTCGAACGACACCTTACCGATGCCAGCGTGCACGATGCCCGCCTTTTCGACGCGGAACTCGACAGCGCCACCCTTGGCAGCGCCGACAGCGCCGGCGACATCCATCGTGACCGTCCCAACCTTCGGGTTCGGCATCAGGCCGCGCGGGCCGAGGATCTTACCGAGACGGCCAACGAGCGGCATCAGATCCGGCGTTGCGATGCAACGGTCGAAGTTGATGTTGCCGGCCTGGATCTGCTCAAGCAGGTCCTCGGCGCCGACAACTTCCGCGCCGGCATTGCGAGCTTCGTCAGCCTTAGGGCCGCGAGCGAAGACCGCAACGCGCACCGAACGGCCCGAGCCGTTGGGAAGCTGGCAGACGCCACGGACCATCTGGTCCGCATGACGCGGATCGACGCCCAGATTCAGCGCAATCTCGACGGTTTCGTCGAACTTGGCGGTCGAACGCTCCTTAATAGCCTTCACAGCTTCGATGAGCGGGTAGAGCTTATTGCGGTCGATACCCTCGCGGGAGGCGATGACGCGCTTTCCAACATGTGCCATGCGTGCCTCCTCAGCCCACAACCTCAAGACCCAGCGAGCGGGCAGACCCCTCGATCATCGCGGCGGCAGCCTCGATGTTGTCGGTGTTCAGATCGGCGAGCTTTTCCTTCGCGATCTCCAGCACCTGCGCGCGGGTCACCTTGCCAACGAAACCGCCCTTGCCCGGCGTCTTCGAAGCGCTCTTCAGGCCCGCTGCCTTCTTCAGATAGAAGGAAACCGGCGGCTGACGCGTCTCGAACGTGAAGGAACGATCCTGATACGCGGTGATGACCACCGGAATCGGAGTACCCTTCTCGATCTGCGCGGTCTTGGCGTTGAACGCCTTGCAGAATTCCATGATGTTGAGGCCGCGCTGACCCAGCGCAGGACCGATCGGCGGCGACGGATTGGCCGCGCCCGCCGGAACCTGAAGCTTCACGTAGCCCGTGATCTTCTTTGCCATGATGGCTGCTCCTGATGAAACCGGCAATCGAAGCACGATTGCCGGGGTTGCAGTCCGCGGTGCGACCCGAACTCCCGGATGGCAAACCGGGCGGATCTTCCGCGTTGGTGAACGTCATATGACGGTGAAGGGCGTCCCATACGCCGATTCACCGCCGAATGCAAGCGCAAACCGGCTTTCGGCCAGTCGCGCCTTACAATGAGAATGGCAGCGGGACTTTATGGATCGTCGCGATCAGATCTTCGTCACCTGGCCGAACTCCAGTTCGACCGGGGTAGCGCGACCGAAAATGGATACCGCCACCTTGAGCCGCGAACGCGTGTCGTCGACTTCCTCGACAACGCCATTGAACGAGGCAAACGGCCCATCGGACACACGAACCTGTTCGCCGACCTCGAAGGTGACGGACGGACGAGGGTGATCGACGCCCTCGGCAACCTGCCCCTTGATCCGCTCGGCCTCGTGATCGGGAATCGGCAGCGGGTTGGATTTATCCGCGCCCAGAAAGCCGGTCACCTTGGGCGTGTTCTTGATCAGGTGATAAACTTCGTCGGTGAGATCGCAGCGGACCAGAACGTAGCCGGGGAAAAACTTGCGCTCGGTATCCACCTTGCGGCCACGGCGCACTTCGACGACCTTTTCCGTCGGCACGAGGATTTCGTCGAACTTGTCCTCCAGCCCGCGCTGCTCCGCCTGATCGCGCAGCGACTGGGCCACCTTGTTCTCGAAATTCGAATAGGCGTGGACAATGTACCAACGCTTGGTCATTCAAAGACTCTCCGGCATCAATGGGCCAAGCCCTCGCGTCTCTGACGGCGTGGCGGGCAAGCCCCTAAAATCTCATATGGGCGCGATGAAACCCCGTAAAGGGTCAGCCTATCTGCAGAATCAGGCCGATACCGAACTGAATGATCTGATCGACCGCAAAGAAGAACACGCAGGCCAGAAAGACCATGACGAACACCATCGCCGTTGTAACCATGGTTTCCTTACGCGTCGGCCAGGTTACCTTCCGGGTTTCGGCGCGGACCTGCTGAATGAACTGGATCGGACTTGTCTTCGCCATATCTCTCCACCTGCCCGCTAACGGGTCATTCGTTCTCGGGGCCTGTGCGCCCGCAGCCTTGCCTGATCCGCACGCCCCACCGGACATGCATACCGCTTGCCCTTGCACTGATGCCATGATTCGGCGTCAGGGCAGTCGCTCGCCCAGCAAAAATAATGCCCGTGCCAGCTACGGCGCGAACATGAAGATCACTGATTAATTGTCCACAGCCGGAAATACAAGCCCATTCGGGCGTCACCGCCACGAAAACGGCATGACTCCCCCCTTCAAACTTGCCAGGGCGATACATGATGCGGGCATTATCCCGGCTTCATCCCTATTCACCGGATCAATGACCACCGTATCCCCACTGCGCGATATTCACGTTCACTGCATGATCTTGCCCCGATCGTGCTATATGGTGCATATCGCCTGTCACGACGAGGCGACCGAACCATGCGGTGTCAATGACTTTGCGTCGACGTTATCTCTTCCTGCTGTTTGCCGGCATCGCGGTTGTTGCGGCCGGGTCCATTCCATGGCCGGCAGGCAGCCTTTCCGTGCATGCGGAAATTGAACGGCAGATGAAACAGTTGTTGGGATATGAAGTCTCCGGCGAGGACAGTTTCATCACGTTTCTGCCCGTGCCGCGGATCGATTTCGTCGAGGTCGCTGTCGGGCCGGATGCCGCAATTGGACGGGCCGACGAGGTTTCGGTGATGCTCTCGCCATGGTCGCTGCTGCTCGGCAGGATCAAGGTCGGACAGGTGGTGCTGACGCGCCCGCGCATGACGTGGAACGGCCCTGTTCGGGTTCAGGAGTTGTGGAGCGAGGCCTATCGACGCACCATGGCGCTTGCGACAACCGCTGATGGCTCGGCTCCGCGCCTGCCGGGACGAATGATGATCGTCGACGGCACGATTACAGTGCCCGGAAAATCACGTTCACGGGTGCAGAAGATCGATGCCACCGTCAAATGGCCATCGGCCGGCCGGCAACTGGATATCACGGCCACCGCGCTCTGGCGAGGCGAACTCGTAGACCTGCGCGTCGACAAGCTGCATCCGGCAGCATTGGCCGCCGGGCTGCCTTCGCAGCTGGTTCTGCGTGTTTCGGCTCAGCCGATGTCGTTGTCGTTTGCCGGCCGAATCAATCCGGAGCCTTTGCCGACTTTCGACGGGCTGGTGAATTTCCGCACCGGCTCGTTGTCCCGTGCGGCATCCTGGCTGGATACACCACTCACTTTTGCGCGCAGCGCCGGGCCTGTCAGTATCAAGAGCAGCGCCAGCCTCAAGTCCGGTGCGCTCTCCATGCCGGATGTGCGAATCGAGGCTGCAGGCGGCACGCTGGAGGGGGCGATGGCCGCGCGATACAATGACAGCGGCCGCATCCTGATTTCCGCCACGCTCGACTCGGCCGCGCTGGATCTCAACCGAGTTCTCACGCCGTTGTCGCACAGCATGGAACGCAGCGCGGGTTTCTCCGCCATGCACAGGGAAAAAAGCGGCGAGCCTGCCCCGAACGATGTGGATGTGCGGCTGTCGATTTCCCGCGCGACAGTTGGCCCTCTTGAAATGCAGGACGTAGCAGCGGCAATTCTGGTATCGAGCGATCGTACGGAATTCGCACTCAATCAGGCGCAACTGGGCCGGGGCACCGTTCGGGGACGCCTACAGGTCGCCCCCGGGAACGGTCATACCGAGACCCGCCTCAACGGTGTGTTCGAGGGAATCGACGCCCAGAAAACGGTGCAGCAACTTTTCGGCCTCACGCTGCTGTCCGGCCCCGCCACCGGCAATATCGCACTCACAGCTAACGGCACGACATGGCACCAACTGACTGCGAGTCTGGACGGCAACGTGTCGGCGCGCATCGACAAGGGCAACCTGATCGGCGTCGATCTTGTCGATGTCATCGACCGCGCCGCGCGCAGCCCGCTGGCCACAGCCCTCGACTGGCAGGGAGGACGCACGCCTTTCGACACCGCCCAGGCGTTACTCGTCGTGACCAGAGGCTACGGACAGCTTGAAGGGGCAATGGCCGCGAGTGGAATTGCGGGCAGGATCGGTGGCGGCATCAGCTTCGTGGATCGAACGCTGGATATGCGCGCCTCCATTCGGCGTGTAGCTGCCGATTCGCAGCCCGGCGATGCCAATGCAGCGGCTGATGCCATCGGCTTCCCGATAGAAATTACGGGATCGTGGGATTATCCCATCGTCACGCCGGATATCCGCGCCCTCATCGACAGATCCGATGCGATCGCCCCCCTGCGGCTCGATGAAAACAGGCACCAGACACCGGCTGCAACTTCAAGCCCCTGAGCAGTTTACGTTCAGGTCAATCCATCGTGCTGAACCCAAGTTGCCGTGGAATATAGATTTTTGAGCGTGCGTCTGGCTGAGAAAAATCCCGTTAAAATCAAAATTCTGCACTCGGGATAAGAAAAGCCCCGGCTGCAAAGCCGGGGCCGGAATTATCTGGCTAGTTCGATGGCAAGGCCGGTGAGACTGGCTCACCCGGCCCGTGCCATTGATTACTGTGCGGGTGCGGCGGGCGCTGCCGGAGCGGCCGGTGCTGCGCCACCCTGCTGGCCACGCTGGCGGGCTTCTTCAGCGCGCTTCTGCAGTGCTTCTTCCATGCGCCGAGCCTGCTCAACCTGCTCACGCTGCTGCTGCGCCAACACTTCCGGATCGATCGGCTTGCCGTCGAAGCCCTTCGTGAAGCCGGCGAGCGGGACGGCGAAGGTCACTTCCTGCGCCATCTGGTTCTGGGCGCTGACGTTCAGGACGTTGCCGCGCTTGAGCTGCGTGATGAATGCCTCGGGCACAGGTGCTTCGGCGAAGCAGCCATTGGGGAAGCAGATCGCGTACTGGCCGGCAACGGGATCGTTCTTGTCCGCGCCAAAGCGCAGGCCCGGGCGCAGGAGCATGCCGAGCGGCATCAGGAAGCGAACGATGCGCGTGGCTTCGCCTTCGACGTCATAAACGGCAACGGCCAGCACGGGGTTGCCCTGCTCGGTCACGAAGTCGCGGGTCGTGTAGCAAACTTCCTTGTTGGCGCCTTCGTCCTTGCCGCAAACCTTCACCCAGTCCGGCTGCGACTGGTCGGGCTTCAACTGCACAACGGTAGGGCCGGCAGGTGCCGCGGGGGCCGCAGGCTGCTGCGCGGCGGGCTGCTGTGCCTGCTGGGCATGAGCCGCAATCGGCGACAGGGCGCTCACTGCCGCGACCAGCGCCAGGATTCCTCCGCTGGCGGCCCGCTTCAACGCCGATTGTTTCAAGCTGGTCATCGACCGATCCTCTTTGATTCTGGTTACCACGGCAGCAAGTCCCATCTTCCGTGCCGTCAGTCCCTTCAGTTGGCGGAACGTCGGGCGACGGGACCGCGCTGGAAAAGACATGCGTGTTTAACCCGTCTCATCGCCGCTTTCCAGCACCGTTCACCAATTGGTACGTTTATGTCGCGATAGTGTTTCCACAACACAGTTCGCGACCGCATAAACTTGCACGCGAATCAATGCAACAGGGTCCGCGTTTCCATGAGCATGTTTTCGGTAATTGTCTTTTTTGCGATTGCCCTTCTGATGGCCGCCATTTTCATGAGCGTACTGCACACAGCCGGCGTGCGGCCACGGCACGTGAAACTTTACGGCATGCTGATCCTGTTGCTGCTCGTTGCCGCCAACCATCAGGCCAGTTCCCGCCCGGTCATCCATGACGTGCCAGTGGAGGAGCATCTTCTCGTCGCTGATTCCGAGGCCAGAAGCCCGCGCGCCCTTGCGCCCGAAGAAGCATGGCGCGAGCTGCCGCTCCGCGATGGCCTGGCTATGCATGGCGAGCCCGACATGCCGCAGGACTTTACCGCCCTGCCCTATGTCAACCCGGATGCCCCCAAGGGCGGACGGCTGGTTCAGAGTGTGATCGGCACTTTCGACAACCTCAATCCCTTCGTGCTCAAGGGAATCGCCGCGCAGGGCATCAATACGCTGGCGTTTCAGCCGCTGATGGCGCGCTCCGCCGACGAACCCTTCTCGGTCTATGGTCTCGTCGCTCATTCGGCCCGCATGCCGCCGGATCGCAGCTTCATCGTTTTCCACATTAATCCCCGGGCCCGCTTCTCGGATGGCCATGCCATATCAGCCGAGGATGTGGTCTTCACCTTCAACCTGCTGCGCGAGAAGGGCAGCCCGTTCTTCCGCAGCAACTACCGGCAGGTGACGGGTGTGACCGAGATCAACCCGTTGACGGTGCGTTTCGATCTCGATGGCGACAACCGCGAAACCCCGCTCATTCTGGCACAGATGCCGGTGCTGCCCGCGCATCTGATCGACGCGGAGACTTTCGACCAGACCACGTTCCAGACGCCGGTTGGCTCCGGCCCCTATGAGGTGGCGGCGGTGGACCCGGGACGCAGCATCACGTTCCGCCGCGATCCGGATTTCTGGGCGAAGGATCTGCCGATCACGCAGGGCCTCTACAACTTCGACGAGATCCGGTTCGATTATTACCGTGACGTCAACACCCAGTTCGAGGCTTTCAAGGCGGGGCTTTACGACATCCGGCCCGAGCAAAGCGCGGCGCGCTGGGCCATCGGTTACGATTTCCCGGCGATAGCGGACGGGCGCATCGTGGCCGAAACGCTGCCGGTGGGCACGCCGCGCCCCATGGAAGGTTTTGCGCTCAACGGCCGCCGTGGGCCGCTGGCGGATGTGCGCGTGCGCGAGGCGCTGGGCTACTTTTTCGATGCCCCCTGGGTCAACCGCCAGCTGTTTCATGGCCTCTACAAACGCACGGGGAGCTATTTCAGCGGCTCGGCGCTGTCGGCTGCGGGCGTGCCGGCATCGGAGCGGGAGCGGGAACTGCTCGCCGCATTTCCTGACGCGGTGCGGGAGGATATTCTCGAAGGCGAGTGGTCACCGCCCGAAGCGGATGGTTCGGGACGCGACCGCACACAGGCGCGCAAGGGTCTGGCCCTGCTGAAAAGCGCCGGCTATACCCTGCGCGACGGTGCGCTGCGCGATGCCGAGGGCACGCCGCTGACCTTCGAGATCATGGTGAAATCGCGTGATGAGGAGCGGCTGGCGCTCAACTTCGCCCAGTCGCTGAAGCCGGCAGGCATCACCGCCAATGTCCGCCTCGTCGACGAGGCGCAATACTGGAAGCGGCTGCTGGCCTTCGATTTCGATATCATCCTTTACCGCTGGAACGTCTCCGCCTCCCCCGGCTCGGAACAGATCAACCGCTGGTCGTCCGCCGCCGCCGACCGGCCCGGCTCCCTCAACATCACGGGCGTAAAGTCGCCGGCTGTCGATGCGGCCATCGATGCCCTGCTGGCAGCGGAATCGGAGGAAGCATTCACGGATTCCGTTCGCACGCTCGACAGGGCGCTGCTGTCCGGCTTCCATGTCGTGCCGCTGTTCCATGCCGACGGCCAGTGGATGGCCCGCCGGACCGACATCGGCCGCCCGGAAACCACGCCTTTGTTCGGCCCGGTCATCGACAGTTGGTGGCGAAAGCCTTAATAGACGCGCCATGATCAACATGTCATGGACAAACGTTGCCCGGAAACACGCGTCACGGCCGGGGGGCGTCGGACGGCCGGAAACAACTGACTGGTATCGATGAATTCCACCGACAAGCCTGAGATACCTGCGGGTGGCGACATTCCGCCCGGTCCTGATCCCGCGCCGCGTCTGTGGCGCCGTTTCGTCATCGCGTTCATTGTCGCGCTCGTCGCCTGTGTCGGTTTGCTGGCGGCTTTCACAGCCGTTGTCGACCCCTACGGAATCCGCGTTGGAGCGGGCGGTGCGCCCCGGCCCATCGTCGATATCAACCAACGCTTCATGTATCCACAGCTGGCGCGCTCCGGCCGTTACGACAGCGCCGTGGTGGGCACGTCATCGCTGCGCCTGCTCGACCCGGAGGAACTGAACCGGCTGTTCGGCACGGCGGAAAAGCCGGCGCGATTCGCCAATCTGGCCATGAACGCCGCCACCCCGTGGGAGCAGATGCAACTCGCGCAGCTTTTCCTGCGCACGCAGCCCGCGCCCAAAGTGCTGGTCTTCGGGCTGGATCGCTCATGGTGCGATATGGCGGCGGATGCGCCGGAAAAGCGCCTGACGTTCCGCGCCTTTCCAGAGCGGTTTTACGATGCCAACCGCTGGAACGACTGGCTCGACACGTTCAACCTCAAATCGCTGGAAATCGCCATCCGCCTGGTGTCGTATGAGCTAGGCCTGCGCGAAACATCTATTCGCAGCGATGGCTTCGATGTGTTCGTGCCGCCGGATGAGACCTATGACGCGGCGCGGGCGCACGCCCATATCTGGTTCGAGCACACCTCGAAGGGCCTGCCGGCGGCCGTCGTGCCGCAAGATCCACCGGCGGCCGTATCCGACGCCGAGCGCGCCGCATGGACATTCCCGGCTGGCGGCTGGCTCGACGATCTGCTGCGCACCGTGCCCGCGACCACGCGCACTTATCTGGTGTTTCCACCCGCACACGTCAGCGCCCAGCCACGCCCCGGCGCACTGGAAGCGGCGACGGATCGCGCCTGCAAGGCAGCCCTTGCCGACATCGGCGCACGGCACGATGCGACCGTGCTGGATTTCCGCAAGCCCTCGGAAGTGACACGCAACGACGAGAACTTCTGGGATCCGCTGCACTACCGCCTGCCGTTCGCAAGCCGGATCGCCGAGGCACTGGCCGCTCCGCAACCCGGCAGCGATTTTTACGACATTATCAGTCGCCCCGTGCCCAGCCTTCCTTCGTCTGGGCAATGAAGTCGTCGAGGCGGCTTTCCGCGATGGCCAAACGCAACCCGGCCATCAGCTCCTGATAATAGGCAAGGTTGATGCCGGTCAGCAGCATCATGCCGAGGATTTCGCCGGACTTCACCAGATGGTGCAAGTAGGCGCGCGAATACGTCCGCGTTGGCTCCCAGGCTGATGCTTCGTCGATGGGACGCGGATCGTCGGCATGGCGCGCGTTCTTGAGGTTGAGCTTGCCGAACCGCGAAAACACTTGCCCATGCCGGCCGGCGCGGGTTGGCATGACGCAATCGAACATGTCCACGCCCCGGCGCACAGCCTCCACGATGTCATCCGGCGTGCCGACGCCCATCAGGTAATGCGGCTTGGCGTCCGGCAGGTGCGGCATTACGGTTTCGATCATCTCCAGCATGACGTCCTGCGGCTCGCCGACCGCAAGCCCGCCGATGGAGTAACCCTCGAAATCCATGTCCGACAGTTCGCGCGCGCTTTCCACACGCAATGCCCGATCGGCGGCGCCCTGCACGATGCCGAACAGCGCCCTGCCCCATTCCTCCCGGCCCGGCTGCACGAGAAAGGTCTTGCGGCAACGTTCCGCCCAACGCAGGCTCAGCCGCATGGCGCGGGCTGCCTCAACATCCGGGCACGGCAGCCGGACGCATTCATCGAGCTGCATCTGGATGTCCGAGCCCAGCAGCCCCTGAATCTCGATGGCTCGTTCCGGCGTCAACTCGTAGCGCGCCCCGTCGATGTGAGACTGGAACGTGACGCCCTTCTCGCTGATCTTGCGCAGCTTGGCCAGTGACATAACCTGAAAACCGCCCGAATCGGTGAGGATCGGATGCGGCCAGTGCATCATCTTGTGCAGCCCGCCGAGCCGCGCCACCCGCTCCGCGCCGGGGCGCAACATCAGGTGATAGGTGTTGCCGAGCAGAATATCGGCTCCGAGCGCACGCACCTCATGCGTGTGCATGGCCTTGACGGTTGCCGCCGTGCCCACGGGCATGAAGGCCGGAGTGCGGATCTCACCGCGCGGCAGCACGATGCGTCCGGTGCGGGCCGTGCCGTCACGCGCGGCAATCTCGAAGGTGAAAGGCGCGCTCATGCCGCCGCCCCGTCATTGCGGAACAGCAGACTGGAGTCGCCGTAGGAATAGAAGCGATAGCCGCCGCCGATGGCATGCGCATATGCAGCCTGCATCGTGTCGAGCCCGGCAAACGCGCTCACCAGCATGAACAGGGTGGAGCGAGGCAGGTGGAAGTTGGTCATCAATATATCGACAGCCTTGAAACGGTAACCGGGTGTGATGAAAATTGCGGTATCGCCCTCGAAAGGCGCAATCGTGCCGTCATCACGTGCGGCGCTTTCCAGCAGGCGCAAGGCCGTGGTGCCGGTGGCGATGATGCGTCCGCCGCGCGCCCGCGCCGCATTGAGGGCATCGGCCGTGGCGGCATCGATCACGCCCCATTCCGCGTGCATACGGTGGTCGCGTGTATCGTCCGCCTTGACGGGCAGGAAGGTGCCTGCACCCACATGCAGGGTGACGAAACGGCGCTCGATCCCGGCGGCAGCGAGCTTTTCCACCAGATCGTCCGTGAAATGCAGTCCTGCGGTCGGCGCTGCGACAGCGCCGTCATGGCGGGCGTAGATAGTCTGATAATCGGCGAGGTCGGCAGCGTCTTCCGCCCGCTTCGATGCGATATAAGGCGGCAGCGGCATGTGTCCGAGCCGCGCGATGGCCTCATCCAGCGCCGGGCCGCTCAGCGCGAAGCGCAGCAGCACCTCGCCGCCATCACCTTTTTCGAGGATTTCGGCCTCGAACGCGGCCAGATCGCAAGCAGGACTTGCCTGTTCTCCGCCGAAACGGATGCGCTCCCCCACCCGCAAACGCTTGCCGGGACGCGCGAACGCCCGCCAGGTGTCAGCGGATTCGCGCTTGTGCAGCATGGCTTCCACCCGCGTCACCGCTTCGCCGCGCACGCGGATGCCGTCGAGCCGGGCCGGGATGACACGCGTGTCGTTGTGCACCAGCACGTCGCCGGGCCGCAGCAGCGACGCAAGATCGGTCACGCGCCGGTCAGCCAGACCGTCCGGCGCGACAACCAGCATCCGCGCGCTATCGCGCGGATGCGCCGGGCGCAGGGCAATGGAGGCTTCCGGCAAGTCGAAATCGAACAGGGAAACGTCCATCGCTGCCTGTCTTGGTCCTGTCTGTCTTATTCCGCCGCGTCGGCGGCAACGCGCATCGTGATGATGCTGTCGGGATCGCGCACAGGCTCGCCGCGCTTGATCTTGTCGACGTTCTCCATGCCTTCGATGACCTTGCCCCACGCCGTGTACTGGCGGTCGAGGAAGCGTGCGTCATCAAAGCAGATGAAGAACTGCGAGTTGGCCGAGTTGGGGTTCTGCGCCCGCGCCATGGAGACCGTGCCACGCACATGCGGCTCGGTGTTGAACTCGGCCTTCAGATCCGGCAGGTCGGAACCGCCGGTGCCGGTGCCATGCGGGCAGCCGGTCTGGGCCATGAAGCCTTCGATCACGCGGTGAAAGACGATGCCGTCGTAGAATTTCTTCCGCGCCAGCTCCTTGATCCGCGCAACGTGCAGCGGCGCGAGGTCGGGACGCAGCGCGATAACGACGCGGCCCTTCGTGGTTTCCAGGATAAGCGTGTTTTCGGGATCGTTGGTGGCGACGTTATCAGTGCTCATGATGCATCATCTCCGATTCTTCGGGTCCGGATCATTTCCGCGTTTCGTTAGAAACGCAGAAACGATCCCGTTGTTTGATTTCGAGCGAACTCTTGTCGATCAGATGGCGCCATCCGACCGGAAAACGCTCCAGAGGACGGTTCAGGCGGTCGAATGCCTTTATTTCCCGTCGCTGGCAAGGCGCATGCGGACGATTTTATCGGGATTCGACACCGTGCCGTTGTTGGCCTGCGAGCCGGCCTTGATCTTGTCGACCGCTTCCATGCCCGAGATCACCTCGCCGATGACCGTATATTGACCTTCGAGGAACGGCGCGTCGTCAAAGCAGATGAAGAACTGCGAGTTGGCCGAATTGGGCGAGCCGGCGCGAGCCATGCCCACGGTGCCGCGCTTGAAGGGCGCACTGGAGAACTCTGCCGGCAGGTTCGGCAGATCCGAGCTGCCCGTGCCGGTGCCGGTGGGATCGCCCGTCTGGGCCATGAAGCCGGGAATGACGCGGTGGAAGGGCACGTTATCGTAAAAGCCCCGGCTGGCCAGCGTTCTGATTCGCTCAGCGTGCTTGGGGGCGAGGTCCGGCCGCAGGCCGATGGTGACGCGGCCGTGCGGCGTGTCGAGCAACACAACGTCCTTGGGATCAAGCTGGGCAGCCTGCGCCACGACCAGCGGCTGCTCCACCGCCGGAGCGGAAGACTGCGACCGGGCAGTCGCGGGCAGCGAAAACGCACAGGCGAGTGATGCGGCAATACCAGCCGCAAGGATCAGACGACGCATGTGAAATCTCCCGGTTTCGGCGGCCACACACGGGGATGACATCGTTGTCCAACCCGGCGGCTGCCTGTTCTCCGGCGCAGGGGATAGCATTTCCCCGCCGCAACCTCCACCCCCAACCAGTGGCTTTAACAAGTCACTCGCACAAGTTGCTCGCACAAGTTGCTTGCACAGCTGCCAATCCATTTGGCGATCACCCCCGCAGTCTGCGGCGGGCAAACAGCACGAAGACGACGACAAGAACGATGGCAAGCCCAAACCACGTAAAGGCATAATCGAGGTGGTTGTTGGGGAAGCGCACCACGGTAAGCCCCGCAACCGGCCATCCCTCTCGCGTGGAATCGCGGAATGTATCGATGGTGAACGGGGCCACGCGTTCCAACCCGAGCGACGCGGCGAAAACAGCGGGGTCACGCACGAACCAGTCGCCCTTTTCCGGCGCATCGGATGGTACGAACCAGCCGCGCCTTTCCGGCGCACGCAAGAGCCCGGCAACCCTCACAGTTTCATTGCCCGCCACACTGTCGCCGCGACGCCACGCGGCATAGGCGTCGGCATCCTGCCGCAGCTCCATGGGAATGAAACCACGGTTGACGAATACGATGCCGCCGCCGTCCATCGCAAGCGGTGTCAGCACGAAGTAGCCCATGCGCACGCCGCCCCGGCCAAGCGTAGCGTTGCCATGCACGAGCACTTCACGATCTCGCAGATAGATGCCGGACACGCGAACGGGGCTGTACTCCAGTGCTTTCAGCGCTGCCGGCTCCCCCGCCAGCGCAGCCCATTCGCCTTGTGCGGGCGCGGCGACAGGTTCGGCGTGAGTGCGGGATTCAATGCGGGCGATGAGGTCTTCCTTCCAGGCCAGCCGCTGCAACTGCCACATTCCCAGCGACACCAGCAGGATGAGCCCGAGAAGCGTGAACAGCCCCGGCCAGAACAGGCCCCGCCAGGAGGGGCGCGCTTCAGCCACCTGCGCCCCACACATAGATGGCGGCGAACAGGAACAGCCAGACCACATCGACGAAATGCCAGTACCAAGCCGCAAGCTCGAACCCGAGGTGTCGCTCGGCCGTGAAGTGGCCCAGATAGACCCGCAGCAGGCAAATGGCCAGAAACACCGTGCCCACGATGACATGAACACCGTGCACGCCCGTTGTCATGAAAAATGTCGAGCCGTAAATGTTGCCGGAGAAGGCGAATGTCGCGTGGCTGTATTCATAGGCCTGCACCACGATGAACAGCGCGGCCAGCACCAGCGTTGCCCAGAGCCCGAGCTTGATGCCGCGCCGGTCGCCCTTCAGCAGCGCCTCATAGGCGAGGGTCACCATCGTACCCGATGTCAGCAAAACCAGCGTGTTGAACAGCGGCAGATGCCACGGATCGAAGGTCTCGATGCCGGCGGGAGGCCATTGCCCACCGGTTGCCTCCACCCGCTCGAACTGAATCGCCTCTCCCGGAAACAGGCTGGCATCGAAAAATGCCCAGAACCACGCGACGAAAAACATGACCTCGGTGATAATGAACAGGATCATGCCGTAGCGATGGTGCAACGCCACCACGCGGGTATGCGCGCCGCGCTGGCCCTCGCGGATCACGTCGATCCACCAGACCGACAGCGCTCCGAGCAGCCCGATGACACCGACACCCAGAACATATGGCCCCGGTGCGAACTCGCCCATGCGGATGTCGGTCATCGTCAGGACCGCGCCGACGGACAGCACGAAAAGGCTGACCGCCAGCACCAGCGGCCACGGGCTGGGATCGACAATATGGTAATCGTGCTGTTTCGCGGTGGATTGCATGGTCACCGTCAGCCGCTAGAGCCTTTCGGCATTTCGTTGAAACGCCGAAAGGCTCTATCTTTTTGGTTTGACGCGTTTTCTTCACACAAAGCGGTATCCACTTTGCTTGAAAACGCTTTAGAGCCCGTCTCGCCCGGAGATGCCAGCCAGTTCGCTGGAGGGCAGCACGTCTTTTGCTGGAAACATCGTGTAGGACAGCGTCAGGGAATCCAGCGTCTTGAAATCGCGCTCGTCGTCGAAAGAAGGATCGATGTAGAACACCACCGGCGCGAACATGCTCTCCCCCGGCCCCAACGTCTTCTCCTCATAGCAGAAGCATTGCAGCTTGACGAAATACGCGCCGAGCTGGTCCGGCTGCACGTTATAGGTCGCAACGCCGGTGACCGGCGTGTCGCTCATATTGGTCAGCTCGAAGAAAACCGTCTGCGTCTCGCCAAGCCGCGTTTCGACTGCTGGCGTTTCCGGCACGATGCGCCACTGGATCGACGGCGCGACATTGGTATCGAAACGCACCACGATGCGCCGGTCGGAGACTGAGGCGCTCTCCACCACGCCGGCAAGCGGCGTGCCGGCAAACCCCGTGACCTGACAGAAGAGGCGATAAAGCGGCACCGATGCGAAGGCGAGGCCCAGCATGCCAGCGACAACGCCCACACAGATCAGCGCGGTGTTCCGGGCGCGGCGGGCGACCCGTTCATCCGGCGCAGGAAGATGGGGCGCATCGTCGCTCATCGGTCCTCACAGCGGCCGGTTCAGAACATTCGAACCAAGCCGGGCGATGGTCAGCACGTAGAACAGCAGGAACAGAAAACCCAGCGCGACCCCGATTGCGACATTCCGCGTATGCCGGCGATGGCTTTCAGCCGGTGTCAGGCTCACGCCTTCGGCATCGTCGCGCCTGCCGCCGTTCGCCACAGGGTTTTCCATCACCAGAGGCCCCTTGCCGGCAGGAAGTTGCCGATTGGCCCAAGCCCCGTCACATGCTCCACCAGCAGCGCGGCGAACAGCGCGAACAGATACATGATCGAGAAACCGAACAGCCGCCATGCCGTGCGCACGCCATAGGGATTGAGCGCAACGCGGTCGCCGCCGGAACGCCAGAGCGTGAACGCCAGCCACAGCATCCCGGCCCCGCCGGCGATGGAGGCGAACGCGTAAAGCGGGCCGCCGGCGTCACGCCATAGCGGAATGGTCGCCACCGGCACCACAACCAGCGTGTAGAGCAAAATCTGCAATCGCGTGGATGCCTGCCCCGCCACGATTGGCATCATCGGCACGCCGGCGCGGGCGTAGTCCTCGGATTTCACCAGTGCCAGCGCCCAGAAGTGCGGCGGTGTCCAGAGAAAGATGATCAGGAACAGCACGAAGCCGTCGATGCTGACGGAGCCGGTCACAGCCGCCTCGCCGACCATGGGCGGGAACGCACCGGCGGCACCGCCGATAACGATATTCTGCGGCGTCGAGCGCTTCAGCCAGATGGAATAGATGCCGACGTAGAAAAAGATCGTAAACGCCAGAAAGGCCGCCGCGAACCAGTTGGTCGCCACACCCAGCACGAACACCGCCCAGAAGGACAGGGTCAGGCCGAAGGTCAGCGCCTCGGCCCCCGTGATGCGCCCGCCCGGAATCGGCCGGTTTCGGGTGCGCGTCATCACCTTGTCGATGTCGGCATCCCACCACATGTTGAGGCAGCCGGATGCGCCCGCCCCTACCGCGATCGACAGCAGCGCGATGGCGCCGACGACCGGATTGATGGCGCCCGGCGCAACGAGCATGCCGACGAGCGCGGTGAACACCACAAGCGACATGACGCGCGGCTTGAGCAGCGAGATAAAATCCCGCACGCTGCCGGTGGAGACAAGCGGTGGCGCTTCCGCCTGCGCGGTGCGCTCCCGTTCAGCCCATTCTTCCGTAACCGCCGTCATACTCTCAGCTCTCTGAAACAGCTCTCGCCCCAATGGGAGGGCCAGATAAGGGAATGGCCCCACAAACGGCAAGCTGCGAAAACCACAGACATTGAATTCGGTTGCATATCAGGCATCGACCCGGCCATCAATGCAGCCGTGCGCTCAGGAACCCGCAGCGGGAATGCGCGGCAGCTTCTGAAACTGATGATACGGCGGCGGAGACGACAGCGTCCATTCCAGTGTCGTCGCCCCTTCGCCCCATGGGTTATCCGGCGCGCGCGCCTTGCGCGCATAGGCGACCCATATGCCGTAAAAGAACACCAGCAGGCTGCATGCAAAGGCATACGAGCCCAGTGACGCGACAAAATGCCACCCCCAGTAAGCGTCCGGATAATCGACATAATGGCGCGGCATGCCGGCCAATCCCAGAAAGTGCATCGGAAAGAACAGCACGTTGGCGCTGACGAAAGCCAGCCAGAAATGCAGCTTGCCGATCCACTCCGGCACCATGTAGCCGAACATTTTCGGAAACCAGTAGTACCATGCCGCGAAAATGGCGAACACCGCGCCCAGCGACAGCACGTAGTGAAAATGCGCCACCACGTAATAGGTGTTGTGCAGCTCGCGGTCGATGCCGGCGTTCGCCAGCACCACGCCCGTCACCCCGCCGACCACGAACAGAAAGATGAACCCGAGCGCCCAGATCATCGGCGCGGTAAAGCGGATGGAACCACCCCACATCGTCGCGATCCACGAGAACACCTTGATGCCGGTGGGCACCGCGATGACCATCGTCGCGAACACGAAATAGCGCTGCGTGTCGAGCGACAGCCCCACGGTATACATATGGTGCGCCCAGACCACGAAGCCGACGGCGCCGATGGCCACCATGGCATAGGCCATGCCCAGATAGCCGAAGATCGGCTTGCGGGCGAAGGTGGAGACGATATGCGAGATGATGCCGAAGGCCGGCAGGATCATGATGTAGACTTCGGGGTGGCCGAAGAACCAGAACAGGTGCTGATAAAGCACCGGATCGCCTCCGCCTGACGGATCGAAGAACGCGGTGCCGAAGTTCCGGTCCGTCAGCAGCATGGTGATGGCCCCCGCCAGCACGGGCAGCGAGATCAGCAGCAGAAACGCCGTCACCAGCATGCTCCACGCGAACAGCGGCATCTTGTGCAGCGTCATGCCGGGCGCGCGCATGTTCAAAATCGTGGTGATGAAGTTGATCGCGCCGATGATGGACGATGCGCCGGCAAGGTGCAGGGCGAAGATGGCGAAATCGAACGCAGGCCCCGGATGGCCGGCCACCGAAAGCGGCGGATAGGCCGCCCAACCGCCGCCGAAACCGAGCGATCCGGGCGCACCGGGCACGAACAACGAGATGATGAGCAGCCAGAAGGCCACCACCAACAGCCAGAAAGAGATACTGTTGAGCCGCGGAAACGCCATCTCCGGCGCGCCGATCATGATCGGCACGAACCAGTTGCCGAAACCGCCGATGAGCGCGGGCATGACCACGAAGAACAGCATGATGAGGCCATGCGCCGTGACCACGACGTTGAAGATCTGGCCATTGGCGAAGATCTGCAAGTCCGGGTACTGCAACTCGATGCGCATCAGCAGCGAAAGGCCGCCGCCCACGAGCCCCGCACACAGCGAGAACAGCAGGTAGAGCGTTCCGATGTCCTTGTGGTTGGTGGAGAGCAACCAGCGCCGCCAGCCTTTCGGGTAGGAATCCCGAGGGGATGCATCCCCGCCGCCCGGCTGCGCCTTCATTGCAGAAGCCATGCCCTGTCTATCCCTTTCATCGAGCCTTTCCTTGCCATGCTCAATCGCCTGCCGCCGTAAAACGCGCCTTCGCCTCCTCACGCCACGCAGCATATTGTTCCGCGCTGACGATCCGGATGGCGATGGGCATATAGGCGTGGTTCTGGCCACAGATCAATGAGCACTGGCCATAGTAGATACCTTCCCTGTCTGCCCTGAACCATGTCTCGTTGAGCCGTCCCGGTATCGCATCGATCTTGATTCCGAAGGACGGCACCGCGAAACCGTGGATCACGTCGGCGGCGGTGACCTGCAGGCGCACCGTGCTGTCGACTGGCAGGACGACCTCGTTATCCACTGCCAGAAGGCGCGGCTGCTCTCCGGTCAGATCGTCATCCGGGACATAGACGGAATCGAAGGTAAAACCACCCTGCTCCGCCGGATATTCATAGTTCCAGTACCACTGATGCCCGGTGACCTTCACGGTTATATCGCTTGGCGGAATGATGAGCTGTGCGCGCAAAAGCCGAAAAGACGGCACAGCGATGACGGCCAGCACCAGAATCGGCACCACCGTCCACGTCACCTCCAGCCATGTGTTGTGCGTGAAACGCGCCGGTGACGGGTTCGCCCTCTCATTGAAGCGGACGATGACGACGATCAGCAGCACGGTGACCAGCACGACCACACCGCCGGTTATCCACAACAGCAGGTTGTGGAAATCCTGAGCGGAGCGCGCGACATCGGTGACGGGCGGCTGGAGGCCGATTTGCCAAGGAACAGGTTGTCCCGTCACAGGTTGGCCTGTCACTTGTTGTGAGGCTTGCTGCGCGCGAGCGCCGGCCCCGGTCAACAGCAAGACCGATATGCAAAGCCAGATCGCCCTGCAAAACCATGACGACAACACCCGAAGCGCTCCGCGAGCGGCCGCACCGGCGCGCAGGGGGAGCAGGCGCACATAAGACGCCACCGGGCCATACACCGCTTTTTCCATCGTCCGTCAGATACTCCCGTTCCCGCTGCCGCGTGGTCTGGCAAATTCGTCACCGGAAAGATCGCCGTCACAGATCATGACCGCGCGCGCAAAGCAACAGAACAAAGCGTCACGTCTGCCGCAGGGTGTCATCCCGCCCATGCTGGAGTGGTCTACAGCCGGAAATCCGCCGCCTTTCCACGGGATCGTCTTTACTCTCGGCGCGTGGCATGGTTTAGAGCATGATCCGGAAGGAATGAACCGGGATCGATGTTTTCTGTAAAGGCAGGCGGGTGCCCGCCGCGAAATTCAGAGGCGTGTTTCCTGACGGGCCGTCCTGCCACGGGCGAAGCCGGTTTCCTGTTGATGTTAAAGTGGATTTCGGGGAAGTGAAACCTATGTTCCGCCGTCTCGCTCGTTGCACCGCGCTTGCCGCCACGATTGTCGGTGTTTCCTTCGGCACCATTATGACGGGCGCGGCACCGGCTGCCGCGCAAGGGGTTGTGCGCGCCACCCACGGTGAGTGGCAGATGCGCTGCGAAACCCCGCCCGGCGCCTCCGCCGAACAATGCGCGCTGGTGCAGAACGTCGCGGCCGAGGATCGACCCAACATCACGCTGCTCGTGATCGTGCTCAAGACGGCGGATAACAAGAGCCGCCTTCTGCGTGTGGTCGCACCGCTCGGCGTGCTGCTGCCGGCGGGCCTCGGCCTCAAGATCGACCAGACGGATGTCGGCCGCGCCGGTTTCGTGCGCTGCCTCAACACAGGCTGCATCGCCGAGGTCGTTATGGACGACACCTTGCTCGACCGGCTCAAGCAGGGCCAGACCGCGACCTTCATCGTATTCCAGACGCCTGAGGAAGGCATCGGCATCCCGGTGACGCTGGACGGCTTCTCGCCAGGCTTCGACGCCCTTCCATAACCCTGCCATAACCCTGCCCGCCGGAGCAGTTTGCATTCCAGTCGGGATATTTTTGTGCTGTGCGGCATTCCTGTTCGGCCATCCTGCCGTTATGATCGCCGGCGAGTTGCACGAAAGCGAGCTGAGAGAGACCAGACATGACGAGCATCGGCTACCGAACCGCTTCGCCCTCCATTCCGGCTTCTGTTTCTGCCGCCCGCAACAGTGCAGGGCGCAGGGCCGGATTGTTGGCGGCGGTGGTCGTCGGCATCGCATCGTTGCTGGCCGGCTGCCAGTCGCCGGAAGGGCAAAGCACGGGAACGACGTTGAAGAACTATGCGCTCTATGGCGGCGCGACCGTGCCGCCGGAAGCTCCCCTGCCCACCGACGATCTCTACTGCCCGCGCTTCGATATTTTCGATGGCGGCTCGGCGGTGCGCGTCGGCGAGGGAGCGGGACTGCGCTACCAGCTCTCCATCCGCAACACGGCGCGCGAGTGCGTCACCGGCGGTGATGGATCGCGCACGGTCAATGTCGGTGTGGAAGTGCTCGGGTTGCTCGGACCGGCAGGGTCACCGGGCACGTATTCGGCTCCGCTCAGGATTGCCGTCAAGCAGGGCGACAGGGTCATCGACAGCCGCACACGGCAGGTCTCGGTGCCCATCCCCGCCGGGACGGCGCAGGAGATCGTTCGCATCGTCGAAGACGGTCTGCGCTTGCCGGAAGCCACGTCGGGCGTGCTGATCGAGATCGGCCTTGGCGGTGCCCCTGCCCGCAGCACCCGGCGCTGATCCGCGCCCGGTGCGATCGGACACGACCAGGCCCCGCGCGGACAGGGCACGGATCAAACGATGACCGATGGCCTTCGCTACACCCCGGATCATGAATATATCCGCCTGATGTCGGGCAAGATCGCCCGCGTCGGCATCGCGCCCTATGCCATTGAGGCGCTCGGCGGCATCATTGCCGTCACGTTGCCCGTCGTCGGACAAGTCGCACGAGCCGGTGAGTGCATTGCCGTATTTGAGAGCGTCAAGGCCGCCTGCGAGGTCTTCGCGCCTGCCTCCGGCGTCGTCACAGCCATTAACGATTCGCTTGTCGCCGATCCGGCCATCGTAAACAGCGATCCAACGGGCGCGGGCTGGTTCTTCGCGATGGAACTTGCCGATCCGGCAGAACTGGCGCGCTTGTTCGACGCCACTGCCTATGCCGCATATCTTGGCGGCATCAAGGGCTGAAAGCCCCCCTCCCTTTGCAGCAACACGTGGTTTGGCGACGCTCCTGCCCTGTGCGCGTCAACACGTGCGTATGTGGTCGGATATCCACACCCGGCTGAATGATTCGCCCAATGGCCAGATGATTTGGGAATCTTGGCCGTCATCAACCATTCGTTTACCGCTCTCGTTAACAATCATCCCCAGGCACACCGGCAGCAAGACCGCCGGCTGGGGCATCCAAAAGTATTGAGTCAATAGAATCGGTTAGGCTGAGTTTTGGTCCAGTGACGAATCCAAGCTGAATCCAGTGCGGTTCGCACTGCACAGAGTTTTACACCGGGAGGGCAACCTTTCTGCGTAAATAACTTGCCAGTGCGAATCACGGTTTGTTAACCATTAGGACATAGCGTTCCGGATTGAAGACGTTCGGATAAAGCGGTGCACCGGCATTAAGCCACGCGGTGATCGTTATCTCTGGACTCTGCCAGCCCGGATGCTGGGGGTCGCGCAAGCTTCATTGGTAAGCGGAGCGGCCGTCCGGGCGGTTAAACTATCCGAAAGCTTGACCGTTTCGGACCAACAGCACAGGGAGCCTCGGAAAACGAGGTTGGGGACGAGGCCATGCGCGTATTGCTCATAGAGGACGACAGCGCCACCGCGCAAAGCATCGAACTGATGCTCAAGTCCGAAAATTTCAATGCCTATACAACTGATCTTGGCGAGGAAGGCGTCGACCTCGGCAAGCTCTATGACTACGATATCATTCTGCTTGACCTGAACCTTCCCGACATGTCGGGCTACGAGGTTTTGCGCAGCCTTCGCGTTGCCAAGGTCAAAACGCCGATCCTGATCCTCTCGGGCCTTGCCGGCATCGAGGACAAGGTCAAGGGTCTCGGCTTCGGCGCGGACGATTATCTGACCAAGCCCTTCCACAAGGATGAGCTGGTCGCCCGCATCCACGCCATCGTCCGCCGCTCCAAGGGGCATGCGCAGTCGGTCATCACCACCGGCGACCTCGTGGTGAACCTCGACGCCAAGACGGTCGAAGTCAGCGGCGCGCGCGTTCATCTGACGGGCAAGGAATATCAGATGCTCGAACTGCTCTCGCTGCGCAAGGGCACGACGCTGACGAAAGAGATGTTCCTCAACCACCTCTACGGCGGCATGGACGAGCCGGAACTGAAGATCATCGACGTCTTCATCTGCAAACTGCGCAAGAAGCTGTCGAATGCCTCTTCGGGCACAAACTACATCGAGACTGTCTGGGGCCGCGGCTACGTGTTGCGCGAACCCGGCAGCACGGAAGAACGCCTGGCCGGCTGAATAGCCGGCATGTGCCGCCCGGCGC
This sequence comes from Pseudochelatococcus contaminans, assembly GCF_014195635.1. Taxonomy (GTDB): domain Bacteria; phylum Pseudomonadota; class Alphaproteobacteria; order Rhizobiales; family Beijerinckiaceae; genus Pseudochelatococcus; species Pseudochelatococcus contaminans. The sequence goes on along the minus strand of NZ_JACICC010000003.1, from coordinate 291,228 downwards.
GCATCGGGCGGCGACGACGAGCGGGTGCCTGCCGGTCCCAGGGCCGGTTACACGCTGGATTTATGTTGATTGGTAAGACGAAAGCACCATCAGCAGTTCTATGACACGATACTGCCGGTTGCATGTTACTTAAATAAAAAGGCCAGATCGTCTGGCATTTCGTCCGGCTCGCAGACTATGCTGCTCTCAGCCTGATATTCCGATATTATTATATCATCGCCTTCTTCGGCGGAAGAATGAAATCGATGATCAATTCTTGCGAAACAGGTTCATCCACCTGGCGGCGCGGCGCATAGCGCGCCGGAAAGGCCGCGCTATAGACGGCAGCACAGGCCGGGCAGCGGTCGGCTCGGCCTTGATTTCACTTTCAGCAACCGGCTCGGTCTCACCCGAAACAGGCTCGTCAAGCGGCGCAGATTCCCGCGCTGCTGCCTGTATTGTCACTGCCTCCGCAGTTGGCGACGCATCAGAAACCGGAGGGCGCTCCTCACGCAGGTTATCCGGCTCTGATACATCTGACACAGTGGCAGGCACATCGAACGATGTGACGGGCTCCGGAGCAGGAACGGCCTGCGTGCTAACGTCCGGTGTCACAGGTACCGTCGGCGTGCCGGTGCGCGAGCGTACACCGCTCTCGCGCGTCCGCCCCCGTGCACGGCGGGTGCTGGCCGGCAGGGCGGCGAAGGCAGGTGTGATTGATACGGGAAGCTCGGCTGTTGTCGCCGCAGGTTCGATAACCTCTTCCACCACGACCTCGTCATCCTCGATGTCACCGCGCGGCGGAGGATCGCTTTTCAGCACGCCGAAGAATCGAGCGATCTCGAAGGTAGACGAAAACCTGATATCGGCGAAATGCTGCCCGGTTTGTTCATGCAGATCCGCGCGTGACGTGTCGATCGGCACGGCATGACCAAGATGATCGATGGCGATCGCTTCGACGAGGACTTCCCCGTCAGCGTTGCGCCAGCGCATTTTCTTCATGCCGCCCTGCACGGTTTCTTCGGTGGCGTATTCGGTCAACCCGTGCACATTCGTCCACTGCTTGACGATCTCACCCGCATTGATCGGTTTCACCACGTCGTCGGTGAGCCCCTGCCACACCGCCACACGCGGCCACGGCATAGCGATGCGGCTGCCGGCGAGATCGCCCAGCGGCGACGCCCCACGCACCTCATCCCCCCATGCCTCGCGTGAGCGCACGACGCCTTCAAGCATCACTTGCAGGGCCTCATGAACGGTCTTGGCGGAGCGATAAGGCAGACCGGCGAGGATAGCGCCAGCCGCGAACACATCGGGATAGGCCGCCAGCATGGCGTTGGACATGGCGCCGCCGGCGGAAAGGCCGGTCACGAAGATCCGATGGCGATCCAGATCGTAGTTATCCGCCATGAAAGCGACCATGTTGCGGATCGACGCCGCCTCGCCGCTATCGCGGGCGATATCGCCGGGCCGGAACCAGTTGAAGCAGCGGCGAGGGTTGTTTTCGCCACGCTGCTGGGCGAACAGCACCGCAAATCCGTTCTGTTCCGCAAGCCATGACCAGCCGGACGAGCGATCGTAGCCCGCCGCCGTCTGGGTGCAGCCGTGGAGCACGACGACCAGCGGCGCATTGGACGGCAGATTGTCCGGGACATACCGGAACATCCGCAAATTACCGGGATTACCGCCAAAACTCTCGACTTCGGACAACCTACAGCCTTCATCGTCGTCCATTTCGCTTTCGTCGAGCAGGTGCGGCAGGGAGAACAATGTCTCCCATTGCAACCGCCACAGGGCGAGATTGGCTGTCGTCGACGCAATGCCCGTCATTCTATTCCATCTTTCTTGTTTTCACACCCCGGGGGCGACACAGAAAAGACGATGAGAAAAAACGAGACGCCGTCTTATATTCCTGTATTACCCATATTTCCGGCGGTCTGTATCGGACCGTCGCGCATCAATGCTGACCCATTGCAGCAAAAGAATGTCGCAAGAGCCGCGATGTGTTCCCCGACACGTCCATTCAAATTTCAAAAGTCACAAAAATTTGACGGTTCGCATTCTTATGAACATTGAAAATACATCAATAATCACTTTGCGTCTACCTTGGACGGAGCTTGAGGCTGCTGGCGCTATTTTGGCAGATCTTTCAGGCGCTCAGCCAAAAACCAGCAGACCTGCCAGCCCGGCAGAGCCGACAATGATGCGCCACCACGCGAACAGACCAAAGCCGTAGTGCGAAACGAAGGACAGAAGCGAACGCACGACCACCAGACCGGCGATGAACGCCGTGACGAAACCGATGCTGATGAGGGCGACATCGTTGGCATCGAGGTTTTGATAGTTTTTCAGCAGATCGTAGGAAAAAGCCGCCGCCATGGTCGGCATGGCGAGGAAGAACGAGAACTCCGTCGCAGAGCGCTTGTCCGCCCCCGTCAGGAGCGCGCCCACGATGGTCGCACCGGAGCGGGAGACGCCGGGGATCATGGCGACACACTGGGCAAGGCCGATGATGACGCAGTTGCGCAGCGGAAAGTGCGTCGCGTCGTGATACTTCGGTTGCAAGCGCAGATTATCGATGACGAAGAGCACGAACCCACCGACGATCAGCGACACGCAGACAATCCACGGGTTGAAAAGGACGTTCTTGATAAAGCCATGCGCGAATGCGCCGATGGCTACGGCCGGCAGAAACGCCACGAAAACACCGAGCACGAAGCGCCGCACGGCGGGATCGGTGCGGAAATTGCGCGCCATGCTGACGAGCCGGTGGAAGTAGACCAGCACGATGGCCAGAATTGCGCCGAGCTGAACCAGCACCTCGAACGTTTTGCCGTTGGATTCGAATCCCATGAAGTGGCCGAGCAGCAGCAGGTGGCCTGTGGACGACACGGGAATGAACTCGGTCAGCCCTTCCACCACACCAAGGATGGCTGCTTCGAACAGATCGCCGCCAGCAAAAACCTGCATCATGATCACCTCTCCCGGGAACCCTCTCCCAGCCGCCATTCGGCCTGCCTGCTGCACTTGTGCGCGTGTAGCGTTAGCGAACCTTTAATGACATCAGCGTTTTGGTCTTGCACCCTGTACAAAACCAGTTGTTCGCATGGCGGGCGGCCTCTATGAATGCAGGCGGTGCGGACGGGCCATGATTTGTCAAGGTTCTATCCACACCTGACCACTGCCCCCTCCACATGCGCACCGCTGCGCCACATTCCCGCCCCATCGGCATGCACGGCTGAATTCATGGCGACTCTGTTTCACTATCCTTTCTGCCCGCACTCCCGCTTCATCCGTCTGGTGATGGCGGAGATGGGTCTCGAATCGGCTCTTGTGGAGGAAAAACCATGGGAGCGGCGGCAGGAGTTCCTCATCATGAACCCCGCCGGCACCCTGCCCGTGTTTCTGGAGGAACAGGGGTTCGCGGTGCCCGGCCCGGCCGTTATCGCTGAATATCTGGACGAAACGCGCGGACTGGGCCTCGACGGCCGCAGATTGCTGCCGGACAATCCCGCCGCCCGCGTCGAGGTGCGCCGGCTGATGGACTGGTTTTTGACCAAGTTCCACGAGGAAGTTTCCAGCTATCTCGTCACGGAGAAAATCTACAAACGCTTCATCGGCGTTGCCGCCGGCGGCGGCCCGCCCGATATGAGCGCCATTCGCGCGGCGCGGGTCAACGTGCGCTACCACCTGAAATACATCGGTTTTCTCATCGCGCGGCGGAACTGGCTGACCGGGCCGGACCTGACTTATGCCGATCTGGCGGCAGCGGCGCATCTCTCCTGCGTCGATTACCTCGGCGACGTGCCGTGGGATGAGGATGAAACCGCCAAGAGCTGGTATGCGCGAGTAAAGTCGCGGCCTTCCTTCCGCACCCTGCTGGCCGACCGGGTTCCCGGCATGCCGCCAGCGGCCAATTATGCCGATCTGGACTTTTGACCGCCCATGAAGCTTGACCACCCATGAAGCTGTTCGCATTTGGCCTTGGCTACACCGCGCTAACCCTTATCGAGCAGCATGCCGGGCGCTTTTCACACGTTGCAGGCACGGTTCGCGATGCCGAAAAGGCGGGGATATTACGCGCACGCGGCATCGATGCGCATGAGTTCGGCAGCCCATCCGCCCTCGCGGCGCTGGAAGGGGCAGACGCCATCCTTGCCAGCATCCCGCCCACCGCACACGAGACGCCGGAAGCCGTCGACCCGGCGCTGGCATGGCTGAACGATGCGGGTGCGCAACTGTCGGCTGGCTGGATCGGTTATCTCTCCACCATCGGCGTCTACGGCGATCATGATGGCGCGTGGGTTGACGAAACGGCCCCCACCCTGACGCGGATCGACCGTTCGCGGAGGCGTATCATCGCGGAGGCAGCATGGCTGAATCATGCGCGGGCACACGGCGCGCGCGGTTTCGTTTTCCGCCTGCCGGGGATTTACGGCCCTGGCCGCAACAGCCTGCGCGATCTCGCTGAAGGCAATGCCCGCATCGTTATCAAGCACGGGCAGGTGTTCAACCGCGCCCACGTCACCGATATCGCGGTGGCGCTGGCTGCTACATTCCCGGCAGACGTGGCCGGCGGCATCTATAATGTGACTGACGACGAGCCGGCGACGCAAGGCGATGTCGTGACGTTCGGGGCGAGGTTGATGGGCGTTGCCCCGCCGACGCCCATTCCCTTCGAGTCGGCGGAGTTGTCTGCGATGGCGCGCAGTTTCCATCTCGAAAACCGCCGCGTGGACAATGCAAAACTGAAAGCCCTGCCGGCCTTCTCATTGACCTACCCGACCTATCGCGAGGGCCTGACGGCTCTGTTCGCTGTGGGAGAGGGGCGCATCTAAAGCGCCGCCAGGACGGATCGACGCGCGGCCTCAGCCGCTGATCGCGACCTGCCCCTCGCCACGGCCGATTGCCGCGAGCGCCGGTGTAAAACGCCCGTCCTCTTCATGCGCCACAATGGGTGGAAGCACTTGCAGCGGCGCTCGCGAGCCTTTTACACCCGCCAGCAGAACCCGCACAGCCGGAGCCTGCGCGCGCGGATGCACGGAGCGCACGGTCAATCCACCGAACCGGCCTGTCATGCATGCAAGCAAGTCAGCCAAAATATCCGAACGGTGCACGACGACCACAACTCCGCCAGGCCGCAGAACATCGGCACAAGCTCGCAGCCAGTCATCAAGCGTTCCGCCGGCGAGAACATGCGCGGCGCGGCGTGCTTCATCCGGCGAGCGACGGACGTGCGAATCGTCATGGAACGGCGGATTGGTCAGGACGAGATCGACGTTGTCGCGCAATCCCGCCTCACGCCGGGACGTGGCTGAAAAGAGATCGACCGATGCCGCACAAACCCGCTCGCCCAACCCGTTGAGGGTGATATTGCGCTCGGCCAGATCAAGCGCCCCGGCATGGCGTTCCGCCAATGTGACGCGCGCTCCCGGCGCGCGCACCGCCGCCACGAGCCCCACAGTGCCCACACCGGCCCCGAGATCGGCGATATGACCGTTGAAATCCGAAGGCACGACAGCCGCCAGCAGCAGCGCGTCGGTTCCCGCGCGATGGCCGCGCCGCGGCTGGAGCAGCCGCAGCCGCTCCCCCAGCAGCCTGTCCTCGACAACATCGGGAAACGGAGCGGTCATTCGCCCTCGAACTGTACGAGCGTGCGGACGGTAACACCCTTGCGGCGCAACTTTTCCGCGCCGCCGAGGTCCGGAAGATCAATGACGAAAACGGCGGCCACCACCTCCGCGCCGATCCTGTGCAACAGATCGACCGCAGCCGTCGCCGTGCCGCCGGTGGCGATCAGATCATCGACCAGAATCACCCGCTCGCCCGCGGCGATGGCATCCCGGTGCATTTCGATCTCATCCAGTCCGTATTCCAGCGAATAGGCGATGGACACGGTATCGTGAGGCAGCTTGCCCTTCTTGCGGATCGGCACGAACCCGGCCCCAAGTTGATGGGCCACCGCCCCCCCGAGAATAAAGCCGCGTGCCTCGATGCCCGCCACCTTGTCGATCTTGGCGCCCGGCCAGGGCTGAACCATTTCGTCCACCGTGCGGCGAAAGGCGCGCGCATTGCCGAGCAGCGTGGTGATATCGCGGAACACCACACCGGGACGCGGATAATCGGGAATCGAGCGGATCGCCGATCTGATGTCGCCCGTCGTACTCTGGCTCATGCACGTCCCCTTACGTTACAGAAAATTTTGGCGTTACGGAAAAGTCTGTCGTCGCGGAAAATCATGGGTGTCACAGATGACATTCAGCCTCGCGGTGGAAAACCCCGGCGGCCACGCGCACTATAATATGCATTAATCTTAATGAATAACGTCAATAACCATCATGCAGACGATGTTACCGGCTACCGCTTGCGGCAAGAGCCGTAAAGCTGTCATATGCCGCTGCTATCGATTGTTCGACAAGCAATCCTGTGGAGGAGAAACACATGAGCTTCAGCGTCGGCGATGTCGTCATGCTCAAGTCGGGCGGCCCTGCCCTCACCGTTACCGAAGTTGGCAGCGAAAGCATATCCGTTGTGTGGTATGCCGATGCTGAGGACAACTTCCGCACCACCCAGCTTCCGCCCGAAACGCTCATCCTGTTCGACGACGAGGACGATCTCGACCTCGACGAAGAAGAAGATGAAGACGACGAAGAGGACGACATCGCGTAAGGCGATTGATCGTTCGCATGATCATGTCTCCGCCATCACAGGCCGCCATGCGTGGCAGGTGATGGCGAAGCGTGGAAATCAGAATACCCCACCGGCAAGACCTCGGTCTGCGCCGGTTATTTTTTGTCGGTTGTGGTAAGCGGGCAGAGCGCTGGAGAGACCCGGTGGCCGCCTCAGTCGGCCGGAACGCGCCGGACAGTGCACTCGATGCGCCCGTCCCCAAGGTCGCGCCAGTTTTCCATTTCGGTCACGTAGGCGGAACGGCGGCGACGCTCCATCCATTCCCTCGCCCTTGAACGCGCCTCTTTCTCCGGCATGATGTAAGTTTGTCGCCATGCTGCATGGATGCCAGCGGCATCCTTCTGTTTTTCAATTTTGTCCCGCCGGGCTGCAAGGCGGCTGGCAAGCCGGCTTGGAACATAAATACCACCGATCATCCTGAACCCCCGCAAGCCGAAGCGTGCCCCCTAATTCGATTACTCTAACCAGCGAAGCACACTATGACGATAGCGGGGCAGAACTTGCGACACTATTTCTATTCGCCAGCCTCACGGCATAATGTCACAGCCCTGCCTCATACCAGTCCGACGGCGCAGGCCGGACGGGCCGCACAGGCATGAAATCTTCGCAGATGGAACTGGCCGGAAGAGGCCGATCCCGCGCCCTTATATAACGATTATATGGCAGAAGGTGTTAAATATCGGACATGTTTGAGTAAACTATCCAACTTGTCAAAAGCCGGGGAATTTCATACACAAAACGCACATCGTGGAGGGCAGCATGAAAACGTTCTTTGTTGAGATAAAATGCGTACTGGGCCAGACTTATGCCGTCGCCAGCGCCCTCGCAGACCGGGAGATCGCCTCCGAAATCTATTCCATTGCCGGCAACTACGACATCCTGGCCAAGTTCCACGTCGAATCGGATGTGGACATCGGGCACTTCGTCGGTGAAAAAGTGCAGACGATCGCCGGTATCGCGGATACACGGACAATCATCGCGTTCAAGGCGTTCTGAACCACGCGCCGTAACCGGGAAGCATCGACCTCCATGGCAGACACCTCACGGCAGGGGCTGAAGCACGCCCTGCTGACCATATGGCAACTGATCCGGCCTTATGCAACGACGCGCGACATGGGCGAACTGACAATCCCGCTCATCGGCAAGGTCCGGATGCAGGAACGCTTCATCGGCATCGGCTTTTTTCTTCTTCTGGCAGCCATTAACCTGTTTCAGGTTGGGCTGAGCGTTCGCCTCAGCTACTTCTCGCGCGACCTTTACAACGCCTTGCAGGAGATGAACGCCGATGCCTTCTGGCATCAACTGCTGCTGGTGTTCGTACCGCTGGCGACGATCTGGGTCGCCGTTGCCATTCTGGAAATCGTCATTCAGTACATTTTCCATATCCGCTGGCGAAAGTGGATGACGCTCCGCTACATCGACAACTGGCTGGCCGGTAACATCCACTACAAGATGCGGCTGGCGGGCGTGGCTGCCGATAACCCGGACCAGCGTATCGCTGAGGATATCAACCTCTTCATCTCCAATACGCGCGTGTTGAGCCTTGGCCTTCTGAGCCAGGTGGCGACGCTGTTGTCGTTTGCGGTGATCCTGTGGTCCCTCTCCGAGAACTTCACCGTGCCGGGCACGGAAATCGCGGTGCCGGGGTTGCTGCTGTGGGTGGCGCTGGTCTACGCGGTGCTGGGAACGTGGCTGACGCATATCATCGGCCGGCAGCTCATTCCGCTCAACTTCGCCCAGCAACAATATGAAGCGGATTTCCGCTTCTCGCTCGCACGCCTGCGCGAATACGGCGAGCAGGTCGCGCTGTTGTCTGGCGAAGCCAGCGAGAAGCAGCAGTTGCGCGGCAAGTTCCGCCATGTCGTCGACAACTTCATGGCGATCTTGAGCCGGGAAAAGAAACTGACCCTGTTCACGGCCTCATTCTTTCAGGCCAGCGTCGTCATTCCTTACCTGTTCACAGCGCCGTATCTGTTTTTGAAAAAGGTGACGCTGGGGCAGATGATGCAGACGGTGGACTCGTTCTCGCGCGTCAATGGCGCGCTGACGTTCTTCGTCGGGGCCTATTCCACCGTGGCGGGCTACAAGGCCGTGGTCGACCGTCTCTCCAGCTTCGAGCATGCAATTGAGAACGCGCGCCAGTTGCCGCAAGGCCCCGTCGCCGCGAGTCAAGATGCTGCGGATAAGCCTCTGGATGCCGGGGGCCTCGTCATCTCCGGTGTGGATCTGACCCGGCCTTCCGGCAGGCAGATTCTGTCCTTGCCTGAGCTGACGCTGAATCGCGGCGAGCGCGCACTTGTCGCCGGGCGCTCTGGCGTTGGTAAATCGACGCTGTTCCGCGCCATCGCCGGTATCTGGCCCTTCGCCACCGGGCGGATCGACCTGCCGGAAGGCCAGAGCGTGATGCTGCTGCCGCAGCGGCCCTATATCCCCATCGGCACATTGCTGACGGCGGTGACATATCCCTCTGCCTCTGACGCCTATTCCCGCGAAGCGGTGGTCGATGCGCTGGAGGCTGTTTTCCTCGGCTATCTCGTGCCTTACCTCGATCAGGAGGAATGGTGGGGATTGACGCTGTCACTGGGCGAGCAGCAACGTGTGGCGATTGCGCGCGCATTGCTGGCAAAGCCTGACTGGCTGCTGCTGGATGAAGCAACAGCCGCGCTGGATGAGCCGGTGGAAGCGGCGATCTACACCCTGATCCGCGACAGGCTTCCGGACACAACGGTTGTTTCGATCGGCCACCGTTCGACGCTCAATGCCTTCCACGACAGGCGCATCGAACTGACGGAAACAGGCATTGGCAGCGACATCGCCCTGAACAGCAACTGAAATCGCCATTAAAGCGTTTTCAAGCAAAGTGGATACCGCTTTGCGTGAAGAAAACGCCTCAAACCAAGAATATAGAGCATTTCGGCGTTTCAACGAAATGCCGAAATGCTCTAAACAAAAACCGCCGGATCGTATGATCGATCCGGCGGTTTTTTTCGTTTGTGGAGAGAACCCTTCTCAATGGCTCATCGAAACGGGTTCATGCAGCATCAGGCCCAGTCGTCACCGCCGCCGAAATCATCGAAGCCGCCATCAAGACCTTCGTCATAGCTGGCGTCCTGATAGGTCGCGTCGTCATAACCGGCATCCTGCGCCACGTCTTCCTGCCCGGCTGTCTGGTCTGCGGCGGCAGACTGATCGGCCGCAGGCGTCGCTGCATCCGTGCCACCGCTGAAAGCGTTCATCAGCACGTTACCGAGCACCAGACCACCGGCGACACCTGCAGCCGTGGTCATGGCCGATGCGAGGAAGCCGCCGCCACCTGCCGCGCGATTGCCCCATGGACCGGGCTGCTGCGCGCCAGGTTGCGCGCCCTGCTGCCCACCCCACGGACCAGCAGCAGGCCCGGGGCGACCAGCAGCGGGATGAGCGCCCGCCGGACGCTGGCCGGGCCGCTGCGCCGAGCCTTGTGCGGGACGCGCCTGCGCGGCGGGCGGCGTGGAGCCACCGAACAGACTGGACAGGAAACCACCGCCGCCGGACTGGGGAGCGGCCCTTGCCTGCTCGGCCTCTGCTTCCAGTGCATTGACGCGGTCGTTGAGGTTGGTCAGCGCCTGCTCCTGAACGTGCACGATCTGCGCCAGCAGATAAGCCGCGCCGGGCTGGGCAGCGAGACGCTCGCGGATAAGGGCCTCCGCTTCCGGATCGCGCGGCTGGTTTTCAGCCTGCTGAAGCCGGTCGAAAATCTGGTTGATGACATCACGTTCCTGCGGGTTCACGTCGCTATCCTCCTCAATTGACCCAGCGCGGCGTTGCGCCTGCAGTCTCGCGGGAAAGTAGGAACTCCACGTGCCCACGCCAATGGGGAACGGGCAATAACATATGCGTGAGCGCCAAAATATCGCGCCGTGCCCGCCACCCGGTTTCCGGTCGGTGCCATACGGCCCTTGACAGACCGGGGCATTGGCCTGTAGCGCCAGAAGCGATTTGCGAGCCGCAGCCACACACGGCCACAAGGAGTTGTCCGGCATGCCAGCAGCCAGCGTCAAACCCACGGAGATCGTTTCCGGTCTCGCGTCGGTCGCCGACAGATACGACACCATCCTCTGCGATGTGTGGGGCGTGCTGCACAACGGCATCTCGGCGTTTCCCGAAGCCGGCGACGCTCTGGCGCGGTTTCGTGAGGCGGGCGGCACGGTCGTCCTCATCACCAACGCGCCCCGTCCGCACGGCATCGTGCAGGCCATGCTGGAAGGGCTCAACGCCCGCACCGATGCGTGGGACGCCATCGTCACCTCCGGGGATGTGACGCGGGGAGAGATCGCCGATCGCACCGGCCGCCCGGCATTTCATCTGGGGCCGGAGCGTGACCTGCCTGTTTTTTCGGGCCTCGACGTGTCGCTGACCACGCCGGAGGAAGCCGATTACGTCGTGTGCACCGGCCTGTTCGACGACAACACGGAAACGCCGGAAGATTACGCAACCCTGCTGGACAAGCTGCGCGCACGCGAGCTGACGATGATATGCGCCAACCCGGATCTGGTGGTGGAGCGCGGCAGCGAGCTGCTGTATTGCGCTGGCGCCCTTGCGGATGCCTATGAGCGGCGCGGCGGCGAGGCGGTTTATGCCGGCAAACCGCATGGTCCCATTTACGAGCGCGCCATCGCCACGGCTGCGACAATCCGCAGCGGGCAAGGGACTGAACCGCGCAAGATCCTCGCCGTGGGCGACGCCATCCGCACGGACATTGCCGGCGGCGCGCGGGCGGGGCTGGATACGCTGTTCGTCGCACGCGGCATCCACGCGGGCGAAACGCTCGATGCGGCTGGCCGCATCAACCGCGATCACCTGCCCGGCTGGGTGAAGCAGCAAGCCTACGCCCCCACGATGGCGATTGAACGTCTGGCATGGTAGAGACCATACCGCAGGCACAAACTTAACAGTGTACGATACGGGAATCATGGCCGCGCATCCCCCGCAAACGCATACTCCGTCAGGACCGTTTCCGGCCCCCCATCTGCCACTGCATCCCGCGCCGGCGGTGCACGGGTTCGAAAGGCTGCCCGCGCCCCTGTCGCGGCCCGTCATCGCCATCGGCAACTTCGATGGTGTGCATCGGGGCCATCAGGCAGTGATCGCAGCCACGCGGTCGCTGGCCCGCAAACTGCAACGCCCCACCGCCATACTCACCTTCGAGCCGCATCCGCGCGTGTTCTTCACGCCGGATCGTCCCGTGGCGCGCATCACGCCGCCGCCGCTGAAGACGGCTATCGCGCAGGGGTTCGGCATCGATGCAGCCATCGTCTTCGCCTTTGACGAAACCTTCGCCGCCCTGACAGCCACGCAATTCGTGGACGATATCCTCATCGGCCGCTATGGCGCCTCCGGGATCGTGGTGGGGCACGATTTCCATTTCGGCAAGGGCCGCCAGGGCTCTCCAGCCTTTTTGAAGCAGCACACCGCGGGGCTCGATCTCCCGGTGGATGTGATCCATCCGGTTTCGGACGGCGACCTGCCGGTGTCATCCTCCGCCATCCGCGCGGCGCTGGCCGAGGGCGATATCGCCACCGCCAACGCGTTGCTGGGTTATCGCTGGATTGTGCAGGCCGAGATCATCCACGGCGACGCGCGCGGGCGGACGCTTGGTTACCCGACGGCCAACATGAAGCTGTCGCCGGATATCGTGCTGCGGCACGGCATCTATGCCGTGCGGGCGCGCATCGATGGCATCGTCCGCAACGGTGTTGCCAGTTTCGGCCGCCGGCCCACATTCGACGACGGCGCGCCGCTGCTTGAGGTGCATCTGTTCGACTTCGCCGGCGATCTTTACGGCAAGCATCCGGAAGTCGAGTTTATCGAATGGATCAGGCCGGAGCTGAAATTCGACAGCATCGATGCGCTGATCGCGCGCATGGACGATGACAGCCGTCAGGCCCGCGCCGCCGCCGCCCGCGGTGACGGCACGGTTTCGCTGCTGAAATGACGGGCGCGGCGAACGGCGCGCATTCCTCCTTTACGTCGCCGCCTTCCGGCTGATAGAAGGCTCGCCATGATGCACCATGGATCTGACGCATCCATCGCCGGATGGAAGCCCCGCCCCACAGGCGCAGGGCGAATTAACGGCCCGGCTCCGGCCGCCATGTCGCCCGCCCCGGCGATATGAACCGGGGTCGGGAACAGATGACCGCGTGAGACGGCGACATGCCCGGCGCGGTCCGTTCGCCCTTGTTTTATGACAACGCCCGTCCCTGAAGCGGCGGCACACAGAAACGTTGCCTCATCCATGACGACCAAAAACGACACGACCTCCACAGACACCGCCACAGGCCGCGATTACGCGGAAACGCTGTTCCTGCCGAAGACCGAGTTTCCCATGCGCGCCGGCCTGCCGCAGCGCGAACCGGAGATCCTCGAACGCTGGCGCAAAAACGACCTTTACAGGCAGTTGCGCAAGGCCGGCGAAGGCCGCAAGAAATTCGTGCTGCATGATGGCCCGCCCTATGCCAACGGCAACATCCACATCGGCCATGCGCTCAACAAGGTGCTGAAGGATATGATCGTCCGCGCCCAGAGCATGCTGGGCCATGACGCCAACTACGTGCCCGGATGGGACTGTCACGGCCTGCCGATCGAATGGAAGATCGAGGAGCAGTATCGCGCCAAGGGGCAGGACAAGGACGCCGTTCCGGTAGTGGAGTTCCGGCGCGAGTGCCGCGCCTTCGCCGACCATTGGGTGGATGTGCAGCGCGAGGAATTCAAGCGACTCGGTGTCGTCGGCGATTGGGACGCCCCTTATCTCACCATGGCCCTGCCCGCCGAGGCGCAGATCGCCCGTGAGATCATGAAATTCGCCGCCTCCGGCCAACTTTATCGTGGCTCGAAGCCGGTCATGTGGTCCGTGGTGGAACGCACAGCGCTGGCCGAGGCTGAGGTCGAGTATCACGAGCACACGTCGCAGAGCATCTTCGTCGCCTTCCCGGTGGTGGATACCGACGATGCGGATCTGGCGGACGCGCGGATTGTGATCTGGACGACGACGCCGTGGACCATCCCGGCCAACCGCGCCATCGCCTATTCCACGGACATCGCCTATAGCCTCTATGAAGTGACGGACGCGCCCGAGGACAACTGGGTGCGCACGGGCGCGAAGCTCGTCGTCGCCGACGCGCTGGCCGAGAACCTGTTCAAGGCCGCGCGCGTCGAAGGGTACCGCAAGGTGCGTGCCGTCGATCCCAAAGCGATCCGCACGGCGGCGCACCCGCTGCGCGGCAAGGGCTATGATTTCGACGTGGTGCTGGTGGCGACGGATTACGTCACCGACGACGCCGGTACGGGCTTCGTCCATACCGCGCCCGGACACGGCGCGGACGACTACAACGCCTTCCTCGCCAACCGGGCGCTGTTCGCCGCCGCCGGCACGGAAGAGCTGCCGCACACCGTTGGCCCGGACGGCGCCTATTATCCGCACGTGCCGCTGTTCGCGGGCGCGCGCGTCCTCGACGACAAGGGCAAGGACGGCGACGCCAACGAGCGCGTCATCGCCGCGCTGCGCGAGGCCGATGCGCTCATCGCCCGCAACCGGCTGAAGCACCAGTATCCGCATTCGTGGCGCTCCAAGGCGCCCGTCATCTATCGCAACACGCCGCAATGGTTCATCGCCATGGACAAGCCCATCGGCGGCGGCAACGGATCGACCCTGCGCGAGCGGGCGTTGACCGCCATCACCCAGACGCAGTGGGTGCCTGCCTCGGGCGAGAACCGCATCACCGGCATGATCGCCAACCGGCCGGACTGGGTGGTCTCGCGCCAGCGTGCCTGGGGCGTGCCGATCACCGTGTTCGTGCGTGAGGACGCAGCAGGCAACGTCGCGGAACTCGCGCCCGGCCCGGATTTTCCCCACAGCGAGGAACTGGCGAAGCGCATCGCCGACGCCTTCGAGGCCGAGGGCGCTGACGCGTGGTTCAGCGCCGACCCGCGCCGCTTCCTCGACGGGCTGGTGGATGATCCGGCTACATGGACACCGATCAGCGACATTCTCGACGTGTGGTTCGATTCGGGCTCGACCCATGCCTTCACGCTGGAGGTGCGCAAGGATCTGGCCACGAAGCGCGTCATCGACGGCGGGCCGGACCGCGTGATGTATCTGGAAGGCTCGGACCAGCATCGCGGCTGGTTCCATTCCTCGCTGCTGGAAAGCTGCGGCACGCGCGGGCGCGCGCCTTATGACGTGGTGCTGACCCACGGCTTCGTGCTCGACGAGCGCGGCGAGAAAATGTCGAAATCGAAGGGCAACGTCACTGCCCCGCAGGACGTCATCAAGACCTCCGGCGCGGACATCCTGCGGCTGTGGATCGCGGCGTCCGATTATTCGGACGACCTGCGCATCGGCCCGGAGATCGTCAAGACCTTCGCCGAAACCTACCGCAAGCTGCGCAACACGCTGCGCTGGATGCTGGGTTCCCTGCATCACTTCGACCCCGGCCGCGTCGTCGTCTACGAGGCGCTGCCGGAGCTGGAGCAGCTCATCCTGCACCGCCTCGCGGAGCTGGACGAGGAGGTGCGCAAGGCCTACGAAACCTACGATTACAAGCGCGTGGTCTCGCTGCTGTCGGCCTTCCTCAACACCGATCTGTCGGCGTTCTATTTCGACATCCGCAAGGACACGCTCTACTGCGATCCCCGGACGAGCAAGACGCGGCTCGCGGCGCTCACGGTCATCGATCAGGTGTTCCGCACGGTTACGGTATGGCTGGCGCCCATCCTCGCCTTCACCGCGGAAGAGGCCTGGCTGTCACGCTTCCCGTCCGATACCGGCTCGGTGCATCTGGAAACGCTGCCGATCATCCCGCCGACATGGCGCAACGAGAAGCTGAAAGCGAAGTGGGACAAGGTGCGCGACGTGCGCCGCGTCGTCACGGGCGCGCTGGAAGTGCAGCGCGCAGCCAAGACCATCGGATCGAGCCTTGAGGCCGCGCCGCGCGTCTTCATCGCCGACGACAAGCTGCGCGAGGCGCTGGAAGGTTTGAACTTCGCCGACATCTGCATCACGTCCGCCATCACCGTCGAGGCGGGCGAAGGGCCGGAGGATGCGTTCAGGCTGCCGGAGGTTCCCGGCGTGGCCGTCGTCTTCGCGCGGGCGGAAGGCCGCAAATGCGCGCGCTCGTGGAAAATCCTGCCGGAAGTCGGCACCGACCCCGATTACCCCGATGTCACCCCCCGTGACGCCGAGGCACTGCGGGAGTGGGATGCCGCGCACAAGCGCGACGCGAACGGGGACGGCAAGTGAACGGTGAAAGAGTGAACGGTAACGGCAACCCATGAACATGCACACCGGCGCGGTGCCGCCTCCCCCGTCCGCCAGTCCGCCTGTGACCCCTCCCCCGGCAGACAGGCCGGCACGGCTATCGCCGCAGCAGGCAGGCATCATCGCCGCTCTGGTAACGCTGGTGCTAGATCAGGCAAGCAAGCTGTGGGTCTATCACATCTTCGACATCGCCTCGCGCGGTGTCGTGGAGGTGACGCCGTTCTTCAACATCGTGCTGGTGTGGAACAGGGGCGTCTCCTACGGCCTGCTGCAACAGGACACGGAGCTGGGACGCTGGCTGCTCGTCGGCGTCTCCATCGTGGCGGCCATTGCCTTGGCGATATGGGCTTTACGGGCGAAAACCGTGCTCGTCGGCGTGTCGCTGGGGCTTATCGTCGGCGGCGCGGCGGGCAACGCCATCGACCGCAGCGTCTATGGCGCGGTGCTGGACTTCCTCCACTTCCACGTCGCCGGGTTCAACTGGTACGTGTTCAATATCGCCGATGCCGCTATTGTTGCCGGAGTCGTCGGACTTCTGTATGATTCGCTTGTCGTCGAGCGGCGGCGAGGTGCGCCCGGCAACGATTCGGGCGGGGCCGCAGGTGACGGCAACTGAAGATGTGGCGATCAATGATCGGCACCGACCGCCACAACAGGCCGCTTCCGGTTGCGGATATCCGGCCCGGAAATAGCCGCATAGACGGGCAAGAATAATTCCGGCCCGCCAGAAGGGCGGCGAGAGAACGGGATGAGGCATGGCACGCTTTGATATGGCACGCATCGATTTCGCACGCAGCGGTCTGAGGAACGCCGGCATCGCTGCCGGTTTCGCGGTTTCGGCATTGGTTGCCGGAGCATCCGGCGCAATGGCGCAGCAGCCGGCGGACAACAGCGGCATTTTCATGAGGGACGTGCTGGGCTCGCTGGGCATCGTCGAGAAGGAAGCGCCGCAGATCGATTATCGCGAGCGCCCCAATCTCGTATTGCCCCCCGGCGGGGGCGCATTGCCAGCGCCGCGCGCCGGCGGTGCTCAGGCAGGGCAGGCCAACTGGCCGAACGATCCGGACGTCGCCGCGCGTCAGCGCGCCATCGACGCCGCGAACGAACCTGTGCCTGTCAATCGGGAAACGGGGCGCTTGCTGTCACCGGATGAGCTTCGCGCCGGACGCCGCGCGGGTGCTGGGCCGCAGGCACCGTCTTTCGACACCTGCTACGGCGATTCGTGCAGCGCACGCCCGCTGGATCCGCGCGAACTGCGCAACACCGGGCCGATCCGTTCGCAGCAGCCCGTCATCGCACACGGTCAGGAGCCGGAGCGCCAGACGCTGACACAGCCGCCGACCGGCTACCGCATGCCGGCCGCGAACGCGCCGATTCCGGAAAAGGAAGTGTCGCCGATCGAGCGGATCGATCCGTCCAGCCCGTACTTCTTCCTCAATCGGCAAAAGTAATTTCCGCCGCACGCGACACGGCCGGGCATTCGTGACTATATAGAGTTGATAACCTTGACGGCACCCCGGACACCGGCCAACTCCAGCGCCGGGCCGGGGTGCCCTGTCTTCCGCTCGTGAGGCGGCATCGTTCTCCAGAGGCTGCACGGCCTTGAGTATGCGCCTTCATCATTGTGAGTTGTGTATGACCAGTTCAGTTGCGAGCAAGAGCCTTTCCCTCAAGCGTTTTGCATCCACGGTGGCTGACACCGGAGCGGCTGGAACAGCCGGGGCGGGAGCGGAAGTGGTCACCCATACCCTCGCCAACGGTCTCGACATCGTCGTCATTCCGGACAGGCGCGTCCCCGTGGTGACGCATATGGTGTGGTATCGCAACGGCTCTGGCGACGATCCGGCCCGCAAGTCGGGCATCGCGCATTTTCTCGAACACCTGATGTTCAAGGGCACGAAGACCCACCCCACCGGGGAGTTCTCGCACCTCGTCGCCAGCCTCGGCGGGCAGGAAAACGCCTTCACCTCCTACGATTACACCGCCTATTATCAGCGCATCGCCAAGGAACACCTGGGCACGATGATGCACTATGAGGCCGACCGCATGACCGGCCTTGTGCTGTCCGACGACGTTGTCGATCCGGAGCGGCTCGTGGTGCTGGAAGAGCGCCGCCTGCGTACGGACAGCGACCCCGCCGCCCAGCTGCATGAGGCCGTGGCGGCGACGCTCTACACCCACAACCCTTACGGCACGCCGATCATCGGCTGGAACCATGAGATCGAGACGCTCGATCGGCATGACGCCGTCGCCTATTATGAGCGTTTCTACACGCCGGAAAACGCCATTCTGGTGGTGGCCGGCGACGTTGAGGCGGATGACGTGATCCGGCTGGCCGAGAGCACTTATGGCCTGATCGCGCCGCGCGGCGCACGCCCTGTGCGTGAGCGGGCCGTGGAGCCTGCCGCGGTTGCGGAAAAGCGCGTGTCGGTATCGGACGCACGCGTGGAACAGCCCTACCTTCAGCGAAGCTGGGTGGTGCCTTCCGCACGGACGCAAACCGGCTCGGAAGCTTATGCACTTGAGCTGCTGTCGGAGATTCTCGGCGGCGGCCAGACGTCCCTGCTCTACCGTCACCTTGTGCTCGACCAGCGCGTCGCGGTCGGCGCTGGCTCTGGCTACCACGCCAGCATGCTCAACGATTCGCGCTTCGACGTTTATGCCGTTCCCGCACCGGGCATCACGCTCGATGCCCTTGACGAGGCGGTGAGCGGCGTCATCAGGCAGTTGATCGACACCGGCGTATCGCAGGCGGAACTGGAGCGCGCGCGCACCCGTTTCATCGCCGAAATGATCTATGCTCAGGATAGCCAGGTGCATATGGCGCATATCTATGGCTCGGCGCTGGCAATCGGCGAAACCGTGGCGGATGTGCAGCAATGGACGGATCGCATCGAGGCCGTGGACGCCGCCGCCGTGCAGGAAGCGGCGCGCCGTTTCCTCACCCGGCCGCACACGTCGGGCTACCTGTTGCCTGCCTGATACTCTGGATCGTCCAGGCCGTCTGTTTCAAGTTTTTGAGGTTATCGCATGTCGCTTGTCGATCCAGGTTCCCAGACCCCGCTCAAGGCTTCCATTTCGGGCAAGGACGCCGCCCCGCGCAAGGTGCAGCGCGTCGTTACCAAAGGCGGCATCGAGGCATGGCTGGTGGAAGAATATGCCGTGCCGCTCATCGCGGTGGAGTTCGCTTTTCGCGGCGGCGCGGCGCATGACAAGGCGCAGCATGCCGGGGCGTCGCGGATTTTCGCCAGCTTGCTGGACGAAGGCGCCGGCCCCTACGATTCCGAAGCGTTTCAGGAGCAACTGGCCGAGCACGCCATTGAACTGAGCTTCAACGCCGACCGCGATGCATGGCGCGGTTCGCTCAAGACGCTGGCGCGCAACAAGGACCGCGCGTTCGAGTTGCTGCGGCTCGCGGTCGTCGAGCCACGCTTCGACGACTCCGCCGTGGAGCGCGTGCGCGAGCAGGTGCTGGCAGGCTTGCGCCATGAAGCGAACGACCCTGACGCGTTGGCAGCCAAGGCTCTGTTCGCGACGACTTTCGGCGACCATCCCTACGGTCTTCCGGTCAAGGGCACGGTCGAGACAGTTCCGGGCATTTCGCGCGACATCATTGCCGGCATCAAGGCACAGGCGCTGACACGCGGCAATCTGGTCATCAGCGTCGTCGGCGCCATCGATGCGGATACGCTTGCTGCCCACCTCGATGCCGTCTTCGGTGACCTGCCGGCAACGTCGAATCTGCAGCCGATCGCGCCCGCAACACCGCTGGCCACGGGCGGCCTCGACATCATCGATGTCGACGTGCCCCAGACCTCGCTGCGGTTCGCGGTGCCGGGACTGCTGCGCAACGATCCGGATTTCATTGCCGCCATCGTGTTCAACCACATCCTTGGCGGCGGCGCGTTCACGTCGCGGCTGTTTCAGGAAGTGCGCGAGAAGCGCGGCCTCGCCTATGGCGTCTCCACCTCGCTGGCGACGTTCCGCGCCGCCGGCCTCGTAGTGGGCGGCACCGCGACGAAGAACGAACGCGCCGCCGAATCGCTGACGGTCATCCGCGAGGAAATCGCAAAGCTCGTCGACAAAGGCCCGGACGAGGATGAACTGGCGCGCGCCCGGCAATATCTTGTCGGCTCCTACCCGCTTCAGTTCGACAGCTCCTCCAAGATCGCCCGGCAATTGTTGCAGATCGCGCTCGACGATCTCGGCATCGACTACATCGACCGCCGCAACGGCCTGATCGAGGCCGTGACGCTGGCTGACATCCGGCGCGTGGGCAACAGGCTGTTTGGCGAAAGCCAGTTGCTTGTTGTCGCGGCCGGACGGCCGGAAGGGCTTGCCTGACTACCCCATTCCTCGAAGAGATGACGGAGAGATCCCATGGCGCACGGTCATTCCGGTAAGGATCACAAGGCATACGATCAATCTATCGAGCTGGCTCTGGCTTCCCGCGTCGGCGGCAAGGGCCTGCCGGACACGGCCATCGACGCTGCCTTCGCGGCGGTCGGCACGGCGCTGGGGCGGGTCAACAAGGAGGTCGCCGCCGGCGGGCTGCCGTTCATCACCGTGGCCGCGGGCGCTGATGACCTGCCCGCCATCCGCGAAGCGGCGGCGCGTTTTCTCGGCAACGGGCCTGTCACGGATATCGTTTTCCTCGGCACCGGCGGCTCCAGCCTCGGCGCGCAGGCGCTGGCGCAGATTGGCTTCAACCAGGTTGCGGGGCTGGGACGGGTGGACGCACCGCGCCTGCATTTCTTCGATAACCTCGATCCGTTCACCTTCGATGTGACGCTGGCGCGCCTTCCTCTCGCCACGACGCGCGTGCTCGCGGTGTCGAAATCCGGTGGCACGGGCGAGACGTTGGTGCAGACCATTGCTGTTATCACGGCGCTGGACAAGGCGGGGCTGCGGCCGCGCATCAGTGAGCTGGTGCTCGGCATTTCCGAACCGCGCCGCGAGGGCAAGGCGAACGGTCTGCGTGACCTGCTGGAGCCGGAGGGCGTCAGCTTCCTCGATCACGACACTGGCATCGGCGGGCGCTATTCCGTGCTGAGCAATGTCGGCCTGCTGCCGGCCGCCATTGCCGGGCTGGACATCGCGGCGATTCGTGCCGGGGCAAAAAGCGTCATCGACACGCTCGCGGCTGAGGACGTGCGTGAGATCCCGGCTGCGACCGGTGCGGCGGTCAATGTCGCGGCGGCGCTTGAGGGCAAAGGCATCACGGTGCTGATGGCCTACACGGACCGGCTGGAGCGCTTCACCAAGTGGTGGATCCAGCTCTGGGCGGAAAGCCTTGGCAAGGATGGCAGGGGCTCGCAGCCAGTGGGCGCGCTCGGCCCCGTGGACCAGCACAGCCAGCAGCAGCTTTATCTCGATGGGCCGGATGACAAGCTTTTCAGCGTCATCACCCTCGACGTAAAGGGCGCAGGGCCGGCTATCGACGCTGACCTTGCCGCGCGCGCCGGGCAAGCGGGCTTCGGCGGCAAACATGTCGGCGATCTCGTCGCGGCGCAGGGGCTGGCGATGATCGACACATTCGCCAGCAATGGCCGGCCTGTGCGGCAGATCCGCCTTTCCCGCCTCGATGAGTTCAGTGTCGGCGCGCTGCTGGCGCACTTCCTGCTGGAAACGGTGCTGGCGGGTTACGCGCTCGGCGTCGACCCCTTCGACCAGCCGGCCGTCGAGGAAGCCAAGATCCTTGCCAAGCAATATCTTGCCGAAGGCAAGGGCTGAACCATGACCGGCCGCACCGCCGCCGTGCGCCGCCTCGAACCCGTGCTGATCGACAGGATCGCCGCGGGTGAGGTTATCGAGCGTCCGGCGGCTGCGATCAAGGAGCTGGTTGAGAATGCTCTCGACGCCGGCGCGCGCACCATTGAAGTGGTGATCGAAGGCGGCGGCAAGCGGCTGATCCGCGTCACCGACGACGGCCACGGCATGTCCGCGCAGGATCTTGAACTGGCCGTCGAGCGTCACGCCACCTCGAAGCTTCCCGACGGCGATCTTTTCGACATCCGTACATTGGGGTTTCGCGGCGAGGCCCTGCCCTCCATCGGGGCCGTGGCGCGGCTGTCCATCGTCACCCGCAACAGCGAGGACGATAACGGCTGGTCTATTATCGTTGACGGCGGCCGCCGGGAGCCTGTGCGTCCCGCCCCGGCAGCGCGGGGCACGCGAATCGAGGTCACGGACCTCTTCTCAGCCACGCCGGCACGGCTGAAGTTTCTCAAGACCGATCGCGCCGAAGCGCAGGCCGTGGCGGAAACGGTGAAGCGGCTGGCGCTGGCGCATCCTGCCGTGCGCTTCACCGTTGCGGGCGAGCATCTTTCCACCATCGACCTGCCCGCCGAGGGCGCTGACGATGCGGCGCTGCTGCGTCGGCTGGTGCGCCTTCTGGGCGATGACTTCGCGCCCAACGCACTTCCCGTCGACGCAATGCGCGAAGGTGTTGCGCTGGGGGGATTTGCTGGCCTTCCTACCTATCATCGCGGCACGGCGGCGCATGTTCATGCCACAGTCAACGGACGGCCGGTGCGCGACAAGCTGGTTTCGGGCGCAGTGCGCGCGGCTTATATGGATTTCCTCCCTGCCGGCCGTCATCCGGCGCTGGTACTGGCCATCACGTGCGATCCGCGCCTTGTCGACGTCAACGTGCATCCGGCAAAATCCGAAGTGCGCTTTCGCGATCCGGGGCTGGTGCGGGGGCTGATCGTCGGAGCATTGAAGCAGACCATTTCCGGGGCGGGGCATCTGGCGTCCTCAACCGGCGGGGCGCGCACGCTTGCAGCACTACGGGCACAGGCAAGCGTGCCGGAAACGCAGCTTCGACTGCATACGGGCCTGCACACCGCGCCATTCGAACCGCCGCCCCGCCCCGCCCCGGTCGCACCTGATTTTGCCGGCTGGCAAGCGCCTTTTGATCGCACGCCTGTATCCCCTAGAGCCGCTGGTTTTGCCGAAGCTGGCCCATCCGATTCCGCGCCCTCCGCAAACCCCGCGTTTGCCCCGGTGGCGGCGGATACACGGGCTGACGCCGCGCCTGTTGCCCCTGAAGATGAAGTCCAGCCGCTCGGAGCAGCGCGTGCGCAAGTGCATGGCAACTATATTATCAGCCAGACGGCGGATGGCATCGTCATCATCGATCAGCATGCGGCACATGAGCGCCTGGTTTACGAACGGCTGAAGCGCGAGCGCGCGGCGAATGGCATTGCCCGGCAACTCATGCTGCTTCCGGAGGTGGTGGAACTCGACCCTTCGGAAGCAGACAGGCTGCTGGCGCACGCGGAAACGCTCGCGTCACTCGGGCTGGTGGTGGACGGTTTCGGCGCGGGTGCGATTGCGGTGCAGGAAGTGCCCGCAGCATTGGCCGGCGGCGATATCCGGGGCCTTGTGCGCGATGTTGCGGACACGCTGACGGAATGGGGCGATGCCCGGGCGCTTGAAGAACGCCTCGACCATGTGCTGGCCACCATGGCCTGTCACGGTTCGGTGCGCTCCGGGCGCAGGCTGCGCCCGGACGAGATGAATGCGTTGCTGCGCGAGATGGAAGCGACCCCGTTCTCCGGCCAGTGCAACCACGGCCGCCCGACCTATGTCGAACTGAAACTGTCCGACATCGAGAGGCTATTTGGCCGAAGCTGAATTGCGTCAGCCGATGTTGCGCTGGCCAATGTAAAGCCGCGTATCGCCATAATCGCGCCGCTCGATTTCATCGATGCCGGCTGGAAAGGCAAAATCCGCCGTCGCGGCCTCCTCCACCAGAATGAGGGCATCGGCCGTGAGCCATCCCCCCTCGATAGCAGAGGCAAGGGCTTTTTCAGCCAGTTGCTTGCCATAAGGCGGATCGCAAAAAACCAGTGAAAACGGTTCGATCGGCTTTGCGGGACCGAGCTTCGTGGCATCCCGCCGAAAAATACGTGTCAGGCCGCCGACACCCAGCGCATCTGTATTGGTGCGAATGAGGCCGCGTGCCTCCGCACCTTCGTCAACCAACAGTGCGAATGCAGCACCACGCGACAGCGCTTCCAGCGAAAACGCCCCCGTACCCGCGAACAGGTCGAGCACGCGGGCATCCGCTACGGGATCGTCGTAGGCATGGGCGAGAACGTTGAAGATGGCCTCGCGCAGGCGATCCGAAGTCGGACGAATGGCATCCGACTTCGGGGTAGCCAACGCGTGGCCCTTGAAACGACCGGCAACGATACGCACGGGATGAACCGTCAGGACTTACGCGGCGGACGCGACCCGCCACGCGGCCGGTCGGAAGATGGGCGACCACCTGATGGCCTATCGCCAGATGGTTTGCCGCCGAATGGCCTACCACCGGAAGGACGGCCCTCCGATTTGCCAGCGAAAGACCGACCGCCTTCTGGCCTGCTCCGGTCACCAAAACCGCGACCACCCGTCGGACGCTCGCCGCGCTTTTCGAAACGGCGCTCGCCGTCCGCACCGCCCTCGGGGCGACGAGGGCGGCGGTCATCGCCGCGACCCGAGAAGCCCTCGGAACGATCCGCAAACCGCTTGCCGCCGAATGAGCGATCACCCTCGGGACGGCTCCGGTCACCAAAACCACGACCGCCCGCAGGACGCTCGCCGCGCTTCTCAAAGCGACGCTCACCTTCCGCGCCGCCCTCAGGGCGACGGGGGCGCCGGTCATCGCCGCGACCTGAAAAGCCCTCAGAGCGATCGGCAAAGCGCTTGCCGCCAAACGAACGATCACCCTCCGGACGGCTCCGATCACCAAAACCACGGCCACCCGCAGGACGCTCACCACGCTTTTCAAAACGACGCTCGCCGTCCGCACCGCCCTCAGGACGACGGGGGCGGCGGTCATCGCCGCGACCCGAAAAGCCCTCGGAACGATCGGCAAACCGCTTGCCGCCGAATGAACGATCACCCTCGGGACGGCTCCGGTCACCAAAACCACGGCCGCCCGCAGGACGCTCGCCGCGCCTCTCGAAACGGCGCTCGCCGTCCGCACCGCCTTCGGGGCGACGGGGGCGGCGGTCATCGCTGCGATCCGAAAAACCTTCGGAGCGATCCGAGAAGCGGCGGGGGCGATCCCCGAAGCTCTGCCGCTGCTGCTGCGGACCATCACTGAAGCGGCGCGCCGGGCGCTCGCCGCGCGGTGCGAAGCCGCCGCGATCCTGTTCGTCACGCTCCGGGCGAACGGTTCGTTCCGCCAGCCTGGGCGGGTTGACGATACGCTCAACCTTCACCTTACGCCCACCGGGATCGGTCACGACGCCGACGCGAGCGTGCACACGCTCGCCGCTGTGCTGACGGGCAACCTGCGCATCTGCACCGCGACGGGGAATGCGCTTGCCGCGCGGGCGCTCGCCTTCCGTTTGGTCGTCGCGCCACACAGCGCGCTGCCGCGAGCGCTCCTCGAAAGCTTCCTCGCGCCGGGCCGGCGGGTTTTCGCCCCCCGCGCGCTGTGACCGCACCGCCGCGTTCGGCTCGAAGGAACCGGCGTCGAAATCGGCGCCGGCCTCGGCAGCCAGTGTCTCGCCAAGCTGGTCGCGAAGAACGCGCGTGCGCACTTCCTCAACCTCGCCCTCATGCAGATCGCCGAGCTGAAACGGGCCGAACGAGATACGGATCAGCCGGTTCACGCGCAGGCCGAGATGTTCGAGGATGCGCTTGACCTCACGGTTCTTGCCTTCGCGCAAGCCCAGCGTCAGCCAGATATTGTCGCCCTGCCGGCGCTGGATCAGGGCCTCCACCGGGCCGTAATGCATGCCGTCGATGGTGATGCCATCGCGCAAGGCGTCAAGCTGGGCCTGATCGGTGTCGCCGTAGGCGCGCACGCGGTAGCGCCGCAGCCAGCCGGTTTCGGGGTGCTCCAGCACGCCGGAGAGGCCACCATCGTTGGTGAGCAGCAGCAGCCCTTCGGTGTTGATGTCCAACCGGCCCACCGCCACCACGCGGGGCAGCTCTTCCGGCAGCGCATCGAACACCGTCGGCCGCCGCTCGGGATCGCGGGCTGTGGTCACGAGGCCGCGCGGCTTGTGGTAGAGCCATAGCCGCGTGCGGTCACGCGAGGGCATCGGGGCACCGTCGATCACGATGCGGTCTTGGGGCGAGACGAGGGTGACAGGGGTGTCGATCACCTTGCCGTTCACCGCAACCCGGCCCTCGGCGATCATCACCTCGGCATCGCGCCGTGAGGCGATGCCGGCGCGGGACATGGCCTTGGCAATACGCTCCGGCGCATTCGAACGGCTGATCGCGCCGGCATCCTGACGCACACCAGCTTCGGCATCGCGGGCATCGCGCGGACGGCCAGCACGAGCGGGGCGCTCATCACCGAACTTCCCGGACGATGATTTGCCGGAGAACTGTCTATCAGAGAAGGGCTTGCCGCCTTCCTTCTTCCTGTCGAAGGACCGGTCGCCTGCGGGCTTGCTCCCGAAAGACTTTTCGGAAAAGGATTTGCCGCCGAACGACTTGCTACCGAACGACTTGCCGCCAAAGGATTTGCCAGCAAACGACTTGCCGCCGTCGGACCTGCCTTCGCCAGAGCTGCGTTCGCTGAATTTCCGCTCACCGAACTTGCGCCCGGAGGATCTCGCATCGCCGTCCTTGCCGCCGGCAAACGGACGCGGGCCTCCGAACTTCGGGGCACCGAATTTTGGCGCACCCTTTGCAGGTCCGCCACGGCTGATTCTGCCCTTGGACGGGCCCGCGGCATCGCCGCCGGGCCGTCGAGCGGGGCCGCGCTCGTTCTTCGATTTGTCGGTCATTGGCTGCTCATAGCAGAGTGATCGCATTGACGCGAGAGCATCAAGGCACAATAACGGGCGGCACGCTCGCTTTTATTTCATGCCGGACAACCTTTGCATCCTGATGTCACCGCAATGCCCCTCCGATAGCCGGTTTCCCGCTGACCGTGCGCCCGATGATCGCGGGGATACGGACCCGATGTCCGTTGCCTTTCACGAGGCACGGCTGGCGGCTTCGGCGGGCGAGGTGCCCGTCGGCGCGGTGGTGGTGCGGGCCGGCGTCATCATCGCGCGCGCCCACAACCGCACCCGCCGCGACAACGACCCCACAGCCCACGCCGAAGTGCTGGCGATCCGCGCCGCGTGCCGTGAACTGGCGAGCGAGCGCCTGCCCGACTGCGATCTCTACGTCACGCTGGAGCCCTGCCCCATGTGCGCGGCGACGATTTCGTTCGCCCGCATCCGGCGGCTCTATTACGGCGCGGAAGACCCCAAGGGCGGCGCGGTCGACAATGGCGTGCGGCTGTTCAGCGCCCCCACCTGCCACCACGCCCCGGACGTCTATGGTGGTTTGCGCGCGGGCGAATCAGCGGCTTTGCTGAAGGATTTTTTTCGCGAACGGCGATAAAGCGCCGCAAGTTGATCGCCACTGTTGCCTGAAAGCTGATAATCGCCCATTCTGCCGCCATGGATAGAATGGGTGATCTCGATACATTCGCGCAGGTCGTTGCGGCGGGCAGCATGTCGGCGGCCGGGCGCGACATGGGCCTGTCAACGGCGGTTATTTCCAAGCGCATCCGGCGTCTTGAGGAGCGGCTTGGCGTGCGTCTGCTGCAACGCACAACGCGGCAGATCACTCTCACGGAAGCTGGCCATGGCCTTTATGAGCGCGCCGTCGCCATCCTCGCCAGCGTCGAGGAAGCGGAGGCCTGGGTGGCGCGCGGCAGCGCCGAGGTGCGCGGCGTCCTCAAAGTATCGGCCCCGACATCTTTTGGCCGGATGCACGTTGCACCGCGCCTGCTGACATTTCTGCAACGGCATCCGGGCCTGACCGTGGATTTCAACCTTACGGACGAATTCGTCGATGTCGTCGGGCAGGGATTCGACGTTGCCGTGCGCATCGCCGATCTGGCGGATTCAAGCCTCGTTGCGCGTCGACTGGCGCCCAACCACCGCCTGCTGGTCGCCGCGCCGGCCTATCTCGAACGCGCCGGCACGCCTGCGCACATCGACGACCTGCCCCACCATACGCTGTTGGCCCACAACACCGACCACTGGCGGCTGGAGGGGCCGGACGGGCAGCACGTGGTGCGCATCAACGCCCCGCTGCGCACCAATTCCAGCGAGGTGGTGCGCGAGGCGGTAATCGCCGGCATGGGGGTCGCGCTGCGCTCGACATGGGATATCGGCCCGGAACTGCGCGACGGCAGCCTGCGGGCGGTTCTGCCCGGCTATGGCGCATCGCGCCGGGTGGCGGTCTACGCCGTTTATCCCAGCCGCCGCCATCTGGAACAGAAGGTGCGCGTGTTCGTGGACTATCTCGCCGAGATTTTCGGGCCAACCCCTTATTGGGATGAGGGATTAGCCCTTTCCTGAACGCCGGCCGAAGGCGTCTTGCCCTGCGCGGCAGCGGTGCGCGGGAACACGATTTCCACCAGCGTTCCCTCCGTCGGTGTGCTGGTGATGGAAAACCGACCGCCGCTTGCCTCAACGAGTGCACGCGTCAATGGCAGACCGAGTCCTGCCCCATCTGCCCGGCCAAGATGCGTCGTGTTGAGCTGCGCGAACGGTGTCAGCGCCGCCGTCACCTGCGAGCGCGTCATGCCGATGCCGGTATCGCGAATCCGCAGAGCCGCTCCACCGTCATCGGTCCGCGCCGTCGACACGATCACCTGCCCGCCCGCGTCGGTGAACTTCACCGCATTCGACAGCAGGTTGAGCACGATCTGCTGCAACGCCCGTTCGTCGATGTTCACGCTCGGCAGGCCCTGCGGCAGGCTCGTGCGCAGCACCACCTGCTGACGCTCGGCCTGCGGCATCATCAGGCCGACGCAGGCCGAAACGACATGGTTCAACAGCACATCGGCAGGTGCAAGCTCCAGACGCCCGGCCTCGATGCGGGCAAGGTCGAGCAGGTCGTTGACGAGGCTGATGACCTGCCCGCCGGAACTGTGGATGTCGCGCAGGTACTCGCGGTAACGTTCGGTGCCGATGGGCCCGAAGCGCTCTTCCAGCATCACCTCGGCAAAGCCGATGATGGCGTTGAGCGGCGTGCGGATCTCGTGGCTCACCCGCGCCAGGAACTGGGCCTGATCGCCCGATTCCAGCCGCGCCGGCGCGGCGATATGGCCCGCGGCCGGCGCACTCCCGCTCACATCCCGCAGGATGGCGAAGAAGCGTTGCGAACGCCCGGCATGCCCACGCCCCGTGCCGGGTGCGCCATCGCCGGGATCCGGCGCGAGACGGCCCATGATCATCGTCAGCGGGATTTCGTCCGCCCCCGGCCCTGCCGCCGCCGGCGCACGCGCCCGCACCGCCAGCCCGTCATTGAGCACGCTGGCAAGACCGCCAGCGCGCAAACCTTCGAAGTAAGCGGTGGCGACCGAGCGGCTCTCCGGCGATAGCAGATGCCAGAAGGTGCCGCCGACAACGTCAGTTTCCTCGCAGCCAAACAGAGCCTCGGCGGAACGGTTCATCGACAGCAACCGCCCGAGACCGTCCAGCGTGACGACGCCATCGGTGGCCGTGTCCAGAATTGTGTCAAGCGCCCGCACACGCGCTTCCTGATGGCGCAACTCCCGCTCCAGCGCGCGCAGATGCGCTTCCGTTCGCGGCTCAATGGCACGGCGGAAGGAAATCAGCGTCGCAGGCCGGTCCTGATCCGCCCACGGAATGGTCGTCATGCGCGCATCGACAGACACCGGCGCGCCATAAGCCGTGCGCAGCGCCAGCGGGGCATCGCCGCCGCCGGGCGTGCTCACGAACAGCGAGCGCAACCCGCCAGCGCTGCGGAAGGCCGCAGCATCCTCGTAACCGAGCAGGTCCAGCAGCGCGCGATTGACGAACAAGGTTTCGGTATCGCGGCTGACAATCATGCCGATGGGAAGCCGGTTGGCGATGAGGGCAACGGAATCACTCACATCGAGACCAACATCGACACGCGCGTCGGACGATGCAGCTTCATGCGCTTCTGCCGCAGGTGGCAGAGCAGAGACAGGCAACCGGGCGACTGCCGGCATGACATCCGGGACCACAGTGTCCGGAACCACCGTGTCAGCAGCAGTCACCTCCCGAAGAACCACCACGTCGGGCGGCGGAACAGCGATAGATGCAACGGCGGGCGTTTCCACCGGCTCCGGCTCGTCGTCGACCGGATCAGGGCGCATTGCAGCCAAGGGGCCTTCTGTGTCCAGCTCCGCAGAGACCGGCTCCAGACCGGCGATTGCAGGTCGAGGTTCCGGCTTTTCGGGAAGCGGGTCCGGCGAGCCCGTATCGGCCAGCGGGGGGAGCATCTCCTCCTCTGGCGGAGCAGCCGTTTCCGTCTCTGTCTCATCGAAGTCATCGACCGGACGCAGCAGCAGCCTTTTGCGATGCGACATATGATCGCTCAACGTCCCGAAAGGCGCGGGCGCGGCATCATTCGACTTTGCATGCGATACTTCAGAATCGCTGACAGCACTCATGGATGCATCGCGTTCCGCGACGACGGGCTGCTCTGCCTCCGCAGCGGGTGCAGGCGGGAGCTTAACCTCGGGCTGCGCTTTTTCCGTCTCATCGGGCACGAGCCGCAGGCCAGCCGCGCCACGTCCGGTTGGCTTCTGGGGTTTATCCGCCTTTGCTGGCGCGCTTGCCTCGGAACGGGCTGGCTCCTGCGCCTCAGCAGCCGCAGAAGAACGCAGAACGCCAAGCGCCTTGGCAATATCGCGAAACGCCTGCTTCTCGTTATCGCTCAATCCGGCGCGATGTCCTTCGTCACGCGGTCGTGTGTCAGGCGTTTCGCGTGGCTCGTCCCGACGAGACGCGGTCAGAGCCTCCTGAATGTCGACGTCCTGCATGCTATCACGAAGACGCGCCACCCGCGCGATGCCGAAACCGCGATAGCCCCGAAACCGCCGGCGGCCATCGTGCACGGGAATCCCGGCCATTTCCACGATAAGGCGCGGCATGTCGGCATCGTCGCCGACGCGCCATTGCACTTCTTTGCCGCTCCATGTGGCTTGGCGCGCCAAGGCGGCCGCAACGCCGTCGCCGGGATCGACAACGATCCCCGCGTCTACAAGCGAGGGCCAGGTGCGCCCGCCAATCGCGCCGGCTTCATGGCCGACAAGCGCTGCAAGCTCTGTGGATACACGCGTCAGGCATCCGTCCGTGTCGCTTTCCCAGATGAAACGAACTGTCGGCCTGCTGCCGGCAAACGCAAACAGCCGCCCGAACTGATCCGCGCGCCCCGCTGCCGCATCCGGCACATCATCATGCGGACGAACCGCAACAGCCTCAGCAGCAACGGGCGCAGCATCGCCGGAGATCGGCTCCTGCTCGACGACGACACGCGGAAGGCGCGGCAACGGGCCACGCAGGATGGTGAGCAGAAACTCGCCATCGCCCGTGGCGACGCGGTGGCATTCCAGCAGGAGGCGGGTGATGCCGTAACCCTGCGGCAAAGTGACGCGCTCCAGCCGCACACCACTTCCAGCGGACAGGGCCGCCGCGACGCGCCGAAGGCGGCCGCGCAGATTTTCACCCCCTGCCGCGCGCAATGCGGGGGCAAGGCCAGCAGTGCCCACGGAGGCGCCGATCACGCGGCTCCCGTCAAGCGACCAGAGCACAGCGGCGGTCTCCCGCTCGACAAGCTCTGCCAGCGCCGGATCGTTCCATAGCTTTTGACCGGCCGTATCCGAACCTCGGGACATACGAATCACCCGCTTGCAAATCGCCCGTCAGATTATTGAACAAGCGACGCGACATATGACTAACGAAACGTTAATATACCCTTGTACGCAGAACGTCACGAAAACTGCGTATCCTGTCGGGCGCAAGCTGGAATCAGCGTTAATGCTGCGGCAGGAGCTTCTTGGGCAACTGCTTCCCGGGGGCGATGTTTCGTGCGCCATCGTGGAGCAGCGATCGCGGCTGGTCTGCATCCCGATGCCGGGCGGGGTATGTCCATCGCCCGTCAGCCTGTCATCGGCGTCAACCCCGGCCCTGCCGGAAGGGCTGTCACCCTTCTGACGGACAGGCCGGAAAAGTTGACAGAGCAACGTTTCTTCAAGACGTTGCTCTTGCAATGTTGCGCCGCAACATATAAGCATTGCGATGCACAAGTCTTGTGTCGCAAATCCTGTATCGAGTGTATCCAGTATTTTCCTAGGAGCCCTACGATGACCAACACCACCCCGAACTACGAAATCCCCGCAGAACTGCGCGAGTTCGCAGAAAAGAGCGTCGAGCAGGCTCGCAAGGCTTTCGACGGCTACCTCAGCGCCGCTCACAAGGCTGTCGCCGCGTTCGAGAACCAGTCCACGCCGGTTCCTTTCAACACGCACGAAGTTGCTCGCCGCACGCTCTCCTACGCCGAGACGAACGTTGGCGCTGCATTCGACCTGGCTGAGAAGCTGGTGCGCGCCAAGGATCTGCGCGAAGTTTCGCAGTACCAGAACGAGTACCTGAAGAACCAGTTCGCTGCTCTGCAGGAACAGGCTCGTGACTTCGGTTCGGTTGTCCAGAAGTCCGCCAGCGAAGCTACCCAGCACGTGCAGAACGCCGTGAAGGAAGCGACCAACAAGGCAACGGAAGCCACGCAGGCTGTGACCGATGCCGCCAAGGACGCGACGAAGTCCCACGCTTGATCAACTCCCACGCGTGATCGTGAGCCGGCTGCGCCGGGGCGACAGCTCCGGACGCAGCCGGGCCGATCATGCACAGTCCGCGTGACCGTATCGATTGAGCAACGCGCGGACATGAATGCGACTGTTTTTTGCATTTATCCATCACAGCTATGGACAAATGCATCATTTCATCTTTCAATTCCGGGGATATCCTGTGAATGACGGATGTCAGGCCGGATCGTCCAGAAGTTTTGCGACGACCCCGTATGAATGACGGCGGGCATGTGGCTCAATAGTGGGATCTGTCCGCAAATCTTTCAGCCGAAACCGGACCTGCCCTGAAGCAGGAACGGAACGGCAAGTTCGATATGTCCCATAGGGACATCGCGGCGTCACGCGACGCTGGCATATCGACGGGATGTTCGCCGGCCGTGTCGCGGCTCTCCAGTGATCGGCCGCGTTAGATCCCTGACGGCCCTCCCGGTTCATGGCGATACTAGGGTTGGCATTTATTAGACGGAGCAGGATTTCCATGACGACGCGCAAGGCAGGTGGGCCCCCCGCAACTGGCGGCAGGAAGAGGACGAGCCCGGTAAAAACCGCAACGACGACCACGGCAAATAAAGAGGCCCCGGTCGTTGCCGCCGCTACGCCGGACACGACCTCCGCCGCAGCCGCATCCCCTGCTGCCGCTCCTGTCCCTGCTCCCGCCGCAGCCGCTGCCCCGGCAGCAGCGAAACCCCGCGCAGCAGCCACCTCCACCCGTGCGCTGGCACAGGCCGCCAAGGTGACCGAAACGCCGCCGACATCCAGCCAGCTGAAAACCGACGAAGCCAAGGCTGAAACGTCCGTAGCCAGCGCCCCCAAGGTCGAGCATTCCGAAAAGGAAGCTCCCAAGGCTGAAGCACACAAAGCTGAAGTTTCCGAAACAAAGGCTGCCGAAGCCCCGAAGCTTGTTGAAGCTCCGAAGCCCGTTGAGGCCGCCAAGCCTGTTGAGGCACCCAAGCCCGTCGAGGCTGCAAAGCCCGTCGAGGCCCCCAAGCCTGTTGAAGCTGCGAAACCTGCTGCGGCGGCCAATCCGCCTGCTTCCCCTGCGCCCGTTGCCGAAGCTGCCCACACCGAGGCTGGCAAGGCGGAAGGCGTGAAGGCTGCGACTGCCAAGCCCGCTCCTGCTCATACGAGGGCCAAGGCTGCTCCTGCTGCGGGAACTGTGGCCCCTTCCACCGACAAGCATGCCCATTCCAGCGGCCTGTTCGACGAGCGCACGCCCGTCACCGGCATCGCCCGCGATACGGCCGCGCCGGTTGAGCCGAAGCAGGCTGAAATCGAAAAGCCGGCCATCGCAGCAAGCGCCGCCGTTGCGGCCGAGGCTGTGGAGAAGGCTGCCGTGAGCCTTGGGCTGGCAGCTGTCGCCCAGCTTCGCACCCACCCGGCTGCCGCTCAGCGCCAGCGGGCAGGCTACAAGACGATCAACGATCAGAGCGAGATCTGGACGCGGAACGTCTCCATCGCGACGCGCGGCGTGACCGAACTCAACACCAAGCTTTTCGATCTTGTCCGCACCCAGACCGATGGCGCTATCGATCTGTGGCGTCGTCTGCTGAGCGCCGGCTCGCTGGCCGAAGCCGTTGAGCTGCATACCCGTGAGCTGCGCCGCCAGTTTGAGACGACCTCCACCCAGCTCAAGGATATCGCCCAGACCTCGAACCGCCTGCTGACGGATGTCCTCTCCCCGTCCCGCCAGGACGACAAGGACACGCGTCACTGACGCTGTGAGTCTGCGTTACACCGCAAGAGGTTACATCCCGCCGCCGGATTATGTCCGGCGGCAGTTTTTTTACGACGCTGTATGCTAGAGCCGCATCCTTTAGCCCTGCAACGCCTGCGATGCACGGGTTTGTTATTAATATCGCGGTTGCAGCGATTGTTTCACTTGCGTCATGGGCGTGTGCTTGCTATTGGACATCATCCGATTCTTCCAAAGCATCTCACGACGTGAATCGGTCGGCGGAAACGTTCGACTTCCGTCATGGTTTTGCAGCTGTAGCTCAGTTGGTTAGAGCGCTTGATTGTGGATCAAGAGGTCGCCCGTTCGAACCGGGCCAGCTGTACCATTCAATTCCCCGTACAATAAATCCTGCCTGAAATGCGTTGAGAGCGCCGCATGTTATGATGCGCGCTCATCCGCTGAAGCTGGTTTATCGCCGATGTGATACGTTCAGCCGCCGCTCCAGCCATATGCTGTAACGCGAGCCGCCGTAGCACAGGATGAAATAGATAAAGGCCACCAGCATATAGGCTTCATCATAATAGCCCAGCCACTTGGGATCGGTCGCGGATGCTCTTGCTGCATTCAGCAGATCGAAAATGCCGATGGTGGCCAGCAGCGACGTGGCCAGCAGGAAGCCGATTGCCTGATTGACCAGAGCGGGCACGACAGTCCGCAGCGCCTGCGGCAGGATGATGAGTTGCGTGGTGCGCCAGTAGCCGAGCCCCAACGCCTTGGCAGCATCTTCCTGCCCTGCGGGGATGGTTTGCAAGCCGCCGCGCACAACCTCCGCGATGTAGGCTGACCAGAACAACGTTATCATGATCATGGCGCGGATCGTCTTGTCGATCAGCGCGCCGCCGGGCACGGCCATCGGCAGGATCAGCATTGCGACATACAGAATCGCGATAAACGGAATCGCGCGCATCAGTTCGATAAACAGGATAGCCAGCACGCGGACGCCGCGCATGTTTGACCGCCGCGCCAGCGCCAGCCCGATGGCGAGCGGCGTGCCCAGCCCGAAGCAAACCGTCCACACCAGCATGGTCACGGGCAGGCCGCCCCACTGGTTCGACGCAACGGTGGGCGGCGAGAACGTTCCGGCCATCAGCAACCATGAACCGACGATGCCGACGAACCACGCCAGCAGCAGCTCTCGCCGCCACAGGCGCGGCGTGGCGGTTGCGACCAGCAGGGCTGCGATGACGACGAGCACCATGAACGGCCGCCAGTGCAGAGACGGCGGATAGAACGCGAACATGATGAAGTTGAACTTCGCGCCGATAAACGCCCAGCAAGCCCCCGCCGCCTGCGCGCAATCCTCGGAAGTGCCGGTCCAGACGGCATCGATGATCGCCCACCGCACAAACGGGGGAACAATGAGCCAGAGTGCCAGCACCGTCAGCAGGGTGATGAGGGTGTTCACCCACGTTCCGAACAAACCATTCCGCAGTTTGCGAAGACGCGCCAGCCCTGCCGCCACACCCTTTTCGCCCGCTGCGGGCCGGCGCTCCGCCTCACGCTCGCGACGAATCGAGGCCAGTGCGTCATCGACAGTGGTCATCGTCCCCCACTCCCGCGCAGCGCGACGCGCTCATTGTAGATGTTCATCAGCGCCGCAACCGACAGGTTGATGGTGAGAAACACCGCGATGAGGATGATGAGGGCTTCGAGCGACTGCCCAGTTGTGTTAGCAGTGGTGTTGATGACGCTGACCAGATCTGGATAGCCGATTGCCACAGCCAGACTCGAATCCTTGGTAAGATCGAGATACGACGACGTGATGAGTGGCGTGATCACCCGCAGCGCTTGCGGCACCACAATGAGATTCATGATCTGACTGCGCCGCAGCCCTAGCGACCGCGCGGCCTCCCACTGCCCCTGCCCCACCGATTCCACGCCCGCGCGAACGATTTCAGCGATGATCGCCGAAAACTTCACCGTCAGGCCAACGAGCAGCGCTGCGAACTCCGGCGACAGCACCATGCCGCCCTGAATGTTAAAGCCCCGCAGTTCAGGAATATCGAGAGCTGTCTGGACGCCAGTCAACCAGCCCGCGAGGGTAACCGCCGCCGCCAGCAAAGCAAAGGCCGCGAGACCGCGCAGGAAGGTCAACGTCGCACGGCGGCGGGCGATCAGGATGAAGGCCACGAACACCGCAATCGACACACCGACGAGGACAAGCGTCAGCCATGATCCGC
The DNA here is from genome assembly GCF_014195635.1 of Pseudochelatococcus contaminans. Taxonomy (GTDB): domain Bacteria; phylum Pseudomonadota; class Alphaproteobacteria; order Rhizobiales; family Beijerinckiaceae; genus Pseudochelatococcus; species Pseudochelatococcus contaminans. Next base: position 254,746 of record NZ_JACICC010000003.1, on the reverse strand, counting down.
CTGCCAACGTTACGCCGGGCAGATAGATGCCGCGATTGGTGAGGAAAATTGATTCCAGCACAGGCTGCGCCTGTCGCGGTGACGCAAATGCCTTGCTGAGGGACACCCAGAAGAAAAGCTGCAACAGCGTCGGTGTGTTGCGGATAATTTCGATATACCAGCGCACCAGCCCCGCGAGCAGCAGGTTGCGCGATAAACCGGCAATGCCCACCGAGACGCCCAAAAGGGTTGCCAGCAGACAGCCGAGAAACGCCACCCGCAACGTATTGAGCAGGCCAACGAACATCGCATAAAGATACGTGTCGCCAGCCTTGAAGGTAATCAGCGTTTCGCCGATCTCAAAATTGGCGGAGCGGGTCAGGAAGCCGAAACCGGGATTGATGCCGATCCGGTCCATGGTGGCGACGGTGTTGGCGCCAAGGATGTAGAGCAACAGGCCGACGCCGGCGAGAATACCGATCTGCGTGCCGATACGCGGCCCCAGCCACAGCCTGATGCGCGCGGCAAAACCGGGGCGCACGGCCCCGGTCGGTGGACTATCGGCAGTGGCCGTCATCGATACCTGCCGCGATCAGCGGAAGGGAGGCGAATACAGCAGGCCGCCGTTCGTCCAGATATTGTTGTAACCACGCTCCCAGCCGAGGGGCTTCAGGTGCCGCTCGAACACTTCGCCGTAGTTACCGACGTTCTTGATGATGTTGTACGCCCACTTGGGATCGAGGCCGATGGCCTGCGCCAGAGACGGATCGGCACCAAGGAAGCGGCGGATGGAGGGATCCTGCGAATCGAGGAACGTGTCGACATTCTCGGAGGTGATGCCAAGCTCTTCTGCCTGAATGAGCGCGTACACCGTCCAGTTCACCAGCTCCAGCCAGCGATCGTCACCGCCTGCGATGGCGGGCGCCAGCGGCTCCTTGGAGAGACGCTCCGGCAGCAGCACGTAGTTCTCGGGGTTTTTGAGCTGCCTCTGCTTGCCGACGAGATCGGCGCTGTCCTGCGTGATGGCGTCGACGCGGCCTTCCTCAAGCGCGGCATTGAACTGGCGCGTATCTTCGATGGTCAGCGGCTTGAAGCTTTTGCCCTGCTTGCGGAAGAAGTCCGCGAGGTTCAACTCGCCCGTGGTACCGCTCTGCACGCCGATGGTCGCGCCATCCAGCTCGGCAGCGCTCGTTACGCCCAGATCCTTGCGCACCAAAAGCCCCTGCCCGTCATAAAACACCGTCGGGCCAAAGTGGAAGCCAAGTTGCAGCGCGCGTGTCGGCGTGATGGTGACGCCGGAAAGCAGGATATCGAACTCGCCCGCCTGAAGCGCCGGCAAACGCTGCTGCGGCGACGACGAGGTGAACTCGATCTTTTCCGGATCGCCCAGCGCGGTAATCGCGAGCGCCCGGCCGATATCGACGAAGAACCCCTGCCAGCGGCCGCTGCTGTCCGGAGAGAAGAAACCGGGCGTCGTGCCGACACCTGCCTTGATCGAACCGCGCGACGTGATCTTGTCGAGCGTGGGGCCGGCATAAGCCGCCGTCGCCATCAGAGCCCCCGCCGCAACGAGAGAGGCAGCCAGCACGCGGGACACGCGCTGCTTGACGCTCGCCGGTTTCACACTATCAACCAACCCCATGGAGACCCCCATCAATCATTGACTGCTGAACGGCATCCAGCACACTGCCGAAGCCGGATGAAATACGCTTGCTGACGAAACCCGTCAGGACTCTCCCGGCTGCCCACTGCGATAAGCGCCGTTCCAGAACAACAGCGGATCGATCTCCCCTTCCGGAACATGCACGCTCACCACGCGGCCGAAGAACACCGTATGGCTGGCGATCCGGGCCTCTTCCGTCAGGATGCAGTCGAAACCGACAAGCGCGGTTTTCAGCACGGGAGCGCCGGTGCCGAGGGTCGTCCACTCGCCGAACTCGAAACGGCGGGCACGGAAGGCCGGCACGGAAAACTTCTCCGCCAGCCCGCGATCATGCGCACCCAGCACATTGACGCTGAACCGGCGCGAGCGAACGATGTAATCGTGAGCGGAAGCCGTCTGCGAAACACCGATCAGCAGCGTGGGCGGGTCCGCCGAAACCGAACTGACAGCCGTGGCGACAAGGCCGTGGCGCGTTCCCTCGAAATCGGTGGCGATGATAGACACCCCCGAGGCCAGACGCCGCATGCCCTGCTTGAAAAGCGCCGGCTCCACGGCTTCATGGATGGTTCCATTCTCGACGGCGTTCGCCCGACGCTCGCCCGGAAACGGAACAACGCTCACTGTATCAGTCACTTGCTCGACTCCAATACCCGCCTGCAGGCGTCCGCTAAACCGCACCGCGTCCGTTTCGGACGGCTGGCCTGCCTCGATTTCCATCATCCGCACAGTCGACCGCCCCCTGCCCGGCTCACTGCTGGACACTAACTAATTCTATAGAAAACTCAAACTGGATGAAGACGAACCGGCCGCCGTCATCCACTCTTTAACGCCTCGCCGGCCTTTATAACCCGGGAAGCGCTGCCGATCACGCCAGCATGCGTTTTAGCTGCCGGGTTGCTTATCCAGTTCGACCACGCGCAGGTAGGGCTTGAGGGTCTTGAAGCCCTGCGGGAACCGCTCCTTGGCCTCTTCATCCGAAACCGACGGCACGATGATGACCGGATCGCCGGGGTTCCAGTTCACCGGCGTCGACACCTTCTGCCCGTCGGTCAGTTGCAGGCTGTCGACGACGCGCAGAATTTCGGAGAAGTTACGTCCGGCGCTCGGCGGATAGGTGAGCGTGAGGCGCACCTTCTTGTTCGGATCGATGATGTACACCGCGCGCACGGTGATATTGGGATCGGCATCCGGGTGAATGAGACCGTAAAGCTCCGACACCTTCTTGTCGTCATCGGCAAGCAGCGGAAAATTGAGCGCGTGTCCTTGCGTCTCGGCAATGTCCTCGCCCCACTTTTCGTGGGCATCGAGCGGATCGACCGAGAGGCCGATCACCTTGACGTTGCGCTTCTTCCACTCATCCGCGAGCCGGGCCACTTCGCCCAGCTCCGTGGTGCAGACGGGCGTGAAGTTGCGCGGGTGGCTGAGCAGGATTCCCCATGAATCGCCAAGCCACTCATGGAAATGGATTTCGCCTTCGGTGCTCTTCTGCACGAAGTCCGGCGCGATCTGGCCAAGCTGAACCGACATGCCTTCAATCTCCGGGTTGGCGGCGGCGAGCCCCGAAAGCCCCCCTGCCGCATATTGCGGATAGCCTCGCCCCCATGCGACCCGGTGACGAGACCCCTTTGTCATAAAGCACAGTCTATATCACACACCCCGACAAAGCTACATAATCTATAGTATTGCGGCTAAAAAACCGGAACTTTCGATTTCAATCCGGGAAGAACCTGTTGCCCGGCCTCGGCAGCCCGAGGTTTTCGCGCAGGGTGGTGCCCTCGTATTCGGTGCGGAAGATGCCGCGCCGCTGCAATTCCGGCACGACCTTGCCCACGAAGGCATCGAGGCCGCCGGGCAGATAGGGGAACATCAGGTTGAAGCCATCAGACCCCTCGGTTTCGAGCCATTCCTGCATGTCATCGGCGATACTCTGCGGCGAGCCGACAATGGCCAGCCCCGCATAGCCGCCGAGCCGCTGGGCCAACTGGCGGATGGTGAGTTTTTCACGTTCAGCGATGGCCAATGCGCGCTCGCGGCTGGATTTGCTGTGCTCGGTGTCGGGAATATCCGGCAAATATCCATCGGGATCATATCCCGAAACATCATGGCCAAGCGCAATCGACAGCGAGGCAATGGCGCTCTCGGCATGAACCAGCGAATCGAGCCGGGCGCGGATGGCGCGTGCTTCCTCGACAGTATCGCCGACCACGACGAACGCGCCGGGGAGAATCTTGAGGTGGTCGCGCTCGCGCCCAAGCGCCGCAAGGCGGCCTTTGACATCGGCATAGAACCGCCGGCCATCGTCGAGCGTGTTGGGCGCGACGAACACTACCTCAGCGGTTTCTGCTGCGAGCTGGCGTCCGGGCTCCGACGCCCCCGCCTGCACGATCACCGGCCAGCCCTGTACCGGGCGGGCGATATGCAGCGGTCCGCGCACGCTGTAATGCGGCCCCTTGTGGTTCAACGGGCGCATCCTGTCCGGGTCGAAATAGATGCCGCTTTCCACATCGCGGATGAAAGCGTCGTCGGCGAAGCTGTCCCACAGCCCGGTGACGACATCGTAGAACTCCCGCGCCCGTGCATAACGGTCGGCGTGAGAGACATGTTCATCGAGACCGAAGTTGAGCGCCGCGTCGGGATTCGAGGTGGTGACGATGTTCCAGCCCGCGCGGCCGCTGCTGATATGATCCAGCGAGGCGAACCGCCGCGCCAGATTGAACGGCTGCTCGAAAGTGGTCGATGCCGTCGCCACCAACCCGATATGGCTCGTCACCATGGCCAGCGCGGATAGCAGCGTGAAGGGCTCGAACGAGGTCACGGTGTGGCTTCGCCGCAGCGCCTCGATCGGCATGTTCAGAACGGCCAGATGATCGGCCATGAAGAACGCATCGAACTTCGCCGCCTCAAGCTTGCGGATGTATTCCGTCAGCGCCTCAAGGCTGAAATTCGCGTCCCGCCGCGCGCCCGGATAACGCCATGCGCCGGTGTGAATGCTGACCGGACGCATGAAAGCGCCAAGCTTCAATTGCCGATTTGCCGCCATTTTTCATCCTTTCACAGTGGCCGGATAGACACGACCCCCGCCCCGCAATCATGACATCCGCTGATGGATACTGTCAATCGATGACGTGCTGCGGACTGTTCGCCAGGTCGATGGAAACCTGCGATGGAAACCTGCGAATGATCCTGATTTGTGATCTTGAGCAAATTTTGATGGATCAGACTGAGAACCCCCGGCAATTGCTCGCCGGGGGTAATGCGTGACGGAAAAATCGTGTGCCTGGCTTTATGCCCCGCTGGCTTCCAGCGCCTGTGTCAGATCGTTGACGATGTCGTCGATATATTCGATGCCGACCGACAACCGCACGTAGCCCGGGGTGACGCCGGTCAGCAACTGATCTGCCTCGGAAAGCTGCGAGTGGGTTGTGGTTGCCGGGTGGATGGCCAGCGAGCGGGCATCGCCGATATTGGCCACGTGATACAGCAGCTTGAGCGCGTTGATGAACTTGCGCCCCGCTTCCTTGCCACCCTTCAGCTCGAAGCCGACCAGCGCGCCATAGCCGCCATGCAGATAAGCCTGCGCGCGGCGGGCGTTTTCCCCGGTCTGGAACGCGGGGAAGATGACGTGCGACACTTCCGGGCGATCCTTGAGGAAATTCGCCACCGCGATGGCGTTTTCGTTATGCTGGCGCACGCGCAGCGGCAACGTTTCCAGCCCCTGAATGAACTGGAAGACGTTCTGCGGCGCCACAGCCGCGCCAATATCGCGCAACAGCACGGCGCGGGCACGCAACACGTAAGCCACCGGCCCGAGCGGAGCCGCCTTTTCCAGCCATGTCGCACCGTGATAGCTGGGGTCCGGCTGGGTCAGCGTCGGGAAACGGTCGGCATGCTCCGCCCACGGGAAGTTACCGCCGTCGATGATGACGCCGCCGATCGAAGTGCCGTGGCCGCCGATATACTTGGTGGCCGAATAGACGACCACCGCCGCGCCATGCTCGAAGGGCCGGATGGTGAGCGGGGCGGCCGTGTTGTCGACGATCAGCGGCACGCCAAGCTCCCGCCCGATAGCCGCGACCTCGCCGATGGGAAATACCTCCAGCTTCGGATTCGGCAGCGATTCCGCATAATAGGCGCGCGTCCGCGCGTCTGTCGCGCGGCGGAAGTTCTCCGGATCGGCGGGATCGACAAAACGCACTTCGACGCCAAAGTGCTTGAGCGTAGCCGCGAACAGCGCCCATGTGCCGCCATAAAGATCCGTCGAGCTGACGATGTTATCGCCTGCGCCCGCAACGTTCAGCACCGAATAGGCCGATGCCGCCTGTCCCGATGCAAGGGCCAGCGCTGCCGCGCCGCCTTCCACAGCAGCAATGCGGGTTTCGAATGCGTCCGTCGTGGGATTGGCCACGCGCGAATAGATGAACCCAAGCTCATCCAGCGCGAACAGGCGCTCCGCATGGCCGGTATCCTGAAACTGATAGGATGTCGTCTGATAGATCGGCACCGCGACGGCACCTGTGGCGGGGTCGGAGCGGTAGCTGCCGCCGTGCAGGACAAGCGTCTGAGGATGAAGGGACGCGGGCTGGTCTGACATGATTGCTTCCTGTTTCTGGCACCGACTTCGACAGCCGGATCTCACGATACGGCCTCTGTGATCGGTCATTAGATCATAATTTCTATCAAAATTATGGAGATTTTCAATGCAGGTCAGTCGACGAAGTATCATATCCTTTTTCTGCTGAAAAAAATCACAATATACTGAATTCCGATATATTTATTTTTTATATCGCGCTCAAAATAATAATAAACTAATAATTTTTCATGTTAAATATGATTAATACGTAAAATAAATTAAATAGTTATTTGTATTTTTTCATATATATAAAATAAAATTGCATCATAATTTTTTTAAAAAACGTAATTATAAAACATACAATTATACTGCATTCAGGATCATTATTATGTTCAAGAAATTCATGTTTTTCACGAATTTCCGTGAAATGTTTTACTTCAGTAATTACAGCATACCATACAGAATATATCTCTCGTTTTTCCTTAATCTGGCGATATCAGCAATGATCGTCGGTATATCCGCCATCGAGATAGCAAAACTTAATGACAACATCAGTGTCATCAATGACATCAATACAGTTAAGCAGCGCTATGTCATCAATCTGCGCGGCAGCGTCCATGACAGGTCCATCGGCATTCGCGATATCGTTTTGCTGGATAGCCCGCAGGCGCGGCAGGAGAATATCGCCCGCATCGAGAAGCTGCGGAACGATTACGTTCTGAACGGCAAGCAACTGCTGGATATGGTCAGCCAGCAGGGCGGCGGCACGGAGAAGGAGCAGGAAATCATCGCGGAGATCATCAAGATCCGCACCGATACCGATGCCTATATCAGCCGCATCATCGCGCTCACCGAAAACCGTTATGATATCGCGAGCATCGACGAGGCGACCCGGTTGATCGCCGATCCCGTCGCGCAATTGTTCATCGACTGGCTTGCATCCATCAACGCTTACATCGACTACGTGGAGCATCTCAATCAGGAGATCAGCGCCGATGTCAAAGCCGCCGCCAGCGGGTTTTTCGGCTGGGCGGTGAGCGCGCAGGTCGCGGGTGCGCTGATCGGCGTCATTCTGGTTTCACGCATCGGCGCGTCCATCACCCGCCCCATTGGCCGGCTTGTGCAGACGATGAACAAGCTCGCCAGCGGCAACAACGCGGTCGACATCCCCGCCATCAATCAGCGCGATGAGGTGGGCACCATGGCGCGCGCGGTCAGCATCTTCCGGGACAACGCCGTCGAGCGGGCGCAGTTGGCCGGGCAGCAGGAGCAGGCGATCCGGCGCGATGTCGAGCGGGCCGAGCGCATCAGAACGCTGGTGGCTGCTTTCGAGCGGCAGAGCAAGGACGCTATCGGCAATGTCCATGCCGCCGCCCGCGATCTGCATGACGCGTCCTCTCAGCTATCCGAGGCATCGGACGACATGGCGAGCGAAACCCGGCGCGCCGCCTCGGCCACCGGCAATGCGTCGCAAAGCGTCGTCGTGGCCGCCGGTGCGGCGGAAGAGTTGGCGGCATCCATTCAGGAGGTCTCCTCGCAGGCCAGCCGCTCGCATGCGGTGGCGGGACGGGCGGTTGAGGAAGCCACACAGACCGTCAACACCATGGAGGGGCTTGCGGCGGCAGCGGCCCAGATCGGCGAAATCGTCAACCTGATCCGCACCATTTCCGAGCAGACCAACCTGCTGGCGCTGAACGCCACCATCGAGGCCGCACGCGCCGGCGAGGCCGGACGCGGTTTCACCGTGGTAGCCAGCGAGGTCAAGAACCTTGCCACGCGCACCGCTCAGGCGACGCAGGAAATCGTCAGCCAGATCACGGCGATTCAGAACGCATCGGGCCACGCCGTCGGCGCCATCGAGCACATCAACGCCACGATCAGCGATATGTCCGCCATCGCGCTGGCGGTTGCCACGGCCATCGAGGAACAGGCGGCCGCCGTGCAATCCATCGCCGCGAGCGTCGCGCATTCCTCCAACGAGTCGCAGGTAGGCGCGGATGCCATGAACCGTGTCGAGGCGTCGCTGGCCGCCACCGGCAGCGTGTCGCGGTCCGTCGAGGTCCACGCCCACAAGCTGGCCGATGACGCCAATGCGCTGGACACAGCCATCACCAGCTTCCTCGGCAACGTTACGAAGGTCTGATGCCATCATCCGGTGCCGGTGAGGCTGCTGCCTCCCCGGCACCCTGCGTCCGGCAGTTTCCGTCCGGTTGTTCCCGTCAGGCCATCCTTCTGGAGCGTGCCCTGTCTCTCCGGGCACCGAGGTTGGCAATCGCCATCAGCGCTGCGGGCGTCACCACCAGCGTCAGGATGGTCGCGAAGCCGAGGCCGAAGACGATGGCGGTGGCAAGGTGCGTCCACCATTGCGTCGATGGCGCACCGACATCCACTGTGCGGGCGACGAAATCCAGATTGATGCCGAACGCGATGGCAAGCACGCCGAGCAGCGCGGTCACCGCCGTAAGCACCACCGGGCGGGCGCGCTCGCGGCAGGTTTCCAGAATGGCGTCATAGGCGGCGACACCCTCGTCCCGCAACCGCTCGTAGGTATCGATCAGCACGATATTGTTGTTCACGATGACGCCGGCGTTGGCGATGATGCCGATGCCGGTCATCACCACGCCGAACGCCTGCCCCATGACCATGAGGCCGATGAGCACGCCGATGGTGGAGAGCACCACCGCAGTCAGCACGAGGAACACGCTGGAGAACTTGTTGAACTGCGCCAGCAGGATGGCGAAGATCAGGAAGATCGCCGCGCCGAACGCGCTGACAAGGAATGCCCCGGCCTTCTCGCGTTCCTCGTCCTCACCCTTCATGCGATAGGTGATGCCCGGCGGCAGGCCGGACGCCGCCATCTCGTCCATCACCGCCTTCTGCACCGCAGCCGTCTGCACGCCCTCGGCCACGTTGGCCGTGACGGTCACGACGCGCCGGCTGTTGACGCGGTTGATCATGCCCACGCGCGGCTCCGGCTCACGGGTGACGAAATTGCCCACCGGCACCGAGCCGCGCGCGGTGTTGATGCGCAGGTTGTCCAGCTCATCGAGATTTCGCCGCGCCTCCGGGAAACGCACCAGAATGTCCACCGACTTGTCGGTGTCCGAAGGGCGGTATTCGGCGATCTTGACGCCGTTGGTGACAAGCTGCACCGCCGTCCCGACGATCAGCGGGTTGATCTCGAACTTCGCCGCCTCGGCCTTGTTGACCGTCAGCCGCCAGTCGATGCCCGGCAGCGGCAGGCCGTCATCCACGTCACGCGTGTCGCCACGCGCCCGCAGGGCGGTGGCGGCCTTGCGCGCGGTGGCGAAGATGGCGTCCGGATCGGTGCCTGAAATTTCCAGGGTGATCGGCTTGCCCGTGGGCGGGCCGGCGCGCGGTTCGTTGACCTCGATGATGACGCCGGGAATATCGCTGGTCTTCTGGCGGATCTCCGCGAGGATTTCATGCGCCTTGCGCCGCTTGCGCCAGTCCACGAACTCGAACTGCACGGTGCCGATGGTGTCTTCGGTCACCTCGTCCGAGCCGCGCTGTCCCTCGCCGGCGCGGGCATAGATGGTTTCCAACTCCGGCATCCCGGCCAGTCGCTCCTCCACCTGCCGCACCAGCCTGTCCTTCTCCGTGATGGACAGATTGCCACGCGCCCGCACCTGCACCAGCCCATATTCCGGCTCAACCGCGGGGAAAAACTCAACGCCGTTGCCGAACCGGCCATAGGAAAACACCACGCTGACCAGCAGCGCCACCGCCAGCAGCAGCGTCGCGCCGGGATGGTGCAGCGCGAGCTTGACCACGCGCATGTAAAAGCCGCGATCCTCCATGCGCGCCGTCGCGTGCTCGTCTTTCACGTGCGAGGCCGCGCCCAGCAGAGCGCCCAATGTCGGCGTGAAGAACATCGCCACCACGAGGGAGGCCGTCAGCGTCGCGATGAGTGTCAGCGGCATGTACTTCATGAACTCGCCGACGATGCCGGGCCAGAACATCAGCGGCGAGAACGCCGCGATGCGCGTCAGCGTGGCCGAGATCACCGGCCCTGCCATGCGCCGCGCCGCCAGCGAATAGGCGGCCTTGGCCGGCATGCCCTCCGCCATCCGCCGCTCGGCGAATTCTGAGACGATGATGGCGTCGTCCACCAGCATGCCCACCGCAAGAATGAGCGAGAACAGCACAACGATATTGACCGTGAGCCCTGCCAGTTGCAGCCCGAGAATACCGGCGAGGAACGACGCCGGAATGGCGATGCCGATGAACAGCGAGGCGCGCACGCCCAGCGCCAGCAGCATGATGATGAGCACCAGCAGCACTGCCGTGATGACGCTGTTCTGCAACTCATGCAGCAGCGAGCGGATCTCGACGGACTTGTCCTGCGTGAAGGTCACCTGCACCGTTTCGGGCCAGCCGCGCTGCAACTCCGTCACCACCTTCTTCACCGCATCCACGGTTTCGATGAGGTTCGCGCCCGTGCGCTTGACCACCTCCAGCGTGATCGCCGACTGGCCGTTGATGCGCGTGATGGAGGTCGGATCCTTGAATGTCGGCCGCACCTCCGCGATGTCCCCCAGCGTCACCGCCGCCGAGGGCGAGGCAGCGATGGGGAAGGTGAACACATCCTCCGGCCGTTCGATGAGCGAGGGCACCTTGACGGCAAAACGCCCGGCCGAACCTTCCAGCGCGCCGGCGGCGATGAGGCTGTTACCGGCAGCGAACAATTCCACAAGCTGGCCGGGCGAAATGCCGTAGCTGCGCAGCAGCATCGGTTCGGCGATGACCTCCACCGCCTCGTCGCGCGCGCCGCGCAGATCGGCGGACAGCACGCCGGGGATCTGCTCCAGCGCGGTCTGGGTGTCACGCGCCAGCCGCAGCAGGGTGCGCTCGGGAACATCGCCACCCAGCGCCACGACGATCACGGGGAACAGCGACAGGTTGACCTCATGCACCATCGGCTCGTCCGCGTCGCGCGGCAGGTCGCTGCGGGCCGTATCCACCTTGGCGCGCACGTCCGCCATTGCGACATCCGAGTCGAAACCGGCCTCGAACTCGACAATGACATAGCCGCCGCCCTCATAGGCGGAAGCACGCATCTCCTTGACGTTGTTGACCGTCTTGAGCTGCGTTTCCATCGGACGCAGGATCAGGCGCTCGGCGTCCTCCGGGCTGATGCCGCGCTGGGTGACGTTGACGTAGATGATCGGCACCTTGACGTCCGGCTCCGCCTCCTTGGGTATGGAGACATAGGCCATGGCGCCCGCAATCATGAGGAAGATGAGGATCGCCAGCGTCAGCCGGGCGTGGGAAATGGCGTAGTCGACAGGATTGGCCATGATTGTCAGCTCGCCTGCCCGGTCACGGTGTTAACAGGGGCGACCTTCTGCCCCTCGGAAACGAAATCCTGCCCCTGCACGATGATGCGCGCGGTCTCCGGCAACCCGGCGACCCAGACGCGCTCCAGCCCATCCTCGACGATCCGCGCCGGCAGGAAGCCGACGACGCCATCAGCATCCACAGAGCGCAGCCCGAGTTGCCCCGCAGCCGAAAACACCAGCGCCGAGCGGGGCACGGATGTCGCCTGCACACGCGCCAGCGTCAGCGTCACCTCGCTGGTCACGCCGTCCGGAACGGCGATGCCGTTGCTGTCCAGCTCGATGTCGACGCGGTAGGTCCGCGTCTCCGGGCTGGCGACGGCGGACACAAAGCGCACCTGGCCGCGCACCCTGCTGCCGTTGGCGATGGCCACATCGGCGGGGTCGCCGACATTCACACCGCCCAGCTCACGCTCGGCGATCTCCACCACCGCCAGCATCGGCTCCAGCGCCACGACGTCCGCAATGGCGGACCCCACCTGCAACGCCTGCCCCTCACGCACATGCAGCGCGTTCACCACGCCATCGAAGGGTGCGCGGATGACGTTGCGGTCCCGCTCGGCCTCGGCCTGGGCGAAGCCTGCTTCGGCGGCGCTGAGTTCCGCTTCGAGTGCCGGCTTCTGCAACGTGGGCAGATTGCCGGTCTCGATCAGCCGCAGCCGGGCCTTGAGTTCCGCGCGCCGCTGTTCCAACCGCGCCTTGGCCTGCTCCACAAGCGCCTCGCGCGCCTCATCGGAGAGGCGGGCCAGTTCCTCGCCCTGCTTCACCACCGAACCGCGCCGGATCGGCAGTTCTTCCACAATACCGCTGGTGCGCGCGACGACACTCACCCGCCGATCCGCCTCGGTGCGACCGGACAGGATGACACGCCGGGCGTGATCTTCCGCCGCGACATCCTGAACGCCCACCCGGAACAGGCGCTGCTCCGCCACGGGCTGCGCGGCGGTCGCGGCGGCGTCTTCATCACGGCCCAGCAGGCCGGAGCCAATCCAGACAGCGGCGGAAACGACGATCAGGCCGGCGATAAGCTGGCTGGCTTTCATGCTGAAGGCTCCTGCGGGGAACTCGGTATCGGGAAAGAAGTGTCGTCGTCCGCCCGCTTGCGCAGTACGGGCATGCCGGAGAGAAGGCCGTAAACGGCCTGCAAGGCCCATTGGAAAGTCTGACGGCTGTCATCGTCGCGATGCAGGCCAGTGCTCACGTACAGGCCATTCGTCAGCGTCAGGATGATATGCGCCGCGGCCACCGCATCGACATCGGCGGCGATCTCGCCCCGCTGGCGCGCGTTTTCGAGCAGCTCGGCCAGTTGATCGACGATTTCCGCCTCGAACGGGCGGTTGATGGCGTCGATCTCCGGATTGCGGGTGGCCTCAGCCCAGATTTCCAGACACAGCACGGCCCGGCTGTGGGCATCGCCGACGAAATACTCCTCACCGAGCTGCCTGAACTGCTCCCAGAAAGGGCGCGTCCTGTCGATGCGGTCGAAGCGCCTGCGCGCTTCGTCGCGGTCGGCCTCGACCATGCCTGCCACAATGGCATTCTTGGAGGGGAAGTATCGGTAGATGTTGCCGGGGCTCATGCCTGCTTCCCTGGCGACGAGCTGCATCGTGGTGCGATGAAAACCGTAACGGACGAAACAACGCCCTGCGGCGTGCAGAATGGCTTCGTGACGCTCGCCACGTGGCAGGGAACGGCCTGCGTCATCGGAAGAAGCGGGTCGGGCAGGCAAGACTGAATCCATGTGAGAATGATCGTTCATTCTCGCTTATGGCAGGCCCTTGAACAGCCGTCAACGGCCATTTCACAGCGCGGCCGAAGTCATTCTTCAACGGTTGATTGATGATGATTGCATCAGTTTTATTGATCTTGAATCACAATATGTATATTTGTTTCTGTCGCAAAACGGATCAGGACCATGCCGAAACCCGTAATATTGAACGTGAAATATTTCACGAACGCTGGATCTCCTGTTCTGTTTTTCTTTCTGGTCGCGCTCTGGTGCGTCATCAATGACTCGCTCGCGCCGATCCTCCTGCTAGCGGGTGTCGCGGTGGCTCTGGCGGTCACGCACCTTGCCTCCGGCGACAACACTTCATGGACGGGCGCCATATGGCGTTCAATCCGCGTAACGCCGCGGGCGCTATGGCATTTCATCGCCTATCTGGGCGTCTTCGTCGTCGAGCTTGTGCGGGCCAATATCTCCATGCTGCGATACGTTTATGCGCGCCGGATCGACATTCACCCCGGCGTCGTGCGGGTGACGACGCGCCTGTCCTCGCCCATGGGCCGCCTGGCGCTGGCCAACTCCATCGCCCTCACACCCGGCTCGCTGGTGCTGGGGCTCGACGGCGATACGCTCTACATCCACTGGCTGGACGTCAAAACCACGGACCGTGCCGAAGCATCGCGCATCATTGCCGGCCCCTTCGAGAACCATCTGGAGGAGGCCTTTGGCTGACGCGCTTCTCACGCTTTCCGGGGTGCTGATCTTTTTCGGCATCCTGTTTTCGGTGGCGCGGCTCGCCATCGGCCCCACGGTCGTCGATCGCGTCGTCGCGGTCGATATGCTCACCGTCATCACCATCGCGCTGATTGCGCTCTATGCGCATATCTCCGGCCGCTTCATCTATGTCGACGTGGCGCTGGTGTACGGCCTGCTCAGCTTTCTGGCCGTGCTGGCAATCGCCCGCTATCTGGAACGGGGGTTGTAACCATGCTCGACCTGCTCACGATCCTTATATCGATCAGCATTCTGGTCAGCGGTGTGCTGGCGGTGACGCTGAACAATATTCTCGCCGCCGCCGTCAGCGCCGGGTTGGCGAGCCTGTCGGCCTCGGTGGTGTTCATCCTGCTTGCGGCCCCGGACGTGGCCATGGCGGAAGCCGCCATCGGATCGGGACTGGCGACCTTCATCCTGCTCTATACCATCCACAAGACCGGGGCGGGGAAGGTCTGAACCATGACCGACATCGCCATCCGCGAAATCATCGGCAGCCTCGTGGTGCTGCTGGGGGCGTTCTTTCTGTTTTCGGCGGGGCTTGGCGTGTTGCGCATGCCGGATGCCTATACGCGCATTCAGGCCGGCACCAAGGCGACGACGCTCGGCAACCTGCTGGTGCTGCTGGGGCTGGGCATCCATAATCCCGACTGGGCGCTGAAACTGCTGCTGATCGCTGGCTTCGTGCTGATGACGAACCCGGTGTCGTCGCACGCCCTTTCCCGCGCCGCGCACCGCATCGGCATCCCCATGGCGCGCAGCACTGTCACCGATGCCCTGCGCGACGACGAGCAGCGCGAGGCGGAGCGGCGCAACGATTCAGCCGACGCGAGCTCGGGCACTGACACAGACACGCGCGCCGATGGAGGCCGGGCATGAGGCGCAAGATCGTCAATGCACTGGCCGTGCTGCTGCTGGGCGCCGTGTTCGCCACTATCGCGCTGGCGTATCAGGAGCGCCAGTTCCTGCGTCCGCTGGCGGAGTTCTACGTCACCCAGACTCCGACGATGCTGGGGCTTCCCAACATCGTCACCGGCATTCTCATCACCTGGCGCGGTTTCGACACGCTGGGCGAGGTCGCCGTGCTGTTCATGGTCGCCGCCAGCGTCGGCCTGCTGCTGCGAGAGACCGGCGAAACGCAAACGCACTCCAATCCACAGACCCGTCCGGCAGGCGAGATCGTCACCTCCGGCGCCGCGACGCTGCTGCCGCCGATCTTCCTGTTCGGCGCTTACGTCATCGCCAACGGCCACTTGTCGGCGGGCGGCGGTTTTCAGGGCGGTGCGATCGTGGCGTCCGGCGTGGTGCTGCTGCTTCTGGCGCGTCCACGCGCCGAATTGCCGCTCGGCTTTCTGGCGATCACGGAATCGCTGGCGGGCGTGTTTTATGTGCTGCTGGGCATCGCCGGCATTGTGTTCGCCGGGGGCTTTCTCGACAGCCGCTTCCTGCCGGCGGGCCAATTCGGCGCGTTCATCAGCGCGGGAGCCATTCCGGCCATTTCCATCCTGCTCGGCATCAAGGTTGGTGCGGAGCTATCCGTCGTCGTCGACAGGTTCCGCCGCTAATCGGGAGAGGTCATGGGAATTTCCGTATCGCACCTTGCGCTGGTGACCGGCTTCCTGCTGTGCCTCATCGGTGTTTGGGGCCTGCTGTCCAACCGGCATATCCTGCGCATCATCATCAGCTTCTCCCTGCTGGACACGGGCGTCCATATCGTGCTGGTCGCCACCGGCTACATCACCGGCGCAACCGCTCCCATCCTCGATGAGGCGCTCGGGCCGGGCGCGGCGGCGCTGCATTCGGTCGATCCCATTCCCTCGGCGCTGGTCGTCACCGCCATCGTCATCGGCTTTTCCGTCACCGCCGTCATGCTGGCCTACGCCATCCGCCTTTACCGGGCCAAGGGCACGCTCGACATCGACGCATTCACGGAGTCGAAAGGGTGAGCGCGCTTTTCCACCCCCTCAACATCTATATCCTCGGGCTGGGAGGCGGCTTCCTCATCCCGCTGCTATACAGGGTCGCCAAGCGCTGGCTCGCGCCGGTGTTCTTCCTCGCGCTCACCGGCATCACCCTCATCAGCGCCGTTGCATTCATCCGGGTGCTTGGCGGCGCTCCCCCCTTCGAGGTGATAACCGCAGGCATCGCGCCGCCGGTATCCATCAGCCTGCGGCTGGGCGTGGCGGAAGGATTCTTCTGCGTATCCGTCAATGTGGTGTCGCTGCTGGGTGCGCTTCATCTGTGGCCGCGCCTGCGCGAGCATTATGGCGCGCTGCTGCTTTATCTCATCGGCGTCATGGGCATCAACGGCATGATCATGACGCGCGACCTGTTCAACCTGTTCGTGTTTCTGGAGATCGTCTCCATCGCCACCTATGGCCTGCTCGGGCTGGCCGGCACGACGCGGTCGCTGTCAGCGACGTTCAAATATATTGTCGCCACCGTTATCGCCTCCACCTTCTTCCTGCTGGCCACGGCACTGGTTTACTTTGTCACCGGCACGCTGTTCATCGATGAGCTGCTGCAACTGCCGCAACCGCTTTCCGGCCCCATCGCCACCACCGCGTTGCTGTTGCTGCTGGCCGCCATCCTTATCGAGTTGAAACCTTTTCCCGCCAACGGCTGGGGCCTCGATGTCTATGAGACAGCGCCGGGCGGCATTGCCGCCTTCGTGTCGGTCGGCGTTTCGGCAGGCGTATTCTTCTCGCTCTACAAGCTGCTGCCGCTGTTCGGGCCGTGGCTGGATCTCATCGCCTTGTCCGGCGGGCTGACCTTCGTGGCGTCGAACCTCATCGGCCTGCGGCAGATTCGCGTGCGCCGCATGCTGGGCTACTCGTCTGTGGGCCAGCTCGGCCTTGCGACTCTGGCGCTGGCCTTGCTCGAAAAAACCGGCGCGCCCCAGCTGATGCCGTTGGTTGTGGGCGGCCTCATCCTCAACCATCTGCTGGCCAAGGCGGGGCTTTTCTGGCTGGCGGATCTCGTGGACCGCCAATCGATTTCCGGATGGTCGCCCATCGCGCGCAGCCGCCTGCTGCTGTTCCTCTTTGGGGCGCTTGTGGTGGCGATCTCAGGGCTGCCGCCCTTCCCCGGCTTCTGGGCCAAGTGGACGCTGGTGCTGCACTTGTCCTCCGCCGGATATGTCTGGACCATCGCCGCCATCGCTATCGGATCGCTGTTGGAAGCGGCCTACATGTTCCGCTGGTTCGGCCGCTCCGTCCATGCACCGGCGAATAATGGCCTTTCAGGTGTGGACCTGCCACGTTTGGACTGGCGCGCTATCGCGCCGGTGACGACCATCGTGGTTCTGCTGGCGCTGGCGGGGCTGCTGGCTGCCTTCATCGCCGCGCCGGGATCGCTGTGGATCGTCACACCGTTGATCGCGGGAGGTATGCTCGCCCTCGTGGAAGCGCTCTGGCCCGGCTTGCCGGGGCGGGCGAAAGCCGCGCTGGCGCTCATCGCACTGCCTGCCATCGGGCCTTTCCTGCTGCCTGAGATGCAGGGTCTGCCGCTGCTGTTCGGCGTTCTGTTCATCGCCGGCGGGTTCGTGGTGGGTCTTGGCGCGCTCTACCGCTCCGAGACGCGCACCGGCTATTACCCGCTGCTGGCGGCCATGCTGCTGGCGCTGCCCGCGCTGGCCGGCGCGAGCACAACTCTTGAATTCTTCGTCGCGTGGGAGTTTGTCACCCTCGGTTCCTATTTCCTCCTCGCGCATGGGCGGCAGACCGGCTCGCAGACGCTGCGCTATCTGCTGTTCTCGCTGGCGGCGGCCTTCTTCCTGTTGGCAGGCTTTGGCCAGTTCAACGCGACCGGCGGCGGCGTCGATCTGGCGACGCTGCGCTCCGTCCTTGATGGCGGGAGCGTGCAGGCAACGGCGGCCTTCGTGCTGATCGCCATCGGCTGTCTCATCAAGGCCGGGGCGCTGGGCGTGCATGTGTGGGTGCCCGGCACCTACGCGCTCGCCGACGACGATCTGTCCGCCCTGCTTTCCGCCGTCATCAGCAAAGTGGCGATCTTCGGCCTCCTGACCGCCGCCTATCTCGCCATTCGCTCACAATCGGGGCCGGATCTGTCAATCCTGCTGGCGTGGATCGGCATGGCGACGACGCTGGTTTGCGGCGTGCAGGCGCTTTTCCAGCGTGATGCCAAGCGGCTGCTGGCTTATTCCAGCATCAGCCAGCTCGGCTATATCGTGACGGCCATCGCGCTGATGGACCATATCGGCTGGGTAACTGCGCTGTATCTCACCGCCAGCCATCTGCTGGTGAAGGGCGTGCTGTTTCTGGCTGTTGCCGGGGTCATTCTTCGGGCTGGCACCGGCGTCTTCACCAGTCTGGGCGGGCTCGGCGCGCGAATGCCGGTGACTTTCGCCGCCGTTCTCGTGGCGCTCGTCGCCATGGCTGGTCTGCCGCCGCTGACGGGCTTCGGCTCGAAATGGCTGCTGATCGGCACCCTGCTCGACAAGCAATGGTATCTGCTCGCCGCCGCCGGTTTTCTGGCCACCTTCGTCGGCTTTCTTTATATGATCCGGCTGGCGTGGAGCGTGTTCCTCGGGCCGCGCGAGCAGAAGAATGCCAACCACCACGTCCGGGAAGCACCCGCCGCGCTGCTCGTGCCGCAGCTTTTGCTGGTGGTCGGCATTCTGGTGCTGACGCTGTATCCCTCGCCCCTGTTCGGACCATTGTCGCAGGCCATCGATCCAGCTTTCGCGTCGTCGCTGGTGTGGCAAGGCATGCCGCTGCGGGAGATCTATGATTCGCTCGATCCGCTGCCCGTGATGGGCGCAGCCGTGGTGCTGTCGCTCCTTGCTGCCGGGGTGCTGGCACTTGTCCTGCGCGCGCAGGCCCCCAAGCCGGCTGGCGATGGGCGTGATGTGGTTGCCAGCCTTGCCGCTCTCGCCCGGACTATCCCTCTCGTCCACCGCCTGCCCACGGCAACAGCCGCGTGGACCGGCGTCGCCGGGGTGACAGTTGCGGCCGCAGGGCGTTTGCGGCTCATCTACAACGGCAACGCACAGACCTATGAGCTGCTGGTGATACTCTATATCGTCGCGATCCATTTCCTCGGCTGGCCGTAAGGGCTGGAGCTGACTTTCGCGGATGGTGCGACGATATGCGATCTTGACCGTTGCCGGAGGCGGCTCCTTCTGTTACATTTGTAACGTCCGAATGATGGATCGGGAGAGACCGGCTTCAAGCCGGCGCCGATGGAGCAACCGCCCCGGAAACTCTCAGGCACAAGGGACCATTCCGTCAGGACAATCTGGAGAGAGGCCCGCCGGGCAACCGGACTGGCCCACCGAAGGGGATGACGCATTCATGCCAGCGCGCGACGTTGGTGTGAGCGCGGCTCAAGCTCTCAGGTCCATGTACAGATGGGGCGCGAGACAGGCCGTTCGCCTGTCGTGCTGCCTTATTTCGTACAGGAGCCCGGGCCATGCCCCGTATCGCCGTCATCGGAGCCGGTATTTCCGGCGTGACCGCCGCCTACGCCCTTGCCCAACGCGGTTATGATGTCACCGTCATCGACCGTGGCCGCTACCCCGCCATGGACACGTCCTTCGCCAACGGCGGCCAGCTTTCGGCCTGCAATGCCGAGGTGTGGAACAGCATCGGCACGATCATCAAGGGTCTGAAGTGGATGCTGCGCAAGGATGCGCCGCTGCTCGTCAACCCGTCGCCAAGCTGGCACAAGTATTCGTGGATGGCCGAGTTCGTCGCCGCCATTCCGCACTATCGCGCCAACACCATCGAAACGACGCGCCTTGCCATCGCCGCCCGCCAATACCTGTTCTCCATCGCGGAAGCAGAGGGGATCGACTTCGATCTCGAACAGCGCGGCATCCTGCACATCTTCCGCGACAAGAAAACCTACGACGCCAGCGCGCGCGTCAACAAGCTGCTGGCGGAAGGCGGCCTTGAGCGCCACGCGGTGACGAACGAGGAAATGCGCTCCATCGAGCCGGCATTGCGCGGCGACTACGTGGGCGGCTTCTTCACACCCTCGGATTCCACCGGCGACATCCACAAGTTCACGCGCGGCCTCGCCGAAGCAGCACAGCGGCATGGCGTGCGCTTCATTCAGGATGCTATCGTCACCAGCGTCACGCGGGATGGCGAAGGCGAAGCCTCCGGCCTTGTTATCCGCTTCGAGCCTTCGCTGCCGGATGCCGGCCTTGCGGAGTTCCCCACCCCGGCCGAGCAAACGGTGCGGGTGGACGCGGTGGTGATTTCCGCCGGCTCCGCCAGCCGTGATCTGGCAAAACAGCTGGGCGACCGCGTCAACATCTATCCGGTGAAGGGATATTCAATCACCGTCAATTCCGACCTGCCGGAGTCGCAGGCCGCGACACCCACCGTCAGCCTGCTCGACGAAGCCGCGAAGATCGTCACCAGCCGGCTCGGCGTCGGCCGCCTGCGCGTGGCCGGCACGGCGGAATACAACGGCTTCAACCGCGACATCCGCTCGGATCGCATCCAGCCGCTGATCGACTGGGTGCGCCGCGAGTTCCCCGGCATCGAGACCGATCGCGTCGTGCCCTGGACGGGCCTGCGCCCGATGATGCCGGACATGATGCCCCGCGTGCGCCGGGGCAAGCAGAAGGGCATCTTCTACCACACCGGCCACGGCCACCTGGGCTGGACGCTTTCCGCCGCCACCTCGCAGCTCATCGCAGATCAGGTCGCCGCCGATTATCCGGTGAAGTAGCGGGCAGCCGTCCAGAGCAGTTTGCGCTCAAGCCGACCCATCGGATTGAGCGCAAGTTGCGGTAAAAGATAGAGTTTTGAGCGCTTGTTCCGACTGAGTCAGAACATCCGGCGCTCTGGATTTGCTTCCCTTTCAGCACATGACCTTTTCCGAAAAGCGGCATTCACTTTCGGCATGGGTAGGCTATAGGGAGGCGACGCGATCATTCCGGGAGAGAAAACCATGCTGACATTTCGCAGGATCGATCAGGCGGACGCACGCCTGCTGATCGAAGGTGCGCGCGAGCGCGCCAAAGCCATCGGCGTGCCGATGTGCATCGCCATTACCGATGAATCGGGTAACCTCGTCGCTTTCGAGCGCATGGACGGCGGCAAGATCACCAGCATCACCATCGCCATCGACAAGGCGTTCACCGCCGCCGCCGCCAAGAAGGCCACGCACGAATACAGCGCCGCCAGCCAGCCCGGCAGCCCCGCCTACGGCATCAACTCCGCCATTCACGGGCGGCTGATGGTCGTGCCGGGCGGCCTGCCTGTCGTGGTCGACGGTGAAGTGGTGGCCGGCATCGGCATCAGCTCCGGCACGCCGGGGCAGGATCAGGACTGTGCCCAGGCCGGTATCGACTTCTTCCTCGCCCAGCGCTGAAAACACATCAATGCCCTGCGCCTGAACAAACGGTTCCGGCGCAGGGCATTTCAATAAATGTTGCAATGCCTTAAAGCGTTTTTAAGCAAAGCGGATACCGCTTTGCGTGAAGAAAACGCGTAAAACCAATAAGATAGAGCATTTCTGCGTTTCAACGAAATGCCGAAATGCTCTAGGCATGCAGTCCGAGCGCTCTCCGGTTTATGGCGCGCAGGGCAAACCTATTCCGGGAATTTGCGCAGCGCCGATCCGCGCGCGATGACTTTCCCGTTGGCGTCAAGCGCGGTGACAGTCCACTCATAATCATGGACTTGCGGCGCAGGCGGGTTGGGACCGTTATAGCTGCCAACGAGCCTCCCGCAGGGAATGGACGCGGTGCTGCCGCCAGCAACCGGAACCTCTCCTCCGCCGTGATTATAAGACGGAACGTGCCTGTCGGTCATGCGCAGGCGCAATTTGCTTGCCCCTTCCGGAATGTTGCCGATCCGGAACGACGGCGAGGCTGCTCCGCACCAGTTGAATGCGACGGACAGTTCCTGCGGAGCCGCGCTGCCGGCAGAGCCGGCTTGATTAGCATTACAGCCAGCCAGCGCAAGCGCCACAGCGGCAAACATACATAATCTGATGGTCGTCATATTTTCATAGCTCCGATGATCACTGAACTGTTACAGACACCTTGTCCTCGAAGATGAGCAGGGTTTCACTGCCCTTCTGCGTTGCTGTGAAGCGAACGGCTCTGGCTGGCGTTATGCCCTTGCAGCTTTTGCTGCTGACCTCGCCCGGCCCTCCATCCGAAAATCGCCCGAGCGCCGTTGGCGGCAGACTGGAACTCAACTGGCTCCAGGAAGGTGGCGGCGCACCGCAGTCTCCCCGAACGCCCTTCAGAACAACCGTTTCCCCAACCTTGAGCGTGACATTGCGCCGATAGGGAATACCCTCGGCGGAAACGCCGCCGCACGACACCGCAAAAATCAGCCCACTTAGAGCCAAATAACCGCGCAGTCCCATTAATAATCTCCACATGATGACGAAAGATATACTATAATCAAATAATTTTATCTAAAAATTATTATATTATATTTGTATATAATTGAGTTAGTCATTATATATATCAAATTATTACATAATAAAATTTTCTTTATTCGTCAGATCCGGCTTGTTACATTCTATGAACTTGGAATGATAGAAGGAAATGTGAAAACTTCAGGAAAAATTAGAAAAACAAGATAATATTCCTTTCATATCAATACGTTGAATTGCGACCAGATGGACCGTCCATGATAATGAGAGATGTCTCGCCGCCGGATGAATCAGGCGCCGATGCCCCCGCCAGGTACGAACAGTGGTCACTTTTGCTGGACAGATTGTGCGTTGAAAAAGGCCATGCCGACAACAGATCGCTGGCGAGCACCTATTGTGCCGCCGCAAAAAAAGAGACGGCAGGCGATTACGCATCTGCGCTCAAGAATCTGGAAAACTGGCGTTCCGGCAGTCATGCGCCCAGCCGGCGCAATTTCCGCATCCTGACGCAGATTCTCGGCATTCAGGAGCGCGATGAAGCATGGGACGACTGGAACGCGCTTTATCAGAAGACACAGCGCCGCAAGCCGGCGACGGAGGCCGAGATGCTTCAGCTTCCGGAGGAACCCTTGCCGGAAACTTTTCCGCGCTGGCGCGGCACCGGCCTGCTTGCCGCTGGACTCGCGGTGACAATTGCCGCCGCCCTGATCGCTCCGGCAGTGCACCACTATCTGTCACAACCTGACAGCTCTCAGCTGGCATCCATGCCTGATGCCGTCGACGTTGACGGAACGTTGTTTTACATGCGCAGCACGGTGCGGGTAGCGGTTGGAGAATCGCTGATTGTTCACGGCAATCGCGGCGACTGCGGCGAGCAGCCGCCTTCGTGGCAGGATACGCTGGCGAACCTGCCACCGATGACTATCGGCCGGTGGTCAGATGGCGGTGTGGGCAAACGCGGCAGCAACACATGCGGCGGCCCCACGCCTGCGCGCGCGGTGGTGTTTACCGGCACTCAGCCGGGAGAAGACAAGATCATGCTCTATGGCGATCTTGTCTTCATCCGGGTCGACAGCCAAAAAGTCGATCAGTGAGCGACTTCCCGCGTGTCATCGTCGCGCGTGACGGGAGTATCCAGACCCAGCACCCGCCGGAAAGCCTCGAAAGTCGCAGCCGCCTTCGGGTCGGCGTCTTCCAGCGGCCCCAGCACATAGTGCACGGCCTCGACAGCCTGCTGGCGCTCTTCCTGCGTGTGCAGCAGATCCGGCAAGGTTTCCAGCGCCTGCTCACGCGCAAATTGAACGTTCAGCCCCTGCTCGTGAATGATCGCAGCGCGCTGGGTTGCGCCGAGCGCGCTGAACGGTTCCGTCTTGTTGAGCAGATGGGTTGAACGCTCCAGCCTGTCCTTGCGCACGTTGCCGCGCGATTCCGCCAGCAGGATCAGCATGCGGATCACCGCATCGGCATATCCACCCCGGCTGATGTGGCTCAACGCGGATTGGACTTCCGGCAGCGCGAACAGTTCGTCCTTGGATTTGCGCGTGCGCTCATAGGCATAGCGGCGGCCGAACCAGCGCATGTAGGGCGTTGCGTAAATCGAGAAGAACATCCGCTCGTACCACGCGTTACGCAGGTCGCGCATGATGTCGACGGATTGCTCGAAGGTGTCGGCCCACAGATTTTCCAGCTGCACGAACGGGTTGTCGGCAGCGGCGGCGGCGCGGTTCTCCACCACCTGCTCCGCTACCGGGCGCAACTGCTGCAACACCGGGTTGCGGGACGAAAACAGGCTGCGCTGCAAGCGCAGCGGGTGCAATGTGCGGGACAACTCCGCCGTCGCCTGCGTCACCGCCATCTGCACGTAAGGCCGCACCGCGATGTCATAAAAATCGCCCTGCAATTCCGACAACCGCGCCACTGCCGCGAAGGCGGTTTCCTCACGCCGGCCGCCAGCGGCGCTGGGAAGATCCGACGTCTTGCGCTCGACGAACGACACCTGAAACCGCTGCTCGGCCCCGACGCCAACGACGTCCTCGATCACCATCTCGTAAAGACCGGGCGCCAGCGCCTCGATGGTCTTCATCGTCGAGGCCACTTCGGTATGCTCGCGCCGGGCAATGGACGAGGAAACGAAAATGCCGAGATGCCCCACTTTGTCGTGCACCATATAGACGATGCGCTGACCGCGGATCTTGATTTCCGTTTCGTCGGCGTAGGTGTCGCTGATCCAGTTGAGCGCCTGTTGCGGCGGCGTGATGGTGTCGCCGAGGCTGGTGAACACGATCACCGGCGAGCGGATCTGCTTCACATCGAGGTTACGGCCATGCTCCAGCCGCGCCTCGTTGCGGGCCAGCCGGTTGCCGATGAACAGATCGCGCACGATCCAGACGATTTCTTCCTCGTTCATCAAGAAGAAGCCGCCCCACCACTTTTCGAAATCCAGAAAGCGCTGGCGGCCGGTATCGACTTCATTGAAGTAGTCATAATACTTGCGGAAGTAATTCCGCGCCGGGTTGAGCAGCTCAAAGTTCAGCACCAGCCATGCGCCGTCGAACACGCCATAACCGAGGTCGGACAGCATCATCGGCATGATTTGCCCGCCGATCAGACCGGCGTTGTAGCGGATGACGTTGCGGCCGATCTCGCCCGACCACGTTTCCACCGGCGCGCCATTGAGCACCAGCGGGCCGGTGATATCCGGGTTGCTCGCCCCCAGCAGCAAGGTCGCCCAGCCGCCCTGGCAATTGCCGATGACGACTGGCTTGGCCGAGTCGGGATGCTTCGCCTGCACGTGGCGCACGAAAGCTGCCTCGGTGCGCGTCACATCAGCCAGCGTCTGACCCGGCTCGGGATCACGGCGGAAGCTGACGAAATACACCGGGTGCCCGTCGCGCAGCGCCACGCCAACCTGGCTGTCGAGCTGGGAGCCGCCGATGCCAGCGCCCTGCCCGGCACGCGGATCGATAATGATATACGGGCGCTTCCACGCGAATGTCGACACGCCGGGCGGCGGCAATACCTTCAGCAACACATAGTTGGTGGGGCGTGGCTGGTCCGCACCGTCCAGTTCCAACTCGTAATCGTAGACCAGCACCGGCGGGCAGCCTGCCGCCTCGTGAGTCACAAAGATATCGCCGCGCTCGCGCATCGTATCGGCGTAGAGCACCATCCGCTGGGCGCGGTCGATGCCATAAGCGGCCGCGGCGCGCGCAAGGTTGAGCCACCCGTCCGGGCCGCCCAGAGCCTGCCGCGTAATGGAATCCAGACGATCCACGGCATTGCGCGCGCGGGCGCTGTGGTCGGAGGCCATGCTGTTGGCGTAATGGCTGGAGGACTGGGTCGTCAGGTCGCCAAGCAGCGAATAATCCGAAAGCTGGGACCGCAGCTGAAGCGCGCGCTTCTCGATGGTGGAGCGATTTCCCTGAACGAAGCGCGCCAGCAGGATCGCGTCGTCGTCAACGCCTATCCCTCCTGCGCCGGGAATGCCGGGGGGAAGCGCTGTCGCGAACTGCTCTGCCATGGAAGCCTCCAGAACGATCACCGGAAAGCGAAGAACACCCTTCGCTGCATGGCACCATAATAGGCAGACGTAACGGCTAAATGAATATGCGCTGCATCAACACAGGCGCAGCCATATCGGCAGCAGCCGGAATAGCAGCGCTATTCCAGCCAGTACCAATACTAATTACTGTCATCACAAAAATTTCTTTGAATAATTTTGTGCAGTCACACCCTATATCGGCATGCGCACATCGTTGATACGGCCCTCAGCGGAGCGCGCCCCTGCTTCATTGAAGGAAAATAAGCCGTAAGCTGTTTATTTTGATGAAAATCCTGTCGATCCGTCCAGTATAGCCGGATCGACAGGGGCTTTATCAAGCGAACAACGAATCGATGTCATCCTGCGACACGACGTTTTCATCCGTTTGCAACGGCGGCCCGTTGAGAAGCGCGGCATCGCCGGTCTTCTGGTCCGGAACCTTGTCGTCCGTCACGGGGATGGACGAAAAACCGTCCTCGCCACCCCAGATGGCCATCATGATATTGACGCGGTCCTCGATGAAATGCAGCACTTCCACGACCTTGCTGATGCGCTGGCCGGTCAGATCCTGAAAGTTGCAGGCCTCGAAAATCTTGACGGCATTGCGATGGATATCAAGCACCATCGCGCTTTCGCTGCCCTGCAGGCGCGGCAGCAACTTGGCCGTCACGTCCTCGATGTTTTCGACGGACGAGAGGATCGTATCGGTAGCGGCTTCGGTGCCGTTCACGACAGCATCCAGCTCGTCGAAAGCCCGGCTGGATGCCTCCCCGCCCCTCAGGCCCTTCACCTGAATGCTGAGGATTTCCCGCTTTGTCTGTGAAATGGCCTGATGGATCGATTCGATCTCGGCCATGACATCGGCACTCCGCAGAGCTTCGGCGTCCTCGTCCCCGCCTTGCGGGAACCGGCTGACACCGCCCCCCTGCTGAAGGAGACTTCGGATGTCCGCGAGTTCGTCAAACACCTTCGCGAACAGGGGCCCGTAGTCTCCCGGCTCATCCGCCGCACGCAACTCCCGCTCCCCGTCACCGGGCACATGGCCCTTTTCGATCCGGAACGGCCGACGATCAACCGGCATCGGCATCACTCCATAAAATGTGGCTTCCTACGAGCATTCTAATAGACGATATATCTCCATGCTGCAATATTCGCAAAGCACTGGATGCAAGCTTCACGCAAGCGATAACTGTCATTTAGTTTGTCGAGAAATATATGTCTAATAACTTCTGTCAGGCGAAATGCTGCAACCGCGTTTTTGCTGGAGCGATCGATGTCTCTTGACCTATCAATGCCCATACTTGTTGTCGACGACTATAAAACGATGATCAGAATCATAAGAAACCTGTTAAAGCAGCTTGGCTTTCAGGATGTGGACGACGCGGCTGACGGGTCGGAAGCGCTCACCAAGCTTGCCCAGCGTAAATACGGGTTGATTATCTCCGACTGGAACATGGAGCCGATGACCGGCTACGAACTGCTCAAGCAGGTGCGCGGCAACCCGGAGATGGAAACCTTGCCGTTCATCATGGTCACAGCGGAAGCCAAGAGCGAGAACGTCGTCGCAGCCAAGAAGGCGGGCGTCAACAACTACATCGTGAAGCCCTTCAATGCACAGACACTGAAGGACAAGATCGAAGCCGTCTTCTCCTCGTAAGCTTCTGCCAAGATGAAACAACGACCGATCGGATAGGGCATCTGATCGGCCGTTATTATTTAAAGCGTTTTCAAGCAAAGCGGATACCGCTTTGCGTGAAGAAAACGCGTAAAACCAATGGGATAGAGCATTTCTGCGTTTCAACGAAATGCCGAAATGCTCTAAAATCCAAATTTCAGCGCGCCGGATGGGACGAGACATGTCCCGCCGGCGTTTTCGCTGTTGCCGGCTCCGTCCCGTCAATGGGCGCGCCGGCATGCCGGCGGCCAATGAGGCTGTAAACCACCGGCACCACGAACAGCGTCAGCACGGTGCCGAACGTCATGCCGCCGACGATGACGAGGCCGATCTGCTGCCGGCTCTCCGCGCCCGCGCCGGTGGCGATCATCAGCGGCACCGCGCCCAGCACCATGGCCCCGGTGGTCATCAGAATCGGCCGCAACCGCAGCACCGCCGCATCCACGGAGGCGGCGAGGCGATCCCTGCCCGCCTCCTGCTGCTGGTTGGCAAATTCCACGATGAGAATGCCGTGTTTGGTGATCAGCCCCACCAGCGTCACAAGGCCGATCTGCGAATAGACGTTCATCGTGCCGCCGCCGTAGTAGAGCGCCGCCAAGGCCCCGGTCATGGACAATGGCACGGAGAGCAGAATGATGAACGGATCGCGGAAGCTTTCGAACTGCGCCGCCAGCACCAGATAGATGAAGCCGAGCGCCAGCACGAACACCATGGCTAGGCTTTGGCCGGATGTCTTGAACTCGCGGCTCTGGCCGCCGTAATCGGTTTGCACGCCCGGCGGCAAGACCTCTTCCGCCGCCTGTTCCAGGAAGGCCAGGCCATCGCCCAGCGCGTAGCCGGGCGCCAGATTGCTGGTGATGGTGGCGGAGCGAAGCTGGTTGAAGCGCCGCAGATCCTTGGGTGCGACGGATTCCTCCACCTGCACCACGTTGGAAAGCTGCACCATGTCGCCGGAAGGCGCCCGCAGGAAGATGGTCGACAGTGTCGATGGCGAGGCCCGATCCTCCGCCGCCATCTGCACATAGACATCGTATTGCTCGCCGTCGACTTCAAAGCGCGTCACCTGCCGGCCGCCGAGCAGCGTTTCCAGCGTGCGCCCGACAACGGAAACATCCAGTCCGAGATCCGCCACCCTGTCCCTGTCCAGCGTCACACGAAACTCCGGCTTGTTCAGCTTCAGGTCCGCTTCCGGGTTGACGAAACCGGGATAGTCACGCGCCCGCGCCATCAGCGCATCGACATAGGTTTGCAGCTCTGCGTAGGTGCCGGATGTCTGTATCACGAACTCAACCGGCCGCGTGCTGCCGCGCTGGCCGAGCGACGCCGGATTGTTGGCATAGGCTTCGATGCCGGGAATGCGTTGCAGCTTGGCCCGCATGGCGCTGGCGATGTCCTGCTGCCTGGCGTCACGCGCGGCCCAATCCTTGAGCCGGCCGATGGCGATGAAATCCGTCACCTCGGGAAAGCCCAGGATAACAAGCACCGACGCCATTTCCGGGATAGCCCGCAACTCATCCTCAATGACGCCGACATAGCGGTTCATGTAGCCGAGAGTCGCGCCCTCGGGTCCACTGCCGCGAATCATCACCACGCCGCGATCCTCAACCGGAGCGAGTTCTGACCGCAGACCAGTAAAATAATAACCGCTCAATGCCGCCACGATCACGGCCAGCACCACGACCACGGCGCGGGCGCGCATGCAGACCCGCAACGCGGCGCGATAACCGTTTTCGAGGCCGGAAAAAGCCCGTTCGAAGAACACGAACACCCGACCGGGGTTGGGATTGTGGCGCAGCAGGCGTGCGCACATCATCGGCGTCAGCGTCAAGGCGACGAAGCCGGAAACGATCACCGCACCGGCCAGCGTCAGGGCGAACTCAAGGAAGAGCCGCCCCGTCCGCCCCTCGGCGAAGGCCACCGGCGCATAGACGGCGGCCAGCGTCAGCGTCATCGCAATAACAGCGAAGCCGATTTCGCGCACGCCCTTGATCGCAGCTTCGACCGGCGGCACTCCTTCCTCGATATGGCGATGGATGTTTTCCAGCACCACGATGGCATCGTCCACGACGAGGCCGATGGCCAGCACCATCGCGAGCAGCGTCAGCGTATTGATGCTGAAACCGAGCACCAGCATCAGCGCGAAGGTGGT
Source organism: Pseudochelatococcus contaminans (assembly GCF_014195635.1). Classification (GTDB taxonomy): domain Bacteria; phylum Pseudomonadota; class Alphaproteobacteria; order Rhizobiales; family Beijerinckiaceae; genus Pseudochelatococcus; species Pseudochelatococcus contaminans. The sequence goes on along the minus strand of NZ_JACICC010000003.1, from coordinate 224,942 downwards.
AATGAGCGAAATCGGAATGGTGACGATGGGAATGAGCGAGGCACGCAGCGACCGCAGGAAAACCAGAATCACCAGAATCACCAGCGCCATGGCTTCGAGAATCGTGGTGTAAACGGCCTTGATCGAGCGGTCGATAAATACGGCGGTATCGTTGGCAATCTGCGCCGATACCCCTTCCGGCAGGGAATCATTGATATCCGGCATGACGCGCCACAGCGCCGCCGATACCTCAAGCGGGTTGGCCACAGCCTGCTTGACGATGCCGACCGTAACGCCGGTTTCGCCGTTGAACCGCCCGTCGCGGCGCAGGTCCGCCGCGCCAAGCTCCACCCGGGCGACATCGCGCATGCGCACCTGATGATTGCCGGCCCGCTTCACGACGATATTCTCGAATTCATCCACCGTGGTCAGGCCGGTGCGCGACAGCACCGTGAACTCGCGGTCGCGGCTTTCGATGCGGCCGGAGGGCAGTTCCACGTTCTGCGCGCGCAGCGCGCCCTCCACGTCCTGCACGGTGAGGTTGTAGGCCGCCAGCCGCTCCCGATCCACCCAGATCCGCATGGCGTAGCGCCGCTGCCCGAAAATGGTGACATCAGCCACGCCGGTAAGATTCTTCAGGCGGTTGACGACATAGCGGTCAATATAATCCGTCAGTTCCAGCGCATCGAGGCGATCGCTGTTGAAAGCGATGTACACCACGGGCTGGGCATCGGCCTCCACCTTGGCGATGATGGGTTCGTCGACCTCGTCGGGCAGGCGGCCACGCACGCGGCTCACCCTGTCGCGCACGTCGTTCGCGGCAACGTCCGGATCGACATCGAGATCGAAACGCACGGTGATGCGGCTGGTTTCGGCGCGGCTGACGGATTCCAGAACGTCGATGCCCGCGATACCGGCGATGGAGCCTTCCAGAACCTGCGTGACCTGGCTTTCCATGATGGTCGCGGAAGCGCCGGGATAGCTGGTGGTGACGGACACGACCGGCTCGTCGATGTTGGGATATTCCCGCACCGTCAGCCTGTCATAGGATACGAGGCCGATCAGCATGAGGATAAGGCTGAGAACCGTGGCAAAGACTGGCCGGCGGATGCAAAGCTCGGAAAAGCCCATTGCCGCCTCCTCAGATCTGGCCGGATGCCGCCACCACCTCGACGGCGGCGCCGTCGCTGAGGCGGTGCTGGCCTGCGGTCACCACCTCGGCCCCGTCGCTCAGGCCTTCGAGTACCTCGACCGCGCCGGCAAGCCGCGCGCCAAGCCGCACGGGCGTCTCGACGGCCCGTCCGTCCGCGATACGGTAGACGAAGGCCGCATTCCCGCGCGGCACGATCGCCTCTTCAGGCACGTACACGGTTTCCTGCACCTGCATGTTCTTGATCGCGATGCGCGCGAACAGGCCGGGACGCAGCAGCAGCTCCGGATTGTCCAGCCGGGCGCGGATGCGCAGCGCGCGGCCATTGACATCCACCTGCGGATCGATGGCATAGATCGCGCCCGCGAAGGTGCGGCCCGGCAAGGCGTCGACGGTCAACTCAAGCGACTGCCCCACCCGCACACGCGCCAGATAGGTTTCCGGCACCTTGAAGTCGACCTTCAACTGATCGATCTTCTCCAGATTCACAACCTCCACGCCGGGGTTGAGATAAGCCCCCGGCGAGACCTTGCGCACGCCCAGAACGCCCGAAAACGGCGCACGAATGGAAAGCTTGTCGAATCGCGCCTCGGCCAGCGCCAGTGCCGCGCGGGCGGTGGCCAATTCGGCCACGGCCTCATCGTTGGCGCGCTGGGTGGCGTTGCCGCCGCGCGCAAGCTGGCTGGTGCGGGCGTGATTGGCTTCAGCCAGCGACAACCGGGCACGAACATCGTCGAGTTCCGCCTGCGTCAGCGCGGAGTCGAGGCGCACGAGCACATCACCCGCCGCTGCATGCTCGCCTTCGCTGAAGCTGATCTCGGCGACACGGCCGGCAATTTCCGACGATATCAGGACGCTTTCGTCCGATTGCAGGCTGCCGACGGTGTGAATGTCCGCCGCGGCTTCACCACGTCGCACAGTGGCGGTTTCCACCGGCGCGGAGCGGCGGACGGTCGTGGCGGGAGGCGGCGAATCGGCGGCTGGCGTGGCGCCGGGCGTGGCCTGCGCCGGCGTGCGCAAAAGCGATGGGCCTCCCAACAGCCCCGCGAGGCGTCCGTCATTCTGATCGGCCACGAACCAGCCGGCGGCGGCCAGAATCAGCAGCAGCCCTCCGGCTTTCAGCAATCTGCTCATATGGTGCCCCCCGAGGCCAGCCCAGAACCCGACCCCCGGCATTTCGCGGACATAACGTGTCACGCAGACAAAACCGGACAGCCGCCACCGAGCGAAACCGACGGATGCGGCCAATTTTCGCAGCTATTGTGCATCGCGGCAGCAATGCGAGACAAGTTAATATTCGCTCATGTATAATGCCGCCGCTTGTGGCTCGCCGAAGTCTGCCCGCCTTCCATGCACATTATATTTCAACGGCCTGCCGCCTGCCCGGCCATCAGTCGCATATGCATGAACGCAGGATCGGCTATGCGATTGCCACCAATTTGTGATCGTGACTATTGTTCGCGCGCGCCACGGCTGATATGTGCGCGTCGGAGTCAGTGCGTGTGCCCGAAAATGGCATATGGCTGACACGCATGCGCATGACCATGATAGGTTTCGATTATTTTCGGGGTCATGCGCGAACGATCAAACAGCACGGGGCGGTTTTCCCTCATCAAAGCCGTCCTGCCCCGCGATACCGGCACCCGGCTGGTTCGCCACCTGTCGCACGTTGAACCGAACAAGGAAATGGCCGGATGAAACCCTCGATCAAACTCGTTGCGGGCAACTCCAACCGCCCGCTCGCCGAGGCGATTTCAAACTACCTTGAAGTGCCGCTGGCCTCGTGTCTCGTGCGCCGCTTCGCCGACATGGAAATCTTCGTTGAAATTCAGGAAAACGTGCGCGGCGAGGATGTCTTCATCGTCCAGTCGACATCGTTCCCGGCGAACGATCACCTGATGGAACTGCTCATCATCACCGATGCGCTGCGCCGCTCGTCCGCCAAGCGCATCACCGCCGTTCTGCCGTATTTCGGCTACGCCCGGCAGGACAGGCGCGCCACCGGCCGCACGCCGATTTCCGCCAAGCTCGTTGCCAATCTCATCACCCACGCCGGCGCCGACCGCGTGCTGACCGTCGATCTGCACGCCGGCCAGATCCAGGGCTTCTTCGATATTCCCACCGATAACCTGTTTGCCGCGCCGGTCATGGTGCGCGACATCCGCGAACGGGTCGACCTGTCCAACGCCATGGTCGTGTCGCCGGACGTGGGCGGCGTGGTGCGCGCCCGCGCGCTGGCCAAGCGCATCGATGCGCCCCTCGCAATCGTCGACAAGCGCCGCGAGCGCCCCGGCGAGTCGGAAGTCATGAACATCATCGGCGACATAGCCGGCAAGAGCTGCATTCTGGTGGACGACATCATCGACTCAGGTGGCACATTGTGCAACGCCGCCGATGCCCTGCTGGCAAAGGGTGCGAAGGAAGTCTACGCCTATTGCACCCATGGCGTGCTTTCAGGCGGCGCAGTGGCGCGTATCGCCTCCTCCCGCCTCAAGGAACTGGTAATCACGGATTCCATTCAGGCAACGGAAGCCGTCAAGGTGGCGCACAACATCCGCACCATCACGATTTCAACCCTGCTCGGCGAAGCCATCGGCCGCACCGCAACGGAATCGAGCGTTTCCAGCCTTTTTGACTGAAGCGTTTCGTCGTTCTGACCCAGGCAGAACAGGCGCTCCATCAATCCGTCATCGGTGAAGGCCGTGCGCTTTCACCGATAACGCAAACCGTCTTCAGGCAGGATAGCGCGGATCACCCTGGTCGGGTTGCCGCCGCAGATAACGCCATCCGGGATCTCACCGCGCACGACCGAGCCAGCGGCGACAACCGTACCGGAGCCGATTCTCGCCCCCGGCAAGATGGACACACCGGCCCCGATCCATACATCATCACCTATTGTTATCGGATGGGCATATTCCAGCCCCATATTGCGACGCTCGCTATCGAGCGGATGGCCGGCAGTATAGATGCCGACGTTCGGCGCGATGAAACAATTGCTGCCGATCACCACCTTCGCACCGTCGAGGATGACCAGATTGACGTTGGCGTAAAAATTTTCGCCGACTTCGATGTTGAAACCGTAATCGCAGTAAAAGCCCCATTCCACCACAAGCCGCTCTCCGGTTTTTCCCAGCAAGCGCTTCAACAGGTCATCCCTGCGCGCCTCATCGTCCGGATGCAGCCCGTTCAGTTCGTGCAGAAGGCGCTTGGCGGCGCGGCGTTGTTCGAGAATGTGGGGATCATAATTAGCGTCATAAAGCAGGCCAGCAGCGGCTTTATCCATCTCCGTCATGAAACGGGTCACTTTGGAACGGGTCATTTTGGAACGCATCGTCTCCGGGTGTGATTATATCGCGAAATGCGGCCTCAAATCTGGTTCAAAACCCGAGGGCGGCAACCATCATTATAAAACGACTTGCGGCATTCCACACCCGCCGGCGCCCTGCGCGCTATGCAGGACCGGCATATATTGCAGCGCAAAAGACTATTTTTTCAGCAGCCCGATGGCCGATCTGAATATCATTTTCACACATCAGAGCGGAAATAGAACAAATATCGCCATAATTTGGCAATTAATCCATGCGCGCGAGGCTCATTGTGAAATATATGAGTCTGACCACTCCACGTTTATAGCGGAAGCGCCAAAAACGTTAACTGCGGCCAATTGTCACGACAAAACAAAAAAAGAGGCCGGATCCCACCTGGGAATCCGGCCTGAAAGTAGCTCCAGCTAAGCTGGAACTTCCAGAGGGGAACGGTTGAAACGAGCTCTACGCCGGGAGGAGGTGCGGAACTCATCGGTTTCAACCAAGGTCAGAATGCCTCCATTCGTGCCTTTTTGCAATGCAACAGGCTACATAACGGGCATGCACATAATGCATAGCACTCTTATCCCATCATTTGCGTAGATAGGTGCATTTGTACCCATCGCCATCAATAGGTCCAGCGCTGGGCTTTCGTGACCAGAAAGTCCCGGAAAACCTGCACGCGAGCAACGTTTTTCATCTCTTCCGGGAAAACCAGATAGGCTTCGAGTGCCGGCATGTCGACATCCGCCAGCAGCCGGACCAACCCGAGCCCCGGCTCGACGATATAATCCGGCAGCACGCCAAGACCTGCACCCTTCTCGACGGCCTTTTTCAGCGCACTGACATTGTTTACCAGCAGATGGCAGGTACGCGGATCTTTCGAATCACGCCCCGCCGTCGCCAGCCAGTGCACCGCCTGCATATAATGCGGCACACCGCCGCCGAAACTCAGGATGCGGTGGTTGTCGAGGTCCGACAGACGTTCCGGCTGCCCGAAGTGCTTGAGATATTCGGTTGCCGCGTACACATGGAAATGAATTGTGAAGAGCCGCCGCTGAATGAGATCGCCCTGCACGGGCTGACGCAGCCGGATGGCAACGTCCGCCTCGCGCATGGACAGGTCGAGTTCATCGTCGGTCAGCAACAGCTCGACACGGATATCGGGATAAAGATCCATGAACTCGCCCAGCCGCGCGGCCAGCCAGTGGGTGCCGAGCCCCGCGGTGGTGGTGATGCGCAGGGTGCCGGAAGGCCGCTCGCGCGACTCAGACAGCCGCGCGCGGGTCGTTTCGAGGCGCATGGTCATGTCGCGGGCGGCTCTGAACAACAGTTCGCCCTGTTCGGTCAGAATGAGCCCGCGCGCATGACGATGGAACAGCGGCGCGCGCAGGTCGCGCTCTAGCGCACTGACCTGCCGGCTGACGGCGGACTGGCTCAGGCCAAGATCCTCACCCGCCCGTGTGAAACTTCCCGCTTCTGCCACGGTGTAGAAAATTCGAACCTTGTCCCAATCCACGGCCCGTCCCCTGCCCGTTCTTCGCCGCAGCCACGACCCGGCGTTATACCGCCCCAACCCTTGTCGGGCGGTTTTTTAATAAGTTACAACGTTTTCGCTCGCCATGCGATCATTTGCAACCGTCAAGCGGATATCAGGCTGCCAGCGCGTATCTTTGATGAAAGCCGGTTTCCGGCAGAACGAACCAAAAGCATGACACAGCCCGCCACCCGGCCATGCTTTCCGGCCTTCTTATGCCTCCTGGGCGGCAAGCCAGCGTTCCGCATCGAGCGCGGCCATACAGCCAAGCCCTGCCGCCGTCACGGCCTGCCGATAAACCTCATCAGCCACGTCGCCAGCGGCAAACACACCCGGTACGCTGGTTTGCGTGCTGCCGGGTGTCACGCTGACATAGCCCGTGGGCGTCAGATCGAGCTGGCCGGCGAACAGCGCGCTTTCCGGCTTGTGACCGATGGCGATGAACACGCCCTCCGCGCTGATTTCGCTGACAGCCCCAGACGCCACGTCGCGCAGGCGCACACCCGTCACCGAGCGGGGCAGGTCCTGACCGACGATTTCCTCAAGCACGTGATTCCAGATGACCTCGACCTTGGGATGCGCCAGCAGCCGCTCTTGCAGGATACGCTCGGCCTTCAGCGAATCACGCCGATGCACCAGCGTCACCTTCGAGGCGATCTGGGCCAGATAGAGGGCTTCTTCCACGGCCGTATTGCCACCGCCCACCACGACAACCTCGCGGTTGCGGAAGAAGAAGCCGTCACAGGTTGCGCACGCCGACACACCGAATCCCTGAAACGCCTGTTCCGAAGGCAGGCCGAGCCACTTCGCCTGCGCGCCGGTGGCGATCACCAGCGCATCGCCGAGATAGACGTGCCCGCTGTCACCGAACAGCCGGAAAGGACGCGACGACAGATCCGCCGAAACGATGATGTCAGACGCCAGCCGCGCGCCGACATGTTCCGCCTGCAAACGCATCTGTTCCACCAGCCACGGCCCCTGGATCGGGTCGGCGAACCCCGGATAATTCTCGACATCGGTCGTGATCGTGAGCTGCCCGCCGACTTGCAGACCCGACACCAGCACCGGCTCCAGCAATGCACGCGCGGCATAGATCGCTGCCGTATATCCCGCCGGGCCGGAACCGACGATCAGCAACTTCGTATGCGTCTCGCCCCCCTTGACGGGAGTGACGGGGGCCGGCGTGGAGGAAGCAGAAAGGCTCATGACATTTCCATTCAGGGCGTTCCGCCTGCATCCGCCAAAGGGCGAGCGCGGCGGGAAGCGAAGGATCGGACGATCGCGTCCGCAACCGTTTCCGTTGAATCTAGCGGGGGGTATGCATCACCTTCAAGCCTTCCGCGCAGCGGACGTGCGATACCGCACTTTTCCAGCCCGCCGAGAAAAGCTCTGAGTTTCGCGTGTCCCCCGGATGGTTCGAAGACCAGCAAAGGTTTGCCGGTCGCCGCAGCTTCGCCCATCATATTGGACGAATCCGCTGTGACGACAACCCAATCCGCAAGCGCCAGCAAGGCGATATAAGGATTATCCGCAGAATTGGCGCTGCTGCCATCCCACAAATACCCGTTGGTTTCAGAAACGATGCGCCGCAGCCCCTGCGTCAACGCGGCCGGCGTGCGCCGCGACACCGTGGCCATCAGCGCCACGCCCTGCCGCGTTACTGCCTCCAGGTGCGACAGGAAGGCCGCGACATCAGCATCGGAAAACGTGTGATGACGACTGTTGCCGCCAACCAGCACGGCAACACGCGGATGGGGCAGCCCTGCCAGCGCCGCCGGCGGCCCTCGCCGCGCCGCCTCAAGAAGCCCTTGCGACACCCGGTGCGGCGCCGTCAATGTGACGAGCACGTTGTCACCGCGTAATCTGTCATGCTCGGCCACCCAGATGATATCGGCAGCGCGCGCGCCGATGCGCGGATCTTTGAGGAAAACCGTGAACGTGCGGCCTTTCGATGCGCGCGCCACCGCCCGCATATAGGGCACCGCGCGCCGGCCGGAGGCAATCAGGATATCGGGAAACGGCGGCGCGATCGGCGATCCCGGCCGTGATGGCGCCTCGCGCGGATCGATCCCGCCGCGGGGCATCAACCACACATAAGGCGGGCGCGGACGCACCCGCCGCACCACGATCTCCCCCACCGGCATACGCTCCGCCACAGCCTGGGCGACGCCGAGGCACTGCATTTCGTCTCCGGCCTTGCCGTCTGTCAGCACCCAGCACGTCGCGCCGCCGCGGGAACTGGCGGCGTTTGGCGAAAGCGGCGCGTGCGGAGCGATTTCATTTCCGGAGCAGGCAGGCGGAGTCAGCATGGCGACGCGATCATCTCGCGTTGCCTTCCGGCTGGCAAGCCCCGCGCGGATCTTTGGCCATCAGGCTCCGCCGCCGGCTCTTGACCATGTACATCGCCTCGTCGGCGCGCTTGACAGCCTGCTCCGGCGAGAGATCGTTGACGGCGGCATCGACGATCCCGACACTGGCGCCCGCATAGTCGAGCTTCAGGGATGGCAGCTCGAATGGCCCGAGCGTACTGGCTTCGAGGCGACCCCTGAGGCTTTCCCTCGCGGTCGTGGGCTGGTCTTCGTCCGCGTCGATGGCGGAGACGACGACGAACTCGTCGCCACCGAAGCGCGCGGCCAGATCATAGGGCCGTATAGCGCCTTTGAGGCGTTTGGCGATCGCAACGAGAAATTCGTCACCGACATCGTGTCCGTATTGGTCATTGATGCTCTTGAAGCCGTCAAGATCAATGAAAGCAACGAGAACGGGCCGGTTTTCCCGGCGCATGAACGACCAGATCCGTCCCATTTCAGCCATTAAATGCCGCCTGTTCGACAGTCCGGTGAGCGGATCGACACGCGCTACCTCCTCCAGTTGGAGGTTGGCATCCGTCAACTGGTTCAACAGCAGCTCACGTTCCAGATACATCGAGATGACCTCACTGAACACTGCCAGCAGGCGGCGGTTGCGGCTGTCAATCGCCTTCCGGCGTGAACTGGCTGCGCAAAGCGTGCCGTAAAGCGAGTCATCGACGTGAACTGGTATGCTCGCAAAAGTCTGCACACCCAACTGCCGTGCCGCTTTACTGTCGCCCCATCGGCCCGGAACATCGTCAGAAAAAATGCATGATTCATCCAAAGCTCGCTTGCAGAGCGTGTCGCCCCATGGCACCGAAAGCCCCTCCGGAATGACGAAGCTGCCGGTGTTGCGCGCGAACAGGATGGTCTGAACATGAAGACTCGAGTCGATATGCGTCAGATATGCCGATTCGAGGCCGGTTGAAAATTCGATCAGCCCCAGAAAGCGGCGGACAGCGCCTTCAAGGCTTTTCTCTTTACGCAATGTATCGACAAACTGGGAAAACATGATGTCATCAGGCACAGCGACACCTTTATTATCAATCTGGCAGTCAATATGAAGTAATACAAACAGCAGTTTCATGCAGCGCTTGACAAAAATGCAGCAGACGGAGCAATATCCGCCGCCAATCGTGATGATGAATGCTGCGGCAAAATTTCCGTTCAGGCTTGCAGAGCGCCTTGTACGAAGTCCTGCACAAACACGCTGCCTTGCCTGTCAGACCGTGATATCAGGAAGATGTGAAATTCAGACATTGAACGCTTCCATTCCACAAAAAAACCTTCAAGACATTATTCCTGCTGACTGAAACGCTCCCGGCACGCCGATGCGCCGTGATCACCAAAGGAACACACCGCTTGTCCCCCGATAACCTGCCCATCGAACTCGACGCGACCGACTGGAAGATCCTGAAGGAATTGCAGAACGACGGGCGGTTGACAAATGTAGAGCTCGCGCGCCGCGCCGGGCTGTCCGCCCCGCCATGCCTGCGCCGGGTGCGGGCGCTGGAAGAGGCCGGCATCATTCGCGGCTATCGCGCCCTCCTCGATGGCAAGCGCCTCGGGTTCGACATCACCTGTTTTGCCATGGTGCAACTATCCAGCCAGGCCGGGCAGGATCTTGCCCGTTTCGAGGGCTATATCCGCACATGGTCAATCGTGCGTGAATGCTGGTCGCTGTCCGGCGACATCGATTTTCTGCTGAAGTGCGTTGCGCGCGATCTCAACTCGTTTCAGAAGCTGGTGCTGGACCTCACGTCGCTGCCGAATGTACGCAACGTCCGCACCGCGCTCACCGTCGCCCATGTCAAGGATGCGCCGCCCGTGCCGCTGGAAAATATCGACTAAACAGGCCGCATTCAACGACGCATGGCATTTGAACCGGGACAGCAAGCCGCGAGATCTGACGAAATCCCGCCGGTTCCCGCTGCCACCGGATCATGTCGTCCGTCAGTTGCGGCCGAGCAGGCGATCCGGCACCCACCGGGCGAAGACGCGCGACAGTCCGATCACGCGGCGCGTGTCGATGTCGGGCAGATACCACGCGCCAGAGAAGCTCGACGGCAAGGCCAACAGAATACGCCGACGCGCTTTCTCTGCGCCATCGGGGCCGATGACGATAGCATCGCCTTCCATATAGTCGGTGCTGCCGCCGCCACTGTTTGCCCAGCGCCCACCGCCGCTGGCATCGCCGGCCCATGACGCCAGCGTGATCGCATCCACCCGCACTACCAGCCTGTCCGCGCGCTTGTCACTCGGGACAAGCCGGGAGGCGAACAACCGCGCCAGTTCCGGCTCAATGGTGGATTTGGCCAGTTTCGCCCACGGGGCCAGGCCGCGCGATACGAGCGGCGACACATCAACGGTGATGGACCGCAGCCGCAGGTTTGAAGCCGCCTCCGGCGAAAGGCGCAGATCTCCGGGAGCGGCACACCCTCCCAGAAGCGCGGTCCCGGAAACAGCGAGCGCGCCTCCGGCAAAGAGGAAGCCCCGACGTGACAATCCTGCCATGATCCACCCCCAACGATTTCGCGCGCCGGAAAAGTCGCGCGTTCAGTGCGATAACCGTCCTGAACGCGCCCGGCTTTATCTGAAAAAAACGTCCACGATCTCGTATGATTTTCCGCCACCGGGCGTCACCACCTCGACCGTGTCGCCGACAGACTTGCCGATCAGCGCGCGGGCAATCGGCGAAGCTATCGAAACCTTGCCGACGCTGACATCGGCTTCAGGCTCTCCCACGATCTGATACACCTTTTCCTGTTCGGTGTCCTCATCGACGAGCTTCACAGTTGCGCCGAACTTGATCTTGTCGCCGCTCAGCTTCGCGACATCGATGATATCGGCGCGGGAAATGAATCCCTCCAGCTCAAGGATGCGGCCTTCGTTGAGGCTCTGCTGCTCCTTGGCGGCATGATATTCGGCGTTTTCCGAAAGGTCGCCATGCGCGCGCGCCTCGGCGATCGCCTCGATAATACGCTGGCGATCCTCCTGCTGACGGCGCTTCAGTTCTGCCTCCAAAGCCGCATAGCCCGGGGCGGTCATGGGGATCTTTTCCATATCTCGTTTCCATCGCCAGATGTAAACGCGGGGCGCACTTGGGCGCCCCGCATCGAACAAACATTAAGATGTAGCCGTTCCCGGATCATCTCAGCGCCCCGTGAAAGAGCAAAAAATGATCCAACTTCCTGTGTCTGAGCACCCTCCCGCCGGCCAGATCATCCCGCCCGGTCGGAAAGCGCCTCGAACCCTGTCAGTTGCCGGCTGGCCAATATTCCTGCAAAGCCCGTACTTCCAGTGCGCCGCCCTTCCAGGCACGAATACCCTCGGCGGCCGCAATGGCTCCAGCTAGAGTGGTGTAGTACGGCACCTTATGCAAGAGGGCCGTCCGGCGTAGTGAACGGGAATCGGCAAGCGCCTGCGCGCCTTCCGTGGTGTTGAAGACGAGCTGCACGCCGCCGTTCTTGATGAGATCGACGATATGCGGCCGCCCTTCCAGAACCTTGTTGATGCGGGAGACCTCGACACCCTCGCCTTCCAGGAAGCGCGCGGTACCGCTGGTTGCGACAATGGAAAAGCCCATGTCGACCAATGACTTGATGGTCGGCAGGATGCGCTCCTTGTCTGCGTCGCGCACCGACACGAACACCGTGCCGCCCTCTGGTACCTTGGTGCCGCCGCCAAGCTGACTCTTGGCAAAAGCCGCGCCGAAATTGGCGTCGAGACCGATGACTTCGCCGGTGGAACGCATCTCCGGTCCAAGCAGGATATCCACACCCGGAAAACGGGCAAAGGGGAAAACCGCTTCCTTGACGCCGATATGGCCCAGCACCTTCGGCTTCAGATCGAATGCCGCAAGCGATTCGCCGGCCATGATGCGCGAGGCGATGCGCGCGAAAGGCTCACCCACCACCTTCGCGACGAAGGGCACTGTGCGCGAGGCGCGCGGGTTCACTTCCAGCACGTAGATGTCGTCACCCTTGACGGCGAACTGCACGTTCATCAGCCCGACGACCTCAAGCGCCAGCGCAAGTTCGCGCGTCTGCCGCTCGATCTCCGCGATAACGGTGGCGGACAGCGAATGCGGCGGCAGCGAGCAGGCCGAGTCGCCGGAGTGGATACCCGCTTCCTCGATGTGCTCCATGATGCCGGCGATGAAGACGTCCTTGCCGTCCGCCAGCGCATCGACATCAACCTCGATAGCGTCGGACACGTACCTGTCGAACAGCAGCGGGTTCTTGCCCAGCAGCGTGTTGATCTGCCCCGTCTTGTCGTTGGGATAGCGCGCCTTGATGTCGTGCGGCACCAGCGCCGGCAGCGTGCCGAGCAGGTAGTCGTTGAGCGTTTCCTCATCGCGGATGATCGCCATCGCCCGCCCGCCTAGCACGTAGGACGGACGCACAACCAGCGGCAGCCCGACCTCAGCCGCGACCAGACGGCTCTGCTCCACGGAGAAGGCGATGCCGTTCTTGGGCTGGCGCAGGTTGAGCTTGTCGAGCAAGCGCTTGAAGCGGTCACGGTCTTCCGCCAGATCGATGGCGTCGGGCGAGGTGCCCAGAATCGGAACGTCCGCCTCTTCCAGCGCGCGGGCCAGCTTCAGCGGCGTCTGGCCGCCGAACTGCACGATGACGCCGTGCAACTCGCCACGCGAGCGCTCGACATCGATGATTTCCAGCACGTCTTCGGCCGTCAGCGGCTCGAAATAGAGTCGGTCGGAGGTGTCGTAGTCGGTTGAAACCGTCTCCGGGTTGCAGTTGACCATGATGGTCTCATAACCCTCGGCACGCAGCGCGAACGAGGCATGGCAGCAGCAATAATCGAACTCGATGCCCTGCCCGATGCGGTTGGGGCCGCCACCGAGAATCACCACCTTGCGCCGGTCGGAGGGGAACGCCTCATCGGCGGGCGCGCCGCCGAAATCCGGTGCGTAGGTCGAATACATATAGGCCGTGGGGGCAGCAAACTCGCCAGCGCAGGTATCGATGCGCTTGTAGACCGGGCGCACGCTCAATTCGCGCCGCAGCTTGCGTACCTCGGCCTCGGTTTTGTCAGCCAGCACCGCAAGGCGTGCATCCGAGAAACCTGCCGACTTGAGACGGCGGAATGCACGGGCCGTGGTAGGCAGGCCGTGAGCCTTCACCTTCGCCTCCAGATCGACCAGATCCTGCAACTGCGACAGGAACCAGTGGTCGATCTTGCAGGCAGCATAAATCTCGTCATGCGTCAGGCCCAGCCGCAACGCCTGCGCCACGAACAGCAGGCGATCCGGAGTCGGGGTGCCGAGCGCCGCCTTGACGGCATTGCGGTCATCGCCCTGGCCCAGGCCCGGAATCTCGATCTCGTCGAGGCCCGTCAGGCCGGTTTCCAGCGAGCGCAGCGCTTTTTGCAACGATTCCTGGAAGGTGCGGCCGATGGACATCGCCTCGCCGACGGACTTCATCGCCGTGGTCAGCGTCTGCGACGCGCCGGGGAACTTCTCGAAGGCGAAGCGCGGAATCTTCGTGACCACGTAATCGATGGTCGGCTCGAACGACGCCGGGGTCGCGCCCCCGGTGATGTCGTTGGCGATCTCGTCCAGCGTGTAGCCCACGGCAAGCTTGGCCGCGACCTTGGCGATGGGGAAGCCGGTCGCCTTGGATGCCAGCGCCGACGAGCGCGACACGCGCGGGTTCATCTCGATGACGATCATCTTGCCGTCTTCGGGATTGACCGCGAACTGCACGTTTGAGCCACCCGTCTCCACACCGATCTCGCGCAGCACCGCCAGCGAGGCGTCGCGCATGATCTGGTATTCCTTGTCGGTCAGCGTCAGCGCCGGAGCGACCGTGATCGAATCACCCGTATGCACGCCCATCGGATCGATGTTCTCGATGGAGCAGACGATGATGCAGTTGTCGTTCCTGTCGCGGACAACCTCCATCTCGTATTCCTTCCAGCCCAGCACGCTTTGCTCGATGAGCACCTCGTTGGTGGGGGAAGCGTCGATGCCGCGGTCGACGATATCGATGAACTCTTCCTTGTTGTAGGCAATACCGCCGCCCGTGCCGCCCATCGTGAACGAGGGGCGGATGATGGCTGGCAGGCCAATCTCATCCAGCACGTTCAGCGCATCGCCCAGCGTGCTTACCTGATGCGACAGCGGCGTGGCGAGGCCGATCTTCGTCATGGCCTCGCGGAACAGCTCGCGGTCCTCGGCCTTGTCAATGGCTTCCGCCGTCGCGCCGATCATCTCGACGTCGAACTTCTCCAGCACGCCCATCTTGCGCAGCGACAGGGCACAGTTCAGCGCCGTCTGGCCGCCCATGGTCGGCAGCAGCGCGAAGCCGCCCGGCACCTTGTAGCGCTCTTTCTCGATGATCCGGGCCACGACTTCCGGCGTGATCGGCTCGACATAGGTTGCGTCGGCCAGTTCCGGATCGGTCATGATCGTGGCCGGGTTGGAGTTGACCAGAACGACCCGGTAACCTTCCTCGCGCAGCGCCTTGCACGCCTGCGTGCCGGAATAGTCGAACTCGCACGCCTGACCGATGACGATCGGCCCCGCGCCTATGATGAGTATCGTGGACAGATCGGTGCGTCTGGGCATGGGGAAACCTTGAACAATTGGGGCCGTAGGCCTGAACTCAGCACAGCGGCCCGCGCTTCCGCACGACCGCGCATGCCCGGGAGCACACGCGCGGCAACAGGCGGAGCCGCCAGCCTGGAATGAACTTAAAGGCGTCGTTTACACGTTGCGCACCGGCATGGGAACCCCCTTCCGAAGAGAACTCCCTGCCAGCGGACGTTTCACGTCAATCGCTCAGCCCCGCGACGCTTTCTCGGTGTCGATCAGCGCGACGAACCGATCGAAAAGGTAGTGGCTGTCCTGCGGGCCGGGCGAAGCCTCGGGGTGGTGCTGCACGGAAAATGCCGGCTTGTCGGTGAGCGCGATGCCGCAATTGGAACCGTCGAACAGCGACACGTGCGTCTCGCACACATTCTCCGGCAGCGATTCGCGATCCACGGCAAAACCGTGGTTCATGGACACGATCTCGACCTTGTCGGTCGTCACGTCCTTCACCGGGTGGTTGGCGCCGTGGTGCCCCTGCGTCATCTTGACGGTGCGCCCGCCAGCCGCCAGCCCCAGAAGCTGATGGCCAAAGCAGATGCCGAACAGCGGCACGCGGCTTTCCAGAAGGTCGCGGATGACCGGCACGGCGTAATCGGCAGTCGCGGCCGGATCGCCGGGGCCGTTGGACAGGAAGATGCCGTCCGGCTTGAGAGCCAGCACCTCATCGGCCGTCGCGGTGGCCGGCAGCACGACGACTTCACAATCGCGATCCGCCAGCAAACGCAGGATGTTGCGCTTCACGCCGTAGTCGATGGCCACCACGCGCCGCGCGGCGGTATCACGCTTGCCATAACCTTCGCCGATCACCCACGAGGTCTCGTCCCATTCCACGCGCTGGGCGGTGGTGACGCCGGGCACAAGATCGAGGCCGGCCATGGACGGCAGCGCGGCGGCCTTGGCCTTGAGCGCCTCCACGTCGAACCGCCCCTCCGGATCATGGGCGATAATTGCGTTGACCATGCCCTTTTCACGTACGCGGATGGCCAGCGCCCGGGTGTCGATGCCGGACAGACCGACGATGTTGCGGGCCGCCAGCCATGCATCGAGGCTGCGGGTGGCGCGCCAGTTCGCAGGCTCGGTCACGTCGGCATGGACGATGATGCCGTTGGCGCCATTCCCCGCCGCCAGCGACAGCGACTCGATGTCCTCGTCATTCACACCGACATTGCCGATATGCGGGAACGTGAAGGTGACGATCTGCCCCAGATAGGACGGGTCGGTGAGGATTTCCTGATAGCCCGTCATGGCGGTGTTGAAGCAGACCTCGCCCGTCGCCTCGCCCGTCGCGCCGAAGCCGAAGCCTTCCAGCACGGTGCCGTCCGCGAGAACGAGCAATGCCGTCGCCACATCATCGCGCCAGCCGTCCGCGCCCGCGGCCTTGAAGTCGTGTTGCGCAGCGTTGTCTTTCTGCGTCCCTTGCAGCGTCGCCATGATCGGTTTAAAGCCTCTCGCCAAGGTAAATCTGGTTAATTAGAGCGCGTTCCGATTAAATGGAATCATTTAATCGATAAGAATTCGCTCAAAATCAAGGTGATAGATGGTTTCCACATTTCGTTGAAACGCGGAAACCATCTAAGGTATCGGCAGGCTTCCTGCGGCGCCGCTTCAGGCACACGCAAGCGCAGTCGATGCCGCGCCCTGCCAGACCGTACATCTCGGCCGTTCTCATAGAGAACGACCCTCCCTCTCGTCAACGCCGCATTTCGACACCATAGTCATGCGGCCAGAACATGAAGAAGCAAGGAACCGCCATGCGTGAACGTCTGAGCGCCGCCCTCAAGGAGGCCCTGCGGGCCGGTGACAAGCAGCGCCTGTCCACCATCCGCCTCGTGCAGGCGGCCATCAAGGACAAGGATATCGAGGCCCGGGGCGCCGGCAAGGAAAAAAGCGGCGAGGACGATATTTTGTCGCTGTTGCAGAAGCTTATCAAGCAGCGTCAGGAATCGGCCAAGATCTATTCCGAGAACGGACGTCCCGAGCTCGCGGAGCAGGAGAACGCGGAGGCCGCCATCATTGCCTCGTTCCTGCCGGCGCAGCTCGACGACGCGGAGACCGATGCCGCCATCGCCGCCGCTATCGCGGAAACCGGGGCCGAGGGCGTCAAGGACATGGGCCGCGTCATCGCCCTGTTGAAAGAGCGTTTTGCCGGTCGCCTCGACTTCGGCAAGGCCAGCGGCCTCGTCAAGGCAAAGCTGTCGCAGGGCTAGAGCATCGTGCAGAAAAGTGGATACCACTTTTCGTCGACAAAGATGCGTTAAATCAAAAAGATAGAGCGTCAGTTCTGATTCCATCAGAACTGACGCTCTAGAACAGTCTGCGCTCAGGTTCGCCGAACCGAGCGCAAGTTGCGGCATCATAGAGGCTGTATATAAGGCTGGGAGCCACCGGAACTGCGGGGATAGCGGGGACCGGCATTGCAGCGGCGGTGACTCTTGTCACCGCCTGTGCCTTTCTGGAATATCTGCATCCGTCGATACGGGTATGAGATGCGGAAGGAACGACATGCGTTATCCGCCCTCCCTGCTTGAAGAGATCAAGGCACGCCTGCCGGTGTCCACGGTGGTAGGGCGGCGTGTGCGCCTTATCAAGGCCGGGCGCGAGTGGAAAGGGCTGTCGCCCTTCAACCCGGAAAAGACGCCTTCCTTCTACGTCAACGATCAGAAGGGTTTTTACCACTGCTTTTCATCCGGCAAGCACGGCGACATCTTTTCGTTTCTGATCGAGACGGAAGGCATGGCCTTTCCCGAAGCGGTGGAACGCCTTGCGTCGGAAGCCGGGGTGCCCTTGCCGGTATCGACGCCCGAGGCGGCGCGTGAGGAAGCGCGGCGCAACGATCTTTACGACGTCGTGGAACTGGCTGCCGCCTTCTTTGAGGCGGCGTTGGCCGATAATGTCGGGCGCGAGGCGCGGGCCTATCTCGACCGGCGCGGCATCGGAGCCCGCACCCGACAGATGTTCCGGCTTGGCTACGCACCCGGCGGCCGTTTTACGTTGCGCGATCATCTCGCCGAGAAGGGAGTTTCCTCCGAGGCGATGATCGAGGCCGGGCTGCTCATCGCGCATGAGGATGCGGCAGTTCCCTACGACCGCTTCCGCGACCGCGTGATGTTTCCCATCCACGACCGGCGCGGGCGGGTAATCGCGTTTGGCGGACGCGCCATGAGCGCCGATGTCGCGGCGAAATACCTCAACTCCTCCGAGACATCGCTCTTCCATAAAGGCCGGGTGCTTTACAACCTGCATAACGCCCGCAAGCCGGCGGCAGACCGGGGCACCGTCATCGCGGTGGAGGGATATGTCGATGTCATCGCCATGACGATGGCGGGCTTTCCGCACACCGTCGCCCCGCTCGGCACGGCGCTCACCGGCGACCAGATCACCTTGCTGTGGCGCATGGCGGATGAGCCGATCCTGTGCTTTGACGGCGATGCCGCAGGTCAGCGCGCGGCGTTTCGCGCCATCGACGTTATCCTGCCGCTGCTCGCACCGGGCAAATCGGTGCGATTCGCGCTGCTGCCGGATGGGCAAGACCCCGACGACCTGTTCCGCGCCGGTGGAGCGGAGGCGATAGCCGCCGTGCTGGCCAAGGCGCATCCGCTTTCGGAAATGCTATGGGCACGCGAGATCGAGGGGGCGACGCTCGACACGCCGGAAAGGCGCGCAGCGCTGGAACGCCGCCTCAGCGACAGCGTCGCGCAAATCACCGATGAAACGTTGCGCCGCCACTACCGCGCCGACGTGCTCAATCGTCTGCGGGCCCTGCTGCCGGGTTCCGACAACAGGGATGCGGGCCGGCAGGGATGGCGCGAGTCCGGTTTCAGCCAGCGCGGCGCAAAAATGCGCGCCGGTCAGAGGCCGGGCGCGCGTGGCGGCGGCTTTGCATCGGCACCAGCCGGCCCGCCTCGCGCCTCACCGGCGCTGGCCAGCCACCCCATGTTCAACCCGGCGCGCGGAGAATCACCTCGTGAGGCGCTGATCGTGCTTGGACTGCTGGCGCATCCGGCGCTGCTGAATGAATTTGCCGAGGATGTCGCCGCCCTCGATCTTTCCGGCCCGCTGGCGCTCGATCTGCGTTCGCGGCTACTGGAACTCGTTGCGGACGGGCAGACCGACCGGGAGGCAATCCGCAACCATCTGGAACGGGCGGGAATCGGCGAAAACGTCCGGCGGCTCATCCACATCATGGTGCCGAGCGAGCGCTGGATTCTGTCTGAAGGCGGCACGCGTGACGATATTCTGGCGGCTATCCGGCAGGCGGTCACCTTGCAAAGGCGCACCCGCACGCTAAATACGGAACTCAGGGCCGCCCAGAATGCACTGGCCGAAGAGGATACCGAGGCGAACCTCGCGTGGTTGATCGATGTTCAGGCGCAAGTCACGTCTCTCGACGGAGCGGAAGCCGATACAGACCCGCTGCGGGAGATTTCTCCGATGGATGAGACCTCGTCCTGAAACGTCAGCCTGCGGCATGTTTCGCGCGGTATCGACGCGGTATCGAATTGTATACCGCTTTGCGCGAAGACAGCAGGCGGAAGATGGACTGACGATGGACTCTTGCGGATTCTGCGGTTATGGCGTTGCAATAGGGGCGGTGGCATTTGACCGTGATTCTCCACGGAGAATTCGTGTCGACGCCGATTCGGGTGGGCATAATTCTGCCTCTTTGGCGGTTTGGCCTCCTGTGGCGGTTTGGCCTCTTGTGGTATGAGTGGAGCAAGGCATGGCGACGAAAACGACCGAGCGCGACGACAATCAGGAAGCGGCCGAGGCGTCTACGGACAGCCCGCTGCTGGACCTGAGCGATGCCGCCGTCCGGCGCATGGTCAAGCTCGCCAAGAAGCGCGGCTTTGTCACCTATGATGAATTGAACGAAGTTCTGCCGTCCGAGGAGTTCACCTCGGAGCAGATCGAGGACATTCTCGCCCAGCTCAGCGAAATCGGCATCAACGTCATCGAGTCCGAAGAGGCCGACGCCGAACGGGCCGAAAGCGGCGAAGCCTCCGAAGAGGAAGTGGAAGGCGGCGATCTGGTCGAAGCTTCCCGCTCCGTGCTGCCGGTCAAGCAGGAAAAGACGAGCGAGCCGACAGAGCGCACGGACGATCCCGTGCGCATGTACCTCCGCGAAATGGGCTCGGTGGAGTTGCTGTCGCGCGAGGGCGAAATCGCCATCGCCAAGCGCATCGAGGCTGGCCGCGAGGCCATGATCGCGGGCCTTTGCGAAAGCCCCCTCACCTTCCAGGCTATCATTATCTGGCGCGACGAGCTGAACGAAGCCAAGGTGCTGTTGCGCGACATCATCGACCTTGAGGCCACCTACGCCGACCCCTTGAGCCGCGGCCTTGCCGAAGGCGAGGGAGACGGGGAAGAGGGTGAGGAGAAGGCCGAGCCGCAAGGTGGAGTCGAAGCTCGCGGTAAAGAGGATTCGCTTGACGAAGCCGAGGGTAATCCCGAAGCCGAGATCGACGAGGACGATATCGAGAACAACGTTTCGCTCGCAGCGATGGAAGCTGAGCTGAAACCCCGCGTGCTCGAAACCTTCGACCGTATCGCCGACAATTACAAGAAGCTGCGCCGCCTGCAGGATCAGGACATCGAGAACCGCCTGCAGAATCTCAAGCTGTCGCCGGCGCAGGAGCGCAAGTACCGCAAGCTCAAGGACGACATCATTGTCGACGTCAAGTCGCTGTCCCTCAACCAGAACCGCATCGATGCGCTGGTCGAGCAGCTCTATGACATCAACAAGCGCCTGATCGGCCTTGAAGGCCGGCTGATGCGTCTTGCCGAGAGCTATGGCGTGACGCGCGATGACTTCCTGCGCCAGTATCAGGGCTCCGAACTGGACCCGAAGTGGATCTTGCGCGTGTCCAAGCTCGGCACACGCGGATGGAAGGAGTTCGTCGCGGGGGACAAGGACCGCATCCGCGAGCTTCGTCAGGAAATCCAGATCCTCGCCACGGAAACCGGGCTTGAGATCCTCGAATTCCGCAAGATCGTGTCCCTCGTCCAGAAGGGTGAGAAGGAAGCGCGGCAGGCGAAGAAGGAAATGATCGAGGCAAACCTGCGCCTCGTTATCTCCATCGCCAAGAAGTACACCAACCGTGGTTTGCAGTTCCTCGATCTCATTCAGGAAGGCAACATCGGTCTGATGAAGGCGGTCGACAAGTTCGAGTACCGGCGCGGTTACAAGTTCTCGACCTATGCAACGTGGTGGATTCGTCAGGCGATTACCCGGTCTATCGCCGATCAGGCGCGCACGATTCGTATTCCGGTGCATATGATCGAGACGATCAACAAGATCGTCCGGACATCGCGCCAGATGCTGCACGAGATCGGTCGCGAGCCCACACCGGAAGAGCTGGCCGAAAAGCTTGCGATGCCGCTTGAGAAAGTGCGCAAGGTTCTGAAAATCGCCAAGGAGCCGATTTCACTCGAAACCCCCATCGGCGACGAGGAAGACAGCCATCTTGGTGATTTCATCGAGGACAAGAACGCCATTCTGCCCATCGATGCGGCGATTCAGTCGAACCTGCGCGAGACGACGACTCGTGTTCTCGCCTCGTTGACTCCGCGTGAAGAGCGTGTGCTGCGGATGCGTTTCGGCATCGGCATGAACACCGACCATACGCTGGAGGAAGTGGGACAGCAGTTCTCGGTGACGCGTGAACGTATCCGTCAGATCGAGGCAAAGGCGCTGCGCAAGCTCAAGCACCCGTCGCGGTCGCGCAAGCTGCGCAGCTTCCTCGACAACTGACTTCTGGAACAGTTTGCGTTCAACTCAATAGAGAGACTTGAACGCAAACTGTTCGATCAGACGCTTCCGTTCTGCAAAACGCCAGACTCATCAATACAGTCGAAAACAACATCGACATTGGCCTTGACGAGTCTTTCACTTATCGGCGCGGCAGGTGCCTCGCTGGTGACGAGCACATCGATTTCTTCAGCCGCCAGCACACGTACGATTGCCGGACGCAGCAACTTGGCGCTTTCGCCGACCGCGATGACCTGTGAGGCACGAGCAGCCGCCAGTTGCTTGACCGCCACCTTGGCAAGATCGAAATCCATCAGCGCCCCGTCATCGTCGACACCTGAAAAACCCAGGATCGCAACATCGAAACGGAAACGGGAGATGGCATCGCGCGTCCATTCGTCAGTCAGCGCACCGTCAGGTCCGCGCAGGACGCCGCCGGTGACGAAAACCTGCATGCCTTGATCCGCGGAGAAGATCGTGGCCGCCGCGAGGCTTGATGTGAAGATGCGCAGATCATGACGGCCGCGCAGTTCACGTGCGACGGCCTCGACCGTAGTGCCGACATCCAGAAAAACAGCATCGCCCGACCGGATCCGGGCTGCGGTCAGGCGGGCAATACGCTCTTTCGCCTCGGCAGCGGTAATGCGCTTTTCGGCATAGCCGAGCCGGACGGTTGCCTCACGCACGCCCGCGCCGCCGTGAAAGCGTTGCAGGAGAAGCATTTCATCAAGGTGAATGATATCGCGGCGAATGGTCTGGGTCGACACGTCGAAATGACGGGCCAATGCCTCAATGGTGGCAAATCCCTGATGGTGCACAATCGATAATATTTCTTCCTGGCGCGCCGATAGATCCACATTATTTTGCACTTGCAGCCGCGCAACCATTGCCTTCTTAACTCCATCCTGTCCCATGATTCTCAAGGCCCGGGAAACTGTTGTTTCTGGAGATCAGCACACTCAACGCGTCAAAACAATTCAGTGAAAGTGCTTATCCGGCACACAAAGGCTTCAACAATACGCGAGGAACATATCCGTTGGTGTCACAGCACAAGACTGGACAAACTCATCTTTTTAAACAATCACAATATTGACCGACAAAAGAGAGACAAACTTCAGCAGAGCCAATAGAAGTCGCATCCAGTGCCATAATATTTTCCATGAAAAACTGACCCAAACACATCATTTCCCGCCTGTTCCGTCTCAAGGAAACAAAATGTTATATAAACTGCAGGTTTTGATGGAGCGGCGGTTGCGGGATAATACTTTTGACTAAACACTTTTGCGTGCAAATTTTCATGTCCGGAATCTCCTGATCCCTTGCCAAAAATCATCTATGAGATCATGGCAGACGCATGACTTGCCTGTGCATAGTTCTTGCACCACAGCGCAGGATTGATCGAAGAGCGACCAGTGAACTTATCTATCTTTAGTAATTCCTGTCTGATCAGTTGCAGGTGGATCATTCATCCGTTCGAGCACATGCCCGGCCACGCGGCTGATCGCCTCTGCGGGAGAGGCGCAGGGCACGGCTCCCGCAACGAACGGTGTTTTACCAAGCCCCAGAACCAGACGGTTGAAGTGCAGGCCATAAGCCATCTCGGTCAATGTTCCGTAGCCGCCGCCGACAGCTACGAGCACGATGCTCGCACGCGCGATGATAGCGTTGCGCGCGGCCCCGATCCCGGTGGCAATCGGAATGGCGACATAGGGATTACCGCTATTCCACTCATCCTGCGGCAGCAGGCCAACCGGAGCGCCCCCCGCCTGAAGATGCCCCTTGCAAGCCGCTTCCATTACACCGCCCATGCCGCCGCAAATCATTTGCAGGCCATGAACTGCCAACAGGCGACCCAGTGATTCGGCCATGCCATATTCGTCGTCCGTTGCATCGCGCGGGCCGATGACGCCCACTGGCGCCCGCCGCGCATGCACAGTTGTAAAAACCAGACGCAGCGCCTCGCTCAACCCCGATACTGCCGCCAGATCAGCCGGACAGGTTTTCGCCAACCGCCATTGCAGAAGCCATGGATCGAACTGTTCGCAGATATCGAAATCACTTGCATACCCGACAGGCCGGAACAGCCGCCCAAGGCCGCCAGACCACGCCAGCAACGACGAGGGGGCATCCACGACAGTCATCAACATGCTCCACTGCCAGGCAATGATACGATCGGCGGCAAGAAAGTCTCGGTTCCATGGAACTTCTTGCGTTCGGATCAAATCATCGATTTGAATACAGGTTCCGTAAAAATGTAGAATTCTGAATGTTACTGCAAACGCTTACCATACCATATAATTTTGACGCTCGACTGAAGTGAGGAATCGCTACATGGTTGTGAGCCGAGACATTTTCTCGACGAAGTCAGATGGCTGATTGACTTGAAAGCGTGCCACTCGCAAATCATTATAAACGTGGTTTGCTGCAAATTGATGCGTGCGGATCGACACTTGCAAATCAACATCTGCAAATCTGAATTCGCGAGCTGGCGTGCAGATGCCATGATCATGATTCGATGGTATATGCACGAGAATCGGGACGCGTACCAAAGCGATGCGCTCGTGGTTTGACCATTGGATCAGCGCCCTGCCACAAAATATATCGAGAGCCCCTCATGACCGGACGTCCGCTTTTCGTGCCCTCGCCCAAGGCTGGCAATGTCCTGATAGCCATCGGTCTTTGCGCGCTGGGTTGGGGCCTCTACGTGCGTTTCATGCTCGTGGAGGCATCGAACGTGGGCCTCGCATGTCAGGCTGGCCTGCCGTCGGCCGGATGCCAGGTTCGCGCCATTACCGTGGCGTTGTTCGACAACAATGTGTTCGGCGCGGTAGCGCTGGGGGCGGCGGTGCTGCACCTCATCCGTCCCCATGTCGTGCTGCTCGGCATTGCCCTGCTGGCGGCAGGCGCCGGCATCGTGCTTTATAATACGGCCCTGTCGGCATTCGCGCTCGCGCTGCTCATGCTGGCTTTTGCCCGTCCCGCGCCCGTATCAGACTTGCAGCCAGAATAAGAAACAGGCCACCGAGCCACACTGCCTGCCAGTTGCTGACCGTCTCGTTGAGGACGATATAGATGGCGGCCCCGGCAAGGGTGGCGGCAAAGAACGTTTCGGACAGCCCACGCCTTCTCGCCGCACGCGGCAAGCCTTGCCACCGGCCAGCAAACGCCGGCCCGATAAAGGCGAAGACCGCGCCGGTCATCGCGGCGAACGGGAAGCTCAGGTAGCGGGGGTTGAACACCAGCCCCAACGCTGAAACGGTTGCCAGCAGCGTGAGCACAATCAGCAGCCACCCCAGCAGACGCCCGGTGCTATCGAGGCCTGATCCAACTGCGGAAGGCGTTGCCCGCGGTGACAAGACCTCGGCAAACGATGGCAGCCGCACACCGGCCGTCAGCGCCAGAGCGGCGACAACAGGCGAAGCGATGGCCACAAAAACCAATACTCCCGACCGCAGCCAGTCCCACCAATGAAGACTTTCAAGCGGCAGCTTCGCGACAGCCCAGCCTGCTGTCACGCCGGCGGCGAGGGCTGAAACGGCGACGAACGTCCACACCGGCCAGCGCAGCGACGGCAGCGCTGCCGGACGCCGGCGCAGTCCTGCTGCGGCAGCCGCGAAAATCGCTCCCGTCAGCAGGATGCCGCCAAGCGCGGCGGATTTCCAATAGGGATGATCGACGACAGGTTGCCCCCAGGCGAATTTCGGTGCGCGCGTATAGGCATCGAAGATACCCCAGTGACCGCCGACAGTGCCCTCCAGCCTGCGTTTCCATGGCTGGTCGAAGCCTTCGATGACGTTGACGCGATAATTCTTTTGATGCGCAATGGTCAGGATGTCATGCAGCGCCCGGGCCTGGGCGGACGGCGACGGCAGCGCGCCCTCGCGCATGCGCCCGGCGCTGGGCCAGCCTGTTTCCCCGATGAGGATTTCCTTGCCCGGAAAGGCGCGCGCCACCTGCTCGCGGATCGAATCGATATGCGCGCCAGCCTCCTCTGCCGGCACGGGGAAATCCTCCCAATACGGCAGGATATGAACGGTGACGAAATCCACCACGTCGGCCAGCTCGCGGTGGCGCATCCAGAATTCCCAGACATCGGCATAAGTCACGGGCACGTCGACCCGTTCCTTGATTCGGCGAATCGTTGCGGCAATATCCTGCGCCGACATCTCGCCGCGCAGCAGCACCTCGTTGCCGACGATGAGACCGATAATCACGTCGTCGTGCTGCCGGGCAAGTTGCACGCCGACGCCGATTTCCTTCGCCGTATGCGCCGGATCGCCGCCGAGCCAGATGCCTTGCAGCACTTTGAGGCCGTGCTTGCGCGCAATCTCCGGCACCTTGTCGAGGTTCAGCTCGGTAGCGTAGGTGCGCACGCAATCCGTGACCTTCGCCAGCCGCGCCAGATCATCGTCGATCTGCTCCGGCGTGATGACCGTGTTGTCGCCAAGCGGCGACTGGCCATCCCGAAAAGGCGCATATGACACGCATTGCAGTTTCTCATCCGCCACCAGCGGCGACGGCGGCATCGGCACCGGCTGCCCGACAAAGGCCCAGAAGGCGGCAACAAGAACCGATATGACGACAAACAGAATCGCGGGTATGCGCATGAAACATCCTCGGACAACGGCACGTCGCGGCGACGACGGCTGCTTTTTTGGTTCGGATTCGCTTGGAAAGCAAACGGATTACGACACATCGCCACCGGGTGGCACAGGATTTCATGGGCGGGTCACGTTGTAGATGAGAGAACATCTAACGTTTGATACTTTATATTAACGTCGCTCGCGTTCAATTCGATGGATCGGCTCGATAGATTGTCCTGCGCGCAAGTTGCCTAACGCATTCTGCTGCTGGACAATTGCATCGAGTTGGGATTACGTACCCCTGCTGCAACAGTGTCGCGATGCAAGGCCTCGGGACAAGCCTGAGCGGGACGTGTGACGTCGAGCGAGGCCTGCCCGGGCCAGAGAGGACGGCACAGGTCCGTTTCGGACGTTGAAGCTTTGGGACACTCGATCTGTCGATGCCTCATCTCTTTTGGGATTCCATGAATATGCACGGCCACCGTAGTCTTCTCGCCCTGCTTTCCTGCCTCATGATCGCCGGTGCAACTCCATCCGTTATGGCCCAGGAGCCGGCTCCTCAGGAGCAGACTGCTCCGCCCGCGCAGGGCGAGGCAAACGGCCAGCCACCGGCTGAAGAGGCAGCGAAGCCCGAAGAGTACATCGAAATCGAGGATCTTCCCGATGGCGCCGGCCGGGCAGAATGCGTGTGGTTCGGCCGCAGGGCGGTCAACCTGCTGTGGCGGGATGACATCGACACCGCCAAGCGTCACCTGTCGCTCTACGACCGCTTCGACTGCCCCGGCGTCCATGTGCAGCAGGCTTTCAGCTGCATCGTGCGGCAAGGCCCGATCGACCCGAAGCAGCCGGACACACTGAATGCCAAGGTAAGCGCCTGCTGGCGTGATCCCAATCTGCTACCGCCGCCTCCCCCGGCCGCTCCAGCACCGGAAACGAAGCCGGAAGGGCAGTAACGTCAACCTTCGCAGCCGTCCTCGACGGCTCGCCAGTTGCGATTTCAGGGCCGCCAGACATCTGGTGGTCCGCGTTTATTTCATGATTGCAAGCATTTTACCGCGCCGTGCCGCGTGGCCAATAACGCTCATGTGATGCCACCGGCGCGTGTAATCGCGGCTCATCGATATTGATAGCCGATCAAACAATAGACATTTTTCAAAGCAAGGATGACGCCGTCGGTGTGATCAATACCCCGGCCTGACACAATCGACAAATCGCCGCAGCCATCGTTTACCATAATACCGAAAGCCGCGCCGAAACCCGCCTGACCGCTTCCTCGACAGGCCCCGGAGTGGTAAGTTCATTAAGGTTAAAAATTCGTTAACTTCGCGAAAACGAACTGTGTATATTTTCCAGGAAACAAATCCGGAGTAAGGTCGTTTGTTTCTAGCGGAGCTTGTGCTGAGCAACAGCACGGAAATCTGTTGAAGCAACCCTGGCGTTTGCTTACCAGCATCTATGGATGTGAAATGCGTGTCGTCGTCATTCTTGTCGTCGCGTTAGTCGCTGCCGCGCATGCCGGCCTCTGGTACGTCTTGAGAGAGACGACCTCGGCCCCTGACGTTCCCATTCAGCTATCGTCCGTATCGTATGCCCCCTTCGGCAAGAACGTGAATCCGGAAGACGGAGGCGTTGCGACCGAAGAGCAGATCCGGGCGGATTTGAAAGTGCTCGCGCCCTTCACCAAGGCGGTGCGTACCTACGCATCCACCGCCGGGCAGGAGCTTGTCGCGCCCATCGCCGCCGAATTTGGCCTCAAGACGTCGATCGGTGTCTGGCTCGACAAGAATACCGAGCGGAACGAGCTTGAAATCGCCAACGCCGTTGCGGCTGCCAAGCGCAGCGGCAATGTCAGTTCCCTCGTGGTCGGCAACGAAACCGTCTTCCGTGACGACCTGAAGGTGCCGGAGCTGATCCAGTACATCCAGCGCGTGCGCCGCGAGACCGGCCTGCCGGTGACCACGGGTGATATTCCCTCGGTCTGGTTCGAGTATCCCGAACTGGTCGCCGCCGTGGACTTCATCGCCGTGCACATCCTGCCCTACTGGGAAGGCGTGCCCGAGGATCAGGCCGTCGATCAGGCCATCAGCGTCTTCAACAAGCTGCGCGAGACCTACCCCGGCAAGCACGTAGTCATAGCCGAGTTTGGCTGGCCCAGTGCCGGCTATAACATGAAGATCGCCAACCCGGGCCGGGCCATTCAGGCACAGGTTATCCGCGAGTTTCTGGCCCGTGCCGAGCAGTTCGGGGCCGACTACAACATCATCGAAGCGATTGATCAGCCGTGGAAGTTCTTTGAAGGCTCCGTCGGTCCGTATTGGGGATTGTTCGATGCCGACCGTCAGCCGAAATTCGAGCTGACCGGCGATATTACCCATGCGGATTGGTGGAAGATTGCGCTTGGCGCCATGCTGATCGGATTGCTGTTGTCGCTGCCGATCTTCACCATCGCCGGTGTGACGCTGCCGCAGGCGCTGCTGCTGAGCATTGCCGCCAACACGGCGGGAGCGTGGTTCGCAGTCGTCATCGAATACTGGTATCTGCACTACTTCACGTGGGGTGGCGCGATAGCGCTGGGCCTTGGCCTCGTGCTGCTGATCCCGCTGGTGATGATCGCGCTCAGCCGAATCGAGGAGATTTCGCAGATCGCCTTCGGGCGTGCGCCGTCGCGACTGTTCACGTCCGCCAGCGGCACGCAGGTCAATGCAGCCACCCGCGACTTTGCCCCCAAAGTGTCGATCCACATTCCGGCCTATCGCGAGAATCCGGAGATGCTGAAGGAGACGCTTTCTAGCGTCGCTCGCCTTCAGTATCCGAACTTCGAGTGCGTGGTCGCCATCAACAACACGCCCGACCCGGCGTTCTGGCAGCCGATCGAAGAACATTGCCGCATGCTTGGCGAGCGGTTCAAGTTCCTCAACCTTCTCGACGTGAAGGGCTTCAAGGCCGGCGCACTGCGCGAGGCTCTCCTGCACACCGCGCCGGACGCTGAAATCATTGGCGTGATCGATGCGGACTATGTGGTGGATCCGGCGTGGCTGCGTGATCTCGTGCCTGCCTTCGCCGATCCGCAGGTGGGCATCGTGCAGGCTCCGCAGGATCACCGGGATGGCGATCAGTCCGTGATGCACAACATCATGAACGCCGAATATGCCGGCTTCTTCGACATCGGCATGGTTCAGCGTAACGAGGCCGACGCCATCGTCGTGCATGGCACCATGTGCCTGCTGCGCCGCGAGGCTCTGATGGCGGCGGGCAACTGGCCGTCCGAGACGATCTGCGAGGATACCGATCTCGGCCTGACGATCATGCAGATGGGCTACCGCGCTTTCTACACCAACCGCCGTTATGGCTGGGGGCTGTTGCCGGATACGTTCGAAGCCTTCCGCAAGCAGCGTCACCGCTGGGCTTATGGGGGCACGCAGATCGTCAAGAAGCACTGGCGGCGCATGCTGCCGGGAAGCGGCGTGCGGCTGAGCTCCGCCCAGAAGCGTGAGTTCACGGTTGGCTGGGTCAACTGGCTCGGCGCGGAGACCCTTGGTGTGCTGGTGGCGATTCTCAACCTGATCTGGGTGCCGATCGTCGTCTTCGCCGGCATCGCTATTCCGGATCGCATCCTGACACTGCCAATCATCGCGGCCTTTGCGGTGTCGCTGCTGCACTTCACGTCGACATACGGGATGCGGGTCGGTATTCCCGCGCGCCAGATGATCGGTGCGGCAATTGCAGCGATGAGCGTGCAGTTCGTGGTGGCCAAGGCTGTGGCCGATGGCGTCATCAAGGATAACCTCCCCTTCACCGTGACCGCGAAGGGCGGCAAGAAGCGGAAGGGCGCGGCCTTCACCGCTTTCTGGGAGGCGATTCTGGGTGGTTTGCTGGTTGCCGCCGCTGGATTGGTATTCTTCACCAATGTCAACGAAGTGCGTGAGATCAATATCTACGCCGTCGTGCTGCTGGTGCAGAGCCTGCCGTTCCTCGCCGCAACGGGCATCGCGCTGCTGGAAGGGTCGCGCTTCAACGAGTTCACCTACTGGGCGAGCCTGCGGGTGCGCATTGCCAACGCCCTGCCCCGCTGGGCGCGGCCGTCGCAGTTGCAGCCCCCGCTGGATCCCGGCCAGCAGCCAACGGCCGCACAATAAGCCTGGTCGCAGAGACGAATATGAAAGGGGCGCAGGTTTCTGCGCCCTTTTCTGCTTCTGGAGCAATGTGTTGCGTCGCCATGAGATAGTAAGGCGGCAAGTTACCCACAGGATGCCACAGGCGGCCGGCTTTTTGTTTATGAACCCTGCTTGACACTCGTGGGCGCGACCGTTAATTCACAATCACCGCAGCGAACGAAGACATCGTTCCTTGGGGGTGTAGCTCAGTTGGTTAGAGCGCCGGCCTGTCACGCCGGAGGTCGCGGGTTCGAGCCCCGTCACTCCCGCCATTTAAGCGGTAAAAATCTTCCTAGAAAACCTGATGTATCATGTTCGCAAGTTGCTGGATTATGCAGCTTTCGCGGCGCGTCTACAGCATTTCAATAGTGAGTGCGTGGCTGAGTAGGCTCGTGAGCCCAGATGTCAAAATCGCCCGCATGCTCCGCGCTTTTTGGCGGCTTCGACTTGCGCCCGTGATTTACAGACATTCTCGCAAGGGATGCCGTCATTGTCCCGGTCAGCCCTGGCATATCCCGCGCACCATTCCCGCACCGCCTCGTCGCAGCTTCGCGCTTGCTTGCACGTCCATGCGTGTGACGATGTCGGTGAGATGAATACTGCTGCCAGAATGACAGCCCCGATGATCCTGCCCATAGCGCCCCTCGCGACGACTGAATATGAGCACAATGCCTGCCGTTGACGTCAAATAGATAAAACTTATTCCTGAATATAAATATTGATACCGTCCTTCACATTCTAAACTGACAAGAAAACCCGCCGAAGCGGGTTTTCAGGCATATTCATTGAATGGCAAATCCACTGCTCTTGCAACAAAGATGCGGCCTATCGTCCCGGCCCGCTGCTTGACTGACGGATGATCGGCAGGTCGAGATCGCGGATCTTCTTGCGCAGGGTGTTCCGGTTGAGGCCGAGCAATTCCGCCGCACGGATCTGGTTGCCGTTGGTCGCGGTGAGGACTGCCGTGAGCAGGGGCGCCTCAACCTCGCGCAACAGGCGATGGTATAGCCCGGGCGGCGGCAACGCGCCGCCCAGCGAGGCGAAGTACTGTTTCAGATAGCGGTCCACCGCCTGCGACAGTGGCAGCGCTTCATTGGATGAGGTCTCGCGCGCCGCCGCGACGACGGGCGGCGGGGCGGAAGCCAGATCGAGTTCCGCCTCGATGACCGGCGCGGTGATGGTTTCCTGCGCATAGAGCGCCGTGAGGCGTCGCACGAGGTTTTCAAGTTCGCGGACGTTGCCGGGCCAGCGATAACGGATAAGCCTGTCCATGGCGACGGCGTCGATCTGCTTGGGGGCCAACCCTTCCCGGGTTGCACGGGCCAGGAAGTGCCGCACGAGGTCCGGCACATCCTCGGACCGTTCGCGCAGCGGCGGCAGGCGCAGGGGTACCACGTTGAGCCGGAAGAACAGATCCTCGCGGAAGTGCCCCAGCTCGATGGACTGGCGTAGATCCTTGTTGGTCGCGGCGATGATGCGCACATTGGTCCGCACGGACGCCTTGCCACCCACCGTGGCGTATTCACCCTGCTGCAGAACGCGCAGCAGGCGCGTCTGCGCTTCCATCGGCATATCGCCGATTTCATCGAGGAAGAGCGTGCCGCCTTCCGCCTGCTCGAAGCGCCCCGGCGAGCGGGCATGCGCGCCGGTAAAAGCACCTTTCTCGTGGCCGAACAGTTCCGATTCGATGAGATCACGCGGGATCGCGGCCATGTTGACCGCCACGAAGGGACCGCCCCGGCGCTTGCCGTAATCGTGCAGGGCGCGGGCAACCAGTTCCTTGCCAGTGCCCGACTCGCCGGAGATCATCACCGTCAGGTCCGTCGACATCAGCCGCGCCATGGCGCGATAAATGTCCTGCATCGCCGGGGAGCGGCCGATGAGCGGAATTTCCTCCACCTCGTTGCTGGCCCCAACGCCAATACCGCGCGGACGCGACAGCGCCCTGCCGACGATGGTGACCAGTTCCTTCAGATCGAAAGGCTTGGGGAGATATTCGTAGGCTCCCCGCTCCGAGGCGCGAATGGCCGTCATGAATGTGTTCTGGGCGCTCATGACGATCACCGGCAGATCGGGGCGCGCCTGCCGGATGCGCGGCAACAGGTCGAAAGCGTTCTCGTCCGGCATCACGACGTCGGTGACAACGAGATCGCCCTCGCCTTGCGATACCCAGCTCCACAACGTTCCGGCGTGGCCGGTGGTGCGAATGTCGTAACCTGCCCGCGTCAACGCCTGGGCGAGGACCGTGCGAATCGAGGCATCATCGTCGGCGACTAGGATCGTTGCTCGGCCCATCTGTTACTCCGTTTGCGCCATCTCCCCCGTGGCATCCGGCGAGGTTGCACCGCGCCCGGCCACGATGGGCATCAAAACCCGGAACGTGGTGCGGCGCGCGACACTGTCGCATTCGATAATTCCGCCGTGCTCGCCCACGATCTTGGCAACCAATGCAAGACCGAGGCCAGTTCCGCCCGTCTTCGTCGTTACGAACGGATCGAACAGATGCGGAAGCATGTCTGCCGGCACGCCGGGGCCGTTGTCGCGCACGCTGATTTCCAGCGGCAGGCGCACCCGCTCGCGCCCGGCAAGCTGCATCTGCATGCCGGGGCGATAGGCGGTGGCAAGGATGATTTCACCCGCCCCGTCGGCAATATCGGGACTGTCCTCAATGGCCTCGGCAGCGTTCTTGACGAGGTTCAGGAACACCTGAATCAACTGGTCGCGATTGCCATGCACAGGCGGCAGGGACGGGTCGTAGCTTTCGATGAAGCGGATGTGCCGCGCAAAGCCGGAGCCTGCCAGCCGCCGCACATGATCCAGCACATCGTGGATGTTGACGGGTTCCCGTGCGGCAGGATGCCCCTCGCCCAGCGTTTCCATGCGCTCGACCAGTTTGACGATGCGGTCCGTCTCGTCGCAGATCAGGCGGGTGAGAACGCGGTCATCGTCCGGCACGGACATTTCCAGCAATTGCGCCGCACCGCGAATGCCCGACAGCGGGTTTTTGATTTCATGCGCCAGCATCGCGCCGAGCGCCGTCAACGAGCGCGATGCCGCACGATGCGTCAGTTGCCTGCCCATTTTTTCAGCATTTGTCCGTTCCTGAAGCAGAAGCACAACGGATCCGTCTGCGGCGGGTGCGGCGAAGACATCGACGATGCGCTCCTCCTGCTGGCGCGTCAGCGCCAGATCCACGCGATAGCCCGTCATGCCCGCGCCGTTCTCGCGCACCTCTTCCACCATGGCCAGCACGGGGGAACCGGCAGCGATGAGGTCCGGCAGGCGCTGGCGCCGCAGCACGGGCAGGCTGAGATGAAAGAACGCCTCGGCGGCCGCATTGGCATAAGCAACGCTCCCATCCCCCCCGACAGCCAACACCGGCAGCGGCAGGATGGCGAGGATACCCGCTTCTTCAGGCGGCAAGGGATGCGTCGGCATGGCCATAAAGCTTTCGCAGGATCAGGATCACTTCCGCCGGGTCTTCACTGACGACGATGCGTGCACGCAGGCGCACCGCCTCTGCCGCATCGACGGCGGGCGCAGGCCCGGCTATCGCATCCTCGGCATATCCGGCAAGGTGTTTGCGGGCGTGGCGAACGCCCATGCGCTGGCCATATGTGGAGAGCAGCGTCTCGTAATGTTCGACAGCGCCCGCCAGACGCTGGTCGTGCGGGGGAGCGCCAACAGCACCCCCACCGAGCGCCCGTGCAATGGCGCCGACGCGCCACGGCTGGCCCAGAGCAGCCCGCCCCACCATCACCGCATCAGCGCCCGACGATGCCAGCGCGGCGCGGGCATCATCCTCGGTTGCGATATCGCCGTTGACGACGAGCGGAACGCCGGGAATTGCCGCCCGCACGGCGGCGACAGCCCGCCAGTCCGCCTGCCCCTTGTAGAATTGCTGCCGGGTGCGCCCATGCACCGTGATCATGCGTGCGCCGGCCTGCGCCGCGCGGCGGGCCAGTTCGGGCGCGTTCAGCGAGTCATGGTCCCAGCCGAGGCGCATCTTGAGCGTGACCGGCACCGAGACGGCGGCGACGGTTGCCTCGATGAGGGTCACCGCGTGGTCCAGATCGCGCATCAGCGCCGAGCCGGACCAGCCGCCGGTGACGCGCTTGGCCGGGCAACCCATATTGATGTCGATGATCTGCGCGCCCGCCGCCTCGGCAACGCGCGCGCCTTCTGCCATCCAGCGCGGATCGCAACCGGCCAGTTGCACCATGTGCGGCGTCACGCCCTCGCCCTCGGCGCGGGTGCGGGCTTCCTCGTCACCGGCGGCCAGATCGTCGGAAGCGACCATTTCCGACACCACCAGCGACGCGCCGAAACGCATGGCGACACGGCGCATGCCGATGTCGGTGATGCCCGACATCGGAGCCAGAAACGCCCGTCCGCCGATGGCGATATCGCCTATCGCAAGCGAAGTCGCACCAGCCGGGTCCGATATGCTGTCTTTGTTCATCATTGCAGTGCAGAAGAACAACCATTCGCGTTTCGACGCAACCATTTTCGCGCCATGCCATGCGTCTTCGCGCGTGTTGCGCCGCGCGCGCGGGTCGCCTACAACCCTGATGCCTGCAATGCAGGCCGTCAAATCCCGCCTGCAGATCACGACCGGATGAGAGGTTTCGTCAATGGCC
Source organism: Pseudochelatococcus contaminans (assembly GCF_014195635.1). Taxonomy (GTDB): domain Bacteria; phylum Pseudomonadota; class Alphaproteobacteria; order Rhizobiales; family Beijerinckiaceae; genus Pseudochelatococcus; species Pseudochelatococcus contaminans. The sequence goes on along the minus strand of NZ_JACICC010000003.1, from coordinate 189,882 downwards.
CGCAGAGACATCGCCGCCGTCATCGTCGCCGGAGGCCGGGGCCTGCGCGCAAGCGCCAGCGGCGATCCCCTGCCCAAGCAATACAGGCCGCTGGCGGGAATACCCGTGCTGGCCCGCACGCTTCATGCTTTCCTCGCCCATCCCGCCGTGGGCCGGGTGCAGGTGGTCATCGGCGCCGATGATACAGAGCACTACGAGCAAAGCGTCGCCGCCCTTCCGCAGCGCGATGGGCTTCTCGAACCCGTTATCGGCGGGGGCACACGGCAGGAATCCGTCTTCGCGGGCCTGCACGCCCTGCGCAACGATCCGCCTGCCATCGTGCTCGTTCACGATGCAGCGCGCCCATTCCTGTCTGCGGCGCTCATCGATGCGGCCATTGCGGCAGCGCAAGCGCATGAGGCGGCGATTCCCGGCACGCCCGTCACCGACACCATCAAGCAGGTGGACGAAGCCGGCCGCGTCGTCGAAACGCCTGACCGCGACCGGCTGCGCGCCGTGCAAACGCCGCAGGCTTTCGCCTATCCGCTGCTGCTCGACGCCCATGCACGCGCACGCGGCGAGGGGCTTTCGTCCTTCACCGATGACGGCGCACTGGCTGAATGGGCCGGCGCAGCGGTGACGGTTTTTCCCGGAGACACCCATAACGTGAAGCTGACCACGCAGACCGACTTCGACGCCGCCGAACAGCGCCTGCGTCCCGAGAACCGCCTCACCACCAGGGTTGGGACGGGGTTCGACGTGCATGCCTTCGCGGACGGTGACCATATCTGGCTCGGCGGTGTGCGGATCGCCCATACACAGGGCGTGACAGCACATTCCGATGGCGACGTCGTGCTGCACGCATTGACCGACGCCCTGCTCGGCGCGCTGGCGGATGGCGATATCGGCAGCCATTTCCCGCCAAGCGATCCGCAGTGGAAAGGTGCGTCGTCGGACAGGTTTCTCGCCCATGCGGTGGCGCTGCTGCACGCACGCGGCGGCGTGCTCGACCACCTCGATGCCACCGTGATCTGCGAAACGCCGAAGGTCGGCCCGCATCGCGAGGCCATCCGCGCCCGTATCGCGGCGATTTGCGGCCTGACGCCGGATCGGGTTTCCATCAAGGCGACCACATCCGAACGCCTTGGCTTCACCGGCCGCGCCGAAGGCATCGCGGCACAGGCGGCCGCCACGATTCGCCTGCCGGAAACTTCAACCGGCCCTGATTGGCTTTAACCGGCTTTGACGAGTGAGGACGACATGACGCGGACCAGTGACACACCGGAAGCAACACTTTTCCCAGCCCGTCTGATCGAACGCGCAAGCAGCCTGCTTGAGGCTGCGCGGGCTCGGAAACTCCGCCTCGGCACGGCGGAATCCTGCACGGGCGGCCTCGTCAGCGGGTTGCTGACGGAAATCGCCGGCTCATCGGACGTGGTCGAAGGTGGCTTCGTCACCTACTCCAACACCGCCAAGCACCTTAGTATTGGCGTGACGGAGGATCTGATAGCGCTGCATGGCGCCGTGAGCGAACCTGTGGCGCGGGCCATGGCCGAAGGCGTGCTGGATCGCCTGCCGGACGCCGACGTCGCCGTCGCCATTACCGGCGTGGCAGGGCCTGGCGGCGGCTCGGCGGCGAAGCCTGTCGGGCTGGTGCATTTCGCAGCCGCGCGGCGTGGGCATCCCACCCGGCATATCGCCCATCGCTTCGCTGACGAAGGACGCACTGCCATCCGCCTGCGGGCGGTAGAAGCAGCGATCGACCTGCTGGAAACCGCCATCACGACCGAGCCGACGCTGACAGCCTGAGTCAGAACGGAAAAAGTCCGCCCGCGCGACGCGGACGGACTTAAAGCTCCGGAACCTGCGCCCGGTATCAGACGATGCCTGCGCGCTTCAGGATTTTGAGCGTTATCGTTTCGAACGAAGCCACCGCATTGTCCAGATGTTCCGCGATGGCTGCCTCGTCCGTAACGGGCTGACCGTCCTTGATCAGGTTGTGGCCCTTTTCATCCAGCCGCTGACGCACGTATGGCGCTTTGTCCGCCACACCTTCCGTATGAGCCGCGAACAACGACTGCGACAGACTGTCGAGGCCGATACCCGAGCCGGTGACCGGGGAGGCCAGTACCGGAACGGCATCGCCGGCGCGAAGGCGCGCAACGATTGCCGTGTTGAGCGCGCGGGCGCGCTGCGTCCGTTCCGCCTCGCCCTCGGCAGGCAGCGCCAGTTGCACGATGTTGAGCAGCACCAGCAGATGCACGGCTTCGGTCACCTGCTCCCACGGCAGCTTGGCGACGCCAGCATCGGCCAGCAGTTCCGCGAGGGTCTGAGGTCCGTGAGCCAGGGCAGCCAGCACCGGGTCGTAGATTTCGGCATTGAGCGATACCTCGCCAACGCGCGCCATGATCTTGCGCGGCACGTCCGCCGGATCGTTGAGCAGGACGAAACGCTGGTTGTTCCACAAATCCTTCTGCGCCTGACGCGGCAAGGTCGTCGCGCCGCGCAGGTAGAGATCGCGCCGGAACGAGGTATTCAGTAGCACGTCGCGCGCGGTTTCGCGGAAATTCCGATCCGGAATCGATTCGAGAAACTGCCGCTGGTCCGGCGTGAAGTTGATCAGGTCGGCATGGGCAGCAAGATCGGCCTGCCCGCCGTAGGAAACCTTGGCCTCACCGAGCGCCTTCACAATATCGGTGAAGAAAAACGCGCCCCAGTCGTCGCTCAGATATTCACCCGCGAGATAAGACAGCGAACGCTTTTGCAGATCATCAAGCTGGTTCGCGGCAATCGGATTGGCACCGAAGAACGCGGCGTTCAACTCCTTGAGGCGATTGAGCGCCCACACGCCCTGAGACAACTGACGCGCGGCATCACCGCCAGCCAGCACGCCGCCATCGTGCAGCACGCGCTGCAGAACGGCGCCCGCCGACCAGCCCGGATAGGCATTGTACGACACGAAGACCACGCCGCCGGGCTTGAGATTGCGGCGGATGAGATCGCGAATCAGGCCACGCCCGGCTTCATTGACCCAGCTATAGACGCCATGCAGCACGATGAAATCGAAATTGCCGAGGCTTGAGTCGGCAATCAGCTCTTCGAGATTGCGCTCCAGAAACTTGACGTTGCCGATGTCGGCTTCCTCTGCCAGCGTCCGCGCATACCGGACACGCGCCGGATCGGGCTCGACACCCACGACATCGAGAGCCGGATTGAGCGCGGCGATGATATTCGCCGTCAGGCCATGGCCGGATCCCAGCTCCAGGTAGGAAGCCTGCCCCTGCGGTGCGGCGAGGCCGTGCTGCAATAGCGCGAAACGCAGATTCCCGGGTGTCAGTTCATGAAAGAACTCAACAGTATATTCGACACCTTCGAGCTGATTACCGGACCAATTTTTCATAATCTACCTCAAAATCTCTATTTCAAAAAATTCAAGACAAAGGCACATTTCTATATAAAATAAACAACTAATGCAGAGACGTGCATATGTCTGCGCAGATATATCCACTCATATGCTATGACAATACTTCGTTAATTCATCATTAACCGAAACGGGATTAGCATCCCGCCATGGTCAAACGCAAGCGCCTTCGCGCCATCCTGATACCAGTTTTTCTGTACGCCGTCTCGGCGAGCGTGGTGGGGTATTTCCTCTTCCATGCACAGAATGGCGCGCGCGGACTTGAGGCCAAGCGCGAGTTCAAGCGTCAGATCTACGAGAAGACGATCGAGCTTGAGAAACTCAAGGCCGAGCACGCCGAGTGGGATCGCCGCACCGAACTGGTGCGCGCGGAAAGGATCGATGCGGACATTCTGGAAGAAGAAGCCCGCAAGACGCTTGGCCTCGTGCATGAGAACGATGTGATCGTGTTCCTGGGCTCACCCAGCGGCCGCTGACGATCCGTTCCATTTGCAACTTCAGGTCGTTTTTGCCGGCCGGGCTTGCAACCGGATGCGCGCAGGGATATAGACATTCCGCCAGCCCGGGCCCCTCTGGCAGTCAGATGGACTGCGATGTCGGACTGGATGTCTGAAACCGGCGGCCTGGAGCGCAAGGAACCTCGTCCGACATCGTTAGATCCAGTCATCCTGTGAAACCCTGAGCGGGCCACAGGCAAGGGGATCGCCGGTGCGCGACGCCGTTTCTCTTACGACGGCCGCCTTCATGGCGGGTGCCAAATGGCAGAAACTCTAAATTATCTTATGACAGCGGACGCGTTCTATACGCTGCTTCAGGTCATCATGATCGACCTGGTGCTGGCGAGCGACAACGCGATCGTTATCGGTCTTGCGGCCGCCGGTCTCCCCAAGGAGCAGCGCGGCAAGGCCATTCTCATCGGTATTATCGCCGCAACGGTCCTGCGTATCTTCTTCGCGGCCATCACGACCCAGTTGCTGCAAATCGTCGGCCTGCTCTTCGCGGGCGGTGTGCTGCTGCTGTGGGTGTGCTGGAAGATGTGGCGCGAGCTGCGCGTGCAGCACCACGAAGAAGTCGACGCCGTTGAGGCGCTGCACGAGGAAGACATCAACAAGGACGGCAAGGTCGCCGGCGCAACGCAGAAGAAAACCTTCATGCAGGCCGCGACGCAGATCCTCATTGCCGACCTGTCCATGTCGCTCGACAACGTGCTCGCAGTTGCCGGCGCAGCGCGCGACCATCCAGAAATTCTTATTTTCGGTCTCGTGCTCTCGGTGGCGCTGATGGGCGTGGCGGCGAACTTCATCGCCAAGGTGCTGCACAAGCACCGCTGGATCGCCTACATCGGTCTGGCCGTCATCCTCTATGTTGCGCTGGACATGGTCTACCGCGGCCTGGTGGAAGTGCTCCCGCTGGTCAACGGCGCAATCAACGGCGGCTGATGCCCCATACGATCACATGAACAGCGGCGCGGATGGCACCATCCGCGCCGTTTTTATTTGATGACTCTACAGATGGCCCCTCGCCGGTTTAGCCCGCAGGTTTCAGCCGTTCCTCGACGAGACGGGAGAACAGCGCCGATCCGACCGGCAGGATTCCTTCATCGAGGAAGAAACGCGGGCTGTGCAACGGAATGTCGCCATGATGGCCCAGGGAGAAGAAGGCGCCGGGCACGTGGGCGAGAAACTCCGAGAAATCCTCACTGCCCATGCTGGGCCGCCAATCGGTGGTGACGCTCTCGTCCCCCACAACCGCGCGGGCGGCGTCTGCGATGGCCTGCGCGTGTTCCGCGGAATTGACGAGCGGTGATACCGCGTCGCGCACGTCAGCCTCCACCCGCACATCATGCCCCACGGCCACGCCAGCCGCCACCGCGCGGATGCGTTCTGCGATGCGTGCCTTCAGCGGGCCATCGAGCGTGCGCACGGTGCCGCGCAAATGCACCGTCTCGGGAATGATGTTGTAGGACACGTTGGAATTGACGGATGTCACCGACAGCACCGCCGACTCGCGTGGCGGCGCATGGCGGCTGATGATGCTTTGCAGGGCGGTGATCAGCGCTGCGGCTGCCACCACTGGATCGCGCGCGGCATGGGGATGCGCCGCATGGCCGCCGGTGCCGGTGACGACGATGTCGAAAAAGTCAGCACCCGCCTGCACCGGCCCCGGCGAAACATGCACATGCCCGTGCGGCGTGATGGTGGAATTGTGCAGGCCATAGATCTCATCCACCGGGAAGCGCTCGAACAGGCCATCGGCGATCATCGCCCGCGCACCGCCCAACCCTTCCTCGGCCGGCTGGAAGACGAATACCACGGTGCCTTCGAAATTGCGCGTCTGCGCCAGATAGCGGGCCGCGCCAAGCAGGATGGCCGTATGCGCGTCGTGTCCGCAACCGTGGAACCGGCCAGGGCTGGTGGAGGCGAACGGCAGCCCGGTTTCCTCGGTCAGCGGCAAGGCATCCATATCGGCGCGCAGGCCGATGCTGCGGTTGCCGCCGCCCGCGCGCAAGACCCCCACGACGCCGGTGCGCCCGACGTTGCGATGCACCTCGATGCCCCACGATTCCAGCTTTTCGGCCACAAGAGCGGACGTGCGCACTTCCTCGAAGCCAAGTTCAGGATGCTGGTGAATATCGCGGCGGATGGCGACGATCTCGTCGTTGAAAGCGGCGATCTCGTCAGGGATCGAAATGGCTTGCGGCATGACTGACTCCTGAAAAGGGAAAGGGCACCTTACCGCTTGTTGAGCCGGTATGCGAAATAATCGCCGGTCATTTGCACCGCCATGACGATGGCGATCAGCACCACGATGACCGCCACCATCACCGTGGTCTCGAAGCGTTGATAGCCGTAGCGAATGGCTAGGTCGCCCAGTCCGCCGGCCCCCACCGCCCCGGCCATGGCCGACGAGGAGATGAGCGATACCAGCGTGATGGTGAAACCGGCGACGATGCCGGGCAGCGCCTCCGGCACCAGCACGTTCCAGATGATCTGCAACCGGCTGGCGCCCATGGCCTGCGCCGCCTCGATCAGCCCGCGATCAACCTCGCGGAAGCTGACTTCAGCAATGCGGGCGAAGAACGGGATGGCGGCGATGCTCAGCGGCACGATGGCCGCCCAGATGCCGATGGTCGTACCGACGATCAGCCGCGTGAAAGGGATCAGCGCCACCAGCAGGATGATGAACGGCGTGGAGCGGAAAGCGTTGACCACCGCCCCCAGCGCGCGGTTGAAACCCTTCGCCTCGAACACACCGCCAGGAGCAGTCGTTACGAGCACCACGGCCAGCGGGCCGCCGAGAGCCAGCGTCACCAGCCCGGAGACGCCGACCATCAGCAGCGTTTCCCAGATGGCGTCGAGAAACAGGTTAAAGAGAGCCGCTGACATAACCGATGATCTCCGCGCGCGGGGGCAGTTTCTTCAAAAGGGCGAGAACGTGGGTGGCCTCATGCGCCGGCACAGCGGGAGCGGCGACAAGCAGCCGGCCCTGCGCATGCCCCTGAATGCGGTCCAGCGTGCCGTGCAGCAGGCGCGCGTCATGGCCAAGCACATCGAACACAGCACCAAGATTGGGCTCACCCGTTTCCGCGCCTGTGTAGATGATGTCGAACACCGGTGCGGAATCGCTCGACGGCAGCGGCGCGATGCGGCCTGCGAGGTCGTCGGGCAGTTCGTTCGCATGCGGGGTCAGCAACGCCCGCGTTGCCGGCTGCTGCGGATCGCCGAACACCTTCCACACCGGGCCGATCTCGACGATGCGCCCCTTCTCGATCACCGCGACACGATCGCTGATCTGGCGAATCGCCTCCATTTCATGGGTGATGAGGATGATGGTGAGGCCAAGGCGGCGGTTGATGTCCTTGAGCAGGGCGAGGATCGACAACGTCGTTTCCGGGTCCAGCGCCGATGTCGCCTCGTCGCACAGCAGGATGCCCGGATCGCGCGCCAATGCCCGTGCGATGCCGACGCGCTGTTTCTGCCCGCCGGACAATTCGCGCGGATAACGCCCACGCTTGTCCGAGAGGCCAACGAGGGCGAGCAGTTCCGTCACCCGCCGGGCCTCATCCGCCCGCGACGCACCGGCAAGGCGCAGGGGCAGGCCGACGTTGCGCTCCACCGTCTTGGACGACAGCAGATTGAAGTGCTGGAAGATCATGCCGATGTCGCGGCGCAGCAGCGTCAGCTCGTTCACCGTCAGACTGCCGACATCGAAAACCCCGCCGCGCGCATCCTCGACCAGCACCTTGCCGGATGTTGGGCGCTCCAGCCCGTTGACGGTGCGAATCAGTGTCGATTTACCCGCGCCCGAGCGGCCGATGATGCCGAAGATCTCGCCCGGCTCCACCGTGAAGCCGACTTCGCGCAAGGCGCAGACCTGCCCGTCCGGGGTCTCGAACGTCCTGCCCACGTCATCGAACGTCACCCGTCCGCCGCGCTGCGCGGGGGCCGTTCGCGCCGCTTCCCCTGCGTCGCCCGCCGGCAGCGACGTTGCCGCAGAATTTGTCATGTGCCGCGCGTCTCCCTCGCATGAATTCGATTGACATATATTCTATAGATTTTATAGCATCAAGCATAATAGCCCTGCCGGCCTCTGCATGTGACGACAGGCGGCATACTGCTCAGGAGTTTCGGACATGAAGCGTTGGTTTCTTTCGGCCCTTGCCGGCCTGGCTCTTGCGGTGAGCCCGGCGATCCACGCCGGCGCGCAGGCGCATGAGAAGGTGAAGGTCGGCATTTCAGCGGGCGATGCCGAGATCATCTGGCAAGAGGTGAAGAAGATCGCCGCCAATGACGGTCTCGATGTAGAAGTGATCGTGTTCAGCGATTACCTGCTGCCCAACGAGGCGCTGTCCGCTGGCGATCTCGATGCCAACGCCTTCCAGCACAAGCCTTTCCTCGACAATCAGATCAAGGCCAAGGGCTACAAGATCACACCGATCGGCGACACCATCATCGCCCCCATCGGCCTGTATTCAAAAAAGGTGAAGTCTCTCGATGAACTGAAGGACGGTGCGACCATCGGCATTCAAAACGATCCGTCCAACGGCGGCCGCTCGCTGCTGCTTCTGCAGGCGCTGGGCCTCGTCAAGCTGAAGGATGGCGTCGGCCTGCTGCCGACCGTTCTCGACATCACCGAGAACCCGAAGAACCTGAAAATCCGCGAGATCGATGCCGCGCAGCTCGCCCGCAGTCTGGATGACACCGATGCCTCGACGATCAACACCAACTACGCCGTGCAGGCAGGTCTGACGCCGGGCAAGGATTCCATCGCCATCGAGTCGGACAAGGACAACCCTTACGCCAACTTCATCGCCGTGCGCACCGAGGACAAGGACAAGCCGGTGTTCAAGAAGCTGGTCGCCGCCTATCAGAACGACACCATCCGCCAGCTCATCAAGGACAAGTTCCCGGGCCAGCTTCCCGCGTTCTGACGGCCATTCACCCATTCGCATCGGGCATGACGGCCCGATGCTCCCCCCTCGCATGTGTTCTCCCGCATGCGTGTTTGTGAGCAAGTGTAACTCCTCCCGAACGACAGGAAGCCCGGCGGCGATCTCGCGATCGTCGGCGGGCTTCGCCTTTGCGGCTTCGCTTCAACCGCGCCGCAACGCCCCCGGCGACTGGCCTGTCCAATCGCGGAAGGCGCGGGAAAAGCTCTTTTCGTTGCGGAAACCGGCCAGATGCGCCACCTGCTTCAAGGGCCGGTTGCTGCGCTGTATCAGATCCATCGCCTTGTCGCGCCGCACCTCATCCTTGATCTGCTGCAGGGAAGCCCCCTCCTCCCGCAACTGGCGATGCAGCGACCGGCTCGATATGGCCAGCGCCGCCGCAATCGTTTCGGCAGTCGGCAAGCCAGCCGTTGCCAAACGTAGGTGATCTATACGCAGATGCTCTTTCAGCAGGCTTCTGACCCTGTCCACCAGCAGGCGGTCGCGCTTGTATTGCAGCACGGTCAGCATCAGCGCGTTCTGCAACATGGCGCGCGTTGCGGCTTCATCGCGCACGAGCGCCAGCGCCAGATAATCGGCGTCGAAGCTGAAACCCGCCGTCTCGGCTTCGAACCGCGCCTCCCCCGGAAACATCGCCCGATATGATGCCGCATGCGCCGGGCGGGCGAAGGGAAACCACAGATCATCCAGCGGGATGCGCGAATCGACCAGCCAGCACGCAAAGCCGTGCACCATGCGCAGAACCGATACCATACAGAACTCGCGCAGGGTGTCGGGGATGCGCATCGCGTGAATGGTCAGGCACGCCTGCCCGGCTTTCGTCGTCAGGCTGAGGCGCACGTCATCCGTGAGCAGCCCGTGGCAGCGGCACCAGCGGCGCAGGGCGATGCCAAGATCCGGCGCCGTCACCGCCGCGCGGCATAGCAGGCCGTGGCTGCCCCATGGCAAGCGCCGCGAAAACCACCCGAGCGCCTCATCATCCAGCTCGCGCATGGCAAAGCCCGACAGCGTCTCGAACTGCTGGGCGGTGATGCGCGCCTGCGGATCGTCCAGCAGGCGCGGCGCAATCCGTGCCTCGCGCAACGCCTGTTCCGGCGAGCGCCCACGCAACGCGTAAGCCTCTGTTATAGCTATCGCAAAAGCAATCGGCGTGACCGCCGCCGGGGCATTTCCATGGCCGTGCATCATGCACCGAGACTGCGCCATGATGGCAACATTTGCAACTATTGTGGCACCAATCCGCGCCCGCGACGGTTTAGTCTGATCCTCAAAGATCGGACAATCCGGCGCCAACGATAATAAACGGGAGGGAAACAATGGCTTTTCACGGGCTGGGACTCGATTTCGATCTCGGCGAGGACGTCGAGTCCCTGCGCGAGGCGGTTCAGGCTTTCGCGACGAAGGAAATCGCGCCCGTCGCCGCAGAGGTGGACCGGGACAACCTGTTCCCCGCGCATCTGTGGCGCAAGCTGGGGGAGCTTGGGCTGCACGGTCTCACCGTCAGCGAAGAATACGGCGGCGCGAACCTCGGCTACCTCGCCCATATCGTCGCCATGGAAGAGGTGTCGCGCGCATCGGGTTCGGTGGGGCTGTCCTACGGGGCGCACTCCAACCTGTGCGTGAACCAGATCCACCGCAACGGCACCGAGACGCAGAAGCGCAAATACCTGCCGAAACTGATCTCGGGCGAGCATGTCGGCGCCCTCGCCATGAGCGAGCCAGGCGCAGGTTCGGACGTCGTCAGCCTGAAACTGCGCGCGGAGAAAAAGGGCGACCGCTTCATCCTCAACGGCTCCAAGATGTGGATCACCAACGGCGGCGATGCCGATACGCTGGTAATCTACGCCCGCACAGATTCCGACGCCGGGGCCAAAGGCATCACGGCCTTCATCGTGGAGAAGGGGTTCGCAGGCTTTTCCGCCGGGGCGAAGCTCGACAAGCTCGGCATGCGCGGCTCCAACACCTATCCGCTGTTCTTCGATAATGTCGAGGTGCCGGAGGACAACGTGCTCGGCGGCGTCGGCAACGGCGTGCGGGTGCTGATGTCCGGGCTGGATTACGAACGCGCCGTCCTCTCCGGCGGCCCCCTTGGCCTGATGGCCGCAAGCGTGGATGCGGTGGTGCCCTACATCCACGAGCGCAGGCAGTTCGGCCAGAGCATCGGCGAATTTCAGCTTATGCAGGGCAAGGTGGCGGACATCTACACCACCTGGCAGGCGACGCGCGCTTATGTCTATGCCGTCGGCAAGGCATGCGACCGGGGCGGCCATGCGCGCCAACTGCGCAAGGACGCCGCCGGGGTCATCCTCTACGCGGCGGAAAAGGCGACATGGATCGCCGGTGAGGCCATCCAGACGCTGGGCGGCGTCGGCTATACGAAGGACTTCCCGGTCGAGCGGCTGTGGCGTGACGCCAAGCTCTACGAGATCGGGGCCGGCACGTCGGAAATCCGGCGCATGCTGATCGGCCGCGAACTCTTCAACGAAACCGCCTGAGGCTGGCCATGGCGACGATCGACAGCAGGATCAGCCCGCGCAGCGCGGATTTTCAGGCCAATGCGGATGCCATGCGGGCGCTTGTCCACGACCTGCGCCAGCGGCTGGCGCAGGTGGCGCAGGGCGGCGGCGAGGCAGCGCGAGAGAGGCATGTGGCGCGCGGCAAGCTGTTGCCGCGCGAGCGGGTGGAGCTGCTGCTCGACCCCGGCACGCCGTTTCTCGAAATCGCACCCATGGCGGCCTTTGAGGTCTACAAGGAGAAGGATGGCAGCGACTCCGCACCGGCGGCAGGCGTCATTGCCGGTATCGGCCGCATCGCAGGCCGCGAATGCGTCATCGTCTGCAACGACGCCACGGTGAAGGGCGGCACCTACTTTCCGCTGACGGTGAAGAAACACCTGCGGGCGCAGGAAATCGCCCAGCAGAACAAACTGCCGTGCGTCTATCTGGTCGATTCGGGCGGCGCGAACCTGCCCAATCAGGATGAGGTGTTTCCCGACCGCGACCACTTCGGCCGCATCTTCTACAATCAGGCCAACATGAGCGCTGAAGGCATCGCGCAGATCGCCGTGGTCATGGGGTCGTGCACGGCGGGCGGGGCCTATGTGCCGGCCATGAGCGACGAAACCATCATCGTGAAAAATCAGGGCACGATCTTCCTCGCCGGGCCGCCGCTGGTGAAGGCCGCCACCGGCGAGGTGGTGAGCGCCGAGGCGCTGGGCGGCGGCGATGTCCACACACGGCTTTCCGGTGTTGCGGATCATCTGGCCAACGACGACACCCACGCGCTGGCGCTGGCGCGGCGGGCGGTGGCGAACCTCAACCGGCAAAAGGAAAGCCCGCTCGACATCATTGCGCCGCGCCCGCCGAAATACGACCCTCGCGAGATCGGCGGCATCATCCCCACCGACACGCGCAAGCCGTTCGACGTGCGCGAAATCATCGCCCGCATCGTGGACGCTTCCGAGTTCGATGAGTTCAAGGCCCGGTTCGGCCCCACGCTGGTAACGGGTTTTGCGCACATCGAAGGGCTGCCCGTGGGCATCGTCGCCAACAACGGCATTTTGTTTTCGGAGAGCGCGGCCAAAGGCGCGCATTTCATCGAGCTGTGTTGCCAGCGGCGCATTCCGCTGGTGTTTTTGCAGAATATCACCGGCTTCATGGTCGGCCAGAAATACGAGAACGAGGGCATCGCCCGCCATGGGGCCAAGATGGTCACGGCGGTTGCCTGCGCCAACGTGCCGAAGTTCACCGTCATCATCGGCGGCTCATTCGGCGCGGGTAATTACGGCATGTGCGGGCGGGCCTATTCGCCGCGCTTTCTGTGGATGTGGCCCAACGCGCGCATCTCCGTGATGGGCGGGGAACAGGCGGCGTCCGTGCTCGCAACCGTTCGCCGTGACGGCATCGAGGCACGGGGCAGCACCTGGAGCGCCGAGGAGGAAGCCGCGTTTCGCGCGCCGATCCGCGAGCAATACGAGCATCAGGGCCATCCCTATTACGCCACCGCGCGGCTGTGGGACGACGGCATCATCGACCCCGCCGACACCCGCCGCGTGCTGGCGCTGGGCCTTTCAGCCAGCCTTAACGCGCCCATCCCCGAACCGCGGTTCGGCGTGTTCCGCATGTGAGAGACACCGACATGAGCAACCTGCTGATCGCACACAACGGCCCCGTCGCCACCGTCACGCTGAACCGCCCGGATGTCCGCAACGCCTTCGATGACGCACTGATCGGCACGCTGACCGACACATTCAGGACGCTCGGCCACGATCGCAACACACGCGTCATCGTGTTGGCGGCGGAGGGCAAGGCGTTCTGCGCCGGGGCCGATCTGGCGTGGATGCGGCGCATGGCCGACTACACCCATGACGAAAACCTCGCGGATGCCACAGCGCTCGCCACCATGCTGCGCACCATTCACGAAACGCCGAAGCCCGTCATCGCCCGCGTGCAGGGCGATGTGTTCGCTGGCGGCATGGGGCTGGTGGCGGCCTGCGACATCGCCGTGGCGGCGGCCACGGCCCGATTCTGCCTGAGCGAGGTCAAGCTGGGCCTGATACCCGCCACCATCGCGCCCTACGTCATAGCCGCGCTCGGCGCGCGGGCGGCACAGCGCTTCTTCCTGACGGCGGAAGTGTTTTCCGCCGAAACCGCCGTGCAAACGGGCTTTGTCCACGAGGCCGTGGACGGCGATGCGCTCGACGCCGCGGTGGCGCGCTACATCAGCGCGTTCCTCGATGCATCGCCCGCTGCGCTGGCTGAAGGCAAACGCCTGCTCCGGGATGTGGGCGGACGCGCCATCGACGACGCGCTGGTGGCGGATACGGCGCGCCGCATCGCCGATATCCGCGCTTCGGACGAAGGCCGCGAGGGCGTGCAATCCTTCCTCAACAAGACGAAGCCGTCATGGTTGATCGCAAGAAACGGCTAATGGGGGAACAATGACCCAAAGGAGAATCCGAAAAATCCTCATCGCCAACCGGGGCGAAATCGCCTGCCGCGTGGCCGCAACCGCCAGGAAACTGGCGATCCGCACCGTCGCCGTGCATTCGGATGTCGACGCCGGGGCGCAATTCGTCGCGGCCTGCGACGAGGCCGTGTCCCTCGGCGGCGCAGCTCCGCGCGACAGCTATCTGCGATGGGACAAGATCATCGCCGCCGCCAAAGCCACCGGCGCGGACGCCGTGCATCCCGGCTATGGCTTTCTCAGTGAAAACGCCGACTTTGCCCGCGCCTGCACTGACGCCGGACTGATCTTCATCGGCCCGCCTGCCGAGGCCATCGAGGCGATGGGCCTGAAGGCGGAATCGAAGCGTCTCATGGAAGCGGCGGGAGTGCCGCTGGTGCCGGGCTATCATGGCGCGGATCAGGATTCAGCCCTGCTTGCCGCAGAAGCAGAGCGCATCGGCTATCCGCTGATGATCAAGGCCAGCGCCGGGGGCGGCGGCAAGGGCATGCGCATCGTCGAACAGCCGGGGGGGTTCGCCGACAACCTCGCTTCCTGCCAGCGCGAGGCCATCAACAGCTTCGGCAGCGCCGCCGTGCTGATAGAGCGTTATGTGCAGCGGCCGCGCCACATCGAAATCCAGGTGTTCGGCGACAGCCTTGGAAATTACGTCTACCTGTTCGAACGCGACTGCTCGGTGCAGCGCCGCCATCAGAAGGTGCTGGAAGAAGCGCCCGCACCCGGCCTCAGTGAAGCACGCCGGCAGGAAATGGGCGAAGCTGCCATCGCGGCGGCGCGGGCGGTGGGCTATGTCGGCGCGGGAACGGTGGAGTTCATCGCCGAGCCGAGGCCTGATGGCGATCTCGCCTTCTATTTCATGGAGATGAACACCCGTTTGCAGGTTGAGCATCCGGTGACGGAGGCCATCACCGGGCTCGATCTGGTGGAATGGCAGATCCGCATCGCCGCCGGCGAGCCGCTACCGCTGGCCCAGCATGAATTGTCGATGCGCGGCCACGCCATCGAAGCCCGCATCTGCGCCGAGAACCCGGACAATGATTTCCTGCCCGCCACCGGCCATCTCGACGTGTTCCGTCTGCCGGGGCACGCGGCCTTCACCCCGGCGAGCGATGGCGTGCGCATTGATTCGGGCGTGCGCGAGGGCGACGAGATTTCGCCCTTCTATGACCCGATGATCGCCAAGCTGATTGTCCACGGCGCGACCCGCGAGGAAGCATTGGCGCGTCTCGACGCCGCTCTGGCGCAAACGCATATCGTCGGTGTGGCCACGAATGTCGCCTTCCTGCGGCACGTCACCACCAGCCGCTCGTTTGCGACGGCAGATCTCGACACGGCGCTGATCCAACGCGAGCACGGCGCGCTGTTCCACACCGAAGGGCTGCCGTTCGTGCTGACGGCGGCGGCTGTCGTCGCCAACATTCTGCAGGCGGAACGCGCTCTAGCCGATGCCGATCCATGGTCCCGGCGCAACGGCTGGCGCATCGGCGGGCCGGTGACGCGGCGGATCGTGCTCGAGCACGGGGACACACGCGAGACGGTGGCCTTCACCGCCGTCGATGACCGGCAGGTGCGGCTGAACGTTGCTAGCAGCGCACATGACCTGACCCTTGCCGGCCCCGGCGACATCACGGTGGACGGGCGGCGGCTGCACGCATGCACCTACCGCACAGGCGAGGTGTTTTCGGTGTTCACCGCCGACGGCAGCGCCGCGGTTCGGCTGATCGACCCGCTGGCGCATGCGGGTGACAGCGAGGCCGAGGCCGGACGTCTCACCGCGCCCATGCCGGGCAAGGTGGTCGCCTTCCTCGTCGATGCCGGCGACACGGTGGCGAAGGGGCAGCCGCTGGCGGTGATGGAAGCCATGAAGATGGAGCACACCATCAAAGCCCCCGTCGACGGCACGGTGGCGGAACTGCTCTACGCCATCGGAGACCAGCTCGGCGAGGGTGCAGAACTGCTGCGCCTCGAACCATTGCCGGAAGCCGGCTGATCACTTGATCAGCCGGATCACCTCGCGAAAAGCCGGGTGGTTGGCGTCGCGCATCCACTCGAAAGCCACCATCTCGCTGGTCACGATCTCGATATCGTGATGGGCCAGCCGCCGCAGTGCGATGTCCTTGTTGAAGGGATCGCGTGAGCCAATGGCGTCGGCAACGACAATGGGTTTGAAGCCAAGCCCGGCAAGCCCGAGCACGGTTTGCAACACGCAGACATGCGCCTCCCAACCAGTGACAACCACCTGCCCGCGCGCACGGTCCAGCGCCTGCGGCAGATCAGACTCCCCGGCGGCATTGAAGGTGTGCTTGGAGATGGCATCCCCGGCAAAGGGTTGCAGCTCCGGCGCGGTCGGCCCGAGCTTTTCGGGGATTTGCTCGGTGGCGATCACGGGCACACCCACAAGCCCCGCCACCTTGGCCAGTAGAACCGCCCGCTCGACAGAGCGCTGGGCGCCGTCGATAACCGGGGCAAGGCGATGCTGGAAGTCGACCAGCAGCAAGGTAGAGCGGTTCGCATCGAGCATGTCGTTTCCTCCCGTACTTGATACTTCTCAAATATAAAGCGTCAGTCCATTGAACCAATGAATGACTTGAGCAAAAATAGACGTCATAGAATAATGCCGCCACAAGAATATCAATAAAAATGGCAATTGGTTGATACATCAAAGATGATCGGCCGATGCGGGATGGAAACGCCGTGAACAGGCAACGGGGCAGGACAGTCTTTGATAACAGCAGATTATCTATCCCAGATCGCGCCGTGGTCGCATGAGCTGACGGCCGCCGAGCGGGAGCGCGCGGCGCGGGGTATCGTGGAAAAGCATTTTTCCAGAGGCGATTACATCTGCCATCAAGGCGACCGGATGAATTACTGGTGCGGCGTGGCGCGCGGCATCATCAAGGTCGGCACCGTTTCGACCCATGGCAAGGCCGTGACATTCACCGGCGTCCCGCAATCCGGCTGGGTGGGGGAAGGATCGGTGCTGAAAGATGAAATCCGCCAGTACGACATCGTCGCCCTGCGCGATTCGCGTGTCGTACTGATGCAGAAAGCAACGTTCCATTGGCTTTTCGAGAACTCCGTGGGCTTCAATCGCTTTCTCGTGCATCAACTCAACGAACGATTGGGGCAATTCATTGCCACTGTTGGCAGCGACCGTATGTTCGAGGCACGTCCACGGGTGGCGCGCGCATTGGGCTGGTTGTTCAATCCGGTGCTGTATCCCGGCGTCGGACGCTTCCTCGATATCAGTCAGGAGGAACTGGCGCTGCTGTGCGGCCTCTCCCGGCAGATCGCCGGCAAGGCACTGAAAGAACTGGAGGAAGAAGGGCTTGTGCAGGTGGACCGCACCGGAATCGGGGTGCGTGATCTTCCCGGTCTGGCATCCTATGGCGCGTAAGACAATCGCCTGAATGAGCAAAGCCGACAGCGCTGCAAACATATATTGAAAGACCTTGTTCTGTCTGTCAAGCAGACGGTTGCAGAAAAAACTAATTCGCGCAATTCTGCATCATCACAAGAGAGCCCGGACGTTTCCGTCACGGGCTCCGGGGAAACGTCATTCAGCCTTTTCAAGGCTTTACAGGAGGGTTATCGTCATGACGACGAGTGCTTCCGCACGTCCTGACACCTTTCCGAAGCTCCTTGCTCACAATGCAGCCGTGCGTGGAACGCGGCCCGCGATCCGCCACAAGGACTACGGCATCTGGCAAACATGGACCTGGGCCGAAAGCTACGAGATCGTGCGCGCCTATGCGGCGGGACTATCGGGAATCGGCGTGCGGCGCGGCGATGCCATCGCCATCGTCGGCACCAACCGGCCCAAGCTCTATTGGTCGGTGATGGCGGCGCAGGTGCTGGGCGCGGTTCCGGTGCCGGTCTATGCCGATGCGGTCGCGGACGAACTGGCTTATGTGCTCGCCAACGCGGAGGTGAAATACGCCGCCGTGCAGGATCAGGAGCAGGTCGACAAGCTGCTGTCGGTGTCGGACCGGCTGCCTCACCTCGCTCACCTCTTCTACGACGAGCCGCGCGGGTTGCGTGATTACGATCACGAGCGGCTGCATGCCATCGACGAAATCATCGCCATCGGCCGCGACGCGCTCACCGAAAACGCCATGCGCGACCGCATCGATGAGAGCATCGAACAGGGCACGGGGGCGGATGTATCGATCATCCTCTACACCTCCGGCACGACGGGGCGCTCCAAGGGCGTCGTGCTCACCGCCAAGGGTTGCATCGACGCCGCCACCGACACCGTGACATTCGACAAGCTGACCGAGCGCGACGAGGTGCTGGCCTATCTGCCGTTAGCGTGGGTGGGCGATCATTACCTCAACTATGCACAAGGGCTGGTGGCGGGCTTTTGCATGGCTTGCCCGGAATCGCCCGAAACGGCAGAGCAGGATCTGCGCGAGATCGGCCCCACCTTCTACTTCGCCCCGCCGCGTGTGTTCGAGGCGCTGCTGACGCGGGTGATGATCCGCATGGAGGATGCCGGGCCGCTGAAGCGCAAGCTGTTCCACCATTTCATCGGCGTGGCCAAACGATATGGCGAAAAGCTGCTCAACGGCCAGTCCGTGCCGATTGGCGGGCGGCTGCTTTATGGGCTTGGCGAGGTGCTGATCTACGGGCCGCTCAAGAACGTGCTCGGCTTCACCCGCATCCGCACCGCCTACACGGCGGGCGAGGCCATTGGGCCGGATCTGTTTTCATTCTATCGCTCGCTGGGCCTCAACCTCAAGCAACTCTACGGCCAGACAGAAGCTTTCCTCTATGTCACCGCCCAGCCGGACGGGCAGATCCGCGCCGACACGGTCGGCCCGCCGACGCCCAATGTCGAAATCCGCATCGCGGACAACGGCGAGGTGCAGTTCCGCTCGCCCGGCCAGTTCCGCGAGTACTACAGGGATGCCGACAAGACCGCCGAAACGCTGACCGAGGACGGTTTCGTCAAAACGGGCGACGCCGGGTTCTTCGAGCCGGACGGCCATCTGAAGATCATCGACCGCGCCAAGGATGTCGGCAAGCTGGCGGACGGTTCGCTGTTTCCGCCCAAGTATGTGGAGAACAAGCTCAAGTTCTTCCACAATATCAAGGAAGCGGTGGTGTTCGGCGACGGGCGCGATTTCGTCACCTGCTTCCTCAATATCGACCTGACGGCGGTCGGCAACTGGGCGGAGCGCAACAACGTTTCCTATGCGTCCTATCAGGAACTGGCCGGGCATCCGCGCGTCTACCAGATGTTGCAGAAAAACGTCGAGGACGTGAACCGCTCACTGGCGCAGGAGCCGCTGATGGCCGGCGCGCAGGTGCATCGCTTCCTGATCCTGCACAAGGAACTGGACGCCGACGACGGCGAGCTGACCCGCACGCAGAAAGTGCGGCGTTCCTTCATTGCCGAGCGCTACCAGCCGCTGATCGATGCGCTCTATTCCGGCAAGACGGAAGAAGACATCACGACCGAAGTGACCTTCGAGGACGGGCGCAAGGGCTCCATCTCCGCCCGCGTCCAGATCCGCGACGCAGCCGTGGCCCCGGTGGCGGCCGTGCAACAAGCCGCGTGAGGGGGGGGGGCATCATGAGAATAACGCATATCACGGGAGCGCCGCACATGGGCAGCACGGGAGGCGCGCCAGGCATCGCGCGCGGCAGCAACCAGCATAAAGGCGATGTCCTGCTCGGCGTCGAAAACGTCTCGCTGCGGTTCGGCGGCGTCAAGGCCATTACGGACGTGTCGTTCGACATCCGCAAGGGCGAGATCCGCGCCATCATCGGGCCGAACGGCGCGGGCAAGACATCGATGCTCAACGTCATCAACGGGTTCTACAACCCTCAGGAAGGACGCATCACGTTTCGCGGCAAGACGCGCGCCCGCATGCGCCCTTCGGTAGCGGCGGCGCAGGGCATCGCCCGCACTTTTCAGAATGTGGCGCTGTTCAAGGGCATGTCCACGCTCGACAACATCATGACCGGGCGCACGCTGAAGATGCATTCCGGCTTCTTCTGGCAGCTGCTGCGCCACGGCCCCGCCCTGCGCGAGGAAATCGAGCACCGCAGGTTCGTCGAGGAGATCATCGACTTCCTCGAAATCGAGGCCATCCGCAAGACGCCGGTCGGCCGCCTGCCCTATGGCCTGCAAAAACGCGTCGAGCTTGGCCGTGCGCTGGCCATGGAGCCGGAACTGCTGCTGCTCGATGAGCCCATGGCCGGCATGAACCTTGAGGAGAAAGAGGATATGTGCCGCTTCATCCTCGACGTCAACAACCAGTTCGGCACCACCATCGCGCTGATCGAGCACGACATCGGCGTCGTCATGGACCTGTCCGACCGCATCGTCGTGCTGGAATACGGCCGCAAGATCGCGGACGGCTCGCCCGACGAGGTCAAGAACAACCAGAAGGTCATCGACGCCTATCTCGGCGTGGCGCACTGAGGAAGCCCCCATGGACATCCTGTACAGCATCTTCATCGACCCCTTCGTGCAGATGGTCGACGCGCCGGACCTCCTCATCCAGACCTTGTGGGAAGGACTGGTGTCCGGCGTGCTCTATGCGCTGATCGCGCTTGGCTTCGTGCTGATCTTCAAGGCGTCCGGCGTGTTCAACTTCGCGCAGGGCATCATGGTGGTGTTCGCGGCGCTGACGCTGGTGGGCCTGTTCGAGATCGGCGTGCCCGCCCTGCTTGCCCTCGTGCTGACGGTGGGCGTCATGTACGTCCTGGCCGTGGGCGTGGAACGGGTGATGCTGCGCCCGCTGGTGAACCAGCCGGACATCATCCTGTTCATGGCCACCTTCGGCCTGACGTATTTCCTGATCGGGCTTGGCGAACTGGTGTTCGGCGGCAACCCCAAATCCATGATCACGCAGGAGCTGTACCTGCCCACCGGCTCGGTGGATTTCGAGCTTCTCGGCGGCTTCGTCTCGTTGCAGAAGCTCGACATCGCCGCAGCGCTGATCGCCTCGATCATGGTGGCCGGGCTTGCCGTGTTCTTCCAGAAGACGCGCATCGGCCGGGCGTTGCGCGCGGTGGCGGACAGCCACAAGGCCGCGCTGTCCGTCGGGATCTCGCTCAACCAGATCTGGGTGATCGTGTGGTTCACGGCCGGCGTCGTGGCGCTGACCACGGGCATCATGTGGGGCGCGCGCTCGGACGTGTCGTTCGCGCTCCAGATCGTCGGCCTGAAAGCGCTGCCGGTGCTTATCCTCGGCGGTTTTACGTCGGTGCCGGGCGCTATCGTCGGTGGCCTCATCATCGGCGTAGGCGAGAAGCTGGGCGAGTTCTACTGGGGACCGCTGGTCGGCGGCGGCATCGAAAGCTGGCTGGCCTATTTCATCGCGCTCGTCTTCCTGCTGTTCCGGCCGCAGGGCCTGTTCGGCGACAAGATCATCGAACGTATCTGAAGGAAACCGATCCATGTTTTACCGTGAGGCCGGTCAGTTCAAGACCAACTACGCCGATGACATGGCGATCTTCCCGATCCTTCAGGACAAGATCGGCGTCGCCGTCATCATCGCCATCGCCTTCATTGCCGTGCCGCTCTTCGGCAACAGCTTCTTCATCAGCGCGGTGATGATCCCGTTCCTCGTCTATGCGCTGGCCACCGTCGGGCTTAACCTGCTCACCGGCTACACCGGGCTGCTGTCGCTCGGCACCGCCGGCTTCATGGGTGTGGGCGCTTTCGCCTGTTACAAGCTCACCACCGCGTTTCCGGGTGTCAACATCATCGTCTGGATCCTCATTTCCGGGTTTTTCTCGGCGGCGGTAGGCGTTTTCTTCGGCCTGCCCAGCCTGCGCATCAAGGGCTTTTATCTGGCCGTGACCACGTTGGCGGCGCAGTTCTTCCTGCAATGGTGCTTCGTGCGCATTCCGTGGCTGACGAACAACAACGTCTCCGGCGCCATCGAGGTGCCCACCCGCACGCTGTTCGGCTTCGCCATCACCGGCCCCAACGCCCTGCCGGAAGTGCGCTACCTCGTGGTGCTCTCCATCGTGACAGTGATGACGCTGGCCGCCGCCCACCTCGTGCATGGCCGCATCGGCCGCATGTGGATGGCCGTGCGCGACATGGACATCGCCGCCGAACTCATGGGCATCAAGCTGCTGCAAACGAAGCTGCTGTCCTTCGCCGTCTCGTCGTTCTACGCCGGCGTCGCAGGCGCGTTGATGGTGTTCCTCTATCTGGGATCGGCGGAGCCGGACGTGTTCTCCATCCACATATCGTTCCTGATCCTGTTCATGGTCATCATCGGTGGCCTTGGCAGCCTGATCGGCTCGTTCATGGGAGCAGCGTTCATCTACATCCTGCCCATCGTGCTGCGCTACCTGCCGGAAAGCCTCGGCTTTTCCGTCAGCCCCGCCACCGTGGAGCACGTCAACCACATGGTCATCGGCGCGCTCATCATCTTCTTCCTGATCGTCGAACCCCACGGCCTTGCCCGCCTGTGGCAGACGGCGAAGCAGAAGCTCAGGACATGGCCGTTCCCCTACTGACGGGACCGAAGCCAAGAACGGGAGCCGGAAAGGCCCCACTCACCGGGAGAGAGACATGTTCAAGACATATCAGGCCATTGCCCTTTCGGCCGTGATCGCCTCGGCATCGATTTTCGCCATCGAACGCGCGCAGGCCCAGGACGAGATCTACGTGCCGCTGTTCACCTACCGCACCGGGCCGTTCTCCGGCTCCGGCATTCCGATCGCCAACGGGCTGCACGATTATCTCGCCATGCTCAACGAGCGCGACGGCGGCATCGGCGGCGTGCGGCTGCGCATCGAGGAATGCGAAACCAGCTATGACGCCAAGAAAGGTGTCGAGTGCTACGAGGCCGTGAAAGCCAAGAAGCCGGTCATCGTCAATCCGTGGTCCACCGGCACCACGCTGTCGCTGATTCCCCGCGCCAGCGTGGACAAGGTGCCGGTGCTCTCCATGGCCTACGGCCTCTCCGCCTCGGCCGATGGCGAGACCTTCCCGTGGATCTTCAACCCGCCGAATACCTACTGGGACGGCATGTCCAGCATTCTCAACTACATCGGCGAGCAGGAAGGCGGCCTTGAGAACCTCAAGGACAAGAAGATCGGCTACGTCTATCTGGATGCCGGCTTCGGCAAGGAGCCCATTCCACTGCTGGAATCACTGTCGAAGGAAATCGGCTTCGACCTGAAGCTCTATCCGGTGCCCGCCGACAACATGCAGAACCAGTCGTCGCAGTGGCTCAGCATCCGCCGCGACAAGCCGGATTACGTGGTGTTGTTCGGCTGGGGCGCGCTCAACCCCACGGCCATCAAGGAAGCCGTCAAGATCAACTATCCGCGCGACAAGCTCATCTCCATCTGGTGGCCGGGCGAGGATGACGTTCGCTCCGCCGGCCCGCAAGCCAAGGGCATCAAGGCCCTCAACTGGCATGCGGTGGGCGCGGACTTCCCAGCCATCGAAGACATCCGCAAGCATGTCGTCGACGCCGGCAAGAGCAAGACGGACAAGGCCAAGGTCGGCGAGGTGCTTTACAATCGCGGCCTCTATAACTCGCTGCTGATCGCGGAGGCCATCGCCAACGCCCAGAAGATCACCGGCAAGAAGGTGGTGGACGGCGAGGATGTGCGCCGCGGGCTGGAAAGCATCGACCTTACCCCCGAGCGCCTGAAGGAACTCGGCCTCGAAGGCTTCGCCGAGCCGCTGAAGCTCACCTGCAAAGACCATAATGGCCACAAGGCAACCTTCGTGCAGGAGTGGGACGGCGACAAGTGGGTGCGCATCACGGATCCGATCGACCCGCTGCGCGACCGTGTCAAGCCCTTGCTGGAATCCGCGGCGAAAGAGTACGCCGAGAAAAACTCCGGCTGGCCGAAGCGCACGGAAGCCTGCGACTCCCCCGCCTGACAATCGCATCGACAGCGCCCTCTCCCTCCGCACGGGAGAGGGCTCACGGAGGATTTTCAATGAGCCTCAATCCCGTCAGCACTCCCGCGCCGGAGCAGGCCGCCGACGTCATCCTGTCGGTGAACAATATCGAGGTCATTTACGACCACGTCATCCTCGTGCTCAAGGGCGTGTCCCTCACCGTGCCGAAGGGCGGCATCGTGGCCGTGCTCGGGGCCAACGGCGCCGGCAAAACCACCACGCTCAAGGCCATTTCCAACCTGCTGCACGCGGAGCGCGGCGAGGTGACGAAGGGCAGCATCGAGTTCAATGGCGAGCGGATCGACCGGCTGTCGCCCAACGAACTTGTCCGGCGCGGCTGCATTCAGGTGATGGAAGGGCGGCACTGTTTCGGCCACCTGTCCATCGAGGAAAATCTGCTCACCGGCGCATTCACCCGTCGTGACGGCTGGGGCGCGGTGAAGCGCGATCTGGAGAAGGTCTACAACTATTTCCCGCGTCTACGCCAGCGCAAAAGCTCGCAAGCCGGCTACACGTCCGGCGGTGAGCAGCAGATGTGCGCCATCGGCCGCGCCATGATGTCGAAGCCGTCCATGATCCTGCTCGATGAGCCATCCATGGGGCTGGCGCCGCAGGTGGTGGAGGAAATCTTCGAAATCGTGCGCGATCTCAACACCAAGGAGGGCGTGTCCTTCCTGCTCGCGGAGCAGAACACCAACATCGCCCTGCGCTACGCCACCTATGGCTACATCATGGAGACGGGCCGCATCGTGATGGATGGCGAGGCCTCTTCCTTGCGCGAAAACGAGGACGTGAAGGAGTTTTATCTCGGCGTCGGCGGTGCGGAGCGGAAGTCCTTCCGCGAGGTGAAGAGTTATAAGCGCCGCAAACGGTGGCTCTCCTGATGGGTCGATCGCTGGCGCTACTCCGGCGGTCATTTGGCGGGACGTTCTGCGCTTCCGGTGCTCATGGACAGAAGTCCACTGCGCTCCGGTTCTCGGGATACCGCACTACCTGCCTCACCGGAGCGCACTGCCGGACGCTTTATAACCCTGTCGACCCGATTGCTGGAAACAGTTTCAAGAAACCGGAGAAACGGCATGACCGCCTTTAATCATCAGATCGAGACACGCGATCCTGCTGCGCGGGAGGCCGAGCTTTTCGCCGCTCTCCCGGCAGTGCTGGACGCCGCGCGGGAATTGCCCGCCTGGGCGGAGCGACTGAAGGATATCGATTCCGAAGCCGTTCGCGACAGGGCCGCCCTTGCCCGCTTGCCGGTGTTACGCAAATCCGACCTGCCCGCCCTGCACGCCGCGAGCCTGCCTTTCGGCGGCCTTCTGGCCCCGCCTTCGCCGATCTATAGCCGGCTGTTCGCCTCGCCCGGACCGATCTTCGAGCCCGAGGTCAACGGGCGTGATGCATGGCGCTCGGCCCGGGCGCTGCATGCGGCAGGCTTTCGCGCCGGTGAGATCGTGCTCAACACCTTTTCCTATCACCTGACGCCCGGCGGCTTCATTTTCGATTCAGGCGCGAACGCTCTCGACTGCCCGGTCATCCCCGCCGGGCCGGGCAATACCGATGCGCAACTGCAGCTCATCGAAGCCTATAGGCCCGCTGGGTACACGGGCACGCCGGACTTTCTCAAGATCCTGCTCGACACCGCGCGCGATAAGGGCGCTGACATATCCTCTATCAAGAAGGCAGTCGTCTCCGGCGCGGCCTTTCCGCCTTCGTTGCAGAAGGAAATCGCCGAACGCGGCGTCGAGGCATATCAGGCTTACGCCACGGCGGAACTCGGCGTCGTCGCTTTTGAGACGCCGGCCCGCGAAGGGCTGGTGGTTAACGAAGGGCTGATCGTGGAAATCGTCCGCCCCGGCACCGGCGATCCCGTGCCCGATGGCGAAATCGGCGAGGTGCTGGTAACGGCGCTCGATCCGCTGCATCCGATCATCCGGCTTGCGCTCGGCGACCTTTCCGCCATCCTGCCGGGCGCCAGTCCCTGCGGACGCACCAATCAGCGTATCCGAGGCTGGCTTGGCCGCGCCGACCAGACGACCAAGATCAAGGGCATGTTCGTGCGCCCGGAACAAATCGCGGAAATCGGCCGCGCCCATCCCGGCCTCGGCAAACTGCGCCTTGTCGTTACGCGCGATGGGGAAGCGGACCAGATGATGCTGCTGGCAGAATCGCCCATCTCAAACTCAGCCGATGCCAAAGCGCTGATAACCGCGCTCGCTGCCACGCTGCACGAAATCACCAAGGTTCGCGGAACCGCCGAAATCGTCGGTGTCGGTGAACTGCCCAACGACGGCAAGGTCATCGCCGACGAACGCATCTATACGTGATAACAAGCCGGCGAATCTCTCGGAAAGCCGAAAGATTCGCCGGCATAGTATTTTAGATTCCGCCGGATTCGCTCAATCTGGCAATCGTCGCCGCATCCAGCCCCCAGCCGGCAAGAACGGTGGACGCATCCTCACCCGGCGGCCGGGGCGGGCCGCCGATCTCGCCCGGCGTGCGGCTGAAACGCGGCGCGGGGGCGGGCTGTGTGACGCCCTCCACCTCGACGAACGTCGCCCTGTCGCGGTAATGCGGATAATCCGCCGCCTCTTCCCAATCCAGAACAGGCGTCACGCAGCAATCGGTGCCTTCATAGATGGCCGCCCATTCGTCACGCGTCTTCTGGCGGATGCGAGCAGCGATCTTTTCGCGATACACGGGCCACAGCGCCTCATTCTCCTGCTCGGCAAATTCCTCGAACGGCAGCTCCGCCCGCTCCAGAAACGCCTTGTAGAAATGCGGCTCGATGGCCCCCACGGCGAGCCATTTGCCGTCAGAGCATTCGTAGACGCCATAATAATGCGCGCCGCCGTCGAGCTGGTTTTCGCCGCGCCCGCCATTCCAAAGCCCGGCCTGACGCATGCCGAGGATCATCGCCGACAAGGACGCGACGCCATCCACCATGGCCGCATCCACGACCTGCCCTTTGCCGGACTGACGCGCTTCCAGCAATGCGCTGACGATACCAAGCGCCAGCAGCATGCCACCGCCGCCCAGATCCGCAATGAGATTGAGCGGGATGGCCGGCGCTCCGCCTCTCGTGCCGATGGCGTTGAGCGCCCCTGTGACGGACAGATAATTGATGTCATGCCCCGCCGTCTTCGCCAGACGGCCGGTCTGCCCCCAGCCGGTCATGCGGCCATAGACGAGGCGCGGATTTTTTGCCAGCGCAACATCCGGCCCCAGCCCAAGGCGCTCCATCACGCCGGGGCGGAAACCTTCGATCAGCACATCCGCCGCGCCGATGATATCCAGCAACGCGGCCTTCCCCGCCTCGGACTTGGCGTCGATAGCGATGGAAGGACGTCCGCGCGCCAGCAGGTCATGCGGCCCGTTAAGAAACGCCAGCAGCTGCCTGGCATTTTTCGGATGGATGCGGACGATGTCCGCACCCAGATCGGCGAGCATCATCGCGGCGAACGGCCCCGGCCCGAGGCCGACCATTTCCACGATCTTTACCCCGGCTAAAGGTCCGCTCATCCTGTATCCTCCTAAAGATCCCGGGCAATAACGAGACGTTGCACGTCGCTGGTGCCTTCATAAATCTGGCAGACGCGTACGTCACGATAAATACGCTCCACCGGAAAATCCGCCAGATAGCCGTAGCCACCGTGGATCTGGATGGCGTCGGAGCAGACCTTTTCCGCGATTTCGGATGCGAACAGCTTAGCCTGGCTAGCCTGCCGCAGGCACGGCTGCCCGGCTTCCTTCAGCGATGCAGCGTGCAGCACGAGCTGCCGCGCCGCCTCGATCCGCGTTGCCATATCGGACAGGCGGAACGCCACCGCCTGATGCTCGATGATCGGCTTGCCAAACTGGCTGCGTTCGCGCGCATAATCCCGCGCCGCCTCGAAGGCCGCGCGCGCCATGCCAACTGCCTGCGCAGCGATGCCGATGCGCCCGCCTTCAAGGTTCGACAGCGCGATGGCGAGACCCTGCCCTTCCTGCCCCAGCAACAGACTCTCGTGGATGCGCATGTCGTTGAAGGCAAGCTGGCAGGTGTCGGAGGGGTGTTGACCGAGTTTCAGCTCCACGCGCACCACCTCATAGCCGGGGGTGTCAGTGGGCACGATGAAGGCGCTGATGCCTTTCTTGCCGGCCTCCGGGTTCGTCACCGCGAAGACGATGATGGTCTTGCCGTTCTTGCCGGAGGTGATGAACTGCTTGGAGCCATTGAGCACATAATGATCGCCGTCCTTCACCGCGCGCGTCTTGAGCCCGCTGGCGTCGGAGCCTGCCTGCGGTTCCGTCAGCGCGAAGCCGCCGATGGCCTCGCCAGTGGCGAGCGCCGGCAGGAAGCGGCGCTTCTGCTCCTCCGTGCCATAGCGGTAGATCGGCATGCAACCCACCGATGAGTGCACGCTCATGATGGTGGAGATCGGCCCGCAGCCGGCAGCAATTTCTTCCACCGCCAGCGCATAGGCCACCTGCCCGGTGTCGGAGCCGCCGTATTCCTCCGGCAGCAGCATGCCGAGGAAGCCCAGTTCCCCCAGCTCGCGAACGGCGTCGTGGGGAAACTCGTGTTTGCGATCCCATTCCTCGGCGAAGGGCCGGAGCCGCTCCTGCGCAAATGCGCGGGCGGCTTCCTGAATGGCGACCTGATCTTCTGTCAGGATCATTGTTTCCTCCCTCTTTTATTGTTGTGTCAGTTCAGCCGCTCGATGGCGATGGCCGTCGCCTCGCCGCCGCCGATGCACAGCGAGGCGACACCGCGCTTCAGGTCACGCGCTTTCAGCGCCCCCAGCAGCGTGACGATAACCCGCGCGCCCGACGCGCCAATGGGATGGCCAAGCGCGCATGCCCCGCCGTGAATGTTCACCGTCGCCGGATCGAGGCCCAGATCATGGATCGCCGCCATGGCGACGACGGCGAATGCCTCATTGATCTCGAACAGATCGACATCGTTTTTCGTCCAGCCGGTGCGCTCGAACAGCTTGTTGATGGCGCCGATGGGAGCTGTCGCGAACAGGTTGGGCGCATGGGCGTGAGTGCTGTGGCCGCGAATGGCGGCGATTGGCGTCAGGCCGCGCTTCTCCGCCTCCGACTGCCGCAACAGCACCAATGCCGCCGCACCGTCCGAGATCGAGGACGAATTGGCCGCCGTCACCGTGCCGCCCTCGCGGAAGGCGGGCCGCAGGGTCGGAATCTTGTCCAGCCTGGCTTTTGGCGGCTGCTCGTCGTCCGACACGACCCGCTCGGCCTTGCCGGCCTTCACCGTTACCGGCGCGATCTCGTCGCGGAACAGACCATCCGTGATGGCCTTCTGCGCCTTGGTGAGCGAGCCGATGGCGAATTCGTCCTGCGCCTCGCGGGTGAACTGGTAAGCCTCGGCGCAATCCTCGGCGAAGGTGCCCATCAGCCGGCCCTTGTCGTAGGCGTCTTCGAGCCCATCGAGGAACATGTGGTCGGAGACCTTGCCATGCCCCATGCGATAACCGCCGCGGGCGCGGTCCAGCAGGTAGGGCGCGTTGGTCATGCTCTCCATGCCGCCCGCCACGGCAACGGTGGCGCTGCCGGCGAGCAGCAGATCGTGGGCGAACATGGCAGCCTTCATGCCGGAGCCGCACATCTTGTTGATGGTCGTCGCGCCCGTGGACAGCGGCAGCCCCGCGCCGAGCGTCGCCTGACGGGCGGGCGCCTGCCCCTGCCCTGCCGGCAACACGCAGCCGAACACCACTTCCTCGACAGTCTGCGCATCGACGCCGGAGCGCGCCAGTGCCGCGCGAATGGCGTCCGCGCCAAGCTGCGATGCGGTCACGTCTTTGAAATCGCCCTGAAAACCGCCCATGGGCGTGCGGGCATAGCCTGCGATCACGATCGGATCATGCGTGGTCATGTTGGTTTCCTCCCAATGCCCGAATTGCCTGCAACGGTGTTATTTGGCCGCCATACGCAGGGCGCCGTCGAGGCGAATGACCTCGCCGTTGAGATAACGATTTTCGATGATGTGCTGCACCAAACCCGCGAACTCGACCGGCTTGCCGAGACGGGCCGGGAAAGGCACCGTCGCGCCCAGCGAGGCACGCACTTCCTCCGTCATGGCGGCCATCATCGGCGTTTCGAAGATGCCGGGTGCGATGGTGACGACACGGATGCCAAAGCGCGCCAGCTCGCGCGCCACCGGCAGCGTCAGGCCCGCGACGCCAGCCTTCGACGCCGCATAAGCCGCCTGGCCGATCTGGCCATCGAATGCCGCCACAGAGGCTGTGTTGACGATGACGCCGCGCTCCCCATCCTCGCCCGGCTCGTTGCGGGATATGACATCCGCCGCCAGCCGCAGCACATTGAACGTGCCGACGAGGTTGATGTTGATGACGCGGTTGAACAGCTCCAGCGAATGCGGCCCCTGCCGCCCGACGACCCGTTCGCCCGGCGCAACGCCGGCGCAACTCACCAATCCGTCGAGACGGCCAAAATCGCCAACCGCGCGCTGCACGGCGGCCTGCGCCTGCTCGGCATTGGTGACATCGGTGGCGACGAAACGGGCGGCCTCGCCCAGTTCCGCCGCTTTCGCCTCGCCGGCCTCGCGGCCGATGTCGGCGAGAACGACCTTCGCCCCCTGCTCGACCAGATGCTCCGCAACCGTCGCGCCAAGCCCCGACGCGCCGCCGGTGATCAGGAAAACCCTGTCCGCAACCTGCATGCTCCCCTCCTGTTGTTATTGGACCGCCTGCTCGCGGGCCTTGGCGATTTCCTGATTGCGCAGGATGAAGCGTTGCAGCTTGCCGCTCGGCGTCTTGGGCAGTTCGGCCACGAACTCGATCTCACGCGGATAGGCGTGGGCGGACAGGCGCTTGCGCACATACTGCCTCAGCTCCTCCGCCAGTTCGTCGGACGGCTCGGCCTTGTCAGAGAGCACGACGAACGCCTTGACGATCTCCGTGCGCTCAATGTCGGGCTTGCCGACGACAGCGGTTTCCACCACGGCCGGATGCTCGATGAGCGCGCTCTCAACATCGAACGGACCGATGCGATAGCCCGATGAGGTGATGACATCGTCCGAACGGCCCACGAACGCCACGCTGCCGTCTTCGGCCTGCTCCATCACATCGCCGGTGAGGTAATAGCCGTTGGTGATGGCGGGCGTCGGCTGGTTGAGATAGCCGGAGAACCACAGCAGCGGCGAGCGGGCGATATCGATGGCAAGCACGCCGGGCGTGTGCGGCGGTAGCTCGTTGAGGTTATCGTCGAGAACGGCGACCCTGTATCCCGGCAGCGGCAACCCGGCGGAACCCTGATGCACCGTGTGCTTGAGGCGATGATGGTTGCACACCACCATGCCGGTTTCCGTCTGGCCGTAGTGATCGTAAATCGGCGCCGCAAGATGCTCGGCGAACCAGCGGATGACCTCGGGATTAAGCGGTTCGCCGGCACTGCTGACGCGCCGCAGCTTTCCCTTGACGCCAGCCGCTTCCTCGGGACCGGCGGCGATCAGCAGCCGGTAGGCGGTGGGCGACCCGGCCAGATTGGTGACGCCGTGCTTGTCGATGATGCGGTAAGTGTCCTTCACCGTGAAGCCGCCATCGTAGAACAGGGTCGCGTGGCCGAGCAGCAGCGGGCCTGTGACGGCATAATAGAGACCATAGGCCCAGCCGGGATCGGCGATGTTCCAGAATATGTCATCTGGCCGCAGATCCACCGACTCGCGCATGTAAGCGGAAAAGCTCAGCAACGCGCTGAGCGGCACCGGCACGCCCTTTGGCAAGCCGGTGGTGCCGGAGGTGGACATCAGCAGGAAGAGGTCGCTGCCACGCCGCAATACCGGCTCGAAGGTTTCGGATTGCCGGTCGAGTTCGGCGCTGAAATCGATGTCGCCGTCAGGCAACGGCTTGCCGGATGGCACCTGCGCGATTTTGAACGTCAGCCCCTCCACCTCGTCCAGCTTGGCGCGGTTGGCGGCATCGGTGACGACGAGCTTCGCGCCGCTGGTGCGCAGGCGGTGCTCGATGGCCTTGGGGCCGAAAGCCGTGAACAGGGGCTGATAGACGGCGCCGGCGCGCCATGTCCCGAGGATGGTCACGAGCAGTTCAGGCGTGCGCGGCAGCAGGCCCGCCACGACATCCCCGGCGCCGATGCCCTGCGCGACCAGCAGGTTGGCGAAACGCGCCGACAGTTTTTGCAGCTCGGCAAACGTATATTGAGCCGAGCGACCATCCTGACTTTCCCAGTAGAGGGCGACACGTCCCGTGTCCGCGTATCTGTCGATGGTTTCGACACAGGCGTTGATGCCGTCAGAGAGGCTGCCCACAAGCTCCGCGGCTTCCGTGTCCAGATCGAAAGCAGCATAGGTCTGTGCGTAATCGCGCTCGAAATCGCCGGCTGAGTTAACCAAGATCCTGTCCTCCCAAACATGTCTTTTCATCAAGCATGTCTTTTGCTTCTGCATGCTTTGGCGCCCTGCACGGCGCGCCGCCCGAAACGGTAGCATGCGAAACTTTTTGTTCCTCTTGTGCTAGCGTGGCTCGATGTGGCATTCAATGACCGATATTGCCGGAATTAAGTGATCGGTTTTGCCATGTTGGAAAAATCATCCGCCGCGCCATTGCGACCCGCGAGCCAACCGCCCCGGCGGATGATAACCTCCGGCTTCGCCCGGGAGGCACTGGAACCCATGCGCCTGCGCGGGCTGGATGTGCTGCCGGTGCTGGAAAAAGCCAGGATCGACCCGCAGACGCTTGCGCTACCGGACAGCTACATCACGGCGGATCAATATGGCCTGATGTGGCTCGGCATCGCGGAGGCGCTGCAGGACGAGTATTTTGGCCACGGCGCGCGGGCGATGCGGCCTGGCAGCTTCACCATGATCTGCCGGGCGGTTCTGGACAGTCCCGATCTTGGGCGGGCGCTGCGCCGGACGCTGCGCTTCCTCACGCTGATCATCGACGAGCCGCGCGGCGAGCTGACCGTCGAGAACGGGCTGGGCACCATTACCCTGCACGAAAACACGCCGCCCCGTTCGGCCTTCGCCTATCGGGCTTACTGGATCATGGTGCATGGGCTGGCGTGCTGGCTGGCCGGCCGCCGGCTGCCGCTGCGCGGGGTGGACTTTCGCGGGCCGGAGCCGACCAGCGGCGGCGACTATCGCCTGTTCTTCGGCGCGCCCGTCACCTTTGACAGGCCGGCCAGCACGCTCACATTCGATGCGCGCTTCCTGCGCCTGCCCATCAATCGTTCGGAAGCCGCGCTGAAGGAGTTCCTGCGCCGCGCGCCGGCCAATATCCTCATCCGCTACCGCTACGATTCCGGCATCAACGCGCAGGTGCGCGCCCGTCTCAACAACACACCGCCACAGGCATGGCCGGATTTCGACGCCATGGCGAAGGTGCTGCGCATACCTGCCTCGACGCTGCGGCGGCAGTTGCGCCGCGAGGGCGAGACATACGCCGAGATCAAGGATGAGATCCGCCGCGAACGCGCCTTCGCCGCTCTGGCGGAAACGGACAGGCAGGTGGGCGACATCGCCGCCGAGCTGGGCTTTGCGGAACCCAGCGCCTTCCACCGCGCCTTCCGCAAATGGAGCGGCCTGACACCCGGCGCGTATCGACGCCAGAAGCAGGCCACAGCATCAGCCTGAAGCGGGCAGGAACAGCCCGCGCGCCTTGCGCACCTCGTCGGCGATGAAATCGGCTGTGACGCGGATGCGTGCCAGATCGCGCATGTCGCTATGCACCAGCAACCAGAACGTGCGCGTGATGCCGACCTCAGGCAGCACCCGCACGAGCCGCGTGTCGCCCGCCACGAGAAAGCACGGCAGCACACACAGCCCCGCCCCGGCGACGGTCGCCTGATATTGCGCGATCAGGTTGGAGCTTTTGATGCGCGGCGTAATGTCCCGTGCGATCGACGACAGGTAGTCCAGCTCGGGCGTGAAAATCATATCGTCGATGTAGCTGATGAACGGGCGGCTGGCGCAATCTTCGGCGCTGACAAGGCCGTGTCGCAAATCTTCGCGGTCGCGCGCGGCGAAGACGCCAAGTTCGTAGTCCGTCAGCAGGCGGGCATGCAGCCGCCCATGCGAGGGGCGCGACAGGGTGATGGCGATATCGGCCTCGCGCTGCGACAGGCTGAAGTTGCGCGGTGTCGCCACAATCTGGATATCCAGCCCCGGATGGGCAGCCGCGAGCTTGCCGATCACCGGCGCAAGAAAGGCCGCGCCGAAGCCGTCTGGCGCGCCGATGCGCACCGCCCCCGATACCGTGGAACTGCTGTCCGCCATGTCGGATTGCAGCGCCAGCACTGAGCTTTCGATGTTTTCGGCGTGGCGCAGCAGGTTTTCGCCGTGAGTGGTGAGCTTGTAGCCGGTCATGGTGCGCTCGAACAGCGCAGCGCCCAGCGCCGTTTCCAGCGTCACCAGACGCCGGCTGAGAGTGGAATGGTCTATTCCCAGCCGCCGCGCCGCCAGCGTCAATCGGCCAGCACGCGCCACGGCGAGGAAGGATTGCAGCAAATCCCAATTGAAGGGCTGAACCATCTCGGGTTTCTCCGTTAGCGCGCCCCTATGTGGATTGATGCACAGCGACACAGGAATTTTGCCGGTACCATGCCGCATATTTCCACGCTACACAAAATTGCTGCCCAATCGGGAACACAACCACAAAAACCGGCGGCATCCCCAGCCGGGTCGGGAGCGAAACACATGAACGAAATCGGACATTTCATCGGCGGCAAGCGCGTCGCGGGTCGCAGCGGGCGCTACGCCGACGTCTTCAACCCCTCCACCGGCGAGGTGCAGGCGCGCGTGGCGCTCGCCTCCCGCGAGGAACTGCGCGCGGCGGTTGAGAACGCCAAGGAAGCCCAGATCGGCTGGGCCGCCCAGAACCCGCAAAAGCGCGCCCGCGTGCTGATCAAGTTTCTCGAACTTGCCAACAAGGAATACACCGCACTGGCGGAGCTGCTCGCCAGCGAGCATGGCAAGACAGTGCCGGATGCAAAGGGCGACATTCAGCGCGGGCTTGAGGTGGTGGAATTTGCCATCGGCATTCCGCATCTGCTCAAGGGCGAATTCACGGATTCGGCCGGCACCGGCATCGATGTCTATTCCATGCGCCAGCCGCTCGGTGTGGTTGCGGGCATCACGCCGTTCAACTTCCCGGCCATGATCCCGCTCTGGAAAGCCGCTCCAGCGCTGGCGTGCGGCAACGCGATGATCCTGAAGCCGTCCGAGCGCGATCCGTCCGTGCCGCTGCGCATCGCGGAACTCTTCCTCGAAGCCGGCCTGCCGCCCGGCGTGCTCAACGTCGTCAACGGCGACAAGGAGGCCGTCGACGCCATTCTCGACGATCATGACATCAAGGCTGTCGGCTTCGTCGGCTCATCGTCCATCGCGCAATACATCTACACGCGCTCGGCTGAAACCGGCAAGCGCGCCCAGTGCTTCGGCGGGGCCAAGAACCATGCCGTCATCCTGCCCGACGCCGACCTCGACCAGACCGTCGATGCGCTGATCGGCGCGGGCTACGGCTCGGCGGGCGAACGCTGCATGGCGATCTCGGTCGCCGTGCCGGTAGGCAAGGAAACGGCGGACAGGCTGATCGAAAAGCTCGTGCCGCGCGTCGAGAGCCTGCGCATCGGCCCCGCAACGGATGCCGCCGCCGACTACGGCCCGCTGGTGACGCGCGACGCGCTGCAACGCGTGGAGAGCTACATCGCCTCGGGCGTGGAGGAAGGCGCGTCGCTTCTGGTCGACGGGCGCGGCTTCAAATTGCAGGGCTATGAGAACGGCTTCTACATCGGCGGCTCGCTGTTCGACAACGTCACCACCGATATGAAAATCTACAAGGAGGAGATTTTCGGCCCGGTCCTGACCGTGGTGCGCGCCGACAGCTACGAGGACGCACTGGCGCTGCCCTCAGACCATGAATACGGCAACGGCGTCGCCATCTTCACCCGTGACGGCGATGCGGCACGCAATTTCGCGGCGCGCGTCAATGTCGGCATGGTGGGTGTCAACGTGCCGATCCCGGTGCCGATTGCCTACCACACCTTCGGCGGCTGGAAGCGCTCGGGCTTCGGCGACCTCAACCAGCATGGCCCGGATTCGATCCGTTTCTACACCAAGACAAAGACCGTGACCTCGCGCTGGCCCTCGGGCATCAAGGACGGCGCCGAGTTCGTCATTCCGACCATGCGCTGAAACCGCGTGGGCGGCCGGGAGGGCAGCCGAACGGTTCTGCCGCCGGCCGCTCCCCGGCTGACACGACACAACAATAATCAGGGGAGCGAACGCATGAGCACATCAATCGGCTTTATCGGCCTCGGCAATATGGGCGGGCCGATGGCGGCCAATCTGGTCAAGGCGGGGCACCGGGTCACGGGCTTCGACCTCGTACCGGCGGCGCTGGAGGCTGCGCGGGCGGCAGGCGTGTCCGTGGTCGCCACGGCAACCGAAGCGGCGGCGGGCGCCGATGTCGTCATCACCATGCTGCCCAACGGCAAGCTGGTGCTCGATGTCTGGAACGCCATCGCCGCGCATGTCAAACCGGGCGCCATCGTCATCGACAGTTCCACCATCGACGTGGACAGCGCGCGCAAGGCCCATGCCCTGTTCGCAGGCAGGGACGTGCTCACTCTCGACGCGCCGGTGTCCGGCGGCACGGTAGGCGCGCAGGCGGCAACGCTGACCTTCATGGTCGGCGGTGACGAAACAGCCTTCGCGCGCGGCGAACCAGTTCTGGCGGCCATGGGCAAACGCACGGTCCATTGCGGCGGCGCGGGCGCTGGGCAGGCGGCGAAGATCTGCAACAACATGATCCTCGGCATTTCCGCCATCGGGGTGGCGGAAGCCTTCGTTCTGGGCGAAAAGCTAGGCCTGACGCACGAGGCGCTGTATAACGTCGCCTCGACATCCTCCGGCCAGTGCTGGGCGCTGACCACCAACTGCCCCGTACCCGGCCCGGTGCCGACCTCGCCGGCCAATCGCGACTACAAACCCGGTTTTGCCGCGGCGCTGATGCTCAAGGACATGAAGTTGTCACAGGCGGCTGCTCTGACATCAGGCGCATCGACACCGCTTGGCGCACATGCCACACAACTGTTTGACCTCTTCGATAAACTCGGTCATGGCAACGAAGATTTCTCCGCCATCATCCAGTTTTTGCGGGGCGGGAACGAAGGAGAGCACGCACGATGAGCTATGAAACCATCCTGACAGAAGTGAAGGGCGAAGGCGCACGCGGACGCGTTGGCCTCATCACGCTGAACCGCCCCAAGGCGCTCAACGCCATCAATCGGCAGCTCACCGAGGATGTGCTGGCAGCGGCAGCGGCCTTCGATGCCGATCCCGCCATCGGCGCCATCGTCATCACCGGCTCGGAAAAAGCCTTCGCCGCCGGCGCGGACATCAAGGAGATGCAGCCGCAGAGCTACACCGACATGTATCTGGCCGACTGGTTCGGCGCGTGGGAGCAGTTTTCCCGCACGCGCAAGCCGGTGATCGCGGCGGTTTCGGGCTTCGCGCTCGGCGGCGGCTGCGAGCTGGCCATGATGGCAGATTTCATTATCGCCGGTGACAACGCCAAGTTCGGCCAGCCGGAAATCAAGCTCGGCGTCATCCCCGGCATGGGCGGCAGCCAACGCCTGACCAAGCTCGTCGGCCGCGCCAAGGCAATGGAACTGGTGCTCACGGGCCGCTTCATCGACGCCGTGGAAGCCGAGCGCATCGGCCTTGTGGCGCGCATCGTACCTGCCGCGGAACTGCTCGAAGACGCGATCAAGACGGCGCTGACCATTGCCTCCTACTCGCTGCCGGTCGTGCTGCTGGCGAAGGAAGTCGTCAACCGCGCCGATGAACTCACGCTTCAGGAAGGCGTGCGCTTCGAGCGCCGCGTCTTCCACTCGCTGTTCTCGCTCGAAGACCAGAAGGAAGGCATGACCGCCTTCATCGAGAAGCGCACTCCCGACTTCCACGACCGCTGATCGCGGTTGCAGCCTGTTTTCCGGCCGTCATGCCCGTGACGGCCGGTTTTATTTTGCGCCGACCCCGTCCGCATACATTGCCCCGGCCGGCAGTTCGCGGCACAGTCGCGGCTCAAGCCCATCGCCTTGAAGTCCATAGTGGAGGCCACAGTTATGTCAGCGACAACGCCCGACGCAAAAACCTACGTCATTCCGCCGCCCCCGCAAGCGAGCATCGCGGTGCATGGCACGGACGCGCGCTTCCCCGTGCGCCGGGTTTACTGCATCGGCCGCAACTATGCCGCCCACGTTGCCGAGATGGGCGGCGATGCCGAACGCGACCCGCCGATCTTCTTCCAGAAACCCGCAGATGCCGTTGTGGATTCGGGCACGACCATTCCCTACCCGTCGCAGACGAACAACCTGCACCATGAAGTCGAACTCGTGGTAGCCATAGGCAAGGGCGGCAGCGACATCGACGAGGCCAGCGCCCTCGATCACATCTGGGGTTACGGCGTGGGCCTCGACCTGACCCGCCGCGACATCCAGAGCCGTGACGGCAAGCCGTGGGAAATCGCCAAGGCGTTCGACCGTTCATTTCCGGTCGGTCCGCTCAGCCCGGTTTCGGAAGCCGGCCACCTCGACAAGGGACGCATCTGGCTCACTGTCAACGACAAGGTGGTGCAGGAATCCGACCTCGACCAGCTCATCTGGACGATCCCGGAAATCATCGCCCGCCTGTCGGCATTCTTCACGCTGGCGCCGGGCGACGTCATCCTCACCGGCACGCCGCACGGCGTTGGCCCGCTGGTGCCGGGAGACACCCTCGTCGCTGGTGTGGACGGCCTTGAGCCGCTGACGCTTGCCATCGGCGAACGCAGGGACTGATCCTTCTCCGGCTGTCGCAAACGCAACAAAACGCACGCGCGGAGACCAAAAACGCATTCCGGGCCTTTCTCCGCCCCGCTTCGCGCGTGCCACCGGGTTGCGCGCGCGGGCGTTTGCGTTTATGCGCAATGACACAACGTCCATCGCTGCTGCACCCGTCGTCAGAGCGTATTCCGGCCGGGATTCGCTGTGCGTCGTGAGTCGCAGGGCATCATTACCATATCCGGGCCGGCCGCCCGGGCTCGTCCGGGGTCCAGCGCGCCGCCCGCATCCCGGAGGCACTTGTGGCAGGACATTCACAGTTTAAGAACATCATGCACCGCAAGGGCAAGCAGGACGCGGTGCGTTCCAAGCTGTTCGCCAAGCTGGGGCGTGAAATTACCGTATCGGCCAAACTCGGCATGCCCGATCCCAACCTCAATCCGCGTCTGCGCGCCGCCATTCTCGCGGCACGGGCGGAAAACATGCCCAAGGATAACATCGAGCGCGCCATCAAGAAGGCCGCCGGCAACGATTCCGAGAACTACGAAGAAATTCGCTACGAGGGCTATGGCCCCGGCGGAACGGCGGTGATCGTCGAGGCGATGACCGACAATCGCAACCGCACCGCCGGCGAAGTGCGCTCGGCCTTCACCAAGGCAGGCGGAAACCTCGCTGAAACCGGGGCGGTGTCGTTCATGTTCGACCGCGTCGGCCTCGTCGAGTTCGCCGCCGCCGTTGGCAGCGCCGACACGGTGCTGGAAGCCGCCATCGAAGCCGGCGCGGACGATGTCGTCTCCACCGACGAAACGCATGAAATCTATTGCGAACAGGGCGAACTTGCAGCCGTGTCCAAGGCGCTTGAGGCGACGTTCGGCGAGCCGCGCGCGTCAAAACTGATCTGGAAGGCGCAGACCGACGTCGCCGTTGACGACGAGGCCGCCGAAAAGGTGCTGCGCCTCATCGATGTGCTGGAAGACAGCGACGACGTTCAGAACGTTTATTCCAATGCGCAGTTCTCCGACACGTTGCTGGCGAAACTGTCCGAACAGTAATCGTCAGGCGCGATAACCCCCTGCTTCTGGCGGCGTTTCCGCAACACCGCGCCGCCAGAACAAAGGGGCGGAATGGCGCATCTGGGCGCATCCGGGCGCATGGGCAATTCGGATGGGCAATTTTTGCATCAACCATCAATTGCCAATGCTGCCGACAGGGCCTATATTGGGCGATGTCTTCCCATCAATCTGGTGGCTGTCGACCGCCCCGGCATTTCAAGCCGGGCCGGAGAACGGGATCTTTTGCCTGCTGCCGACCGCCCCCGCAACCCAAGCCGCAACCTGCCGCCCGGCACGATGCGGCGGACCATGGCACAAGGAGCCGCACCTTATGAGCACCGGACCGCTGATGCCCAAGGCCACCGCCGTCTGGCTTGTGGACAACACGGCGCTGACCTTCACGCAGATCGCCGAGTTCTGCAAGCTGCACCCCCTTGAGGTCAAGGGGATCGCGGATGGCGAGGTCGCATCCGGCATCAAGGGCCTCGACCCGACCGTTTCCGGCCAGCTCACCCGTGACGAGATCGCACTCGGCGAGCGCAACGCCGCGCATGTGCTGCGGATCGCGCCGCCAAAAGTGAAGCTGCCGGAGGCCAAGCGTCGGCGCGGCCCCCGCTATACGCCTGTGTCCCGGCGTCAGGACCGGCCCAATGCCATTCTCTGGCTGTTGCGCAACCATCCGGAACTCAAGGATGCGCAGATCATGCGCCTCGTCGGCACCACCAAGTCGACGATCGAGCAGATTCGCGAGCGCACCCACTGGAACTCGGCCAACCTGTCTCCCGCCGATCCGGTGACGCTCGGCCTGTGCTCGCAGATCGATCTGGACTTCGAGGTATCGCGCGCCATCAAGGACGCTCCCCCGCGCACGGAAGTCGATAGTGGCGGAAGCCTGCTGCCCGCGGAAATCTCGACCGCACCGCGCTTTGGCGACAGCGACGAGGCCGACCCGCGTCGCGGCGGCGAGGCTGACCTTGACGTCGAGAACGTGTTCGCCCGCCTCAAGACGCTTCAGCAGGACGAGGACAGCGAACCCGCCAGCGAGCGTGATGCAGCGGACAACGTCGATCTGCGCGGCGTGTTCGCCCCGCACACCGGCGACGATGAAGACGAAAGCGACGATCAGGGCGAGCGTTAAAAACCTTCCGATCAGATGGGACCATTTGATCGGAAGGTGAGAACCGTTTGCCGTCAAACATAGAATTGAGAGCGCCTGGTCTGATTTCGTCAGCACAG
Source organism: Pseudochelatococcus contaminans (assembly GCF_014195635.1). GTDB lineage: Bacteria > Pseudomonadota > Alphaproteobacteria > Rhizobiales > Beijerinckiaceae > Pseudochelatococcus > Pseudochelatococcus contaminans. The sequence goes on along the minus strand of NZ_JACICC010000003.1, from coordinate 149,083 downwards.
GCGCTTTATTTGTTCAGGGCACCGGAGTTTGCTGGTTCTGCTCGGTCAGCTGGATGGTCCAGCTTTTCTGCTGGCCGGTATCGACTTCGAAAAACCCGGTCCGGTCGAAGCCGCGTGCAAGGCAGTTCTCGGTGCCGCGAATCGAGAACTCCGTCTCTTTCGTGCACATTAGAGACTGGCCAGCCCACTCCCCGCCCCGGTCGTAATCCACGGCGTGGATATAATAGTATCGCGCGGCGAGCGGGCCGCTGAGCAGCGTTTCGCAACTGCGCACCCCGAGATTCCACCAGCCTTCCACCAGCCAGCCGCGACTGTCGCGATATCCGAGCGCGACGCCGACCCGGCTCGTCGTCATGTTGCAGATGCGCAGGTCAGCGAACGCCGCACCTGTCGACAACATCGTCGCGGCGGTTGCCAGCGCGCCCACCGCGATCATGGACGCGCAACGACCCACGGCGACCCGCCGCAGGCGGGGCAACATCGAAAATGGCCACATTGAACGATGCATGAGGTCGAACTTCTCCTGTAGGCTGCGCGGACGCGCCGTGACACCCGCCACTTTTAGAGTGCTTTGCAATCCGATGGAATCGCCTGATCGGGGAGAATGTGTGTCAGGAGGCGAAATGCAGGGCATCCATCCACAATGATGCCCATGTCGCACCTTGGCCTGGCATGAAAGCTTTTGCCACACGGAAACGCCGCGCCTATTGTGCGGCGGCGCAGATTGGGGACGAGGGTGCGATCCGATCTGTCCTATATTCACCGTAACGTGCGTTCACTGCGATAAAACAGCGTGAGCGCAGACTATTCCAGAGCAGGTTCAATGGTCACAGACGTAGCCGACAGCGGCGTTGCCGCAGATGAGTTGAGGCAGTTCATCGAGCGTATCGAGCGGCTCGAAGAGGAAAAGGCCGCCATCGCCGGCGACATCAAGGAAGTGTACGCCGAATTGAAAGGGCGCGGCTTCGATGCCAAGGCGATTCGCAAGATCGTCCAGATTCGCAAGAAGCCCGTCGAGGAACGGGTCGAGGAAGATGCTATTCTGGAGTTGTATCTGCAAGCTCTCGGCATGTCTTCCTGATTCTCGGCCTGTCATCACGCGCGCTGGCGCACACGCTTGCTAGAAATAGCTGCGCTCAAGCGGCCCGGCGATGTTTTCGTGTCGACATTGCAGGCGCGTCGATGCAGGATGGCGCGGTTCTCAAGCTGCAAGTCCCAAGCTGCAAGTCCCGTGCTGCAAACATTGCGCTGTATCGACGAGGTGACGCAACGATGAGCAACGCCACCAGCGGAAACGCCTCCAACGGATATACCGCCAACGGCGGCAATGACGCAGCCGATGACGACGGTCTGTTGCACAACCGCACGTTCGACGAGTTGCAGATCGGCGAAACCGCGTCGCTGACACGTGTTGTCGGGCGGGACGACATCGATCTGTTCGCCACCGTCTCCGGCGACGTCAATCCGGCGCATCTCGACAGCGAGTTCGCCGCCGGCGGCGTCTTCGGCCACGTGGTGGCGCATGGCATGTGGACGGCGGCGCTGATATCGGCCGTGCTCGGCACCAAGCTGCCCGGCCCCGGCACCATCTATCTCGGCCAGGATCTGCGCTTCGTGAAGGCAGTGGCGCTCGGTGACACCATCACCGCCACCGTCACCGTGCGCGAGAAAAAGCCGGGCAAGAACATCGTCATCATCGACACCGAATGCGTCAATCAGCTTGGCGAGGTGGTGCTGACAGGCGCAGCCACCGTGATCGCGCCCACAAAGCGGGTGGAGTGGCCGCGTGCCACGTTGCCGAAAGTCTCGCTGCGACGGCACGACCTTTACGAATCCTTCGTGGACGAAGCCCGGCAGGGTGAAGCATTGCGCGTGGCGGTGGTGCATCCGTGCTCCACGAACTCTATTCTGGCTGCCGTGGAATTATTCCGCGAGGGCTTCGTTGAGCCCATTCTCATCGGCCCAGAGCACCGGATCCGGCAGGCGGCTGACGAAGCGGGCGTCGATCTGGCGGGCATCAAGATCGAATCCGTCCCGCACAGCCATGCGGCGGCGGCAAGGGCGGTGGAGCTTGCCGCAACGCTGGAAGTCGCCAGCCTGATGAAGGGCAGCCTGCACACCGATGAGTTACTCTCGGCGGTGCTGGCGCAGGGCGCGGGCCTGCGGACGGAACGGCGCATCAGCCATGTCTATGTCATGGATGTTCCGGCTTACAGCAAGCCGTTGATCGTCACGGACGCGGCCATCAACATCCAGCCGACGTTGCTGCAGAAACGCGACATCGTGCAGAATGCCATCGACTTTCTGCATGCCCTCGGCGTTGAGGAGCCGCTGGTCGCGGCGCTGGCAGCGGTCGAGACCGTCAACGAGAAGATGCCGGCCACGCTGGATGCCGCGGCGCTCACCGTCATGGCCGCGCGCCGGCAGATTACCGGCGCGAAAGTGGACGGGCCGCTCGCCTTCGATAACGCCATCGATATGGAGGCCGCGCGCTCCAAGGAGATCGCCTCCCCGGTCGCCGGGCAGGCGGATATCCTGCTGGTGCCGGACCTCGAAGCCGGCAACATCCTCGCCAAGCAGCTGCTGTATTTCGCGGATGCTGATGCCGCCGGGCTGGTGCTCGGCGCGCGGGTGCCGATCATCCTCACCAGCCGGGCGGATTCGCTGCGCACACGCATCGCCTCGGCAGCGTTGGCGAAGCTCTTCACCGCAGGGCATCAACTCAGACGCTCCTGAGCGGCGGCGAGCAACATCATGTCCGACAGGTTCCACTTTTACGAGCCCGAGCACGGGCATGGGTTGAAGCATAACCCGCTCAACGCCATCGTGGCTCCGCGCCCCATCGGCTGGATTTCGACCCGCGCCGCGAGCGGGTTCAATCTCGCGCCTTACAGCTTCTTCAATCTGTTCAGCGGCGAACCGCCGATCATCGGTTTCGCCAGCAGCGGCGAGAAGGACACGCTGCTGAACGTGCGGGAAACCGGCGAATTCTGCTGGAATCTCGTGACCAGAGAACTGGCGACAGCGATGAACGCCACTTCAGCACCCGTGGCGCGCGGCGCCGATGAGTTCGCGCTCTCGGGCCTGACGCCGGTCGCGGGCCGAATCGTTGCCGCCCCGCGCGTTCTGGAAAGCCCCGTCGCTTTCGAATGCCGACATACGCAGACCATTCGCCTGCTGGATCGGCATGGAGCCGAAACAGACACCTGGCTTGTGCTGGGCGAGGTTGTAGCGGTGCATATAGACCGGGCGTGCCTGCGCGATGGCGTTTATGACACCACGGCGGCGTTGCCGGTGGCGCGCGGGGGCGGGCGCGGAGATTATTTCGAGATCAGCCCGCAGACACGCTTCGACATGTCGCGTCCCAGACCGGCATCCCCGCCGGCATCCCCATGAGTGCAATCCTGCGCCGCATGCGGCAGGCAGCGGCGCAGCGCTTTTCGGGCTCACCACCCTCCTCTCCCGCCACCGCGCCATCGGCTCCAACAACAGATGGGCGGGCATTGCTCGTCGCGGCGCTTGGCGCGGCGGCGTTCATGGCCTTCGCTTTCATGGTCGACCCGGCCGGCGATGTGCTGGCCGGATTCGTCCGCATCCTGCTGGTCAGGGATACGCTGATCACGGACTATATCGGCGTCGGTGGCATCGGGGGTGCGTTCTTCAACGCCGGGCTCACGACGCTGCTGTCGATTGCCTGCTACTACCTGTGCGGGGCGCGGCTGAGCGCGGCAACGGTGGCGTGCCTGTTTCTCATGCTGGGGTTTTCGCTTTTCGGCAAGAACGTCCTCAACATATGGTGCACCGTCGCGGGCGTTTATCTCTATGCGCGCTTTCGCGGCGATCCGTTCAGCGTCCATATCAACACCGCGTTCTTCGGCGCGGCGCTGGCGCCGATGTTTTCGGAAATCCTGTTCAGCACCGCCCTGTCGCTGCCCGTCAGCCTGCCGCTCGCCGTTGCTACCAGCCTCGTGTCGGGTTTCGTGCTGCCGCCGGTCGCCGCGCATCTCTTCCGCACCCACATGGGTTACAACCTCTACAACATGGGGTTCGTCGCCGGCATCGTCGGCACGCTCATCGTCGCCATCTACAAATCTTATGGGTTCGTGCCCGCCCCGGTGATGATCTGGACATCCGGCAATACGCTGGTGCTGGGCAGTTTTCTGGTCGTGGGGTTCGGGGCGCTCATCATGGGCGGCATCCTGCTCGACCGCCGCTGGCTCGTCGGTTTCAAGACGATCCTCGCTTCGTCCGGGCAAGCGCCGACGGATTTCATCGCCCTCGCGGGGCTTGGCGCCACGCTGGTCAACATGGGCCTCAGCGGCCTTGTCGGGCTTGGCTATATCCTGCTGATCGGCGCGGATCTCAACGGCCCGGTGATCGGCGGCATCTTCGCCATCGTCGGCTTTGCCGCCATGGGCAAGCATCCGGGCAATTTCACGCCCATCATCATCGGGGTGTTCCTCGGTTCGCTGGCCAAGCCGTGGAATGCCAACGACCCGGCCATCGTGCTCGCGGCGCTGTTCGGCACCACCCTTGCCCCCATCGCCGGGCGCTTTGGCTGGCACTGGGGCTTGGCCGCAGGGTTCCTGCACTCATCGGCGGCGCTGGCCGTGGGTGCCCTGCACGGCGGCCTGAACCTCTACAACAACGGTTTTGCAGCCGGCATCGTGGCAGCCGTTCTGGTGCCGATCATTCTGGCGATCAGGGAGCGTCAAGCGCCGCCCCAGAGCGGCCCTGCTCCCTGACCGTCCCGTTTCATCCCCGCAGCGCGGCGGCAGCCGGCTGGCGATAGGCGAGCCATGCCGGCACGAGTGCGATGACGGCCGCCACCAGCATCAGCATCCCGGCAAAGCCGACATCCGACCATTCCAGCGATACGGGCAGCGCGATGCCGCTCTGCTGCGTGAAGAAGGAGGCCGCCACCTTCGCGCCCAGCAGGCCGAGACCGAGACCGAGCAGAACCCCGAGGCCGATCAGCAGCAGAAGCTCCACCCAGACGACGCCGAAAATGGAAAGACGCGGCGCGCCCAATGCCCGCAGTGCACCGATCTGCCGCCGGCGTTGGGACAGGTGGACAACGCAGACCAGCACCACCGCCGCACCGACCAGCGCCTGCGTGCCGATCGCGATGGCCGTCAGTATTACGCGCGCATCGCCCAGCGTCGCATAAAGGCGCGTCAGCACCTCCGCCGGAAAAACGCCGAGCGTGGTGTCGGTGCGATATTGCTGGCGCAGTTGATAGGCGTTGGCGATGGATTTCGGCTTGACGATGACGGCGGGAACGCCGGGAATCCCCGCAGCCCATGGCGGGCCAAGGTGATCCTCCGCCGCATGATCCTGAACGCCGTCGTGATCGTGATCATGATCGTGGTCTTCATGCGCATGGTCGTGCCCATGATCATGATCATGGTCATGCGCGTCGGCGGTGTGCCCATCGAGTCCGTGAATGCTCCAGACCGTCTCGATGGGCACGAGGATGGCGCGGTCCCACGGTGTGCCCGTGGCGGCGAGACGTCCCGTGACGGTATAGGCCAGTTCATCATGGGTATGGCCGGCTTCTCCCGGCAACCCGTGCACCGGCTTCACGGTGTCGCCCAACCGAAGATCGACGAGTGCGCCGACAACCGCGTCAGTGGGCTTTTGGAAAGCCTCGCCCTCGGCCAGCGGGCGGCGGCCCTTGTCGGTGAGGAATTCGCCGGTGGTGCCCACGATCGGCAGATCGTTGAACGAATCGCCGAAGCCCACCGGAGCCGCCCAATCGACACGCGGATCTTCAGCCAGATCCTTGAGCACGCTGCCTGGCAGCAGTGTGAGCGGCGCGGCCTGAAGGAAGACGGAACTGAGCACCAGTTGCGTTTCCGCCCCCGCCGCACCGACCACGAGGTCGAACCTGTCTGCGGCGCGGGCGCTGCCGAGCCGCAAGGCGCGTTCCTGAATACCGACCGCGATGCCAAGGGCCGTCGCAAGGCCGATCAACAGCACGATGACCAGCGATCCCGCCCACAAACGGCGAAGATCGGCAGCGATGAAGCGAACCGGAATCATGGCGTCACCTGTCCCTGCGAGGCAGCCGGAGGCGTATAGGGGGTGGCGGAGGATGGGGCCGCGCCCTCGCCCTGCGCCACATCTTCGGCGATACGGCCCGCGACCAGCGACAACCGCCGCCCGAGACGGCCGGAGAGGCGCGGATCATGGGTAACGGCGATCAGCGTGGCGTTTTCCTCGCGCGCCAGTTCGATCAGCAGATCCGCGACCACCGCGCCGCTTGCAGCGTCAAGGCTGGCCGTGGGTTCGTCGGCGATCAACACCGCCGGGCGCCCCAGCAGCGCCCGCGCCACCGCCACGCGCTGCATCTCGCCGCGCGACATGGTGGCGATATCCTGATCCGGCCGCGAAAGGCCAACCCGCTTCAGCAGCGCCAGCGCACGCTCGCGCGTGGCGGCGGGAACCGAAAAGAGGCGAAACCGAACCGGCAGCAGCACATTTTCAATGGCGCTGAGGCCCGGAAACAGGTGAAATTCCTGCATGACCAGCCCCACGTGGCCGGCACGCCACGCATCGCGCTGCGATTCACCGAGCCGGACGAGATCCGTATCGTCCCAGCGGACCGAGCCGGCGGCGGGCTTTTCCAGCCCGGTCATGACGTTGATGAGCGTTGTCTTGCCGGATCCCGAAGGCCCGGTCACGGCAACGTCCTCGCCCCGCGCCACCGCGAGCGCCGCGATATCGAGCACCGGGGCGGCCAGACCCGGAAACTCCACCCTGACACCGGATAGCGAAAGCCCTGCCATCACTTGCTCCCGAAGTATGGAACGACGCGGCCGCCAATTGAAGACGATGCGGCAATTCGGCGATGTCGCGCCCTTGACGCTTCCGGAAACCTAAGCGTTCGGCGGAAGCATCTGATGGAGCTACGGGATAGCAGTCGTTTATGACAAACAAGATATGGATCCATCCAAAATAAATAATAATACTATCCAATTAATGCAACTATGTTCATTTGCCGCGTATTCATTCAAGTGACATTTAGAATTTATAGTTTTCGCGCGCAACTCTTGAGCAAAGAGAGTCGATAACGACCTTTGCTATGTAACAACGTTGCATAACGCAAGCGGGGACATCATGCGTCACTCCACACTGGCAGCATTCACGCTGGCCATTATTTCCACCACGGCTCTTGTGCCGGGCGTTGCACTGGCACAGACCGGCGAAGTGCAGAAACTCGAAAACGAAGTTCTGATCGCTGCCGAAGGCGCTGGCACCAAGATCTATCCCATCGATCGCGCACGGCTGCTCTCGGGCGGCAAGTTCGACCTGAAGGTCGAGTTCCCGACTGTCGTCAAGGAAAGCGACATCACGCTCACCCTCAACGACAAGCCCTTCGCCGAAGTCTTCGATGAAAAGGCCGAGTACATCGAAAACGAGAACGGCAAGGATGGCTCCTCGCTGGTCATCAAGCAGGTTTCGCTGGTCGAGCCGGGCGCCTACACCGTCGTCGCCGAGGGCAAGGACGCAGCAGGCAAGACGTTCCGCAGCAGCGTGAAGTGGGATGTATCGGGCACGCCGAAGGAAGCCCGCGCCAAGAACATCATCTTCATCCTCGGCGACGGCATGACCGTTTCCATGCGCACCGGCGCACGCATCATGTCCAAGGGCAACACCGAGGGCAAGGCCAACGGCAAGCTCAACATGGATACGCTGCCGGCCATGGCCTTCATCGGCACGTCGTCCACCGACTCCATCGCCGCCGACAGCGCCAACACGATGTCCGCCTACATGACGGGCCAGAAGTCCGCGGTGAACGCGCTTGGCGTCTACGCCACCCGCAACGAGAATTCGCTCGACCAGCCCCGGCAGGAAACCATCGCCGAAGCCATTCGCCGCATGGCGCCGAAGAAGGCCATCGGCATCGTTTCGAACGCCGAGCTGCAGGACGCTACGCCGGCCGCCGTCGTCTCGCACACCCGCCGCCGCGCCGACAAGCCTGAAATCGTCGGCATGTTCTATGATGTGCAGCCCGAGATCATTCTGGGCGGCGGATCGGCCTACTTCCTGCCCAAGAGCACGCCCGGCTCGAAGCGCAAGGACGACATCGATTACATCGAAAAGTTCCGCGAAGCGGGCTACGCAGTCGCGACCGACCGCGACGAGCTGACCAAGGTTGCCGCCGAAACCAACTCCGGCAAGGTGCTGGGCCTGTTCTCCACCGGCAACATGGAAGGCACCGTCAACATGCAGCTGGGCCTTGGCGATGCCAAGAAGTTCCCGAACCAGCCCAGCGTGCCGGAAATGATGGAATCGGCCCTCAGCGTGCTGGAAAAGAACGAAGACGGCTTCTTCCTGATGGTCGAAGGCGCCCTGATCGACAAGTACGAGCACCCGCTGGACTTCGACCGCGCCATCGTCGAGACCATCACGCTCGACAAGGCTGTCGGCATCGCGCAGGAATTCGCGAAGAAGCATCCCGACACGCTGATCATCACCACCGCCGACCACACCCACGGCGTTTCCATCATCGGCACCATCGACCGGAACTTTACGCCGGAAGAGCAGAAAGTGCTTGAGCTGAACGAAAACGCCCAGGTCGAGGGTGCAGGCTCCATCGAGCGCGCTTCCCCGATGCGCCAGCGCGTCGGCACTTACCAGAACGGCGGCTTCCCCGACTACAAGGACACCGACGGCGACGGCTATCCCGACACCATCGACGTGAAGCGTCCGCTGGCCGTCTTCGCCAATAACTATCCCGACTACTACGAAACGTTCGGGCCGAAGATGGACGGGACTTTCGTGCCTGCCCTCAAGAACGAAAAGGGCGAGTACGTCGCCAACGAAGCCTACAAGAACGTGCCCGGCGCCGTGCTTCGCATCGGTAACATCCCCACCTCCGAGGACACCGGCGTCCATGCCGTTGACGACGTCGTCCTTCAGGCGCAGGGTCCGGGTTCCGAGAAGCTGCACGGCTACATGGAAAACTCGGACGTCTTCTTCGTTCTCGCCGATGTCTTCTCCCTCGGCGAAGCAAAGACCGACGAATAAAGCACGTGCCGACTTGAGGCACTCAAGCGTCTTCACGCAAAGCGGATACCCCTCTGCGTGAAGACAACGCGTAAAACCAACAAGACAGAGCATCTCTGCGTTTCAACGAAATACCGAAATGCTCTGGCCTGAATTTGCATGACGACATCATTTCCGCGTCTTACCGAGACGCGGAAATGATCCACGGAGAACGAGACCATGACCCGCGATGTCAGAAAAAACGGTGTCGCTGCCGACGCCATGCGCGATCTCAACCGGCGGTCGTTCATGACTTTCGCCTGCGCTGCGGGATTGACCAGCATCGGTGTGCTTCCCGCTTTCGCCGCCACGCCCAGCCTTGGGTTCGACGAGCTTTACGGCAAGATCAGCGTGCTGGGGCTTGAGTTCTCCCCGCGCGTCAAGGAGCTGAAGGGCAACACCATATCCATGCGCGGCTTCATGGCGCCACCTCTCAAGGCGGAAGCGAAGTTCTTCGTCCTGTCCTCGACGCCGATGTCCATCTGCCCCTTCTGCTCCTCGGATGCCGACTGGCCGGATGATATCGTCGTGGTTTATCTGAAGAGCGCGCAGACATTCGTGCAATACAACGCCCCCATCGACGTCACCGGGACGCTGGAAGTGGGATCATGGACCGACCCGGAAACAGGCTTCGTCAGCTTGCTGCGGATCACCGGGGCGCGCTTTTCCAAATCCTGAACCGGCACGAAGCATGGATGCAACCCGGACGCAGTTCTTTCGGACCACTACTTTGCATACTATTACTTAGCCGTTTCATCTATTAACGGGCTACGGCTGTTTAATAAAAAGACCTGTCAAAATATTCACTCTGGCTCTTTGCGTACGGCTCGGAGAATGCCACAATACAGGCATCAATCCGCCATCGAAAGCACCGGGGTTTTCGACGTTGCCTTTTATCGCGTTCGCCTATCTGCTTTTCCTGGCCGCGCCTGTCGTGCTGCTGGGGGTTGGTTCATTTGGCGAAACGTGGAGCAATACCCTGCTGCCATCTGGCTTTACGTGGCGGTGGTATGCCGAGGTTGCCAGCGATCCAAGCTTCCGTCGCGCGTTCATCACCAGCCTTCAGGTCGTCGCCTTCACCTGCGCGCTCAACGTGCTCATCGGCGTGCCGCTGGCTTACGCCATCCATGCCGGGGCCCGCGGCGGCGTGCGGCTCGCGGCACGGCTGGTGACGCTGATGCCCGTAGCGGTGCCGGAACTGGTGCTGGCTTTCGGTTTCATCCTCGTGTTCTCGTCCGACACGCTGCCGTGGCTCGGCAGTTTCTGGCTGCTGGCGGCCGGGCACGTTGTGCTCACCCTGCCCTATACCGTCACGGCGCTGGTGGCGGATATGGATCAGCTCCGCCTTGACGAGTATGAGCAAGCAGCCGCGACGCTCGGGGCGTCTTTTGCCGCGCGGATGCGCGACGTAACCTTGCCGTTGCTGCAACCCAGCCTGCTGTCTGCGCTGCTGACGGTGGCGGCTCTGTCCATCGGCGAGTTTCAGCTTTCCAACCTCGTGGCGGGGTTCCTATCGCGCACATACCCCGTTGTGTTGCTGCAAGCCTTCTACGGCGCAACCGGCTTTGCCTGCGCGGCGACCGTCGTGCTTCTTGTTCTCGCGGTTGCCGCCTCCCTTGCCAGCGGCGCGGCGGCGAGAATTGGCGGCGCGCGCGGCAGCGGAGGTGCGGCATGAGCCTGACCTATGACAACGTGTCCTTCATCTATCCCGGCAGCACGGCGGGGGTGTTCGACATCGCGCTGGACATCGCGCGGGGTGAGCTTGTCGCGGTCATCGGCGCTTCCGGTTCCGGCAAATCGACCATCCTGAAACTGCTCGCCGGTTTCATGCAGCCGGATGCCGGGCGCATTCTGGTCGAGGGGCAGGATGTTGGCCCGCTTGCGCCGGAGGACCGCCGCCTCGGCGTCGTCTTTCAGAACTACGCGTTATTTCCGCACATGCGCCTGTGGGAGAATATTACCTATCCGCTCAAGGTGCGCGGCATCCGCCGTGCGGAACGGCGCGCGCGGGCGCAGGAGATGCTCGCCCGGGTCGGCATGGAAGGGCGCGGCGATGATTGGCCGACGGCGATTTCCGGCGGACAGCAGCAGCGCGTGGCATTGGCGCGCGCGCTCATATTCGAACCGCGCGGCCTGCTGCTGGACGAACCGCTCTCGGCGCTGGATGCCGGGCTGCGCACCAGCATGCGCGACGAGATCCGCCGCGTTCAGCGCGCCGCCGGCATCGCCACGCTGCTGGTGACGCACGATCAGGAAGAGGCGCTGTCCATCGCCGACCGGATCGTCGTCATGCATGATGGACGGATCATTCAGACCGGCACGCCGCAAGAGCTGTACGAAACGCCCGTCAATGCCCAGGTGGCGGCTTTCGTCGGCCAGTCCAACCTCTGGCCGGGCACAGTGGAACAGACCGGCCGCGTGCGGACACCCATCGGCACCCTCGCCTGCCCCACGGAGGGATATGCCCCCGGCGCGGCAGTGACGGTGCTGGTGCGGCCCGAACGCATCCTGCCTGCCGAGCCGGAGCAGCCGCCTCGGGTCAACGATTTCCGGGGAACGGTCGTCGCCGACCGCTACCTCGGCCCTGTCCGCCGCATCGACCTCAGCGTCGACGGCGGGCTCATCCGGCTGGAAACGCACGCGCGCGGCGCGGTCGGGCGGGTATCCATCCCCGCCGAGGCCGTGCGGCTGCTGCCTGGAGCGGATGCCGCCGGCACGAGATCGTAAAGCGGGGGCTGCGCCAGCACTCCCCGCCTCGCTGGATCATCATGATTTCGACAGACAGGAACCATCGATATGAACAGACGGCAACTGATGACAGGCATCGCCACCGCTGCCGCGATGGCAATGAGCCTGACGACTTCCGCCTTCGCCTTCGACGGCGCAGAGTATTACGCGGGCGAGCGAGCGCTTTACGACGCCGCCCGCAGCGAGGGCCTCGTCGTTTCCTTCGACACAGGCCCGACGTGGGCCAACTGGGCCGGTGAGTTCAAGGCGTTCAAGGAGCGTTATCCGGGCGTCGAACTCGTCTACAACGATCTCGGATCGGCGGCGACGGTGGTGGCGCTGGCGAAGGCCCGCAACCGCCCGCAGGCCGATACGGCCTATTACTTCGCCGGTTCGGCGCTCGACGCCGCGAAGGCTGGGGTCGTGGAAAGCTACCGCCCGGTGAACTTCGACCGCCTGCCCGGCGAATTGCGTGATCCGGAGGCCCGCTGGTTTGCCGTGCATACACTCAGCGTGGCGTTTCTCGTCAACACCAAGCTGGTCAAGGCGGTTCCGCAAAACTGGGCCGACCTGCTGAAGCCGGACTACAAGAACACCATCGTTTATCAGGATCCCCGCTCCACCGGGCAGGGGCAGGTGGTGGTGTTTGCCGCCGCGTTCGGCAACGGCGGCGACATGGACAACGTGACGCCGGGCATCGATTATCTGGGCCGCCTGACCAAGGCCGGCAATGTGCTGCGCACGGTGGGCACAACGCCCTACGCCCAATTCATCAAGGGCGAGATCCCGATCTGGATCGGCTATGAGAACGACGGCCTGCGCGCCAAGTACACGGACGGGCTGGGCGACGACATCGCCGTGGTCATTCCCGCCGAGGCATCGGCCGCCGCGCCCTACGCCATCTCGCTGGTGAAGAACGGCCCCAACCCGAATGCGGGCAAGCTGTGGCTCAACTTCGTGCTCAGCGATCCGGGCCAGAAGATCTTTGCCGAAGGCTATGTGCGCCCGTCCGTGCCCGGCATCGAGCTGCCGCCGGCCATCGCCGACAAGCTGCCGGCATCGCCGCAGGTTCGCCCGCTCGACATCGCCAAGGCGACCGCCAAAAAGGCCGAGATCGATGCCGGCTGGGCAAAAGCCGTCCTCGGGCAATAGGAACGACCGGACGATGACGGCGAGCACCCGGCCATGAACTCCCGCGTTTCAAACCGCATGCTCGCCGCTTTCGCCACGCCGGGCGCGGCGCTGATCGGCCTGTTCTTTTTGCTGCCGGTCGGCGCCGTGCTATCAGGCGCATTTGCGGAAGACGGCGGCGCGTTCGCGCGCCTTGCGGCCGATCCAGTGTTCTGGAACGGCTTGCGCGGCACACTCATTCTGGGCACCGCCGCACCGCTGTTTTCCCTTGTGGTCGGTGTCGGTGTCGCGCTGGCGCTCGCCCGCTTCAAGCCCGGTCTGCGCACGGCGACACTGATCGCCATCTCCCTGCCGCTGACGTTCTCTGGTCTGATCGTCGCCTACGGGTTCATCCTGCTGCTGGGCCGGGCCGGTTTCGTCACGCTGCTGTTGGCGAAAGCGGGGTTCGATCCGTCAGTCGTCGGGGCGTTCATCTACTCGCCGCTGGGGCTCGGTCTTGCTTATTCGTATTATCTCATACCGCGCGTCGTGCTGATCGTTCTGCCGGCAATCGGCAATTTCGACCGCGCACAGCTCTCGGCGGCGCGGTCGCTTGGCGCGGGGCGATTTGGCGCCTTCATCGACGTGATGCTGCCGCAGATCATGCCCAGCCTCGTCGCTGCGTTCTGCCTGACGGCGGCGGTGGCCATCGGCGCGTATGGCACGGCGCTGGCGCTCGTGGGTACGCAGGTCAACATCCTGCCACTGGTTCTCTACAGCAAGATTTCCGAGACCGGCAGCGACTTTCCGGCCGCTGCCGCCGCATCGCTGGTGCTCGTGGCAATCTGCGTCGCGGTGATCGCCGTCGGCGAGGCGTTCGGCTCTCGCCGCCGCTCAGGCCGGTAGGCTCACGCGCACCAGTTCCCGCCAGAACCGCGCGCCATGTGGAATGATGGCATCGTTGAAATCGAAACGCGGCGAGTGAAGATTCGGATTCTCCCCTTCCCGCTTGCCGCCCAGCATGAAATACGCGCCGGGAACCTCGCGCAGGATGAAGGCGAAATCCTCGGACGCCGTGTTGAGATCGAACTCGGCAATCCGCAGCCCGACCTCAGGTCGCGCCGCCACCTGCCGCACCACAGCGACATTGGCATCATTGTTGACGGTGGCCGGATAGCCATCCTTATGCACCACGTCCGCCCGGCAGCCATAGCCCGCCGCCACTGAGGCCGCCAGCGTGTGCAGCCTCTCGCGCACCACCTCGCCCACCGCATCGCGGAACCAGCGCGTCGTGCCCCGCAGCACCACCGCCTCCGGAATGACGTTCCACGTATCGCCACCGTGGATCTGCGTCACCGAAACGACGCCCGCCTCGATGGGCGGCACGTTGCGGCTGGCGATGGTCTGCAACGCACCGACGACGGCACTGGCCGCGACGACCGGGTCCGCGCCCTGATGCGGCATCGCCCCATGCGCACCGCGTCCCGCCACCGTGATCTCGAAAGTGCCGGAAGCGGCCATCATCGGCCCCTCGCGCACGGCGCAAATCCCCACATCCATGCCCGGCCAGTTGTGCATGCCGTAAGCCGCATCCAGCGGAAACAGGCGCAGCAGGCCATCAGCAATCATTTCCCGCGCGCCGCCTTCATTTTCCTCGGCCGGCTGGAAGATGAGATGCACCGTGCCGTCAAACGGCGTGCGGGCGATCAGCCTTGCCGCCGCCAGCAGCGTGGCGGTGTGGCCATCATGGCCGCAGGCATGCATCTTGCCCGGTACGCGCGATTGATAGTCAACCCCGGTCGCTTCGAGAATGGGTAGCGCATCCATATCCGCGCGCAGGCCGATCGTGCGGCTGCCGGACCCCTTGCGCAGCGTGCCCACAACGCCGGTGCGCCCCAGGCCGGTATGGACCTCGTAGCCGAAACCGGCAAGTTCGCGGGCGACGAAGGCGGACGTTTCATGCTCCTCGAACGCCAGTTCGGGCCGGGCGTGCAGATGACGACGCCAGCGCACGGCCTCCTCGATTTCAGCCGGGGTGATGTCGTTGGCATAATCGTCGCCGTGGCTCGGCTTGTTCATGGCTGCTCCCTGTCTCCCGCTGGCGGACGTCTTGCGCGTCCTCATCATACGCCCGCAAATTATCACGAGCGTCCAAATTATCACGAGCGTCAATGTATCTCCATGCGCGGCAAAAACAAATCGACCCCGGTTGCCGCCGGGGTCGAAAAGCGCCTTGAGATGAGATCGTCGTGAACGGTCTTGCAGCCCGATCAGAACGATCCGACCAGAGAGCCAAGCGCAACCACGGCGACCAGCGCGATGAGACCGCCGACGATGGCCGCCATCACGATGTCCAGATAGCTGTCCTTATGCGTTGCGCCCACGACGGCCAGCAGCGTCACCACCGCGCCGTTGTGGGGCAAGCTGTCGAGCGTGCCCGCGCCGATCACGGCCACACGGTGCATCAGGCCGGGATCGATACCCGTTTCGGTCGCGATCTGCATGTAGGTCGGGCCGAGGGCATCGAGCGCGATGGTCAGACCGCCCGAGGCGGAGCCGGTCAGCGCGGCAAGGATGTTGGTGGACACAGCCAGCGACACCAGCGGGCCGCCTTCGATGCCCAGCACCCACTCCTTCACCATTTCAAAGGCCGGCAGCCCGGCCACCACCGCGCCGAAGCCGACAAGGCTGGCGACATTGAGGATGGGCAGCACGGAGGCATTCGCGCCCGAATCCAGCGTGACGCGGATATCCGGCAGGCGGGAGAAATTGGTCACCACCAGCACCAGAATGGCAACCAGCAGCGCCACGATAACCGACCAAACCCCGCCGACAGCCGATAGCGTCACGTTGCCGAACGCATCCGTGGTGAGATAGGAGGCATCGTAATTCGGCAACACCACGAACGACATCAGCAGGTTGACGATGACGACCACAACCAGCGGCAACGCCGCAACGGCAAACGGCGGAACCGTGCGCGCCATTCCGCCGCGGCCGATTTCCTCGGGGTCGAACTCACGCGCGGTGGTCGCCCGCTCGCGGATGGTCTCATCCTCGGCAGCGGATTCGGCGATTTCCTCGCCCCCGCCGACGAAAGCATAGCCCTCACCCGCCGCCCGCGCCTGCTTTTCGCGCAGCTTCAGCCACCACAGGCCGAACGCCAGCATGATGGCCGACGCCAGAATGCCAAGCCCCGGCGCCGCGAAAGCGTTGGTGCCGAAGAACGGCATGGGAATGGCGTTCTGGATGGCCGGAGTGCCGGGCATCGCCGTCATGGTGAAACTCGCCGCGCCCAGCATGATGGCGGCGGGCATCAGGCGGTGGGGAATGTTGGCCGCCTTGAACAGCGCATGCCCCATGGGAGCGAGCACGAAGAAGGCAACGAACAGGCTGACGCCACCATAAGTGACGAACGCGCCCGCCAGCACGATGGCGAGGATGGCCTGCCCGGTGCCGAGTTTCTTCGTCATGTAATCGGCGATGGCTTCGACGGAGCCGCTGGCCTCCATCAGCTTGCCGAACACCGCGCCCAACAGGAAGATGGGGAAGAACTGCGCCACGAAGTCCGCAGCGCTCGGCATGAACACCTGCGTCCAGTTGGCCAGCAGCGGCTGGCCGGCGAGCAGTGCGGCAAGGACGGCGCACAAAGGCGCCAGCAACAGAATGCTCCAGCCGCGATAGGCGAGCCAGATCAGTAGCCCAAGGGCTATCAGGATACCCAGAATGCTCATGGTACGATCCCTTGTCAGGCCTGCTCGAGGATGTTGTGGAGCAGTTCGTCGATGTCATACGTGGACCGCACGCCCAGATCTCCCCTGTGCTCGCGCAGGAAGGCCCTGGTCGTGACGTTGCCCTCTTCCCGCAGCAGCGTCAGAAACTCCCATTCCGCATTCATCTTCGACGATGCCCCCAGCTTGGTCAGCAGCGGCGTCGTGATGCGGTGGATGCGCATATCCGCCCATTCCTCAGCCCAGGTGACATGCTCAAGCTCGCCCTCCTCGCGGAGCAGGCGCGTGAACATGGCAATCGCCCGCAGCTCTTTCTTGAGGCTGGCGTTGAAAGCGATTTCGTTGAGGCGATTGAGGATGTCGCGCGCCGTCCTCGGCACACCGGGCCGCTCGATGGGGTTGATCTGGACGATGATGGTGTCGCGCGCGTCGCTCTCGCGGACGATGGGTGTCAGCAGCGGATTGCCGGAAAAGCCGCCGTCCCAGTAAGCGTCGCCGTCGATCTCCACCGCCTGATGCACCAGCGGCAGGCAGGCGGAAGCCAGCAGCACGTCAGCCGTCAGCTCGTGGTTGCGGAACACCCGCGGCAGGCCGGTGCGCACGTTCGTAGTGTTGATGAACACCTTGATCGGCGCTTGACGCAGCCTCTCGAAATCGATGCTTTCCTCAAGAATATCGCGTAGCGGATTGAGGTTCGACGGGTTGAGATCGTAGGGCGAGAACAGCCGGCTGGCCAGATCGTAGAAGACGTAGCCGGGCGAGTTATCCAGCGTCCAGTTACCCTGCAGCACATCGAGCGGCGCACGCTGCAACGGGCTGAACCGGGCTGCCTCGCTGACCTTGCGCCAGAAGTTTTCCATGGCAGCCTTGGCGCCCTCGCGGCCGTTCAGAACATAGCCATAAGCCAGCGCCGCCGCGTTCATCGCGCCCGCCGAGGTGCCGCTGATGCTCTCGATCTTCAGCGTCGGGTCGTCGAGAATGGTCTCGGCCACGCCCCAGGTGAACGCACCGTGCGAGCCTCCGCCCTGAAACGCAAGATCGACCCCCAACGGATCTTCCACAGTTCCCCGGACAATGTCAGATCCGATAGTTGTCATGCCTCATCCTTTCCCGACAAAAGCTCCGCGACCCAGCGGCTGGACTGATATTCGTCGCATAGCGTGACAATGGCGATCAACACCGGCACGCCGATGAAAGCGCCCGGAATTCCCCACAGAAAACTCCAGAAAAACACCGCGAACAGCACCATGAAGGGCGACACGGCAAGCGCGCTGCCCGCCACGCGCGGCTCCAGATAGCTGCCAATCAGAAACTGGATCAGGTTCATCCCCGCGAACACCAGCACCGCGCTCTGCCACGATTCGAACTGCACCACCGCGAACAGCGTCGGCAGCACGGTGGCGATCAGCGGCCCGATGAACGGGATGTAGTTCAGCGAGAAGCCGATCATGCCCCACGCGATGGCCGGCTCCAGCCCCGTGACCGCGGCGAACGCCCACAACACGAGGCCCGTCATCACGCTCATCAGCGTGCGCACGCCCATGTAACGGCGGAACTTCTCGGCGATCTCGCCGCAAGCGTTGCGCAGCCGGATGCCCCAGTCGCCGGATTTGGACAGCTTGCGCTCGATGATGTCGACTTCCAGCAGCCCCAGCAGCAGGAAGATGAAGGCGATCACGGCAAAGCCTGCGAGGTTGTTCGCCCACAGCACGAAGTTCTGGAATATCCGCACCAGCCAGTTGACGTTGAAACTGTCCGCCAGCAAGCCCGCCACGACGATGCCCTGATCCTCCAGCCATTGCGTCTTCTGGATATAAAGCTCCTGAAACCGCGCCGCGTTGGCGATGATCCACTGTCCCGCGCGGGTGAAGCCCCACACGGAGAGGCTGAGCACCGCGCCGATGACCACGATGGTAATCACCAGCGTTATGGCCAGAGCCAGCAATTGCGGCACGCGATCCTGCAACGCGCGCTGCAACGGCCACACGATGGCGATGGTGAAGAGCGCGAAGAAAATCGGCGCGATGATGGAACTTGCCACCGACAGCGCCGCGACCGCCAGAATGGTGGCGATCACGCCGATGAGAAAGGCGGTTCCGCGCCCGGCCGTCGCCTCGCTCATGCCACCGTCCCCTGCGTTGGAGAGTTATGCGCGGGAGGGTTCTGCTCAGGCGTGTTCTCAAGCCGCGAATCCGGCCCGAACCACGTCACGTAGAGCGCGGGCAGGAAGATCAGCGTTAGCAGCGAGGCCACGAACAGGCCGCCCATGATGGCGAAGGCCATCGGCCCCCAGAACACGGTCGGCGCGATCGGGATCATACCGAGCACGGTCGAAATCGCGGTCAGCAGGATCGGGCGAAAACGCAGCGAGCTGGCCTCCGTCACGGCCTCGCGCACGGTCTTGCCGGTCTTGCGCTCCGCCTCGATCTGGCCGATCAGGATCACCGCGTTCTTGATGATCATGCCCAGCAAGGCCAGGATGCCGAGGATCGCCACGAAGCCCAGCGGCCGGCCCGACAGCAGCAGCGCCGCCACGATGCCGATCAGCCCCAGCGGCGCCACCGACAGCACGATGAACAAGCGCTGGAAGCTTTGCAGCTCGAACATCAGCACCGTCAGCATGATCAACAGCATCAGCGGCACCACGGCCACCACCGAGGCCTGTGACGCGGCGCTTTCCTCCACCGTGCCGCCAACCTCGATGACATAACCCGGCGGCAACGTCGCCGATAGTTCGGCGATGCCTTCGGCCAGCGCGTTCACGGCCGTTTCCGGCAGCTCGCCCTGCACCATGTCCGCCTGCACCGTCAGCGTCGGCACGCGGTCGCGGCGCCACACCATCGGGAAGTGCTGGTCGTATTCGAAGGTCACGAACTGCGACAGCGGCACCGTGCGCCCGCCCGGAACGGCCACCTGCAACGAGCGCAGGGTGTCCGGCGTCATGCGTTCCTCATCGACGGCGCGCGCAACCACGTTGACGAGATAGATGTCGTCACGCACCTGCGACACGGTCGAGCCGGTGATCACGGTATTCAGGATCGCCGCAACGGACTGCGACGACAGCCCAAGCAGCCGCGCCTGATCCTGATCCACCCGCAGGCGGATCTCGCGCGCCGGTTCGATCCAGTCGAAGTTGACCTTCTCGACACCCGGATAGGTCGAGACGATACCCGACAGCTTCAGCGCGATCTCGCGCACCTCGGCGACATCCGGCCCGGTCACGCGGTACTGCACCGGCCAGCCGACGGGCGGGCCCAGTTCCAGCGGCGAGATACGCGCCACCACCTGCGGGAAGTGCTCTTCGAAGATGTCGTTGAGCTTCTTCCGCAGCCGCTCGCGGGCGGGCACGTCCTTTGCCACCACCACGGCCTCGGCCATGAAGCTGTTCGGCAACTGCACGTCGAGCGGCAGGTAAAAGCGGATCGCGCCCTGCCCGACATAGGTGCTCCAGCGTTCGATGTCCTCGTCGTCGGCAATCAGTTCCTCGAACGCCTTCACCACGTTCTCCGTGCCCTGAATCGACGCGGACTGCGGCAGGCGCATCGTCACCAGCAGCTCAGGACGATCCGATGACGGGAAGAACTGGCTCGGAATAAGCGGCAGCGCCAGCACGGACAGAACGAACAGGCCAAGCGTGACCGCGATCGTCACGTAGCGCCCCCGCAGCGCCAGCGCCAGGAAAGACTTGTAGGCGTTTTCCACGCGGCTGGGTTTAGGCTGTTTATCGGTTTTGGGCGGCTTGATGAGATAGATGCCGATCAGCGGCGTGAAGATCACCGCCACGAACCATGACACCACAAGCGCGATGGCCACCACCGCGAACAGCGAGAACGTGTATTCACCCGCCGAGCTGGCGGCGAAACCCACCGGCACGAAGCCGGCCATGGTGACCAGCGTGCCCGCCAGCATGGAGAAGGCATAGGTCTTGAAGGCGAAGGTCGCAGCCTTCTCCTTGCTGTCGCCCTTGCCCAATCGCGTTATCATAGCATCGGTTGTGGTCATGGCGTCGTCAACGAGCAGCGCCAGTGCGATGATCAGCGCGCCGAGCGAGATGCGCTGCATGTCGATGCCCACGATCAGCATCACCGCGAACACGATGGCGAGCGTCAGCGGGATGGCCAGCGCGATCACCAGACCGGGCCGCACGCCAAGGCTGATGAACGAGATGGCCATGATGATCGCCACCGCCTGCCACAGCGATTCCATGAACTCCGAAATCGCGCCTTCCACGGTCACAGCCTGATCGGCCACCAGTGTCGCCTCGATGCCGATGGGCAGCTCCGGAATGATCTCATTCTGCATCGTGCGGGTGATCGCATCACCCATGGCCAGAATGTCGCCGCCCTCGCGCATGGCGATGCCAAGGCCGATGGCCGGCTCGCCGTTGACGCGGAACAGCGGCTGCGGCGGATCGACGAAACCGCGCCGCACCGTGGCGATATCCGACAGCCGGACGATGCGCGGCCCCACCACGATGTTGACGCCGAGAATATCCTGCTCGTTCTCGAACGCGCCGGAGACACGCAGTGAAATGCGCTCGTCGCCCGTCTCGATGATACCGGCCGGCAGCACGGCGTTCTGTGCCTGAAGCGCGGCCAGCACGGCCTGCCGGTCAATGCCCAGACGCGCCATCTCCGCCATGGAGAATTCGAGGAAGATGACCTCGTCCTGCGCGCCGATGACCTCGATCTTCGACACGTCCGGCACGTTGAGCAGCCGCGAGCGCGCGGCTTCCACGTAATCGCGCAATTCGCGATGGGTGAAGCCGTCCGCCGTGAAGCCGTAGATGATGCCGAAGGTATCGCCGAACTCGTCGTTGAAGAACGGCCCGCGCACGCCCTGCGGCAGCGTGTGGGCCATGTCGCCGACGCTCTTGCGCACGTGATACCAGATATCCGGCACCTCGCTGGCAGGCGTCGCGCCTTCCAGATCGACGAAGATCGTCGTCACGCCGGCGCGGGTGAAGCTGCGCAGGTTGTCGAGGCGCGGCGTTTCCTGCAACGTGCGCTCAATCCGCTCCGTGACCTGCAGCAGCGTATCCTCGATGGTCGCGCCCGGCCATGCGGCGTTTACGACCATGGTCTTGATGACGAAGGTCGGGTCTTCGTTGCGGCCCAACTTCTGGAATGACAGGATGCCCGCAGCCACCGCCACGATCATGAAATAAATGACGAGAGAGCGGTGCGCCAGCGCCCACTCGGAAAGATTGAATCCGCCCTTTGCGGTGTCGCGGTCGCTCATGACGGCGCACCCGCGAAACGCACCTTCATGCCGGGATGCAGCACCTGCACACCCGCCGTGACGACGATCTCGCCCTCATTCAGGCCACTGGCGACGGCGATTGTCGAAGGATTGAAGCGCTGCACCTCGATGTTGCGCAGCTCCACTGTGGATGTGCCGGGATCGACCACCCACACCGCCGGCTGGCGGTTGAACTCGGTCAGCGCCGTGGCGGGCAGCTCGATGGCCGTCCCGGCGTCGAGCCGCAGCGTGCCGACCACCGTCGCGCCAAGGCGGAACGCGTCCGGCGGATTGTTCAGCCCGACTTTCGTCTGGAACGTGCGCGTCACCGGGTCAGCCTGCGGCGCAACCTCGCGCACACGCCCTTCGGCAGTGACATTCGGCGAGTCGCTCAGCGCCACGGTGATGAGGGGGTCGGAGGGCGCAACGCGGAAAACATTGGCCGGCACATCGAACACCGCGTCGCGACCGTTTTCACGCGCGATGCGGACGATCATCTGCCCCGCCTGCACCACCTCGCCCGGCTCCGCGCCGCGCACGGTGACGACACCATCGGCATCGGCGTGAATCTCGGTGTAATCGAGGTTGTCGCGGGCGATCTTGAGTTGCGCCTGCGCGTTATCGACCTGCGATTGCGCGGAGAGGAACGCCTGCTCGGCCGCATCGTAATTCGCCCGGGTGGTGAAGCCCCGGTCCAGCAGGTGCCGCTGGCGCTCGTAGGTGTTGCGGGTCTGCGTCAGCAAGGCGTTGGCGGCGGAAACGGCCGATTCCGCCGAGCGCAGATTGTTGCGCGCGTTCTGTGCATCCAGCCGCGCCAGTACCTGCCCCGCCGTTACCCGGTCGCCGACATTGACAAGGCGCTCAAGCATCCGCCCACCGACACGGAAAGCCGCGGCGGCTTCATCCGCAGCCTCGACATGCCCCGTAAGCGTCACGACATCGCCGGCCTCGCGGGTCTCGACCGTGACCGTGCGCACGGTGCGCGGCGGCTGTTCGGCGCTCTCCGTTTCCGAATTGCATGCTGCGAGCAGCGGCAGCGCCGCGACAACAAGGACGCGCATGGAAAGGGTCTGCATGGACCGGCGCAGTTGCGCGCCCCGCACGCGTCCGCACCGCCGGATTGTGAAATTGCTCGACACGACGCCCCCGCAGATGAAACTTCGATTGATCAGTGCCGACTTATGACCACAATTTCATGAAACCGACAACTCACAATATCCGATAAAATGACGACAGACAGGCGAAATACCAGAATTAACCATACATTCGTTATGTAATTTATTTACATCCCCAATTTGAATTACTTACAAATTGGGCTCTTTCAAACACATTGAGCAGCCTGCATACAAAACAGGCAAAGAAGCTCATAGTGGTAAAAGGCTTATGCCAAAAGAGTTTCGTGCAGAACCTGTTGCGCCAACCATCCTCCGGCAGCTCTTCTCATGAAACGTGCCTGATGCGCTCGCGCATGGAGGAAAGCCAGCCGACAATGCCCATCGGAAATGCCGCCACCAGCAGAACAATCAGCAGCCCGAGGATGAGTTTCGACATATCGGTGGTGCTGAGCAGCCACACGGACAGCGCCTTGTAGACCATCGCACCGACCAGCGGGCCGGAGATGGTTTCGACACCGCCGAGCAGAACCATCACCAATCCGTCGACGGACATGCCGACCCCCATGTTGGCCGGAAACACACTGCCCTTGAGATAGGCGAACAACGCCCCCGCCAGCCCGGCGAAGCCTCCCGCAATGACGAAGGCGAACCATTGCTGGCCGAAACGGCCAATGCCGATGCTCTCCGCCCGCTGCCGCGCATCACGTACAGCCCGCAGCGCATAGCCGAAAGGCGACAGCACGATGGTCCGCAGCGCGAACGCTCCGCCCAGGCAGAGCACCAGCGCCATCCAGTAGAAGCCACTGGCGGAAGCGGCAAATCCTTCGGGCCAGATGCCGATGATGCCGTTGTCGCCGCCGGTGACGGCAACCCACTGGAACGCGACCGCCCAGACGATCTGCGCGAAGGCCAGCGTCAGCATGGCGAAATAAACGCCGGACAGCCGCACGCAGAACCAGCCGAACACACATGCGGCCATGATGGCGACGACAGGCCCGGCGACGAGCGCCAGCGGCATCGACGCGCCGGCCAGCTTCACCGCGAGCGCTGCGCCGTAACCGCCAAGGCCGAAGAACACCGCATGCCCGAACGGCGCCAGCCCGCCAGCCGACATGAGCAGATGAATGCTGGCGGCAAACAGCATCATGATGAGGATTTCACTCGCCACCGTCAGGCCATAGTCGCCGACGAGGAACGGCAACCCGGCGGCGAGCAGCACCCCGAACGCCACCAGCGCCCGCTCCCGCCCGTCGAACGCCCGCCACGGCGCGCCGGACACCGCCATCGGCTGCGGCTGACTTTCCGGCGGCGAGCCGAACAGCCCGTGCGGGCGGGCCACCAGCACAAGCGCCATGACCAGAAACACGCTCACCATGGCGATGCCGGGAAACACCAGAATGCCGAAAGCGTTGAGCAGCGACACGATGGCCGCCGCGACAAATGCGCCCGGCACCGATCCCAGCCCACCAATGACCACCACGACGAACGCCTCGACGATGATGTGCATATCCATGAGATGGCTCACCGCATCGCGCGGCAATTGCAGCGCCCCGCCCAGACCGGCAAGGAAGGAGCCAAGCGCGAAGACGCCGGTGAACAGCCATTTCTGGTCCACCCCAAGCGCCGCCGTCATATCGCGATCCTGCGTCGCCGCCCGCACCAGCACACCAAAGCGCGTGCGGCGGAAAAGCAGATGCAGAAGCAGCAGCACAAGCGGGCCGAGCGCAATGAGAAAGAGATCGTAGGCGGGCACGAACTGCCCCAGGATTTCCACCGCCCCCGTCAATCCCGGCGCGCGGCGACCGACGAGATCCTCCGGGCCCCAGATGGCCACGACGAGATCCTGCACGATGAGGGTGACGCCGAATGTCGCCAGCAACTGGAACAGTTCCGGCGCACGCGCCAGCCGGCGCAGAAGGAGCAGTTCCACCAGCGCGCCGAGCACGCCGACGAGCAGCGCCGCCAGCAGCACACCGCCCCAGAAACCGAGCGGACCAGCCAAACGCTCAGTCAGCGTATAGGCCAGATAAGCGCCCACCATGTAGAACGAGCCATGGGCGAAGTTCACGACGCGGGTGACGCCGAAGATGATCGACAGCCCGGAAGCGACGAGGAACAGCGACGCCGCGCTGGCAAGGCCCGTGAGGGCCTGCACCAGAAGAAATTCCATCAGTCCGGCCGCCGCAGCTTTGCCGCGGTGGCTTCATCCGGCAGATAATCCGCGCCGCTGCGGTAGGTGAAGTCCACCATCACGCCGCGCCCGTCCTTTACGGTCGTGCGGCCCACGAACGCCCCCAGCGTTGACTGGTGATCGGCGGGGCGGAAGGTGATCAGGCCGAACGGCGTCTCCACTTCGACGCCGCGTCCAGCCTCGATCAGCTTCTCGGTATCGAGCGAACCGGCGCGTTCGATGATGGCGGCAATCGTGCGAATGGTCGCGTAGCCGACGACCGAGCCAAGGCGCGGATAATCATTGAAGCGCGCCTGATAGGCAGCAAGGAACTTGTCATGCTCCGGCGTATCGACGGACTGCCACGGATAGCCGGTGACGATCCATCCCTCCGGCGTCTCGTCCTTGAGCGGATCGAGATATTCCGGCTCGCCAGTGATGAAGCTCACCACCTGCCGGTCGCGGAACAGCCCGCGCGTGTTGCCCTCGCGCACCAGCTTGACCAGGTCGGGACCGAAGGTAACGTTGAGAATGGCGTCGGGCCTTGTCGCCAGCGTGGCCTGAGCCACCGCGCCGGCGTCGATCTTGCCCTGCGGCGGCCATTGTTCGCTGACCCATTCGATGTCCGGCCGCTTCTCCGACAGGATCTGCTTGAACACCTTCACCGCCGACTGGCCATATTCATAGTTGGGCGCGATGGTTGCCCAGCGTTTTGCCGGCAGTTTCGCCGCTTCTTCCGCCAGAATGGCCGCCTGCACCCAGTTCGAGGGCCGCAGGCGGAACGTGTAACGGCTGCCCTGTTCCCAGATCATGGCGTCGGTCAGCGGCTCCGCGGCGACAAACAGGATCTTTTTCTGGCGGGCGAAGTCCGACACCGCAAGGCCGATGTTGGAGAAGAACGTGCCGGTGAGCAGATCGACCTTCTCGCGCGAAACGAGTTCGTTCGCCGCCGTGATGGCATCGGCGGGCCTGCCGGCGTCGTCACGCGAGATCACGTCCAGCGGCCGCCCCAGCACGCCGCCGGCGGCATTGATCTCTTCCACCGCGAGTTGCCAGCCCTTGCGATAAGGCTCGGTAAAGGCCGGGATGCCGGAATAACTGTTGATCTCACCGATGCGGATCGGGTCCGCCGCGCGCGCGGGCACGCCCGCAAAGGTGGCGGCGAACACGGTGGCCGCGAGCCACGCACCAATGGACCGTCGGTCGATCGTCATCATGCCGCCCCCTCGCGCCACATCTTCGCAAAAAATCCTGCCGCTTCAATCGCCCCGGCACCGTGCAACAAATCCCTGAAACGCGCAAGCAAGAGCAGCGACGCCCGCCCGTGAAAAAGACGAAGACCACAAATTGCCCCGGTCTCCATCCAAATCGCCTCGACACCACTGTCAAGGTCTTGCGCTCCGTCAAGGGAGCGTGCAGTCTCCCACGGTATAGTGACGCTCCCGAAAGAACAAACAAGCCGGAGAAGCCCCGTGAAAGCCGCCGATATCATGACCAGAGACGTCATCACCGTCTCGCCGGACGATCTCATCGCCGATGTCATTACATTGATGCTGGACAAGAAAATCAGCGGCCTGCCGGTCGTCGACGCGGAACGCAATCTCATCGGCATCGTCACCGAAGGCGATTTTCTGCGCCGCAGCGAACTGGACACCCGCCGTGAGCGCACGCGCTGGCTGGAGTTCATCCTCGGGCCGGGCAAGGCCGCCGCCGACTTCGTGGAAGCCAATGCCCGCCACGTGCGCGACGTGATGACGCCCAAGCCCTACACGGTGTCGGAATTCACGCCGCTGTTCGAGATCGTCGAGCTTTTCGAGAAGCGCAAGGTCAAGCGCGTTCCCGTCACCGCCAACGGAAAACTGGTCGGCGTGGTCAGCCGCGTGGACCTGTTGCGCGCGCTCGGCAAACATCTCGAACGCCCCTCGCTGGCCAGCGACGACGCTATCCGCGAAAACATCACCAAGGCCATTGCGCGTGAGCCGTGGGCGCCGCCTTACATCCCCGCCCCCGAGGTCGTGGACGGCATCGTCACGTTGCGCGGCACCATCTTCGACGCAACGGTGCGCGAGGCGCTGAAAGTGCTGATCCAGACCGTGCCGGGCGTTAGGGAAGTCCGCGACGAGCTGGTGCTGGTGGAGCCGATGTCCGGCGTGGTCCTCGACCAGCCTGAAGGCCGCAGCGGCCGCGACTGATCGCCAACCGCTCCGGCGATCTTCAAACGAGCCATCCACAGGTGGGGTTGACGCGCGGCTCCTGACAGGGACAGTGACGGCATGTGCCGCCGGTCCGGCGCTTCGGATCGGACGGGCTTGGGTGAACCGGCGTGCCAGCATCGCCGGTTCACGGCATCAGTCTGGAGCCATCATGCCTGTGTCCGCCGCGTTTTTATCCCTGCCCCCTCTGGTGGTCGCCTTTCCCGTCATAGATCCCGTGGCCGTCTCCATCGGGCCGCTGGCGATTCGCTGGTATGCGCTCGCCTATATCGCCGGCCTTGTGGGCGGGTGGTTCTATGCCCGCCGCCTCGTCGCGGCCTCCTCGCTGTGGGGCAATGTCCGGCGGCCGACCGGGGCGGATATCGACGACATGCTGCTCTATGTGGCGCTCGGCGTCATTCTGGGCGGTCGGATCGGCTACATCCTGTTCTACAGTCCGGGCCAGTATCTGGAAGATCCGCTGTCGATTTTCGCCGTATGGCAGGGCGGCATGGCGTTTCACGGCGGGCTGGCGGGCGCGGCCATCGCCATGTTCCTGCTGGCGCGGGCGCGCGGCCTGCTGGTGCTGTCGCTTTTCGATGTGGCGGCGACTGTCGCGCCCATCGGCATCTTCTTCGGCCGCATCGCCAATTTCATCAATGGCGAGTTGTGGGGTCGGCCCGCGCCGGACCTGCCCTTCGCCATGGTTTTTCCGCATGGCGGCCCCTTGCCGCGCCATCCCAGCCAGCTTTACGAGGCCTTTGCCGAGGGGCTGTTGCTGTTCATATTGCTGGCCGTCGTGGTGCGCATTGTCGGCTTCCGCCGCCCCGGCCTGGTTACGGGCGTGTTCGCTGTCGGCTATGCGGTGGCGCGTAGCGTGTGCGAATTTTTCCGCGAGCCTGATCCGCAGCTCGGCTTTCTGTTCGGCACGCAGGTATCGGCGCTGGAAGGCGGCATCACCATGGGCATGGTGTTGAGCCTGCCGCTTCTCATCGCAGGCATCTGGCTGATCGTCAGGGCGCTGTCACGCCAGCCGTCAACGCAGGAGACCGTATCGTGACCCACCCGACCGACGACGCCACTCCCGACGACATCGCGCCAGGCGCTGATGAATCCGCCGACACCCCGCTGGCGCAGGAGCTGAAGACCACCATCGCCGCGAGCGGGCCGATCACCGTCGAACATTTCATGGCGCTATGCCTCGGCCACCCGCGCCACGGCTATTACATGACGCGCGACCCGCTCGGCCTCTCCGGCGACTTCATCACCGCGCCGGAAGTGTCGCAGATGTTCGGCGAGTTGATCGGCCTCTGGGCTGCGGAAGTGTGGCACGCCATGGGCGCGCCCGCGCAAGTGCGCGTCGTCGAACTTGGGCCGGGGCGCGGCACGCTGATGCGGGATTTCCTGCGCGCCGCAAAGGCCGTGCCGGGATTTCGCAATGCCATCGACCTGCATCTGGTCGAAACCAGCCCCGTGCTGCGCAGCTTGCAGGCCACGACGCTGGCGGATTCCGATATCGCGCCGCACTGGCATGACGCCTTCGCGCAGGTGCCCGAAGGGCCGGTGATCGTCATCGCCAATGAGTTCTTCGACTGCCTGCCCGTGCGCCAGTATGTGCGGGCGAACGGCAACTGGCACGAGCGCCTCATCGGCCTCGACGCTTACGAGAACCTTGCCTTCGGCCTCGCACCGGAACCGGAAACCGCCCTCACCCGCGACGCGCCGGACGGCGTGCTGATGGAGTTCCCGGCGAGCCACCTCATCGCCATGCGCCACATCGCGGAGCGTGTAACGCGCGATGGCGGGGCTTTGCTGGCCATCGACTATGGCCACCTGCGCACCGGCTATGGCGAGACGCTGCAAGCCCTGCGCGACCACAGCTTCGTCGGCGTGCTGGAAGCGCCGGGCGAATCGGATGTCACCGTCCATGTCGACTTCGCAGCGCTGGCTCAGGCGGCGCTCATGACAGGCGCGGTGGTGCACGGCCCTGTGTTGCAGGGCGATTTCCTCAACCATCTGGGCATCAACGAGCGCGCTGCAACGTTGAAGGCCCATGCACCGGCCCATGCCGTCGCTATCGACGCCGCGGTCGCGCGCCTCACCGACAGCGACAGCCGGGGCATGGGCAATCTCTTCAAGGTGATGGCCGTGGCCAATCCCGATCTGCCGCTGCTTCCCGGCTTCGGCAGCTATCGCCAACCCGGAGCAGGAGACCAGCCATGATGCACAAAACCGATGCCGTCGCGCCGATCGAAGCGCCTTCGCTGTCCGCGCTCACAGGCGTTCGCCACGGGTTTTTCACCCGTCAAGGCGGCGTATCGGAGGGCATCTACGCTGGTCTCAACGGCGGAGTCGGCTCGGCGGACGCACGCGAGGCCGTGCAGGAAAACCGCCGCCGGATGACCGCCCATTTCGATCTGCCGCCTGAAAGTCTGCTGACGTTGCATCAGGTTCACTCGGCCGACGTCATCATCGTGGAAGAGCCGTTCACGCCTGACGCGCGCCCCATGGCGGATGCCATGGTCACCCGGCGTCCGGACGTGCTGCTCGGCGCGGCCAGTGCGGATTGCGGACCGCTGCTATTCGCCGATGCGGAAGCAGGCGTCATCGGCGCAGCCCATTCCGGCTGGAAAGGCGCGTTTACGGGGGTGCTGGAAGCCACGCTCGACAGCATGGAGCGCCTTGGCGCGCGGCGCGAACGCATTACAGTGGCCCTTGGCCCCACCATCAGCCGGGCCGCCTATGAAGTCGGACCAGAGTTTGTCGACCGCTTCACGCAGGCCGACGCAGCACTGATCCGGTTTTTCTCGCCATCGCCACGCGCCGGGCATGCGTTATTCGATCTGCCAGCCTTCATCGCCGCGCGGGCGCAAGCGGCTGGGGCTGGCACTTTTGAAGATCTCGGCCTGTGCACCTACGCCGACGAAACTCGCTTCTACAGCTACCGCCGCACAACACATCGCGGAGAACCGGATTATGGCCGCCTGATCGCCGCCATCAGACTATTATAGAGTCACTACGAGACCCCCAAATGGAATGAAACAAAGCCGCAAGGCCGGCCAGTCTGGCATTCCCAAGTCGTCGAATATACTCACTGAGTGAACCACCCCATCATAGAACAGCCAGCGCATCGCAAGAATTATCCCCCGTTAATCCTGACATCACGCCGGCCCGAAAAGCCGCAATCTGCGCCGGAATAGCCATATAAATTAAATAGATGCCCAAGAACTCAACCTCCCTTCTTTGAAAAGACAGCAAGTGAAGCGATGGCGACTGAAGAAGCCTATAGCTAAACACTTGCGTTCATGCTATATATATTTGCGTCAGGCATCAGAATTCCAAAGATAGCACTACATTCTTTATAATATTTTGTACAAAATTTCAGCAGGCCAAAGTCATGAATGACAAGCATATTGCCATCTGTCGCAAAAAAGATTTCTTGAAAATAGGTGCGGACGATTCTGTTTTAATGCGCGACATATTTCATATCGTGCAAAATTACCTTGCAGATCTTCTTGATGAGTTCTATGGAGGCGCCGGACTTCATGGCAGGCTTCTGGCTGACTTTGGCCTGACGCCGGATCAGCATACAATAGGCATTGCCTATATCAAGCAGATACAGCTCGTACACTGGCGGAAACTCTTCCTCGACGGCTTCGGGACCGGGTATGAGGAATCTGTCCGCGATATCGTTCAGGCTCGCAACAGGATAGGCCTTGAGCCCTCATCCTATATCGGCAGCTATCTTGTCCTGCTCCGAAGCCTGGCGGCTGTGGTCGGATGTCTGTATGAAAGCCCGCGATATCCCATGCAGGCGAACGAGACTGCCGCACGCATCATCAGCGCGGCATCCCGGGCGATCATGCTGGATATGGACCTGATCATCTCGACCCACTTCGATACCGTGCGAAGCGACTCCGGTCACCAGATCGACAACGGCAGCGACCGTATACGGAACAACGCAGCTCGAACCATCGACAATCTTTCGGGTATTGCGACGCAAGTGGACGAGATTGTCCGATTTATCCACAATCTCGCGGGCGAGACACGGATACTGGCGCTCAAGGCTTCGGTCGACGCAATGAGCGCAGCTCTCGAAAGTCCGGCTGAGACAACGGATGTCGCGGCCCGCATGGCCGAGATCCGACAAGCCTCCAACCGTGTGGTGGCTGGTATCTATGACACGATCGAGGACATCAACGTCCTCACCGATTCAGTGGCGATTTCCATACACGACCGGATAGAAGCTGTTGCGGATGCGATCCGCCTTGCCCGACAACCGGCGGAAGAACAGTCCCTGCCGACATGGGAAAGAGCGAGGGCGCCGGTCATGGAAGCTGGACAGTCCCGCCTTGGTGCATTCGTGGCTGAGTCAGCACGCTTCCGGAGATGACGCTCGAACGGTTCGTGCGATATGTAGATGTTTTCGACGAGACCTACTCGGGAATTCCGTCCACGTCGACGGTACGCCATTGCAGGTTCTGGCCGGCGTCGACGGCAAGGATCTGGCCTGTCACGCCGGTTGCGGTTGCCAGGTAAAGCACCGCTGCGGCAACATCGGCGGGCGACGGGCCGTGTCCCAGCAACGTCGCCGCGCTCTGGCGGGCGAAGTCTTCGGCTGATTGGCGAGGGCCGACGATAATCGGACCGGGCGCGACGGCATTGACGCGGATACGCGGCGCAAGCGCTTGCGCCATGGTGCGCGTGGCAGTTGCCAGCGCACTTTTGGTCAGCGTGTAGGAAAAGAAATGCGGATTGGGCCGCAGCACGCGCTGGTCGAGAATATTGACGATTGCGCCGCGTTGACCCTCCGGCAAGGCGGCTGCGACATCGCGCGCCAGCATGGCCGGCGTTCGCAGATTGATGGCGAACGTTTTTTCCCACAGTTCAAGGCCAAGGTCGGCGACGTCATCCGGCTCGAAGATCGAGGCGTTGTTGACAAGCAGCGTTACCGGCCCAAGCGCCGACACCGCACGTGGAACCAGCGTTCCCACGGCTTCGGCATCGGCCAGATCGGCATCCAGAATGACAGAGCGCGCACCTTTTTCCCGCACAGCCTCGGCCAGTTCCTCCGCCTCGCTGCGCGAATGGCGATAATGGATGGCAACGGCAAATCCTGCTTCGGCAAGCGCACCGACAATAGCACGGCCGATTCGGCGCGCACCGCCGGTGACAAGGGCAACCGATTCGCTCATGCCTTGCTGTCTCCCTCACCGTGTGTTTCGGAAGCGCCGGGCTGCAAAACAGTCGCAACCGGTGGCTCCTCCTGCTGGCGTGCCAGCATACGCCGCTCGATATGCTTGGCGACGCGCAAATAGCGGAAAAAGGCAAAGTTCATCGCTGTCATGAAGCCATAGACCCCCCGCACGATATGCCGGCGGCCGATATAAGCCTTGATGAAAGAGGCCGGAAACTCGACGAACAGGCGAAGAATGGACACCCGCGCGCCGCGCTTGTCGAGGTCAAGGGCGAGAGCATCGGTGTAACTGTTCAGTTTGGCGAGCTGGTCGCCGAGCGAACGCACCGAGAAATGATGAATGACGCCTTTCAGCCGCCGGACCCGGCTTCCCGGCGCGAGCTGGACGCGGTCGTGAACTGTCGACGACGCATAGCGTCCCTTATCCTTGCGGTAGAGACGCACGGGCGCGAGTGCATAGGCCAGGGGATGGGGCGCCTTTTCGCCCGGAAACACCTCGGCGATGCGAATCTCGTAGGCATCGGCATCGGGCTCGCCTTTGCTGAACAGCGCGCGCATCTCTTCGGCGAGATCAGGCGGCACCAGTTCGTCGGCGTCGATGTTCAATAGCCAGAGATGGCGGCACTGGTCCTCGGCGAAGCGCTTTTGCGGGCCATAACCGGGCCAGTCATGATGAATCACCCGTGCGCCCAGTTGCTCGGCCAACGCCTGCGTGCCGTCGGTTGAACCGGAATCGACCACAACGATATCGTCGCTCAATCCGGCCACGGCCGCGATGGTGCGACCCACACGGTCCACCTCGTTGCGGGTGATGATGAAGATGGACAATGGCAGCGGCGATTGCGTCATCGATCCCTAACCTCACACCAAAGACCGATGGGTCTGTTCGCCGGCCCCGACAAGGCCCGCGCGGCGCAAAAATCCATTCATCCTGCGATGCCGATGGCCCGGATACGCCCGGACCGCATCCCTCGCTTTGACACGGCGCGCGGCTCGCCGCAACCCCGCCCGCGCATCGCACGAGCGCCGACACACAAAATGACGGCCAGAAGGGAAGGCTCAGGCACACGTTATACGGTGGTCAAAACCGTCCCCCACTTCCGGTGAAGGGGGCCTTGACCGCAACACTGAAGTATCATTTTTAAGCTGGCATAATAAACATCTTTTCTGACGAACGCATGGAACAATGGATATTTACGTTCTATTATCCATGACGATCAATGGCATAATCCCGCCTTACGCGATTATCGACCGCCCCAATATTGGCAAAAATGACAAAGGCACTGGCGCGTGAAGAGCATCGTGAAAAATTATGCTTTCCACGCAAATGGTTGCGGAAACAGCGCGCGAAAGCTCAGCGTTTCCGCAACTTCGCCAATCGGCCCGAAATCATTGCAGCAACATATTCCCGCCGTTATTGGCGAGGTCGCTGTGGCAAGAAAATCACAGACGGGCGGCGGAAGTTGGGTTATGTATGGGTCAACTTCACGAATGGCTTCCGCCGTTTGATCGAAGAAATAGCTTTTAAGGAGTGAAAGATGAAAAAGGTTCTTCTCGCAGGGGTTGCAGCAGTCAGCCTGGTCGCTTCGGGCGCCGCTTTCGCAGCCGATCTTCCCAGCCGTCAGATCGAGCCGATCGCTCCGGTCGTTGCTCCGATCTTCTCGTGGACCGGTTTCTACGTCGGTGTGAACGCTGGTTACGCTTGGAACAGCAACAACAGCGACCGCGTGTTCAACGGCACGTACTTCGTTAACAGCAGCAACAGCAACGACGGTGGCTTCACCGGCGGTGGCCAGATCGGCTACAACTACCAGTTCGGCCAGTTCGTCGCTGGTGTCGAAGCCGACATCAACTACGCTGATCTGAAGAAGAACAGCAACGTTGCTCTCGCAATCGACCCGAGCGCCGGTTACCTCGGCGCTTCCGACCAGGGCATCGAGTGGTTCGGCACCGTTCGCGCTCGTCTCGGTTTCGCAATCGACCGCGCTCTGATCTACGCCACCGGTGGTTTCGCTTACGGCGGCGGCGGCAACGGCCACGGCTTCTACTACGACGGCTTCTTCTACGAGAACAACCGCAGCACCCGCACGGGCTGGACGCTGGGTGGTGGTCTCGAGTACGCCTTCACCGACAACATCACGGCTCGCGTCGAAGGTCTGTACATCAACCTCGGCAAGGAAGACCGCAACCACTTCCTGCCGACCGCTTACCACAACCGCAACGACACCGAAATCGGTGTGGTCCGCGCTGGTCTGAACTACAAGTTCAACTCGTTCTGATCCCTGAGCTGATCCTTCTCGGATCGGCAAAGATTACCCCGGTGGCGCAAGCCTCCGGGGTTTTTTATTGCCAAGATGCTTTTGCCAAAAACGCGTGGCATGAGCCATCCACCACCAGGCAGTGCTGCCGTGGCCAGATGATATTTCAAGCAGATTCACGGATTCGAATGGGCTTTATTCGCCGGCAAGCCAATCGCAACGAAAGCCCGCATGATCGTCGCGGGCAAGCCGTTCTGCCAGTGCGGGCAACAGCACTTCCGCATCGGCGGCCAACTTCCACGGCGGGTTGATGACCACGAGCCCACAGCCGTTAAGGCGTGAGGGATCGTCGCCTCGGTCGACAAGCAATTCCAGCCGCAGGATTCGCGGCACACCGGAATCGCGCAGGATATCCGCGAGCTGCTCCGTGTGACCGAGATCCTTGATCGGGTACCAGCCAGCGAAGATGCCATTATTCCATTTACGGCGGCCTTCAATCAGCGCATGACCGAGATGGGCCAGTTCGCCCTCCACCTCAAACGGCGGATCGATCAGCACGACGCCGCGCCGCTCCACCGGAGGAATCATGGCCTTGAGCGCCGTCCAGCCGTCCATCTCAAGCACCTTCAACCGGCGGTCGCGAGCGAGATGCCCGGCGAGCGTCACAACATCCGCCGGGTGCTTTTCGACGAAAATGGCCTTGTCCTGAGCGCGCAGGAGCAAACTCGCGATCAGGGGTGAGCCGGGATAGAAGTTATCGCCGAAGCGGAGTTTCACCTCGCGCAAGGCCTCGCGGAAGGGGGCAAGCAACTCTTCGGCTTCGCCATTGAGAGGCGTCTCAAGCCGGCCAATTCCTTCCTGCCATTCCAGCGTCTTTCCAGCCTCGACCCCGCCGAGGTCATACAGACCGATCCCGGCGTGGGTATCGATAACACGGAACGGCGTGTCCTTTTGCCCGAGATGCAACAGGATGCGCGCCAGCAAGGCGTGTTTCATGCAATCGGCAAAATTGCCAGCGTGGTAAGCGTGACGGTAATTCATGGTGCGGGATCAATGGCAGAGTTTTGCCCCATGCTCAACCGTCAACCCATAAAGCCTTTCGGCGCAATATCGGTGTTTCGGCACGCTTTAGCGCGGCGCATCGATGGTGATGTCGCGGGCGCGGCAGCCGTTGCGGTCGACCTCGGGGCATGAGGTGAAGCCAGAGAGATCGCGCTTCAGGCAAAGGCGAACCTCTTTCAGCCTCCCCTGTGCGCATGTGGTTGCGATCATATCGGGCCGCAGGCCGGGGTTTGCAGCGATGAAAGCTCTTTCCACGGCCTCGGGCGAAATGCGCCGTGCCGTGACAAGCCCCTGCAATGCCTGTGGTACCGTGACCATCGAGCGCGCGCGGGCCGTGTCGCGAAAATATGTCTCCGGAGAATTGCCGGAGCAAGTGCCGTGCATGCGCCACTGATGGCGGGCCAACCCTTGCTCGGGAAAGATTCCGGCGGCAAGGCTCATGGCGCGACGGGAAGGGTCACGCGGGATCGAATCGTCGCGCGCTCCGCAGGCGCGCGGATAACCGCGCTCGTACTGCGGC
Organism: Pseudochelatococcus contaminans; assembly: GCF_014195635.1. Classification (GTDB taxonomy): domain Bacteria; phylum Pseudomonadota; class Alphaproteobacteria; order Rhizobiales; family Beijerinckiaceae; genus Pseudochelatococcus; species Pseudochelatococcus contaminans. Next base: position 112,709 of record NZ_JACICC010000003.1, on the reverse strand, counting down.
CACAGACCATGCACAACGAAGGTATGGCGCAGACCGGCAGCGCATTGTTGACGCTGGCTGGCGCGACCTTCCGAAGCGCAAAAGCCGGGCGACCATGACAGCGCCAGCACGTAGAAGTCAAAATCGCCAGCGGCGCCACCCTGGCGCGCTTGGGCAGATGCCGGACCGCCCGACATGAGAAGGGCAGCCAGCGCGACCCCCATCAACATGCGCCCCGCCGACAGAGGGGACCATGGCATAAAGGCAGACGCGCGACAGGTCATCGAATCGGTTCGCCCGGACGATCAGGGCAACGCGGCGCGGCAAGCGGGGGCGAAGGCGTAATTGCGATCCAGCCCGACAATGCACCATTCCACGTTGCTGCCGAGGCCGATCGGGCCAAGTGCCTCGCGCACAGAATAATTCACCGTGCGCTTGTAGCCATCTGAAAGATAAGCCTGTGCCGTGCAGAAGCGGCGCGGGATGAACGAATCGCCCCACGGACGGAACGCCACGCTCCGGACGTTATAGAAGCCCTGCACGGTCAGCGGGGAATTCCAGAAATGTGCTTCGCGATGGGCGAACCGGCTCGAAATCGTCCGCAGCACGCCGGGATCGTCACAGGCAGGAATGTTGGCGGAGAAAGGATGAATACGGTCCTCGGCGCGCGGCTGGTTGCCGGGGCTGGTTCTCACTTGCGGGGCGGCATAGCGTCCGTAGTCAGCTGCGATAGCCTGTCCACCTGCCAGACATGCGATGGATACGGCGGCGGCTGCAATGCCATTGGCGATAAACGAACGCATGATAGCTCCCATCCAAAACCCCGAACGCCCTATTCTCGCACCGTTGCAAGCGCGAGACCAGGCGCCGGGATGTGACCGGCCGGACTGTCATCGACCAAGTATTGCCAATAGTGATCGCCTTACTTGCGTCTGAATGCAAGATGCAGATGCTGCATTTCACCCTGCGGACCCAAGACATACACCATAATCGTCGCATTTTGGTTACATCAGGGCCAGCCCCATTCACCCCGTGCAGGCAAAAGCAGTCTGTGTTCAGTGATAGAGTTTAAAGCGCTTGTTCAGAAGATGGTATTGGCGACACGCGCCTGCGCTTCGCTGCGCACGATTACCCCGCTGATGCCCTCGAAGCAGGCGGCTGAACAAGCGGTTTTGAACGCCTCCCCCGCATCGGAAATCAGCGGCAGTGCTGCGATGGCGGGTACGTTGTGACGGCTGGCCGCCAGTACGGTGAGACTGCGTGAAAGTGTGGCGGCATCGTTCAGCCGTTCGCCAAAAGACGACCCCGGCCACTCCCACACCAGCGCCGCGACGCGCTGCGGCAATTGGCTGCCCGCCGTAAACGCCAGCGCACCTGCGGGCAAGCCAATGGTCGGCAGAATCCGCGTGCCGCCGTCGGCAAGGCCAAGCTCCGCCTCACTGACCCGCAGATGCGCGCCGAGTTCCTCGATATCGATGACATTGGCGATGTCCGGCAGGATGATGCCGAAAGGCCGGAACGACATCGCGATTGCAACATCCGCCGCTAGCTGACCGGCCGTCAGGCTGTTGATTCGGGCAAAAACCGGCAGGCGGTCTGGTGCCGCGTCGACGATTGCACGGGCCGCCTCTCCGCCGGTTGCCTTGGGGGCAAGATCGACGATCAGCGCATCGGCCTCGGTGCTGGCAATGGCTTCCGCCGCCGCCGGAGCGTCCAGATACAAGAGTGAGCGCAAGGAAGGGCGGGGAAATTTCTTCATCCGGTCTACTCGAATAGATGCAGGAGGTTCTGCCGCCGCCGCGCGGTTTGTCCTGTATGATGGCGCATTCATTCGTGCGCTGGAGAGGTTCCGCTCGGCCCTTGTCGATATCACAATTGCGTCGGTGGCGGAAAAAATTTGCCTCAGACCACGTACGGTTCTTTTATTGTTACATATTTCCCCCCATATTCGGCACAAAGCTTGGGTAGCGCGATGGCTTCATTCATATATATTGCGCGCTCAAGCCATCTGATCATTCAACCCGTTATCTGAGGTGAGAACCTGATGTCATTGTCCCGCCGAGGCCGCGTTCTGGCCGCTGTAGCCGCCGCCCTGCTTCTGACGGCCGGAATCGCCGAGGCCCGCTCCGGTCGCGGCGGCAGCTTCGGCAGCCGTGGCACGCGCACCCACAGCGCCCCCGCCCCCACCAATACCGCGCCGACTGCCGCGCCGATCCAGCGTTCGACGACGCCGCAGGCCGCGCCCAACGCCGGCCCGCGCGCAGCGCAACCCAACGCGGCTGCTGCGCAGCGGCGCCCCGGTTTCTTCGGCGGCGGCTTCGGCGGCGCGCTGATGGGCGGCTTGCTCGGCGCCGGCCTGTTCGGGCTGTTGTCCGGCTCGGGCCTGTTCGGCGGCATGTCGGGCTTCGGCTCCTTCCTCGGCCTCCTGCTGCAGATCGGCCTGATCGTGCTGCTGGTGCGCTTCGCAATCGGCTGGTTCCGCCGCCGTCAGGAAGCCACCGCCGGTGGCCCGCAGAACTACGCACGTCAGGGCGGCCCTGCCGCCGGCGGCCGTAGCGGCCTGTCGGGTCTGGGTCTCGGCGGCGCGGCAGGTGCTGGTGCAGCGGCCGGCTCACGTCCCCAGGCAGCCGCCTCGCAGCCGATCAACATAGCGGATGCCGATTACGCGGCTTTCGAGCGCCTGCTCTACCAGACTCAGGATGCTTACTCGCGCGAAGACTTCTCAGCCCTGCGCCGCTTCGCGACCCCCGAGGTTGCGTCGTACTTCACCGAAGAGCTGACTGACAACGCCTCGAAGGGCGTCGTCAACCGCGTGTCGGACGTCAACTTCCTGCAGGGCGATCTGGCTGAAGCGTGGAGCGAAGGCAACACCGAATATGCGACCGTGGCGATGAAGTTCTCGCTGCGTGATACCACCTTCGACCGCGCGACCAACGCTGTCGTCGACGGCGATCCGTCCACCCCGATCACTGTGACGGAAATCTGGACGTTCCGCCGCGCGCGTGGCGGCGAGTGGCTCGTATCCGCGATCCAGCAGGCATAAACGCTGCCAGCTTCCAAACGGTTTGCATCGAACAAAAGCGGCGGATCATCTCCGCCGCTTTTCATTTGCCGCAATGGCGGCGCCACAGATTCTCTATGTCGCCGCAACTTGCGTTACGACGACGGCTTGCTGCGCGTGCGCTTTTTCTTGGTCGGTTTGCCCGGCCAGCCGCCGGTGGAGCGGGGCTTGTAATCTTCCGCGCCAAGCGGAGCCGTTTCCCGCCCAGGCCCCATCTCGTCGAGGGTCGGCTTGCGGGCGCGCCCGGCGCTCTCCGGCGGCAGATTGCCCGCTGCGCCATATTTACGCGTGCCGGCGTAACTCCCCGCGCGATCCTCCACCTGCTCCTGGCGTGCCAGCGGATCGTCGGCGATGGCAAGCTCCGTGGCTTGCAAACGCCTGATCTCGTCGCGCAGGCGGGCGGCGGTTTCGAAGTCCAGATCGGCGGCCGCCGCACGCATGCGCTTGTCGAGGTCCGCCAGAACGGTTTTCAGGTTGTGGCCAACCGCCGACTTCTCCGTCATGCCGGTATCGACGGTGACGTGATCGCGCTCGTAGACGGATTCGAGGATGTCGCCGATGCGCTTGCGCACGCTCTGCGGCGTGATGCCGTTTTCCTCGTTGTAGGCAAGCTGCCGGTCACGGCGGCGGTTGGTCTCCGCCATGGCGCGCTCAAGACTGCCGGTCACTTTATCAGCATAGCAGATGACGCGCCCGTCGGCATTCCGCGCGGCGCGGCCGATGGTCTGCACCAGCGACGTTTCCGAGCGCAGGAAGCCTTCCTTGTCAGCGTCCAGAATCGCGACCAGCGCGCATTCGGGAATGTCGAGGCCCTCGCGCAGCAGGTTGATGCCGATCAGCACGTCGAATGCGCCCAGACGCAGATCGCGGATGATCTCGATCCGCTCCAGCGTGTCGATGTCCGAGTGCATATAGCGCACCCGCACGCCGTTTTCGTGCAAGTATTCCGTCAGATCCTCGGCCATGCGCTTGGTGAGCACCGTGACCAGCGATCTGTAGCCGCGCGCCGCCGTTTCACGCACCTCGCCGAGCAGATCGTCAACCTGCGCGCGGGCCGGGCGAATCTCCACCGGCGGATCGACAAGGCCCGTGGGCCGGATGACCTGCTCCACGAACACGCCGCCGGTGCGGTCCAGCTCCCACCTGCCGGGCGTTGCCGATACGTGGATGGACTGGGGCCGCATGGCGTCCCATTCCTCGAAACGCAGCGGGCGGTTGTCCATGCACGAGGGCAGGCGGAAGCCATATTCCGCCAGCGTCGCCTTGCGGCGAAAGTCGCCCTTGTACATGGCGCCGATCTGCGGAACCGTGACGTGGCTCTCGTCCGTGAAGACGATGGCGTTGTCGGGCAGGTATTCGAACAGGGTCGGCGGCGGCTCACCGGGCCTGCGACCCGTGAGGTAGCGCGAGTAGTTCTCGATACCGGCGCACGACCCCGTCGCTTCCATCATTTCCATATCGAAAACAGTGCGCTGTTCCAGCCGCTGCGCTTCCAGCAACCGGCCCATGCGGACCAGTTCATCGACGCGCACGCGCATTTCTTCCTTGATGCCCTTGATCGATTGCAGCAGCGTCGGACGGGGCGTCACGTAGTGCGAGTTGGCGTAAAGCTTGACGAAACCGAGATCGGCGGTCTTCTGGCCGGTCAGCGGATCGAATTCGGCAATGGATTCCACCTCGTCACCGAACAGCGAGATGCGCCACGCGCGATCCTCATAGTGAGCCGGAAACACCTCGATGACATCGCCGCGCACGCGGAACGTGCCGCGGGTGAAATCGCCGCCGGTGCGCTTGTATTGCAGGGCCACCAGATCGGCGATGAGCTGGCGCTGCTCGATGCGCTCTTCCACCTTCACCGAAAACGTCATGGCCGTATAGGTCTCGACGGAGCCGATACCGTAGATGCACGACACCGACGCCACGATGATCACATCGTCGCGCTCAAGCAGCGAACGCGTGGCCGCATGGCGCATCCGGTCGATCTGCTCGTTGATCGACGATTCCTTTTCGATATACGTATCGGAACGCGGAACGTAGGCTTCCGGCTGATAGTAATCATAGTACGAAACGAAGTATTCGACGGCGTTGTCCGGGAAGAAGCTCTTGAACTCGCCGTAAAGCTGGGCGGCCAGCGTCTTGTTGGGAGCCAGGATCAGCGCCGGGCGCTGGGTCTGCTCGATCACCTTTGCCATGGTGAAGGTTTTGCCGGAGCCGGTAACGCCGAGCAAAACCTGATCGCGCTCGCTGTCGCGCACGCCCTGCACCAGCTCGGCAATGGCCGTCGGCTGATCGCCTGCCGGCTCGAAATCCGATTGCATGCGGAAGCTGATGCCGCCTTCGGACTTGTCCGGCCGCTCAGGCCGGTGCGGCGTCCAGATCGTGTCGCCCTTGATGAACGGGTTGCCGCTCTCCAGCAACTGCGTCAGCGCCTCGACCGTGGCCGACACGCCGGAACCGGGTATCGCATGGGAGGCGGTTAAATCCTTGCCGCGCCGGTGCACCGGCTTGCGCGGCGCGTCTGCCTCGCCGTCGAGAGCGAATTTTGCCGACAGATCGGGATCGGAAAACGGTTCGCCGTCGATGCGGTAACCGGCCTGCGGCGCTTCCGAAAGGCCGCGCTTCTCGTTGAGGGCCGGGTTCAGCAGTTCGGCCAGAAAGGGATCGAGCGGGGTCACCAGCGGCTTCGACGCTTTTCCGGCAGCGCCGGCACGTTTGCGCGCCGTGCCCGTCGCGGAAGACGCAGGTTTTTTAGGTGTGTTCGCCATGGTGCGAATATGGTCCTGTTCACGCCGCGTGCAAAGAGCGTCGATGTTGCAATCAACCGCGCGCCGGTCGATTTTTGAAACTATCACATTAAAACGGCGACTCGGCCCGATGGTTCGCCATCCATCCGGCGATATCACCACCAAGTGGCCCAGCCCGGACGTGCCGGCAACATCTCTGACTTCGCAATTGCAATATTTGATGAAACACTGTCATCTGAATTGACGCAAGCTGTGCAATATTCCGGCGCATTGCTTGATTTCGAGGGGTTTTGACCATGGTTGATCTGTCCAACAAACATGCACTGGTAGTCGGCGTTGCGAATGAACATTCGATCGCCTGGGGCGTGGCCAAGGCCCTTCACGAGGCTGGCGCACAGGTCGCGCTGACCTACCTCAACGAAAAAGCCAAGCCCTATGTCGAGCCGCTGGCGAAATCCATCGATGCGCCGATCTTCCTGCCGCTCGATGTGCGCAGCGAGGAAGAGACCGATGCGCTGTTCGCCGCCATCACCGAAAAGTGGGGCAAGCTCGACACGCTGGTTCACTCCATCGCCTTCGCTCCCATCGCGGATCTGCACGGCCGCGTCGTCGATTCCTCGCTGGAAGGCATGCAGGTCGCCATCGACATTTCGGTGCACTCGTTCATCCGCCTGCTCAAGCGCTCCGAGCCGCTGTTCAAGGACGGCGGTTCGGCAATGACCATGAGCTACTACGGCGCCGACAAGGTCGTCGAGCATTACAACCTGATGGGCCCGGTCAAGGCCGCGCTGGAAGCCACCACGCGCCAGCTCGCCGCCGAACTGGGTGAGAAGAACGTCACCGTGAACACGCTGTCGCCCGGCCCCATGCTGACCCGCGCGGCCTCGGGCATCGGCGATTTCGACGAACTGCTGGAACGCGCCGTGAAGTATGCGCCGCTGCGCCGCCTCGCCACCCCGGACGACGTTGGCAGCATCGCCGCCTTCCTCGCTTCCGACCGCGCCCGCAACATCACGGGCCAGCTCATCTACATCGACGCCGGCTACAGCATCATCGGCTGAACCGAGAGCAAACGACGGCCGGCGCACGAGGCGGCGGCCGTCTGGCTTCTAACTGTTGACTTATCTTCCGACTGTTGACTCTTTCGGACTGTTGACTCTTCCGACTGTTGACTTGGAACCCTGTTTCGCCATACCGGCAAGGGAGGCTTCATATACTGGGCTTCCCTACCGTCGCAAAACAGGACATCCCATGACAACCCGCTACGATGTGCTCGGAATAGGCAATGCGATCGTTGACGTCATCTCCCGCGAGGACGATGACTTCCTGGTCGCGCAGAACCTCGTCAAAGGCTCCATGCAACTCATCGACGAGGCGCGCGCCCGGCAATTGTTCGATGCCATGGGCCCGGCGACGCACACCTCGGGCGGCAGCGCCGCCAACACCGTCGCGGGTCTGGCCTCACTGGGCGCAAAGCCCGCCTTCATCGGCAAGGTGAAGGACGATGAAGCCGGCGCACGTTTCGCCCACGACATCCGCTCGCTCGACGTGGCCTTCCCCACCGCATTCGCCAAGGATGGACCGGCCACCGCCATGTGCCTGATCGCCGTGACGCCGGATGGCGAGCGCACGATGAGCACGTATCTGGGCGCAAGCCAGCATCTAGATGCCGAGGACATCGACCGCGAGACTGTCGAGGCAGCAGCCATTACCTATCTCGAAGGCTATCTGTGGGATCCGGCGCAGGCGAAGGAAGCGTTCGTCAAAGCCGCGCGCATCGCCCACGGCGCCGACCGGCTGGTGGCGCTGACGCTATCCGACTCGTTCTGCGTGGAACGTTACCGCGAAGAATTCATCAGCCTGCTGCGTACGCAGACGGTCGACATCGTGTTCGCCAACGAGGCCGAGTTGAAGAGCCGGTACGAAACCTCCGACTTCGATGCCGCCGTCACAGCGCTGCGCGAGGAGACCGTGCTCGGGGTGGTGACGCGGTCGGAAAAGGGCGCGCTGGTCGTGACCCGTGAGGAATCGCTGGCCGTTCCCGCGAGCCCGATTCACAGCATCGTCGATTCCACCGGTGCGGGCGATCTGTTCGCCGCCGGCTTCCTGTATGGCCTGTCACACGATCTCGACGTGCGCACCGCCGCGCATCATGGATCGCTGGCCGCCGCGCACATCATCCAGCAGGTCGGTGCGAGGCCGCAGAAAAACCTGCGCCAGCATGCCATCGATAACGGGCTTGCCGTCTCTGCCGAGTAACGGCTTCATCACGACGGCTTCACCATGTTGTGTCATTGACCGCAGCCGGGGCGACGTTCACGATAATGTCGTCGCTGGCGCACCGGATGGCGAAGACGCTCGCGAATGTTGGTATAAGGCAGGCGAATCACCCGCACGGGCGCGGCGTATTTCCGCGGCGCTCTGATGGGCGGCTGCCTCGTTGTTTCAGGTCGCGGGATCGGACATCGTCCGGCGCGGCGCATCTCAGGACATGATCCCATGCCAGGATATAACTCCATGCGTGCCTTCGGTTGGCTTCGTCCCGCCCTGCTCGCCGGCGCGCTGGCGCTGACAACTCCCGCCGTCGCGGCAGAGATTCCAGCCGAACAGCGCTCACAGATCGAAGGCGTGGTCCGGGACTATCTGGTGAATAACCCCGAGGTGCTGAAGGAAGCGCTGGCCGCGCTCGAAGCGCATCAGGAGACGCAGGAGCGCGCCGCGGTGGCGCAGGCAGTGAAGGAGATGACCGCCGGCGATATTCCGGGCATCGTCGTCGGCAACCCGGACGGCGACATTACGCTGGTGGAGTTCTTCGACTACAACTGCGGCTATTGCAAACGGGCGCTGGGCGATATCGAGGCGCTGGTCAAAGCTGATTCGCGGCTGCGTTTCGTGCTGGTGGATTTCCCGATCCTGCGGCAGGAATCGGTGGATGCGGCGCTGGTCAGCATCGCTGCCTCAAAACAGTTGCAGGGTGACAAGCTGTTCCGCTTCCACGCCGATCTTCTGTCGCAGCAGGGCGTCGTCGGCAAGCCGCAGGCGCTGGCGGCTGCCAAGGCCAGCGGCGTCGACATGGCGCAGCTTGAGAGGGACATTGCTTCCGACGCCGTGCGGCAGGTGCTGGCGGGCACGTTGGAGACCGGCGAGAAGCTGGGGATTTCCGGCACGCCGAGCTTTGTCGTCGGCGACGGCGTTCTGCCCGGTGCGGTCGGGGTGGACACGCTCAAAACCGTGGTCGCGTCCGTGCGCCAGTGCGGCAAGGTGACCTGCTGAGCCCGCTCGCCAGAGGAAACGCGCCGGGATCTTCCGGCGTGATAACCTTTGCGAAACGACGTTTCGAGACTTCCCCTGCGCGCCGCATCGCGTTAAGAGGGAAAATTAACCTGAAATGATGGATCGTGCTCCGGCACGCGTCCGCGTGGTCATTTATCGTGTTCGCCACTGAAGGGACAGGCATTCGCCGAATGGTCGCAGTCCATATCCTCAACGGCCCCAACCTCAACCTGCTCGGGCAGCGGGAGCCGGCGATCTATGGCAGCCTGACGCTCGCGGACATCGAGACGCGTTTGCGCGACAAGGCCGCGACACTGGGACGCAATGCCGGCGTTGCCGTCGATCTCGCCTTTGCCCAGACGAATATCGAGGGGGAACTGGTGACGCTGGTGCAACGCGCCGGGCTGGAGGGCGCGGGCGTCATCCTGAACGCCGGTGCATACACGCACACGTCCATCGCCCTGCGTGACGCGATCGCCGGGGCGGGAGCGCTGGTCGTCGAGGTTCACCTGTCGAACGTGCACGCGCGGGAGCAATTTCGCCATCATTCCATGATTGCTGCTGTAGCGCATGGCGTTATCAGCGGTTTCGGCGCTACCGGCTACGAGCTTGCTTTGGAAGCTATTGTTCCGTTACTGCAAGGCCGGCAGCAGGACCGGCGCCAGAACGCACCCACGGGTGCGAGAACCAATGATTGAAGAAAGCATGGCCAAAATCAGTCCCATCGATCCGGATCTCGTCAGGGATCTCGCAGAACTCATCGCCCAGACCGACCTGACCGAGATCGAAGTCGCCAAGGGTGACTTGCGCATTCGCGTGGCCCGTAACATCACTGCCACCGTGGTCGCAGCGCCTGTTGCGGCAGCGCCTGCCGCCGCGCCGGCTGCGGTCGCGCTGGCATCGGCCCCCATACAGACCGCGGTGTCGCCGATCGACAATCCCGGCGCTGTCACCTCGCCGATGGTGGGCACTGCCTATCGCCGCCCCTCGCCGGACGCCAAGCCGTTCATCGAGGTGGGATCGAAGGTGCAGGCCGGCGACAAGCTGCTGCTGGTGGAAGCGATGAAGACTTTCAACGATATCGTCGCGCCGCGTTCGGGCACGGTTACCGCCGTGCTGGTGGAAGATGGGCAGCCGGTCGAGTACGGCGAGCCGCTGCTGGTTATCGAGTAATCGATGTTCGACAAGATCCTGATCGCCAACCGGGGCGAAATCGCGCTGCGCATTCTGAGAGCCTGCAAGGAACTCGGCATCGCCACCGTCGCCGTGCATTCCACGGCGGACGCCAACGCCATGCACGTGCGCCTCGCTGACGAGAGCGTCTGCATCGGCCCGCCGCCGGCGCGCGACAGCTATCTCAACATTCCGGCGCTCATCGCCGCGTGCGAGATCACCGGCGCGGACGCCGTTCATCCCGGCTACGGCTTCCTGTCCGAAAACGCGCATTTCGCCGACGTGCTGGCCGATCACGGCATCGCCTTCATCGGCCCCAAGGCCGACCATATCCGGATGATGGGCGACAAGATCGAGGCCAAGCGCACCGCGCGCGCGCTCGGTATTCCGTGCGTGCCCGGTTCCGAGGGCGGCATCACCGACGACGAGGAAGCGCACCGCGTTGCGGCTGAAATCGGCTTCCCGGTGCTGGTGAAGGCTGCGGCGGGCGGCGGCGGACGCGGCATGAAGGTGGCGCGCGATGCCGAGAGCCTCAGCGACGCATTGTCGATGGCGCGCATGGAAGCCAAGGCGGCATTTGGCGACGACGCGGTCTATCTGGAAAAGTATCTGGAAAAGCCGCGCCACATCGAAGTGCAGGTCATCGGTGACGGACGCGGCGGTGCGCTGCATCTGGGCGAGCGTGACTGCTCGCTCCAGCGCCGCCATCAGAAGGTGTGGGAGGAAGCCCCCTCCCCGGCATTGAACCATTCCGAGCGCGAACGCATCGGCACCATCGTCGCCCGTGCCATGCAGGAGCTGCAGTATCTGGGGGCCGGCACCGTCGAGTTCCTTTACGAGAACGGCGAGTTTTACTTCATCGAGATGAACACCCGTATTCAGGTGGAGCATCCGGTGACGGAGATGATCACCGGCATTGATCTCGTCAACGAGCAGATTCGCGTTGCCGCCGGCGTGCCGCTGTCGATCCGGCAGGAAGACATCGTTTTCGACGGCCACGCGATCGAATGCCGCATCAATGCCGAGCATCCGTCGTCGTTCCGGCCGTCACCCGGCACGATCACCTACTATCACCCGCCGGGCGGGCTGGGCGTGCGTGTCGATTCGGCGGTGTATCAGGGCTATCGCATTCCGCCGCATTATGATTCGCTGGTTGGGAAGCTCATCGTGCATGGCCGCACCCGCACGGAATGCCTGATGCGCCTGCGCCGGGCGCTGGACGAGTTCGTCGTCGACGGCATCGAAACCACCTTGCCGCTGTTCCGGGCGCTGGTGCGCAATCAGGACGTGCAGAACGGCCTGTACGATATCCATTGGCTGGAGCATTACCTCGATGCCAATGGCGTGGCCGAGATCGAGGCACAGCGCACCGTGTGATGCGAATGGCCGATGGCTTCATGCATCGGCCATTCCTGAAATTCTCGCGATGTTCATGCCCCTTGCGCGGGCGTGGTTTCCTGTCAATATGGCGTATCTCCTTGGGGTGCCCGTCCGGGCTGAGAGGCGCGCGTTACTGCGCGCCAACCCACTGAACCTGAACCGGGTCATGCTGGCGGAGGGAAGCGAGATCGGCCGATGAGCACCAGCGCCTGACAGCTTTTTTCAACCCGCATGACCTCACCAAGATCGCATCGCCGCGATGCCAGTGAGTGATTGTTCATGCCGACCTCTTCTCCTTCGCGCCATATCCGCCGCCCGGTCGATCTGCGGCTTTACGCCATTCTCGATCCCGAGCGCGCACGCGGGCGGCCGCTGCCTGAGCTTGCATTGGCAGCCGTCGATGGCGGTGTGACGCTGCTGCAATACCGTGACAAGTACGGCGACACGCGCCGCATGGTGGACAACGCCCGCGCTATTCGGGCAGCCATCGCCGGACGCGGCGTTCCTCTGCTCATCAACGACCGCCTCGATGTCGCGCTGGCGGCGGAAGCAGATGGCGTGCACGTGGGGCAGGACGACATGACGCCCGAGGACGCTCGCCGCCTGCTGGGGCCGGAGGCCATTATCGGCCTGACGCTGAACAACGAGCAGGAGGCCAGCAATGCGGCCGGCGAGCCTATCGACTATGGCTGCATCGGCGGCGTGTTCGCGACGTCGAGTAAGGTGGACGCCAAGCCGCCCATCGGGCTGGAAGGGCTGGCCGCCGTCATCGACACCGCCCGCAAGGACGTGCCCGATCTGCCGGTGAGCGCGATTTCCGGCATCGACGAGACGAACGCGGCATCCGTCATCGCGTCCGGCTCGGAAGGCATCGCAGTGATTTCGGCCATTTTCCTTGCCGATGACGTGACTGACGCATCACGGCGCCTGCGTAACATCGTCGATGCCAGCCTCGCAGCCTATGGCGCGAAGAGGTAAGCCATGAATGACACGACCAGAAATGACAGCACTATAAGCGACGCAACCACACCCATCGCGGTTACCATCGCGGGGTCCGACTCAGGCGGCGGCGCCGGCATCCAGGCAGACCTGAAAACGTTTTCCGCTCTTGGCGTTTACGGGGCGAGCGTGATCGCGGCGCTGACGGCGCAGAACACGCTTGGCGTCACCGGAATCCACGATGTGCCAGCCGCGTTCATCACCGCGCAGATCGACGCCGTGTTTTCGGATCTCGATGTCGGTGCGGTGAAAATCGGCATGCTGTCGCGACCGGAGACGATCACGGCGGTAGCGGAGGGGCTTTCACGCTGGCACCAGCAGGCTATGGTGCTCGATCCCGTCATGGTCGCGGCAAGCGGTGATCGTTTGCTGAGTGAAGATGCGGTTTCAACGCTGCGCGACAAGTTGTTGCCGCTCGCGGCCATCGTCACGCCGAACCTGCCGGAGGCGGCAGTCCTGCTCGATACGACCGTTGCGGACAGTGAGGAGGCCATGCTGGAGCAGGCTGAAGCCTTGCTGAAATTCGGCCCGCGCGCCGTGCTCATCAAGGGCGGTCACGCCCGGGGGGAGGAAAGCGTCGATTTGCTGGTGGATGCGCAAGGCACAGTCACACGGCTTCCTGCGCCACGCATTGCCACGCGCAACACCCACGGCACCGGATGCACCTTGTCGTCGGCCATTGCTGCCGGCCTGGCTCGCGGCCTGAATGAAGCAGATGCCGTGCGAGCGGCCAAGGATTACGTCAGCCGCGCGATCGCAACATCGGATACACTCACCATCGGCAAGGGCCACGGCCCGGTGCATCATTTCCATGCGTGGTGGTGAGGGAGCTTCCCTCACCATCCTTGTCATTGTTGCGGCGGAGTCAGCCCGCCTGAGAAAGCCGGAACTTACTTGCTGACTTCCTGAATGTGCGCTTCGAGGAACCACAGATCCTTATCGAGCGCGCGCGTGACTTCGGTGAAGACGTCAGCGGTTGCGGCGTCACCGGCTTCTTCCGTCACGGCGATGGCGGCGCGGGCCGATTTGCCGACCTCCGCAACCGAGCGCGACAGATAATCGACGTGCTCAAGACCATCGGTGATGTGCAGCGGATAAGCCTTCAGCTTTGTGCCTTCGGCAGCGGCCTGCACGGTGCCGTGCGCGATGCCGCCAAGAGCGGTGAGACGTTCGGCCACGGTGTCGGTGTAATCAAGAACGTTGGCATAGAGCTTGTCGAACAGCTCGTGCAGGGCAATGAAGTGCGAGCCCTTGACGTTCCAGTGAGCATGCTTGAGCTGCGTGCCAAGATCAATCAACAGGGCGAGGTGCTCGTTCAACAGATCAACCGACTTGGAACGCACGTTCTGGCCAAGGTCATTACGGGTACTGATCGTCATCTTCATCTCCTCGTGTCGGGACTAAATCCCGGAAGTTTCGCTGCAACCTGCATTCGGCCCGATGCATCGGGTTAAATGCAGGTTGTTCTGCATACATCGCACAGACGCTGCGCATGCATGTGAAAGGATGCCGCACCGCATCATGCGGCAAAACCGGCGACAGCGCCATGCGCTTAACGATGGTCCATGCGTACTATTTTTTAGAACAGTTCTAATAACGTGATAACTTGCCCCGCATATGTCAAGGGGGCAAGCAATCGACATCCGTCATCATCAGAAAGCCGATACACAAGTCACTGTAACAACTGAACTTTAGAGAGACCGCTCCGATTTTACGTGAGCGTCCTGTCTCTGGTGCCAAGGCGCTTTTCCTTTTCACACATATGGTTTAAACCTCCTGCATGACAGTGGCTCATGACAATCTGCGCATTGCGGTGGCGCAACTCAACCCGGTGGTGGGCGACACCGGGGGGAATTTGTCACGCGCACGGGAGGCCAGGCGCGAGGCCGCGTTGCTTCAGGCCGATGTCATTCTGTTTCCAGAGCTTTTCCTGGCCGGATATTCCCCTGAAGATCTGGTGCTGCGCCCGTCGTTCACGGATGCCGTGGCAAAAGCCCGCGATGAGCTGGCGCGTGACACTGCCGATGGCGGTCCGGCGGTGCTCATCGGCCTGCCAGTGCGCGAGGGGGACAGGCTTTACAACGCTGTCGCGCTGCTCGACGGTGGACAGGTCGCAGGGCAGACGCGCAAGGTCGACCTGCCGAATTATGGCGTGTTCGACGAGAAACGCGTTTTCGATTCCGGCCCTGTGCCCCAGCCCCTCGATGTGCGCGGCGTGCGTGTGGGCGTGCCCGTGTGCGAGGATATATGGAAGCCCGGCCCGGTTGCCGAATTGAAGGCGGCTGGCGCGGAATTGCTGCTGGTGCCGAATGGCTCGCCCTACAGACGTGGGGTCGATGACGAACGCACGGCGGTTGCCGGCGCACGCGTAGCGGAGAGCGCGCTGCCTCTCGTCTACGTCAACCAGATCGGTGGGCAGGACGAGCTGGTGTTCGACGGCGCGTCTTTCGCCCTCGACGCAGATGGATCGCTGGCTGCGCGCCTTCCGGCTTTCAAGGAAGCCATTGCCGTTATTGAAGCGCGCCGCACCGACGCGGGATGGCGGCTCGAAACAGGCACCGTCGCGGCGCTGCTTCCAGCGGACGAGGCGGATTACACCGCGTGCGTGCTGGGCTTGCGCGATTACGTGGAGAAGAACCGTTTTCCGAGCGTGGTGCTCGGGCTTTCAGGCGGTATTGATTCGGCGCTCGCGGCTGCGGTGGCCGTTGATGCACTGGGTGCGGAGCGCGTGCATTGCGTCATGCTGCCTTATCGCTTCACCGCCGGCGAAAGCCTTGAGGATGCCGCCGCCTGCGCCCAAAAACTCGGTGTGCGCTACGACGTGCTGCCTATAGCGCAAGCGGTTGAAGGACTGGAAGCGACGTTGGCTCCTGTCTTCGCCGGTCTGTACCGGGACGTGACGGAAGAAAACCTGCAAAGCCGGGCGCGTGGCACGATCCTGATGGCCCTGTCGAACAAATTCGGCGGCATGGTGCTGACAACGGGCAATAAATCCGAAGTCAGCGTCGGATACGCCACCCTGTATGGCGACATGAACGGCGGCTTCAATCCGCTGAAGGATCTTTACAAGACCGAGGTCTTCCGCCTGTCGTGGCTGCGCAACCGCTGGAAGCCCGATGGTGCGCATGGCCCGGACGGCGCGGTGATTCCGGAACGGATCATCACCAAGCCGCCGACGGCAGAGCTGCGCGAAAACCAGACCGATCAGGATTCGCTACCGCCTTACGAGGTTCTCGACGACATTCTCCACGGTCTTGTGGAGCTGGAGCTTTCCCTCTCCGATATCGTGGCGCGCGGCCACGATGCCGAGACCGTGGCCAAGGTGGAGCGCCTGCTGAGGATCGCCGAATACAAGCGCCGGCAAGCCGCGCCGGGGGTCAAGGTCAGCAGCCGCAACTTTGGCCGCGACAGGCGATATCCGATCACCAACGGTTTTCGCGATACGCTTCCGTAACATTTTTCCAATGGCCGCAATTTCATGACAGACATCGTTCCGCCGACCGTCCGCTTCGCGCCCTCGCCCACGGGCTTCCTGCATATCGGCAATGCCCGCCCGGCGCTGCTCAACTGGCTTTTCCGCCTGCGCCACGGCGGGCGTTTCGTTCTGAGACTCGACGATACCGACGGTCTGCGTTCGACGGAAGAATATGCCCAGGCTGTGGTGGAGGATCTGACGTGGCTTGGCATTCTGCCGGACGCGTTTTTTCGCCAGTCGGACCGATTCGCGCTTTATGACCAGTCCGTCCAGCGTCTTATCGACGAGGGGCGGCTGTATCCGTGCTATGAGAGTGCCGAGGAACTCGAACGACGGCGCAAGCTCCAGATGGCTCGCGGCCTGCCACCGACCTATGACCGCGCGGCGCTGAAGCTCTCCGGTTCGGAACGGGCGGCGCTTGAGGCGGAAGGACGTCAGCCGCACTGGCGCTTCCTGCTCGATCACCGCGTGGTGGTGTGGAACGACCTGTCACGCGGCGAGATCGCCATCGACTGCACGTCCCTGTCCGATCCTATCCTGCGGCGCGAGGACGGCACCTATCTCTACACGCTGCCATCGGTGATCGACGACATCGACATGGGCATCACCCATGTCATTCGCGGTGAGGACCACATCACCAACACCGCAGTCCAGATCCAGATTTTCGAGGCGCTGGGCGGCCATGTGCCGACATTCGCGCACCACAACCTGCTCACCACCGCATCGGGCGACGGGTTGTCGAAGCGTCTCGGGCATCTCTCGCTGCGCCAGCTCCGCGATGCTGGCATGGAGCCGATGGCCGTGGCGTCGCTGGCGACGCTGGTCGGTTCCGCAGAGGCGGTGCGGCCGGTCGAATCGATGGAGGAACTGGCCCAGATCGTGGATATCGCGCGCATGTCCCATGCGCCGGCGAAGTTCGACGAGAAGGAGTTGGCGCAGCTCAATACCCGCCTGCTGCATGAGCTGCCCTATGAAGCCGTGCGCGAGCGGCTGATCGCGCTCGATGCGGACGGCGGCGAGGATTTCTGGCTTGCGGTGCGCGGCAACATCATTCGCCTTGCCGACGCGCACGACTGGTGGGACATCGTCTCACGACCGCTGAAGCCGGTGATCGACGATCCGTTGGTGCCGCACGCCGCTGCCGGACAGCTTCCGGACGGGCCGTGGACCAAGGATGTCTGGTCGCCGTTCGCCTGGCAGGTGTGGACGCAGGCGCTCGCCGCCGACACCGGCAAGAAGGGCCGCGAACTCTTTCGCCCGCTTCGGCTTGCCCTCACCGGGCGGGAGCATGGGCCGGAACTGGCGAACCTGCTGCCGCTCATCGGCCGCGACCGCGCCCGTGCCCGGCTTGAGGGCAACGAGGCGTGAGACGCAGCATCGCTGACTTCCTGGAACGTTTTCAGCATGTGCGCCGAACTTAGCAATTGACGCCCGGCATCCGATAATGACATGTCGTTCTTAGGATCAAACGATCGTCCGCTATGCGGAATTTGTTGATCAGGCTTGCGTCGGCAAGAATTTGCATCGGCAAGAATTTGATCGCGGCAAGGATCGGGAGCGGGGATGGCAGGCGAGATCGAAGGCGCACGCGAGCGCACGCGGGACATCGATACGGGGGCACAGTTGCTGTCTGGCCAGTTGGGCAAGACGGTGCAGCGGCTGCGCAAGGCCTATAACCTGTCCCTGTCCGAACTCGCCGAGCAATCGGGCGTGGCCAAGTCCATCATCAGCCAGATCGAGCGCAACGAAACCAACCCCACGCTGGCCACCATCTGGCGGTTGTCACAGGCGCTGGACGTGTCCATCGACAGGGTGCTGGCCTCAGACACCGACGAGCCCTTTATCGAAAAGATCTCCCGGCCCGACACGCCGTTTCTGGTGTCGGACGACGGGCGTATGCGGCTGGCCATCATCGGCTGGATCAAGACCGTCGAATGGCTTCAATGGTACGATGTCCATTCGGAACCGGGCGGCGTGCTGGATTCGGATGCACACCAGCGCGGTTCCGTGGAAAGCCTGTCCGTGACGGAAGGCGCGTTCGAAGTCGATGTCGCGGGCGCGGTGCAGGAAGTGCGCGCGGGCGAAAGCCTGCGCTATCGCTGCGACCGCCCGCACACCATCCGCGCCATTGGCGAAGGACCGAGCCGGGCGATCATGGTCTGCATCCTCAAAGCTGCCGTGATGGACTGATCACGGCTCGTCGCCGGTGTTGACGGCCTCGCCGCGTGCGACCCAATCCTTATAGCTGCCCTTATAATGTTCATGAAGATCCAGCCCGGCTGCCTGCGAGGCCGCCAGTGCCTTCAGTGTGCGCCCGCCGGAATTGCATGAGAACACCAGCCGCTGCCCCTGTGCCTCGGGCAGTGCGTGCGGATCAAATGTCGACAGCGGGAAGGAAATGGAACCGGGGATATGGCCCGCCTGATATTCTTCCGTTTCCCGCACGTCGACCAGCAAGATCGAGCCATCCGCCAGACCGCGCTTGATTTCCTCGATATCCAGATCGACAACGCTCATGTGGCCTTTCCTTTCCCTGATCGCCGAAGCACTAAAGCGTTTTCAAGCAAAGTGGATACCGCTTTGCGTGAAGAAAACGCGTCAAACCAATAAGATAGAGCACTTCTGCGTTTCAACGAAATGCCGAAATGCTCTATGCATGCAAACCCGTGCATGGGACTGAACGCAAATTGCGGTAAAATATAGGATTGAAGCCCCCGTCCTGATCCGGTCAGGCCAGGTGCGACCCTAATTGACGTTGATATTGTGTATTTTCGATATTTTTACAAACTAAATAGACAATACCGTCCGACTCTTTTAGCCTGTCCGACATGAATTTGGAAAGTGGAGGCTTTCATGGGAATTGCAGGAAAGGTCACGGCACCTGTGGCGAGAAACGTCGTTGAGGCGGTCGGCAATACGCCGCTCATCCGGCTCAAGCGGGCATCGGAGCTGACAGGCTCCGAAATCTACGGCAAGGCCGAGTTCCTCAACCCCGGCCAGTCGGTGAAGGATCGCGCGGCGCTCTATATCATCAGGGACGCCATCGCGCGGGGCGAGTTGAAGCCCGGCGGCACCATCGTTGAAGGCACCGCGGGCAACACCGGCATCGGGCTGGCCGTCATCGGCAACGCGCTCGGGTTTCGCACCGTGATCGTGATCCCCGAAACCCAGTCGCAGGAAAAGAAAGACGCGCTGCGCCTTCTCGGAGCAGAACTGCTCGAAGTGCCCGCCGTGCCTTATGCCAATCCCAACAACTATGTGAAGGTTTCAGGCCGCACGGCGGAGGCGCTCGCCGCATCCGACCCCAACGGCGCGATCTGGGCCAACCAGTTCGACAACGTCGCCAACCGTCAGGCGCACATCGAGGGCACCGGCCCGGAAATCTGGGATCAGCTGGACGGCAAGATCGATGGTTTCGTATCCGCGGTTGGCACCGGCGGCACGCTGGCCGGCACGGGCATCGCCCTCAAGGAGCGCAACAAGGACGTGAAGATCGCGCTGGCCGATCCGCTCGGCGCCGCGCTCTACAGCTACTACACCACCGGCGAGCTGAAATCGACGGGCTCATCCATCACCGAAGGCATCGGGCAGGGGCGCATCACCAAAAACCTTGAGGATGCGCCGATTGACCTCGCCTATCAGATCCCCGACGAAGAGGCCCTGCCCTACGTGTTCGATCTGGTGCGGGAAGAGGGGCTGATTCTGGGCGGCTCTTCCGCCATCAACATCGCCGGCGCGATCCGGCTGGCGAGGGAGCTTGGCCCCGGCAAAACCATCGTCACCATCCTGTGCGACTACGGCAACCGCTACCAGTCGAAGCTGTTCAACCCGGAATTTCTGCGATCCAAGGATCTGCCCGTGCCGGAATGGCTGGAACGCGCTCCGAGTGTGGAGCCCAATCTGGTTTGAGCGGATTCCATCGCCCGGCCGAATGCTTTATCGGTGAAGCGAATCATTTCGCGACACATGATCGGACGGGCGATGGCAGTTCGGTATTTTTTGGGAATCGACGGCGGCGGCACAGGCTGCCGCGCGCGGCTGCGTGACGAGGCAGGCCGCATGCTGGGCGAAGGCAAGGGCGGGCCCGCCAATGCGCGGCTGGATACGGCGCGCGTTCGGCAATCCATTCTCGACGCCGCCGGGGCCGCCCTGCGCGCATCCGGTCTCGATGGCGAGATATGGCAGCGCACCCATGCAGGCTTCGGGCTGGCCGGCGCGGGGCAAACCGGCGCCTGTGAGCGCCTGCTGGCACTGCCCTTCCCCTTCGCCGACATCGCGGTGGACACCGACGCTTATACGTCTTGGCTCGGCGCTTCGCTTGGTAATCCTGAACAGCCTGGCGATCCTGAAAACGATCGCGGGGCTATTCTCATCGTCGGCACAGGCATCTGCGGCTTTACGGTGCTTGGCGGTGAGCGCATCAGCATCGGCGGCTGGGGCTTTCCCGTGTCGGATGACGGCAGCGGCGCGGTAACGGGTCGCGAAGCTGTCCGGCAGGCACTGCGCGCGCATGACGGTCTGGCCCCGGCCAGTCCGTTGGCAGAAGCCGTGCTGGCGGACATCGGACCAACCCCGGAGCAGGTGGTGGACTGGGCCGATAAGACTACCCCTGCAGACTATGCCCGGTTCGCACCGCTGGTTTATGCCCATGCGGCGACGGGCGACCCGCTTGCGCGCCTGATTGCAACTCAGGCAGCCGGATTTATCGACGATGTCGCCCGCCGCCTGCTGACACTGGGCGCGGCGCGCATCCACCTGCTGGGCGGGCTCGCTGGAACCGTGCAACCTTGGCTGGCGGCGGACGTGCAACAGGCGCTCTCACCCGCGCGCGGCGATGCGCTCGACGGTGCCATCGCTCTGGCGCACGCCAGCCAGACCGGGAGTGCGGACAATGGCTGACAGAATAGCGACCGGCGAAACATTCGCTATCATCGGCGCACGCCTGCTCGCTCCGGACGGGCAGTGGCTGGAAGGTCATGCCGTGGTGGTCGCGAATGGCCGCATCGCCGCGATTATGCCCGAGACAGCGCTTGATCGCGCCATCGCGTGCCACCGCATTGCCGGTCTGCTCGTGCCGGGTTTTATCGACGTGCAGGTCAACGGCGGCGGCGGGGTGCTGTTCAACGATTCCGCAGATGCTGACGGCATCGCCGCCATCGGCGCGGCGCACCGGCGTTTCGGCACCACGGGCTTCCTGCCGACCTTTATCACCGATACGCCGGAGCGGATGCAACGCGCCGTCGACGCCGCCAGGGCAGCCGCAACCGCTGAAATCCCCGGCTTCCTGGGCATTCATCTGGAAGGACCATTCCTTAACCCGGCACGCAAGGGCATCCATGATGCCGCCTTGATTCGTCCGATCACCGATGCGGATATCACCGTCATCTCAAACCTCGCCCGCGATCTGTCGCCGCGCTTCAGAGTGCTGGTCACCCTCGCGCCGGAGCGCGTGCCCACTGACGCCCTTTCCGCCCTCGCCGATGCAGGTGTGTTGCTTTCCGCCGGACATACCGCTGCCAGCGCAGAGGACATCGCGACCGCGCGGGCGCATGGGCTCACCGGGTTCACGCATCTCTTCAATGCCATGCCGCCGCTGGCAGGGCGCGATCCCGGCCCGGTCGGAGCGGCCATCACCGACCCGCAGGCCTACATCGGCATCATCGCTGACGGGCATCACGTCTCATCCGTATCGTTGCAGGCGGCGATCCGCGCGCACGGGCCGAAGCGGGTGATGCTGGTGACAGACGCCATGCCGCCTGTCGGCATTCCCGGCGACACGTTCTCGCTGCTCGGGCGCACCATCACCCGCGCCGGTGGTCGCCTCACGGCGGATGACGGCACGCTGGCCGGATCTGACCTCGACATGGCATCCGCCGTGCGCAACGCGGTGTCGCAACTGGGTGTGCCGGTTGAAGAGGCTCTGCGCATGGCGGCGCTTTATCCGGCTGGTTTCCTGCGGCTCGACGGCGAGCTGGGCGCGTTGCGTCCCGGTCATCGTGCCAGCTTCACGCTGCTGGACGACGATCTTTCAGTGGTCGCAACGTGGATCGACGGCATCGTGGAGCAAGCCGCATGACGCGCGAATCGCCGCTTGCTGCTTGTTCTCTTGCCGCTCGTATTGCCGCACGTGGTCCGTTGCTGATGGGGATTTTGAACGTCACGCCGGATTCATTTTCCGACGGGGGCCGTTTCGATGCCCCATCCGCCGCGCGCGCTCATGCTGAAACCATGATGGCGGAAGGCGCGGATATTCTCGATGTCGGCGGCGAATCGACACGTCCTGGCCACGCGCCCGTCAGCGCCGAAGATGAGCAGACGCGCGTTCTACCAGTATTGGCCGCGATTACCGCCCTTGCTTCCTCGCGGGATGTGCCCATATCCATCGACACCTACAAGGCGACGACAGCGCGCGCGGCACTGACGGCAGGGGCATCAATCGTCAACGATATATGGGGCCTGCAACGCGATCCGGACATCGCCAGCGTGGCGGCGACATTCGGCGCGCCTGTCATCGCGATGCACAACCGGCAAGCTGTCGACCCCGCCATCGACATTG
Source organism: Pseudochelatococcus contaminans (assembly GCF_014195635.1). GTDB lineage: Bacteria > Pseudomonadota > Alphaproteobacteria > Rhizobiales > Beijerinckiaceae > Pseudochelatococcus > Pseudochelatococcus contaminans. The sequence goes on along the minus strand of NZ_JACICC010000003.1, from coordinate 90,069 downwards.
TGGACGATATGCGGCGCTTCTTCGAACGCTCCATCGCCATAGCCCGGCAGGCAGGGATTGACGACGCGGATATTGTGCTCGATCCCGGCATCGGTTTCGGCAAGACGCCGGAGCAAAACATGCAGGCGCTGCACGGATTGTCGAAAATCAGGAGCATGGGCTACCCGGTGCTCGTCGGGGCCTCGCGAAAATCCTTCATCGGTGCGCTGATCGACCGCCCCGCTACCGAGCGCCTCAACGGCACGCTGGCCGCGCATCTGTTCGCCGTGGCGCGCGGTGCGGACATCCTGCGGGTGCATGACGTGCGCGCCCATGCGGAAGCCATTCGGGTCTGGCGCGCGCTCGAAACCGCCGAAGACAAGATTGCAGCTCATCCGCGATCATGAATCGCACAGGCGGCCGATCCGGGTGTCGATCTTGCACAGAAAAATTTACGCGATACATTTTGTAAATTATAGAGACTTGATATAGGTATTCATAATTTAAAGAGATTCCATTTTGCGCAAGCTATGGAGAGACTATGCTGCATCAAAAGTTTCGTCCTCATGGCTGCGTTCATAAAATGGAATTTCCCGGCTACGTGACCGCCACACGCTCCGGCCAAACGGAATCTGGAGCGTTTTCGGATGAGGTGAGTATTGCCTTGGCCGGAAACGCTCAATATCAAAATCTTGCAGCGGTTGGGCATTTTGGTGAAATGTCGGCCTCCTGCAGCAAAAGAGACCCATCAATATGCTGACAAAAAAGGGGAAGTACGGGCTCAAGGCAGTGGTTCATCTTGCCCGCCTGACCCCGGGGACATCTGCTCTCGTCGCCGATATCGCCGAGAGCAACAATATCCCGAAAAAGTTTCTGGATGCGATTCTGGGTGAATTGCGCAACGCCGGCTTCCTGCACAGCAAGAAGGGCAAGGGCGGCGGCTATATGCTGGCCCGTCCGCCGGAAACCATCATTGTCGGCGATATCGTGCGCGTGCTCGACGGGCCGCTTGCGCCCCTGCCCTGCGCCAGCAAAACCGCTTACCGCCCCTGCGAGGACTGCCCGAACGAGGACGCCTGCGCCGTGCGGCTGATGATGCTGGAAGTGCGCGAGTCGATTGCCCGCGTGCTCGACCGTCGCAACCTCGCCGAAATGCGGGATCTGCCGAAGGATGAGATGGATTCCTTCGTCTACCACATCTGACAGCCTGCCACCGGCCGTTCAGGCGCTGTCGCCTGTTCTCATATGCAACAAAGGATAGGGGCGGCCGGCATCGTCTGTCGGGGACCGTCCGGTCTGGCGGAAACCAAGGCGCCGATAGAAGCCGACACCCTGTTCATTCTGTTCGTTGACATCGACGCTGAGTGGCCGCCCATCCGTGCGAGCGTGCTCCACAAGCAAGCGGCCTATACCGCGCCCCTGCCCGTCGGCGGCGATGAACAGCATGTCGATGTGCGACCCATCGAGCGCCAGAAAGCCGATGGGCTTGTCCGCAGCGTCCACGGCAACGTGAAAAGTGCGCCCGACAAGATATATTTCGGCAACGTCGCGCTCGATCCGCTCGAAATCGGCGGGATCGAGGAAATCGTGGGTGGCCCGCACCGCGCTCCGCCAGATGTCCAGCAACGCCAAATGGTCTTCCGCCCGCGAGGGGCGAATCGTCCACGATCCGGTCATAGCCGCCGCAACGCCACTTCTTCGATGCGGTGGCTCTTTCCCTTACGCAGAATGAGCCCTGCCCGCTGGCGTGTGGGCAGAATATTCTCGCGCAGGTTGATGAGGTTGGTGCCACCCCACAAATCCTCGGCCTTCTGACGCGCTTCCTCCTCCGGCACTTCGGCGTAGCGGCGGAAATATGATTGCGGATCGCGGAAAGCTGTCTCGCGCAATTGCATGAACCTGTTCACGTACCATTCGTGCAACAGATCCTCTTCCGCATCGACGTAGATCGAGAAGTCGAAAAAGTCCGAAACGAATGGTACGGCCCGGCCATCGCGCGGCAGGCGCGCGGGCTGTAGCACGTTGAGGCCCTCGACGATGAGGATGTCAGGCCGGTCGACGACGATTTCCTCACCGGAAATCACATCGTAGGTGAGGTGTGAATAGACCGGCGCACGCACATTTCTGGCGCCCGCCTTGATGGCGGAGAGAAAGCGCAGCAACGCAGCGGAATCGTAGCTTTCGGGAAACCCCTTCCGCGCCATGATGCCCAGACGCGTCAGTTCCGCGTTCGGAAACAGGAAGCCGTCCGTCGTGATCAGCTCCACCTTCGGCGTGTTGGGCCAGCGTCCCAGCAGCGCCTCAAGCACGCGTGCGGTGGTGGATTTGCCAGCCGCCACGGAACCTGCAAGGCCGATAATGTATGGCACCTTGCCATCATCCACCGCCAGAAACCGCTCCGTGGCACGAAAAAGCCCTTGCATGGCAGCGACATAGAGTGATAGCAGCCGGGACAGCGGCAGATAGATTTCCGCCACCTCCGACAGCGACAACCGATCGTTGAGCGATTGCAGGCGAACCAGCTCTTCAATGGTGAGCGTCATGGGCGTGTCGGCGCGCAGGCTGGCCCATTCTTCACGGGTAAACACCCGGTAAGGCGACAATTCTCCGTTAAGCGGCATCATTGCCCGCCTCCGCGCTACGGTTTCGCCAGTGTCGATACAGTCGAATCAGGCTTTTCGCGATGCCTTTTCCTCAAGACCGGATTGGGCTGTTCGCCGTTCAAGCTCGTTTAACACATCCTGTAAAGCGATATTTCGCACGCGCAGCACAACAAGAAGATGATAAAGCACATCAGCACTTTCGCTGACCAGCGCGTCGCGGTCATCTTCGACGGCTGCGATCACCGCCTCAACCGCTTCTTCGCCCAGCTTCTTGGCCGGACGGCTCACGCCGCCGGCAAGCAAACGCGCGGTGTAGGACACGTCCGGGCTTTCGGCCCCGCGTCGCGCCACGATGGCTTCCAGATCCTCAAGGGTAAAGCGCCCGTCGCCGCTCATGCCGCACCGCCTTCCGTCGCCTTGCCGGTCGTGTGGTCGCGGCGCACGGCAAGACCGGCGGCGGCCAGAGCATCCTTGGCCTGCGCAACAGTGAACTCGCCAAAATGGAAGATGGACGCCGCCAGCACCGCCGTAGCGTGGCCGTCGCGAATCCCCTCCACCAGATGACTCAAGGTGCCCACGCCGCCAGAAGCGATCACCGGCACCGGCACGGCATCCGCGATGGCACGGACGAGTTCGATATCGTAACCGGCCCGCGTGCCGTCCCGGTCCATCGAGGTGACCAGCAGTTCGCCTGCGCCAAGCTCAACCACTTCCACGGCAAAAGCGATGGCATCGATGCCGGTTGCCTTGCGGCCGCCGTGGGTGAAAATTTCCCACGCCGGCTCCTCGCCGGGCGCCGAGACGCGCTTGGCGTCGATCGCAACGACAATGCACTGGCTGCCGAATTTCTCCGCCGCAAGCCGCACCAGACGCGGATCGTTGACCGCAGCCGTGTTGATGGCCACCTTGTCCGCCCCCGCGAGCAGCAGCGCACGGATATCCTCGACCTTGCGCACGCCGCCGCCCACCGTGAGCGGAATGAAGCAGGCCTCCGCCGTGCGGCGAACCAGATCGAGCAGCGTGCCGCGATCCTCGTGGCTCGCCGTGATATCGAGAAAGCACAGTTCGTCCGCGCCAGCCGCGTCATAGGCGCGCGCGGCCTCGACCGGATCGCCGGCATCGCGCAGCTCCACGAACTTCACGCCTTTGACGACGCGCCCGTCCTTGACGTCGAGACAGGGAATGATCCGGTTTTTCAACATCAGCGCGGATCTCCTGCAATCGTCTGGCCCTTGGCCGCATCTGTGATCAGCGCGATGGCCTCACGCGGATCGAGCCGCCCGTCATAGAGCGCCCGGCCGGTGATCGCACCCTCCAGAATGGCGCAGTCGGGCTCAAGCAGCCGCTTGACGTCCGCGATGGAGGCCAGCCCGCCCGAGGCGATGACGGGAATGCCGGCCGCCCGCGCCAGCTCCAGCGTGCTGTCGATGTTGAGGCCCTGCACCAGCCCGTCACGGGCGATGTCGGTATAGATGATGGCGGCGACGCCGGCGTCCTCGAACTGCTTACCCAGTTCCACCGCGGTCAGCTCGGACGTTTCCGCCCAGCCCTCGACGGCAACCTTGCCGTCCCACGCATCGATGCCGACAGCGACCTTGCCGGGAAACTGCCTGGCCGCTTCCTTGACGAAAGCCGGATCGCGCACCGCCGCCGTGCCGATGATGACGCGGGCGATGCCCTTGCCGAGCCAGCCTTCGACCGTGGCGAGATTACGAATGCCACCGCCAAGCTGCACCGGAATGTCGATGCGGGCCAGAATATCGTCAACCGCCGTCGCGTTAACGGGCTTGCCGGCGAATGCGCCGTCCAGATCCACGACATGCAGCCAGGAAAATCCCTGTTCGACGAATGCGGCAGCCTGATCGGCGGGGCTGTCGTTGAAGACGGTGGCGCGGTTCATGTCGCCCTGAACGAGGCGCACGCAGCGGCCTTCCTTCAGGTCGATGGCGGGAAACAGGATCACGGACGCCACCTCAGGAAATTGGCGATGAGCGCCAGACCGAGCGTCTGGCTCTTTTCGGGATGGAACTGAACGCCGGCAACGTTGCCGCGCGCGACGATGGCAGTGAGAGCGCCGGCGTAATCGGTTGTCGCCACGAGATCGGACGCATCAGCCGGGTGCAGGGCGTAGGAGTGGACGAAATAGGCGTGCAGCCCGTCCGGCCCCGTCGGTATGCCGGCCAGAAGCGCGTGATCGTTGACCACGTCCAGCGTATTCCAGCCCATGTGCGGAATCTTCAGCGACGGGTCATGCGGCTCGATCAGCGAAACATCGCCGGCGATCCAGTCCAGCCCCGGCGTCGTCTCGTATTCAAGGCCACGCGTGGCCAGAAGCTGCATGCCGACGCAGATGCCCAGAAACGGCGCGCCGCGCCCGCGCACGGCTTCCTCCAGCGCCGGGACGAGCCCGTCGACGGCATCCAGCCCACGGCGGCAATCGGCAAAAGCCCCGACACCCGGCAGGACGACGCGCGATGCGGCGCGCACCTTCTCCGGATCGGCGCTGACAATGGCCACCTCATCGATGCCGGCTTCGCGCGCCGCACGCTCGAACGCCTTGTGCACCGAGTGCAGGTTGCCCGAGCCGTAATCGACAATAACAGTACTCAACGCGGTTCCTCCGCTGCGGGAAACAGGCCAATGACCTCAGACTGGTTGTGTGCGCGCGCCGCGCGATCCCTGGCCGGCAGGCCGTGCTCACGCAACCCCTCATGACCTGACAGGTCGCCGGACGCCGGCGCGACAAGATCGACCGCCGCAGAACCGGCCTCGGGCGACAACCACACGGAAAACGCCCGCCGCTCAGCCTCGAACCTGTCCGGCGCGACGACGACGCCGCGCAGGGCAAAACCACGGCGCTCCAAGGCTTGCCGACGCAGATTGCCGCCCTCAAGACCGAGCAGGATTGCGAGCAGCACACCGGCGATGCCGATGGCGGTTTCGGACACGCCTGCCCGGCCGAGCCCCACGGAGATCGCCGTGCTCACCAGCACAAAGCCGAGGGCCACGAGCCACAGGCGGTTCCACAGGCACCACAGCACCTGAAAGATCAGCGCGCCCCAGGAAAAACCGTCGCGCACAAGCACCGCCTGCTCCAATGCCGATGCATCGCCACGCACGGCGTCACGGGGAAGATGGAAGGTGTAGACAGCCACGGTCGCCTCCGAAAAAGATACGGCCCTTGGACTATAGCGCGCTTCCGGGGCTATAGCGCGCCCTTGGTGGAAGGAATGCGCTCGCCCTCGCGCGGATCGACGCTGACGGCCTTGCGCAAAGTGCGCGCCAGACCCTTGAAGCTGCTTTCCGCGATATGATGGGCATTCTCGCCGTAGAGCGTTTCGACATGCAACGTCAATCCGGCATTGGTGGCGAATGCCTGAAACCACTCCCGCACCAGCTCGGTGTCGAAATTACCGATCTTTTCGCGGACAAAGTGCGTGCGGAACACGAGGAAGGGCCGGCCGGAAATGTCGACCGCGACGCGGGTCAGCGTCTCGTCCATGGGCAGGTGAATGTCGGCATAGCGGGTGATGCCGCGCTTGTCGCCCAGCGCCTTGCGGAACGCCTCGCCGAGCGCGATGCCGGTGTCTTCCACCGTGTGATGCTGGTCGATATGCAAATCGCCCGTCACCTTCACGGTGAGGTCGAACAGCGCATGGCGGGCGAACAGGTCGAGCATATGGTCGAAAAAGCCCACGCCCGTCGCGATATCCGCCTTGCCCGTGCCGTCGAGATCGAGGGTCACGGCCACATCGGTTTCCTTGGTGCGTCGTTCCACCGTGGCGCTGCGCATCTTCTGCATACTCCTGTCCTTTTGCGCGCTTGTAGCAAGAGTTTGCGCGGCGCGCCAGAGTGCTGCGCGCCCGGCCTGATCCACCGTGATGGCCCGTTAGCGTCAAGGCTCGTGCGCAGGGTGGTTTGCATTAGCGCAAAAGGCGCTTACATGATGGTCCATTCGTTCGGACAACAGGGGGCCATCGGGCGCAGCGGGCATGCAGGACAATCGCGACGGACAATTCCACGCCACCACCATCCTCATGGTCCGCAAGGGCGGACGGGTCGTGATGGGCGGCGACGGGCAGGTCAGCCTGGGGCCGACCATCGTCAAGGGCAACGCGCGCAAGGTGCGGCGGTTGGCCAAGGGCAGCGTCGTCTGCGGCTTTGCCGGAGCAACGGCTGACGCCTTCACGCTGTTCGAGCGGCTGGAGGCCAAGCTTGAGCAATATCCCGGCCAGTTGACCCGCGCCTGCGTCGAGCTGGCCAAGGACTGGCGGACGGATCGCTATCTGCGCCGTCTTGAAGCAATGCTGCTGGTCGCCGATGCCGAAGTCGGGCTGCTTCTTTCCGGCACAGGCGACGTGCTGGAGCCGGAAGTTCACGACGGCACCGCCATCATGGCCATCGGCTCCGGCGGCAACTATGCCCTCGCCGCGGCGCGGGCGCTGGCCGATTCGTCTCATGATGCGGAGGAGATTGTGCGCCGCGCCATGGCGATCGCCGGTGAAATCTGCGTCTACACCAACGGCAGCCTCGTGATCGAGACGCTGGATGCGTCGGCGCCCGTATGAGCGCCCATCGCGGACAAGCGCCAGACACCATGATTTCAGACACCGGCATTTCCAGAGCATAGTGGCCCCATGACCAGTTTTTCCCCCCGTGAGATCGTTTCGGAACTCGACCGCCACATCGTTGGCCAGCGCGACGCCAAGCGCGCGGTCGCCATCGCCCTGCGCAACCGCTGGCGGCGCCAGCAGCTCACCGGCCCGCTGCGCGAGGAAGTGCTGCCCAAGAACATCCTGATGATCGGCCCCACCGGCTGCGGCAAGACCGAGATTTCCCGCCGCCTCGCCAAACTGGCCGGCGCGCCGTTCCTGAAGGTCGAGGCCACCAAGTTCACCGAGGTTGGCTATGTCGGCCGTGACGTGGAGCAGATCGTGCGCGACCTCGTGGAGATCGCCATCGGTCTCGTGCGCGAGGCAAAGCGCAAAGACGTCAAGGCCAAGGCGCAGGTCGCGGCCGAGGAACGCGTCCTCGACGCGCTCGTGGGCTCCACCGCCGGGCAGACTACCCGCGATTCCTTCCGCCGCAAGCTGCGTGCCGGGGAGCTTGATGACAAGGAAATCGAGATCGAGATTCAGACGCAGGCCGGCGGCATGCCGATGTTCGACCTTCCCGGCGTGCCGGGGGCGTCAGTCGGCGCCATCTCCATCGGCGACATCTTCGGCAAGCTCGGCGGCGGTCGTCCGCGCACGCGGCGTCTCAACGTGCGCGATGCTTACGAACCGCTGATCGCCGAGGAAAGCGACAAGCTGCTCGATCAGGACAGCATCGTGCAGGAAGCGATTCGCGAGACCGAGGAAAACGGCATCGTCTTTCTCGACGAGATCGACAAGATCTGCGCCCGCGAGGGCCGCTCCGGCGCGGACGTGTCGCGCGAGGGCGTGCAGCGCGATCTGCTGCCGCTGATCGAAGGCACAACCGTTTCCACCAAGCACGGCACGGTGAAAACCGATCACATCCTGTTCATCGCCTCCGGCGCGTTCCACGTCGCCAAGCCTTCGGACCTTCTGCCCGAACTGCAAGGCCGCTTGCCGATCCGGGTGGAACTCGCGCCGCTCGACGAAGAGGACTTCCGCCGCATCCTCGTGGAAACGGAAGCCAGCCTCATCACGCAGTCCGTGGCCCTGATGGAGACCGAGGGCGTGACGCTGGTGTTCACGGATGATGCGGTCAGCGCCATCGCGCGTGTCGCTGTGGAGGTGAACGGGTCCGTGGAAAACATCGGCGCCCGCCGCCTTCAGACAGTCATCGAGCGCGTGCTCGACGATATCTCCTTCACCGCCCCGGACCGCTCCGGCGAGACGGTGGTGATCGACGGAGATTTCGTGCGCGAGGGAGTCGGCGATCTGGCCAAGAACACCGACCTCAGCCGCTTCATTCTCTAAAACCGCTTGCGTTCAGCGCGATCCATCGAATTGAACGCAAAATATAACATTTGGAGCACCTGCCCTGATACCGTCAGGGCAGGTGCTCTGAATCATCCGCGGAACGGCGCGCGCGCAAGCACGCGGAAGCGTCCGGCGCCTTTTTCCTGATGATAAACGGCCAGCGCATCCACGCGGACTGATTCGTTACCCACGTGCTGCTTGTAGAGCGCCTCCAGCGATGCATGCACGGCTTCGACCTCGTCCTCCTGCACGCGGCCGGTGAGCGTGAGGTGAAAGCGGAAATCCTCCAGCACGAACGGATAGCCGTAACGATTGAGATAGTCGCGCTGGCGCGTCGTCAGTGTCTCAGGCAGGCGGCGGGCGAATTCCTTGTCGGTGAGCGGCGCGCGGAACGGCTCGAACGCCTCAAGGGCCGCCGCCTCCAGCTCTGCCAGTGCCGGCGACGGCTTGGGCTCGACCAGCGCGACGAATGCACCCTCACCTTCACGGGCACCGACGATGGCGACTTCCAGCTTCGGCAACACGAATGGCGTTCTGCTGTCGGCAAATGCCTGTAGCGCCCCGACAAGGTCTTCCTCGGTCTGATCCTGCGCCAGGCGGAACGGTGCCTTGATGGTGGCGTGGAAGCCGTACGCGCGCGGATCCGCCGTCAGCAGCCGCCAATCGGGAATCTCGAAGCCTTCCGGAACGATATCGGGAACATCCTCGCCGGTAACGCCGTCATAGCCCAGCACGGCAGATCCGAATCGCCACAGCGCGCTATCGGGGTCTGGGGCAAAATAAATGGCGTAGCGGGCTGGCTGCTTGCTCATGGGGGTTTTCCTCATTCATCCGCGTTGATCCAGAGAAGACATCGTAAACGCTGCTTGCGTCAATGCGGTGATCCGCGTTAACTGGTCCGGATACATGCTGTACCGGAGGATTGGACCTTTGGCCAAGAATACCCGCGCCGACAAACCGTCGGCCGCCGTGGCCGCCGCGCCGCTGGGCACCAGAAGCCTTATTACCGTGGTGAGTGCAATCGTTCTCGTTGCGGCGGAATTTTTCGCGCTTGCGCTCGCGGCCGGCTGGGCGATTGCCGGCCTGCTCGAACTCGGCCAGTTATTCGAATATATTTTCATGGTCGCATTCGGCCTGCTCGCAGCGTGGGCAACGATTCGTTTCGCGCGCAGCGCATGGCGCCTTGAGGGCGAGCACAGACATTCCTGACCGGCTGCATTGGCAACTGGCCGGATCTCTGACTGAAGAAGCATTCCCGACTGGCTATGACGGGAGCGGTCAATGTCACAGACAACCTGATTACAGGTGACCTGCATACACGCGACCTGCGCTCTTCCATTTCAGCCGGCATGAACGATATAACATCGACAGTGATGGAGCGTTTACCCCTCGGATGACGATGTTCGAGCGGCGGAAAACCGCTCCAATGTTCGACCGTCACGCGCCTGCGGAGCATTTCATGAGCGACAAGATCCCCGTCACGGTTCTCACCGGCTATCTCGGCGCCGGCAAGACCACGTTGCTGAATCGCATCCTCAGCGAGGAACACGGCCGCCGTTATGCCGTCATCGTGAACGAATTTGGCGAGATCGGCATCGATAACGACCTCATCGTCGGTGCAGACGAAGAAGTGTTCGAGATGAACAACGGCTGCGTCTGCTGCACCGTGCGCGGTGATCTGATCCGCATCATCGAGGGCCTGGTCAAGCGGCGTGGGCGGTTCGACGCCATCATCGTCGAGACGACCGGCCTCGCCGATCCGGCTCCCGTGGCGCAGACCTTTTTTGTGGACAAGGACGTATCGGACCGCACACGGCTCGACGCCGTCGTCACCGTCGCGGATGCGCGCTGGCTGAGCGACCGCCTCAAGGACGCCCCGGAGGCCAAGAACCAGATCGCCTTTGCCGACGTGATCGTGCTCAACAAGACGGACCTCGTCACCGCCGGCGAACTGGCCGAAGTGGTTGGACGCATCCGCGCCATCAACCCTTACGCCAAGCTCCACAAGACCCAGCGCGCCGCCGTGCCGCTCTCGGATGTGCTTGAGCAGAACGCGTTTGATCTCGACCGCATCCTCACGCTCGAACCCGCCCTCCTGGAAGAGGACGACGCGCACGATCATGACCATCACCATGGCCACGATCATCATCACGAGCACGGTCCGGACTGCGGTTGCGGCCACCACCACGGTGACGATCACCATCACGAGCACGCGAATCATGATCACGGGCCAGGTCACAGTCATGCTCACAGCCACGCTCACACCCACGCTCATGGCGGCGGCCTGAAGCATTATCACGACGAGCATATGCAATCGGTGTCGATTGCCATTCCCGGCGACGTGATCCCGGAAAAGTTTCTGCCGTGGATCAACGACCTCGTTCAGCGGGAAGGCCCGAGCATTTTGCGCTCCAAGGGTATCCTGTCGTTTCCCGCAGAACCGCGCCGCTTCGTTTTTCAGGGCGTGCACATGATTATGGAAGGCGATCTCCAGCGCGACTGGAAGCCGGACGAAAAGCGCGAATCGCGCATCGTGTTCATCGGCCGCGATCTCGACGAGGCAGCTATTCGCGAGGGCTTCCTCGCCTGCGCGGCGTAACACGATGACGGTCGACTCTCTGCTTGATCGTGTCGCGTCTTTCGATGTCGGCGCGCATGTGACCGGCCTCGGGTGGCTAGGCGATGTCGCTGCCTTTGCCCTTGGCGATGGCGGCGTCATCCTGCTGGACCCTTCTGGCGACCGCCGGCGAGTGGAAGCGCATCCCGACGCCGGCGCTCTCGTGGCGGCCATCAGCGGTGAGCGCCTGATTACCGGCGGCGACGATGGCCGCATCGTCAGCACCGATGCCAACGGCAATGTCGAGACACTTGTTGATGAAAAGGGCCGCTGGATCGTGGCGCTGGCCGCGCGGCCCGATGGCGCTCTGGCCTGGAGCCTTGGCAAAGACGTCAAAGCCCGCGACAATCGGGGGCAGGAAACGTCTTTTTCAGTTGGCTCCACCGCACAGGGATTGGCCTTTGCGCCGAAGGGATACCGGCTGGCCATTTCGCACTACAACGGTGCGACGTTGTGGTACCCCGCTGTCGAAAAAGGCGTGGAAACGCTGCAATGGAAGGGGGCGCATCTCGATGTCACCTTCTCGCCGGACAACCTTTATGTCGTCACGTCCATGCAGGAAAACACGCTTCACGGTTGGCGGCTGAAAGATGGCAAGGATATGCGCATGGCCGGCTATCCGGCCAAGACGCGGTCCTTCGCATGGTCGCATGACGGGGACTGGCTGGCGACATCCGGTGCAGACGCCGCCATTGTCTGGCCGTTTGCCAAAGATGGGCCGATGGGCAAGGCCCCGCGTGAATGCGGCGTCCGCTCGGCGGTCGTCACCCGCGTCGCATTTCACCCGGGCGCTCTCGTGCTTGCGGCCGGTTATGCCGATGGCGCGATCCTGATGATCCGGTTGACGGATGCAGCCGAATTGCTCGTCCGCTCCCCGGATACTTCAGTAGTCTCCGCATTGGCCTGGGATGCCAAAGGCAGCAAGCTGGCCTTTGGCACGGACAACGGCAACGCCGGCATCCTCACACTGCCCTGAACGATATGGAAAAAGCGCTGTGGCTTCAGGCATCGACCTGCGGCCACGGCGTTTCCGGCACGGGCGTCAACGGCCCCTTGCCGGCGAACCATGAACGCAGGTTGTCGACCATCAACCTCCCCATGGCATCGCGCGTATGCACGGATGCCGAGGCCACATGCGGCAGCAGCACAACCCTCTCGATTGCCTTGAGAGCCTCCGGCACGTGGGGCTCATCCTCGAAAACGTCGAGGCCGGCAGAGAGGATATCACCGTTCTCCAGCGCACGGATCAGCGCAGGTTCATCGACGGTGCTGCCACGGCCGATGTTGATAAGAATGCCATCGCGCCCCAACGCCGTCAGCACCTCGGCATTCACTGCATGATGCGTTTCGCTGCCGCCGGGGGCTGCGATGATCAGAACATCCGCCTGCGTCGCGAGGTCTTTCAGCGTGCCGACATATTGAAAAGGCACATCCGTACGCGGCCTGCGGTTGTGATAGAGAATGGTGACGCCGAAGGCGGCCAGCCGCTCCGCAATGGCAACGCCGATGCGGCCAAGACCGAAGATGCCGATGGTGCGCCCGCGCAAAGTTGCCGTCAGCGGAAACGGTTTCTCCAGCCACTCGCCTGCACGCAGAAAACGATCCGCCTGCGGAATCTGCCGGATGGTGGCCAGCAACAGGCCGATGGTGAGATCCGCCACTTCATCGCTCAACACGTCCGGCGTATGCGTCACGACAACGCCCTGGTTCACCGCCGCCGCGACATCAATATTGTCATAGCCCACACCAAAGCCGGCTATAATCTCTAGCTTCGGCAGCGCCTCGATCAGTTTGCCGGACACAGGAACACCATTCGTCGCGGCAATGCCACGAATGCGATTTCCGTCACGTGCAGCCCATGCCGGCACGTCGACGATGTCAGGCAAATGGTGCAAGGTATAGGCTTCCGCCAAAGCATCACGGGCAGAGGGAATGGCGGCGCCGGTCAACAGGATATCGATGGTCATCATGGCTTCTCAGGTCGACTTGCCGGCTGAGCGATTTTTGACCGACGTGGCGCTGCTCACGATGAAGAAACGCCTCTGGTCAAAATTCAGGCCTTTTCCCACGTTTCAATAAAACGCTGAAATGGCTCAATCAGCCCCTTCGTTGATGTCATTGTCGTCATCATCATCAACGTCATCGTCTCCGTGGTCAAGGGCAGTGGCACCGGCGAGATTGCGTGCGACACGGCGCAGCAACTTGCGCAAGCGCTTGCGCTCCTTGTTGTCGAAATCCTCAAGAAGCTCGTTCTCGACTTCAACCCAGAGCTTGTCGATGGCGGAGGCACGGTTTGCGCCTTCCTGCGTCAACCGCACAACCACGATACGGGCATCGCCCGGTTCGGCGGTCCGCTCGACAAGCCCCTGCGCGGCGAGACGCGCCACCGTCTTCGACGCTGTCGGTGGCTTGACGCGCAGAATGTAAGCCAGCTCGCCCATCGTCATGGTCTCGACCGTGGACAGGGCGTGCAGAACCTGCTCCTGCCCCGGGAACAGACCCAGTGCCGTCAGGCGCTCTCCGATACGTGTGCGATGCAAACGCGCCGCATGGACAAGAGCCCAGCCGACGGTCTTTGCAACAGGATGCTTCATCGTTTTCTCCCATTGATGGCGGAGCGCAAACTTGCGCGGTACAGGGTAGATGCCCAGTTCCGCTCACCGGAACAGGGCATTATCAGAAACGAACCAGATATTTTCCATAAGAAATTACTTCACTTCGCAATATTGCATATAGAAAATAATTAACAAATGTGGCTATGAAAATTCGCCTCTCGGCAACATAAAAATAAGCCGCATGACAATGGATGCCTTGCCGCCGAAACATGCCTCTTTCTTATAACGTGAAAATGACGCTCGTCGCTTCTCGCTGGCCGCTTGCATATATCTTTCAATGTGTTGCAGCGTTGATGGACAGATTCCACCTTCAACCGCGCGTTCCGGCACGTTGATTGACAGCATACCGATGGATCGCCACCTTGGGGTTTCCGATGACATCGGGGAACAGAAATACAGGATAACCCTTATGCCTTTTCCGCATCTCTGGACGGATCTGACAACTACGGATTTCTGCGACGGCAAGATGGCCGACGCCATTGCCGTGCTTCCCGTTGCAGCCGTTGAGCAACACGGTCCGCACCTGCCGCTGGGCACGGATGTGTACATTATGGAGGGATATCTGAGGCGCGTGATGGCTTTGCTGGATAAACACCACAAGGTATTGATCCTGCCTACTCAATCCGTCGGTCTTTCAAACGAACATCTCGCTTTCGCCGGCACACTCAACCTGCGTCCAGAGACAGCCATCAGCGCCTGGACCGACATTGGAGAAAGCCTGCATCGCGCGGGTATCGGCAAACTTCTCTTTGTCAGTTCCCATGGCGGCAACTCACCTGTTGTCGATATTGTCGCCCGCGATCTCAGGGTACGCTTTGGCCTGACAACCGTTGCGGTGTCATGGCAGCGATTCGGATACCCTGAAGGGCTGTTCGATGCCGATGAAATCCGCCACGGTATCCATGGCGGCGATATCGAAACATCGTTGATGCTCGCGTTCCGTCCCGATCTCGTACGGAGAGAAAAAGCGCAAAACTTCGTGTCAAACGGCATCGCGCTGGAGCAACGTTACCGTTATCTGAGTGTCAGTCGCCCCGCCGGCCTGGGCTGGATGAGCCAGGATATCAACCCGACAGGCGCAATCGGCAATGCTACAAAAGCGACATCGGAAAAAGGCGAAAGCGCGGCCGCCTACGGCGCCCGCGCTTTTGTTTCTCTTCTGGATGAATTACGCAATTATTCAGCGTAATAGCGAAGTCAACGCTGAAGGTTATTCATTAACGCCGGCGGCCCGACGCGCGAGCATGGCGCGGGTCGCGGAATAGTTGGGCGCCACCATAGGATAACTTGGCGGAAGACCCCACTTGTCGCGATACTGTTGCGGCGTCATCTTGTAATGCGCAGCAAGATGCCGCTTCAGCGATTTGTACTTCTTGCCATCTTCAAGGCAGATCAGATATTCGTCCGTCACCGATGCCTCGATCGGAACCGCCGGTTCCGGCCGGGGTTCCGGCTCTGGCGCTCCGGCGCTGAGACGCTCCAGCGTGTTGTGCACTTCCTGCACAATCGCAACCAGCCCCTCCGCTGAAAGCTTGTTGAACGATACGTAAGATTTGACGACAGAGCGGGTTATTTCCGCCGTAGTGAGGTTTTCACGTTCTGCCGTGGACATGGCATACACTCCGCTCGATCTGTTTCATTTCAATACGGTCGCGATTGCGCCGAAATCGATTGTGGTTGGAAGACATCGGCAGTCAGTCTCGTTGCCTCAGGCCACGAAACCGATTCCCGGCAGGAAATCGAATAGTCAGTTGATGATGATCCACGACACAATTGTCGCGAAAGGCAACAGGAAGATATCAATAGAGCCTTAAATGCAGTTGTCCGCATTTTCGAAGCATATTATGCGATCTTCAGACAAATCATCTATTATTCCCTGAACAACGAATTCCTTCCATGTAGATGCGCATCAATACTTTTTCAGCCAATGCTTTCTGCCTGTTCCAGCCGATCGTAGAACGGCTCGTACCACGCCCATCCGCAATTTCGATGGCCGCGGCTTCAATTAACCGACACACGTCAGAAGGAAGATGCGCGTGAATATCCCCCCCCCCCCCCACTTTGAGGAGGACGTCGTAACACCAGAACCAGACACAACTACCTCCAATTCAACAATAAATTCCACAATTCCAATATCATCCGGCATATTAAGAACGAACACGAACCAACAGCACATAAAAGACGGAGAGATTTTTAATTTTACTTCAGTAATGCTTATATTCAGACATTATGCCAACCTAACGTAAAGTATCTTACAGGAATACAGGTTGTCACAATAGCGTCACAAACAAACCGCCCCGACATATGCGCAACATATGTGTCATTTCTGGCATTTGTCAAGCGTCATTTTTGCCACTACCGCTGACATCTGTGCATCCAACAAACTGTCGTGGTATTGGCTCACAATGAATTCGCACACATCGGTTAGACGGTTGGGTTAGACGGTTGTATTCGGGCGATCTTCATGCAGAATCGCCCTCAAATCGCAAAACGAGGGGCGTCTTGAATGTCTGATGAAATTGAACTGAAGCTGACGCTGGCACCGACCTCGTTACATCGCCTTGCGGCAAGTCAGGCGTTTCGCCAACTCTCCATTGTGGAGCGCGTTCGCAGCCGGCTTCATTCCACTTATTTCGACACGCCTGCCAAGGCGCTGCGCGACGCAGGCATCTCCGTCCGCGTTCGGCGCGATGGCGAGTTGTTCGTCCAGACTGTCAAGGCCACACGCCTGCCGGACGGCCTGCTATCCGATCGTCTCGAATGGGAGCGTCCGGTCAGCGGTCCCCGGATGGATTTCGTTCATGCACAGGAAACGGCGCTGGCGCCCTTCGTCATGGATGCCTCCCAGCGCGCGGCGCTCAAGCCGCTCTTTACCGTGGATGTCGACCGGGAAACCGTCACCATCGCTTACGGCTCATCGATCATCGACGCAGCCCTCGACAGCGGCAGGGTGAAGGCGGGCAACAAAGCGCGCCGTTTTTCCGAAGTCGAGCTTGAGCTTCAGGAAGGGGACACCGCCGACCTCTTTGCTTTGGCGCGCGATATCTCGACCATCGTGAAAGTTCGGCCAAGCCGCGTCACGAAGGCTGAACGCGGCTACGATCTCATCGATCCGCGCCCGCCGGAAGTGACGCGCGCCAAAGCCGTGACCATCGAACCCGGCACGACGACGGAAGAAGCCTTCCGCATCATCGCGCGTTCCTGCCTGACGCAATATCTGGCCAACGAGGCGGTGTTGCTGCGCGAGCCGTCATCCGGCGCGGTGCATCAGGCCCGCGTCGCCCTGCGGCGGTTGCGCGCGGCGATTTCGGTTTTCCGTTCCGTGGTCGATGACGAAGAGCGCCAGTTCATCAGCGGCGAACTGCGCTGGATGGCCAACCGACTCGGCGACGCCCGCGACATCGATGTCTATATCGAGAACGTGCTGGTGCCGGCCCAAAACGAGCATGCCGATGATCCGGCCTTCGCCGACCTTGTCGCGACCTACGATGAAAAGCGCGACCGTGCTTATGACAAGGCACGGCACACCTTGGGCTCGCGACGGCTGGCGCAAGCCATCATCGCCACCCTTGCGTGGGTCGAGGCGGGAGAATGGACCGTTACTCCGGGCAAGAAAGCCAGGCGGCGGCGGGAACAGGCGATTGAAAAATTCGCCAGCAAGCAGCTCGACCGCCGGCGCGACAAGATCATCCGCGCATCCGGCAGCATCATCGCGCTGTCGGCGGAGGATCGTCATGAAGTGCGCATCGAATTGAAGAAGCTGCGCTACTCGGCAGAGTTCTTCGCCGCGCTTTACCACACGTCCGAACAGCGCAAGCTGCTGAAGGCCGAGGTGTCGGCAATGTCGAAATTGCAGGATCTGCTCGGGGAGCTGAACGATATCGCCGTCGCACGCGAGCGCGAGGCCATTTCCGAGGCTGAGCAGGTTTTACGCGACGAACACGCCGCCCATGAGCAGGAATTGCTGGACGAAGCGGAAAGGGTATTCGCCACTTTCAGGGAAACAACGCCGTTTTGGGCAACTCCCGATAATACCTGATAGGAAAAACAGCGCGGGGGCTCAAACGTCTCCGCGCTGCCGGATCGCGGCGGTCAGTGTTCCGTCGTCGAGATAATCCAGTTCCCCGCCCACCGGCACGCCATGCGCCAGCCGGGTGATGCGCACCGGCAGATCGGCGAGCAGCGACGTGATGTAATGCGCCGTCGTCTGCCCGTCGACGGTGGCGTTGAGCGCAAGAATGACCTCGCGCACGCCATCGTCCGCCACGCGTGCACGGAGGTTGGGAAGGTTCAGATCCTCCGGCCTTACACCGTCCAGCGCCGAGAGCACCCCTCCCAGAACATGGTAACGTGCCTGCACGGCGCCTGCGCGCTCCAGCGCCCACAGATCCGACACATCCGCCACCACGACAAGGATCGACGCATCACGCGTGGAATCCGCGCAGATCGCACACGGATCGGACGTGTCGGCGTTGCCGCAAACGGAGCATATGCGCACACGGTCGCTCACCTCCGCCATCGCCTCGGCGAGCGGGGAAAGCAGCGATTCGCGTCGCTTGACCAGCGCCAGCGCCGCACGCCGCGCCGAGCGCGGTCCCAAGCCAGGCAGGCGGGCAAGCAGCCGGATCAGTCGCTCGATCTCGGGACCGGCAGGCGATGCCATTCAGCCTGCCTCAGAACAGTTTCAGGCCGGGAGGAATCGGCAGTCCCTTTGTGAGATCGGCAACGCGATCCTGCATCACCCGCTCGCCCTTGGTGCGGGCATCATTGAGCGCGGCAACAACGAGATCCTCGACGATTTCCTTCTCTTCCGGAGACAGAATCGAAGGATCGATCGAGATAGACTTCACCTGCCCCTTGGCGGAGGCCACAACCGTTACAGTGCCGCCGCCTGCGGTGCCTTCCACCTCGATGGAGTCAAACTCCTCCTGCACATCGGCCATTTTCTGTTGCAGGCTCTGAGCCTGCTTCATCAGCCCCATGATATCGCGCATTGCATCGTCTCCCTTGCGGCTGTGCCGTCAGTACTCGTCATCGATATAGGCAGACAGGTCGTCGGAAGCCAGTTCCCACCCTTCTTGTATGCCGTTGCCGTTGTCATCATCGGTTTCGCCGGCCGGGGGCGCTTCCGCCACCACATCCTGCACACGCACGAGGGTTGCACCGGGAAAACGTGCCAACACCGCCTGCACCAACGGGTTGGCGCGGGCATCCTCCCGTCGTTCCTCCGCTTTCGCGGCAGCGGTTTCCGCCAGCGTGGGCACGCCTCGCGCTGCCTCGTCCGAAGACACTGCCACGATCCAGCGCCGCCCGGTCCACTCCTGCAACCTGCGGCCAAGATCGTTGGCGATGGCGGGATTGGCTCCCGGCACAAGCGCGAACTCGATCATGCCGTCTTCGTAACGGACAAGCCTGACGTCGCGTTCCAGCGCCGCCTTCATCATAATGTCCCGCTGCTCACCGGCGAGTGCGACGACATCCTCGAAACGCGCAAGGCGCATCGTTTCGCGCGGGGCAGGTGCTGATATGGCGGGGGCAGACATGATGGGCGCGACATCGGGCCGGGACGCAGCCAGCGCAAGTTGCGCGCCGCCGCCACGAAGACTGCCGACCGTTCCCCCATTACCGCCGTTCGCCCCCGCGCCACCGGAGGCAGGCGGCCGGGGTGACGCCAGCGGGCCTCCGTCGCGCAGGGTGCGCAGCGCATCTTCCGGCGAAGGAAGATCGGCGGCATAAGCGAGGCGCACCAGCACCATTTCAGCGGCGGCAAGCGACTGCGCCGAAGCCTGAACCTCCGGCAACCCGCGCACGAGAATCTGCCAGGTTCGCGACAGCACACGCACAGACAGACGAGCGGCCAGATCAGCCCCCCGCGTGCGCTCGACATCCGTCAGCACGGCATCGTCAGCCGCAGCCGGCACCAGCTTCAGGCGGGTGACGAGATGCGTAAAGGATGCGAGGTCGGAGAGCACCACAGCTGGATCGGCACCGGCATCGTATTGGGCGGACAGCCCGGCAAGCGCGGCGGCGATGTCGCCTTGCATCAAGGCCTCGAACAGATCGATCACGCGGCCTCTGTCGGCAAGGCCGAGCATGGCCTTCACCTCCTCGACGCCCACCCGGCCCGCGCCATGGGCGATGGCCTGATCCAGCAGCGACAGCGAATCGCGCGCCGATCCTTCCGCCGCACGGGCGACCAGTGCCAGCGCCTCATCATCGAAAGTGACGTTTTCAGCCGTGCAAATCGTCGCCAGATGGTTGCGCAGCGCCACCGCGTCAATTCGCCGCAGGTCGAAGCGCTGGCAGCGCGACAGGATGGTGACGGGCACCTTGCGGATTTCCGTCGTTGCGAACACGAACTTGGCGTGGGGCGGCGGCTCCTCAAGCGTCTTCAGGAAGGCGTTGAACGCCTTCTCGGACAGCATGTGAACCTCGTCGATGATATAGACCTTGTAGCGCGCGCTCACCGGAGCGTAGCGGATACCGTCGATGATCTGGCGCACATCGTCGATGCCGGTGTGGGAGGCGGCGTCCATCTCCATCACATCGACGTGGCGCGATTCCATGATCGCTTCACAGTGCAGGCCCGGCTCGGCGAGTTTCACCGTGGGCGCACCGGAGCCATTCGGCAGAGCATAATTAAGAGCGCGGGCCAGAATGCGTGCGGTCGTCGTCTTGCCGACGCCGCGCACGCCGGTCAGCATCCAGGCTTGAGGAATACGGCCCGCCTCGAACGCGTTCGAGAGAGTTCTGACCATGGCTTCCTGCCCGATCAGGTCATCGAAACTGCGAGGGCGGTATTTGCGGGCGAGGACGCGATAAGGAGCGGCGTTGGGCGAATCGGACACGGCACCATCCGGGCTGACAGCGCAGCCCCGATCCGGGCATCGCGCAAGGTGGGAGGCTGGACGAAGACCCGCCCGGTCTCGTTAGGGCTGCTTCCTTCCGGACCTGACCCGGTTGGCGAGTGGAACGTCCAACGCCAACCTCCCGTGCCCTATATCGGAGAAAAAAATGCCCGGCGCAAGACCGCTGCGCATTTTACCGGCAGAATCCCACAGACACGCAACTTTCCGGGGACAGTCGGCTCCGGCGCGGGCTTCTTGCGGGCGCGGGCAGCGGGTGTTACAGCGGCGGCCATCATTATGTTGTTATTCAACGCCGCTTCACAGCCTTCGCCCGCGCCCCGCGCCCGTCGTTTCCACCGGCGGCGAAACCGGATCTGCGATGTGAGGGACCGCGGCGCACCGACCGAGCAAGGAAGCTGACATGACCATCAGGCTGCACCGGGGCGATTTGCCTGCCGACATCGATTTCGGCGATTCGGTCGCCATCGACACCGAAACGCTGGGCCTCAACCCCCATCGCGACAGGTTGTGCGTGGTGCAGCTGTCGCGCGGCGACGGCTCTGCCGAGGTGGTGCAGATCCTGCGCGACGGACCGCGCCCTGAAAACCTGCTGCGGGTGCTGGCTGACGAACGGGTGCTGAAGATCTTTCACTTCGCGCGGTTCGATCTGGCGGTTCTTTATCATGCCTATGGCGTCATGCCGGGCCCGGTCTATTGCACCAAGATCGCATCCAAGCTGACGCGCACCTACACCGACCGTCACGGCCTCAAGGACAACCTGCGTGAGTTGCTCGGTGTTGAGATATCCAAGCAGCAGCAGTCCTCCGACTGGGCGGCGGAAAACCTGAGCGATGCGCAACTCGCTTATGCGGCGTCGGACGTGCTTTATCTGCATGCGCTGAAGGAAAAGCTCGACGCCATGCTGGCGCGCGAGGATCGCACCGATATCGCGCGGGCCTGCTTCACCTTCCTGCCCATCCGCGCCCGCCTCGATCTCGCCGGCTGGCCGGAGACCGATATTTTCGCGCACATGTAAGGCAGCATCTGACACGGCTCTAAAATAGTGCGGTTCCAAAATAGTGAAGTTCCAAAATAGTGACTTGGAAGCGGAGCCTGCGCCGACTATATCTTGTGCTCTCTGAAGACAGTTGTCAGAAACGGAGTATGGAAGCCAGTTGACAGACGCCAAGCACCCGCCTGCCAGCCCCCGCGTCGCGCCTCAACGCCGACAGCCGGTCGATCTGCCGATCGCGGGCGTATCTCCTGCCGCCTACCGCGCCGCGCTGCGTCACTCGGCGCGCGTGCGGACGATGAAGCGTCTCATTCCCATCGCGGCGCTTGGCGCGATCGTCATCGTCACCGCGATTGGGGTGCTGAAGCCGTTGAGCAGCATCGGCGGCCTCAGCCTCGGCCCGGTTTCGCTGTCCGGCTCCAAGATCACCATGGAAGCGCCCAAGCTGTCCGGTTTCCGAGACGGCACGCAGCCTTATGAGCTGACCGCCTCATCTGCCTCGCAGGATGTGAAGAACCCCGCCATCGTCGAACTCGACGGGATTTCGGGTCATCTGGAACTCAGCGACGGCGGACAGGCGCGAATCAGCGCCGCCACCGGCGTCTATGACTCGCAGGTCGAGCACCTGACGTTGAATGGTGATGTGCGCGTGCGCACCGATAGCGGCTATGATGTGAAGCTTTCTTCCGCCGCCGTGGACTTTAAAGGCGGTCGCGTCACCTCCGAGGAACCTGTCGAGGTCACGATTTCCGAGGGGACGATTTCCGCCGACAGGCTCGACATTTCCGACAATGGCAAGCATATCGTTTTCGAGGGCAGAGTACGCACGGTTCTCGACGGCGGCGACGGGGCGCGCTGACGGGCGGCGTACAGGACAGGAGAAAACGGATGATGCGGCAAGCTGCTTCCGATAATCGTTTGTGGAACCGGCGCCTCCGGGCAGTCGGCCTCGCCGCCGTGATGCTGGCTGTGGCCGGCGCGGCGACAGGCACCGGCGCGCTCGCGCAGGCAACCGCACCCGCCAATTCTCCCCTCGGCGGGCTCGGCTCAGGCAAAGACCCCATCAAGATTGACGCCGACCGGCTGGACGTGTTCGACAGCGAGAAGCGCGCGACCTTCACCGGCAATGTCGTCGCCGTGCAGGGCGAAACCACGCTGCGCTGCTCCGCCCTCAACGTGTTCTATGAGCAAAGCGCCACCGGCGGCGCGACAGGCAACCAGCCTGCACAAACGCAGGGTGCGCAGGCGGACGGAGACAACAACATCCGCAAGCTGGACTGCGCAGGCCCGGTTACCGTCGTGTCGAGCGGGCAGACGGCTACTGGCCAGCACGCCGTTTTCGACCGCGTGGCCAACACCGTTACCCTGAGCGGCAACGTCCTGTTGAGTCAGGAAAAGAACGTCCAGCAGTGTGACCGGATCGTTTACAACCTCGCCAACAGCGTGGCCAACTGCATAGCAAAGCCCGGCGGGCGGGTGCAGGGCGTTTTCGTGCCCGGCAGCGGCAACGCGCCGAAACGCTGATACCGCCCTTTCCGCAACAAGTATGAAGTGGTGATGCTTTTGCAGCCATACGACAGCTTTGACAATTCCGGCAGCGACGTTCAGGGCCGACCTTATGACGGTTCGCCCTATGGCCAGCCGGATCAAGACATGCGCGTCGGCACGCTTTCCGTCAGCGGATTGCAGAAGAGCTATCGCGGCCGCACCGTGGTCAAGGAAGCCGGCCTGACCGTGCGCAAGGGCGAGGCGGTGGGCCTGCTTGGCCCCAACGGCGCGGGCAAGACCACCATCTTCTATATGATCACCGGCCTCGTTGCGGCGGATCTGGGCAATATCACCCTCGATGGGCATGACATCACGCGCTTGCCGATG
This sequence comes from Pseudochelatococcus contaminans, assembly GCF_014195635.1. Lineage (GTDB taxonomy): Bacteria > Pseudomonadota > Alphaproteobacteria > Rhizobiales > Beijerinckiaceae > Pseudochelatococcus > Pseudochelatococcus contaminans. The sequence continues at coordinate 66,572 of NZ_JACICC010000003.1, read as the reverse complement.
TACCGGCGCGCACGTCTTGGCATCGGCTATCTGCCGCAGGAAGCCTCGATCTTTCGTGGCCTCAGCGTGGAGGACAACCTGCGCGCCGTGCTCGAAGTGGTGGAGCCGAGCCGCAAGGAGCGCGAAAAAAAGCTCGACGCGCTGCTGGAGGAATTCGATATCGCGCGGCTGCGCAAGTCGCCATCCATCGCGCTTTCGGGCGGTGAAAGGCGGCGCTGCGAAATTGCCCGTGCCCTTGCCGGCGATCCCACCTTCATGCTGCTCGACGAGCCTTTCGCCGGTATCGACCCCATCGCCGTTGGCGACATCCAGAACCTCGTCCGCCACCTGACGCGGCGTGGCATCGGCGTGCTCATCACCGATCACAACGTGCGCGAGACGCTGGGCCTGATCGACAGGGCCTATATCATCCACTCGGGCCGGGTGCTGATGGAAGGCACGCCGACTGAAATCATCGCCAACCCGGATGTGCGCCGGCTTTATCTGGGTGAAGATTTCCACCTTTGACGTGGTGACGCGAAACCGCTAGAAAGCCTGAAAAGGCATCGCAAGCAAGAAACGTGCCGCAAGGCCGTCATGGCTGGCGATCCACGCGGACGCCGTCGAACAATCGATCCGATCGTTGCGGGCCGCGGTATCCAGGGCGGGGAAATGCGCGATGGGGCTTGCTCACCGGTTGGAACTGCGCCAGAGCCAGTCGCTGGCGATGACGCCGCAACTGCTTCAGGCTATCCGGCTGTTGCAGTTGTCACATCTCGATCTCGTGGCCCACGTCGAGGCCGAGATGGAGCGCAATCCGCTGCTGGAATACGCCGAGGCAGCGGCTGGCAGCAGCGACGAATCGCCCCATACATCTTCGGACGATAACGGCCCCTCCCAGGAGGACCGTGCCTATGACGCCACCGGCGAGGATGCGGCGGACTGGTCGCCCTCGGAGCCGCAGCAGGAACGCGCCGCCATCGAGGCGGACTTCGGCACCTCTCTCGACAACGTATTTCCCGATGACGCGGCCACCCCGGCTGTCGCAGAGCAATCCGCTGCGGCTGACGAGGGGCTGATGGTGTCGTCCGGCCCGCCGCATGCGAGCGGCTCCCGCAACGATTCGGATGACGCGCCCGACATCGAGGCGACCCTCGCGGCGGATATCTCGCTGCAAGACCACCTGTGCACCCAGCTCGACATGCTGACGACGGACCCGTTGCAACGGCTGATCGGCCGTTTCGTGATCGATGCCATCGACGGCGCTGGTTATCTGACGGAATCGCTGGCCGATATCGCGGACCGCCTGAAAGTGTCGGAAGCGCAGGTTCTGCAGGTGCTCGAACTGGTGCAGGCCTGCGAGCCGACCGGGATCGGCGCGCGTGACCTTGCCGAATGCCTGGCGCTGCAACTGCGCGAGCGCGATCGTTTCGACCCGGCGATGCAGGCTCTCGTCGCCAATCTGGCACTGGTGGCGCGCCACGATCATACTGCGCTTCGCCGCCTGTGCGGCGTTGATCAGGATGATCTGACCGATATGCTCGCCGAGCTGCGCCGGCTGGACCCGAGACCAGCCCGTGCTTTCGGCGGCCAGCCGGCACAAACGCTGGCGCCGGATGTCTTCGTGCGCCAGTCGCGCGATGGCGGGTTCATCGTCGAACTCAACAACGACACCCTCCCCCGCGTGCTGCTGAACCGCGCCTACCACACGAAGTTGATGGGCGGCGCGCGCTCGGAAACCGACCGCGCTTTTCTGTCCGAATGCCTGCAAAGCGGTGACTGGCTCACCCGCAGTCTCGAACAGCGCGCCCGCACCGTGCTCAAGGTGGCGACAGAAATCGTGCGGATGCAGGAAGAGTTCTTCATCCACGGCGCGGCGCACCTGCGCCCGCTCAACCTGAAGACCGTCGCGGATGCGATTGGCATGCACGAATCGACGATTTCCCGCGTCACCGCCAACAAGGCCATTGGCTGCGAGCGCGGCGTGCTGCCGATGAAGTTCTTTTTCTCGGCCGCCGTTTCCGCCTCGGATGGCGGCGAGACGCATGCGGCAGAGGCTGTGCGTCATCGCATCCGGCAGTTGATCGCGTCCGAAGCATCCCCACGCGACGTTTTGTCCGACGACGCGCTGGTCCGCAAGCTTCAGACGGAAGGCATCGAGGTCGCCCGCCGCACGGTGGCGAAATATCGGGAATCGCTGCGCCTCGCCTCATCCGTCGAACGCCGGCGGGCGCTAGCCGCCAGAAACGCATGAGCCAGAAGCACATGCCTCGGAAACACATGACAACGAGCCGGTGACCAACTCTGCGATTGGAGAAGGCCGTAAGATTTTTCCCCAGGCGGATGGGGAACCCGGACCGGGCAATCACAATCCGGCTATCGTTTATCTCTCCACAGGCCATCCCCCTGTTTCCCAAGGAACAAATAAAGCTGGCAGCGGATTGCTCCTCGACTTAAGCTCATGATACGCGCCGGATCGAAACGGCAGCCGTATCGTTGAAAAATCCGTCTCGCCCCCTCGGCGCGCAAGGGAAGGAGATAAGAATGCCTCTGCGGATAACCGGAAAAAACATCGACATCGGCGACGCACTGCGCGGGCAGATCGAAGCACGTGTCACCGCGGCGATCGCCAAATATCTCGACACCGGCTATTCCGGCCACGTGGTCGTTGAAAAGGAAGGCAGCGGTTTTCGCGCCGTCGGCGTGCTGCACCTCAACACCGGCATCACGCTGGAAGCGACCGGCGTGGCGCCGGACGCCTACGCGGCGTTCGACCAGGCTGCGGAGCGCTTCGAGCGCCGTCTGCGCCGTCACAGCCGCCGCCTGAAGGAGCGCGCACAGCCCGGCGCGGCCGATCTGGCCCACCGCCCGGTTGTGGATGCCGAAGAATTGCGCGCCTACGTGATTGAGGCTCCGCAGGAGGAAACGGAAGTCGATGACGCTTTCCACCCCGTCATCGTCGCAGAAAACATTGCTGCCCTGCACCGTTTTTCGGTTAGCGAGGCGGTTGTCGAGCTTGATCTGACGGGTGCTCCTGTAATTGTCTTCAGACATGCTGGCAGTGGCCGGGTAAATATCGTATACCGCCGTCACGATGGCACCATCGGCTGGATCGATCCGCCGAACGGTTCCGACAATCAGGGCTGACGGGATAACGGCCGGGAACGGTCTCCGCCAGCCGCTGTGTAGAGCGAGCGTCGACCGTCTGTTTTTTGGCAGGCGGTTCGACGCTCAAGTCTGTGGTAGATTGCCTCGTTCCTGAAACGCGCCATGGTGCGCGTAACGGACAGGCACCGAAGGAGCGACACGTGCGCGCACGTGTTCGAAACATGCCCCTGACCGACATCCTCACATCCGACGCCATAGTCCCCTCCCTCAAGGTGAGCGGCAAGAAGCAGGCGTTGCAGGAGATCGCGGCCAGAGCCGCTCAAATCACCGGCCTCGATGAACGGGAAATCTATGAGACGCTGCTCCAGCGCGAGCGCCTCGGATCGACCGGGATCGGCGACGGTATCGCCATTCCTCACGGCAAGCCGGCCCGCATCGATCGCCTGTTCGGGCTTTTTGCCCGACTTGAGCGGCCGATCGACTTCGAGTCCATCGACGGGCAGCCTGTCGACATCGTTTTTCTGCTCCTGGCTCCCGAATCGGCAGGGGCAGACCATCTGAAGGCGCTAGCCCGCGTGGCGCGCGTTCTGCGGGAGCCCGGCAACCTCGACCGGCTGCGTTCAGCCCGCGATGCGGCAGCGATCTATTCCATTCTCGCTCACGAGGAGCCGCGCACGGAGAGCGACGACGATACTGAAGCCGACTGACGCGGTTTCAGAAAACCCATCGCACCTGGATTGCGCAAAAACACTCAGGCCGCTCATACGGGCGGCCTGTCCTTATTGAAACGCATATATTTGAAATGCTCCTGCCTGCCTTGGCAGCAGGAGCATTTCAATTTCGGATCCCGCGCGACTATCCGCCGATCAAACGATTCAGGAAAACAGCCGCTCGGGTGCGGGTTCGAAGTAGCGGGCGAGGCTTTCCTCCGTCACTTCAGCCAGTGTTGACGGCTGCCATTGCGGCTTCTGCCCCTTGTCGATGATGGCGGTGCGCACACCTTCGTAGAAATCATGCCCGGCCAATATTCCCGCCGCGGCGGCATATTCACGCTCCAGCGCGTCTTCCAGCCGGGCGTCGTCGCGCGCGAGACGCACCAGCCGAAGCGCCAGCTTGAGGCTTGTGGGAGAGCGGGTGCGCAGCGTTGCCAACGTCTTGCCTGCAAAAGCGGTTTCCGAAGCACCCAGCGCGGCAAAGATTTCTTCCACCGTATCGAAGGCAAAGGCCTCATCGATTTCGGCCGCGTTCTGCTCCACCGGCCCCGGCTCAACCGTCGACACGTAGGCACCGATGATCGCGCTCACGTCCGCGCCATCGGCGGTCGCGGGCAGTTGCGACAGGTTATCCGCCAGATCGCTCAGTGCGGATGACGGCACCAGGGCATCGGCCAGCCCGGCATGGATCGCATCGGCACCGCCGATCTGCTCACCGGAGAGCGCAAGGAAGGTGCCGGTTTCGACCTTGCCGCGGCCCGCACGCCCGCGCGACAGCAGCCACGTGGCGCCGATATCGGGAAAGAAGCCGATGCCTGTCTCAGGCATGGCAAGGCGGGTGCGTTCCGTGACGATGCGATGGCTGCCATGCGCCGACAGGCCCACGCCGCCGCCCATGGTGATGAGATCCATGAACGCGATATAGGGCTTGGGAAACCGCTTGATGCGGGCGTTGAGGCGATATTCCTCACGCAGGAACGTGCGGGCCTCGGCGGGATTCTGTCGGCCCTCGTCATGCAGGGCGCGGATGTCGCCGCCGGCACAGAAAGCGCGGTCCCCTTCGCCCGTAATCAGCACCGCCGCAATGCTGTCGTCGATCTCGAAGGCATCGAGCGCGCCGACGATGATGCGCACCATCTCAAGCGTCAGGCTGTTGAGCGCCCGGGGGCGGTTGAGGTGGATGCGTCCGAGGGTTCCCACGCGGCCGATCTGCACGAGAGCGTCGGCCTGGTTGTCGTTGGAGAAAGGCATGTCAGGTTCCGTTGATGGCGTTTCGGTTGACTTTGACTGTCTTCGCGGCGGCGGCCCAAGCTGAACCAGCCTGTATACCAATGGCATGGACCTCAAATGGTATGATCCAACATCGCATGGATCGGCCCAATAGCCTATGCGGAAATAAGCAAAGCCGGCGTGGAATAACCCTTCCCCGACAAGGCACCATGATGAAGCGCCATGACAAGATCACAAATGTCTGCTTGAAGAACCATGGCCCATTCCGGGGCCGGATATCCAAGAAGAAAGCGCCGCTCATGCTGAAACCTGTCCTTCGTGCCGCCTCCCTCGTCGCCATCGCCGGTTTCGCCGCCCCCGCGTGGGCGCAGGCCCCGGCCGATACCCCTTACGGCACGTGGATCGCCGCCGACATCGATGGCCAGAGCGTGGCAGGCGATGCGCGGCCCGTGCTGGAACTTGCCTCGGATAATGCCGCCACGGGCACCGGCGGCTGCAACCGCTTCCGCGGCACGTTCGAATCCACGGCCGACACCATCAGCTTCGGACCGTCCGCCAGCACGCGGATGGCCTGTGCGCCAGCGGTGCTGGATCAGGAGCAGCGCTTCCACAATGCGCTTGAAAATGCCCGAAACTGGAAGCGCGACGACGCCGGCCTGACCCTGTTGGGGAGCGACGGCAAGGTGCTTGCGCGCTTCACGGCCCAATCGCCCTCCGCCGCCATTACCATCGACGTGCCGGATGCACGCTCGGTGGAGCGTAACAAGGTGGCCTATGACTGCGCCGGCACGCCGGTCAACGTGGAATACATCAACGCGGGCGGCACCTCGCTCGCCACGCTGTCCCTCAATGGCCAGTTCGTCGTGGCGTCGAACGTGATCTCAGCATCCGGCGCGCGATACGCCGGTGGCCCCTACGTGTGGTGGAGCAAGGGAGATTCGGCGGATTTCTACGATCTGATGAAGGATGCCGACAAGCCCGTGTCCTGCACCTCCGCCGAAGCCAAAAAACCCGCCGGCAATTAAAGCTGTTTGTGTTGAAACACAAAATCTAGAACGCCGCATATAAAAAATCGGGGAGCGATAGTCGCTCCCCGATTTCCATTAATTGCCAGTTTCGGCTAGGCGCGTCAGTTCAGCGCTGCATTCGGCGGACGCTCCGGCGTGACGGGCACGTCACCGATGACAAGCCCAAGCGGCCCGGCGCTGATGTGCACGGTCTCGCCATCCTTGATCTTGCCGCTGAGAATCAGCTCCGCCAGCGGATCCTGCACGTTTTTCTGGATCACCCGCTTCAGCGGCCGTGCACCATAAGCAGGGTCGTAGCCGCGCTCGGCAAGCCAGTTGCGGGCGCTTTCATCCAGATCCAGCGTGATCTTGCGCTCTTCCAGCAGCCTCTCCAGCCGGCGAAGCTGGATGTCGACAATGGTGGTCATCTGATCCCGCTGGAGACGGTGGAAGAGAATGACCTCATCGATACGGTTGAGGAACTCCGGCCGGAAGTGGTTGCGCACCACGGCCATCACTTCCTCGCGCACGGCTTCGGAATCCTCACCGTCTTTCTGCAACACCAGGAACTCGGCCCCGAGGTTCGAGGTCATGATGATGAGCGTGTTGCGGAAATCCACGGTGCGGCCCTGCCCATCCGTGAGCCGGCCTTCGTCGAGAACCTGCAACAGCACGTTGAACACATCCGGATGCGCCTTCTCGATCTCGTCGAACAGCACAACCTGATAAGGCCGGCGGCGGACAGCCTCGGTGAGCGCGCCGCCCTCCTCATAACCGACATAGCCGGGAGGAGCACCGATCAGGCGCGACACCGAATGCTTCTCCATGAACTCCGACATGTCGATGCGAACCAGCGCGTTCTCGTCGTCGAACAGGAACGAGGCCAGTGCCTTGGTCAGCTCGGTTTTGCCGACGCCCGTCGGGCCAAGGAACATGAACGAGCCGATGGGCCGGTTCGGATCCTGCAACCCGGCGCGCGCACGCCTGACGGCGGTGGACACGGCAACAACCGCCTCCTGCTGACCCACGACACGCTTGATGAGCTGCGTTTCCATCTGCAGCAGCTTTTCACGTTCACCTTCCAGCAAACGGTCGACAGGCACGCCGGTCCAGCGCGACACCACCTGCGCAATGTTGTCGGGCGTCACTTCCTCACGCACGCTGCCGGCGGCGTTGTCGTTGGCCTCGATCTCCTGCAGCTCCTTTTCCAAGCCCGGAATGATGCCATAGGCAAGTTCACCCGCGCGCTGGTACTGACCCTGCCGCTGGGCGATGGCCAGTTCGTTGCGCGCTTCATCAAGCTGCTTCTTCAGGTCTGCGGCGCGGCCGAGCTTGTCCTTTTCCGACTGCCATTTCGCTGTCAGAGAAGACGAGCGCTCTTCCAGCCCGGCAAGTTCTTTCTCCAGCCGCGACAGCCGATCGCGCGACGCCGCATCGGGCTCCTTCTTGAGCGCCTCGGCCTCGATCTTCAAACGCACGATCTCGCGATCGATGGAATCGAGTTCCTCGGGCTTGGAATCCACCTGCATACGCAGCCGCGCAGCCGCCTCGTCGATGAGGTCGATGGCCTTATCCGGCAGGAAGCGGTCGGTGATGTAGCGGTTGGACAGCGTTGCGGCCGCCACCAGCGACGAGTCCTGAATGCGAACGCCGTGATGCTGCTCGTACTTCTCCTTGAGCCCGCGCAGAATCGACACCGTATCCTCGACGGTGGGCTCGGACACGAACACCGGCTGGAATCGACGTGCCAGCGCCGGATCCTTCTCGACGTGCTTGCGGTACTCGTCGAGCGTCGTCGCGCCAACGCAGTGCAGCTCGCCGCGCGCCAAGGCGGGCTTGAGAAGGTTGGATGCATCCATCGCCCCGTCCGACTTGCCCGCTCCAACCAGCGTGTGCATCTCGTCGATGAACAGGATGATGTTGCCTTCCGCGGACTGCACCTCGTTGAGCACCCCCTTGAGGCGCTCCTCGAACTCGCCGCGATATTTTGCGCCGGCTATCAATGCACCCATATCGAGCGCCAGCAGCTGCTTGTCCTTGAGACTCTCCGGCACGTCACCGTTGACGATGCGCAGCGCCAGCCCCTCGACGATGGCGGTCTTGCCGACGCCCGGCTCGCCGATCAGCACGGGATTGTTCTTGGTGCGGCGCGACAGCACCTGGATGGTGCGGCGGATTTCCTCGTCGCGGCCAATCACGGGGTCGAGCTTGCCCTCACGCGCCGCGGCGGTGAGATCGCGGGCGTATTTCTTGAGCGCGTCGTAAGCGTTTTCCGCCGAAGCGTTATCGGCGGTGCGGCCTTTGCGCAGCGCCTCGATAGCGGCGTTGAGGTTCTGCGGCGTCACGCCGGCCTGCGCCAGCGCCTTGCCCGCTTCGGTGTCCTTTTCGACCACCAGCGCGAGCAACAGCCTCTCGACGGTGACGTAGGAGTCACCCGCCTTTTCGGCAGCTTTCTCAGCGGTGTCGAACACGCGCGCCAAGCTGGGCGCGAGATAAATCTGTCCCGAACCACCCTGCACCTTCGGCAATTTGGCGAGAGCCTGCTCCGTTAGCTGAAGCGCAAGCTGCGGCTGACCGCCGGCGCGCTGAATCAGCCCGGCGGCGAGGCCCTCGGGGTCGTCGAGCAGAACTTTCAGGAGATGTTCAGGGGTGAACTGCTGGTTATTCTCGCGCAGCGCCAAAGACTGGGCCGACTGCAGGAATCCTTTCACCCGATCAGTATACTTGTCGATATTCATCGGTCGCTCCTCTCGGCAACGCCTGCCGTCGAAAGCCCGACAGGACGTCCCTTATCGATTTCTGTCCGCGCAACATTCCATATGGCAACGTTGCGCCGGAAAGTCACTGATCCGCGTCAAGCGGCCAGCATCGCTCATTTAAGTGTTGCAGGCGGGTTACAAAAGGGGGTGCGCCCTTTACAAAACCGGAAAAGACGACAACCAGAAGCAAATCGTCCATCTGGCCGGATTTCCACTGCATCATTGCTTGCCATGCGTTTGTTGCGGTCTGCTGCAAAATTTTCTTGCAACCAGAGTTGATGCATTCCCGTTGAAAGTTACGTATGGTGCTGTCGTGACCCGGAGGGGTACATGGTGGCCCGGCAAGATAATTGATTAGCCGGGCACAATTCTGGGTCGGCAAGCTTTTCCATCCACTAAGCCTTTTTCATCCATTAGGCCTTTCATTCACATCGATCGCGTTACGGGAGACAGCGGGACATGATTCGTGCCATCGCCTCACAAGTGGGTGCCTGCCTCGCAAGCGCCTCCGTTGCCGTCCTGCTGGTCGCGGGCCCCGCTGCCGCACAGGACAGAACGGTCAACGTCTATAACTGGTCAGATTACATCGCCCCCGGCGTGCTGGACGACTTCACCAAGGAAACCGGCATCAGGGTCGTTTACGACACCTATGACAACAACGAGATTGTCGAGACCAAGCTGCTCACCGGCAAGTCCGGCTACGATCTGGTAGGCCCTTCCGGGCCGTTCCTGCAGCGGCTGATCAAGGCGAACGTGTTCCAGCCCATCGAGCTGGAAAAGATCCCCAACGCCAAGAACCTGTGGCCGGAGATCGCCGAACGTCTTCAGGTATTCGATCCCGGCAACAAGTTCGCCGCTAACTATATGTGGGGCACAACTGGCGTGGGCGTGAACGTGGCCAAGGTCCGCGAACGTCTGGGACAGGACGCCGTGCTCAACACCTGGGATCTGGTGCTTGATCCGGAAGTGGCGGCCAAGCTGAAGGACTGCGGCATCTACTTGCTGGACTCGCCGGAAGACCTGTTTCCGGGTGTGCTCAATTATCTCGGCCTCAATCCGGATTCCAAGGACCAGCAGGATCTGCAGAAAGCAGCCGATGCACTGATAAAGGTGCGGCCTTTCATCCGCAAATTCCACTCGTCGGAATACATCAATGCGCTGGCTAACGGAGACATCTGCGTCGCCGTGGGCTACTCGGGCGACATCCTCCAGTCCGCGACGCGGGCGCAGGAGGCCGGCAACGGTGTCGAAATTTCCTATCAGGTTCCGCGCGAGGGCGCCCTGATGTGGTTCGACAGCTTCGCCATCCCGGCTGATGCACCGAACCCCGAGGAAGCGCGCATCTTCCTCGACTTCCTGAACCGTCCGGAAATCGCAGCGCGGAATGCGAGCTTCCTGTCGTATGCCAGCGGCAATCTGGCAGCGCGCCCGCTCGTCGAGGCCGAGGTTCGCGACAACCCCGGCATCTACCCCGATGACGAGACGATGAAGCGCCTGTTCACCAACACGGCCTACGACGACCGCACCCAGCGCGCCGTCACGCGGCTGTGGACGCGCATCAAGACCGGACGATAAGCCGGCATACAGATAAACGCACCGCGCCGGGCACCGCCTCCGGCGCGGTTTTTTATTTGCCAGAAAAATAGATAGCCACGAAATCCATATTATTTTTCAATATCTTACTTAAAAATTGGCAAGCCTTGAAGCGCTAAAGATCAAGCTTGAGAAAGCGTTTATCCTCGGTTTGCGGCGCCAGCTTATGATTTAAACGCATGGCTGATATGCGCGGAATATGATGATTTACCGGGCAAAATGATTGTGCAGGTGCTTGTGAAATGCGCAGCATGGCCTTATAAGACGACCTGCCCAATTTCGCACGTGCCTGTGGTCGCGTGCCGGTTGGCGGGATGCCGGACAAGAGGCCGGTTTGCCCGCCCGATATGCGGAGACAAGTGTTCCCCGCATTTTTGACCGACCGGCAGCCGGAGGCGAAACCGGCCCACTCTGCTCTCCGCAGGGGACGGGACTTAAAGCAACGACGGAACGGGCTTTTTTGGTCTCTGCCAGCTTTCCAAAGGCTGGTGTGGATTACCGAAGAGGCTTGTCCATCATTGCCAGGCGTGCGGTCGGGAACTCCCCTTCCAATCCAAGGCAGACAAGGGTCGATCCTGGATCGATCCGCGCGTGTCCGAACACACCTTCGTATTGCGTCTCCACCACGCAGCACGGGGGTTGTCGCGTCCGCATCCACTTTGCGCTGCTCCGTGAGAGCGCGCTTCTGACCTTAGATTTTTGTCCGAAGGGTTGACGCCATGACTGACCGCATTCGCGAATTTCTCCGCAACCGACGCGACGACGGCCCTTGCCTGGTCGTCGATCTCGACGTCGTGCGCAACAACTATCTCGCCTTCGCCCATGCCTTGCCTGACACGCGCGTATTCTACGCCGTAAAGGCCAATCCTGCGCCGGAGGTCCTGTCCCTGCTCGCCTCGCTCGGCTCCTGCTTCGACACGGCTTCGGTCGCCGAGGCAGAGATGGCGCTGGCTGCCGGCGCGTCGCCGGATCGTATCTCGTTCGGCAACACCATCAAGAAGGAGCGCGACATCGCGCGCGCCTTTGCGCTGGGCATCCGCCTCTACGCTGTTGACTGCGAGGCCGAGGTTGAAAAGGTGGCGCGCGCCGCTCCCGGTTCGCGCGTGTTCTGCCGCATCCTGTGCGATGGCGCAGGTGCGGAATGGCCGCTGTCGCGCAAGTTCGGCTGCGATCCGTCGCTCGCCGTCAGCGTGCTGGAGCATGCTCATCGTCTGGGTCTTGAGGCCTATGGTGTGTCGTTCCATGTCGGTTCCCAGCAGCGCAACACCGGTGCATGGGATCAGGCGCTGGCGTCGTCCGCCGAAATCTTCCGGCAGTGCGCCGAGCGCGGCATCGGCCTGTCCATGGTCAATCTTGGCGGTGGTTTTCCGGCAAAGTATCTCAACGACATCCCGGCCGTGGAAGCCTATGGCGCTTCCATTCTGGATTCGCTGCGGACGCACTTCGGCAATGCCATTCCGGAAACCATCATCGAGCCCGGCCGTGGCATGGTCGGCAACGCCGGCATGATCGAGGCCGAGGTCGTACTCGTGTCCCGCAAAAGCGAAGCCGACGAGCTGCGCTGGGTGTATCTGGATATCGGCAAGTTTGGTGGTCTCGCAGAGACGATGGACGAGGCTATCCGTTACCCGATCCACACCGAGCGCGATGGCGACACCGTCGAGGATTGCATCCTCGCAGGGCCGACCTGCGATTCCGCCGATGTGCTCTATGAAAAGACGCCTTATCCGCTGCCGGTCAGCCTCGCCATTGGCGACAAGGTGCTGATCGAGGGTGCGGGCGCCTACACCACGACTTATTCGGCGGTTGCTTTCAATGGCTTCCCGCCGCTGAAGTCCTACCACATCTGATTATTTTCCGGACGTAACCAATCGTTTTTCCGGCTGCCCGGCGCGCGAACACGCGACCGGGCGGGGAGGAACCTGCCATGTTCATCATCAGGGATGAAATCGCCGCCGACGTTGTCGCGCGGGAGGCGCTGCTTGACGCCTGCTTCGGCGACAGCCGTTTCAGCAAAACCAGTGAACGGCTTCGCGAGGGCCGGTTACCGGCCAGTGGGCTGGCACTGAGCGCTATTTCGATGGAAGACAGCAAGCTGCACAGCAAGCTACTTGGCACTGTGCGGCTGTGGCACGTGCTGGCCGGCACGCGCCATTCCGCGCTTTTGCTGGGGCCGCTTGCCGTCGATCCGGCGTGCCAGTCGATGGGGCTCGGTGGCGCTTTGATGCGTCACGCCATCGGCACCGCCCGGGCGCTCGGCCACGATGCCATTCTGCTGGTCGGCGATGCGGGTTATTATACCCGCTTCGGCTTCAGCCCGGCAGCGACCGGCGCATTGTGGATGCCCGGCCCCTTTGAGCGCGAGCGCTTCCTGGCGCTGGAGCTAACTGCAAATGCACTCTCAGGCGCACGCGGTATGATCGCTCCTGCTGGAGAATTTGCCGATGCCGCGCCCGCTCTGCCGATGGCTCAGGCAGCCTGAGCCGCGCAAACTCCAACAAAATGGGCTGGTTTCCTGTTCAATCGACAGGAAACCAGCCCATTTATTTGACATTGCCGATATTTTACTCTGTCGTAGCAGCTCAAATCCATGATCTAGAGCATTTTTTCACGCAAAGCAGCATCCGCTTTGCGTGAAAATGCTTTAGCGACGACTTATCGGCCGCCCAACGCCCGATAGACCTTCGTACCCGCGCGGCCTGTCTGGGGCATGCCGATCTGGCGCTCGACGTCTTTGATCGCATCGCGCGTGACAGGGCCGATCTTGCCGTCCGCCTCGCCGATATTATAGCCCTTGGCCAGCAAAAGCTTTTGCAGATGCAGGCGCTGCGCGCGCGTCAGGCCCGGATCGTCGGTTGGCCAAGGTGTGCGAAGTGTCGGGTATCCAGCCATGCGGTCGGCAAGATGAGAGATTGCCAACGCATAGGATTCTGCGCGGTTGTAGGAATAGATCGCGTCAAAGTTGCGGAACACCAGGAACCCGGGGCCATTCGGCCCCGCCGGCAGCAACAGGCCGGCGTTTCCGCCACCTGTCAGTGGTCGTCCGTCCGCCCGGGTAATGCCACGCTGTGACCATTGCGCGATGGGTTCCTTGTTTTGCCGGCCTGTCGGGCCTTTGTAGCCGCGCGGCACCTTCACCTCGATCATCCAAGGCTCACCGGCACGCCAGCCGCCGCGCTTGAGATAATTGGCTGTGGACCCGAGCGCATCGGGAACCGAGCTAACGAGATCGCGCCGTCCGTCGCCATCGAAGTCGACTGCCAGACGCTGATAGGTGGTGGGGATGAACTGCGTCTGGCCGAACGCGCCGGCCCACGATCCATAAAGCTTGTTGAGTTGCAGGTCGCCCCGGTCCACGAGCTTCAGCGCCGCGAACAACTCTCCGCGCCAGAAGTCACGGCGCCGGCCGCCTTCGCACACAAGCGTCGCCAGGGCGTGCGGCAGGAAGTTATCACCCGCCTCGCGGCCGAAATCGGTTTCCACGCCCCACACGGCAGCGATCACGTGGCGATCCACGCCATACTGACGTTCGGCCGCGCGGAGCACATTATCATAACGGCGCATCTGCGCCTGCCCATCCGCCACACGCTGCTCGTCGACGAGGAAGCCGAGATAATCCCAGATCGGCGTTTTGAATTCCGGCTGCACCTTGGAAAGCCGCAGCACCTTCTCATCCGGCGCATTGATGTCGAGGGCCTGTGTCACCACCGCCCTGCTGATGCCGGCATTGACGGCGGCATTTTTAAGGTTGGCGATGCAGGAACCGAAATTCGCCTGTGCCGGCGAAGCCGCCACCCCCGCCGCCGACGCGGCCATGGCAGCCACCAGCCACCGCCGGATCGCGCCTTTATTGATATGCCGCATGCGCCATCCTCCCAGATGTCTTCAAAGCGTTCTCAGCCAAGGCGGCAACCGCCTGACATGATGAAACCGCGTAAAAGCCAAAAATCCACATCTTGCCAGCGTGTTCGTTGAAATGCCGACGTCCGGCGCATCATTAACGCAAATGGCTAACGAATCGTTGATCCGCCGCGCGCGGCCCGTTCACGGATTTGCGATATCGGACGGGCAAAAGCAGCCCAAGGGCGGGAGGCAGCTATGCGGGCCATGGAAAAGCCTCGCGGCACCTGTGGCATGTGGAAAGGCGGTTATACCGGCGTTTCTTTAGCGCTGTTAACCAACTGGTAACCATGATGGCTCCAAATGTTTAACAGATCAGAAACCCTGAAGAAGCACCGTGACCCAAACAGCCACTCCCCCTGCCGCGCAGCCCGGCCAAGCTAAGCGTCCTACGATCCGTTTCCGCGGCCGTTCGTTTCTTGCCTTGCTGCTGTCGCCGGAAGCGCCGCTCGACATCTGGTTCGAGGAACTGACGAGCCTGATCGACCGCTCGCCCGGCTTTTTCGGCGCGCGCGCGGTCATTCTTGACGTCTCAGGGCTCGATATCGACCGGCAGGGCTTGATCGATCTTCTCGCCCAGCTCGGCGAGCGCCGCATTCAGGTGATGGGCATCGAAGGCGCGAAGGAAACATGGCTCGGGCCGGGCTTTCCTCCGCTGGTCAGAGGCGGAAAGCAGGTTAATGAAGTCGATGTGCCGGTTCCGGCAGCGAAGGCAGACGATGGTTCCGCCACCCAGCCCGCTCCGGCGCAAAATGCTTCCGGGCAAGGCAATTCCGAGCAAGGTACGGGAACGCAGGACGCATCCGCCCAGCAATCGCAGCCGGCACCGATTAGCATCCCGGCCGAAACGACACGTCCGTCGCTGATTATCGAACAGCCGGTGCGCTCGGGGCAGTCCGTGACCTTCCCGCAGGGCGACGTCACCATTATCGGCTCCGTCGCATCGGGGTCGGAGGTGATTGCCGGCGGTTCCATTCATATTTACGGCGCCCTGCGCGGGCGCGCCCTTGCCGGCTGTGCGGGTCACGCATCGGCCCGCATCTTCTGCAACAAGCTGGAAGCCGAACTCGTCGCTATCGACGGGCTCTACAAGACGGCTGAAGCACTTGACGACAACTATCGTGGACAAGCCGTCCAAATCTGGCTCGAAGGCGACGCGATCAAGATCGCGCCAATCAACTGAAGAGGGAAAAGCAATGACCAAAGTTCTGGTCGTGACATCGGGTAAGGGCGGCGTTGGCAAAACGACGTCGACGGCCGCCCTCGGAGCGGCGCTGGCGCAGACGGGGCAGAACGTCGTCGTTGTCGATTTCGACGTCGGCCTGCGCAATCTCGATCTGGTGCTGGGCGCGGAACGGCGGGTCGTGTATGACCTTATCAATGTCGTGCAGGGCGAGGCCAAGCTGGCGCAGGCGCTGATCCGCGACAAGCGCATCGAGACGCTGTCACTGCTGCCCGCCTCTCAGACGCGTGACAAGGACGCCCTCACCGAAGAAGGCGTCGACCGCGTGATCTCCGAACTGCGCGAGAAGTTCGACTGGATCATCTGCGACAGCCCTGCCGGCATCGAGCGCGGCCCGACGCTGGCCATGCGCCACGCCGACGTTGCCGTGGTGGTCACCAATCCGGAAGTGTCGTCGGTGCGCGATTCGGACCGCATCATCGGCGTGCTGGATTCCAAGACGCTGAAGGCCGAAAAGGGTGAGCACGTCGAAAAGCACCTGCTGCTGACGCGCTATGACGTGACGCGGGCCGAGCGCGGCGAGATGCTGAAGGTCGAGGATGTGCTGGAAATCCTCTCTATTCCGTTGATCGGCATCATCCCCGAGAGCGACGAAGTGCTGCGCGCCTCGAACCTCGGAACGCCGGTGACCATCAGCAACCCGACGAGCGCGCCCGCCCGCGCTTACGCCGACGCCGCCCGCCGCCTGCGTGGCGAGACGGTGGAAATCACCATCCCCTCCGACAAGAAGGGGCTCTTCAACAAGCTGTTCGGACGGAGGGCGGCATGAGCTTTTTCAAACTCTTCAGCCGCCGCACGTCGGCTCCGGTCGCGCGCGAACGGCTTCAGATCCTGCTCGCGCACGAGCGCGTCTCCACCGGCCAGTCGGATCTTGTCGCAGTGCTGCGCGAGGAAATCCTCGCCGTCATCGCCAAGCACATCCATGTCGACAGCGACAAGGTCAAGGTGACCATGGATCGCGGCGATGCGGTGTCGACGCTTGAGGTGGATATCGAGATTCCCTCGAATGTCGCACCGGCGACGGCTGCCAAGGCCAACGTGGCAAACACCTCCGCCAAGGTCGGTGCATCGGCAAAGGCTGCCTCGGCAGCCCCGCTGACACGCTCCGCTAGCGCTTGACACCAGATATTAATGAGCCATTCCGGCTCTTCGAGACAGCAGCGCATGGAAACTGAGACGCCTGCGCGCCGCGCCGAAGCGGTATGTAGCGACTCAGACTAAACGAGCGCGGGCGTGGGGTCCCCTACTCTTGGCTACCCTTGGCGCTTGTCGGCTTTTATGAAGGCATCGGCAAGCCTCGACGCCCGCTGCCGCGTCCGGTTATGGTGACATGAGACGGGGTCACGCTGATCACTCGCCGGTGATGCCCGATCTTGCAATGCGCGACATCAAGCCCTGAGGTAGCATGCACAATCGCATCATCGGGCTATACGAAGAGCACGCTGCCGAACTGGACAGGCAGCGTCGGCGCGGCCTCACGGACAGTGAGCTGTCGGACGACGCCTGGATGGACCACGGCTTTATGGAGAAGGCGTGGCTCGATCGTTTTCTGGCGCTGATTCCGGCTGGCGGTTCCATCCTCGATGTCGGCTGCGGGACTGGCCATCCGGTCGCGCGATACATGCTCGGGCGCGGCTATGCGGTGACGGGCGTCGATTCCTCTCCATCATTGATAGCAAAAGCGCGCGAGCGTTTTCCCGACCGCGAATGGATCGTCGCGGACATGCGCGATCTCGCCCTCGGACGGCGATTCGATGGGCTGATTGCCTGGCACAGTTTCTTTCACCTCACAGATACCGCCCAACGCGCCATGTTTCCCCGCTTCGCCGCCCACGCTGCGCCGGGGGCAGCGCTTATGTTCACCAGCGGCACGCATCACGGTGAGGCCATTGGCGAATGGATGGGCGAGCCGCTTTATCACGCCAGCCTCGATCCGCAAGAATACCGCGCCCTGTTGGCGGAGAACGGTTTCAACGTTGTGGCGCATCAGGTCAATGATCCGCATTGCGGCTCGGCGACGATATGGCTGGCAGGACGCGCGGGCGACGCCGCAGCGCCATAAATCCCAAGCCACCCCATAAAGCCCAAGCCACCCTATGGATGAAGACGTGTGAAATCCGGGTAGCCTAAAGGCGGCTCCGATGCCATCCTGTCGGCTGGTGCCTTGCTTATGGGACAGTGCCTTGAGGCAATCGGCCCAACAGTGATTTTCTTATATTCAGCAGCAAAAGAGACGCATGGATATTTGAATAGCGAGTGGGTAACATCACCTGTGCGGCACACGCGGAAAGGAGGCACGCGGCGGTGAATCGGCCGATAAAGATGGCGCCAAACAGGCTGACAGACACCAATATCCAATTTAACTACTTAACAGTTAAATGAAAAAAATGACGTTTTATCAGTAGTTTGGTTACAAAAAAACTTAATCGATCCGTGTTTTAGACTCTCGCCAAACGGGAACTTCTGGGATAAAGAGCTTTGTGAAGCGTTTGTTCAACCGTTAGCGTTATCTGGGAGGATACGCCATGGCTGGTACAGCAAGAAGAGCATCCCGCGCCGAAGCCGATGCAGGCACCTCCGCGCCATCACGCGGCAAGTCAGGCGCCGCCAAGGGCGCAGCAGCATCGTCGGCAATTATCAATCATACGCAGGATCAGGATCTCCACGCCTATCGTGAGATGCTGCTCATCCGCCGTTTCGAGGAAAAGGCCGGCCAGATGTATGGCATGGGCCTCATCGGCGGATTCTGCCACCTCTACATCGGGCAGGAAGCCGTCGTCGTCGGCATGCAGCTTGCGCAGAAGGAAGGTGATCAGGTCATCACCGCCTACCGTGACCACGGCCACATGCTGGCCACCGGCATGGAATCGCGCGGCGTCATGGCCGAGTTGACCGGCCGTCAGGGCGGTTACTCGCGCGGCAAGGGCGGGTCCATGCACATGTTCTCGCGCGAGAAGAACTTTTACGGCGGCCACGGCATCGTCGGCGCACAGGTCTCGCTGGGCACGGGTCTGGCCTTCGCCAACCGCTATCGTGGCGAAGACGCTGTCTCCGTGACCTATTTCGGCGATGGCGCGGCCAACCAGGGCCAGGTCTATGAGAGCTTCAACATGGCGGAGCTGTGGAAGCTGCCGGTCGTGTACGTGATCGAGAACAACCGCTATGCCATGGGCACGGCGCTGAACCGCGCCTCCGCACAGACCGATCTGTCGAAGCGCGGCGTCTCGTTCAACATCCCGGGCGAGCAGGTCGACGGCATGGATTACCGCGCCGTTCTGGAAGCTGGCGCACGCGCCATCAACTGGGCACGCTCGGGCAAGGGCCCCTATCTGCTGGAAATGCAGACCTACCGCTATCGCGGCCACTCGATGTCCGATCCGGCGAAGTACCGCACGAAGGACGAAGTGCAGCGCATGCGCGAGGAGCACGACCCCATCGAGCAGGTGAAGCGCCGCCTGCTGGAAGAGTGGAAGGTCGACGAGAGCGAACTCAAGGCCATCGATGCCGGGGTGCGTGAGATCGTCAACGATGCGGCAGACTTCGCCACCAACGATCCCGAGCCCGATCCGTCGGAGCTGTGGACCGACGTGCTGAAGTAATCAGCCAGCAGAACGAATCGATGCGCCGGCAAACATCGCCGGGCCCTTTCCAGATTTTTTGGAACATTCGACATGCCGACCGATATTCTCATGCCCGCGCTGTCTCCGACCATGGAGAGCGGCAAACTATCTAAATGGCTTAAGAAAGAAGGCGACACCATCAAGTCCGGCGACATCATCGCCGAGATCGAAACCGACAAGGCCACTATGGAGGTCGAAGCGGTTGATGAAGGTGTGCTGGCAAAGATCCTCGTCCCCGAAGGCACCGAGGAAGTCGCCGTGAACACGCCGATCGCCGTCATCGCCGGAGAAGGCGAGGATGCGTCGGCCATTACGTCGGCGTCCTCCGCACCGGCGGCAACGCCTGCGCCTGCGCCTGCCGCCGAGGCTCCTGCCCCTGCTGCCGCGGCGTCTGTCCCAGCCGCACCGCGCGCGCCGGAGCCGGCAGCCGAGCCCGATCCGGAAGTGCCGCCCGGCACGGAATTCGTCAACCAGACGGTTCGCGAAGCCCTCCGCGATGCGATGGCAGAGGAAATGCGTCAGGACGACAACGTCTTCGTCATGGGCGAGGAAGTTGCCGAGTATCAGGGCGCCTACAAGATCACCCAGGGCTTGCTGCAGGAATTCGGCGACCGTCGCGTCATCGACACGCCGATCACCGAGCATGGCTTCACCGGCATCGCGGTCGGCGCGGCTTTCACCGGCCTGCGTCCTATCGTCGAGTTCATGACCTTCAACTTCGCCATGCAGGCGATTGACCAGATCATCAACTCCGCCGCCAAGACGCTTTATATGTCCGGTGGTCAGCTTGGCTGCCCCATCGTGTTCCGCGGCCCCAACGGCCCGGCGGCGCGTGTTGGCGCGCAGCACAGCCAGGATTATTCCTCGTGGTACAGCCACGTGCCCGGCCTCAAGGTCATCGCCCCCTATACGGCGGCGGATGCCAAGGGCCTGCTGAAGGCAGCGATCCGCGATCCGAACCCGGTCATCTTCCTTGAGAACGAAATCCTTTACGGTCACTCGTTCCCGGTGCCGAAGCTCGACGATTTCGTGTTGCCCATCGGCAAGGCGCGCATCGCCCGCCCCGGCAAGGATGTCACCATCGTCGCGTGGTCCTATGGCATGATCTATGCTCTTGAAGCAGCCGAAAAGCTTGCCGAAGAGGGCATCGACGCCGAGATCATCGACATGCGCACCCTGCGCCCGCTCGACACCGACACCGTGATCGCATCGGCCAAGAAGACCGGCCGCGTGGTAACCGTGGAACAGGGCTGGGGACAGTCCGGCGTCGGCTCGGAAATCGCCGCGCGTGTTCAGGAACTGGCCTTCGACTGGTTGGATGCGCCGGTTCTGCGCGTGTTCGGCAAGGATGTGCCGATGCCTTACGCCGCAAATCTCGAAAAGCTCGCCCTGCCTACCGCCGATGACGTTATCGCGGCGGTCAAGGCTGTCACCTATCGCTGAGGGAGGGTTTCATGTCCGTCAAGATTCTGATGCCTGCCCTGTCCCCCACGATGGAAAAGGGCAATCTGGCCAAGTGGCTCAAGCAGGAAGGCGACACCATCAAGTCCGGCGACATCATCGCCGAGATCGAGACCGACAAGGCCACCATGGAGGTCGAAGCGGTCGATGAGGGTGTGCTGGCGAAGATCATCGTCCCGGAAGGCACTGCCGATGTTCCGGTGAACGAGGTCATCGCGGTGATCGCCGAAGAGGGCGAGGACGTGGCGGCCGTCGCTGCGGCTGGAGCCGGCGCGGCCCCCGCCACTGCCGCGGCTTCTGCTCCGGCTGCGGAAGCGCCCCCTGCCCAGACGGCAGCCGCTGAAGCCGCCCCGGCCCCGACGGCCCAGTCTGCTGCTCCGGCAGCGGCTGCCGCCTCGCATGGCGAGCGCATTTTTGCTTCGCCGCTGGCACGCCGGTTGGCGAAGGAAGCGGGCATCGACATTGCCGCCATCAAGGGCACCGGCCCGCATGGCCGCATCATCGAGCGCGACGTTCAGTCGGCGGCAAAGGGTGGCGTGGCGCAGCAGGCCGCTGCTCCTGCAGCGGCAGCACCTGCTCCTGCCACGGCTCCCAAGCCCGCCCCGGCTGCCGGTGCTGGCGACGAGGCGGTGAAGAAGCTTTTCGCTCCCGACAGCTACGAAGAGCTGCCGAACGACAACATGCGCAAGACCATCGCGCGCCGGTTGCTCGAATCCAAGCAGACGGTTCCACACTTCTACCTGTCGGTGGATACGGAGCTCGACGCCCTGCTGGCGCTGCGCGAGCAGATCAACGCCGCCGCGCCGAAGGACAAGGACGGCAAGCCGGTCTACAAGGTGTCGGTGAACGACTTCGTCATCAAGGCACTGGCGTTGTCGCTGCGGCAGGTGCCGGACGCCAACGTGAGCTGGACGGATGCTGCCATCCTGCGCCACAAGGCCGTGGACGTGGGCGTGGCGGTTGCCATCCCCGGCGGACTGATTACGCCGGTGGTGCGCAATGCCGATATCAAGAGCATCTCCACCATCTCCAACGAGATGAAGGACTTCGCTGCGCGGGCCCGCGCCCGCAAGCTGCGCCCGGACGAGTATCAGGGCGGCTCCACGGCGGTATCGAACCTCGGCATGTTCGGCATCAAGAACTTCTCGGCGATCATCAACCCGCCGCACGCCACCATTCTGGCGGTCGGCGCGGGCGAGAAGCGCGTCGTGGTGAAGGATGGCGCGCCAGCAGTCGCGACGGTGATGACGGTGACGTTGTCCACCGATCATCGCGCGGTCGATGGCGCACTGGGCGCGGAACTGCTCGCCGCCTTTAAACCGCTGATCGAGAACCCGCTCGGCCTGCTGGTCTGATTCCGTGTCAACGCGGCCGGTCCGCCGGCCGCCGTCTTCTCCGGATAGCATGAGGCTGTCATGGCCAATTCCTACGACATTATCGTTATCGGCTCCGGCCCCGGCGGGTACGTCACCGCCATTCGCGCCGCCCAGCTCGGGTTCAAGACCGCGATCATCGAGCGGTCGCACCTCGGCGGCATCTGCCTGAACTGGGGTTGCATTCCCACCAAGGCTCTGCTGCGCTCCGCCGAAATTTATCACTACTTCCAGCATGCCAAGGACTATGGTCTTTCGGCGGACAACGTGCGTTTCGACGCTAAGGCCGTTGTCGAGCGTTCGCGCGGTGTGTCGAAGCAGCTCAACACGGGCGTCGGCTTCCTGCTGAAGAAGAACAAGGTCGATGTGATCTGGGGCGAGGCGACCATCGACGCGCCCGGTTCGATCACCATCTCGGCCACGCCGGATGCGCCGAAAGGCGCGCTGGGCGGCGGCACGTACAAGGCCAAGCACATCATCATTGCCACCGGCGCGCGTCCGCGCGTGCTGCCGGGTCTTGAGCCGGACAAGAAACTGGTCTGGACCTATTTCGAGGCCATGGTGCCACCGGCGATTCCGAAGTCCCTGCTGGTTGTCGGCTCGGGAGCAATCGGCATCGAGTTTGCTTCCTTCTACCGCACCATGGGCGCGGAAGTGACCGTGGTCGAGGTGTTGCCGCAGATCCTGCCGGCGGAAGATGCGGAGATCGCCGATCTCGCCCGCAAGCGCTTTGAAAAGCAGGGCATCAAGGTGCTGACCGGCACCAAGGTAACGAAGCTGGACAAGGGCGCGGACAGCGTCACCGCCACGCTGGAGACGCCGAAGGGCCCACAGACGATCACCGTGGATCGCGTGATTTCGGCGGTGGGCGTTGTCGGCAACATTGAGAATCTCGGCCTTGAAAAGCTTGGCGTGAAGACGGATCGCGGCACCATCGTCACCGATGGTCTGGGCCGCACCAACGTGCCCGGCATCTACGCCATCGGTGACGTCGCCGGCCCGCCCATGCTTGCCCACAAGGCCGAGCATGAGGGCACGCTGACGGTGGAAGCCATCAAGGGCCTGCCCGTTCATGCACTTGAAAAGACGCGCATTCCGGGCTGCACCTATTGCCATCCGCAGATCGCATCGGTCGGGCTGACGGAGGCGAAGGCCAAGGAAGCCGGTTACGACATTCGCGTTGGCCGCTTCCCGTTCGTCGGCAACGGCAAGGCGATTGCGCTCGGCGAACCGGAAGGTCTCGTCAAGACGATTTTCGAAAAATCGACGGGCCGCCTGCTCGGTGCGCATCTGATCGGCGCGGAAGTAACGGAGCTTATTCAGGGCTTCGTCATCGCGCTGAATCTGGAAACGACGGAGCAGGAACTCATCGACGCCGTCTTCCCGCACCCGACGCTTTCAGAGACGATCCACGAGAGCGTGCTCGATGCTTACGGGCGCGCGATCCACATCTAAAGCAGCCTGCGTTTGATCTGCCAAAACCGTGTTCCTGTTTCACCGAAACCGGAACACGGTCCAGTCAGGACGTCATGGTTCCCGGGTATTAAGAAGACGCATGGTGGAACGTATCGCCAAGCTTGGCGTTTATCAGTCACCTTGTAGTCAAACCGTGGGAGATGAATATGGCAGGCGTGGGTATTATTGGCGCAATCATCGTCGGTCTGCTGGCTGGCTGGATCGCGCAGAGTTTGATGGGTCGCGAGGGCGGACTTGTGTCGAGCCTCGTGATCGGTTTGATCGGCGCTTTCATCGGCCCGATCGTGTTGGGTGTTTTCGGCCTTTGGCAGGGTTCGGGGTTCATTCCCAGCCTCGTGGTGTCGACAATTGGCGCCATCGTCCTGTTGTTCATCGTGCGCGTGCTTCGACGCGCATAACCGTGTGATCTGACGCAGCCAGCGCTTGCTCTTGCAACCGCCTTGGTCATTGTCTAGATCATGGTGATTCAGAGCATTTGCAATCGGCGCCGTTTTGTGGCGAGATTGCAAAACCTTGAAATGCGGCGCGGGGCAAATCCGCGCCGCTTTTGCGCATCTTGAAACTGTGGAGGCGTCGGCATGGCGGTCGTTCTCGATATTCTGAATCGTGACCCGCGCCGCAAACTGAATACCGACGCCGCGCCTCGCGACGCGAAAACGGCTGACGCCAGGATAGCCGAAAAAGCCCGCCATCCCGAAAAGGCGCATAGGCCCGATCAGCCGATTGCGCGCAAGCCGGACTGGATTCGCGTCAAGGCTCCCGGCTCGCCCAAGTGGAACGAGACCAACCGCATCGTGCGCGAGAACAAGCTCGTCACCGTATGCGAGGAAGCCGGTTGCCCGAATATCGGCGAGTGCTGGGAAAAGAAGCACGCCACCTTCATGATCATGGGCGACACGTGCACACGCGCCTGTGCTTTCTGCAACGTGAAAACCGGCATGCCCCTGCCGCTTGACCGCGAGGAACCGGAGAGCGTTGCCAAGGCGGTCGAAAAGCTGGGACTGACGCACGTCGTTATCACGTCCGTAGACCGGGATGACCTCGCCGACGGTGGTGCGCAGCATTTTGCCGACGTCATCCACGCTATACGCCGACGCTCGCCGGCAACCACCATCGAAATTCTGACGCCGGACTTCCTGCGCAAGCCGGGAGCGCTTGAGGTCGTGGTCGCTGCGCGGCCGGACGTGTTCAACCACAATCTTGAAACCGTGCCGTCCAAGTATCTCAAGGTGCGGCCCGGCGCGCGCTACTTCCACTCGATCCGCCTGCTCCAACGGGTCAAGGAGATCGACCCCTCCATCTTCACCAAGTCCGGCATCATGGTCGGGCTTGGCGAGGAGCGCAACGAGGTGTTGCAGCTCATGGACGATCTGCGCTCGGCGGAGGTCGATTTCATAACGATCGGCCAGTATCTTCAGCCCACGCGCAAGCATCATCCAGTGATCCGCTTTGTGACGCCGGATGAGTTCAAGGCTTTCGAAACCACGGCCTATGCCAAGGGCTTCCTGATGGTGTCGTCGAGCCCGCTGACACGCTCGTCTCATCATGCCGGTGAGGATTTTGCCCGCCTCAAGGCTGCACGAGCAGCGCAGGTTGGCGGCTGATGCCATCGTTTCGGAATGAGAGGAAGGTTCCGCACTCCCCCGTTGCCATGTTCGATCTGGTGGCGGATGTCGAGCAATATCCGGCCTTTGTGCCCCTGTGCGAAAGCCTGACGGTGCGCCAACGCATCAACGGCGATGGAGGGGTGATGATACTCGTGGCCGATATGGGCATCGGCTACAAGGCCATCCGCGAGAACTTCACCACCCGCGTTACGCTGGATCGGCCAAGGTTGCGGATTTTGGTGGAGTATGTCGACGGGCCGTTCCGTTTTCTGGAAAATCGCTGGGCCTTCCGTACTGGAAGCGACGCGAACAGTTGCATCGTCGACTTCTACATTTCATATGAGTTCAAGAGCCGCACACTCGGCATGCTGATGGGCGCGGTCTTCGACAAAGCGTTCAAGAAGTTTTCGGACGCCTTCGCCACCCGCGCCGACAGCCTTTATGGCACCCTCCCCCCTCGCAGCTAATAATCAACTGCAAAGAACCTGACAAAAGCGAAGCGGTTCATATCCCGCTTGCTTTGTCTGTGCATTTTATGAAATTATATAACATTACATTTTTAGCAGGCATGCAGGCTTGGCAAAAAGCGTGTCGGGAGCGGTGGGCGCTCGATACGTTTTTTACGCAATTAATGCAGGGAGTTATTGGCAATGAACAAGGTGGCCAGCGGGCAGGAGCGTCTGGATGCGAAAAAGCCAATCCGGCAGCGCCCCGCCCGTGCCGATGTTGAAGCTGCGGTTCGCCTGCTGATCGAATGGGCCGGTGACGACCCGGACAGGGAAGGGCTGATCGACACGCCCGCGCGGGTGGTGCAGGCCTATGAGGAATTTTTCGACGGCTACAACACTGACCCCGCCGAACTTCTTGCCCGCACTTTTGAGGAAACCAACGACTACGACGACATGATCGTGCTTCGCAACATGCGGCTGGAATCGCATTGCGAACATCATGTCGTGCCGATCATCGGCAAGGTGCATGTCGCCTATCTTCCAGCCGGTCGCGTGGTCGGCATCAGCAAGATCGCCCGCGTGGTCGAGGCCTATGCAAAGCGCCTGCAAATTCAGGAAACTCTGACCTCGCAGATCGCGGATACCATCCAGAGCGTGCTGCGGCCACGCGGCGTGGCGGTGGTGATTGAGGCCGCGCATATGTGTATGACGACGCGCGGTGTGAGAAAGCCCGGCGTCAGCATGGTGACCCGCCGCCTGACCGGCGTTTTCCGGGACGATGTCAATCTGCGGCAGGAGTTTCTGTCTTCCCTGCCACAGGGCACGGCCTTTACGTGATGCCGGATGAGCACCGCCACTGGATGGCGCAGGCCATCGGGCTGGCGCGGGACATGCAAGGGTGGGTCTGGCCCAACCCGGCGGTGGGATGCGTGATCGTCCGGGACGGCGTGTGCGTCGGGCGCGGGCAGACGCAGATCGGCGGCCGCCCACATGCCGAGCGTGTGGCACTTGATGCAGCGGGCGCGCAGGCACGCGGCTCCACCCTCTATGTGACGCTCGAACCGTGCTGCCACTACGGCAAAACCCCGCCTTGCGCCGATGCGATCATCGAAGCCGGAGTGACGCATGTCCATGCCTCGCTGCAAGACCCGGACCCGCGCGTGAACGGCGGGGGATTTCGCAAACTGCGGGAGGCCGGAGTGACGGTGACAGTCGGCCCCGGAGCGGCGGAGGCGCAGGTCATCATGGCCGGTTTCTTCCACCGCATAGCGACCGGAAGACCGCTCGTCTCAACCGGAAGCGCCTTCGATGCTCACGAAAGCATCCCGGATGGTTTCGACGCCATGCTCATCAGCAAGGCCGGGCATATCAAGCTGGTGCTGCGGGCATCCGGACACCACCCAGCGGCCGAGACACTGCCCCATCCGTGCAATGCCGACGACCTGCTTGATCAGCTTGGCCGGCGTGGCCTCACCACCGTCTTTATCCCCGGCGGCGACCCGCTGCTACTGCTGCTTGCGCCTGCGATCGAGGCCCAGAGGCACCCGTCGCTGCCAGCATCTGCATATATCATGAGGCCCTGATGGCAAAAACGCATGTGACTGTGCTCAACGGTTTTCTGGGATCGGGCAAGACAACCCTTCTGAACGCCTTGCTGCATCAGGCGCGGAAGCGCAGCGACATTCGCCTTGCCGTCATCGCCAACGACATGGGCGAAATCGATATCGACGCCGATGTCATCGCCAACACCGACCTCGTTGGCGGCGAACGCAACAATTTCATATCAATCGACAGCGGCAGCCTGTCCAGTCGCCATATTCTGCCGCGTTTTCGCGAGGCGCTGGCGCGGCTGATCGCGGAGGATGGGCCAACCCATATTCTGGTCGAGACATCCGGCAGTACTCACCCCTGGCCGCTTGTCGAGGCCCTGCGCGACACGCCGGAGGTGGAACTGCACGGTTGTCTCGCGCTGATCGACAGCGTGATGCTGTTGCAGGACTTCGACAAAGGCCGGGGTGTCGTCGAGGGCTTGCAGCGCAATCTGGCGCAAGATCAGCAGGGAGTGGAAAACCTTCTGGCGGGACAGATCATGTTCGCCAACCGCCTTGTGCTGACCAAGACGGATCGCCTCCCCGATGGCGCGTTGCAGGAGATCGCGCAAGCCATCCACCCGCTCAATCCCTACGCGGACATAACCGGCATGAGCTGGGGCGGGCTGCGGCTCGACGATGTCTTCGCCATGCCGCCTTATGATTTCCATCGCGTCGCGCGGCTCGGTCAGGAATTCGCGCAGCAGGCTGATGACGGAGACGACCCTGCCGATCCGGCTGCATACCGCATCGTGTCACGCACGCTGAACGATCCGCGACCGTTTCATCCGCAACGGCTGTGGACCATCTACAACCGCTTTCTGGGCACGGGCATTCATCGCTCGAAAGGTTTCTTCTGGCTGCCCTCGCGGGATGACCAATGCCTGCTGTGGAATCAGGCCGCCGGATCGATCAACCTTGAAGTCGTCAGCTACTGGCGCATCGCGGCGCTGAGCGATCTGAGCCTGAAACTGACGCCGGAAGAGCGCACCGGACTCGCAGAGCGTCTTGCCGGCCTGTCGCCGGTGTTCGGTGACAGACGCTGCCAGCTCGTCATCATCGGACAGGAGCAGGAAATCGATCCTTTTGTCGATGCCTTAAAAACCTGTTTCTGTACGGAAGACGAGATCGTCGCATGGCAGCATGGAGAGCATTTCGAAGATCCATGGCCACGCGTGGATGCCTGACACGCTCATGCGCGGCTGACACCGCGAGCATCTTCAACCATCATCCCCGCATGCTTGTGTGGAGCACGCGGGGATGATGGACGTGAGCGGCTCCGATCAGCCGATGGCCATCAGGCTGGCGTTGCCGCCCGCCGCCGTGGTGTTGACGGACGTGGACACTTCTTCCAGCAACCAGTCGAGGTTGAAGGCATCGACGCCCTGCGCCAGCGCCGGGGAAGCAGCGGCCTGCACCAGCACCAGCGGGCCGGGCAGTTCGGCGATCCGGGCAGAGACCTCGGCCACACGCGCCGCATCGCCTTCAACGAGCGCGCCCGCATAAGGCCCATCCGCCTTCCAGTCCGTGCTCCAGGAAACGCGCACGGAAATATTGGGCGGCAGCTTCTCAAGCGTTTTCCGCAGGTTGGATCCTGCGTCGACGATTGCCTCGTTGCCCGTCGCCAGAACCGCTGCGACCTGCCGGATGAGGCCAATCTCGGTCTGCGGCACTAGCAGAATCTTGCCGCGCGGATGCAGCGCATAAAGATTACGCTCACCGACCGGGCCGGGCAGCTCCGTTTCAAGGCCGAGCCGCGAGCGCACCCCGGTTTCGCGAACCGCGGCAGCCAGTTCACCCTTGCCCTGACGGTCCAGCCAGGTGGCGAAATCGACGAACGCGGGATCGACGTGAATCGACCCCTCGCGCGGCAATGCCGGAGCCGTCTCGACCAGCCGGCCCAGATAGAGCGGGCCGCCCGCCTTCGGCCCTGTGCCGGAGAGGCCGCGCCCGCCAAACGGCTGCACACCCACGACCGCGCCGATGATGTTGCGGTTGATGTAGATGTTGCCCACCCGGATGCGGCCGGTGACATGGGCCACCGTTTCGTCAAGACGCGTATGCAGGCCGAAAGTCAGGCCGTAGCCAGTGGCGTTGATGTCGTCGATGACCCGGTCCAGATTCTCGCGCCGATAGCGCAGCACGTGCAGCACGGGGCCGAACACCTCGCGCTTGAGATCGGCAAGCGACGCAATCTCGACGATAGTCGGCGAAACGAAGGTGCCCTTCTGCGTTGCCGCCGGCAGATCGGTCTGCTCGACCTTCGCGCCAAGCCCGCGCATTGCCTCGACATGCCGGTCGATGATGCCTCTGGCTTCATCCGTGATGACCGGGCCGATATCGATGCTGAGCTTGTCCGTGCGGCCGATCGACAGTTCGTTCAGCGCACCCTTGAGCATGGTGAGGATGCGATCGGCCACCTCTTCCTGCAAGCACAGAACGCGCAAGGCCGAGCAACGCTGCCCAGCGCTGTCGAAAGCCGAAGCGATCACATCGAACACGACCTGTTCAGCCAGCGCCGAGGAATCGACGATAAGCGCGTTCTGGCCGCCAGTTTCGGCGATCAGCGGGACGGGTTTGCCGTTCGCCAGCGTACGCCGGGTAAGCTGCTTCTGAATCAGCCGCGCTACTTCCGTGGAGCCCGTGAACATCACGCCATTCACCTGCGGCGCGGCAACCAGCGCCGCACCGATTTTCCCGTCACCGGGCAGCAATTGCACGGCGTCGGCCGGGATGCCGGCCTCATGCAGGATGCGCACGCCCTCGGCGGCGATGAGCGGCGTTTCCTCGGCAGGCTTGGCCAGAACGGCATTGCCGGCCGCCAACGCCGCAGCGATCTGGCCGATGAAGATGGCCAGCGGGAAGTTCCACGGGCTGATGCAGACGATGGGTCCAAGCGGCTTCTGTGTGCCATCGAACGTCACACGCGCCTGCAAGGCATAATAGCGCAGAAAATCAATGGCCTCGCGCACTTCGGCAATAGCATTTGGCGCGGATTTACCAGCCTCGCGCATGATCAGGCCCAACAGCGTCGGCAGACGCTCCTGCATGATGTCGGCGGCGCGCTCCAGACGGCTGGCCCGCTCATCCGGCGTCACGCGCGACCAGGCATCAACCGCCTGCGCAGCGATTTCAGCGGCGCCCGCAACCTCGTTCTCAGCAATCTCCGTCACCGTCCCCACAACATCGCCGTGGTCCCCGGGATTGAGGATCGGGCGGCTAATGCCGGACACCGTCTTGCCCGCGACCAGAGGCGAAGCTGTCCACGCATGCGCGGCGCTGTCGCGCAGGGCCGTGCTGAGTTGCGCGAGCGTCCGCTCATCGGACAGGTCAAGACCGGCGGAATTCGGACGGCCGGGATAAAGATCGGCCGGCAGGGAAATCTGATCGTGGCGCGCACCCACCGGAGACGTGGCGCGCACGACATCCGCCGGATCGGCGATCAGATCCTCGACCGCCACGTTGCTGTCGCTGATACGGTTGACGAAGGACGAATTGGCGCCGTTTTCCAGCAGGCGCCGCACCAGATAGGCCAGCAGCGTTTCGTGCGTTCCCACCGGAGCATAGATGCGCGCAGGACGACCCAGTTTCTGCGGCCCGACGACCTCGTCATAAAGCGGCTCGCCCATGCCGTGCAGGCACTGGAACTCGAACTTGCCGACTTTGAAATCCGGCCCGGCGAGATGATAGATCGTTGCCAGCGTCTGGGCGTTATGCGTCGCGAACTGCGGGAAGACCACGTCGGTCGCGGCCAGCAGCTTGCGGGCGCAGGCGATATAGGAAAGATCGGTGTGCACCTTGCGCGTGTAGACCGGGAAATCCGACAGCCCGTCCACCTGCGCGCGCTTGATCTCGGCATCCCAGTAAGCGCCCTTCACCAGACGCACCATCACCCGGTGGCCCGTGCGGCGCGCCAGATCGATGATGAAGTCGAGCACAAACGGGCAGCGCTTGCCGTAGGCCTGCACGACGAAACCGATGCCTTCCCACCCGGCCAGATCCGGATCCTCGCACAGGCTCTGCAGCAGATCGAGCGACAGCTCAAGACGATCGGCCTCTTCCGCATCGATATTCAGGCCGATGTCGTATGTTTTGGAGAGTTGCGCCAGCGCCTTCACCTTGGGCAACAGCTCTTCCATCACGCGTTCGGCCTGCGCGCGGGAATAGCGCGGATGCAGCGCCGAAAGCTTGATCGAAATACCGGGGCCGGCATAAACACCGCGCCCTGCCGATGCCCGGCCGATGGCGTGGATGGCCTGTTCGTAGTCGCGATAGTAGCGGTCGGCATCCTCGGCGGTCGTCGCGGCCTCTCCGAGCATGTCATAAGAATAGCGGAAGCCGCGCTCCTCCAGCACCTGGGCGCGCTTCAACGCCTCCTCAATGGTCTCGCCGGTCACGAACTGCTCGCCCATCATGCGCATCGCCATATCGACGCCGCGACGAATGACCGGCTCGCCGCAACGGGCGATGAGACGCGTCAGCGCCGAGGACAGGCCATGCCCATCGACCGACCCGGTGAGCTTGCCGGTGACCACCAGCCCCCACGTCGCAGCATTGACGAACAGCGAACGCCCGCCGCCGACATGTGAGCGCCAGTCACCGTGAGCGATCTTGTCGCGAATGAGCGCGTCGCGCGTCGCGTTGTCGGGAATCCGCAGCAATGCTTCGGCAAGGCACATCAGCGCCACGCCCTCCTGGCTGGAGAGCGAATATTCGTGCACCAGCCCCTCGACGCCGGTGCCCTTGTGCTTGGCGCGCAGAGCCTCGATCAGCTTCCGCGCCGTAGCCTGCACGGCGGTAGCGGTTTCCGTGGGAAGGGTCGCCTGTTCAAGCAGCGTCGCGACACATTCGGCTTCCGGCCGGCGATAGGCGGCGGTGATCGCCTGGCGCAGCGGCCCCTGCTCCCGGACAGGGGGGGCGAAGGA
This sequence comes from Pseudochelatococcus contaminans, assembly GCF_014195635.1. GTDB lineage: Bacteria > Pseudomonadota > Alphaproteobacteria > Rhizobiales > Beijerinckiaceae > Pseudochelatococcus > Pseudochelatococcus contaminans. Next base: position 34,540 of record NZ_JACICC010000003.1, on the reverse strand, counting down.
GGCGAAAGGCGGCTGGTTTTCCGGGATATGGTTCATGATCACCTCTGTGCGCACGCTGGCCTGCCGGCCGGCGAAGGCATCTGCTGTTATGCTTCCAGCGCGTCGGGCGCCCTGAATTTATATTTAGCCGCAGCTTGCGTTCAATTCAGCTCGACCTGAGCGCAGGCTGCTTCGGGAAAAACGGGTGTTCGATATGTCGCCAGAGGCCGCGTGTCCGGCGAAGTCAGCGCGATTCCAGCCGTTGAGGCCGGATTTTCGCGCACCGCTCCATCGCGCATCGGGGCCTTTGATGCGAGCGGTATCTTATAGTGAGAAGCGTATTTACATATGCACCGAAATAACAAAAAATATCAGCCTGAAACACTTTTGTTCGGCAGGAATCGAGATGAAAATCACGCCCAAAGCGCCTTTCGCGGTCGATCTGGATAGGTACGACCTGAAGATCATCGAAGCTCTGGAGGAGGACGGCCGCATGCCGATCGCCACCCTCGCGGAGAGGATCGGCCTCTCCAAGAGCCCATGTCACACGCGCCTGAAACGGCTGATCGACGAGGGATACATCCTCGGCTTCAGAGCCGTGCTCGACCCACGCCGCGTCGGCCTCGATCATGTTGCCTATACCGAGGTAAAGCTCTCGGATACACGGGAAGAAGCGCTTACTAGCTTTAATGATGCTGTCCGAAAAATCCGCGAAGTGGAAGAGTGTCATATGATCGCAGGGCCATACGACTACCTGCTCAAGGTGCGCACCGCGAACATCCGGCGTTATCGGCAGGTGCTGGGCGAGAGCATATCCAGCCTGCCGCACGTCGCCAGTACCTCGACATTCATCGTCATGCAGGCGGTCAAGGAACCGGCGATTTCGGTGTGAGATCGCGCCGTCCGAAACATGACACCCACGCCGCCCCCGTCCGGTTGCAAGTTACGCGAGGAACCGATTATAGTCTGCCGTCGGAATGAGGTCGCTATTAATGTAGCTGTCTGAATAGATCGATTTTCAGGCTCACTCCAAGGCTAGAATCAAGCCTGCCTATAAATAAGGCACGAATAAAAACATTGGATCTGTCTATCGATACGTGTGAATGCATAAAACCAGATACGGTTGTACGATCATAAAAATGCTTTTATAGCTACTTCCAGAAAGACAGGATCATTCCTGTTTTGGAATTAAACAAAGATTGTCTGACTGAATACGGAGGAACTTCGATGATAAAGAAAACTATGCTCGCGCTGGCGACAGGCGTTTCGCTCGCTTTTGCATTTCCGGCATTTGCTCAGGATGTCCGCATCGGCCTGATGGCCGGCCTGACAGGTCCTTATGCCAGCGAAGGGCAGGACACCAAGAGAATCATCGAGTTGATGATCGAGGATCTGAACGCCAAGGGCGGGATCAACGGCAACAAGGTTCAGCTCGTCATCGAGGACGACGGTTCATCGCCGGGTACGGCTGCGACCGCTGCCACGCGTCTGGCCTCCACCAAGGTTCCCGCCGTCATCGGCACCTATGGTTCGGCCGTCACCGAAGCCTCCCAGGACATCTTTGACGAAGCCGGCATCGTCCAGATCGGCACGGGCTCGACCTCGATCCGCCTCACCGAAAAAGGCTACGAGCGCTTCTTCCGCACCGCGCCGCGCGACGACGAGCAGGGCCGCGTCGCCGAGGAAAGCCTCAACAAGCTGGGCTTCAAGACCGTCGCCATCCTGCACGACAGCACCGCCTACGCCAAGGGCCTCGCTGACGAACTCAAGGCGCAGATCGACAAGAACGGCCGCGTGAACACCGTGTTCTTCGACGCGCTTGTGCCGGGCGAGAGCGACTACTCGGTCGTGCTGACCAAGCTCAAGAGCGCCAATCCCGACGCGATCTTCTTTACCGGCTACTATCCTGAAGTCGGTCTGCTGCTGCGCCAGAAGAAGGAAATCGGTCTCGATGCGCCGATCATCGGCGGCGATGCGTCCAACCACGTCGATCTGATTAAGATCGCCGGCAAGGATGCGGCCAAGGGCTACCGCTTCATCTCCCCGCCCCTGCCGACCGATCTCGATACGCCTGTGACCAAGGAGTTCCTGGCGTCCTACAAGGCAAAGTACGGCACCTATCCCGGATCGATCTGGTCCGTCGCCAGCGGTGACGCCTTCATCGCCCTTGTCGAAGCCATCAAGGCCAAGGGTGCGGATTCCGAAGCTATCGCCGACTACCTGCATAACGACCTGAAGGACGTGCAGGGCCTTTCGGGCAAGATTTCCTTCAATGAAAAGGGTGACCGCGTCGGCGATCTCTACCGCCTGTACGAGGTCGATGGAGACGGCAACTTCGTCCTCCAGCCTGAATAAGCCGTTTCTTCCCTTGTTCAGCAGTACATGAGGCATGCCGGGCGCGGTCACAGTGATCGCCAAGATCACCAAGACAAGCGCCTGGCATCATCCGAAGAAACCGGAAGCTGTTCCGCAAGGAAACGGCTCCTACTCATGTGCCGTCAATTCAGATAGATCGCCATGGATATTTTCATCACCCAACTCAGCAATGGCCTGGCAATCGGTAGCATATATGCTCTTGTCGCATTGGGCTATACGATGGTCTACGGCATTTTGCGGCTGATCAACTTTGCCCACGGCGATCTTTTCACGATAGGCGCCTATTTCGGGTTGACGATCCTCGTCAGTTTCGCCCTTCAGGGCAATGTCAGCCCGCTGATCATTCCGTGGATACTCATCATCATGGCGGCGATCGGCGTCGCCATCATCGGCTTCCTGCTGGAACGCGTCGCCTACCGCCCCCTGCGTAATGCCAACCGGCTCGCGGCGGTGGTTTCGGCGTTCGGCGCGTCGATCTTCTTTGCCAATGCGCTGAAGCTGATTTACTCGCCGAACCGGCAATCCTATCCGGCGGATATCATCAACCTGCCGAACATTCCGATTTTCGGCGTCGATATTCAGTCGAAGCGCCTCATCATGTTTGGCACTGCCGTTCTTCTGATGGCGTTGCTCTACTGGTACATCAACCACACGCGCACCGGAACGGCGATCCGAGCCGTCGCCATCGATCAGGGCGCGGCGAAACTGATGGGCATCAACGTCAACAAGATCATCTCGCTGGTGTTCATCATCGGGCCGGCGCTCGGCGGCGCGGCGGGCGTGCTGATGGGGCTGTTCTACGGCCAGATCCATCCGGAAATGGGCTTCTCCTTCGGCCTGAAAGCATTCGTGGCGGCCATCATCGGCGGCATCGGCAACATTCCGGGCGCCATGCTGGGCGGTTTGCTGCTGGGCGTCGTGGAGGCAATTGCCGGCGGATATGTCTCCGGAAGCTGGAAAGACGCAATCGCCTTCGGAGCCCTCATCGTCATCCTGATTTTTCGCCCCACCGGCATTCTGGGCGAACGTGTTGCGGATAAAATCTGATGGAAGCTCTGAAACAAACACGCCACATCGGCTTCTGGACAGGCATCGTCTTCTTTGCACTGATGGCGGTTCTCGCAATCGCGCTTGAATCGAGCAGCGGCGGGAACACGTGGCTGCGCACGTTGAACAACATCGGCATCTTCACTGCCCTTGCCCTGTCCCTCAACATCATTCTGGGGCAGACGGGCCTGTTCAACATGGGCCACATCGCGTTCTTCGCGCTGGGCGCTTATGTGACTGCCGTCCTCAACTCCGTGCTGGGCTGGCCGATCATCTACACACTGCCGTTCGCGGCCTGCATCACGGCGCTGTTCGCGTTCGTGGTGGCTCTGCCGGTCATCCACCTGCGCGGCGACTATCTGCTGGTGGTGACGATCGGCATCAGTGAAATCCTGCGTATCGCCTTCGTTAACGACATCTTCGGTCTGACGCAGGGACCGAACGGCATCACGGGCATCCAACGCATCGAGCTGTTCGGCTACCGCTTCATGAGCCAGTTCGCGCAGTTTTATCTCATATGGGGTTTTGTCGCGATAACGGCGTGCCTGTTCTACTTCCTCGAACACTCGCGCTTCGGCCGTGCGCTGAACTACATCAAGTACGACGAGGTGGCGGCTTCGGGCAACGGCGTCAACATCGTCCGCTACAAGCTGATCGCCTTCGCGCTCGGCGCGTTCTGGGCCGGCATGGTCGGCACGATCTATGCGCCCTTCATCCGCACGATTTCGCCGGGTCTGTTCGAGTTCAAGGAATCGGTGCTGCTGTTCGCCATCGTGATCCTCGCCGGCGGCGGCAATATCGTCGGCATCGTTCTGGCGTCGTTCCTGCTGGTCGGCATGCGCGATGTCCTGACCATGTTCGGCGACTGGAGCATGCTGCTTTTCGGCCTGATGATGGTGGTCATCATGATTATCCGTCCGCAGGGCATCATGAAGCCGCGCCGTCGGCAGTATAACGCCGGCCATCTGGTCGGTAAGTTCCCCAGCGGGATCGGGAAGAAAGCAGGCCTGTCGGCCGGCAATCAGGCGGAGGTGGTGGAATGAGCCTTCTGTCACTCCAGAATGTCATCAAGAAATTCGGTGGCCTGACCGCGGTCAACGACGTCAGCTTCACCGTCGACGAGCAGTCTGTCGTCGGCCTCATCGGACCGAACGGCGCGGGAAAAACCACGGTCTTCAACTTGATCACCGGCAACTATGCGCCGCTGAGCGGCACGGTCACGTTCCGCGGCCAGGTCATCAATGGTCAGAAGCCCTACAAGATCGTGCAGCAGGGCATCGCCCGCACGTTCCAGAACATCCGTCTATTCCAGCAGATGAGCCTGCTTGAGAACGTGCTGGCCGGCCGGCATTGCCGGATGCACGCGGGCTTGTTCGCATCGATGTTCTGCCTGCCGTGGCAGCAGCGGGAGGAAAAGAGCGCCGTTGAGCGGGCCATGCAGGAGCTGGCCTTTGTCGGCCTTGATGCGGGATACGACAACGAGGCGGGCAACCTATCCTATGGCAACCAGCGCTTGCTGGAAATTGCCCGCGCATTGGCGACCGACCCGAAGCTGATCATTCTCGACGAGCCTGCGGGCGGCATGAACGATCAGGAAACCGCAGCCCTTACGGAGCTGATCGCCGCCATCCAGAAAAGAGGGATCACCGTCTTGTTGATTGAACATGACATGAATCTGGTGATGAACATCTGCCAGAAGCTCGTGGTTCTCGAATATGGCGCCAAGATTGCGGAAGGCACGCCTGAGGAAATCAAGTCCAATCCCAAGGTGATCGAGGCTTACCTCGGCACCAGCGACGACGAGTAAGCCATCATGAGCAATACGTCGTCCTATATCGAGATCAAGGATCTTGTCGTCAAATACGGCAAGGTCGAAGCCCTGCATGGCATCAGCCTGAACGTCAAGAAGGGTGAGATCGTCACTATTCTTGGCGCTAACGGTGCGGGAAAAACCACCCTGCTGGCCTCCATCAGCGGGCTGATCCGCCCCAGCTCCGGAACCATCCTGTTCGATGGTCAGCCGATCCAGAACATCGACAGCGCCGAGATCGTCAAACGCGGCATCATCCAGTCCCCCGAGGGGCGCCGGGTGTTTTCCACGCTGACGGTGTGGGAAAACCTTCTTCTGGGCGCATACACCAACCATGACAAGCAGAAGGAAAAGGACATCCTCGAATGGGTGTTCACCCTTTTCCCGCGCCTGAAAGAACGCCTCAAGCAGCTTGCCGGCACCCTCTCCGGCGGTGAACAGCAGATGCTCGCCATCGGCCGGTCGCTGATGGGCGACCCTAAATTATTGCTGCTGGATGAACCGTCGCTCGGACTGGCGCCGCTGGTCGTGCGTCAGATTCTGGCAGCGGCGAAGGAAATCAACGAGCGCGGCGTCACCGTCATGCTCGTCGAGCAGAATGCCGTGGCCGCCCTGAAAATCGCCAACCGCGGTTATGTCATCGAGGTCGGGCGCATCGTCATGGACGGCGAGGCGCATGCGCTGATGCACAACCCCGAGATTCAAAAGGCCTATCTCGGCGGCTGAACCCCATCGGCACAGGTATAAAAACAATGGCCCCGGCTTCGATGAAGCCGGGGCCATTGTTTTTCAAAAGCCTGTCGACGCGAAGACCAGAGGCCTCCGATCACTGACGCCGCATCAGATGATCAGCTCGATGTCGGACGCATTGACCTGGCCCACGCCGATGAAACCGAAGCTGATTTCAGATCCCGATGCGATGCCGCCGTTCCAAGCCGCGTTGCCGATGATGTAACCCTGATCGGTGCGGGAAATGATTTCAGCGTTCCAGATATTGGCGATGTCGTTATCCAGCCCGATCTCGATCTGCCAACCCTGAATGGCGGCACCCTCGTTGCGGATAACCACATTCGCGTTAAAACCCGCACTCCATGAATCGACCAGCGCCAGCGAAGCGTCAAGCCCGTCCACGGGCTCGGGCTGAGGCTGAGGCTCTGGCTGCGGTTCAGGTTCGGGTTGAGGTTCCGGCTGCGGGGTCGGCTCGGTTGGCGTGCCGTCATCGTTGACGATGGTCCCGATGCCGGTGCCGACACCGATCGTTGCGCCCGTGGCATTGGTCAGCACGACACTGAACTGTTCGTCGGCCTCTGCAATGAGATCCGGCTTGATGGCTACGACAATGGTTTTGCTCTGCTCGCCGGGCTCGAACACCACCGTACCGCTCGTCGACGTGAAATCAGCCGTCGAGGCCGTGCCTGCAACAGTATGATAATCCACGCTGACCTGCTCGTCGGCCGGCTCGGACAGGGTCACGAGGAACTCGGCGAAAACCGGCGTCTGCTCGCCCGTTTCCCCGCCGGTGACATCGGTGTCGAAGTCGAACTGGATCGGCTGGAGATAGGCCAGCTTGTCGGCATTCACCGTCGTCCAGTCGTCGTTAAGGATGCCGCCGGTGTCCCCGGAGTTCGGATTCCACGACCAGAAGGTCCAGCTGATGCCCTTGTCGCCCGCGGGAATGTCCGAGGTGCCGTCATTGTTGAAATCGCCGGCCAGGTAAGCCGTGATAGCGTCAAGCCACGGAGCGTCCTTGGGATCGATCAGCTTGGTTCCGAACTCGCCGAGATAGACCGGCGCAATGCCCTCGCGGTAGATAAAGCCCCATGCCTCATCGAAAACGGATTCCAGATTGGCGGGGAAATCCGCGCCCTGGAACCACGACTGCGGGAAGACGGAATTGGGATAGTCGTGCGGCGAGTAGACGAGCTTGTTGTCGACATCAAGCTCGACCGGCCGGTCGCGGACGCCGGCGAGATTGCCGCCCCACCAGTAGTTCTGCCCCTCATACGTGGCCACACCTTCGACGAAGATGAGCCAGTCGGGATTGACCGTGCCGATGGCATTGCCCGCGCGCTCGGCTGCGGCTGCCCAGTCGGTAGCCCCGCCGCCACCCCAGGTGCCGGCATGCGGCTCGTTGTGAAGATCGGCACCGATCACGGTCGTATCGTCGGCATAACGGGCGGCAAGCGCCTGCCAATCCGCGATCCATGCGGCTTCGGTATAGGCATCGTTGTACCAGAGGCCATTGCCGGACGCGCCCGCACCAGCCTCGCTGCGGTGGTGATCGAGGATGACCTTCAGCCCGACCTCCCCCGCGTATTCGATGATCTTGTCCATGACCTCAAGGCCACTGAGGCCTTGAAGATCGGCGTTCTTGGAAAAATCGATGCCGTTGGGAGCCGTGGACGTATGCAGCAGCTCGCTGGAAAACGGCAACCGGATGGTGTTGAAACCTTCATCCTTGATCTGCTCGATCATTTCCTTATAGCCGCGCGCCCACAGGCCGTGCGGGGCAAAATTCCCCGACTCGAGACCGAACCAGTTCACTCCGGAAATCTGCACGCTGTTGCCATCGGCATCGACAATCTGGTTGCCGGATGTGCTGAGCCAGCCCGAGGCGGCGGAGCCGGCTGCCGGATCGCCCTCCACCACCGTCGCGTTGCCGATGCTGACCACCGGCAGGATGGCCGGCGCGGGCGCCTCGTCGTCATTGAGAATGATGCCGGTCGCCGTGCCGGTAGCGATGGTCGCACCTTCCGCCGCAGACAGCACGAGGTTCAGGTACTCGTCCGGCTCGAACAGCGTATCGCCATGAACCTCGACATGGATGGTTTTGGAGGTCTCGCCTTCCGCGAAAACCAGCGTGCCCGCAATAGCGGCATAATCCGAACCTGCCAGCGCGGTGCCGTCAAGCGTGTTGTAGTCAACACTGACAGGGCCTTGCGTATCGCCGGAACGGGTAACCGTGAAGACAAGCTCGGACACGCCGTCATCGCCTTCGACCACAGACGCGTCGGCAACCGACAGCGCCGGCAGCGGCACGGGCGGTTCGACTTCTTCGCCGTTGAGCACGAGATTGACGGCTGTGTTGCCGCCGGGACCGGGAACCGCCTGAAAACCGAAGTTGACGGACTGCCCCGCCGGTACGTTCGCATTCCAGCTCAGGTTGCGCAGCGTATAGAGATTGCCCTCCCGGCTGACGATCTCCGCGCCCCAGATATTGGTGATATCGAAGTCCGCCTCAAACGTGAGGGTCCAGCCCTCCAGCCCGGCAGAGCCGCCGGAGATGCTTATGTTGCCTATAAACCCGGCTCCCCAATCGTCGCCAATATTATAGATCGCTGCGCTCATGACCGGCACCTCTCCTCATGATGTGTCGATTGAGGCGGAAAAGCATCATCGCCCCCGATTGAATACACTATATATTCCATCAAAAGGTGCGGCAGTCATGTGACATGGCGAGAACTGACATAGCGAGAACTAACATGGCGAGAACGCCCCGCAATCGATGAAGACTCGATAGCCGGCCCGCGCATCCATTCCGGGGAACAGGTGCGCGGGCCGGTTGAGAGCGTTTCGGGATTACGGCGCAGGCGGGGCGGCGTGTCCCTCGTCACCAGCCTTGGGCGGGGCCGATCCGAACCGGCTCTTCACCTTTTCACGCAGCGACTGGAAGGTGACGTAAAGCATCGGAATGAGGAAGATTCCGAACAGGGCCGCGGCGATCATGCCCGCGAACACCGGCGTCGAGACGTTGTGACGGGCAATCTGGGAAGCGCCGTTCGCCCACACCAGCGGCACGAGGCCGAGGATGAAGGCGATGGAGGTCATCATCACCGCGCGGAAACGCAGTTTCGACCCCATGATCGCCGCTTCCTTGATATCGAGCCCGGCCTCGCGCTTGTCCTTCGCGAACTCGATGATCAGGATGCCGTTCTTCGCCGCAAGCGCGATCAGCACGACAAAACCGATCTGCGCATAGAGATCCAGCGTCAGGTCGAAGATCAGCAGGCCGATGAACGCCCCCATGATGCCGACCGTCACCGAGAGCAGCACCGGCACGGGAATGGTCCAGCTTTCGTAAAGGCCGACAAGGAACAGGTAGGCGAACAGGATGGCCAGCCCCATGATGATCGCGGTCTGGCCACTGGTGCCCTGCTCTTGATATGCGGTGCCCGTCCACTCGAAGCTGTAGCCGTCCGGCAGGGTTTTGTTCGACACCTCCTCCATGGCCAGCATCGCCTCGCCGGAAGAGATGCCGGGGGCGGGACTGCCATCGATCGTGACCGAGCGGTAGTTGTTGTAGCGGGTGATGACCTGCGGCCCCACTTCCGTACGCGTGGTCGCGATGGACCGCAGCGGTACCATGGTGCCCTTGTCGTTGCGCACGTAGATGTTCCACAGGGCATTCACGTCGCGGCGATCCGCGGCATTGCCCTGCAGGTTCACCTGCCACGTGCGGCCATACAGGTTGAAGTCGTTGATGTAGGAGCCGCCGAGCGTCGCCTGCACGGTGGAGAAGATATCGCCGACACTGACACCCAGCGCCTGCGCCTTCTCGCGGTCGATATCCAGATAGATCGATGGCGTCGAGGAGCGGAAGGTGGTGAACACGCGTGACAGGCGCTCGTCCTGATTGGCCGCCGACACCAGCGCCTGAACCACGCTGGCCATTTCGGCCGGATCGGCGCCTTCCAGGTTCTGGAGCTGATACTCGAAGCCGCCGCTCGTCGACAGGCCGATGACCGGCGGGAGATTGAGCGGCAACACGCTGGCGGAACGGATCTGCGTCGAAGCGGCGAAAACCTCGCGGATGAGTGTCTGCACGGAATCCTGCGCTGTCGGCCTGTCGGCGAAGTCCTTGAGCGTGACGACGACATAGGCCGCGTTGCTCGCCGAATAACCGTCGAGGAACGAATAGCCGATGATCGAGGTGACATGCTCGACCTGCGGCATCTTGCGGATGATATCCTCGACGCTCTTGGTCACTTCCCGCGTGCGGTTGGTGGAAGCGCCATCCGGCAGCTGGATGTTGACGAAGAACGCGCCCTGATCCTCCTCGGGCAGGAAGCCCGTCGGGGTGAGTTTGGACAGGGAGACGACACCGAAAGCCAGCGCCGCCACGGCAACGAGCGACAGCGCCGATACGCGCACCAGCCGCCCCACCAGCGACGCGTAACCGTCGCGCACATTATCGATGCGCTTGCTGATCCAGCCCAGCAAGCCACGCTTGGGGCCACCATGACGCAGCAGCACGGAGCACAGCGCCGGCGACAGCGTGAGCGCGTTGATGGCCGAAATCACCATCGACACGCTGATGGTGACGGCAAACTGGCGGAACAGCTCGCCGGAAATGCCCGGAATGAAACCGATGGGCACGAACACGGACAGCAGCACCAACGTCACCGCCACAATCGGCGCAGTCACCTCGTTCATGGCCTTTTCGGCCGCCTGCGCGGGCGTCAGATCCGGCTCTTCCTCCATCACGCGCTCGACGTTCTCGACCACGACGATGGCGTCATCCACCACGATGCCGATGGCCAGCACCAGCGCCAGCAGCGACACCGTATTGGCTGAAAAGCCCAGCGCCAGCAGCACCGCGAAAGTGCCGACGAGGCTCACCGGCACCGCGATGATCGGGATCAGCGTGGCGCGCACGCTGCCAAGGAAGAGAAACACCACGATAGCCACGAGGACGAAAGCCTCGAACAGCGTCTTGATGACTTCCTCGATGGTCGCATTGACGAAAACGGTGGTGTCGAAAACGATCTGCGAGCGCATCCCCTCGGGATAGCGTTTGGACAGATCGTCGAGCGTCGTCGCAATCGCATTTGCCGCGTTGATCGCGTTGGCGCCGGGAGCCTGATAGATGCCGATGGCGACGGCTTCTCCACCGTCGAGGCGGCTGGTGGTGTCCTGGTTCTGGGCACCCAGTTCAATGCGGGCGACATCCTTCACGCGCAGCACGGAGCCATCCGGGTTGGCGCGCAGAATGATGTTGCCGAATTCCTCGGATGTCGTCAGGCGGCCCTTCGTGGAGACGTTGAACTGAAACTGCTGATCGTCCGGCACGGGCTGCGCGCCTATGCGCCCCACGGGGGCCTGCACGTTCTGGGCCGCGATGGCGCGGGTGATGTCGGATGGCATCAGGCCAAGGCTGGTCAGGCGCTCGATATCGAACCAGATCCGCATCGAATAGTTCATGCGGCCGAACAGCGATGCCGATCCGACGCCCGGCGTGCGGGCGAGATTATCGAGAATGTTGATCGTGGCGTAGTTGGTGAGAAAAAGCTGATCGTGCTCGGGATTGTCGCTCGACAGCATGATGAACTGCAGGATCGATGACGACTGCTTCTGCACCGTCAGGCCCTGCTGTTGCACTTCCGGCGGCAGGCTGGCGAGCGCGGTCTGCACACGGTTGTTGACGTTGACCGTGTTCATGTCCGGGTCGGAGCCCAGCTCGAAGCTCACCGTGAGGTTGTAGGAGCCGTCCGCGCCGCTGGTGCTCTTCATATAGAGCATGTTGTCGACGCCGATGACCTTGGCTTCGAGCGGCTGCGCCACCGAGGTTTCCACCACATCGGCGGACGCGCCGGGATAGAAACCGCTGACCTTGACCTGGGGCGGAACGATGTCCGGCAACTGCGACACGGGAATGCGCGTCAATGCCAGCAGACCGGCGATGGAGATGACGATCGCGATGACGATCGCAAGCCGTGGCCGGCGGATGAAGACCGATGAGATCATGGCCCTGCCTTATTGCTGAGCGGCTGCGGCAGCCGGCTGGCTGGCCGGCGCGGGCGATACCGGCGCACCGGGGCGCACGTTCTGGATGCCCTCGACAATGACATTGTCGCCTTCGTTCAGCCCTTCGACGACCGCCGCGACGAGCGGCGTGGACTGGCCGAGCTTGACGCGCTTCTGCTCCGCCTTGTTGTCGGCGCCAACGACGAAAACGTAATCGCCCTGCCTGTCGGACAGGATGGCGGAACGGGGCACGGCGAGATATTTCGTCGGCTCGATGGATTCGAGCACCACCGTAACGAACGAGCCGTCAGTGAGCTTGCGCACGGTGCCGACCGCGTCGCCTGCATCCGGCAGCGGCGGGTTGGCGATGACGCCGCGCAGCAGGATGGTATCGGTATCCTGCGCCACCGTCGTATCGATGAAGTCGAGCTTGCCGACCTGATCGTACAGCGAACCATCTGCCAGCCGCAGCCGCACGTTGAGGCCCTTGCCGCCCTTGCTGCGCTGATCCTCGCCCAGTTCCAGGATCTGGCGCGAGGGCACCGGGAAGGTCACGTATATCGGGTCTTGACTGATGATCGTCGCCAGCACGCCTGAATTTGGTCCGACGACATTGCCCTTCGTCACCGATGTACGGCCGATGCGGCCGTCGATGGGCGCCTGAATCCGGGTGTAGTCGAGGTTGATCTGCGCCGCGCGCAATTGCGCCTCGGCCAGTGTGATCTGCGCCTTGGCGCTGTTGTCGGCGGCCAGGGCATTATCCACGTCCGACTGCGTTCCGGCATTGCGCGCCAGCAGCGTCTGCGCGCGTTGCAGGGTGAGACCCGTATTCACCTGCTGCGCCTTCGCCTGCTGCAACACCGCCGACTGGGAGTCGACCGTGGCCTGATAGGGGCCTGCCTCGATGCTGTAAAGGAGATCGCCGGCCTTGACGTCCGCACCCTCCTGAAACGCCTGTTCCTCAAGGAAGCCGGTCACCCGGGCGAGCAACTCCACCCGGCTCTGCGCCTGCAGCCGGCCGGAGAACTCCATGCTTTCATTCATGCTGTCGGGCGTCGCCGCCACGACCCCCACGGCGGGGGGCGCAACAGCCTGCGCCAATGCCTGTCCCGTGGTGAGGCCCATCGTGGCACACGCGAGGCAGGCGCTTACCAGGCCGGCGCGGCACGCGATTGCGAGCCGGCTTGCAACCAAAGCAGTCATGAATAGATCTCCCGGACGTTGGCAGTTTGACAGAAACAGAACCCGGCAAAATAGAGCGCGCCGCTCAAAACACTGCAACTTTCTTTAAAGCATTTCAAACAAGCGCCAGAATAACGATTGTTCCGTGGTATACCGGCGCGCCAACGCGCTGTAAACGGCGGCAAGCTAGGCTATTCCCGAAACACGCGTTTCACACGGCATTTAGCCGAATAAAACCAAAGAAAACAGCATTTCATGATGTGTTTCAGATGGAACAGTCGGTCGGATTCTGTCTGTGATTGACTGCATGTTCATTTTTTCCGGCATTCTTCGATGTTACATTGCCGCATCGCGGGGCCGGGGTTGTGTGTCCGCTCCCGTTACCGCATTGATGGCAAAATGGAATCACCCCCGGAGATACGGGCAAGGTTACAGGCATGAAGCGTATCTTGCGGAGGCGCATTGCGATCCTCACAGTTGCCGGGCTGCTGACTTTGCTGGCCGGAGGAGCGTACTGGACGTATCTGGACCACGTCCACGACCGGATCGAACGGAAAGCGATCGAAAACGGCGAGGCTTCCGCAGAGCAGCTTGCCTATTCCATGGCGGAGCATACGTCGGCAACCATTCGCCAGATCGATTACGTGCTGCGCAGGCTCACACGCCAGTTCATGTCCGACCCGGGCAACTTCAGCGACGACGTCAGGATCGCCGCCGACAGTTTTCCCGTGCTGGGCAAAGTACAACTGACCGTTATCGGCGCGGACGGGAGGATAATTTACTCGACAGTTCCAGACTGGGCTCCGATCATTGTCGATGACAGTGAACATTTCAAATATCTGAGTACGCATGACAGCGATGAACTGTTCATAGGCCATCCGATCATCGGCCGTTTCAGCAAAACCTGGTATCTCCCGTTTGCGCGCCGGATGGAACGGGATGGACAGTTCGCCGGTCTCATCGTCCTGAGCATTTCTCCGCAATACATTTCACAAATCATGCGCGGGCTGGATCTCGGCCCCGATGACAGCGCCGGCCTCGTATTGCTGTCCGACGGGGCCTATCTCGCCCGAAACAACGCCATCGAGAGCCTGCTCGGCAAGCACGTCAAGGCGAGCCGCCCTTATCTACAGCCGGGTGCACCGGAAACCGGCGTGTTCGTGGATGAATCGACCCACGATCATATCTCCCGCATTTATGCATGGCGGCGGCTGGCTGGCCTCCCGCTCGTCACCTTTGTCGGACTGTCCGAAAGCGCCATCCTCGCACCCGTCCAGGAGACGCGCGGCAGCAGTCTTGTTCGCAATGCCATCATGCTGGCCATCCTGGTGCCATCCACCTGGGCCGCGATCTTTTTCGGATTGCACGCGGTCGCGGCGCGGCGGCAGCTGTTCGAAAGCGAGGCGCTGTATCGCAGCCTTTTCGAGCGCAACGTTTCGATCAAGATGATCATCGATCCGACGAATGGCCGCATCGTCGCCGCCAATCCCTCCGCATGCGCGTTCTATGGTTATGACCACGACAGGCTGGTTGGCATGAGCATCGCCGAAATCAATCAGCTCGCTCAGAACGATGTCATGCACAACATGGACCTGGCCAGAAACGGCCAGCAGGAGCATTTCCTGTTCGATCACCGCACCGCCTCCGGAGAGATCAGGAACGTGGAGGTCTATTCCGGCACCATTATGCAGAACAATCAGGAGTTGCTGTATTCGATCATTCACGACGTCACGGACAAGACCACCCTCAAGAAGCGCCTCGAAGAAAGCGAGACGCGTTATCGCATGTTGTTCCGGACGATCCCCGAGGGACTGATCGTCGTCGACAAGAACGGCGCGATCACCGACTGGAATACGGCGGCGCTTTCCATTCTGGGGGTGGATGAAAAGGGGCTGAAGGAGCGCTCCGCCCCCCTGTCCCATCCCACCGGAGAGCCGTTGCAGAAGGACCAGTATCCCTCGATGCGCGCGATCGAATCCGACAAGACCGGCGGCCTTTATTTCATGGAGACGGCAGGCGGAAAGAAAACGTGGATCTACGCCAACAGCCGCAGGTTGCCGCCGATGGGGGAAAACGGCGATATCAGCGCCGTGGTCGTCTTCTCGGACATGTCCCACGTGATCTCGCTGGAGGAGTCGGCGCTGATCAGCCATTCCGTGTTTGATGTCGTCACGCAGGCGCTGCTGGTCACGACGCCGGATTTCCGCACCATCCAGATCAACCCTGCTTTCTATGATCTGACGGGTTATACGCCGCAGGACGTGCTGGAGCGCAAACTGTGGGATCTCGATCCGCCACTGTTCGCATCGCGCGTGAATGCCGTCATCATCGAAAGCCTTCAGACGCGGCGGCGCTGGTCCGGCGAGGTGATCGTGCGGCGCAAGAACGGCACAACCTTCAGGGGCCTGCTCAATGTCATCGCCGTCTACAGCCCGGATGACCGTCTGCTGCGTTATGTCGGCCTGTTTTCGGACATCACCGAACAGCGCAAGCAGGAAAAGGAAAGATGGCGGCAGGCCAATTTCGACGCCCTCACCGACCTGCCGAACCGCACGTTGCTGAACGATCGCGCCCGGCAGGCGCTGGCGCAGACCGAGCGGAAAAACCATGTGGTGGGCATTCTCTTCATCGATCTGGACAAGTTCAAGCCGGTCAACGACACACACGGCCATGCCGTCGGGGATATTCTGCTGCGTGAAGTCGCGACACGGATGAAGTCATGCATACGGGCGGGTGACACCGTGTCGCGTGTCGGGGGGGACGAATTCGTCATTCTTTTACCGATCGTCGAGAATTCCGTCATGCCCCGCGTGATCGCCGACCGCATCCTGACGGCGATGAACCGCCCGTTCCATTTGCCAGGACATGATGTCTCGATCAATATTTCAGCCAGCATCGGCGTCGCGTGTTCGTTCGATCGCGACCATGTGGATGCTTTCCTGAAACGTGCCGACGACGCCATGTATCTGGTCAAGAAGTCCGGCGGAAACGGGATCGGCATCGCAACAATCGATGGCAGCTATATCGTGGCAGAGGAAGCCACCCGGGCCTGACCGGGGTTAGAGCATTTCGGCATTTCGTTGAAACACTGAAATGCTCTATCATATTGGTTTTACGCGTTTTCAAACGAAGCGGGCAACGGTTTGTACTAGGAAAACGCGTAAAATCAAAAATATGCGGATAGTTTATTGTGCGGGCGGCCCCTGATCGTCGTTGATGTCGCGCTCCCAGATTTTCGGGCGCTCTCCCGGTTTGCCGAAGATGACGCGCAGCCCGATCCATGCGGCAACGGACGCCAGTGCGTAGAACAGCAGCAGCGGCGCGACGCCGCCCTCGCCCCCGAGCACGTCAGCCCACAGCAGCAAGCCCGTCAGCATTGAGCCGATGGCGAAGCCGATGAAGATATACCCCGGCACAAGCACCTCGATGATTGCCAGCAGAAAACCGGCAACCACCCACACCCACCAATCCGACCACATATCAGCTCCTCCCTTTCAGCAAGCTGAAGGCATTGGTGAAGGCTTCCAGCGCTGCGGCGGGCAGCACCAGCGTCTGGTTGCCGGGCGCCTGCCCCACAGTCGCCAGTGCCTCGACCTGTTTCAGCGCAATCTGGTACTGCGCCGCTTCAAGCCCGCTCTCGCGGATCGCCGCCGCGATCACGCTGGTTGAATAGGCTTCGGCATCGGCCAGCACGCGGCGGGCCTTGGCTTCCTGCTCGGCGGCATAAAGCTGCGCCTCCGCGTTCAGCTCGACCGAGCGCTTCTTGCCTTCCGCCTCGGTCACCTGCGCCCGGCGAGCCCGCTCGGCATTGAGCTGCTGCAACATCGCCGCCCGCGTCGCATCGTCGAGGTTGACGTCGAGAATCTCCGCCCGTGTCACCTCGACGCCCCAGTCATCGACCATGGCGCTGACCTGCTCGCGCACCCGCTCGATCAACTGCGCGCGGTTCGACTGCACCTGATCCAGCTCCAGCTTGCCGATTTCCGAGCGTACGATACCGGCGACCGTGGTGGCGATGGCGCCATCGATGTCGCGGATGCGGTAAACGGTCTTTTCCGGTTCCGTGATGCGATAGAAAACGCTGGTTTCCACCTGCACCAGCACGTTATCGGTGGTGATGGCATCCTGCGAGGCGGTCGGCAACTGGCGTTCGAGGATCGAGACTTTGTGCGCCACACGGTCGATGATCGGCACCAGAAAATTGATGCCCGGTCCGAGCACGGCCCGAAGCCTGCCAAAGCGCTCGACAACGTATTTTTCCGACTGCGGAACGATCCGGACACCCAGAAAAATCGAAACGATGATAAAGGCGGCAATCGCGAGATAGACCGCGTTGTCACCCAGAAATTCGCCGCCGTTCATAAAAGGCCCCTCTGACACATCGAGGGGCGCAGACTGCACGCGAATTCCCCCGCGCGCAAGAGCGCCGGGTCATCACGGTTCAGGAACATCCGGCGCTCTAAAATCCGCTCTCGCGAATCAGCACACTGAGCACCCGCCGCCAGACCTGTGCCGCAACAGAGGCCGGACGGCCCTCGATGATCGCGGTTCCGGCCTGTGTGCGCTCCGGTATTACCGGGATCGAGAGCTTGAGCAGAACGCGATACACCGGCAACTCCGGCACCAGCGTTTCGGTCTGCTCCTGCCCCTGGTCAGCGCGGATGGCGATGGGGCCTCCGTAGACTGAAGCCAGCTCCGGCTCCATCAACGCCCGCGTGGCGGTATCGTCGATAGCGACGATCGAAGCGGGCATTCGCGATGCCGCCGGGTTGCCGGCAATGAAAAAGGCCTCGGCATCCGGCAGAACCCGGTCGAGATCGGCTTCATAAATATAAGCCTCGACAGCGGCATCCCCGGTGTCGGCGACGAGCGCGATCGGGTCGTTGACTTTCACCCATTCGCCGATGCCGAGCGGGTCGGCCATTTCCATCACCCGTCCGCTGATCGACGAGCGGATGAGCAGGCGTTCGGCGTCCGTCTGCGCGGCGGTGAGTTCTGCCCGCGCCTTCTGAAGGTCGCCGATGAGAAGCTGCGCTTTCGAGCTGAATGCACTGTCGCCGTCTGTCGCTTTCTGCGCCGCGACCTGCCATTGCAGCCCGAGGCTCGCCACAGCGCGCTCGGCCTTTTCCAGCCTGTAGGCGACATCAGGCGAGTCAAGCTGCACCAGCGGCTGCCCCGCCAGCACCTCATCCCCGACCGCCGCGAGAACGCGGGCGACGCGGCCGGGCACTTCCGTATAAAGCCGCACGTGCGACTGCGCCGCCAGAACGGCGGGCGCATGGATGGATGTTCGCCACGGCACGAAAAACAGGGCAAGGACAACGACGGCAAACGTCAGGGTCAGCAACGTGCGGGCATTCATTTTTCTTCCCCGGCGCTGTTTCAGCCAGACACCGATCTCACGCATGATCGGATTGAGTATGAACCACCATATTTCAACGACGAACAGTAAAATGCCGAGCAGCTTGAAAAACATGTAATAGACAAGCAGCGCGATGCCCAGAAACAGGATGAAGCGGTAAATCCACGTGCCGACAGCATAAGCAATCAGAATGCGCCGCATGTGTTTCGACCATGTTTCGGGCGGCGGCTCGCCAAGGTCGAACAGGATTTCGCGCAGCTTGTGTCGGGTCAGGGCAAAGGCCCGCTCCTGCATGTTCGGCACATCGAGAAAATCAGCCAGCAGGTAATAGCCGTCGAACCGCATGAAGGGCGACAGGTTCACCAGCAGAGTCAGAATCCACGTGGTCGTGGCCCAGATGAAGACGACGCTGCGCAGCGGTCCGTCCGGCAAAAAATTCCATATCAGCAGCGCATAGGCGGCGAGGCAACACTCCGCCGCCATGCCCGCCACGCCGATGGCCAGACGCTTGCGCCTGTCCGTCAATCCCCATGCGCCGCTCGTATCCGTGTAAAGCACCGGGAACATGACCAGCAGCGCCACCCCCATGCTCGGCACGTTGCAGCCGAAACGCTTTGCGGTAAGGCCATGACCAAGCTCATGGAGCATCTTGGACAGCAGCAGCCCAAGCGAGGCCAGAGCCACGCCCTCGAAGGAGAAAAACCAGGGCAGCGAGGCAGCAAACACATCCCACTGGCGCAGGACCAGATAAAGCCCGAGAAGCCCCGCCAGCACTGTGACGATGAAGAACGTGCGCGTATAGACGAACGACAGCAGCGGCACCATCGCGCCAAGCGCGGCATCCGGGCGGATGAGCGGGATGCGGATGAAGAGATAGTTGTGCAGCAATGTTTTGAAGAGGCCGTGCCGCCTCGACGCACGGCGTTCCAGCATGCGTTGCGTCGCATCGGGCGCCGCGCCGCGCAGCAATTCGGCGCCGGTGAGAAATTTCAGCACCTGATCCACGGTCTCGACCGTGATGTCGAGCGTGGTCTCCGCGTTGACGCGCGCGACGATATCCGCCGGGCGGCGCAGATGCCAGCGCGCCAGAATCTCGAACTCCTGCCAGCCGAGGCGGTAGTACCGATGGGTGGCAGGATCGTATAATGTCCAGCTCGGCGCACCGCCACGCAGGATCGGGCCGGGTTCGATACTCAGTTCATCCCGCAACGGGGGCAAAGGCGGTGGAGGCGGGGGCGGCGCAGCGCGCCGAAGCTGCTCTGCCGCCTCGATCAAAGACCCAGCCATTGCCGTGCTGCCGCGATGGGACGCCGGAACAGGAAGTAGGCCAGCGGAACCTCGTCGCCGTAAAGTTTGGCGGTGCCCTTGAGACCGACACGCGGCGCGGCCTCGTCCGGAGCCAGCGCGGCTTTCACACGATAGCCGAGTACGCCGTCGACGCCTTTGCGGGGCTGATAGGAAACGAAGGTCAGCTCCCCGTCGAGCGGGCGCTCCGGCGCGATGTTGAGGAACAGCCGCACCGGGCTGCCGATCGTCAGGTCGATGGCGTCCGCCGCCGGCATCTGCGCCTCGATTTCCACGTTGGCGGGATCGGCGATCAGCATGATGCGCTCGCCTATGACGACCGGCCTTCCCAGCCAGTCATTGGGATCGTCGAACACCGCAAGGCCGGCGCGCTCCGCCTTGACCTCGATTCGGTTGAGCTGCTCGGTCAGGTAGTTGACCTCGGCCTGCTGCTGTTCCAGCTTGCCGCGCAACACTGGCAGGTTAGCGCGCACTTGCGGGTCCATCACCGATGCCTGCTGCGCCTGACGAAGCTCCACCTCCATCGCTTCCCGCGCCCGCGTCGAGACCTCAAGCTGGTTGCGCAGGTCGCGCGGATCGAGCACGAACAGCAGCTGCCCTTCGGATACGTGCTCGTTCGGACGCACCATGATCTGGCTGATGACGCCGTTCAGCGGCGCGCGCGCCAGTGACGGCTGGCGCGGGATGACTTCGGCTGATGCCAGCACCGACTGGCGCACCGGGTAAAAGCCCGCCGCGACAACTGCCAGCAGCGCAGCCACAATCAACAGCCGCGAGCCGATGCCGCGTCCGCTGTCGCCGCGTTCTTTCCTCCTGCGCGTGCGGGACATGAGGCGTCCCGATGAGAAGCGCGCGCGCCATGCATGATCATAAGCATCCGCCACATAGGGGAGCAGGCTTTCCTCTGCTTCATCCAGCGGCTTTTCGCGCCCCAGCAGCAGCGCTCCCGAGCCGATCGGAATCCATACAAGGTAAGCCGGAAACCATTCCGGCCATTGCCGCGCCACCTGTTGCGGCAGATCGGCGGCGATAAACTGGCGAATGCCGCCTGCATGCGGAGCAGAGGAAACCAGTCGCTCGATATGGGCGCATAATTGTCTCGCCCATATGATGTAAGGCGCGTTCGGTTCCGCCGTCGCCACCCCGGAAACCGCGATGACCTTGCTCCGCGGCCACTTCTGCCAAAACAGCGACTGCCGATAAGGCAGGATGGTCACGGTTTCGTTGACGATGATAAAGCCAAGCTCTTCCAGTCCAGCCGCACGGACGCGCTTTTCAAGCTGCACCAACCCCGCAAGGCGTGTTACCTGCGCGGACCGCTCCCGGTTCATCTCGATCCCCTGGCCTCCGGAAAGAAGAACCGGGCAAGCCCGCTCATGCCCGGAAGCAAGGCCGGGAAGTTCCCGTCGACACGGGCAAACACCTTCACGGACTGGCTGACGGGGTCGATGTTCGCGGCGATGCGATCAACGACAAGCGGGAAATCCCGGCCCAGTTCATCGACGTGCAGGGAAACCCGCGCATCTTTCGCCAGCCATGGCAACCAGCGGGACGGCACGAGCATTTCCGCTTCCAGTTCCTGATCGCTCAGAATGGTGACGATCGGCTCGCCCGCCGGAACATACTGATAGTTCTTGACCGCCAGCGCAGCAATGCTGCCTGCGAAGGGAGCGGCGATGGTGCAGCGCGCAACGTCCGCAGCCACCAGATCGCGTTCGGCCTGCGCCGCGGCAACGTCGATCTGAGCCAGATCGTGTTCCAGCTTGCTCGTGGCCCCACGCTGGTCCAGCAAGCGCAAAGCCCGTGCCTTGCGCTCGTTACGGCGCAGTTGCGCATCCGCCTGCGCAAGGCGGGCGTCATGGCTGGTGCAGTCCATCGTCACCAGCGTATCGCCCGCGGAGAAGCTTTGCCCCTCCCGAACGGGCAACGACGTTATGCTGCCGGCAAGCTCGCTCGACAACGTTGTGGAATAGCGCGGCGTCAACTGGGCGCGCACCTCGCGGGCCTCTGCCGGGGGCGGGGGCGAGGGCGATACAGGGTCATCGACCGCCAGCCCCAGCGACGGCAGGAAGATCGCGCTCAGGCAAAGGCTGGCAGCCAATGCCGCTGGCCGGGCTGTGCGCCCGGCATTGTGACAGCGGATACGGAAAAGACTCATCGGGCATCTCCGACAACAACACTCCTGACCGCAGCCTGTACGGCGTCGGCGGTTTCCTGCGGGGTTTCCGCCGGGACGGCAGGAACGGCGGGCAGGGTGGGTACGGTTACATCGCCCTTGCGCCAGGCCTGATGCCGGCTGGCGATCACGTCGGAAAGCTCCTGCAAGGACGAGATATTCGTGTTCGGCGCAAGCGGATCGACACCGAGAGTCGCGCGAATGTTGGCATCCGCCCTCTGCAGGTCAGCAAGCGTGCGATTGCTGCGCAACTCAGAGAATAGAGCATTGGCTTTTTCGCGGATCAGGTCGAATTGCGACGCGCTGTCCGCCTCCTGCTCACTCACCTTGAGCGCGGCAATCTTGCGATTGATGATCTCCAGTTCTCGGGAGCGTTCATAGGTGCTGTAGGCTATCGCGTATTGACGCGTGGCGATCTGCACCTGCGCGATAACGGACATCGCCATCGCAAGACGACGCGATTCGGCGATCTCGTTCTGCGCCTTGCCCAGCTTGATCACGCTCGGCATCGAGGCCAGCCGCACGATGTTCGCGGCAAGGCGTAGTCCGGCCTCACGCCAGTCGTTGTAGAGCAGGTAGCTGTTGCTGTCGTAGTTGATCGACGCCAGCATGGTCACGCCCGGCACGAGTTGCAGGATGGCGCGGCGTCCTTCGTTGAGAACGATGCGGGCGTTGTATGCCTCTTCCCGCAGCTCAGGCCGGTTGACGAGCGCGATTTGCTCCATCTGGTCGATGGAGAGCTTCAACCGGCGTGCGGTTTCGCGGGGCGGCGGAGCAAGACGGTAATTGGTGCCCGGGCGCAGCCCCATAAGCTGGGCCAGTTCCGTTTTGGCCACGGAGAGCTGATCCTCGACGCTTTCGAGTTGCTGAATGAGTTCCAGCAGGTCACGCTGATATTGCAGCGCCTCGGCGGGGTTCTGCAAACGCTCGTCGCCCGCCGCGCGCGATTGGGCGAGCGCCTTGCGCGCCTCGGCGATGACGGGCTTGATGCGCGGCACGACCTTTTCGGCCGAGACGGCGCCCCAATAAGCACCATGCACCTGCTGGAAGATGTTGTTCACCACCCGGCGGCGCTGTTCTTCGGCAATGATGACGCGATCAGCCTGCTGCTTGGCCTGAAGATAACTGACGCCGAAGTCGATGACGTTCCACGACAGGGTCAGATCTCCGAAAGTTCTCTGGCGATCGGTCGAGGTGGTTTCGAAGTTGGACTGGACAACCTGGCCCGTCTGATAGCTGGCGCTCGAACTGACAAGATCCTTGTCGCGGCTGACATAGCCGGCGTTGGCTGTCAGGCTCGGCAACAGATCCATCCTGGTGAGGTCGAGCTGGCGATCCTGCAACGTCGCATTGAACAGCCGCAAGCGATGATCGAGATTGTAGACCAGTGCCCGCGCCTGAGCCTCTTCAAGCGTGATGGGTTTCGTCGGCGGCGGGCTGTGAACCTCCAGCGCCGCGCGATCCTTGGCTGCTCTTTCGAGATTGTCCTCCAGTGAGAACGGCTCGGGCTTCATGGCGCAAGCCCCAAGTCCAACACTGATCAATCCCAAGAATAAACAAGCAAATACACTGCGCAAGCGCATTATGTCTCTCATACCACTGAATGTCATAGGAATACGCAACCAGGCGATCGAATACGCAACAAATACCGCCAGCCCCATGACCCGTTCGGGAAGGGGCCGGCGGTTATATTTTACCTCGCCGCCTTATCGGAAAGCGCCTCGATCAATCTCATCGTCTCAAGCGTACGCCCTGTGAGACTGGAGTGGATCAGCGTTTCGGTCAGCGACTGACGGCCAGCGGGAATCCCCTGCAGAGCTGCCTCTTCCCAACCATCTGCCGGCTCGCCGGGAAGTTGAGCAGACGGTTCGACTCCAGGCTCTGCCGGCCCTTCAGGCCGTATGAGCGGTTCATCCTTCGGCGCATCGGGAGCGACCTCAGGCACGGTCTCGGGAGCAGGCTGCTCTTCGGGCGTGTCGTCGGTCTCATTCCCGGGTTGCGATTTTTCCTCATCGGCCTCCGGAGACTGCCCGGGCTGCTCAATAGTCTGTGGCGTTTCCTCAACGGAAATGGCCTTCCGCTCCAGCCGCTCCGTGGTGTCTTCCAGCACGTGGACCGTAATGATCGATTCGGCCATGTTGCCATAAGAATCCCGCGCGACGATGACAACCGTATAGACGCCCGGCAGAACGTCCTCAGTGGGCCGGGCGTGGATCGTCTGCGTGTAGGGATCGAAGGAAATCCATGCCGGCAAACTCTGGTTGCGGTTCAGGGACGCGGAGAACGTCAGTTGCCCGATGTTGATATCGCCGCTGGAGTGGAACAATGCCTGCTGGACGATGCTCTCTCCAAGCGCGGTGTAACGTTGGATCGGCCAGCTTTCCAGCCGACCTGCCAGACCGTCCCGCGACGATGCCCAATCATCCGATAGCGCGACAAACAGCCTGCCCGGATCGGTATTGACCGGAGATTCGGCAAGTCCCGACGTTGCCGGCCCACCATTATTCTGCGCCGACGGAACATCGACAACTGGCAGCGATGGAACAACTGCGGAGGGATTATCCGTATCGGGCTCGCCCACGGGGGAACCGCCACCGGGCGAGCCGCCATCGGTGGAGCCACCGTCAGGCGTGCCACCTCCGGAAGAGCCGCCACCTGAGGAACCGCCGCCAGAGGAACCACCACCAGGCGTGCCACCTCCGGAGGAACCGCCTCCCGGCGAACCACCACCAGGCGTGCCGCCGCCAGAGGAACCGCCGCCAGGTGAGCCGCCGCCCCCACCGCCGCCACCGCCACCGCCGCCAGGAGGACCTGGCGGTACGGGAACAGGAACGGGATTGATGACGATGTCTGTGTGATGAGTGGCAGTGCCCGGCTTGGCGTCTGCACCCGTGCCGGCATTAATACCGTCGTCCACCGTCACGGTGAGCCTGTCCGTACCCACATAGTCCTGGTTAGCGAGATAGGTCAGCGTTTCGAGTGCCTTGTTCAGATCATCCCACTCACCGGCCAGCGTCAGCGTGCTACCGCTTCCGGCCCCTGTGACCGTTCCTCCGAGGTCGGAAACGGTCAGGATGCCTTCCTGAACGGAAAGCATCAGCGTGAAGTAATCCGTATAGCCGGCTGCGGCCGTTCGATCGACAAAGTCGTCGAAGCTGATGATCGGGGCACGGTTGGTCCCGGTCACACCGTCGAACAACAGCGGCGTATTCTTGATAACCGTCGCATTCGCCGGTCCGCTTACTGTCGGCGTATCGTTTACGGGCGTGATATCGATGCGTATCTTGCCGACATCGGAAAATGCTTTGCCATCACTTATCTGGAAGCTGAAATCTGCGAAATCAGGCCCGTTGGCGTTGGCTGGCGGCTCGTAGGTCAGCTTTCGAAGGGCCAGATCGCTAAAGCTGTATTCCGCTCCGGCCGTAACGAGAACGTTGTCGAACAGCAGCTTTCCGAACTTGGGAAGCTCCGTGATGCGAATTAAGGAGGCAGTATCGCTCTCCGCATCCGTGAACCGGAAATCCGTATCCGCGAAGACAACCGCAGTATCCTCGCGCCCGGCCTTGGACAGATCGGACGCGATAACCGGGGCATCGTTGCTGCCGGCAATGGTGATCGTCAGCGTGGCGGTCGATGTATCCCCGTCAGCATCCGTCAGCGTGTAGGTCACCTGTTCGGTCAGGCTCTCACCGTCCGTCAGCCCGTTCACCGCCGGGTTGGCGTTGTCGAGCGTATAGGTGTAACTGCCATCCGCGTTGACGACGATCGTGCCGTAAAGTGTCGTCACGGTCTGGCCGGGCGCATGGGTGCCCGTCACGCCGTTCAGGTCGAACGAGATGTCCGTGACGGACGCGCCATCGGCGCCTCCGGTATCGTTCCCCGACACGACGTTCCCCGACACGCTCGCCGCGTTTTCCGTAATCGTCGCCGTATCGTCGCGGGCAACCGGAACGTCGTCGACAATGTGGATCGTCAGCGTTCCGTCAGTCGTATGGTTGCCGCGATCGGTCACGGAGAGCGCAACGGTGTCCAGGCTGTAGTCGCCGGAGTGATCCTGCCGGGCCTTCAGCGCATAGGTATAATCCAGCGTGCCCGAAGTCGGCGCATTGGCATGACCGGCCGAGACAGAGAAGCCTGTCAGCGTCAGGATGCCCGCGCCCGTGTCGATGGTGACCGGCGTCGTCGACAGCGCTTTGAGCTGGTCGACCGTCAGATCGACGCCGCCCACCCGGATACGCGACAAACCGTCCGGCGCGCCGATGGCGATGTCGCCCGTCGTTTTGGCCGTGCCAGACGACGGGTCGCTTCCCTCCGGCAAACCGCGCTCCTCGACGGTCGCGTGGCCGGCGACAGTCCCGTTGACGTCATCCGGCGTAATGGAAGGCGAACCGTCCGTAACGCCGTTGATCGTGATCGTCAGGCTCGCCGTATTGCTTTCAAGTCCACCATCTGAAATCGCATAGGTGAAGGCGTCGGAGAGGTGTTCGCCATTCTTGAGCGCGTTCACCACCGGAGAGTCGTTGTTGACACTGTAGACATAGCGGCCATCGGCATGGATGGTGAGCGTACCGTATTGGCCGTTGATCACCGTCGCAGCAGCTGCATCGACCGGCATCTCACCGGCTGTGGCGCTCCCGATGCTCACAACCTTCAGTTGAGCGATCGGTGTATCGGGATCGCTGTCTTTCGCGTTTCCTGGCGCAGGACCGGGATCGGTGATGACGTTGCCGCTTGCGGTGGGGGCAGGCCCCGCGCCGCTGCCGGCTTCATTGACACTGTTCTCGTTGTCCTGCGCCACCGGCGGATCGTTGACGGCGGCGATACGGATCGTGCCCGTCAATGCGGTCGAGGGCAGCGAGCCGCCCGTGCCCGCCGTATTGCCCTGCGGATCCTTGTTGATGCCGTCGTACACGACAATGGTGTAGGTGCGCGTTTCGCGAGCGCCGAAATCCGTCGGATTGTCGGACGTATTCCGGAAGGAGATACCGTCGAGGATCGCCTGCACTTCCGAGAACGTGGTATCGGCATCGAGGTCAATAACGAGATTGCGGCCATTGCCATTCTGCGTTGCATTGACCGTCACACCCACCGGCAGCGTCGCGGTTTCCAGACGGTCTCCGGCGACATACCCGTCGAGCGAAACGACGATCCGGCCAGCGCCGAAGATCGTGCTGTCAAGGCCGGGCGTTGTCGTCGTATCGACATCCGAGAGCAGCGACCCGCTGACGAGATTGACCGATGTCGTGCCCGTTCCCACGCCCGGGTTCTCGGTGACATTCGCCGTCACGCCTGCCTGCGTCGTGCCCGACAGCACAGGCGCATCGTTAACGGCGGTTACTGTCGTGCCCAGATTTCTCACGACAGACCAATGGCTGGTGCTGCCGGCACCATCGTTCACTTCGGCGGTGATGTCAGCGCCTGCCTGGATGGCGGCGACAGACAGGTCATGGGCGCGGACGACCAAACCACCCGGCTTGCCGTTATAATTTTCAGCCGGATTGAAACGGATTTTAGTATCGACCGTCAGGAGCAGCGCGTTACCGTCGCCAAGACCGCTGGCCGGAATATCGACCCAGCTTGCGCCATCGTGATATTGCCATGCTCCTTCCGCCGCCGTCGCGGCGTTGCCGATGATCGCGATGCCGCCAAACGGGGCGCTGGCGTTGCCGCCACCGGGAATCGCACTCTTGTCGTCGGTCGTGTCGCTGAACGAGCCGCCGAACAATTCACCGACGGTCTTGCCGGCGGCATTTTTCGTATCTTCCGCAACAGACGCCAGAACAGAATCGGCCAACGAGGGCTGGTCGTTGATATTGGCGACAGTGATGCCGAGCGTCACCGTGCCGGAGCTGTAGCGCGTCGTGCCGCCAGTGCTTGTCAAGGTTATGGCTGAACCTGTTTGCGGCAGGACCGGGCCGCCAGCATGATCGCCATTGATGTTATCTTCAGCCAGACGGACAGTCAGTTTGTTCGGTGTGCCATGGAAATCGGCTGCCGGTACGAAACGGATCACGGCATTCTTGTCGAGGTAAAGACCTTTCTGGCCGCTATGCCCGCCGATATCCTTCCACGATGCTCCACCGTCGACGGAGTACTGCCAGGCACCCTGAGCACTGTTAACAGTGTTTCCAACAACGACAATGCCGGCAAAGTTATCCGATTGCGTGCCGCCGGCAACATTGTCCTTGGGGTCTGAAAAATAACCGCTGAAAAGCACATCGACCGTCTTGCCTGTCAGGTTGCCGGCGACGGTATCCTCGTTGATCGTATCGAGGGTAGCCTCAGTGGTGCTGTTGACAACCGGCGCGTCATTGACTGGAACAATGGTGACGGTGAAGCTGCGGGTCGTGACCAGCGCATTCCCGGTCCCCGGGTCCTTGTAGTCGAAGTCTCCGGGATTGATCGTCGGATTGTTGCTGTCACCCGTCAGGCTTCCGGGTCGATTTCCAGTGTTGCCGTGGTCATCGACGACGATGGTGACGCCGAAGCTGCCGTTCCAATCCGAGGGGGCTCCACTGGTGTTCGGCAGGTTGATCTTGAGCAGGTTGACCCACGTATTGATCGCGGTCAGGTTGCCGGTAAAGGTCGCCTCTATAGAACCCGCAACGACGTTGTTGGATGTGGCAAACGTAAAGCCAGGATCGAGCGTCACCTTGACAGTGAGATTAGCATTGAGCGCATCGGTATCCGCGATAACAATCCCGTTAAGCTGATAGGTGCTGATCCTCTCATCACTCTTCTGCTCTGGAACGTCGATTTTCGCAGGGTCGTTCACTTGCGAAAGGAAGATGTCACGGGAGGCGACGGCGACATTGCCGCCCAGGTCGAGACCGGCAATCTGCGACGCAGCCGCATCCTCGTAAATTTTGAGTTCGGCCGAAGGCGTTCCGGACGTGCCGCCATTCGGGCTGGCGTTGGCGCCGCCATTGGCGACATTGCCTGCCAGGGCGCCGGTAGCGGTATCACGCACGCGATCATCGGCAATCACCTCCACGCGGAAGGTGGCATCCTTGTTGACCAGATCCGGGGTGGTGATCTGCACGGTCAGGCCGGCAAGATAAGCGTTGACCTCCGCCAGCGTGCCGCGCAGCACGAGCGCCGAGCCGTCGCCGTTGTAGACGCTGTCGATGACGAGCGCTCCGCCGGCAGCGTTCTGGGAGTCAATCTTGATGAGCGCCTGCGCACCGTCGGTGTAACTGTCCTGCGCCAGCGGCTTGCCCTGCCCGTCGCTGATGCGGACCGTGACCTGTACGAAATCCGTCTCGCCCGCGGCAATGCCGCCATTGTCGCCAACGATATCGATGTCGCCAACGGCAAAGCCGGGAATTTTAATAGCGGAGTTGTCCGGCGGCATGACGATGAGACCACTGCCACTCGTCACCGTGGGGGCATCGTTGACCGCGACGATTGTCAGCGCGATGTCGAGATTGGCCGGATTGGCGCTGGCTCCGCCGGAACCGATCTGCGATCCGCTGTCGTCGAAAGAGACCGAGAGCGTGACGTCGCCGTCCGCCTCGGCGCCATTCAGATCGTGATTGACGTTCGCAGCGCTTGTATAAGTCAGCGTACCGTTCAGAAAATTCTTGATAGCCGAAGCCGTGCCCTCAATGCGCACGGTGCCGGTGTTGTTGCCGGTGACGCCGGTAATACCGGCGGCCTGCCCTGTGCCGACAGCCAGTCTTCCGCTCGCAACGGAAAGCGTTACGGAAACCGGCGTGCCGAACGTATCGGACTCGGGGTCGGCGATATTGAAGTTGATCAGCGAGCCGATGTTGGTGGGCTGATCTTCATCCACACTGATGTTTTTGGTGCCGGCATCGAGCGTGGCTGGATCGTTCGTTGTGGAGGCATAGAGCCTGACCGATGCGGCAGCGAGGTTGCCGGCAAGCTCGGTCGGGATACCCGTCGCGGTGTAGTAATCAACCTCGGCGCCGGGCACCGGCGTTCCTGGAGTGTATGCCGCCGTGCTCTGATTATTGAGGCCGCCGTTGGCGCCGGGCTGCAAGCCATCGGTCGTGGCGTCGCCGTCCACGAGTGCGCCTGCCGAATCGCGCAGGCGGTCGTCAGCGACGACCTGCAATCTATAGATGGCATTGCGATCAGTATCGAACTTGACCGCCAAACCGGCGAGCGCGGCATTAACCTCGGCCTGCGTGCCCTGCAGCGTCAGATAGTCATTGACGCCATTCTTGCCGACGACCTGCGCGCCGCTCGTCGTGTCATAGGAAATGGTCGTGTCAGTATAATCGGCGTGCTTCAGTGGGTTGCCACTTGCATCGAGCAGGCGGACCACGACCTGCACGAAGTCCGTCTCACCGGATGTTGCACCACCGGACAGATCGGGATCGGAAACGCTGAAGCCCGGCACCGCATGCGTGCTGTCCGTGGACTGGATCGGTCCCGTTGGCCCCGTGACTTTGGGCGCGTCGTTCGCAGGTTGCGTGTAGATCCAGAACTCGTTGCCAGCTTTCGCGGATGCGCCATCGGACAGGGTAAAGGTGAAGCTGTCATCCTTCGTGCCTGCGGCGAGGCTGGCGCCTGAAGACTCAACGCCACTGTGCCGATAATAGATGTAACCCGCGTCGATGTCCGCCTGCGTGAACGACGAGCCGACCCCGATGCTGGAGAAGGTGATGCCGTCCGTCGAGTAGGCGATGAGCCCGTTTTTCGGTGTCGACGTAATACGATATTGCACCTGTGTAGGCGAACTGTCGGGGTCGACGGCCTGCAACACCGTGTTGTCTATCCGTGCAAAAGAACCTTCGGCGACACTCAGCGGCGCATTCACGCCCGGCCCTGCGGTGCCGCCGGGCTGGAATGGGCCTTGATGATCCGGCGCTGGCTCGGCGCCGGTCGGATCCTTCGGAACCCACGAAGCATCCGGTATCGGAATGATGGAGAGCGAAACCGTCGCCTTGTTGGACGATTCACCCCATCGATCCTTGGCCAGAATCGTGAAGCTGTCCTGCGTCGTCTCGCTGCCGTTGTGGATATATTTCAAACGTGATTCGTTGCTGTCACCGAATATCCAGTTCGCCTGAAGCTCTGTATCGGCCTCAACCTTTTTCCACTCGCCGGTGGCCTCGTCGAGATACTCGATGTGCCCGTTCTGAGGTTTATCGGCGATTGTGAACGTCAGCTTGTCGTTATTGTTGAAGGCATAGTTATCGCCCGCGGCGAAAGGCAACGTCGCGCCCTGCTCCAGATACGACTCGCTCACGGCGTCGTCCGGGTCGCTGATCGCCAGATAGTCCTTCGTGATATCGAAGGAGCCGCCCTCATACATCACGCCACTGTCGGAGCCCTTGACCACAGGAGCGTCGTTGACCGGCGTGACGTAGAACTTGAGTTCCGGATTCCATTGATCGTTGACGAGATTGCCATTGCCGTCATCGATCAGCAAACCGGCTGACACGTTGAGCTTGACACTCGACTCGAAGTTTTCGCCGCCGTCATGCTTGAATTGAACACGTCCCGCATTGAGATCGGCTTGGGTGAACGTGCTGTAGACGCCGAGGCTCACCCATTGCGGGTTTGCATCGCTGCCTATGTTCTTTTGCAGCTCCCCGTTCCACTTTCCGTTGGCGCCGCCTTCGAAACTGGCAATCGTGTATACGATCTGCTCGGCCGACAGCGTGCCGGGAAGCAGGCCCTCTACCTGATAAGGCACTTCATAGGACAGACCCGGGTTGCCGTCGCGGCCGTTGAGGAGCTTTACGACACCGCCTTCGTCCAGACTCCCGTGGGTCAGCCCGTTCTCGACGGGTTCGGTGCCGGCATCGGCGGAACCCTTCTCCGGTTCGTCATAGTTGAGAACCTTGAAACGGCCGGTTCCGTCATCCGCCTCGGTCTTTTCGTTCAGATTGACCGTGAAACTGAATGTCTTGAGCTGGTCGCCCGGAACGGCAACCGGATTATCATAGACGCCGCCGGCCCGCGTGAACGGGTTTCCCTGAGCATCCCAATGGAGCGACTGGGCATTGTCGAGGATCTGGAAGCTGAAATTGTCCGTCTCGTTCTCGCCAGCCGATCCCGTCTGATAGTAATAAACGCGACCGCTCTTGACGTCGTCCAGCGTAAAGACGCCGCCGGTCGCGGCAATGGCAACGTTCTCACCGCTGTTCTCGAAGTTCTCGAAGACCAGACGCCCCTTGTCGAGATCCGTGCCCGTCGTGCTGTCCAGCACGCGGAAGACGATATTCTTGTCGGCGGAATCCACGTCCAGAACATTCAACATGTCCAGAGTGAGCTGGACCTTGTTGCCGGCATTGACCGTCGCGTCAAGCGAGGAAGCCGGATCGAGCACAGGATCGTCGTTGACGGCAAGCGTCGTAATGTCCACCGAGCCCGACACACTCAAGGCCGCGCCTTCGCCCGCGCCGCCGCCACCATCCGTAACGGTGAAGCCAAACGCGTCCTTGGGCGGGTTGGGGTCACCGCTGCCGTCATGACCATAGGTCAACGAGCCGCGATCCGCATAGGCGAAGCTGAAACCGCTATCGATATCCGCCTGAGTGACCTCAACGCCATTGAAATAAAGCGTGCCATTGGAGGGCAGCGACGTCAGCGTAACGTTCAGTGTCGTGTCGCCGGGATCGCCGCCGCCTGTTGCGCTGATGAAATTGCCGACCGCGGAAGCAGCGGAAGCAGCGGCCCCGGCACCATTCTTCGCATTCTGCGGCTGGCCTTCATAGACCGTGCCACTGCTGTTGGTTATGACAGGCGCCTGATTGACCGGGGCGATATCGAGCGTGATCGTCGCCGTATCGGACTTGTCGAGCGGCGTAGCGCCGTCATTCACCCGCACCTGAAAGGCGTCGCTCTTGTTCTGCTCCGCGCCGGTCGCCGTGTGCACGTAGACCAGTTGGCCATCGAGCACCTGCTGGTGAGAGAAGACGGAGTCCGCGCCGATCCGCGTGCCGTTGAGTTGCAGATAGCCCTGATTCGGCGCCTTCGACAGCGTGTAGATGATCTGTGTCGGATTTCCTGCTCCGAATTCCGTCTCCGGATCGACGGCGGCAAGCGTGTCCTTGGTTATAACGGTATTGTTGGCCCCTTCCGCCACAATCCGGGTCGCGTCGGCGATCGTCACCGGATCGTTCGAGGATGCTACTTCGACTTCGATCTCGTGATCGACAGCGACGGGTTGGGCATCGGTGATATTGGTGATCGACAGCACCACCTTTGTCTGGCCAGAGGCCAGACCGCGCTCGACGTCCGCCGCCTGGAAGACAACGCCATCCAGCCAGTCGTTGACCTGGGTCAGCGAGCCGGTGAAGCCGATGGACGCATTGGCGGCGGTCGTGCTCTGGCCACCGAAGTCGCTCAGCGAGCCGACAGCCGGATCGGCAACGCTCGCCGAAACCAGAAACTGATCGTCAGGCCGGGCACTTTCAAACTGCCACCCGGACAAGGTCGCCTTTTCCGCGCCCGGCTCATTGAGCGTGCTGGGCTCGCTGACACGAATAGAGGCCTCATCGCCGGTGATGGCCGGATTGTCTGGCGGCAGCACGGTATCGCCCGTTTCGCCAAGAGCCGCCGATGCCAACGGGACAGAACCGAACAGGGCTGTCGCGGTGTCGTCCGTGGAGCTTTCCGGCAAATCCTCAGTGCCGGCGAAAGATGAGGGCACGGTCGCGCCGGTCAAGGATGACAGGCTGCTGGCAAGCGCTACACCTTCGGCCTGCCCCTCACCGGAGCCGGAAATGAGGATTTCGCTATCGGGCGCAAGAGCGGAGGCCCATTGAGCCACTTCTCCGGCGCGGGACGAGAGGGTCGCAGCATCTACAGTCGTGCCGCCGACGCCGAACGAGTTGCT
Organism: Pseudochelatococcus contaminans; assembly: GCF_014195635.1. GTDB lineage: Bacteria > Pseudomonadota > Alphaproteobacteria > Rhizobiales > Beijerinckiaceae > Pseudochelatococcus > Pseudochelatococcus contaminans. The sequence goes on along the minus strand of NZ_JACICC010000003.1, from coordinate 741 downwards.
GCCATCCTGCCCGACGAACGAGATGGATGTCAGAGTTCCTTCATGGGCGGCCAAAGCCTTGCTGACTTCCGCGATACCGTCCTGCGAAGGGTCGAGCACCACGACATCGACACCAGGCCCCTCCCTCAGAGCCTCGATATCGGGAAAGCGCGCATCGACGAACACGGCCTTGCTGACGGAGCCGGCAGCATCATCGTCTGCCTGGATGAGCTGGGCCTCGGCTTTACTGCCGAACGGCCCGGTGTCGACCGGCACACTCAGACAGCGCGGACGCAACGGCACCATCGGCTGCCGCAGTCGATTTATCGGCTTCTGCGTGAGAGGTCGCTTCGGAGACGGCGCCCGTTGCGGCAGCGGTGGCAACACCGGCAGCGTCGAACATGAAACGCGGCTCAAGAGCAAGGGCAAGACTTGGCGACGAAAGACCCGCATGAACCTTGTTGGCGCCTGCCACTTTTTTACCCTTCGACATAGCGAACAATCGACCTCCAAGTTTTACGTTGAAGCATAAATCATCACAAAAACAAGATCAGAAATACTGATTTGCGAGACATATACGATATTCACCGAAACATCCAGTTAATTAGGTTCAGGACCTATTAATTTGGCTTTAGATGTGATTCACAGTCTCCATTGAGGAGGTTGTGATGGGTGATTTGTTTTTGTTGAGTGAGTGCCAGATGGCGCGGATATCGCCGTTTTTCCCGCTGCCGCATGGGGTTCCGCGCGTCGATGACCGGC
>NZ_JACICC010000002.1 GCF_014195635.1 Pseudochelatococcus contaminans | reverse complement strand
TGAAACGCGCCCCTCGCAGCCTTCAACACCATGTTTTATATAGGAAATATAATGGTCAGGACAGCGAAATCAGCGCCTTACTTGGGAAATGTGGGAGCAAAGGTTTACAGCAGACGGGCGACAATAGACGGACAGGTGCCGCAAAGGCGGCATCATCGAAGACATGCAAGGTGCTTGCGCCTTTCAAGATTTCAGAAAGTCCGCAGGCTTGAATGGTTCCAGTGTCGGTTGCGTGGGAGAGGACAACTGTGGCGATGGACGCAGCAACAAGCATGACGGCGAGGGTTGTCGCGAGGGTTGTCGTATGACGGCCACGGTTCCTGCACCGCAATCCACCTTGTCCGGTCCGGTGCGTGAGCGCTACGAAGCGCTGGTTGCATCAGGCGCAATCGAACGTGATCCAGCCCAGGAAATACTGGTGGGGCGGCTCGACGGCGTGGTCGCTGCGCTTGCCGCATCTCCCCGTCCAGCGAAGACAGGGCGTCTGGCCCGGTTTCTCGGCGGCGGTCGCGAGGCGAAAGCGGAGCCTGTTCGGGGGCTTTACGTCTGGGGATCGGTCGGGCGCGGCAAGACCATGCTCATGGACCTGTTCATCGAGGCTGCTCCGGTGGAGCGCAAAAGGCGCGCGCATTTCCACGATTTCATGGCTGATGTGCACGAGCGCATTTTCCGTTTCCGCCAGCGGGTGAAGGACGGTAGCGAAAAGGATACGGACCCCATTCCCCGCGTCGCGGCGGAACTGGCGGCGGAAGCCACGCTGCTGTGCTTCGACGAGTTTACCGTCACCGATATCGCCGATGCCATGATTCTCGGGCGGCTCTTTTCGGCGCTCTTTGGCCTTGGTGTTACCATCGTTGCGACATCCAACGTGGTGCCGGACCGGCTTTATGAAGGCGGCCTCAACCGGGCGCTTTTCGTGCCGTTCATCGCGCTGCTGCTGGAGCGGATGGACGTCGTGGAGCTGTCCTCACGCACGGATTACAGACTCGAGAAATTGAACGGTGCCGACGTCTATCACACGCCAAACGATGCGAAAGCACGAGTGGCGCTTGATGAAGCGTTCCGGCGTCTGGCGGGCGGGGCTCCCGCTGCCCCGATCGATCTGGACGTGAAGGGCCATCGTCTGCACGTGCCGCTGGCGGCCGGAGGGGTCGCGCGGTTTTCGTTTGCCGACTTGTGCTCACAGGCGCTGGGCGCCTCCGATTATCTTTATCTGGCGAAGCATTACCATTCCATCGTGCTCGACGATATCCCGGTGCTGAATCCGGACAGGCGCAATGAGGCCAAGCGCTTCATCACCCTGATCGATGCGCTGTATGATCGCCATGTCAAGCTCGTCGCCTCTGCGGAGGCGGATGCGACGGGGCTTTATCTGGCTGAAGAAGGCCGCGAGGCGTTCGAGTTCGACCGCACGGTGTCGCGGCTTATCGAGATGCGGTCGGAGGATTATCTTGCGCTGCCGCACGGGCGGGGCGACTCGCTGGCATCCGGCGACAGTTCCGGGCTGGTCGAGACATGAACCAGCTGCGCAGGACACAGGAGCCGGTGCCCGAGCGGGTGGACGTGCGCCTCGTGACCATCGCCGCCGAGCATATCAGGCGGTCTGGCGTGCGCAGGGTGACGGTGGTCGGCATCGCCGAGGAAGCCGGCATGACGCACGCCAACGTCTACCGCTATTTCCCCTCCAAGGAAGCGCTCATCGATGCCGTTGTGGCGGATGCGCTGAAGCCGGTCGAGCTGATGATGGCGGATATCGCCGGCGCGCCGGACCCGGCCGACGACAAGCTCGAACGCCTGACCCTGGCGCTGGCGCACGCCTATCGCGACCTGGCGGACAGGGACCGTGCGATCTTCGCGCTTTATGCCGATATCGCCGCGCAGAATCGTTCCGTCGCCCGCAGGCACCGGGGGCGCGTCTTCATGTTCGTGGAGCGGGTCGTGGACGAGGGGGCTGCCATCGGCATCTTCCGCCTGCGGGACCGGGAAGTGGCCATGTCCTTCCTCGCGGATATCTTTTTTCGCTTTTCCCATCCCTCGGCCATCCTGCTCGATCTCGCGCGGCCGCGGGAGGTGATGGAACAGCGGTTTTCGATGTTGATCAGCGTTGCGTTGCGCACGCTCATCAACGGTTTTGTCTAGGGAGACTGATTTGTCGCGAAGGGGCTTTCGCGGCAAAGTTACAAAAAACTAAAACTGAAACACACCAGGCCGAGGCTCAAAAATGCCCGGCCGGTTGCCCATGATCTCGCTCAACCTGTTGATGGTGAAGGGAGATTACAAACGGTTTCACGACGGGCACGCCATTGTGGCCCTGTCTGCGTCGTGTTCACCCCCCGGAGGCCCGCTTGAAGGCTGCGACACTTTGAGTCAAGTAGTCGGCGCTAACGGGGTTTTTCGTCCCTCCAGTTCAAGGATTGGTTTCAATGGCCCGCAAGAAGATCGCTTTGATCGGCTCCGGACAGATCGGCGGCACGCTCGCCCATCTCGCTGGTTTGAAGGAACTCGGAGATGTCGTTCTGTTCGACATCGCTGAAGGCACCCCCCAGGGCAAAGCCCTCGACATCGCCGAGTCGGCTCCGGTCGACGGGTTCGATGCAGCTTTCAAGGGCGCCAACTCCTATGCCGACATCAAGGGCGCTGACGTGATCATCGTCACCGCCGGCGTGCCGCGCAAGCCGGGAATGAGCCGCGACGATCTGCTCGGCATCAACCTCAAGGTGATGGAGTCCGTTGGCCAGGGCATCCGCGAGAACGCACCCGACGCCTTCGTCATCTGCATCACCAACCCGCTCGACGCCGCCGTCTGGGCGCTGCAGAAGGCTTCCGGCCTGCCGAAGAACAAGATCGTCGGCATGGCCGGCGTGCTGGACTCCGCGCGCTTCCGCCACTTCCTCGCTGACGAGTTCAAGGTGTCGGTGAAGGACGTGACCGCATTCGTGCTCGGCGGCCACGGCGACGACATGGTGCCGCTGACGCGCTATTCGACGGTTGCAGGCATTCCGCTGCCCGACCTCGTCGAGCTGGGCTGGACCACGCAGGAGAAGCTGGACGCCATCGTCGAGCGCACCCGCAAGGGCGGCGGCGAGATCGTCAACCTGCTCAAGACGGGTTCGGCTTTCTATGCACCGGCTGCGTCCGCCATCGCCATGGCCGAGAGCTACCTCAAGGACCAGAAGCGTGTTCTGCCGGCTGCCGCATCGCTGTCGGGAGAATACGGCCAGCAGGATCTGTTCGTCGGCGTGCCGGTTGTGATCGGTGAGAACGGCGTCGAGCGCATCATCGAGATCAAGCTCTCGGACAGCGAGAAGGCTGAGTTCGACAAGTCGGTCGAGTCCGTCAAGACGCTGATCGAAGCTTCCAGGAAGATCAACCCGTCGCTCGCCGACTGATCTTTCAGAACGGCGGCTCGCCGAGAGCCGCCGTTTCGCCATCCCGGACTTGACGACAATCGACGGCATTTCATGCTGTACTTGCCGAAAAGTCATTTGCTGAAAAGCTACTTGCAAGCAACTTGCTGACCTACTTGCCAATTAAGCGACTTGCCAAGCCATTTGGGGCGACGAAATGAACATTCATGAATATCAGGCCAAGGCCTTGCTAAAGGAATTCGGGGTTCCGGTATCGCGCGGCGTCGCGATCTTCTCCGCCGATGAGGCCGCTGCCGCAGCGCAGGAGCTGGGCGGCCCCCTGTGGGTCGTCAAGTCGCAGATCCATGCCGGTGGCCGTGGCAAGGGCAAGTTCAAGGAGCCCGAGGCCGGTGACAAGGGCGGCGTCCGCCTTGCCCGCTCGGCTGAGGAAGTGCACGAGTTCAGCAACCAGATCCTCGGCCGCACGCTGGTCACGGAGCAGACGGGTCCGGCCGGCAAGCAGGTGAACCGCATTTACGTCGAGGACGGCTCCGACATCGCCAAGGAGTTCTATCTCTCGGCGCTCGTCGACCGCGTCACCAGCCGCGTGGCTTTCGTCGTATCGACGGAAGGCGGCATGAACATCGAGGAAGTGGCGCACAACACCCCGGAGAAGATCGAGACCTTCTCGATCGATCCCGCGACGGGCGTGCAGCCTTTCCATGGCCGTAAGGTCGCCAAGGCGCTGGGTCTTTCCGGCGATCTGGCGAAGCAGGCCGGCAAGCTGGTCGATAATCTGTATGCTGCCTTCATCGGCAAGGACATCAGCATGCTGGAGATCAACCCGCTGATCGTCACCACTGACGAGCGGCTCGTGGCGCTCGACGCCAAGGTGTCGTTCGACTCCAACGCTCTCTATCGTCATCCGGACGTGGTCGCCCTGCGCGACGAGACGGAAGAGGACGCAAAGGAAATCGAGGCATCGAAGTATGACCTCGCCTACATCGCGCTCGATGGTAACATCGGCTGCATGGTGAACGGCGCAGGCCTTGCCATGGCAACGCTCGACATCATCAAGCTCTACGGCGAAGAGCCGGCGAACTTCCTCGATGTCGGTGGCGGCGCCTCGAAGGAAAAGGTGACGGCGGCGTTCAAGATCATCACGTCCGATCCGAACGTGAAGGGCATCCTCGTCAACATCTTCGGCGGCATCATGAAGTGCGACGTCATCGCGGAAGGCGTCATCGCTGCCGTGAAGGAAGTCGGCCTCACCGTTCCGCTCGTCGTGCGCCTCGAAGGCACGAACGTCGAGCTTGGCAAGAAAATCATCAGCGAATCCGGCCTCAATGTCGTCCCCGCCGACGACCTTGATGACGCTGCGCAGAAAATCGTCAACGCTGTCAAGGGAGCAGCCTGATGTCCATCCTGATCGACAAGTCGACGAAGATCATCACCCAGGGTTTCACCGGCAAGAACGGCACGTTCCATTCCGAACAGGCGCTCGCCTATGGCGCGCAGGTTGTCGGCGGCACGTCGCCGGGCAAGGGTGGCTCCAAGCACCTCGGCCTTCCGGTGTTCGACACCGTGATCGAGGCTCGTGAGGCCACCGGCGCGGATGCATCCGTGGTGTACGTGCCCCCGGCAGGTGCAGCCGATGCCATCCTGGAAGCCATCGATGCGGAGATCCCCCTGATCGTCGCCATCACCGAAGGCGTTCCGGTTCTCGACATGGTTCGCGTCAAGCGCGCGCTCGAAGGCTCGAAGTCGCGCCTGATCGGCCCCAACTGCCCCGGCGTCGTCACGGCCGGCGAGTCGAAGATCGGTATCATGCCGGCTAACATCTTCCGTCCGGGTTCGGTTGGCATCGTGTCCCGTTCCGGTACGCTGACCTACGAGGCAGTGTTCCAGACGACGCAGGAAGGTCTTGGTCAGACGACGGCTGTCGGCATCGGCGGCGATCCGGTCAAGGGCACCGAGTTCATCGACATACTGGAGCTGTTCCTTGCCGACGACAAAACCGAGTCGATCATTCTGATCGGCGAGATCGGTGGCTCGGCTGAGGAAGAAGCTGCACAGTTCCTCAAGGACGAAGCCAAGCGCGGCCGCAAGAAGCCCACGGTTGGCTTCATCGCCGGCCGCACGGCCCCTCCCGGCCGCCGCATGGGCCATGCAGGTGCGATCATCTCCGGCGGCAAGGGCGGCGCGGAAGACAAGATCGCCGCGCTTGAGGAAGCAGGCATCCGCGTGTCTCCCTCGCCGGCACGCTTGGGCAAGACGCTGGTCGACGTTCTTAAGGGTTAATTGACGTTTCTGCGGCGGAATCCAACCGGGCTTCCGCCGCAGTGACACTGTTGCCAAGTTGTCCCATGGCTCTGCTATGGTGTTGTTGAAAAAGCTTTTGCCACTTTCAGGACGCAATCGGGCGGCATGGATTATGGCGGAAGATGATTGTCATCCGGTGAAGACTGGCGCTCTCCGGCTGACGGCCTCCGGTCCGGCTAAAAACATTTATCCGGATTTGTAATTCTGAGTCTGCATGTCGCCAGATCATGCGGCTCATCCGGTCCGTCGCCATTTCCCGGGGGCGATGGGTCGGGGCCGGCAGGCCGCCTCGCCCGGGCGTATTTCCGGGTTCCGGCAGGATACAGGGTGCAGGATACAGGGTCATGGCACGTCAGGACTTGAACGACGCATTTGCTCAAACATCCTTTCTCTACGGCGGCAACGGCGCTTACCTCGATGAGCTCTACGCGCGTTACGAGCAGGATCCTCAGTCGGTCGATGCCCAGTGGCGTGACTTCTTCGCCGATCTGAGCGAAGACAAGGCTGTTGTCGAGAAGAACGCGAAGGGGGCCTCCTGGGAGCGTTCCAACTGGCCGGTTCATGCCAACGGCGAACTGGTGTCCGTGCTGGACAGCGACTGGTCGGCGGTTGAAAAGGGCGTCGGCGACAAGATCAAGCAAAAGGCCCAGAAGGGCGGCGTCGAGCTGTCGCCTGAAATGCTTCAGCAGGCTGCGCGTGACAGCGTGCGCGCCATCATGATGATTCGCGCCTACCGCATGCGGGGCCACCTTTATGCGGATCTCGACCCGCTGCGGCTTGGTCAGCCGCTTGATCACGAGGAGTTGCAGCCGTCGAGCTACGGTTTCGGCCCCGGCGATCTCGACCGCAAAATTTTCATCGACAAGGTTCTTGGCCTTGAGTTCGCCACCGTCAACGAGATGCTGGCGATCCTGAAGCGCACCTACTGCCAGACGCTCGGCGTCGAGTTCATGCACATCTCGGATGCTGCCGAGAAGGCCTGGATTCAGGAGCGCATCGAAGGTCCGCACAAGGAAATCACCTTCACCCCCGAGGGCAAGCGGGCGATCTTCAACAAGCTGATCGAAGCGGAAGGCTTCGAGAAGTTTCTCGACATCAAGTACACCGGCACGAAGCGTTTTGGTCTTGATGGCGGCGAGTCGCTCATTCCGGCGCTTGAGCAGATCATCAAGCGCGGCGGCAACCTGGGCGTGAAGGAAATCGTTTTCGGCATGGCCCACCGTGGCCGCCTCAACGTGCTGACGCAGGTGCTGGCCAAGCCGCACCGTGCCCTGTTCCACGAGTTCAAGGGCGGCTCGTTCACCCCTGATGACGTCGAGGGTTCGGGCGACGTGAAGTACCATCTCGGTGCATCGAGCGATCGTGAGTTCGACGGCAACAAGGTTCACCTGTCGCTGACGGCAAACCCGTCGCACCTTGAGATTGTCAACCCGGTGGTTCTGGGCAAGGCGCGTGCCAAGCAAGACCAGCTCGGCGATCGCGAAGCACGCTCGTCCGTGATGCCGCTGCTGTTGCACGGTGACGCCGCTTTTGCGGGTCAGGGCGTGGTGGCGGAATGCTTCGGCCTCTCCGGCCTGAAGGGGCATCGCACCGGCGGTTCGCTCCATTTCATCATCAACAACCAGATCGGCTTCACGACGAACCCGCGCAACTCGCGCTCGTCGCCCTATCCGTCCGACGTGGCGAAGATGGTGGAAGCGCCTGTGTTCCATGTCAACGGTGACGATCCGGAGGCCGTCGTGTTCGCGGCCAAGATCGCGACGGAGTTCCGGCAACAGTTCAACAAGCCGGTTGTCATCGACATGTTCTGCTACCGCAGGTTCGGCCACAACGAAGGCGATGAACCGGCGTTCACCCAGCCGCTGATGTATCAGGCAATCCGCAACCATCCGACGGTTCTGGAGCTGTATTCAAAGAAGCTCATCGCCGAGGGTGTGATCACCGAGGCTGAGATCGAGGAACGCCGCGCGGCATGGCGCACGCATCTGGAAGGAGAGCTTGAGGCGGGTCAGGCCTACAAGCCCAACAAGGCCGATTGGCTGGACGGGCGCTGGGCCGGGCTGAAAGCCGTGCGCGAGGACGCAGACGATCCGCGCCGCGGCGCGACGGGCCTGTCTGACGACGATCTGCATTTGCTCGGCGAGCGTCTGACCACGGTGCCGGAGGATTTCAACGTCCATCGCACCATTCAGCGCTTCCTCGACAACCGCCGCAAGGCGATCGAGACGGGTGAAGGTATCGACTGGGCAACAGGCGAGGCGCTGGCATTTGCCTCGCTGCTGAAGGAAGGCAAGCCGGTGCGCCTTTCGGGGCAGGATGTCGAGCGCGGCACCTTCTCGCAGCGGCATTCGGTAATCGTCGACCAGAAGGATGAGCGTCAGTACATTCCGCTCAACAATATTTCTGAAGGTCAGGCGCATTACGAAGTCATCAACTCGATGCTTTCGGAAGAAGCTGTGCTCGGTTTTGAGTACGGTTACTCGCTGACCGAACCCAACACGCTCACGCTGTGGGAAGCCCAGTTCGGCGACTTCGCCAACGGTGCGCAGGTGGTGTTCGACCAGTTCATTTCCTCTGCCGAGCGCAAGTGGCTGCGTATGTCGGGCCTCGTGGTGCTGCTGCCGCATGGTTATGAGGGGCAGGGTCCGGAGCACTCCTCCGCACGTCTGGAGCGTTTTCTGCAGATGTGCGCCGAGGACAACCAGCAGGTGGCAAATGTCACAACGCCGGCTAACTACTTCCACATTCTGCGCCGTCAGCTCAAGCGCGACTTCCGCAAGCCGCTGATCCTGATGACGCCCAAGTCGCTGCTGCGCCACAAGCGCGCCGTATCGCGGCTGGAGGAATTCGCGGAAGGCAGTTCGTTCCACCGCATCCTGCGGGACGACGCCGAGCGTCTGAACAAAGAAAAGGTCAAGCTCGTCAAGGACGACAAGATCCGTCGCGTCGTTCTCTGCTCGGGCAAGGTCTATTACGACCTCTACGAGGAACGCGAAAAGCGCGGCATTGATAATGTCTATATCCTGCGTGTCGAACAGCTTTACCCGTTCCCGGTGAAGTCGCTCATCAATGAGCTGTCGCGCTTCCGCAACGCCGATGTCGTATGGTGCCAGGAAGAGCCCAAGAACATGGGATCGTGGGGCTTCGTCGAATCCTACATCGAATGGGCGCTGGGTCATTCCAGCATCAAGGCGAGCCGCCCGCGCTACGTTGGACGCGCCGCTTCCGCCGCTACGGCGACGGGCCTGATGTCCAAGCATCTGGCGCAATTGCAGGCGTTCCTCGACGAGGCATTTGCCGTCTAATCTTTCGAGGTTCGGCCGTCAGGCCGAGCCTCTCGACAACAAATCAGCCGGTCCCTCGCACGAGCGGGACTGTAACAGGTAACAGGCCGCTGGCCTCAATGGGTAAAAGATCATGGCGACCGAAATCCGCGTGCCCACGCTGGGCGAATCTGTCACCGAGGCAACTATCGGCCAGTGGTTCAAGAAGGTTGGCGACGCCGTCAAGGCCGACGAGCCGCTCGTGGAACTGGAAACGGACAAGGTGACGCTGGAAGTCAACGCCCCCGCCGATGGCGTGCTGGCGGAGATCACAGTCAAGGAAGGCGAGACGGTCGAGGTCGGGGCGCTGCTCGGCACCTTCAGCGCCGGCGCTGGCGCGGCTGCTGCCGCTCCGGCCCCTGCGCCGAAAGCTGAGGCCGCCCCTGCTCCTGCCGCGGCGCCTGCTCCGGCCCCCGCCGCGCCCGCAAAGAGTGGTCTGGAAAATGGCCCCGCCGTTCAGCGCATTGCATCCGAAACGGGCATCAACCCTGCCAACGTGCCTGGCACCGGCAAGGATGGACGCGTGACGAAGGGCGATATCCTTGCCTTCTCTCAGGCGCCTGCCGCTGCTCCCGCACAAGCTGTCGTAGCACGTGCGCCAGTCCCCGCTACCGACGAGGCGCGCGAGGAACGCGTGCGCATGACCAAGCTGCGCCAGACGATCGCGCGCCGCCTCAAGGAAGCGCAGTCGAACGCGGCCATGCTGACCACGTTCAACGATGTCGACCTGACGAACCTGATGGAATTGCGCTCGCAGTATAAGGATGCCTTCGAGAAGAAGCACGGCGTCAAGCTGGGCTTCATGGGCTTCTTCGTCAAGGCGACCGTGCAGGCGTTGAAAGACGTTCCAGCCGTTAACGCCGAGCTGGACGGCACGGACCTGATCTTCAAGAATTACTACCACATCGGCGTGGCTGTCGGCACCGAGAAGGGCCTTGTCGTTCCGGTTGTGCGGGATGCGGATCAGCTGTCGGTTGCCGGCATCGAGAAGAAAATCGCTGAATTCGGTCGCCGCGCCCGCGATGGCCAGCTCAAGATCGAGGAAATGCAGGGCGGTACGTTCACCATCTCCAACGGTGGTGTGTACGGATCGCTGCTGTCCACGCCGATCCTGAACGCGCCGCAGTCGGGTATTCTCGGCATGCACCGCATCGAGCAGCGGCCGGTTGTGTACAAGGGGCAGATCGTTGCCCGTCCGATGATGTATCTGGCGGTGTCATACGATCACCGCGTCATCGACGGCAAGGAAGCCGTGACCTTCCTTGTCCGTATCAAGGAAAACCTTGAGGATCCGGCGCGTCTCGTGCTCGACCTTTGATCCCGGCGCGCCCCGAAAGGGGCGCGTACCATTGCATTTCAATCGAACGATCGGCAGGGCCGCGGCGCACCGGCGCGCGGCAGACAGGAAAAACCCATGTCATATGATCTCGTGGTAATCGGCACCGGACCCGGCGGCTATGTTGCTGCCATTCGCGCATCCCAGCTTGGGTTGAAAACCGCTGTTGTCGAAAAACGCAAGACGCATGGCGGCACCTGCCTCAATGTCGGGTGCATTCCCTCCAAGGCTCTGCTGTTCGCTTCCGAGAAGTTCGAGGAAGCGGGACACTCGTTTGCCGACTTCGGTATCACGGTTTCCAAGCCCGAGATCGATGTCGCGAAGCTTCAGGCCTTTAAGCAGGACGGCATCGACGGCAACGTCAAGGGTATCGATTTTCTGTTCAAGAAGAACAAGATCGATGTCTTCCATGGAACTGGCCGCATTGCCGCTGCCGGTAAGGTTGAGGTGACGGCGGAAGACGGATCGACCCAGACCGTCGAGGCGAAGAATATCCTCATCGCCACGGGTTCTGATGTTGCGAAGCTTCCCGGCATCGAGATCGATGAGAAGGTCGTCGTGTCCTCGACCGGCGCGCTCGCGCTTGATAAGGTGCCGGCAAAGCTTGTCGTTGTCGGTGCCGGTGTCATCGGCCTCGAACTGGGATCGGTGTGGCGCAGGCTCGGTGCGGAAGTGACCGTTGTCGAGTTCCTGGATCGTATCATCCCCGGCAATGACGGTGAGGTGGCAAAGCAGTTCCAGCGCATTCTCACCAAGCAGGGCGTTGTGTTCAAGCTCGGTACGAAGGTGACTGGCATTGAAAACACCGGCTCCGGCGCAAAAGTCACCGTCGAGCCCGTCGCCGGCGGCGCTTCCGAGGTGATCGAGGCGGATGTCGTGCTCGTGGCAACGGGTCGCGTTCCCTACACCGCCGGTCTTGGCTTGCAGGAAATCGGTGTGGCGCTCGATCAACGCGGCCGCATCGTGGTGGACGATCACTATCGCACAAACGTTCCGGGCGTCCTTGCCATTGGTGACGTTATTGCCGGTCCGATGCTTGCGCACAAGGCTGAAGAAGAAGGCGTGGCCGCCGTCGAAATTCTGGCCGGCAAAGCAGGCCACGTGAATTACGGCGTCATTCCTGCCGTCATCTACACCACCCCTGAGGTCGCTTCTGTTGGCCGCACCGAGGAAGAGCTGAAGGAAGCCGGCGTTGCCTACAACATTGGCAAATTCCCGTTCACGGCGAACTCGCGTGCAAAGGTCAATCATCAGTCGGAAGGTTTCGTGAAGGTGCTTGCCGATGCCGCGACTGACCGCGTGCTTGGCGTTCACATCATCGGCCCCGAAGCAGGTGAGCTTATTCACGAGGCAGTCGTGCTGCTGGAATTCGGCGGCTCGGCCGAAGATCTGGCTCGCACCACCCATGCCCATCCGACACGCTCGGAAGCCGTGAAGGAAGCGGCATTGGCAGTCGACAAGCGCGCCATTCACATCTGATTGTTCGGAAAAGTGATGATATGCAGCAACGCCGGCTATTTTTAGCCGGCGTTTTTGTTGTCGTGGATCGCTGCTATCGCATGAGCCAAGTCGAGTGTTCGCTGGGCAATGGCCACGTGCAATTCTTCGATCATGCGCCCCTCGAACGCAACCGCGCCTTTGCTGGCATTCTCAGGCGCTGAAAATGTCGCAATCATTGCCTGAGCTTCGGCAATTTCTTCGGCGGTGGGACCGAAGGCTGCATTGGCGGCGTCGATTTGCGCCGGGTGGATCAGTGATTTGCCATCAAAGCCGAAATCTCGCCCTTGGGTGCATTCGGCGGCAAATCCATCCGCATTTCGAAAATCGTTGTAAACGGAATCGATGACGGCCAACCCGCTGGCGCGCGCTGCAAGCACAACCGATTGCAGCCACGGAATGAGGGATGCCCTCGCGGGGCCGGGTCTGACGCCGGTTTCACGCGCCAGATCGTTGGCGCCGACGATAAAAAGATCGAGACGATTTGCCGGCTCACTGGCAGTGCTGGCAATTGCATCCGCATTCAGCACGCCGCGTGCCGTTTCGATCATGGCCCAAAGGCGCACCTTTGCCGGCGCACCAAGTGAATCGAGGCGTGCAGCAATATCGCGAATGGTCTGGGGGGAGTATACTTTAGGTATGGCCACTGCATCCGGCGCAACACGCGCCGCGAGTGCCAGATCGGCCTCAAACCACTGTGTGTCTGGTGCGTTGATGCGCAACGCTGTTTCGCGTCCGCCGAAGCCTTGCCGCAATGCTTGTTCGGCTTGCGCCCGCGCCGCATCCTTGACGCCCGGGGCGACGGCGTCTTCCAGATCGATGATGACACCGTCGCTGGAGAGGCCGCGCGCTTTTTCAAGCGCGCGGGTATTGGAGGCCGGAACGAACAGCAGGCTCCGGCGTGGCTTGACAGCCATGGTCACGCAGCCGTCCAGCCGCCATCGACAGGGATAACCGTTCCGGTGATGGAGCGGGCTTCGTCCGATGCGAGGAACAAGGCAAGGGCAGCCACTTCATCGACCGTGACGAATTCCTTGGTCGGCTGCGCTGCGAGCAGCACGTCCTTCTTCACCTGCTCTTCGGTCAGGCCGCGAGCCTTGGCGGTGTCGGGAATCTGCTTCTCGACCAGCGGCGTCCAGACATAGCCGGGTGCGATGGCGTTGGCGGTGATGCCGAAAGTGGCCGTTTCCAGCGCCACGGTCTTGGTCAGGCCGGCGATGCCGTGCTTGGCCGCGACATAGGCGGATTTGAAGGGCGAAGCCACCAGGGCATGAGCGGAGGCCGTGTTGATGATGCGGCCGAACTTGCGCTGCTTCATGCCCGGCACAGCGGCGCGGATGGTGTGGAAAGCCGCCGAGAGGTTGAGAGCGATGATCAGGTTCCACTTCTCGACCGGGAACTCTTCCACCGGCGAGACGAACTGCACGCCGGCGTTGTTCACGAGAATGTCGACGCTGCCGAAAGTCTTTTCCGCTTCGACGACGAGGTTGAATGCTTCATCGGCCTTCGACAGGTCGGCGGCGGAGTAGAATGCCTTCACGCCGAACTCGTCTTCGATGCCGAGGCGCTCTTTCTCGATGTCGGCCGCGTCGCCGAAACCGTTGATGACGACATTCGCGCCCTCACGCGCATAGGCGCGGGCGATGGCGAGGCCGATACCGCTGGTGGAGCCGGTAACGACGGCAGTACGCGATTTCAGGGACATGAGCGAAAGCCTCCTTGGCTTGCCTTGGGGGAACGTAATTCCGGAATGCAGAAGCTGATTCCGGCCGGACTGTTTTCACCTTTCCTCGAAATGCCAAAATAGTCCGGGTTGTTGACTGTGAGCGAGCTTTTGGAGCGAACTCCCGAAACCAACTCTTATTGATCCGCTGGTTTTCTCCGAGTGGAAAAAACTCCACGGATCATGCGCTGACGAAAGTGTGCGCGGTGGATTGTGGTCCCGCAAGCGGTGACGCCACCACGGGTGTCCGGGGCGGCACGGCCCGTATGAAGATGACCGGGCATGGCCGAAAACGAAACTCCCTCGCATGCGACGCCGGTGGCGGCGAAGACCCGCCGCGCACGATTGGCGGCCAGCCATCATAGGCCGGTTTTCTCCTCCTTATGTGACACTTGCATCAATCGCCGGCACAGGACAGGGAATTGTGTTACAATGGAAACACGATGTATGCCCGATACCGGCCGGTGGCCGGATTATTGTGTACAGGAATGTTGACAGGGAAAGGAGACAGGCGTGAGCGCCCACCCCGTCCATGGCAATTCAACCGGCGCTGGCCGGCCGAAAGTTCAAGGCGACGCCTCACGCGGCGGCGCCCATCATGATGACGGGCAGCACGTTCATCAGCACGACGGCGATTGCGAGCATGCAACGGAACGCGCCGCCATCGCCGCCGATGCCATGGCGCTGGCCGAAGCGACGTGTGTGGAACGCGGCGTGCGCTTGACGCCGATCCGCAGCGATGTGCTGGAATCGCTTTACACCACTCACCGCCCGCTCGGCGCCTATGACATCGCGGAAATCATGGCCCGGGAGACACGGCGGCGCGTGGCGCCAATCACCATCTATCGGGCGCTTGAGTTTCTGCTGGAGCAGGGGTTCATCCACAAACTGGAAACCCGGAATGCATTCATCGCCTGCCCCCATGCGCATGAGCCGGGAGAACTGGTCGCCTTCCTTATTTGCGATGTTTGCGGTGGTGTCGATGAGGTGTCGTCCCTGCCTTTCAGCAGGGCGATGGCGGATGTGCTCTCGCATGCCGACTTCGCGCCGCGTACGCGTGTGGTGGAAATCGGCGGGGTGTGTGCGCATTGCGGCCATGCAGCCGTGGGCGACGATTCGGTTGCCGAGCCCGCCCGAATGAGCGATACATGAGGCGAATGGCCGGATACTTTCGCGGTTCCGGCTCCCGATCCGAATGATCGCAGACAGGTTTCCCAGCAGGCTCCATCGCCGATGAACGTTGCTCCCGTTTCCGTCGCTGCCGAGGCTCGTCCGGCCGCCCGCCACCGCACCGTCGCCGTCGATGTCGGCGGTATTGTCGTGGGAGGCGGCGCGCCGATCGTCGTCCAGTCGATGACCAACACCGATACGGCTGATGTTGCGTCCACCGTCAAGCAGGTCGCGGCGCTGGCGCGGACCGGGTCGGAGCTGGTGCGCATCACCGTCGATCGTGATGAGGCCGCCCGCGCGGTGCCCTATATCCGCGATGCGCTGATGGTGAAGGGCATTGAGGTGCCGCTCGTCGGCGACTTCCACTATATCGGCCATAAACTGCTGACGGATCATCCCGCCTGCGCCGAGGCGCTGGCGAAGTACCGCATCAATCCCGGTAACGTCGGCTTCAAGGACAAGCGCGACAAGCAGTTTTCCACCATTGTCGAGATTGCCGCCAAATACGGCAAGCCGGTGCGCATCGGCGCCAACTGGGGGTCGCTCGATCAGGAACTGCTGACCCGGTTGATGGACGAGAACTCGAAAAGCGATGCCCCGTTGGAGGCGCGCGCCGTCACGCGCGAGGCGTTGGTGCAATCGGCGCTGATTTCTGCCGCGCGGGCGGAGGAAATTGGGCTTGGCCGTGATCGCATCATCCTGTCGGCGAAGGTCTCGGCGGTGCAGGATCTGATTGCCGTTTATCGCGATCTGGCGCGACGGTCCGACTACGCCCTGCATCTGGGGCTGACGGAAGCCGGCATGGGATCGAAGGGCATCGTCGCTTCATCTGCCGCGCTCGGCATTCTGCTGCAAGAGGGTATCGGCGATACCATCCGCTATTCGCTGACGCCGGAACCCGGCGGTGACAGGTCGCTGGAGGTCCGCGCCGCGCAGGAGCTGCTACAGACGATGGGGTTTCGGACCTTCGTGCCGCTGGTCGCCGCGTGCCCGGGGTGCGGGCGCACGACATCCACAGTGTTTCAGGAGTTGGCGCGCGACATTCAGCATTGGATCACGTCATCCATGCCGGAATGGAAAACGCGCTATCCGGGCGTGGAAAATCTCAATGTCGCTGTCATGGGCTGCATCGTCAACGGGCCGGGAGAATCGAAACACGCCGATATCGGCATTTCGCTTCCCGGCACCGGCGAAACGCCGTCGGCGCCTGTATTCATCGATGGCGAAAAGGCGATGACGCTCAAGGGAGCCGGCATCGCCGATGAGTTCAAGACGCTCGTGAACGATTACATCGAGCGTCGTTTCGGTTGAACCCGCCCTTTACTGGCAGGGATGGCGCTTGCCGTCATAGCCAAGATAGGTGCCCGATGCCGGATCGAATGAGCGATACTTGTTGGCGCAATAGGCCAGCCATGAATTGCTCGGCTGCGGCGCGGCCCGTTGCTGGGCTGTGAGTGCGCCGCCGATGATCGCGCCAGCCGCCAATCCCAGCGCTCCGGCCGCAGCTGCTGCACCGGGATCGTAAGAGTACCGCGGCCCGCGATAATAACGCGGCGGCGGTGGCGGCGGCGGTCCCCAGTAACCCCGAGGCGGCGGGCGGCGATAGCCATGATAATGCCGCGGGGGCGGCGGTCCGCGGTAATAGCCGGGCGGCGGCCCCCTGTGTGGGCGATAGCGCGGCGGCGGCGGGCCATAAGGCCCGTAATATTGAACATTCACAAATGGTGAGGCTTCGCCGCCGTCGAAAACGGCCGGTTGAACCGGCACGCTGGCCGATTGGGCGCTGGCCTGGGCCAGCGGCACCAGCGACATGGCCACCGCCGGGACGATGGCGAGGCATATCCGGGTCATGCGCTGCAGCAGCGGTTGCGATGGGCGGCGCAGGCCGGAACGGTCGTGCATAAGAACGGACATCGCGTTATTGACCTCCTGTCCGTTTCCATCGGGAAACGGTAAGCGTTAGAGCAGTCTGCGTTCGGGCCGATTGATCGTGTTGAACGCAAGTCGCAGTAGAATGTAAGGTTTTAGAGCCGAAGTCCCAATTCTATCTGAACATCTGAAGCTCTAAATTGCCTGTCGATCAGATGGATGCATCTTATCGGCAAGCCTTGAGTCACAATCGGAAAGTCAGGCTGGTTTCGCATGTCGAGAGAATGCAAAGATCACCCGGCAAAGGCCCCCGACTGACAGACTTGTGAAACGACAGACTCACAACGCCATCGAGCTGCTGCTGTTTATCCCCCACGATTCTCGTGCCCGACGAGTCCTGACTGATATTTGGCCAGTCTCCTGTGTCTGCAATAAGGCTGCTTCTTGTCAGCTTTCGTCCATAATGTTACAAAAAATGCAATGATTGTCCTGTCAAAAGGCGCGAAAGGCGCCGTAACGATCATGGATGTCGTTCCAGCGCTCCAGATGTACTGACCTGACGTTTCAGGTTTGCAAGCCAACCGGTCAAAGCCTGCCGAGCTGGCATCGACAACCTCTCGCCGCTCTCATCGAAATGCGGAGACGGTCAGTTTTGCAGAAACGGTTTCAGCGGCTGGATGGTTCCACCGGCGGGGAGGTATTGCCGGATCGCATCCACGACGGGTGTTTTTGCGTCCTCAAAGTAACGCGTGATCTGCTGCCGCGCGCGTTGTCCAAGAGCAGCGCAAAACGCCCTGTCATCGTAAAGGCGGCGCAATGCGGCGGCAGCGGCGTCGATGTCCGGATCGGCCCACGTCAGTCCCGGCGCGACATAAAGCTCGCTGGGATCGTGGACCGGAATCTGGCGCGACGGAACGAGGCACGCGCTGTCCTCGGTCATGAAATCGAGATTGCCCGACCAGCCCGTTGCCACAACCGCGCGCCCTGCGAGCATCGCCTGCGCGGGCACCAGGCCGAAGCCTTCAGCCCGGTGCAGCGAAACGATGGCGTCGGACGATGCGAACAACGACCACATCGCCTTGTCATCGAGCGTATCCAGCAGCAGCCGGATGCGTGGATCGTCGCCGATGAAGGCGCGGACGTCAGCCAGCGCCTGCGCTTCCAGATGCGCATCGCCGAGCTTGAGTATGAGCACGGCATTGTCGTCCTTGCCGAAGGCACGCCGGAAGGCTTCCACCGCCGCAAGCGGATTCTTGCGCGCCAGGCTGGAGCGAAGGCTGGCCACGACGGTTGCGACGAAAGTACCGTCCGGCAGCCCGAAGCGTGCTCGATCTGCCACGAGATCGGTTGGCGCGCTCATAATATGAGGAACGATCCGAATCGGCACCTTCACGCCTGCGTCGGCAAAAGCTGTGCGCACGAATTCTGTTGGCACCCACAGTTCATCGACCAGCGACAGCGGCTCCAGCCAGTCCTCGGGAATACGCGCCAGTTCCCAGACGCAATAGCCGATGATGTATTTGTCCGCCAGAATAGAGGCCGGCAGAAAATTCAAGGCATAGCCGAATTGTCCCGGATTGAAGTTGAAGATCACCGTGCCTGGCCCCGAGGCATCCGGCATTTCGCTGGTTTTCTCGCCTGTTGCGAAGGCATGGCCGATGTCGAAGTCTCGGATCGGTACGCCGGCCTCAGCCACCAGCGCCCGCGTGAGGCGGGCACTCCAGCCAAGCCCCAGCGGACTCGACAGGAAACCACACATGAAGACAGGCGCCTGCGGCGCTTGCAGCCTTTGCCCTGTGCGGCGCGGCAAGGGAATGATCCGCGCTACGATCCGCCGGCGCAGACGCCGGGGGATAAGACGCCACAAACGCACCAGACCCAGCCGGAACCATAATTGCGGCACCAGACGCAAAGTCTGCTTTGTCCATGAAAGCGAATCCGGCGCGTTGCCCGTGTTTCGAGGCTTGTCGTTCATGCGTAGTGCTTCAGGTGAAGCGCCGGATGGTCGTGTGAGTGAGGAAAACGTTGCTCAACCTGTCATCCGGCGACGATTGACAGTGAATACCGATTGATCTCTCGCACACTACAACATGAAACGGAAAAGGCGAGGGTTGTTTGACGCCTTCACACACTGTATCGCGCCGGAACTGTTCAGAGTATCCGCGGTCTACGTATCCAGAGACGCCGCGACTGCGCTGACGGGGATCTTGCGGCCGTTCGGCCGGCGACCTTTTGCATTCAGTCGGCGGCCATCCTGCCGTTCGGAAGAACTCTCCCCGCCATGCTTCAGTGTCTCGCGCATCTGCTCAAGCTCCATGGTCTTTTTGCCCAGCAGGCGCTGCAACTCATGCACCTGCTCCTGCAGGTCCTGAAGCTCTTTCGTGAGAACCGTCATGTCGTGCGTGGCATTTTGCCGGCTCGATTGCGATGTGCTGTCTTCATCCTCCGATTTGTCGAACAGAATAGCGAATGTCACCGGATCGTAGTAGCGCAGGATCTCGCGCACGAAATCCGACAGATCCACCCGAATGGCTTCCGCCCATGCTGCGTAACGATCCGGCGGAATGCGACCGTGTCCGGTTTCGATCTGGGAAATGAAGGTATAATATTCGACACCAAGAATTTCGGCCAACTGTCGTTGCGATAAGCCGGCGCGCTCACGCCTTTCCTTGAGCCATCTTCCCCCAAGGCGGCGAAGCTCTTTCGTTTCGTTTGTCTGCCTTTGGTTCGTATACATGAAATCACCATAATTAAATAAAAAAATATACAAATAGTGTTAGAGAAAAATAAAAAAGATAATAAAAATTCTTTATATATGTTATATATATTTGTTGCTTATAAGTTAAAGTTAATAAATTTAGTTGTATTATTAAAATTTATTATTCACATATTACTTCAAGTTTGTGAACATAGCAAGTCATTTGATTCGGATGCTTTTTTGGGTCAATCGTGGAATATTTCGCCGCTGCTGAAGCATTCCATCTGCGGCTGTATCCGGCATGCGATCTGTTGTCGTGCGCAGACGAATAACGCGGCTGACTGCTTCGGTGGCCACCATGTAGAGATCGCCTCCACGCAAAGGGCGGCTGATCGCATCTGAAAGGGCGATGAATGACCAGTTGAAGCATGTTATGTGAAGAAGGACGTCGTCTGTGAATGGATCCGTCACGGAGAACCATGGATCGGCTTCGTCCGACATACCCCAGCCGATTTCGGCAACAACCCCATTCTGTTCAAGCAGCTTCGCAGCATGTTGCAAAATAGCGAGTTCATCTTCATCCCATCCAGATGAACGCATCGTCGTCGATGTCGATAAGCCGCATTCACCCCATGACATCATAGGCTCCCGTCTCCTTGTTTTTTGATATTGTTCAGTCAATTTTCATAAAACAGGAAAGCGTCTGAAATTTTATGCTTCCGTTAAATTTGCAAAATAATATAATGCTAATATTTAAAAACAAAATTCAATGCAGTTTAAAATTTTATATATAAATACAATTGAATATATATATCATAGGGAAACTATATATATTTTATATTGCAATATGACTCGCAAAAATTTTACAAAGAATTTAAAACTTAAAAATCTCGCATCAAGTGTAGGTTATTAGTTTATTATTATGCATTTGTAAATGTATTAATATATAAATATTATAGCAAAGTGTGCACTTGTGCGTATCGAGCTGTGGGCTTGCAGGTATGGATTGTTATTTGATATAGATGCGAAGGCTGGGTGCCGCTGTGGTGCTGGCCGTCGATATGTCGACAAGAGCGTCTCCTGCTGCATGAGATCTGTTGATCCAGGCAGGATGCGGAGCAAAAAAGCGGAATGCTCTCCGGCGGTGGTCGGGAAGGGTGATCCGATGGAATCTGGACGACGGGTGCGTTCCTTATGACAAGTGATATCGCAGGGTTACGGGGACAGGCTGCCCGATGGTTTGGGCAGGCATGGAGCGCCGTGGCGGGACGCGTTTTCGGTGAAAAAGAGGATGCGCTCGTTGCCGCGGGGGATTCCGGCAAAGCGTCTCTTCATAAGGGTGAGAGCGCGCTCAATGCCGCGCTCCTTGCCGCACGCCCGGCCATTCTCACCGCTGTTTTCTTCAGCCTGTTCATCAACATCCTGGGCCTGGTGGGGCCGCTGTACATGATGCAGGTCTACGACCGTGTCCTGTCCAGCCGCAACATCACCACCCTTGTACTGCTCACACTCATTGTCGCTCTCCTGCTCGCCACCGGCGCGATTCTGGAAAGCGTGCGTACCAAGGTGCTCGTACGTGGCGGAATCGCTTTCGATAGCGAGGTCAAGACGGAAGCGTTCGATGCTGTCCAGCGCGCGACCATCCATCAGCCGTCGCAGGGCCATACGCAGGCGTTGCGTGACGTCGACACCGTGCGCGAGTTCTTTACCGGCGCGGGCATCATAGCCTGCTGCGATCTGCCATGGGTGCCGGTTTATGTGGCCGTGGCATTCATGCTGCACCCGCTGTATGGATTCTTCGCCATTGCGGCTTGCGTCATCTCCGCCATTATCGCGGTCGCCAACGACCGCGCCACACGATCCACGCTGGAAAACGCCACCCGCGCCTCCATCGTCGCCAATGGTCAGGCAACAGCGACCTTCCGCAACGCTGAGGTGTTGCAGGCCATGGGGATGATTGGCAGGCTGCGTCAGCGCTGGGAGGAGAACCGCGACGCGGCGCTCGGCTGGCAGGCCAACGCCTCCGATCGCGCCGGCTTTCTGATGGCGGCGAGCAAGTTTCACCGCATGTTCTCCGGCAGCCTCGTGCTTGGCATCGGCGCTTATCTCGCCATTAATCGAGAGATTTCGCCGGGCATGATGATCGCAGCGTCCATTATCGTCGGTCGCTGCACGCAGCCGATCGAGGTGGCGATCAGCAACTGGAAGGGCTTCGTCGGGATGCGCGGTGCATTCAAGCGCGTGCAGTCGCTGCTGCGCCTCGCGCCGCCTCCGGGCGAGCGCATGCTGCTGCCAGATGCCCAGGGCAACCTTTCCGTGGAAGGGCTGGTAGTTCGCGCTCCGGGTCGTGACCTGCCGGTGCTCAAGGGGGTGTCCTTCGCCATTCAGGCTGGCACGGTTCTGGGCGTGATCGGCCCCAGCGCCGCCGGCAAGTCGAGCCTGGCGCGCGCCATTGTCGGTGTCTGGCCCGCGTTGTCGGGTTCCGTTCGCCTCGACGGTTCGGACCTCAAGCACTGGGATCCTGACCAGCTTGGCCGTTCGCTCGGTTATCTGCCGCAGGACGTGGAGTTGTTCAGCGGCACCGTGGCCGACAACATTGCGCGCTTCGACGTCATCGACGAAGCGAAGATCGTGCAGGCCGCGCAGATGGCGGGTGTGCATGAGATGATTCAGCACCTTCCGAAGGGCTATAACACCGAAATCGGCGATAGCGGTCAGACGCTTTCCGGCGGCCAGCGCCAGCGCATCGGCCTTGCCCGTGCCGTTTACGGCATGCCGGCCCTCATCGTGCTGGACGAACCGAACGCCAGTCTCGACGCGGCCGGCGAGCAGACGCTGATGAACACCATCCGCGCGCTGAAAGATGCAAACCGCACCGTGGTACTCGTCACCCACAAAACGAACATTCTGACCCTCTGCGACGCTGTTTTGATGATCGCGGATGGTACTGTCCAGGCTTTCGGCAAGCGCGACGAAGTTCTGGCGCGCGTCATGGGGCCACGCGTGGTGAATCAGCCGGCAGTTGCGGACGGCGGCGCGCGGCAGGCACGGCCAATTACAGCTCAAGGTTAGCGCCATAAGGTCGTACTTTGCAGTGGCGCCGCTTGCGGTTCGCCTTGATTGGTCCCAATTAGGGGTATCAATTGCTGGAAATAGGTCTCCTTGGTGACGGGAATGACAGAAGATGAATGAAGTAGCCCCGAAAATCTCCAGTGATTATCGCCCTGTCGCCCGGGTGGGCTATGCGGTGATTGTTCTGACATTCGGTTTGCTGGGCGGATGGGCTGCGCTGGCTAATATCGACAGCGCGGTTGTGTCCAGCGGTGTCGTGTCGGTCGAGAGCAAGCGCAAGGCAGTGCAGCATCTTGAGGGCGGTATCGTTCGGGAAATCAACGTCACCAATGGCACCCGCGTTGATGCCGGGGAAGTGCTTTTCCGTCTCGATGCGACCTCTTCGGACGCCAATTACGCGGCCACGCGCCATCAGCTCGACATGGCTCTGGCCATGGAAGCCCGTCTCGTCGCCGAGCGGGATACGCAGGCAGAGATGGTTTTTCCGCAAGCTTTGATGACTCGCGCCGGCGATGCCGAAGTGAAGCGCATCCTCGATGACCAGGTCACGCAGTTCCGTGAGCGTCGTGCGTCGCTGGAAGGGCAGATCGCGGTGATGAAAAATCGCATCACGCAGTACCAGTCCGAGATCGAAGGTCTTGAGCGTGAGCACCAGTCTGCCGAACAGCAGCTTTTCTTCATCGACGACGAACTGGTCGGCGTGAAGGCGCTGGCCAAGAAGGGGCTGGTTTCCAAGACGCGCGAATCGTCGCTGGAGCGCGAAAAAGCCCGCCTCGACGGCATCATCGGCCGCAACCAGGCTGACAGCGCCAAGGCGCGGAACGCCATCGGCGAGATCGATATCCAGATTCGTCAGGCGCAGCAGCAGTTTCAGGAACAGGTCAGCGAGCAGCTCGCCGATGTTCGGCTCAAGCTGGGCGATCTGCAGGAGCGCATCCGCGTGGTTGAAGATGTGCGCCATCGCATCGATGTGGTCGCGCCGCGTGCGGGCATCGTTCACAACCTCAAGGTATTCACGCTGGGCGGCGTTGTCCGCCCTGGCGAGACATTGCTCGAAATCGTGCCTGACGACGACGATCTGGTTGTCGAGGCGCATATCGAAGTCACGGATATCGACCGTGTCCATTCCGGCCTGCCGGCGGAAGTGCGCTTCCCCGCCTTCCACAGCCGCACCACACCGCTGATCATGGGCACGCTTCAGGACATCTCCCGCGACCGCCTGACCGATGAGAAGACCGGCGCACCGTACTTCCTGGCGCTGGTGGCCGTGCGGGATACCGACGTGCCGCCGGACCTCAAGCAGCGTTTGCGGCCAGGCATGCCGGCTGACGTGATTTTCCCCACCGGCGAGCGTTCCGTGCTTGACTACCTCACCCGGCCGCTGACAGAAGCAGTGACGTCGTCGTTCCGTGAAAAGTGAGGTTGTCCATGTCCGATAATCGCCCGGTTCCCTTCATCGCCATGAACCGTTTCAATGTGTTGAAGGGGAATGAAGAGGCATTTGAGCAGGTGTGGCTTGAACGCGATATTCACCTGCACACGGTGCCGGGATTTATCGAGTTCCATCTGTTGCGCGGGCCGCAGGGGGAGGAGCATACGCTGTATTCCTCCCACACCGTCTGGCGGTCCAAGGCCGATTTCGAAGCGTGGACGCGATCCGACGCTTTCCGCGCCAGCCACCGCAATGCCGGTGGGCATAATCCGCTTTATGCCGGGCCGCCGCAGTTCGAGGGCTTCGAGGTTTTGCAGACCGTGTTCAGCGATGGCAGGCGCGAAAACAGCACCGCCGAATAACATCCGGAGTTAAAAAAGCCGGGATCTGTCCTGTCAGGGTAGATCCCGGCTTTCTATTATTGCCCCCGCCGGGCTTGCGTGGCGAAGCGCACGGCTTCGTCGGCAGCACGGAATTGTGCGCGGGCCTTGTTGATGCATTCCTGCAATTCGCTCTCGGGATCCGAATCGTGCACGATGCCCGCGCCGGCTTGCACGGACATTCTCCCGTCCTTGATAACGGCCGTGCGCAGAACGATGCAGGTGTCCATTTCGCCGCCAGCGCCGAAATAACCGATGCAACCGGCATATGGCCCACGCTTCTCACGCTCCAGCTCATCGATGATTTCCATCGCCCGGACTTTCGGTGCGCCTGATACGGTGCCGGCCGGAAAGCCTGCCGCCAGTGCATCGATGAGGTCGCTGCGCGAATCGAGCCTGCCGACCACATTCGACACGATGTGCATCACCTGGCTGTAATATTCGAGATAGAAGCTGTCCGTCACCCGTACCGAACCGATTTCGGACACACGGCCCACGTCGTTGCGGCCAAGGTCGAGCAGCATCAGATGCTCGGCCCGCTCCTTGGGATCGGCGAGCAGTTCGGCTGCAAGCGCGGCGTCTGCCGATGGCGTCTCTCCCCTGCGGCGCGTGCCCGCGATGGGGCGTATGGTGACTTCGCCATCCGATACCTTCACCAGAATTTCGGGGCTGGAACACACCACCTGAAAATCGTTGAAGTCGAGATAGGCGAGGTAAGGCGATGGGTTGGAGCGCCGCAGCGCGCGGTATAGCGACAGCGGCGGCAACGGGAAGGGGGCATCGAACCGCTGCGACAGAACGACCTGAAAGATGTCGCCCGCTGCAATGTATTCCTTGGCTTTTGCCACCATGGCGCGGAACGTATCCGGCGGGGTGTTCGAAACCGGCTCCGGCGCGGCGATGGTGCCGGGGTCCACAGGCGCATCGTGCGGCAGCGGAGATTCGAGCGCCAGCACAGCCTCGTCGAGACGGGCGAGCGCGGCTTCAAAGGCCTGGCGCGCACTGACACCAGGGCGGGGCCGCACAGGTGTCACCAGTGACAGCGCGTCGGTCACCGAATCGAAAACGGCAAGCAGCGTGGGCCGCACCATGACGGCATCCGGCACCCCGAGCGCATCGGGCGGCGGCGACGGCAGGCGCTCCATCTGGCGCACCATGTCGTAGCCGAGATAGCCGAACACGCCGGCGGCCATCGCGGGCAGGCCGCGCGGCAATTCGAGCCGGCTTTCGGCCAGCAGCGCGCGCAGGCTGTCCAGCGGCGGGCGGGTGTCGGTTTCCGGCGGCTGGCCATCACGCGAGACCTCGACCGCACCATCGTTGCAGCGCCAGATGATATCCGGGTTGAGGCCGATGATGGAGTAGCGTCCGCGCGCTGCACCGCCTTCAACGGATTCGAGCAGCAATGACGGGCCGCGGGCAATGGCCTGCAACTTGAGATATGCCGCCACGGGCGTTTCAAGATCCGCGACCAGCGTGACGGAAACGACGTCAGGCACACCAGCGTTGTAACGGTCGGTGAATTCCGCCGGGATTGCGGTGTCAGCCATATTTCCCACCTTATCGAACCAGCTTTTTGCGGTTTGCAACCGCTCGCGTATGGACTTTCATGCCTGGGGCGCCGCAGCGCCCCGGACGTCTCTCAAGAAGCCTCGATCGTTGAAAGCAGCGTCACAGCCCTGCGGTGTCGAGGCCGGTCGCTGCCCTGAGCGCCTCGGGATTGACGGTCGGCTTCAGCTCGGCTTGACGCTTGCCGATATATTGCGTCAGCAGATCGTCGGCGATCACGGAGCTGAGCTGCTCGGTCACGGCGGCGGTGCGCGGCTCCGCAATGTCGAGAGGCGGTGTCGTTACTTCGGTCACCTGGAACAGCACACGTCCCGCGGAAACCGCAGCCGAGCCTGCCTTGCCCTTATGCGTTGCGAACACCTGCTGCACCACAGCCGGCGGCAGACCAGCGGTCTCGCCGGACCGGGCGATGCCGGAAGCGGTCGTGAGCGGTGAGACGACAGCCTCCTGCGGCAGCGAGGCGATCACCGTCTCGAAGCTCTCGCCGCCATCAAGGCGCGCGGCCAGCTCACCGACCACTGCCGTCAGCTTGTCCGCGGCGGCTTCTTCGCGCCAACGTGTCAGCGCATCGGCGCGGGCTTCCTCAAAGGTGCGGTCGCGCTCCGGAGAGACATCCGTGACGTCGTACCAGATATAGCCGGTGCCGGTGCTGGTCTGCTGGCGCAGGGGCGCGTTATCGGCGCCGACATCCGAGGCGAAGGCAGCGGTGATCAGCGCGGCGGCTTCCGGCAGATCGGTGATCGGCGCGCCGTCCCTGTCCTGCCCGGCGCGGTCGATGGCGGGGATCGTGCGCAGCGGCAACTGCTTTTCCTCGGCGATCTCGGAAAGTGGCCGCATGGCGGCACGGGCTTCCTCGATGCTGTCGTGCAGGGCCTCGACGGCTGCGCGTGCTTCATCGATGGCAATGGCGAGTCGGACAGCTTGCTCCACCTCACCGAAGGACTGGACCGATGGCGGCGTAATCGACACTACACGGGTGATGACGGTGCCGAAACGGCCCTGAACCGGCTGGCTCACGCCGGGCTCCACAAGCGCGAAGGCGGCTTCCGCCACGGCGGGGTCGAACACCGCATCGCGGGCCACAAGGCCAAGATCGTAATCGGTTTCAGCCACGTTGCGTTCGGCGGCGATGCTCTCGAAGGTTTCGGCCCCGCCGTCGGTCAGGCGGCGATAGGCTGCGTCGGCATCGGCTTGCGTCGGGAAGACGAGTTGCTGCACGTGGCGCGTTTCCGGGGTGCCGTAGCGGTTTTCCTTTTCGGCCTCGTAACGGGCCAGTGCCGCCTCGCGGCTTACAGCCTCCGGCTTTGCCAGCGTCTCGGGTTCGATATCCAGCACGGAGAGGCTGCGGAACTCGGGCAGGCGGAACAGCTCCGGCCTCTCCTTGAACCATGCTTCAAGCATGGCGTCATCGGGATCGGCGACGGGGCCGGCGGCAGCCGGCGCCAAGGTGGCGTACTGAGCGGTGCGCCGCTCCGTGCCATAACGGTGGAAAGCAGCCTGCATGGCGCGCGACGGCGCGATGTCGCCCGCGATGCTTTCCGCGATCTGACGGCGGGGCAGAACCGCGCGCTGCTCGGCGACGAAAGCCTGTTCCGTGATTCCTGCATTGCGCAGGGCCGAATCGAAGGCCGCGCGGTTGAAGTTGCCGGCGCTGTCACGGAACTGCGGCTCACGCGTGACGACGGCGACAATCGTCTCGTCCGGCACGGCGAGGCGCAGATCGTCGGCAATCGTATCGAGCACGGCCTGGCTCACGAGCTGGCCGAGCACCTGCTGATCGAGGCCCATGGCGCGCGCCTGCTCTGTGCTGATGGGCATGCGCAACTGCTGCTGCAGAGCTTGCAGGCGGGCCAGATATGCCTCGCGCATCTCCTCCACGGTGATGGTCCTGTCCCCGATTTCCGCAACCTGGGTTGCGACGGGGTAGATGAACCAGCCTGAAATGCCCCAGATCGCGAACGACAGGATGAGCAGGCCGAACAGGACAAAGGTCACGGTCTTGCCGAGCCAGTGGCGGCCGGAGTTGCGGAGGAGTTGCAGCATGGTTTCGATCGGGGTCCGGGGCACAGGGGGTGGACGAGGACGAAGGTGCGAGACGATACGCCGCCGCCCGGTGCGAGGCCCGGCCGGACCGCGTTCCGGAGCCGCGAAGCGCCGCTCGCGCGATTTCTAGCGATAAAGGGGAAAAGCCTTTGCCGCAAGCCCGTGTAGCGAGTCCATATGGCAACTCCACGTGAGGATAACCCAACGAGTAGTGAGGACAGCCCGGAAGAGAGTCCAGGTGAGGAGTTTATGTCCCAGGCTTTTGCGTCAAGTCTTTGCGTGTGGAGGCATTGTTGTTGACGGGACACGAAAACACGGTATCGCCTCTCATGGTGCAACGTGTATGATGCAGCGTCATGTTCGCGGAGAGGGCAGGGCCCTGTTATCCGGAAATTCCAGGTAAGGAATGTAGAAATGGTTCGTGCAGTGATCATCATGGCCGTCTCCCTGACGGCATTCCCCGTTTTCGCCGCGGGACCTGCCGGGCAGTCCCGCGGGCAGGATGACAGCTTCCTTCATGCCGCGCCGCCTTCCGGCGGTGGCCGGGTGCCTAACTATGTGGCCGATTCGGCCAAGGGTCAGCCATTCGATCAGAATGATCGGCGTCGCTTCGAGCGGCCTTATCTTTCTGGCGAGTCGACGGGTCTGAAGGTTCCGACACGCTGAGGCTGGGTTTGGGCCGAGTTTGGGCCAAGCTGACGCAAAGTCGCGCGTTGCGATTGCTTGCCGGTTGTTTCACGATTCTTTTCAGAATTGTTAAAACTATTTTGCCGGGCAATATATCTATTGTCGATTGCGGGAGTGTCGTCTTTGGCGGCGCTCTCTTTTTTATCGCATACAGTGCAAAGCATGATAGATATGTCGCGATTCGCGACGTATTATTCAGAATTGCTGCATATGATGGCGCGAACGGCAGAATGTGACCATCAAGAGGCTGGGCGATGAACGATTTGGTAAAGACATTGACCGCCGGTGCGGCGGCTGTTGTGGCATTTGCAGGCGGGTTGTTGCTTCCCGCCGGAATCGGGGGTGGATACGCGGCTGCGCAGGACCAGAATGCCGCGGCACCGACCACACCCCAGCGCGTCGAGACCACGGTTTACAACGCGTGGACCGTGACCTGCCGCGACCTTGAGGACAAGAAGAACGATTGCGCGGCTATGTTGCGCGTGGCCGACAAAGACAGCGGCAACATCGTTCTGGTCTGGGTCGTGGGTAAGGATCAGGCGAACAAGCTGACTTCCGTCATCCAGACGCCGACCGGCGTCCAGCTTGCGCCGGGCGTGAGCCTCAAGGTCGGCAGCGCAGCCGCCCGCAAGCTCGCATACACAGCCTGCTCGCCGAACCAGTGCGATGCGACGCTGCCCGCTGATGCGCCGTTCGTCAAAGAAGTGACCGCCGGTGCCGAGGCAACCGCTACGATCACGCTCATCGATGGCCGCACAGCCGAGTTCAAGTTCCCGCTCGACGGTTCCGCGGCGGCGCTGAAGCGCGTGGCCGGAAGCTGAACGGTCTGCTCCCGATCAGACGAAACCGATCAGACGGTCAGCCTTGACCGCCTGATCGGTTCTGGTGACGTGCATGGTTTGGTCATTGCGCTGGCGTGGCGGCCTCGCGTGCTGATATAAGGCGCATCGTAAAGCCCGTGGGTGCCGGATCGCGCGTCGGCATTCAGCATGGAGGAACTTCAGGCGAGGCAGATGCCATTTTGTCTGAAGCCACTTCAATCATAATCTGTCGCTTACCGGAGTTTCATACAAAAGCCGGAAAGCAATGGGGTGCGCGCCGGTGACCGGATGCGACCATGATCTCCATTACCCATTTCATCGCGATTGACGAAGACGAGGTTGCAGAAAGCTTCATTCAGGCAACCGGCCCCGGCGGGCAGAACGTCAA
The DNA here is from genome assembly GCF_014195635.1 of Pseudochelatococcus contaminans. Taxonomy (GTDB): domain Bacteria; phylum Pseudomonadota; class Alphaproteobacteria; order Rhizobiales; family Beijerinckiaceae; genus Pseudochelatococcus; species Pseudochelatococcus contaminans. Next base: position 537,837 of record NZ_JACICC010000002.1, on the reverse strand, counting down.
CAAGGTCGCTACTGCCGTGCAGATTCGCTTCGACGCGCGCAACTCGCCCAACCTGCCCGAAGACGTGCGCGAGCGCCTGATGGCATTGGCTGGTCAGCGGCTGACGCGCGACGGCGTGATCGTCATCACTGCACGGAATTTCCGCACGCAGGAGCGTAACCGGGCCGATGCTCTGCAACGTCTGGTTGATTTGATTCGCGAGGCGGCGAAACGGCCAGCTATACGTCGTCCCACCAAGCCCACGAAGGCATCAACGCGGCGGCGGCTTGAGGAAAAGTCGCGCCGGTCGGGCATCAAGGCTATGCGCGGCAATCGTCCGCCGGTGGATTAAGATTCGGGTGAAGCCTCGCGCTGCGCTGGTCTGGCGGTGTTGCTGTCTGCTGTTTTGCCGATTGGCTCACGCCGGCGGATAGCGATGGGTGTTGCCGCGAAAATCGCGAACGCGCCAATCGTCAGTATCTTCTTGCGCAACGGCCTCGCATGGACCGATGGCGGCCTTGCCGTGGCCGCCGGGGATATCCAGGACGTAAGTGGGTTGGCACAGGCCGGAGTAATGGCCGCGCAACGCGCGCATCAACGCCTGTCCCCCGGCAATCGAGGTGCGAAAATGGCTTGTTCCGGGCGCAAGGTCGCCATGGTGCAGGTAATAGGGCTTGATGCGATTCTCCACAAAGATGCGCATCAGCGCGCCGAGCGTTTCCGCGTCGTCGTTGATCCCGCGCAGCAGCACCGACTGGCTCAACATGACGATGCCATTGTCGACGAGGCGCGCGCACGCTTCGCGGGCTTCCGGTCCGAATTCGCTGGCGTGATTCGCATGTAGCACCACGTAGACGGCCTTGCCCGGCACACGCAGCGCCTCCACCAGCGCCGGGGTGATGCGCTCCGGCGCGACGACCGGCACGCGCGTATGCCAGCGCACTACCTTGACGTGGTCCACGGTTGCCAGCCGGCTCATCAGGTGCGCGATACGGCGCGGGGCCATGATCAATGGGTCGCCGCCGGTCAGAACGACCTCCCAGATTTCCGGGCGCGAGGCGATATAGGCAATGGCGGCATCGAGTGCTTCGGCTCCGAGCGCGCTTTCCTTGCCGGGGCCGACCATCTCGCGGCGGAAACAGAAACGGCAATAGACCGGGCAGACGTGCACCGGCTTGAGCAGCACGCGATCCGGGTATCGGTGCACGATGCCCTCGACGGGCGAATGCGCGTGGTCGCCGATGGGATCATCCCGCTCCTGCGGCGTCTGCACGAGTTCCCGCGCATCGGGCACGAACTGGCGGGCCAGCGGATCGTCGGGGTTGTCGCCGTCGATCATCCCGGCGATCGTCGGCGTGATGGCGACGGCATAACGGGCGGCGACGCGCTCGATGTCCGCCTGCTGCTGCGGGGCGACAAGTCCGGCGTCCGCCAGTTCATCCGCGTGGCGCAGGGTGTGCGCATTCAGGGGGGCGGGCCGGGGCTTGCCCTCGCGGAAGGGCAGTTCCTCCACCGGCATCGGAACCACGGTATGCGTCATGGCCGGTCTTCCGGAATGGAAACGGGCGCCCACAACACGTCTTCGATGCGCGCGGCATCGGTGGCGAGCATGACCAGCCGATCGAGGCCGAGTGCGATCCCGCTGGTCGGCGGCATGGCCGGCAGCAGCGCCAGCAGGGCCTCATCGAGGGGATAGCGCTCGCCGTAGACGCGCTGCTTCTCGTCCATTTCCAGCATGAAGCGGCGGCGCTGCTCCACCGCGTCGGTCAGTTCGCCGAAACCGTTGGCCAGCTCGACGCCGCAGACGAAAAGTTCGAAACGCTCGGAGAGGCGCGGATCCGCGCTTTGGCGGCGGGCAAGAGCGGCTTCATGGGCAGGGTAGGCATCCAGAAACGTCGCACGGCCATGGCCCAGATGCGGCTCGATACGCTGGTTCAGGATGTGGCTGAACACGTCCGACCACGTATCGTCCGCAACGATGCGCACCCCGATGTCAGCGGCGGCCTGCGCCAGCGCATCGCGATCCGGCGGCGCGGCGGGATCGTCCGGAATGGTGGCGAGCAAATCGATGCCGGTGAAATGGGTGAAGGCGTCCGCCACGCTGATGCGCTCGGGCTCCGCGAAGGGATCGGCGATAATGCCGCGAAAACGCAGCTCGGCGGCGTTCGCCGTTCTGGCGGCAAGACGCAGCATCGCGGTGCAATCGTCCATCAGCGCTTCATAGGGGGCGTGGGCGCGATACCATTCGACCAGCGTGAACTCGGGATGATGCAGGGGGCTGCGCTCGCGGTTGCGGTAGACGCGCGCGAAATTGACGATGCGCGATTCGCCGGCCGCGACCAGCTTCTTGCAGGCGAATTCGGGCGACGTGTGCAGATAAAGAGGACGCTCCGCATCGCCCTCGATAAAATGCGTCAGGAAGGCGTGCAGGTGTGCTTCGTTGCCGGGTGAGCGCTGCAGGGCAGGTGTCTCGACCTCGATGAAGCCCTCGTTCTCGAAGAACGCGCGCAGCGCGGCCATAATGCGCTGTCGCACCATGAGGCGGGGGCGGCGGGCGGCATGGTTTGCGGGCGTGAAGATTTCCGGAGCGAAAAAATTGCCGGATTCGGTCATTGAATCGGGTTCGGCCATTAAAATCTGGTCTCGGGTATCTGGCAATTGTCGCCGGGATGAGTAAGGTGGCGCGCAACTGCCGCAAATCCACCGGCTTCGGTGGGCGCGCCTTTTTCAGACAGATGACAATCAGAGGTTCGACACGTGAAGGTTATCGCGAGTTCCGTTCGTAAAGGCAATATCCTTGAGGTCGATGGCCACCTGTGCGTCGTTCTCTCCGCCGAAAGCTTCTTCCCGGGCAAGGGTACGCCGACGACGCAGATCGACATGCGCCGCATCTCCGACGGCGTGAAGGTGTCGCATCGCTACAAGACCACCGAGCAGGTGGAACGCGCGTTCGTCGAGGATATTGATTACTCCTACCTCTACCAGGACGGCGAAGCCTACGTGTTCATGAACCCGGAAAGCTTCGAGCAGCTCACGGTTACCGCTGATGTGGTCGGCGATCAGGCCGTGTATCTGCAGGAAGGCATGGTCGTGAAGCTCTCGATCTACGAGGGCAACGCCGTGGCCATCGAACTGCCTGCCCGCGTGGTGCTGGAAGTGACCGAGACCGAGCCGACCGTGAAGGGCCAGACGGCTTCGTCCTCCTACAAGCCTGCGATCGTGTCCAACGGCGTGCGCGTCATGGTGCCGCCGCACATCTCCACAGGCACCCGCATCGTCGTGCAGACGGAAGACGGAAGCTACGTCGAGCGCGCCAAGGATTGATGATCGCCGGGGAATGACCATCGGTGATTCCCCGTTGTCGTTCTCACTGCGGCTACGTTCCGGCTTGGTTGTGACGGCTGGCTGGGTCATAGTTCCCCCGCGTCTCATGCGGTCGTGCTCCGCGATCCGATGATGGCGCGGGAGGTTTGTGATGACCGGGAAAGTTCTCTACACCGCGACCGCCACCGCCAAGGGCGGCCGCGAGGGCCATATCCGCAGTTCCGATGGTGTACTTGAGGCCGATCTGATCGTGCCGAAGGAACTCGGCGGACCCGGCGGTGCCGGCACCAATCCCGAGCAACTGTTCGCGGCCGGCTATGCCGCCTGCTTCGAGGGTGCGATTCGTTTCGCCGCGCGCGAGGCTGGTGTCAAGCTTGGCCCCGATACAACGGTGACGGCGCATGTCGGCATCGGTCCGCGTGATGCCGGCGGCTTCCAGATTACCGTGAAGCTCGAACCGCATCTGGACGGCGTCGATGCCGAAAAAGCACGCGAACTCGTCGACACGGCCCACGAAAAGATTTGCCCCTATTCCCATGCGACCCGGGGCAATGTCGATGTGACGATCAACATCGTCTGATAGCGGGCGCGGGCTTGTCCGCAACGCCGCAGGTTGATATTTTCAGGATGCCGCCGCGCGGATGAGTATGTCCGATGTTGCGGCGTCATCAGCTCACATCAAAGCTGGCGCGGGGCGTCGTTTCGCTGAAACGATCTGCTGCGCCGGTGCAACCGGCGGTATCGCGATCCGCCGTGCCGGATCGTGGAACGGGTTCATGCGGTTTCTGCTTCGTCTTGCCGGTTTTCTGTTCATTGCCGCCGGGTTTGTCACGTTCGTAGTGGATGGCGTGCGCGCCATTGCCGACGACCGGCTGGCGTTCACGCAACTGGGGCCGGTGCTGGCGTGGCTGATGCCGTCGTTCTATCCGCGCATCGAGCCGCTTGCGGTGGAGACGATCAGCCCTTACCTATGGGATCCTGTGCTGGTTAACGTTTTCGAGGCTCCGGCCTTTGCTGCCGCTCTCGTGCTGGGTGCGATCCTGCTGTGGCTCGGCCAGCGACCGGCTGAACCGATCGGCTTCTCCACCCTGAGATGAGAGAATGCCGTCGCTGATGGAGGTGGCTTATGGCTTTATTCAAGGATCTGTCGGCCAAGCTGACCCTGCCGACACGCGACACCGCGCTGCCAGGGCGCGAGACGCCGCTGCCGACCGCCGAAACGCATTTCGTCAACGGCAGGCCGCTCAAGGGGCCGTATCCCGAAGGCACCGAAACCGTGCTGCTGGGGCTTGGCTGTTTCTGGGGCGCGGAACGGCTGTTCTGGCAACTGCCCGGCGTGTGGGTTACGGCAGTGGGGTACGCTGGCGGCATCACGCCTAATCCGACGTATGAGGAAGTCTGCTCCGGCCGCACCGGACATACCGAGGTCGTGCTCGTCGCTTACGATCCGGCTGATGATGGCTTCGGGCGTCTTCTCAAGGCATTTTGGGAAAGTCACGATCCGACGCAGGGCAACCGGCAGGGCAACGATATCGGCACGCAGTATCGCTCGGCGATATATGTGTCGAACGATGCGCAGCTCACTGCGGCGCTCGCCTCCCGTGCCGATTATGAAAACGCACTGGCGCGCGCGGGCTTTCCCGCTGTAACCACCGAGATCGGCGGCCCGCAGCCGCTTTATTTTGCCGAAGATTATCATCAGCAATATCTGGCGAAAAATCCCAACGGCTATTGCGGGCTGGGCGGCACGGGCGTCACCTGCGCTGTGCCGGCTTCGGTTGTGTAAACCATTCCAGCCGCTGACACCGCCAGGCCCCCGTTTTATCGAGACGGGGGCCTGTTTTTTGGCACGGCCAGTGCCCTAAGGAGCGGCTAGCACTTGCGCACACTGGGCCGGCAGATCTGCGAGCGTCAGTGGCGGCGGCGGAGGTGTCGGCTTCTTCGGACGCCTTGCTTCCTCCGAGAACCACCAGTCAAGCTCCGGGCCGCAACCATCGTTTTTCGGCGGCGGATCCTGATCGCGGCAGACCGGGTTGCCGCCGGGGCAGGCGAGGCGAATGTGGAAGTGGTAATTATGACCGGGGGTCGGCCGCACTTTCGACAGCCATGCCCGGTTGCCGGTGGCCTCCCGGCATAAAGCCTTCTTGATCGCCGGGTTCACGAACAACCGCGCGACCTGCGGCTGCGACGCGACATGCCGCAGAAGCCTGTGATGCGCCTGCGTCCAGCGGGCGGGGTCGATATCGTTCCAGTCCTTGGCGACCACGTTGACGGCGGAAATGTTGTTGCGTTCCTGCTGTGTGAAGCGGCGCGTGGGGCTTGGCGTCAGCCAGATGTCGGCATCGATGCCGTTCTGGTGCGAGGCGTGGCCCGTGAGCATCGGCCCACCCCGTGGCTGACCGATGTCGCCCACAAGAAGCCCCGGCCAGCCTGCGGCCTGCGGGGCGCTGGCGGCAATATCCTTCAGGAAATCGATCAGCACCGGATGGCCAAAGGCCCGGTTGCGCGATGGGCGCATCACCTGCCAGTTGTCGCCATCAGCCGGCAGTTCCACGGCTCCCCCCACACAGCCCTTTGAATAAAAGCCATAAACCTGTGGTGCGGTCTGCGATGGCGTTTGCGTCAAGCCGAAGAGGCGGCGGGCTGCGTCCTGCGGCAGGGACTTCAGCACGGTCTGCCGGCGGGCGGCTTCCTGGCTGGCGTTGTCCTGGGCGATGGCCGTCGATCCGCAGGCCAGCACGGAAGCGACGACGAGAATCGAGGCGGCAAGGCGCGTGTGCAGGAATGCGGGCATAGGTAACGCAGAGATGGGTAACGCGAAGATGGAGAAAGCTGGCATGATGATCCTGTCCGGACGCGGGGCATGCTGGGTGCGTATCATGCGGCTTGCGTATCATGGCGCGCATGACCGCACCAGCGCACGCTGCCAGACTCGCCAGTTGTCCGCAAGCCGTACCAGCCATCCGCAAGCCTCGCCAATCATCTGCAAGCGCCGTTAATGATGCTTATTGCATATAATTCGCAATTGCATTAAATTGCATTTCATATCCGGCAGGTGTGGTCTTCGTTCTGACCTCCCGCACGATTTTTCGCCTTTCGTACGGGTCTCTCCCTTTCGCGACAGTCTGTCTCGCTCGGGGGCCGCGCCTGACCCATAAGGGAATGCACGTCATCATGCTCGATAGCGTAAAGCCTCTTCGCGTCGTCGGCGCTGGCCAGACGCCCCCGGCAGGGGAGCGCGCCGCGCATGACGTCGACAGCCCGCTCGCCATTACCGGCCTCACGGTCAGCTACGGTGGAAAACCAGCGTTGCTATCGGTGGATTTTACCGTGCCCGCCGGGGCCATGGTTGCCATCGTCGGCCCGAACGGCGCGGGAAAGTCCACGCTCATCAAGGCGGCGCTCGGCATCGTGCCACGCATCGCGGGCGAAGTGCGTGTATTTGGCGCGCCGGTGGAGCGTGCCATGGCGCGCATTGCCTACGTGCCCCAGCGGGCCAGCATCGACTGGGATTTTCCCGCAACGGTGATTGATGTCGTCAGCATGGGTTTTTATCGCCGGCTTGGATTGCTGCGGCTGGCCGGCAACCGCTATCGGCAGAAGGCGCTCGACTGTCTTGAGCGCGTGGGCATGGCGGCGTTCGCCGCGCGGCAGATCGGCCAGTTGTCGGGCGGCCAGCAGCAGCGCGTATTCATCGCCCGCGCTCTGGCGCAGGATGCGGATCTTTATATTCTCGACGAGCCTTTCGCCGGCGTCGATGCGGTGACGGAGCGCGCCATCGTGGCCGTGCTCAAGGATTTGCAGGCGCGGGGTAAAACCATCATCTGCGTGCACCACGATCTTGGCACGGTGCAGGACTACTTCGACCATGTGCTGCTGCTGAACGTGCGCCGCATCGCCTCCGGCCCGGTGGCGGAGACGTTCACGCCCGCCAAGTTGCAGGAAACCTATGGCGGACGGCTGGTGGCCGTTCAGGGCGCAGGTGCGTGAGACAGTCATGGACGCACTTTTTGATCAGAAGCTGATGGCCGCGTTGTTTTTCTCCGCCGGTTACAATACCACGCTGGTCACCATCGGCGCGGCGCTGCTGGGCGCGAGCGCGGGAGCAGTGGGCGCCTTCATGATGCTCCGCAAGCGCTCGCTTGTCAGCGACGCCATCTCCCATGCCACGTTGCCGGGGCTGGCGCTGGCGTTCATCGTCATGGCGCTGGCCACTGGCGACGGGCGGTTCATGCCCGGCCTCATGCTGGGCGCGGCGTTGAGTGCATGGCTTGGCCTGCTGGCGCTGGAGTGGGTGACGCGGCGCACCCGGCTCACCGAGGATGTCGCCATCGGCGCGGTGCTGTCGGTATTTTTCGGCCTTGGCGTGACGCTGCTGACCGTCATTCAGGTGATGGACACCGGGCGTAGGGCGGGCATCGGCGGCTTTCTGCTTGGCTCGACCGCCGGCATGCTGCGTTCGGAGGCGGAACTGATCGCGGTCGCTGCCGCGTTGTGCGGCGTGGCGGTGTACGTGTTGCGCCGGCCGTTCACGCTGGTCAGCTTCGATCCGGCCTATGCTGCGACGCAGGGCATCAGCGTGCGCATGACTGACCTTGCCTTGCTGGCGCTGGCGCTGATCGTGACGGTCATCGGGCTGAAGGTGGCGGGGCTGGTGCTCATTGTTGCTCTCACTATCCTGCCGCCGGTCATCGCCCGCTTCTGGACCAATCGCCCCGGCAGGTTGCCGCTCATCGCGGCGGCGGTCGGTGCGTTTTCCGCCTATGCCGGAGCGGTGATTTCATCGCTGGGGCCGGGGTTGCCCACGGGGGCCTTGATCGTGCTGGTGTCGTTCGCGGTGTTTGTGGTGTCGCTTGTGTTTTCCCCCCTGCGCGGCCTGCTGGCGGGGCAGATGGAGATGCTGGCGCTGCGTGCGCGCGTGCATGAGCGGCAGGGTCTGCTGGCGATGGCGCGCGACGAACCCGTCTACGACCGCATGACCTTACGCGTGCTGCGCCGTGCGGGCTTCATCCGCGCCGATGGCGTGCCGACGCCCGCCGGCCATGCAGCCGCGAAGGCGGCGCAGCGCGAGGAAACATTGTGGAGCCTTTATCGACGGCTGTTTCCGGATGAAGCAGCGGCAGGGGGCTATCACGGCCTGACGCCCATCAACGATGCGTTGCCTTCCGATATCGTGCGCGATCTCGAAGCGCGCGTGGCGGTGCATTGATGGCTGGCCGGACGGAGATTTCCAGATGAATAGCGATTTCGTCATGCTCAACCTGCCGCCGCTCGTCGTGGGTGTGCTGACGGCGGTGTGCTGCGCGCTGCCGGGGAATTTCCTGGTGCTGCGCCGGCAGGCGCTGGTGGGCGATGCGGTCAGCCATGTCGTGCTGCCCGGCATCGTGCTGGCGTTCGTCATCACGGGATCGGTCGCGGCCGGGCCGATGCTGCTGGGCGCGGGCCTTGCCGCTGTCGGATCGCTGGTGCTGATCGAGATTATCCGCCGCGTCGGGCGTATCGAGCCGGGTGCCGCGATGGGTGTGGTGTTCACGGCCATGTTCGCGGGCGGCATCCTGCTGCTGGAGCAGACGAACACCGGCCATGTGCATCTCGATGTCGAGCATGCGCTTTATGGCTCGTTGGAGAGCATCGTCTGGTTCGACGGCGAGGGCTGGCATTCGCTGTTCGATTCCGCAGCCCTTGCGCAACTGCCGCCGCAGGTGCCGCGTCTCGCGCTGACGCTGCTGGCGGTTTGCGTGTTCATCGCCGTGTTCTGGAAAGAGCTGTTCATCGGCACGTTCGACCCCGGTTTCGCAGCCACCGTCGGTGCGCGTCCGGGTCTCGTCGGGCTGGCCCTTGCGGTCGTGGTGGCGGTGGTGGCGGTGATGGCGTTCGATGCCGTGGGCGCGATCATCGTCGTGGCCATGTTCATCTGCCCCGCGGGCGCGGCGCGGCTCATGACGGACCGCCTTTTTCCGCAACTGCTCTGGAGCGTTGCCTTCGCGGTGATTTCGGCCGTCGTCGGCTATTGCCTGGCGGCTTTTGCACCATCCTGGTTCGGTTTCAGCCACGCTTTGAGCGCCGCGGGCATGATCGCGACGGTCGCCGGGGTGGTTTTCGCCGCCGCATGTCTCTTTGGCCCCCGGCGTCGTCGCGCAGGGCAGGTGGCCTGAAGCAAAACTTAAGCGGTGAGCTTTGGGCAGTGGCTGGTATCCGGCATCCATTTGCGCGACAATAACATGGTTAGGATCGACCGCTGCCGCACGCTTGCCGGCGCGAAAGGATGACCATGACCGAGTTTACTCCCATTGCCTCATTTATAGGTGGCGCTCTCATCGGCCTGTCCGCTGTGCTGCTGCTGGCGCTGGAAGGGCGCATCGCCGGCATCAGCGGTATTGCCAGCCGCCTGTTCCCCCCGACCGATTCGCACTTTCAGGAGCGTCTTGCCTTCATTCTGGGCCTCGTCCTGTCGCCCGCGCTCGTTGAGGCGGTGACTGGAGAGCCGGTTCTTCAGGCCGTATCATCGAATTATCCGCTGCTGGTTGTCGCTGGATTGCTGGTCGGTTTCGGCGCTGTGCTCGGCGGGGGCTGCACATCCGGCCACGGTGTGTGCGGTCTGTCGCGCCTGTCGCCGCGCTCGATCGTGGCGACCCTGGTCTTCATGCTGACGGCGTTCGTGACGGTTTACATCGTCCGCCATGTGATCGGAGGCTGACCATGCCGGTGATCGTCAATCTACTGCTTGGCCTGCTCTTCGGTGTCGGCCTGATCGTGTCCGGCATGGCAAATCCGGCCAAGGTGCTCAATTTTCTCGATGTCTTCGGCACCTGGGATCCGTCGCTGGCCTTTGTCATGGGCGGCGCGGTGCTGGTGGCCTTTATCGGCTTCCGGTTCGTGCTGGCGCGCGGAAGGCCGGTGTTCGACACCGCGTTTCATCTGCCCACGAAGCGGGATATCGACAATCCGCTCGTGCTCGGAGCGGCGCTTTTCGGCATCGGCTGGGGGCTGGGCGGGTTTTGCCCCGGCCCGGCATTCGCGTCGCTGGGCGTAGGTGCGACCGGCACCTATGTTTTCGTGCCTGCCATGCTGGTCGGTATGTGGGCTGCGCGGCGGGTCGGACGCTGACAGCGACCGGCTCGCCACATCACCGTGCTGCGGTTGCGGCCATGCCGGGCGCAGCCGGGCCTAACGAAACCCACCGCATGGGGTTGAGATTGGCCTGACGCTTGATGTAGCCGTAGCCGGTTTCGCTCCAGAGCAGCACGCGGTTGCGCTTGTTGTCGAGGATGAAATCGCCGCGGTCCGTGCGCACCGTCAGCACCGCGTGGCCAGCCCCTTCCAGATCCCGCACCACGGTTATCATCAGCGCGGCCAGCGGCAGGCCGGCCCTGTGCAGCAGGCGGCGCTTCAGCAGCACGTAATCCTCACAATCGCCATAGCCGCTGTCCGGGAAATCCCAGGATTCCGCAACGCCCCACTGTTCTTCGTCCGACATGGGGGTGATGGCGGCGTTGACGTCGATGTTGGTCTTGAGGATCAGCGCCCACGAGGCAGCATCCAGCGCGATGATGCCATGACGGTCATCGCGCTCGCGGCAGGTTGCCGGATTCTTGCCGCAGAAGTTTTCCCAGCCGATGGGGTGGGCGGTGAGCCCTGTTTCTTTCTGCCAAGCTTCCTGCGTCGTTGCCGCAACCGGCAGCACGATCGCACTGGGGCGTGCCCGCGCTACACCGGCATCAAGGGTGCCAAGCAGCAAGGCGGCGAAACCGATCATGATGGCGACTGCGGAAAACGGGGCGCTGCTCACGATTGAACCTCATCATTAACTTACCGTTAGCTTTTGACCATCTGCGTCTGGCTGGCAAGAGAGGTTAAATTCCGTTAACTAATCCGTATCGGACGACGCCGATTGCGCACTTCGGGTGTTCGCGGCAATTCGTTTTGTAATTCAGTGTGTTATCGAGAATTACAGACGTCTTGGCCGCGTTAAGGTTAATGAAAAGTTTACAGCTACTCGTATTTACAACCGAATGCGTGGCGGCACAGTGACGCCGCTGCCCGTTTTCAACCGGGTATCGGTGTTCCGCGCGCCAAGTTCGTTTTCAGCGCGCGGTTTTTGTCGTAAAAGCCGCTGTGTTGAGAGATTGCGGGCCGCATGGTGCGGCCTTGCCTGTCTGCATCGAAGCCGGCGCAAGGAGCCCTTGATGACTGCCATCGTTGATATCATCGCACGTGAAATTCTCGATAGCCGCGGCAACCCTACCGTGGAAGTGGACGTGGTGCTTGAGGACGGGTCCGTCGGCCGCGCGGCCGTGCCCTCCGGCGCCTCCACCGGCGCCCATGAGGCTGTCGAGCTGCGTGACGGCAATGCCGACCGTTACGGCGGCAAGGGCGTGCTGAACGCTGTGGATGCGGTCAACCGCGAGATCTTCGAGGCCATCGGCGGTTTCGATGCCGAGGAGCAGGTGAAAATCGACGAGACGCTGATTGCGCTCGACGGCACGCCGAACAAGGCCCGCCTTGGCGCGAACGCCATCCTCGGTGTTTCGCTCGCCGTGGCCAAGGCCGCCGCCGATTCTTCCGGGCTGACGCTGTATCGCTACATCGGCGGCACCTCCGCGCGCGTGCTCCCCGTGCCGATGATGAACATCATCAACGGTGGCGCCCATGCCGACAACCCCATCGATTTTCAGGAGTTCATGATCCTGCCGGTTGGCGTGGATTCCATCCGCGAGGCGGTGCGCGTCGGCGCTGAAATCTTCCACACCCTGAAGAAGAGCCTGCAAGCCGCCGGCCACAATACCGGCGTGGGCGACGAGGGCGGTTTCGCACCCAACGTGCAGTCGGCGGAAGAAGCGCTGGACTTCATCGTCAAGGCGATCGAGCAGGCTGGCTTCAAGCCCGGCGACGACGTGGTGCTGGGCCTCGACGTGGCCGCGACCGAGTTCTACAAGGACGGCAAGTACGTCTATGCCGGCGAAGGCAAGACCCGCTCCGTGACCGAGCAGGTCGATTATCTGGAGAAGCTGGTCGGCAACTATCCCATCGTCACCATCGAGGACGGCTTTGCCGAAGACGACTGGGAAGGCTGGAAGCAGGTTACCGAACGCATCGGCGACCGCGTGCAGCTGGTCGGTGACGATCTGTTCGTCACCAATGTCGCGCGCCTTCAGGAAGGCATCGACAAGGGCGTCGCCAACGCCATTCTGGTCAAGGTCAACCAGATCGGCTCGCTCACCGAGACGCTTGCCGCCATCGATCTGGCGCACCGCAACGGCTATCGCTCCGTCATCTCGCACCGTTCGGGCGAGACCGAGGATGCGACCATTGCCGATCTCGCCGTCGCGACCAACGCCGGCCAGATCAAGACCGGCTCGCTCAGCCGCTCAGACCGGATCGCCAAGTACAACCAGCTCATCCGTATCGAGGAAGAGCTTGGCCCCTATGCGCTTTACGCCGGCAAGGCGGCGCTGAAGCTGCGCTAAGGCGCATTCCGCTTCGCGTTGCAGTAAAACGAGGCCACGATCCGAGCGCCGCCCGTCAGCCGGGCGGCGTTTTTTATCGCCGGGTCTGATGCTTGCGAGCGTTGACGAAGCCAGACCAGCTATAGATGATCAGCCCCGCCCAGATGAAGCCGAACGCGATGCCGCGCGTGAGCGAGAACGGCTCCCCGAAAACGAATACCGCAATCAGGAAGGCGATGGTGGGGGCGATGAACTGCATCACGCCGACGGTGCTCAGTCGCAGGTTGCGGGCGGCAATCGCGAATGTCACCAGCGGCAGGGCGGTGATCGGCCCGCCCATGATCAGCCAGAAAGTATCGGTGGCGTCGATACCGAAATGGCTGCTGCCGCTCGCCGTGAGCCAGGCCACGTAAGCCACCGCCGGCAAGGACAGGATCAGTGCCTCCAGCGTGAAACCGGGCAGGGCTTCCACCGGCAGCGTCTTGCGCAAATAGCCGTAGGTGGCGAAAGAGGCCGGCAGCACCAGCGACACCCACGGCAGGCCGCCGGCCTGTACGGTGAGAATACCCACAGCGATGGAAGCCAGCACCACGGCGATCACCAGGGGCCGGGCGATCCGCTCGCGCAGCAGCACCACGCCCATCAGCACGCTGACCAGCGGGTTGATGTAATAACCCAGCGCCGTATCGAGCGTGCGGTTGTTGATGACGGCCCAGGTGTAGACAGTCCAGTTGCACGAAATCAGCAACGCCGTCACCGTGGCCATGCCGATGATGCGCGGGCTGCGCAGGGCAAGGCGCATCGATGGCATACCGCCCATCACCAGCAGCAGCAGCGCAGCGGAAGGAAGCGCCCACAGAATGCGGTGCGCGATGACCTCCGCGAACGGCACATGCGCGACCTGCTTCATGTAGAGCGGCAGCAGCCCCCACGACAGATAGGTGAAGAGCGCACACGAAAAACCCAGCAGCACATCGGGTGCGGGCCGGGCGGAAATGGAAGGACTGCTCATTCTTTGTTCCCGCTGACTCGTTATCCTCCGAGCCTTTGATGCAGTATGCGTGCGCCGCTGCATGGGCGCTACGGCCTCCATGTCAGGGCACCCATGCCGAAACAGCGGGCGGAGAGGGGGAAAACGCTCCGCGCTTCAACCCCTCGCAATGTTGCACCCGTCTCTCGCCCCGGTAGTTTCCGTTTTTGGAAAACGGATTACGGTTTGCGGCGGTTTTCTTGCCCTAAAAAGAAAAGCATCCTTCCTCCTGATCTTGATGAGCAAGGAGCATGGCAATGCAGCAACGGATGCTTGAACAAATGCCTGAGCGGGTGCTTGGCGCCGATTTTCCGGTTTCGGCGATCGGACTCGGTTGCATGGGAATGAGTGAGTTCTACGGCCCGCGCGACGATGCGGAATCGATGGCGGTGCTGCGGCGTGCGGTCGATCTGGGCATCGATTTTTTCGATACCGCCGACATGTACGGTCCGCATCATAACGAGGAGCTGATCGGCCGTTTTCTGAAAGACAGTGGCGCAAGGGTGAAGATCGCGACCAAATTCGGCATCGTGCGCAAGCCCGGCGAATATGCGCGCAGCATCGATAACAGCGCGGATTATATGCGCTGGGCCTGCGAGGGATCGCTCAAGCGGCTGGGTGTCGAGCGGATCGACCTTTATTATGTTCACCGCATCGAGCGCGAGCGCCCCATTGAGGAAACGATGCAGGGATTGGCTGCGCTGAAGCAGGAAGGCAAGATCGCCCATATCGGCCTGTGCGAGGTGAGCGCCGAAACATTGCGCCGTGCCCACGCCGTGCATCCGGTGACGGCGGTGCAGACCGAGTATTCGCTCTGGACCCGCGACGTGGAAGCCGAGATCCTGCCGGCCTGCCGCGAACTGGGTATCGGCTTCGTGGCCTATTCCCCGCTGGGGCGAGGCTTTCTCACCGGGCGGTTTCAGGCCGGGGCATCGTTCGAGGATGGCGACTTCCGCGCCAGTCTGCCGCGCTTCTCCCCGGACAATGCCGCGACCAACGGCGCGTTGGTGGAGGTGGTGCGCGGCATCGCCGACGCAAGGGGCTGCACCCCCGCGCAGGTTGCGCTGGCGTGGCTGCTGGCCAAGGGCAACGACATCGTGCCAATACCCGGCACCAAGCGCATCAAATATCTTGAAGAGAATGCGGCAGCGGCTGGCATACGGCTGAGCGACGAGGAACGCACGACGCTCGAACACGCCATCGCCGGACTGGCCGTCGCCGGAGAGCGCTACACCGCCGAAGGCATGAAAGGGGTCAACGCATGACCCTGGATCGCCGTGCGAAGGCTCTCGCAGTCCTTGAGCAGCTTGATCCCGACGCGCCAGCGCGTGTTGCCGCCAATCTGGATGCACTGTCGGATGATTTTCTTGAAATCGTTCTCGGTTTTTCATTCGCGGACGTTGTGTCTCGTCCGGGTATCGATCTTCGCACGCGAGAGATGCTGACGGTCGCGGCTTTGATGGCAATGGGGACGGCGCCTGAACAGTTGGAGTTCCATATCCTTGCTGCTCTGCATACGGGTGTCACCCGCGAAGAGATCATCGAAATCCTGCTTCAGATAGCGGTTTATGCCGGTGTTCCCGCCTGCATGAATGGCATTTCCGCCGCCAAAAAAGCTTTCGCCGCTCAAGCTGTCTGACATCTCCGGCCTGCTTGTGAGTGGCTGCCGGACTTTTCTCAATTCAAGGTTCAATCCAAATGCAAGAACAGGAAGAACGCGCCTCGTGGCGACGCTGGCTGGCTGTCGGCGTGCTGGGGATCGGATCGTTCGCTATCGTCACCTCGGAGTTGGCGCCCATCGGGCTGTTGACGTCGATAGGAGGCGATCTTGGCGAAACGGAAGCGAAGGTCGGGTTGATCGTGACCGGCTATGCCTGGATCGCTGCCGCTGCCGCTCTGATTTCGGCGATGGCATTGGGACGGGTGCCACGCAAACCGCTTCTTGTCGCGCTGATGCTGGTGCTGGCGCTGTCCAGCGCCGTCGCCGCGATGACCACGACCTTCCCGGCGCTATTCGGCGCCAGAGTTATCGGCGCTGTTGCCCATGGCGTCTTCTGGGCGATGATTGGAACGCTTGGCGCGCAGATCGTTCCAGCCAGGCACGTCGGCGTTGCAACTTCCATCATTTTCGGAGGTGTGTCCGCAGCCAGTGTTCTTGGGGTTCCTCTGGCGGGAATCATCGGCCATCTCGACGGCTGGCGAACGGCGTTTGCGTGCATTGCCGGCCTGTCTTTTCTGACCGCCGCTGCCATTGCTTTTTCGGTGCCGCGCGTTCCGGCTGCCGCGCCGGTGGGGCGCAAAGCGCTTGCCGCCATTGTCCGCAATCCGATTTTCCTGCGTATCTACGCTGCGACAGCATGTGCGATCACAGCGCATTTCGCCGCATTCACCTACATTGAGCCTGTGCTTTCCGAAAGTCTGCATATGCCGCCGAACGCGCTGTATGCGCTCCTTCTCACCTTCGGCGTCGCTGGTCTTCTCGGTAACGTGCTGACGGGCGCTTTCGTGGACCGCTACCTGAAGCCGCTGGTTTCAGGAGCGCTGGCGGTGATGGCGCTATCCTTAGGCGGAATCGGATTGTTTGGGGCGGATGCAGGCGTGGCCGGCATCGGTATCCTGCTGGTTGGCTGGGGGATTGGTGTGGCTGCCGTATTTGTCGGCTTCCAGACATGGATTCTCCAGGCGGCGGGCGATGCAGCGCTTCCCGCATCGGCGATTTATGTCGCCATCTTCAACGCTGCGATCGGTGCGGGTGCGTTGCTGGGCGCAGTTGTTATCTCACTCACCAGTCTTGCCGGGGTCATGACGGTTGCGGCGGTCGTGCTGATTGCGAGTCTGATACCCGTTGCCCTTTTGCCAGCTCCCACAGCCTCGCGAGCGCCATCGGAACACGCTGCCGCATAGGGTTATCACCGCAACAAATCTCGCGAACCAGATTTCAGGAGACTGCGATGGATACTGTAGTGCGTCTGACCGGCGTCGGCGGCGTCGATAACCTGGAGGTTGTGCAAGTGCCGGCCGAACAGCCTGCACCGGGTATGGTGCGCATTCGCCATGCCGCCGTTGGCGTCAACTTCATCGACATTTATCATCGGACCGGCCTTTATGCGCTGTCTCTGCCCGCCGTTCCCGGCGTCGAGGCGGCAGGAGTGGTCGAGGCGCTTGGCGATGGCGTCACCGGGTTTTCCATCGGTGATCGCGTGGCCTATGCGGGTGCGCCTCTCGGCGCTTATGCGACGGCCCGCACGCTGCCGGCCGGGCGGGTCATCCGCTTGCCGGATGACATCGCGTTCAGCACCGCCGCCGCCTCGATGCTCAAAGGGTTGACCGCCCATATGTTGCTGACACGGACCTATCCGGTGGCGGCGGGGACGACGCTGCTGGTTCATGCTGCTGCCGGTGGGCTGGGGTCGATGCTCGTGCGGTGGGCGAAGCATCTGGGTGCGACCGTCATCGGCACGGCGGGTTCAGCGGTGAAGGCTGACGTGGCGCGCGCATATGGCGCAGATCACGTCATCGTCGGGCGGAACGCTGATCTTGCCGCCGAAGTCGCCGCTCTGACAGGCGGGATCGGCGTGGACTACACCATCGACGGTATCGGCGGCGACATGCTGGTCCGCAGCCTCGTCTGCACGCGCCGTTTCGGCACGGTCGCCAGCATCGGTCAGGCTGCCGGGCCGATTCCACCGCTGGCGGTGGAGGAGATCGGTCCTGCCCGTTCGCTGGCCCGGCCCAGCGTGATGGCATATGCCGCCGACGAGGCGACATACAGGCCTGCCGCCGCGGCTCTGTTCGCGGCCATGCGCAATGGGATCGTGGCTGAAATCGGTGGCGAGTATCCGCTTGGCGATGCCGCGCGGGCGCAGGCCGATCTGGAGGCCGGGCGCACGACGGGAAGCCTGCTGCTGATTCCATGAGCTGATTCCATGAGCTGAGCCTCTCCCGGTCGGTATTTCCGGCCCACCCCCCGTTACTCCCCGCGACACTCCCGCGCATGCAGCCCATGCGCGGGAGTGTCGTTTTGTCCCAGAGTATTCGCGATAGAATCAATATATAGTGCATCTATCATCAAATATCGCCACATATAGGGGTATCAGCACCTGCGGTGGCGGCTCACCCATGATGGAGCATCCGGATGCACGCTGCCAGCACACCGAACCCGCTCGCGTCCGCGACGGGTAACGAATGGTTCCCCGATGCGGGGTCGCCATCGCGGCATTCCGGGAAGGATGAGGCTGTCACGGTCGATGTCATATCGGCGATCAACGAATATCTCGACCGCTCGGACTGGCGCGTCAACGCCAACGCCAATCAGGGTTATTCGCTCGGCGGCCTGATTCTCAATGTGTCCGGCAAGATGGTGGCCAACTATTGGCTGTCGCACGTCTATCCGCCGGCTGTCGGAGAGGCGCACAGATCCGGCGCGCTGCATATCCACGATCTCGACATGCTGTCGGGCTACTGCGCCGGCTGGTCGCTGCGCACGTTGCTGCAGGAGGGGTTGAACGGCGTGCCCGGCAAGGTGGAGGCCGGCCCTCCGCGTCATATGTCGAGTGCCGTCGGGCAGATCGTCAATTTTCTCGGCACGCTCCAGAACGAATGGGCCGGGGCGCAGGCGTTCAGCTCCTTCGACACATACATGGCGCCCTATGTGCGCATCGACGGTCTCGGTTACAGCGAGGTGCATCAGTGCATGCAGGAGCTGATTTACAACCTCAACGTGCCGTCGCGTTGGGGCACGCAGACACCGTTCACGAACCTCACCTTCGACTGGACATGCCCGGAGGATCTGCGCGCGCAACGGCCCCTGATCGCCGGACGGGAAGCAGATTTCACCTACGGCGAGTTGCAGGCCGAAATGGACATGATCAACCGCGCCTACATGGAAGTGATGGCCGCGGGCGATAACAGCGGCCGGGTGTTCACCTTTCCCATTCCGACTTACAACATCACACCGGATTTTCCGTGGGAGAGCGAGAATGCGCAGCGTCTGTTCGCGCTGACGGCCAAATACGGGCTGCCGTATTTCCAGAACTTCATCAACTCGGACATGAAGCCGAACATGGTCCGGTCCATGTGCTGCCGCTTGCAGCTCGATCTGAGCGAGTTGCTGAAACGCGGCAACGGCCTGTTCGGCAGCGCGGAGCAGACGGGCTCGCTCGGCGTCGTCACGATCAACTGCGCGCGGCTGGGCTATCTCCACAAAGGTAACGAGGCGGGCCTTTTCGATGCGCTGGACGCGCTGTTGGCCATTGGCCGCGACAGCCTCGAAATCAAGCGCCGGTTCGTGCAGCAGCTCATCGATGACGGCCTGCTTCCCTACACACGGCGGTATCTCGGAACCCTGCGGAACCACTTCTCGACACTTGGCGTCAATGGCATCAACGAGATGATCCGCAACTTCACTGACGACGAGGAGGATATCACCAGCGATCGGGGCTACGATCTCGCCCTGCGCCTTCTCGATCACGTGCGCCGGAGGATTGTCGGTTTTCAGGAGGAAACCGGCCATCTCTACAACCTGGAGGCGACTCCGGCAGAGGGCGCGACGTATCGCTTCGCCCGCGAGGATCGCAAGCGGTATCCGGATATTCTGCAAGCCGGCACGGAGCATGAGCCTTATTACACCAACTCCAGCCAGCTTCCCGTCGGTTTCACGGACGATCCGTTCGAGGCCTTGATGCGGCAGGATGCATTGCAGTGCAGATATACGGGCGGCACCGTTCTTCACCTCTACATGGGCACGCGCCTTGCCTCGGCGGATGCGTGCGCGCGGCTCGTGCGCCGCGCGCTGGAGAACTTCCGCCTGCCTTACATCACCGTCACCCCGACGTTCTCGGTCTGCCCGAAGCATGGCTACATCGAGGGTGAGCATGAGTTCTGTCCCAAGTGCGATGCCGAAATTCTGGAACAGCGGCTGCGCGCTTCCGCCTGAGGAAAGGAAACACCATGAAAAACGTCACGAATGCCGATGTAACGCCAACAGCCGACCGGCCGAATACCGTGGCCCTGCCCGATGACCAGCGCCAGCGCTGTGAGGTCTGGACCCGGGTGATGGGATATCACCGTCCGGTTTCGTCCTTCAATCGCGGCAAAAAGGGTGAGTTCCATGAACGGGTGTACTTCAAAGAGGAACGCGCCCGGCGCGACTGAGCCGTGCGAAAACCTCATCCGGGTCGGCGGGCTGGAGCCCATGTCGTTCTGCGACTGGCCCGGACAACTGGCGGCAACCATTTTCTGCCAGGGGTGTCCGTGGGATTGCAGCTACTGCCACAACCCTGAGTTGCTACCGGCCAGAAGCGAGGCGAAGATCCCGTGGGCGGACGTCGTTGCGTTTCTGGAAAGCCGGCGAGGCTTGCTCGACGGCGTCGTTTTTTCCGGCGGCGAGCCCACGCTGCAAAAGCAGCTCCCGGCGGCAATCCGTCAGGTTCGCGCCATGGGATATCGCATCGGCCTTCATTCGGGCGGTGCTTATCCGGCGCGTCTTGCCGCCCTGCTGCCGCTGGTGGACTGGGTCGGGTTCGATATCAAGGCGGCCTTCGGTGAATACCAGCGGGTGACGGGCGTGCCGCGCAGCGGCGACCGGGCCAGAGAGAGCCTGCATTATCTGCTAGCCAGCGGCGTGGATTTCGAATTGCGCACGACTGTCGACCCTCACGTGCTGCCGGAGGACGCGGTGGAACGCTTGTGCGCGGATCTCGCCCGCTGGGGCGACCTGCCGCACCGGCTGCAAACCTTCCGCACCACCGGCACGCGTTACGCGTCGGGCGGCATGTCCGGGAAACCGTAAAAGGCACGGAGACGATCGACGGCTTTTCGGACATGGAAAGCCGTTATCAGCGGTTTTGTAACAGTAACATGTTGTATTTGCTGAAATTATAACATTGGCACGCGGCTTGCGATGAGATCACGCAGAAAAGCCCCGCATAGCGGGACAGCGATGGTCTCAGGGAGGAGCCAATGTTGATATCGCAAGCCTCAAAACCGATACGCAAGTCCCCCTTTTATCGTCATCTGTATGTTCAGGTCATAGCGGCGATCATCATCGGTATCGCGCTTGGCCATTTCTGGCCGGATGTCGGCACGGCGATGAAGCCGTTCGGCGACGGCTTCATCAAGCTGGTGAAGATGATCATCGTGCCGGTGATTTTCCTCACGGTTTCCACCGGCATCGGCAGCATGAGCGATCTTGGAAAAGTCGGCCGCGTGGTCGGCAAATCCATGATCTACTTCCTGTTCTTTTCCACTCTCGCGCTGGCGATCGGCCTCGTCGTCGGCAATGTCGTCCAGCCCGGCGCCGGCCTCAACATCGATCCGGCAACGCTCGACGGTGCTGCGGTGAGCGGTTATGCCGACGAGGCGCACGACAGTACGCTGGTGGACTTTCTCCTCAACATCATTCCCTCCACCATGATGGGGGCCTTCGCCGACGGCAATATACTGCAGGTGCTGTTCATCGCAGTGTTGTTCGGCATCGCACTGGCCTCTTCCGGCGAGCGGGGAAGGCCGGTGCTCGAATTTCTTCAGGCGGTGACGGCGCCCATCTTCAAGCTCGTTTCGATCCTGATGAGCGCCGCGCCCATCGGTGCTTTCGGCGGCATGGCGTTCACCGTGGGACAATACGGCGTCCAGTCCATCAGCAGCCTGTTCATGCTGGTGGTCACGTTTTACCTCACGGCGGCTTTCTTCGTGGTGGTCGTGCTTGGCCTCGTCGCCCGGCTCAACGGCTTTTCGATCTTCGCGTTGCTGCGTTACATCAAGGAAGAGCTGCTCGTCGTGCTTGGCACCAGCTCGTCCGAGGCGGCCCTGCCGACGCTGATGCAGAAGATGGAAGACGCCGGCGCCACCAAGTCGGTCGTGGGGCTCGTCATCCCGACCGGCTATTCCTTCAACCTCGACGGCACCAACATCTACATGACCATGGCGGTGCTCTTCATTGCGCAGGCGGTCGGCATCGATCTGCCGCTTGGCGACCAGATCATGCTGCTGCTGGTGGCGATGCTGAGTTCCAAGGGAGCGGCCGGCATCACCGGGGCAGGCTTCATCACGCTCGCCGCGACGCTTTCGGTCGTGCCCTCGGTCCCCATCGCGGGCATGGCCCTGATTCTCGGCGTCGACCGTTTCATGTCCGAGTGCAGGGCGTTGACCAATATCATCGGCAACACGGTGGCATGTCTCGTGGTGGCGCGCTGGGAGGGTGAACTCGACCAGACCCGCCTGCACGCCGCGCTGAAGGGCGAGAAGCAACCCGCCGCCGACACCGCCGGTTGAGATCGGGAAGCAGTGATGATCGTCAGGAAACGAGCGTAACCAGGCATGAAGATCGATATTTTTATGGTCCGCACGCTGTCGCTGTTCAGCGACGTGAGTGACGCCGAACTGACCCGGCTGATGATGCACGCCACGGCGCGGCGGGTGGACCGGGGCGATGCGGTGTTCGAGCAGGGCGAGGATGCCGACACCTTCTACCTGCTGCTGAACGGCAGGTTGAAGGTCACCCAGCTCACGCCCGAGGGGCGGCAGATCATGGTGCGCATTCTGCATCCGGGCGATATTTTCGGCTTCGCGCGCGCCACCACGCGCCGGGACTATCCCGTCACCGCGCGGGCGGCGGTGGAGAGCATCGTCGTCGGCTGGTCGCTGACGGCATGGGATGCCGTGGTGGAGGCCACGCCCCGCGTCGCCATCAACGCCATGCGCATCGTGGGCGAGCGGCTCGACGAGGCCCATACGCGTCTGTGCGAGATGTCCACCCAGGAGGTGGAGCGCCGCATCGCCCACACCGTCCTGCGGATTGCCCGCAAGGCAGGCCGGAAAGAGGCCGATGGCATCTGCATCGATTTTCCCATCACCCGGCAGGATATCGCCGAGATGACGGGCAGCACGCTTCACACGGTTTCGCGCATCATGTCCGCGTGGGAAGTGCAGGGAATCGTCGGCAGCGGCCGGCAGAAGCTCGTGGTCTGCAACCCGGCGGGCCTGATGCAGATCGCCGAAGGCCATCCGTAAAGCGGTTGTGTCGGCGTATGTCTCTGGCGCTCGGTGCTTCATGACACTGCCATATCCGTTTCGTGGTCAGCGTATGGCGCGGTGGCGGCGGCCTGCCGCGCTATCCATGCCGCTCCCTCCTTGCCGTGGTGGAAGCCGTTGGAGAATGGCGCGGAGGGATAGATCGCGCGCAAACGGGCGATGCCTTCCTCCGGCGCGATCCGGTTTGCCAGCACGTCCTCATGAACCTGCGCCACCGCGACCATGTCGCAGCATTGCGGAGACAGCCTGAAACGCGCGATGCCGGCCGCCATCAGGTCATGCATATCCGCCAGCATGGACTGGCAGGTGTAGGAGACGGTCTGCACGCCGTTGATCGCCAGAAACGGCTGCCGGTCGAGAGTGTGCACCGGCAGGCCGTCCGGATCCTCGCCGCAGACGAACCGGCAGTTATCCTTGATGTTGCCCTTCGAGCGGGCATGAGCGCAGCGGGCGGAAATCGCCAGTGGCACACGGCCGAAGGCAAAAACTTCGAATGCTACCTCCGGCGTTTCGGCGACGATGCGCCGCACAGATTCGGTGGGCAGTTCCGGCGGCAGGCAGATCGCCACGCATCCCCGCGCCGCCAGCAGACGCGCGGTGGCGCTGTTGTAGACGTTCACGGTCGGGCCGATGATGTGCGGTAGTCCGGCCAGCATGCCAAGCGTCGCCAGATCGTTGGCCTCGACGGGATAACCGCCGTCGCCGATCATGGCGCGCGCATAGCGGCTTTCGCGTTCAGCGGTGATCAGTGACAGCGTTGAAACGATCACCTGTTTGCCCGCGCTTTCCAGCCGGTCGATGACATCGGCGAGATAGGGTTCGTAAAAGTGCTGCCGCTTGGAGCAGACCGTCTCTCCGATGCAGACGTGACTGACCGGCGCTTCGTCTGCGATGCGATAGTAGAAATCGCGCCACCGGCTTCCTTCCCACAGATAGAGAACGGGGCCGAGTGTCAGTGTTGCGCGTGTGAATTGTGCGTGGCCGGCGCTCATGGTCTCATCTCCACCGTTTGTCGTAAGCGCCGGTTGTGGTGCGGTTGCCTTCGCTCAGCATGCACAGCCGGGAAAGAATGGCGGGGCGCTCGGAGGCCGAGGCGTCCAGCGCGCGCCGCAGCGTCGAGACGACCTCCGCGACATAGGCCTTGCCCCGCTGCCGCCCTTCGATCTTGAGCGCGCTGACGCCGGCCTCGCGCAGCCGGTCGATCTGGTCCATCACATCGAGGGAGACTGGATCCTCGAAAGCATAGCCGTCCTGCTCGCCCACGTGGAAGCGGCCCTTGCAGAGAGTGGGATAACCCGCCGCCTCTCCGTCAGGAAAACGGTTGATGGTGTAATCTCCCAGTATGGACACCAGCTCGTCGCCTTCCCGCCGATAGCGCACGTGGCTGGCCGGCGAGCAGACGCCGTTCATGTTCGGCGATTTGCCGGTGGCATACGACGACAGCGAGCACCGCCCCTCGGCCATGACGCACAGACCGCCGAACACGAAGATCTCGATCTCGGTGCGGATGTCGCGCGAGACGCGGGCGATATCGTCGATGGTCAGCGTGCGCGGCAGCACCACGCGCCGGACGCCGAAAGCCTCGACAAGAAAATTGACCGCCGCGGCGCTTGAGGCCGAAGCCTGCACGGATGCATGAAGCCGCTGCGCCGGCCATTTTTCGGCGAAGTAGGCCATCAGGCCGAAATCGGCAACGATGACGGCATCGACGCCGATCCGTGCCGCGTCATCGGCAGCGCGATACCAGATGTCCTCCTGCCCGGCGCGCATGAAAGTGTTGAGCGTCACCAGCGTTTTGACGCCGCGTTGCCTCGCGTGGGACACCGCCTCCGCCATTTCATCACGCGTGAAGTTGAGGCCGGGAAAGTTGCGCGCGTTGGTCTCGTCGCGAAATCCGCAATAGACGGAATCCGCGCCCGCATCCACCGCTTCCCTGAACGCGGCGGGAGTGCCGGCGGGGCAGATCAGCTCCATGATGCCTCTCCTTCGGCCAGAACGCGGCTGCGAACGCCGCAGGCGACCCGGCTGACCAGCGGCGCCAACGGCCCGGCCATCGCGCCAAGGTCGTTCGGCAGATCGATGTTGCTGTCGTCGAGTGCGTTCCGCAGCGCCAGCATGGCTTCCATGTCGCCGGTCACCGTCAGATCGCGCGAGAAAAACAGCGCATCGGCATCCTGCCGGCCTTCCAGCAGCGCCAGCAGCATGAACAGCGGTCCTTCGACGGCGGCATCCGCCTCCGGCACCGGCGGTTTGCGGCAGACGGTTACGGACGGTCCATTGGGCGAGACGACGAAAGCCAGCGGCAGATCGGACGGCGCGAACGCGAAGCGCTTGCAGCGGTGCTCGCCAAGCCTTTCGAAAAGGTCGCGATGCCGCCGCATGATCTGCGCCATCAACAACGCCGATATGTGTTGCGCGACAGAAATCGGCATGTATTCGGCAAGCGTGGACAGTATATCTGGCAGAGGTTTCATGGTCGTTTCTGTTGAAATGTAACGTGGCCATACCCTACGCCCCTGCCGTGCGGGTGTGTTTGTGCCAGCACAAAGACAAACTCACTCTCGAAGCCCACATCGGAATGACGATGAAAGACAGCACGACAGCCACCTCCGGCGCCGACTTGCGCACCACCGATCTGCAAGGTTTCGTTACTGCGCTCGAAAGGCGCCGATGTCTCAGGCGCATATCGCGGCCCGTGTCGCTGGTGCATGAGATCACCGAAATCCATCGCCGGGTTCTGGAAGCTGGCGGCCCGGCGCTGTTGTTCGAAAAGCCCGTCGATGCATCTGGCAACGTGCATGACATTCCGCTGCTGACGAACCTGTTCGGCACGCAGGAGCGAATCGAATGGGGCCTCGGCGTCGAAAGCGGCGGCCTCGCTGGGCTTGCCGCGATGCTGGCCGACCTGCGCCATCCCAGCCCGCCCGCTTCCTCCGGTGAGGTGTGCGCCAAAATGCCGTTGCTGCGCGTGGCGCTTTCCATGCGGCTGCGGCAGGTTGGCTCCGCGCCGGTGCAGCAGATCGTGCGCAGGGGCGGCGACATCGACATGCGCAGCCTGCCGGTGCAATGGTGCTGGCCGGGCGAGCCGGCACCGCTCGTCACCTGGCCGCTGGTCATCACCCGCTCGCCCGACGATCCCAACGATATCAATGTCGGCGTCTACCGCATGCAGGTTCTGGGGCGGGACAAGCTCATCATGCGCTGGCTGGCACATCGCGGCGGGGCGCGCCACCATCGCCAGTGGCAGCAGCGTGGGCGTGACATGCCCGTCGCCGTCGTCATCGGCGCAGATCCCGCCACGATACTTGCCGCCGTGATGCCGCTGCCCGAAAATGTCAGTGAGCTGGCCTTCGCTGGCCTGTTGCGCCGGGCGCGCACACGGGTCGCTCCGGCCATCACCGTTCCGCTTCCCGTGCCGGCGCAGGCGGAAATCGTGCTGGAGGGCACGGTGTCCGCCACCGAAACGGCGGAGGAGGGGCCGTTCGGCGACCACACCGGCTATTATAACGCCGTGGAGCGGTTTCCGGTGATGAGTCTGTCCGCCATCACCATGCGCCGCAACCCGGTCTACCTCTCCACCTACACCGGCCGCCCGCCGGACGAGCCATCGCGGCTGGGCGAGGCGATGCTGGAACTGTTCGTGCCGCTGGTCAAACGTCAGTTTCCGGAAATCACCGATCTATGGATGCCGCCCGAGGCCTGCTCATACCGTGCCATCGTCGTATCCATCGACAAGCGCTATCCGGGGCAGGCGCGGCGGATCATGATGGGACTGTGGTCCATGCTGCCGCAATTCAACTATACGAAGCTGATCGTCGCCGTTGATCCGGATATCGATGTCCGTAAGTGGGACGATGTCGTCTGGGCGCTGTCGACGCGTTTCGATGCCTCGCGCGATGTCATGATCGTCGGTGAAACACCCATCGACTATCTCGACTTCGCCTCTCCCCGGCCCGGCATCGGCGGCAAGATGGGGCTGGACGCCACCCGCAAGATAGCCCCGGAGACGGACAGGGAATGGGGGCAGGTGCTGGCCATGACGCCGGAAATATCGCAGCGCGTCGATGCGCTCTGGCATGAGATCGGGCTGGGAGATCAGCTATGAACCGGATCAATGTCGTGGTTGGCGTGACGGGCGCTTCCGGTGCCCCGATTGCCGTGCGCATTGTCGAGCGTCTGGCGGAGACGGGGCAGCTTGCGATTCATCTCGTCGTATCGCCCTCGGCGTTGCGCACGCTGGAGCATGAGACGGACCGGGGAGCGCTGGAGCGCATGACCGTGCTGGCCACGGTCAACCACGCCCATGACGATATCGGCGCGTCGATCGCCAGCGGCTCGGTGCCCACGGCTGGGATGATTGTTGCTCCCTGTTCCATGCGCACGCTTGGCGCCATCGCGCACAGCATCGGCGATAACCTCATCATCAGGGCGGCGGACGTGCATCTGAAGGAGCGTCGCAAACTCGTTCTGGTCGCGCGCGAGACGCCGCTGCACCTTGGGCATCTGCGCACCATGGGCGCCGTCACTGAAATGGGCGCTATCGTGATGCCGCCGGTGCCGGCCTTCTATCATCGGCCGCAAAGCGTGGAAGAGATTGTCGATCAGATCGCAGCCCGCGCTATCGACCTGCTCGGGCTGCCCATCCCGCCGCTCGCCCGCGCATGGAATCCGGACGTAGAATCCGAATGCATCCTGACCTGACAACCGTCCTGTCGCATGGTCCATCATCAAACGCCACTATCAGAACTTGAGAAACGCGCTATGTCCAAAAGTACTCCCGCCACCCGCTTCGCCCTTGAGGCCGGCGTTCCTTTCACGGTTGCGAATTACGATTACGATCCCAACGCCGAGCGGGTCGGGTTGCAGGCGGCGGAGGCCATGGGGGTTCAGGCCTGCGAGGTGTTTAAGACGCTGATGGTCGAGATCGATGGCAAGCCTGCCTGCGCCATCGTTCCTTCCGACAGGGAAGTGGACATGAAAAAACTGGCCGCTGCACTGGGCGGCAAGTCGGCCCGCATGATGAAACCCGCCGACGCCGAACGCCTGACGGGCTACAAGGTGGGTGGCATCAGCCCACTCGGGCAGCGGAAGGCCGTGCCCGTGGTGCTCGACGAACTGGCCGTGCTTTACGACGGCATTTTCATCAACGGCGGTCAGCGCGGCCTGCAAATACGCATCGCTCCCGACGATCTGGCCCGAATATTAAATTGCGAAGCTACGGATATTGTCCGTTAAAAATGTCGGGATTTCCCATGTAGTAAAGGAAATAATATTATGCTTCAGGTTGCTTTTATTTTTCCTGGTGGAAAATTAGAATAGGAAAATTTTAGAAAAAACTAAAGTTGAATAGGCTTTTGATGTTTGCGTCGTCGTGAACGTCAAGCAGGTGCGCGTGCCGAAAAGGTAACATTGTAGTGGATAACTAGAAAATACGTAAATTTTAGGACAAAACATATAATAGCATGCGCAACTATCGCCACCAATAATGGCCGATTTTAGAGATTTTCTATCTGGAAATAACAGCTGGAGGAAATAATTCGTCATGAGCAGCACGAATAAACCGCCTTCTCCGCAGGAGACGGCAGAGGAACCTCACCTTGCCCGCAAGCTTTCCAACCGCCATTTGCAGTTGATCGCAATCGGCGGCGCCATTGGAACCGGCCTCTTCATGGGCTCGGGCAAGACCATTTCGCTTGCCGGCCCGTCGATATTGCTGGTTTATGCGATCATCGGGTTCATGCTGTTCTTCGTGATGCGCGCGCTCGGAGAAATTCTGCTTTCGAATCTCCAGTACCGTTCGTTCGCGGATTTCGCCGGCGATTATCTCGGCACGTGGGCGCAGTTCTTCACCGGGTGGACATACTGGCTGTGCTGGGTCGTCACCGGCATCGCGGATGTCGTCGCCGTCGCGGGTTATTTCTCCTTCTGGTTCCCTGAACTGGCTTTGTGGATACCGGCGCTCGGCCTGATCGTCGTTCTGCTGGTGCTCAATCTGCCCAGCGTCCGCAACTTCGGTGAGATCGAGTTCTGGTTTTCGCTGATCAAGATCATCGCCATCATCGCCCTGATCGTGACAGGCGTTTACATGCTGTCCACCGGCTTCACGCCGCCGAACGGTGTGCCGGCCTCGGTTTCCCACCTCTGGGCATACGGCGGCTTCTTCCCCAACGGTTTCTCCGGCTTCGTCGCAGGGTTCCAGATTGCCGTCTTCGCATTCGTCGGCATCGAACTCGTCGGCACGGCCGCTGCTGAAACCAAGGATCCGGAGCGCAACCTGCCGAAGGCCGTCAACTCCATCCCGATCCGTATCGTCCTGTTCTATCTCGGCGCGCTGTTCGTCATCATCACGGTGATTCCGTGGAATCAGGTCGATCCCGGCAGCAGCCCGTTCGTGGCCATGTTCTCGCTGGCCGGGCTTGGCGTTGCCGCCAGCGTCGTGAACTTCGTCGTGCTGACGTCGGCGACATCGAGCGCCAACTCCGGCATCTACTCGACCTCGCGGATGATCTTCGGCCTGGCGACCGACCGTCTGGCCCCCCAGGCCCTCGGCCGCCTCAACAGCCGCAAGGTGCCGGTCAACGCACTGTTCTTCTCGTGCATCTTCCTGCTGTCCGGCGTCGTGCTGCTTTACGCGGGTCAGAGCATCATCGAGGCGTTCACGATCGTCACCACGATTTCGGCGCTGCTGTTCATTTTCGTGTGGTCGATCATTCTGGCGTCCTACATCCAGTATCGCCGCAAGCGGCCTGAACTGCACGCGAAGTCGACCTTCAAGCTGCCGGGTGGCATCCCTGTCGTGATCATGGTGTTCGTGTTTTTCGCCTTCGTGCTGTGGGCGCTGGCGCAACGTGAGGATACGGCGGTCGCACTGGAGATCACACCCTTCTGGTTCCTGCTGCTCGGCGTTGCTTATGTCGTGCTGAAGCTCAGGGGCAAGGTGTCCGGCTTCCGGAGCTGACAGGCTTTTGATCCCGACTGCAAGATTGATCCGGCGGATGGAGACATCCGCCGGATTTTGTGTCTGTAGCGGGGCCATTTCAACGCAAGCCCCTGAGCTTTCCCCTTATGAGCGGACGCCTTCAGGAGTCTTGCTCACGCCGCCTTCCCATTTTGCCACGACGGCGGTGGCGATGGCGTTGCCCAGAACGTTCGTGGCCGTCCGGCCCATGTCGAGGAAGTGATCGATGCCGATGATGAGCATCACCCCGGCTTCCGGCAGGCCGAACATCGGCAGCACTGCGGCAACCACCACCAGCGCCGCGCGGGGCACGCCGGCAATGCCTTTGCTGGAGACCATCAGCACGAGCAGCATGATGATCTGTTGATCGAGCGCCAGCGGCATGTCGTAGGCCTGCGACACGAAGATCGCGACGAAGGCCGTATAGACCATTGATCCGTCGAGATTAAACGAGTAGCCCAACGGCATCACCAATCCGACCAGCCGCTTGTTGATGCCGAACTCTTCCAGCTTCTCCATCATGCGCGGATAGGTGGCTTCGCTCGAAGCCGTGGAAAGCCCGATGAGCATGGGCTGGCGAACGGTGTACACAAGGCGGAATACGTCCTTGCCCAGCACGAGGAAGCCGGCGAGGATCAATATCAGCCACAATATTCCCAGCGTGAGGAAGAAGCCGCCGGCGAATTTTCCGTATACATAAAGAATACCGAGCCCCTGGATGGTGATGACGTTGGCGACCGCGCCAAACACGCCGATGGGCGCGAAGCGCATCACGTAATCCGTCACCTTCAGCATCACCGGCACAGCGCCCTCGATGGCCTCGGAGAGCGGCCGCGCGCCGAGTTCGCGCATCTGCCCCAGCGCAATGCCGAAGAACAGCGAAAACACCAGAATTTGCAGGATCTCGTTCTTCGACATCGCGACGAAGATGTTGCTCGGGAAAACGTGGACGACAAAATCCCGCAGGTTCAGCGAGCCTGTGCTCAGGCCCGTTGCGGTGTCCGTGGGCGGCAAGGGGATGCTGATATTCGCCCCGGGCTGCAACAGGTTCGCGAAAATGAGCCCGATGACCAGCGATATCAGCGACGCCATCAGGAACCAGCCGACCGCCTTGCCGCCGACGCGGCCCACGGTGCTGGCATCGCCCATGCTGGCCAGCCCGGCGACGAGGGTTGCGAAGATCAGCGGGGCAATGATCATCTTGATGAGCCGGAGAAAAATTTCCGATCCCATGGAAAAGTAGCTGGCGATGGCTTTGGCCTGTTCCGGACCTCCTGACAGGTTGTGGCAGATGTAACCGACGATGATTCCCAGAACCATCGCTGCCAATATCCATGTTGTTTGCTTGTTCATTCCGGATTTTTGCTTCAACAGAGTTCCCCTTGTTTCGCGGGTGCTGATGCAGGACTGAAGCAATGCCGATGCCAGAATGAAAATGCGTTGCAGTAAATATAAATCCTTGTAATATAAGGCCTATTTAGGCGGGGATGGTTATGGCCGTTCGGATGGCCGAACACGGCGGGCAGGAACCGTTCGGAACTCTGGTCTGGCGGCTGCGAGCCGGTGGCGTTCGCCGCATGCGCCTGCGACAATGCTGTTGTCATCGGGGTTCTTTCGCGCCCGGATGCGCCAGCCTATAAAGCGAAAACGCCCTGAAACTGCGCCAACATCGCCAGAATTGCAGCTTACCGGGCAGGAGAATTGAACGATGACAGCACTTTCGGTGACGGTTCCTTCAGCCCTGTTGGCCCGCGTGCATGCGGATGCGCCGCTGGTTCAGTGCATCACCAATTATGTGGCGATGAACATCGTGGCCAACGCGCTGCTGGCCATTGGCGCGTCGCCGGCTATGGTGCACGCGGAGGAGGAGGCGGGAGAGTTTGCCGCTATTGCCGGCGCGTTGACGGTCAACATCGGCACCCTCTCCCCTGTGTGGGTGTCCGGTATGAAGGCAGCGGTGGCCGGGGCGAAAACCGCCGGCAAACCATGGGTGCTGGATCCGGTGGCGCATTTCGCCACGGGCTTTCGCCGCAAGACCGTCGCGGAACTGCTCGCCTTGCGGCCGACGGTCATTCGCGGCAATGCGTCTGAGATCATCACGCTTGCGGGTGAAAAAGGCGCGGGGCGCGGCATCGACAGCGGCGATCCGGTGGAACTGGCAGAGGACGCGGCGCGGCGGGTGGCCATATCGCAAGGCGCTGTCGTTGCCGTGACGGGAAAGACTGATTTCGTCACCGATGGCGCACAGGCCGCGCGGATTGTCGGCGGCTCGGACCTCATGCCGCGGGTCACGGCGCTGGGCTGTTCGCTGACGGGCGCGGTGGGGGCATTTCTGGCGGTTGCACCGGATGTACCTTTCGCGGCCACTGTTGCCGCGCTCGCCGCCTTTGCGGAGGCGGGCGAAACAGCGGCGAGCGGTGCGGGCGGGCCGGGTTCGTTTGCTGTGGCATTTCTCGATGCGCTCTATAACCTCGACGGCCACGCGCTCGACGCGCGCGTGGAAGCGCAGCCTGCATCCGCACCATCCTCTCTATCCGCGCCGTCCCTGGCCTGAGGCGTTATCAGGCCAAGGCAGATGTCGACGTCCGCGCACGCCGGCGTTACCGGGAGGCGGGCGCGGCGTATTCCTCGGGAAACGTCTGAAGCGAGCTTTGCACGACTGTCACCGCGCCGTCGATCAGTGCGCACCGTCCGCTTCCCGGCAGGATCTGGCAGAGGTGACGCAGCGCCCGCCTGTCGGCTTCGGTGCCGCGCCCGGTGGCGATGCGGTCGAGCAGGCGCGACATCTGAAAGGTGCCGCACTTGCACGGCGGGCACTGCCCGCATGAGCCGTTGGCGAAGAATTCGACATATTCGGCCACCTTGCGCACGACGCTGGTGCCTTCCGAGATGACGATCATCGCGCCCGTTCCGAGCCGCGACTGGCGGGCGCGCACGGAGTCGAAATCGAGCGCGACATCGAGGTCGCGCGCCGTCAGCAGCGTGTTCGACGGGCCGCCGGTAAACACGGCCTTGAACGCGCGCCCGCCCAGCATGCCGCCGCCGTGGGTGAAGATCAGCTCCTGAAGGCTCGTGCCCATCGGCAACTCGTAGAGGCCCGGTTCCAGAACGTCGCCGGAAAGCGAGAACAGCTTCGTGCCGCTCGCGCCGCCAATTCCAAGATCGCGATACCAGTCCGCCCCGTTTTTGAGGATATGCGAGATGTTGGAGAGGGTTTCGGTGTTGTTAATCAGCGTCGGCTTGTCGTTCACGCCCTGCTCGAACGGGAAGGGCGGCTTGCGGCGCGGAAAGGGAAAGCTGCCGTTCAGCCAGCGCACGACCGCCGATTCCTCCCCGCCGATGTAGCGGCCCGAACTTGGCGTCACCGTCAGCCGCATGGGCTGGCCGATCAGCCTTTCCAGCGCCGCGATCTGGCTGTCGCCCGCCCATTGGGCGACGGCGCGACGCATCGCCTCGATGCCGTCCGTCTGGTGCGGGTTGATGTAGAAGACAACCGTTGCCGCCCGCACGGCGGCGGCGGCGATCAGCGCGCCTTCGATGACCTGATGCGGCGTCCGGTGCAGCAGGTAACAGTCCTTGAACGTCCCGGGTTCATCCTCGTTGCCGTTGCAGACGACATATTTCTCGTCGCCGGGGGCGTCAGCCGTGGCGGTCCATTTGCGCCAGGTTGGGAAACCGGCGCCGCCCATGCCGCGCAGATCCGCCGCGCGCAGGGTGGGGATGATATCTTCCGGCCGTTCGAGCGCCCGCGCAAGGCCCTCGCCGCCGCCGGCTTTCCGCCACGCGGCGAGATCGGCGCCCACCCCGATCCGGGGGTTGAGAAGAACCGAGTTGAGACGGGTCATGATCGTCATCCCTCTCTGCCGGCCGCCATATGGCTGCGCAGCTCGAAATTGCCGTAGTCAGGATAAAGCACGGGGGACAGCAGTTGATCGGTGATGCCCGCGCGCATCCGTTCGCGCTGCCACCGCTGCACATGCCCGAGGCCGATCCGGTGTTGATCGCGCGGCGCCTGCACCTGCCGCGCGGCGGCGATGCCGGCACGCCTGCCGAACACGAAGATGTCGAGCAGGGCATTGCCCATCAGCCGGTTGCGACCGTGGATGCCGCCCGCGACCTCGCCGGCGCAGTAGAGGCCCTCGACGCTGGTCGCGCAGTTGCGGTCAATGGCGACGCCGCCGTTCTGATAATGCAGCGTCGGATAGACCATCAAAGGCTCCTCGTATGGATCCACCTTGCATCTGTCGGCTAGGTGTTTCAGCGATACGAGCTGCTTTTCCAGCAGTTCCGGGCGGTCCTTCAACAGGTGCGGCGTGTCCAGAAACACTCCCACCGATCCATCGCGCTCGATGCCGCGCCCTTCCGCGCATTCGCGCAGGATGGCCGCAGTCACCACGTCGCGGGGGGCGAGTTCGTCGATGAAGCGTTCGCCCAGCCCGTTCACCAGCTTCGCGCCCACCGATCGCGCTGCCTCGGAAATGAGCTGTCCGACCAGATGCGGCGGATGCGCGACGCCGGTGGGGTGATACTGAAACGAATCCACTTCGCGCAGGCGGGCGCCGATGCGGTAGGCCAGCGCCAGGCCATCCGCCGTTGCGCCGTAGTGGTTCGACGTGGCGAAACCCGTCAGATGCAGGCGGCCCGCACCGCCGGTGGCCAGCACCACGGCTGCCGCATGCACGAGCTGAAACGTGCGGTGGTCCGTGTCGTAAAGCACCGCGCCGGCGCACCGGCCGTGGTCGTCCGACAGCAGCTCGACGGCGGGCGCACGGTTGAGTACCGTAATGCCGCTGTCGAGTTCCACCGCCTCGCGCACGACGCGCATGATTTCCAGCCCCGTGAAATCCTTGTGGCTGAGGATACGCGCCGCCGTGGTGCCGCCCGCGCGCTTGCGCATGAGGCGACCCCCGCCGGTTGCGTTGCCGGCAAGATCGAAGCCGACGCCCAGCCCGATGAGCCACCGGATGACATCCGGCCCATCCCCCACGAGCTGCGCCACCAGCGCGGGATCGGCCACGTTATGACCGCCCTTGATGGTGTCGTCGAAATGGCGCTGAAGACTGTCGTCCTCGCCCACGGCGGCCTGTATGCCGCCTTCTGCCATCACGGTGTTGCTGTCGCCGATCCGCAGTTTCGAGGCGATCGTGACCTTGGCCCCGGCGGTGCGCGCCGCAAGGGCCGCCGCTGCTCCCGCACCACCGCCGCCGATCACCAGTACGTCGGTGCTCGTCGGGGCGAGCGCGGCGAGGTCGACGTCGCCGATCAGCGCGTTACCTTCCACGATGCGCGCCAGCGCCGGATGGCACGGGTCGCCCCGGTTGGGGCCGATCCGGAGCGGCACGCGCGCCTGCGCGCCGGCATCGGGATGATAGGCTTCCAGCAGCTCCGCACGCGGAAGCTGGCCGGGGCGCAGGGGCAATTCGGCATCACCATCGGGTGAAGCTTTGGCCAGTGCTTCCACGGCCGTTGCATAAGCGATTGCAGTTGTCACGATACGAACCTTTCAGCGGCATTCGTCTTCACGCGGCATCAGCCTTTTCGGGGTGTGCCGGCGCGATTGGCGGTCCGATCCGCCGCATCGTCGTCGTCCTCGCCGGAGAACGTGATCGGCTGCTGGCCGCGTTCGATCTCGTCGAGCCGCGTGATGAGGTCGACGGGCCGCAGGGTGAGCGCGGTGACGGCGCGGCGAACCATGAGGCCCAGATGGTTGGGCCAGATGTGCTCCGGGCAGGCGAGCGTGCACAGATTGCACATCACGCACTGGTCGAAGACATCCGCCGCATCCGCGAGATTGCCGGCCACCGCCAGCGCCACACCGTTCTGCACCTCAAGGCCCTTCGGACAGGCCCGGTCGCATCCGCCGCAATGGCGGCAGTGTTCCGCCTCGGGAAAAATATCCCGCACGGCATCGGCAACGCGCCAGCTGTCGGTGATGGCGGCGACGTCATAGACATGCGGCCTGTGCGGGCTGAAATAATCGATGAAGCTCACCTGCATGCCGTCTTCCGCGCTCGTCTCGCAGGCCAGCACCGTGGAAACCGCCTTCTCGCCCTCGCGGCGCACCATGCACCGGCACGCGCCGCAAACGCCTTGTCCCATGCAGCCGACGTTGGAAGTCAGGGGTGTGCCGTCGCTGGCCGCTGCCTGAAGCAGGGATACAGGCGGCTTCACCTCCAGTTCCCGCCCGTCTATACTCAAACGAATGCGATCTGACATGAGAAGGAAACTCCCTGAATTCTGTTGGCCGGAAAGCGAGTACGCACCGGCTGTGCGCCGCGATCCTCGCAAGGATTGTCGCAAGCGCCATGCCAACATTAGAGTCGTTCCTAATTCATTGCGCACGATCATGATTTGCGTGCGGTCTTTCGCCAGCGGACGAAATCGGTTCGGATTCCCGAACGCGTTCGGGAATATGACGTTCGGAAATCCGTGCAGGAAAAGCAGGGCGGCGGAAAAAACCCAGCAGGACAAGGCAAAAGACCAGCCCTTGCGACTGGCACCCATCTTGCTTGCTGTTTTGGTTCAAAGCATTCGCGTCTGACAGGCCGCGAAACCGGCTCAAAGCCGAAAGGGACAG
Organism: Pseudochelatococcus contaminans; assembly: GCF_014195635.1. Lineage (GTDB taxonomy): Bacteria > Pseudomonadota > Alphaproteobacteria > Rhizobiales > Beijerinckiaceae > Pseudochelatococcus > Pseudochelatococcus contaminans. The sequence goes on along the minus strand of NZ_JACICC010000002.1, from coordinate 501,493 downwards.
TGCAGGTGGTCAGTGAAGTGATCGGTCATATGACCGATAACGACAGCAGGGATGCCAATATCTCCGGCGCGCGGACGATCCCGTGCCGGTATGCGGATCGTTGCAGCATTGTTTGCCACCAGTTCGACGATTATCCGCTGAATGCAGAGTCCTTCGGCGAGAAGCACTGCATCATGCGCCACCGGCGCAGGGACACGTTTCTGTTCGTGCTGCTCACGGCGCTCGTCGCCATCGGCTGCTTCTGGGCGGTTTTCGTCTGGTCGGAGCGCCGGGAGCTGGCGGACCTGAAGGTGCTGGGCGATGAACGGTTGCGTCACGCCGTTGCGCGCCTTCAGCATGAAATCGGCAAGTTCGACATCCTGCCGCTGGCGATTGCCGCCAATGAACAGACGGGGGCTTTTCTCGCCTCGGGCGATCGCGCCGGTTCGCTGGAGGCGATGAATGCTTATCTTGCAAGAGTCAACGACGCGGCCGGCACCATGGTCGCGTTCCTTGTCGACACGAACGGCGTCATGGTCGCATCCAGCAATGCGGAATCGGAAAACAGCTTCATCGGACGAGACATATCCTACAGGCCCTATCTATATGGAGAGAAAGCCGGGATCGTGACGGGATATTACGCCATCGGCACGACCGATAACCTGGCAGGTTACTATCTTGCGACGCCAGTCGAGGCAGACGGCCGCAGGGTGGGGGTGGCCGCTGTCAAGGTCGATCTCGAACGGATTGGCAATGACTGGTTGATCGGCAGCGATCCGCTCATGATCGTCAGCGACGCCAACAATATCATTCTGTTGTCATCGCGGAACGACTGGAGATATCTCAGCATCGGACCACTTGAACCGGAGAAGATCGCCCGCTTCAACGAAACGCAGCAGTATAACCGTCATATCCTGAAGGCGCTCGACTGGAAAACGGAAGATTCGGTTGCCGACGGCAGCCGAATGGTCTCCATAACCGAGAACGGCCGCACCCGGATTTATCTTGCGGATTCGCGCTACCTGCCCGATGTGTCGATGACGCTGACGGTTCTATCCACCTACACCGGCATAGCCCGCACCGCCGCGCTGCCCGCGGTGATCGCGGCCATTATCGTCATCGCGGTCGCGCTGTGCATCTATATCGTCAACCAGCGGCGGTTGGTCATCAAGGAGCGGTTGCTGACGCGCGACGCCTTGCAGGAAGCCTATACCCGGCTGACGGATCGGTTCGAGGAGCGCAATCGCCAGTTGCGCGCCGCCAACGACGATCTGCGGCGCGAGGTGGCCGAACGCATACAGGCCGTACAGCGCCAGAAGGATCTGCAAGAAGAGATGATCCGCACCGAGAATCTGGCGGTGATCGGCCAGCTTTCGGCGGGGTTGGCGCATGAAATCAACCAGCCGCTGGCGGCGCTGTCCACGCTGTCGGAAAACGCGGTGCGCTTTCTTGAACTGAATGACCTGAGCACGGTGCGGCACAATCTCACGCGCATCTGCGACCTCGTTCATCGCATGGGGGTGCTCACGGGGCAGTTGCGCTCCTTCGCCCGGCGTTCGGACGGGGAGGTGGGCAGCGTCGATGTCGAGCGCTCCATCGAACGGGCCGTGACACTTCTCAACCATCGGCTGCAGAAGCAGAAAATGCGCATCGACGTCCGCCGTCCCGACAAACCGATCACCGTCGTTGGCGATGCCGTGCGGCTGGAGCAGGTGCTGGTCAACCTCATCGGCAATGCCATGGATGCGCTGCAAGGCAGCGGCGAACCCTATATCGGCATCCGTGCCCGCACCAAGGATGGCAAGGCGATCATCGAAGTGGCCGACAATGGCCATGGCCTGAGCGCGACCGTTATCGAAAAGCTGTTCATGCCCTTCTTTTCCACCAAAAAAACGAACGGCCTCGGCCTCGGCCTCGCCATTTCCCAGGACATCGTCCGTGGGTTCGGCGGAGACCTGACGGCGGCGAACGGTCCCGAAGGCGGGGCTGTTTTCCGGATCACGATGCCTCTCGCCGATACGCAGGAGAAACACAATGCTTGATCATGATGTCGTGGTGATCGAGGACGACGAGGACGTGCGGCTCGGCTGCCTTCAGGCGCTGGCGCTCCATAATATCAAGGCCATTGGCTATGAGGCGGTGGAGGATGTGCCCAAAGCGCCGATGTGTGACTTCGCCGGCATCGTCGTTTCGGACATCAACCTGCCGGGGATCGACGGCCTGAGCTATTTCGCCCAGCTCAAGGAGAAAGATCCGGACCTGCCCGTCATCGTGATCACGGGGCATGGCGACATCGCCACCGCCGTACAGGCCATGCGTGACGGCGTCTATGATTTTATCGAGAAGCCGTTTGCCTCGCAGCATTTCGCCAGCGTGGTGCAGCGGGCGCTGGAAAAGCGCAAGCTGGCAATGGAGATCCGGCGGTTGCGGCGCCAGCTTGCCGCCATCGGCGATATCGACAGCCGGATCGTCGGCACGTCGCAAGCCGTCGTCGAGTTGCGCGAACTGGTGCAAGAGCTGGCGCCCGTGCCCACGGATGTCATGATCCTCGGGGAAACCGGCACCGGCAAGGAGTTGATCGCGCGTTACCTGCACGACCTTTCCGGTCGCAAAGGCCCGTTCGTGGCGCTCAACTGCGGCGGCCTGCCCGAAACGCTGTTCGAGAGCGAGATCTTCGGTCACGAGGTCGGAGCCTTCTCCGGCGCGACGAAACAGCGGATCGGCAAGATCGAATACGCTAACGGCGGCACGCTGTTCCTCGACGAAATCGAGAGCATGCCGATGTCCATGCAGGTGAAACTGTTGCGTGTGCTGCAGGAGCGTGTCATCGAGCGGCTCGGCTCCAACAAGGTGATCCCGGTGGATTTCCGCGTGATCGCCGCGACCAAGGCGGATCTGCTGCAATTGGCCGATGAGGGCAAGTTCCGCAGCGATCTGCACTTCAGGCTCAATATCGTCACGCTGGAACTGCCGCCGCTGCGCAACCGGCGCGAGGACATTCCGCTGCTGTTCGATTATTTCGTCAATCAGGCGGCGCTGCGTCTCAACCGTGAGCCGCCGCCGATCAAGGAGCAGGTCATCTGCGAGTTGATGGCCCACAACTGGCCCGGCAACGTGCGCGAGCTGCGCAATCAGGCAGAGCGTTTCCTGCTCGGCCTCAAATCCGGCCCCGGGGCTGAGGCGGAATCCGATCAGATCTCGTTGACCGCCGCCGTCGAGAGCTTCGAGCGCAGTCTGATTCAGGAGGAACTGAAGCGCAACAAGGGTAATATCTCCCGCACGGCGGAAGCGATGATGATCGCCAAGACGACGCTGTTCGACAAAATCCGCAAGTACGACATCCGCATCCGCGAAACCTGATCAAGCGGCACCAATGCAGTGACGGCACTGGCCGCGTCCTCTCCGGGCGCGGCTTTTTTCGTGTCCGTGCCAATACGGCGGCCGCTCCCCTGCGACATCTTGGCACAGATGCCTGTCTGGCCCCCTGATCGGCCGGTCTGGCACGCTTTTTTCGGCTGTTTTCGAGCGGTTTTTACACAACCAGCGGGGTGCGGTCGGATCTCCGTCACCGGAAGCCGGGCGATTTTCGGTAAAGCGGCCATTATCGCGGCTCAACAAAAGCGATGTTTCAGTAAATCCAATGTTTTTCAATAAGTTATGACATGCGCCATGAGTTGGCACTCCTGTTGCAATGGTATTCGCGAGCCCGACGGACCTTGTTGGCGCTCACGAACAAGTACAGGAGAGGAATTCTCACAATGGCTGCAAACACCGTCACCAATGCGCAACCGGATGGCCACAACCACGAAGTTGGCGTGGCACTGTTGCACGATCCCGTTCAGAACAAGGGCACCGCCTACACCCGCGAAGAACGCCGCGAATGGGGGCTTGAGGGCTTGCTGCCGCATGCGGTTGAAACGCTTGATCGGCAGGTGGAACGCGTGCTCGACCACCTTGCACGTGTGAAGGACGATCTCGATCAGTACAGCTACCTGATGGATCTCGAAGCCCGTAACGAGACGGTCTTCTACAAGGCCATCATGTCGGATCCCAAGCGCTTCATCCCGATCCTCTACGATCCTACGGTCGCGGATGCTTGCGAAGCATTCGGCAATCTCTATCGCCGCCCGCGCGGCATGTACATCACCCGGCACATGAAGGGGCGCATCGCCGAAGTGCTGCGCAACTGGCCGGAGAAGGACGTGCGCTTCGTCTGCGTCTCGACGGGCGGCCGTATTCTTGGCCTCGGCGATATCGGCGCCAACGGCATGGGTATCCCGATCGGCAAGCTCCAGCTCTACACGGCTTGCGCCGCTGTTCCGCCGAAGGGCCTCCTGCCGGTCCTCCTCGACATCGGCACGACCAACGAGCATCTGCGGGCCGATCCGTTCTACCTCGGCACCCGCGAGCCACCAGTGCCGGAGCACGAGCTTGACGAACTGACGGAAGAGTTCATCCAGGCCGTTAACGAAGTGTTCCCGGGTATCTGCGTCCACTTCGAAGACTGGAAGGGCACGGACGCCATCCGTATGCTCGACCGGTACAAGGACAAGGTGCTCTGTTACAACGACGATATCCAGGGCACGGCCGCCGTCGCGCTCGCCGGTATCTCCGCAGGCCTGAAACAGACGGGCGGCAAGCTGCAGGATCAGCGCATCCTGTTCCTCGGCGCCGGTTCGGCCGGGCTCGGTATCTCCAAGCTGATCGCCGCCGAATTGCAGACGCTGGGTCTGTCGCAGGACGAAGCCCGCAAGCGCATCCGCCTGTTCGATGTCAACGGTCTGATCGAGTCTTCGCGCACGGACCTCACGGAAACGCAGAAGCTGTGGGCGCAGGACGAGGCTCCCTCCAAGAACTTCGTCGAGGTCGTGGACCGCTTCAAGCCGACCGTGCTGATCGGTGTGTCGACGAAGGCCGGTGCGTTCACGCGTGAAGTCATCGAAACGATGTCGCGTCACACGGCGCGTCCGATCATCTTCGCCCTGTCGAACCCCACCCACAAGGCGGAGTGCACGGCGGAGCAGGCTTACACCTACTCGAAGGGCAAGGCGCTGTTCGCAGCCGGTGTGCAGTTCGACGAGTTCGAGTACGAGGGCAAGACCTTCCGTCCCGGTCAGGCGAACAACTTCTACATCTACCCCGCCATCGGTCTCGCGACCTATGCCGCGCGCCCGAGACTGCTGAACGACGAATGCTTCATCGTCGCCGCTCACGCCACGGCGGACCAGATCGGCCCGTCGCTCCAGGCCAAGGGCATGCTCTTCCCGAGCCAGGATCAGATCGTGGAAACCGAAATCACCACCGCCACCCGCATCGTCGAATACATGTTCGAGTCCGGTCTGGCCACGGTTGAACGGCCCGTTGAAATCCGGTCGTGGATCGAAAGCCTGCTCTACAACCCGACGTACTGAGCGTCTTCTTCGTCCGGTCGAGATGACATCGGTTGTCTCGACCGGACAATCCGAAGGATCCGTCATGAGTTACTTTGTCACAACTGTTCAAAAATATCCGGAGATTGCGCTCTTTCTGACGATCGGCATCGGCTTCGTGTTCGGAAACCTCCGCTTCGGTAAGTTCAGCCTGGGTGTCGTCACCAGCACGCTTCTGGCGGGACTGGTGGTGGGTCAGGTCGGCATCACGCTGCCAACGGTGCTGCAGTCCACTTTCTTCGCGATGTTCCTCTTTGCCGTCGGCTATGCCGTCGGTCCCCAGTTCATCCGCGCGATGAAGAGCGATGGCCTGCCGCAGGTCATTTTTGCGGTCATCCTGTGTATCGTCGGTACCGTGACGGCCATCGTGCTCGGCAAGCTCCTCGGCTACAACTCGGCGCTGACCGCGGGTTTGTTGTCGGGCGGTTACACCAACTCGACGGTGCTTGGCGTCGCGGCGGACCTGATGAACCAGTCCGGCGTGTCGGAAGCGGATCTGCGGGTGTCTCTGGCCCTGCTGCCTGTCGCCTATGCCGTGACCTACCCCTTCGGCACGGTCGGTTCGGCGGTGCTGCTGGCCAACATCGCACCCAGGCTGCTCGGCTTCGATCTCGCCAAGGTCAGCGCGGAATATGAACGCGCCAACGGCGGCGCCAAGATCGGCACCACGGCCTATCGCGAATACTCCGCCCGCGCCCTGCGGCTCACCAACCCTGCGATCATCGGCAAGACCGTCGAGCAGGTGGAGAAGATGTTCAAGAACGAGATCTTCGTCCGCCGGCTGCGCGCCAGCGAAGATGCACCCATCGTGGAATGCAAGCGCGACACGGTGCTGACGGACGGAGCCATCATCGCGGTGTCCGGTGGCCTGGCGGCCCTGCTCGCCTACCGCGACGACTTCGGTCCCGAACTCAAGGACGTGCCGCTGCTCGACTTCTCGACCGAACAGCTCGACCTCGTCGTCACCAACAAGGTGTATGCCGGCAAGACGATCGGCGAGATTCTGCACACCCTGTTCGGCGAACCCGGCCGCGGCGTGTTCCTGCTCAAGCTGACGCGTTCCGACACCGAAATGCCGATGCGTGAGGAAACCGAAGTTCACCGTGGCGACGTGCTGACCATTCTCGGCGCCAAGGCCGACGTGGCGAAGATCGCCAAGGAAATGGGCTATGCCGACCGTCCGGTTGAAAAGTCCGACATGGCGTTCATGGCCTTCGGTATCGTGGTCGGCAGCCTGATCGGTGCGATCACCATCCACATCGGCGGCATTCCGCTGTCTCTCGGCACGGCTGTCGGCGCCATCGTGGCGGGTATCATCTGCGGTTACCTGCGGTCGACCATGCGGACCTTCGGTTACATTCCCGGTCCGGCTATCTGGGTGTTCAACAACGTCGGTCTTAACGGGTTCATCGCCTGCATCGGCCTCAATGCCGCGCTCGGCTTCGTCGGTGGTCTGCAACAGTATGGTCTGACGCTGTTCCTCGCCGGCACGATGGTCACGCTGATGCCGCTCATCGTCGGCCTGATACTGGGGCACTACGTGTTCAAGTTCCACCCGGCGATCATGCTCGGCGCCTGCGCCGGCGCCCGCTCCACGACCGCCGCTCTGGGCGCCCTGCAACAGGAAGCCAAGAGCAATGTCCCGGTCATCGGTTACGCCACCGGCTATGCCGTCTCGCGTCTTGTGATGGCCCTGCTAACCATCGTCGTCATGAACGTCATGTAGACGATCCCACAATATGCCTCGCCACGGTCAGCCGTGGCGAGGCCGTTTCTTGACACCCGGTGTGACAGGCAGGCTGGAGAAGGAATACGCTCATGTCCGATCAACTTTCAGGGTCCGATCATCGTCACGGCGGATCGGCCGCCGCAAATCCCTCGGACGGCCAGCCCATCATCGTCTTCGACCTCGACGGCACGCTGGCCGACACCGCGCCCGATCTGATCGCGGCGCTGAACGCCACCCTCGAAGCGGACGGACTGCCGCCGCTCGTGATGGACAGGGCAAAACGCTTCCTCGGTTCCGGCACCCGCGCCATGGTCGAGCGGGCATTCCGGGAGGTGGGCGCCGATGACGGGTCGCGGGATGTGCAGGACAAACGGTTCCAGCGTTTTCTTGACCTTTATGGCCAGAACCTCAAGCGCGAGACGCAGCTTTATCCCGGCGTCGTCAATACGCTCGACAACCTGCGCGTGCAGGGGTGGATGCTGGCTGTCTGCACCAACAAGGCCACCGACCATGCCATCCGGCTGCTCGATCTGCTCGGCATCGGCGACAGGTTTGCGGCGATCTGCGGTTTCGACTCCTTTCCCTATCACAAGCCGGACCCGCGCCATCTGACGCTGACGATTGCACAGGCTGGCGGAAACCCGAAACGCGCACTCATGGTGGGCGATTCCCGCACCGACATCGCCACTGCCCGCGCGGCCAGCCTTCCGGTGGTTGCCACCTCCTTCGGCTATTCCGACGTTCCCGTCGCCAACCTGACGCCGGATCGCCTGATCCATGATTTTCAGGAATTGATCGACATTGCAGACGCCGTGACGGACAGCATCCTGCATTATCGGGACTGATGCCGCGCGCCGCGTGGGTGCGTCTTGACCTTTTCCGGGCCGCGTGATCTCTTCCCGCGTGCACGCGACGGGCGTGCATCGGACAGAGGAACGGGATGCCGCCGGAACGCGAGACATCACCTGCGCCGGATACGCGGCTCATCGTCGTTCGCTACATCATCGTGCTGTGCATCATTCTGATCGCCGGGGGATTCCCCATCATTTCGGTCATGGTGTCGTCCTGGATTGCGGATAATGCCGGATGCGTCCTGCACGAAGGCTCGAAAAACCCGTGCATCGTCTTCGGACACGATATTGGCAGATTGCTCTATACGATGTTTGTGATGGGCTGGCTGGGCCTTGCCACCCTTCCCATCGGAGCGCTGGCGCTTGCCGGTTGGTGCCTTGTCGTGCTGGCGCATGTCGTCCGTGCGCTGTGGCGGCGTCGCAAATGACGCAATGCCGGATTGCGATGCGCGACGTGGAAATCACACGGATTTATGGGTAAATGGCTGTAGGGGCATTTCACCGCCGTTGACGCGGCGGCATGTCCGCTTTTGGAAAAACAGCCATAGGAAGCATCATGGTGGGGGAAGCGCTGGCGCGCAGAAACACGATCGTACTCGCGCTCGCGCAGTCGCTTGGGGCGGCTGGCCCGCCGATCATCATTTCGCTCGGTGGCATCGTGGGGCAGATGCTGTCGCCCGATCCAACGCTGGCGACGTTGCCTGTCAGCCTTTACAGTCTCGGCGTGGCGGCGGGCACGATACCGGCAGCGCTGATCATGCGCCGGTTCGGACGCCGCAGCGGCTATCTTCTGGGCGCGGCCATCGGCGCGTTCTCGGGGCTGGTGGCGACGTTCGGAATCGTGTCGTCGGCCTTCGCCATCTTCTGCCTCGGCACCTTCATGGCCGGCTTCTACGGTTCCTACGTCCAGAGCTATCGTTTCGCCGCCGCCGATGGCCTGACCGGCGCGCTGAAATCACGCGCCATTTCATCGGTGATGATCGGCGGGCTTGCGGCGGCGGTTATCGGCTCGCAACTCGTCATCTGGACGCGGGACGCTTTTCCACAAGCGCCTTTCGCCGGTAGCTTCCTGAGCCAGGCGGCGCTGGCGCTGCTGGCGCTGCCGGTGCTTATGCAATTGCGCGCGCCGCCGGAGAACGCGCCGGGAGAGCGCCAGTCCGGCGGGCGTCCGCTGTTGCAGATACTGCGCATGCCGCGGCTGATCCTCGCCATTATTGCAGGGGTGGTGTCCTATGCGCTGATGAGTTTCGTCATGACGGCGGCCCCGATGGCCATGGTCGGCTGCGGTTTCACCGTGGGCGAAGCGGCGCTTGGCATCCAGTGGCATGTGCTGGCGATGTTCGCGCCCAGTTTCTTCACCGGCAGCCTGATGGCCCGCTTCGGTAAGGAACGGGTGACGGCGGTCGGCCTGCTGCTGATTGCAGCCTCGGGCGCCGTCGCGCTCATGGGGCTTGAGCTGGCGCACTTCTGGATATCGCTCATCCTGCTCGGCGTCGGGTGGAACTTCGGCTTCATCGGAGCGACAGCCATGGTGACGGATTGCCATACGCCGGAAGAGCGCGGCAAGGTGCAGGGCTTCAACGACTTTCTGGTGTTCGGCACCGTTGCCGCCGCATCCTTCTCCGCCGGCACATTGCTGACGGCCTCGGGTTGGGAGCTGATCAACTGGCTCATCTTCCCGGCCGTGGCCGTGGTGCTGGTACCGCTGCTGCTGAGCGCTGCCCGGCGCGATGCCGAAAATCGCGGCGCCGAAAACAGAGGAGCTTAAAATCCCTGCTGTTAAGAGGCCACTTCTGCCTGACCCCGTGCAACCCGCGCGGGGGATACGGGGTTGCCATTCCGGTAATGTCGTTGTCTGGAGGGTTTCATGACACGCAATGTTGGTGGTATTGATCGCACTCTGCGTATTATCCTGGGCGTGGCGCTGCTGTCGCTCCTGTTCATTCTGGACGGTAACGCGCGGTGGTGGGGGCTGATCGGGCTTGCGCCGCTCGTGAGTGGCTTGACAGGCAACTGCCAGCTATACTCGCTGTTGGGACTGTCGAGCTGCCCGATGAAGGGACAGCGTAACTGATCGAGAGCTGTTCTTGACCGAAAAGGTATCCGCCGTTTCCGGTGAGCTTCCCCCGGCCGTTCTGGACCTTCGCGCCAGCGTGGGAGATGCATCGCAATTTCTGAAGAAGCTGGCCAATCCGGACAGGCTGCTGGTGGTGTGCGCGCTGGTGGACAACGAACTGTCCGTGCGGCAGATCGAGGATCTGCTCGGCATCCGCCAGCCCGGCCTGTCGCAGCAACTGGCGGAACTGCGCACGGCGGGCCTGATCGAGGGGCGCAAGGAGGGGCGGGAGGTGTTCTACCGCCTTGCGGATGCGCGCGTGAGAACCATCGTCGAAACCCTGCACACGCTTTTCTGCTCGGGTGCGTCCGAGAATCGTGAGGGATCGCGCGAGCCATGACATGCGAGCGATGATAATGGACCGGACACCCGATCAACGCCCTACCAATTGAAAGCCGCCAGCGGGAATGCGCCTCCTTCACACTGCCGACTGGCATCTCAACCAAACCTTGAACGGCTGGTCACGGGATGCCGAACACGAGGTCTGGCTGGCCGCCCTTGCCGACGTGATCGCCGAGGAGGAGGTCGATGCGCTTCTGGTGGCGGGGGACGTGTTCGACATCATCAACCCGTCCGGCGAGGCGCAGCGGCTGTTCTATCGTGCGCTGCGGGCCTTCAGGGAGCGGCGGCCGGGGCTGGTCACCATCATCAGCGGCGGCAATCATGATCCGGCGGGCCGGCTTGAAGCGCCGGGGGCGGTGCTTGAGAGTCTCGATGTTCATGTCATCGCCACCGTCCGCCGGACCGCGAACGGGCTCGATGCACGCGCGCACATGGTCCCGCTGCCCGCATCGGGCGGAGAGATCGGCGCGTGGGTGTGTGCCATACCCTTCCTGCGCGCGGCGGATCTGCCGGGACTGACTTTCACCGCCGGCGAGGACCGAGGCTCGCCCATCGTGGCGGCCACACGGCGTTTCCATGCCGAAATGGCGCAAGCCGCGGCCAGCATCGCCGGTGATCTGCCGCTGATCGCCATGGGGCACCTGCATTGTCAGGGCGCAGCCGAGAGCGAAGGCGCGGAACGGCGCATCCTGATCGGCGGGGAACATGCCGTGCCCGAGGATGTCTTTCCCGATGCTTTCCATTACGTGGCGCTGGGTCACCTCCACCGCCCGCAAACGCTGGGCGGCGGGCGGATCCGTTACGCCGGTTCGTGCTTCCCGCTGTCCGCCGCCGAGATCGGTTACGAGCATGGCGTCACGATTGTCGATGTGGAGCCGGACGGCATCCGGCACAGGCATCGCGCCATTGCGTCGCCGGCGCGCGTGATCCGTTTTCCCGAAAACGACTTCACCGGCAACGGCGCCATGGCGCTTGTGGACTTTGAAAAGGCCCTCGTGGCGCTGGATGTCGATCCCGAAACACCGGCCGATCTGCGGCCCCTCGTGTACGTGACGCTTGAGGCCACGGGGCCGGCCGCCACCATTCTGGCCGATGCGGAACGTCTGCTCGCGCAGGCCCCTGTGCGCCCGGCGGGCATCCGCGTTCGCCGCGCGGCTGAGACGGGGGCGGGGCTGACGCTGCCGGTGGCCTCGCTCGCCGAAACGACACCGGAATCGCTGTTCCGTCAGGCTTATGTGGATGCGAACGGCGTTGCGCCCGACGATAGCCACATCGCTGCCTTCCGCGACGTCGCCGGAGAGTGCTGACATGCGGATTCTGGCCATCCGGGGGGCGAATCTCGCCAGCCTCGCCGATCCGTTTGCGATAGACCTTGCAGCCGAGCCGCTGGCCTCCGCTGGCCTCTTCGCCATCACGGGCGAGACCGGGGCGGGAAAGTCCACCATTCTCGACGCCATGTGCCTTGCGCTCTACGGCGACTGTCCGCGCCTGTCGCACGGCGGCATCAACGACGATGTTCCAGATGCGGCGGGCGATACCATCAAGGCGAAGGATGCGCGCGCCATCCTGCGCCGGGGGGCGGCGCAAGGCTTCGCGCAGGTGGATTTCATCGCCGCTGACGGAATAGCCTATCAGGCCACATGGGCGGCGCGCCGTGCCCGGGGCAGGGCCGATGGGCGGTTGCAGAACATCGAGCGTGCGCTCGTCCGCCTGTCCGACGGCAAGACGCTGGAAAGCCAGACATCCGCGGTCAACGCGCGCATCGTCGACATCACCGGGCTGACCTATGACGAGTTTCGCCGCACCGTCCTGCTGGCGCAGGGCGATTTCGACGCGTTCCTCGTTGCCGGCACGGGCGAGCGTGCCGCGCTGCTGGAAAAAGTCACCGGCACGCGGATCTACCGCGACATTTCCCGGCGCGTTTACGAACGTTACGGCGAGGCAAAGGCGGCGCTGAAGGCGCTTGAGGACAAGCGGTCAGGCGCCATGGCGCTTTCGGTGGAAGAGCGCACGGCGCTTGCCGACGAGCGGGCCGGTCTCGTTGCGGCAATCGGGCAGGTGGCTGAAGTGCTGGCGGCGCTATCGGCAAAAATCGCCGTGCATGAAAAAATCTCCGCTGCCCGCAAGCGCGTCGAAGACGCCACGCAGGTCGCTGTTTTGGCGCAGGAAGCGGTTGCGGCAGCGGCTGCGGATCGGGAAAAACTGACGCTTCTGGATGCGGCGCTGGCGCTGGCGGGTATCCATGATCGCGTGGTGCGCGCCGACAAGGCAGTTGCCGATCTGGTAACGGCGGAAAACGAAACCATCGCGCGTCAGGATACGCTGGCTGCTGCCGTGCAGGAGGCCGATGCGGCATGGCAGAAAGCCAGTACTGGGCTGGAAGAGGCCGAGCGCAGTTTCAAGGCGCTGGGACCGCAGTGGACGCTGGCCGCCGACCTCGACAGCCGCATCCGCACGGCGGAGGCCGAGAGCGACCGCGCCGGGACTGCTTTGCAAGACGCCGAGCGCGCGGTGACGGTGCGGCGCGATGCACTGGAAGGATTGGTCCGCGGGCGGGACGAACATGCCGCCGCCCGTGACGCGGCTGAAGCGGATCTTGCAGAGAAACCGCAGGTGCAGCGCGTGTCGGACGCGTGGGACACGGTGGTGTCGCTCATCGAAGAGCGGACCGGCGTTGTCGGTGCAATCACGGATGCGGCTCGCGCGGCTGAAACCGCCCGCACCGCCGCTGCCGAGGCGCAGGAACGTATCACGCAGCACGACATCGCCAACCGGACCGACCGAGACGTCATTCAAGCGCTGGAACAGGCCATCGCGAGTGCCGGCACGCGGCTGGCTGACATCGGCAAGGCCGATCCCGCGCGGCGGATGACGCGGCTCATAGAGGGCGATGCCGCTGTCAAGGATATGATCCGTGCCGCGCAGGAATACGCTGCCGCCGTGACAACGCATGAGAAAGCCTGGCAGGACAGTGTTGCGGCAGAGGAGGCTCTTGCCGCAGCCGAGGCTTCGGGTATCGACGCGCGCGCACGGATCGCCCGGGCGGCCGCCGTGGTGGAGGCCCTTGCCGCGCCGGTGGACAGGGCGGAAGCTGCGGCATCGGAGGCGGCGGAGCATCTGCGGCAGCATCTGGTGGACGGCGAGCCTTGCCCGGTCTGCGGCGCGACGCAGCATCCCGTGTCCGCCGATGCGGCGCTGGCCGCTATCGCCGCCGACATGCGCGCGCAGTTGGAGGCAGCCCGAACGGAACTGGCAGCGGCCACACGGGCCGAGACCGAGGCCGGGCGCAAGGCTGACACGGCGCGAATGACACGGGACGCCGCAGCGCAAAGCCGGGAAACGGCGGAAAAAATGATTGCGGCGGCGCAGGCCGCTTTTGCCGAAGCCCGCCATGCGGCGTTAACCACGGGGCTTGAGCGGCTGCCGCAGGAACCGGCCGATGCCGTGGCGACACTGGTTGATCTGCGAAGCCGCATCGAAGGCCGCCGCATCGATATCGCCGCGCTTGTCGATGAGGAAGACGGCTTGCGCCGGGAGGTCGAGGCCAATCGGCTGCTCGTGGCCGAAAGGCGCAAAGCCATCGAAGGGCGTGAGGCTGATCGCATCGCCGATGAAGCCAGCCGGACCGACAGCCAGACCGCGCTTGGCCTTGCCGATCAGACTGCCGAGCAGGCTGGCCAGCGGCTTGCGGCCATCGACCGGCAATTGACGCCCATCTTTGAAGGCGTCGGGCTGACGCCAGCGGCTTTTGACCATGCCTCAAAAGATCGGCTGGACGATCTCGAACGGCTTGTTATCTGGTTCCGGGAGCGGTTGGCGGCGCGGGACAACGCACGCGATGCCGTTGTGGCAGCCGAGCCGGATATCCGCGCTGCGCGGACGGACCATGACAATGCCATCGCCCACGCGCATGCGGCGGCGGCAACGCGCGATGCACGCCGGCATGAACTATCGGCTTTGCAGGAGGAACGCGGCCAGCTGCTTGATGGTGAAAGCACGGAGGAGCACCGCAGCCGGCACAATCTGTGGCGCATCGAGGCCGGAAAGGCGCGGGACGAGGCCTGGGAGAATCTGTCCAGCCTTAAAAGCGAGCAGCGCGGTGTCGAGGAACGGTTGGCGGGCGTCCGCGAAAGTCTCGTGACGGCCCGCGCGGAAAGCAGCGCTGCTGCTGCCAATCTCGATGCAGGGCTTGCGGCGGCAGCTTTGCAGCGCGATGCACTTGAGGCCTTGCTGGCGGAGGGCAAGACAGCGGCGGAGCGGCTGCGCGCACGTCTCAAGACCGTCGATGACGATCTCGTTCGTGCCCGCACGACGCTCGGCGCGCGTTCGGATGACTGGCAGGCGCTGGTGGATGCCGGTGTTCCGAAGGAGCCGGAGGCGGATCTGCGTGCTGCCTCTCTGGAATGCGAAGCCGAGCGATCGCAGAAGCAGGAGCGCGCTGGTGCGATTCAGGGGCGGCTGGCGGCGGATGACGCCGTGCGCCTGCAATTGAGTGATCTCGACCACCGGATTGGCGAGGCAAAGACGGTGTGCGATGTGTGGGCGGCTGTGAACGACGCTATCGGCAGCGCGCGCGGCGACAAGTTTGCCCAGATCGCTCAGGGCGTTACGCTGCTGATGCTGGTGGAGCGCGCCAACCAGCACCTTGCCGATCTCAAGCCGCGTTATCGGCTGGCGCGGGGCGGGGCGGATCTCGCGCTTCATATCGTGGACCGGGATATGGGCGATGAAGTGCGCTCCACCCGCTCACTGTCCGGCGGCGAGCGCTTTCTCGTATCGCTGTCGCTCGCGCTGGCGCTGTCGCGCATGGGCGCGCGTGGCGGGCTGGCTGCGACGCTGTTCATCGACGAGGGCTTCGGATCTCTGGATGCGGAGAGCCTCGACGTGGCCATTGATGCTCTGGAAGCGCTTCAGGCGCAGGGACGGACAATCGGTGTCATCTCGCATGTCGATGCGATGAAAGATCGGATCCCGGTGCAGATAAAAGTGATGCGCTCCGGTGTCGGGGCAAGTGAAATCAAGCTGCAGGCACCGTAAAACTTATCCGAAATGTCCGAATCGGGTATTTCGAAGCTGATGTCTGTCGATTTTCCTGTTTAAATCAGGTAAAATAGAGAAATGCAGCTATGAAATATAAGTTTCACTGCTGAACCAGCGATCAATTCCAAGCAGCAAACCATAAGGAAATGAATGCCATGCCCGGCGTCACCAGAGGTTTGGCTCCGTTCGTCGGTGTCTCGTTCATTTACCTGCTGATCATGGCCGCCACCACGGTGCCGACGCCGCTTTATCCTTTCTATCAGCAGCGCATGCACTTTTCCCTTTTCATGGGCACGGTCATATTCGCCATTTACGTGGTCGGCGTGCTTGCGGGACTGCTGGGCTTCGGGCGCTGGTCGGATGCGTTAGGCCGGCGTCCGATGTTGGGTGCAGCCGTCGTCATGGGGCTGATTTCGACCGTCTGCATGCTGGCAAGCGATGTATTCCCGTCCTACGGCTTGCCGATCCTGCTGGTGGGGCGGCTGTTCGTCGGTCTGGCGGTGGGGTTGTTCGTCGGTGCGGCGACTGCTGCCCTCATCGAACTCGCGCCGCCGGCTATTGCCGATAAGGCTCCGTTTATCTCGACGGCGGTGAACGTGCTCGGGCTCGGCTCAGGGCCGCTGTTGGCCGGAGTGATGATGGAGACCGTGCCGCCGCCTCTCCGCTCGGTCTATTGGGTTTTGCTGGCGGGCCTCCTGATCGCGGCGCTTATCGTCTGGCGCATGCCGGAAACGGTGAGCGTGAAGCCGGGCGCGCGGCCGCAGGCGCAGAGCTTTTCCTTGCCGGCAGGCGTGAGCGGACCGTTCATTCAGGCGGCGGTGCCGGGCTTCGCCGGCTTTGCGGCGTTGGGCCTGTTCGGCGCGGTATCGCCGGATTTGATGCGGCAGATGGGCATTGCCGATGCAATAGAGCAGGGGCTTGTGATATTTGCGGTCTTCGCGGCTTCCTGCATCGCCCAGCTCGTCGTGAAGCCTTTGCCGCTGGCACGCACCATGGTTGCCGGCTGCGCCATCCTCACCCTCGGCGCGGCGGTGCTGCTGCTCTCGGTACTGTTCGAATCGTGGGTGCTGCTGCTTGCCGGCGGTGTCATCAGCGGGGCAGGGCAAGGTGCGACATTCGCCAAGGGGCTGGCCCATGTCAGCGGAGCAGTTGCCGATACGGAGCGGGCCGGCGTCACGTCGGTTCTGTTCGTATGCTTCTATCTTGGCCTGACAGTCCCGGCGGTTGGTGTCGGTGCGTTGGCGCTGGAATGGGGGCTGACCAACGCTGCCGCGGCATTCGCGGTGGTCATGATGGTGCTTGCCGCAGGCGCGTGGGCCATCAACAGGAGCAGTCTGGCGCCATCCACCAGATAACGCTTGCGGCAAGATGACGCTGCCACGATAAACGCCGTAACGGATATTGCACCCGGTGGCTATTGTATGTCGCCGGAGGCAACGCTATTCGCATACGATTAGTAACTTTGCGATCAGCGTCACGTCACGGTCGGGAAGCGCCATTAACATGCCGGGTTGGTGTCAGGAGAGGTTTCGCCGCATGGGCGAACAGGAGTGCTGCGACAAGCGCGGCATCGCCGACTCTTGCCCGGCGGATGTGGGCGCGGTGCCCGCTTGCGTTCACGGTTGAGGTGGCCATGCGGGCGGTTCTTTTCATCGCCGGCTGGAGTTTCGTGGTGTTGGGATTCATCGGCGCTTTTCTGCCGGTTTTGCCGACCACGCCTTTTTTGATTCTTGCCGCCGCATGCTTTGCCCGCTCATCGCCGCGCTTCGAGAAATGGCTGCTCGATCATCCGCGCTTCGGGCCTGTCCTGCGGGAATGGCGGGAGAAGGGTGCGATTCCGCTCAAAGCGAAATACATGGCGCTCGCGGGGTCGAGCCTCGGCTTCCTGGTGTTCATGATGACCAGCGATCCGGGACCGCTGACCATCGCGGCGGTGGCCGCCCTGATGCTGGGCGGCATCCTCTTCGTCTTCACGCGCCCAACGGCTTGATGCCTGCGGGGTGGTTGCGCCGCTCGTCGGCGATGTCATAGCCCATTTGCCAGAAGTCCGCTTCCAGACGCGATGCGGCGGCGAAAATAGCCGTGAGGCCGTCGAACCGCTTCTCGGTCAGGGAGAGTTCCGCCAGCCGATCGAGATGGGCAATGGATGCCTGCGCCGCCTCCTGAAAACCGTCACTGGCGTATTCGCTGATCCATTCGCGATAAGGGTGATCCGGGTTCGCCAGCAATGCCGGCTCAAGACGCTTGCCGATTTCCGCATAACCGATCACGCATGGCGCCAGCGCCACGTGCAGGTCCAGAAGATCGCCGGATGCGCCGCAATCCAGCACATAGCGCGTGTAGGCCACTGTTGCGCGGTGCTCGGGCGCCGCTTCAAGATCGGCAGGTGAAAGCCCCCAGCGCTCGCACAACCGCACATGCAGGTTCATTTCGTTCATGATGACGTTGAGAGACGTCTGTGCGATGCGCATGTCATCGAGCGTCCGGCTCTTGTAGATTGCCAGCGCGTTGGCGCGCGCGAACTGGATGAGGAACAGGTAATCCTGCACCAGATAACTTTGGAAAACCGCTTCCGGCAGCGTGCCGTCCTCCATCTGCCGGATGAAGGCATGATCGACATATGAGTTCCAGTCGTCGAGGGCAGCGGCCTTCAGGCGGGCAAAAACGGACATGTCAGCACTCCTTCAGAAATTGGCCACGCATAATGCCGATGGCCTGCTGGGCCACCTCAATGACATCGCGGCTGAGGGGAAGATCGGGATGAACGAGGTTGTCGGTTGCGAACCAGGCGGCTTCCAGTGCGTCATCCGCCGCCACCGGCTCGCCGGAGATAAGGCGGCAAAGAACGGCCACAAGAATGAAATGCCGGCTAATATCGCCATTCGCACTGCAATCGAAGGCATCAAGGGCAGTGAATGGATGCAGCGCCTCGCCATGCACGCCGGTTTCTTCCAGCAGCTCGCGTATGGCAGCATTGGCGATGGTTTCGCCGGGCTCGATCTTGCCGCCGGGAAAGCCCCACAGGCCGGCATCGGGAGGATTGGCCCGCCGCACGAGCAGCGTTCTGCCTTCATGCAGAACCACTGCGATCACCGCGGCGATAGGGCCACGAGGACGAGCGTTCGAAAGGGGCGGGGAAGTGTCGGTCAACGCAACCTCGGCCTGAAATAATCCGGCAGGGATATCCGGGGCAGCTCACAGTGAAGTCTTATGTGCGCGATCTTCATAGCACGAAAATGCAGGCGGTACAGGGAATTCCGGCAATGTCGGCTTGGCAGCAGATATCCGCCCGGCAAAAAACCGGCGGGAAGGCCCGCCGGTTCATGGTGTTGCAATCCGATAAGTCTCGGAGTGGTCCGGGCGTGTTATTGCGCCGGCTTATCGTCCAGTTTTGACGCGCGTCCACAGCCGGGTGACGGTGCGCTGGGCGCGGTCGTCGTAGGCGGTGTTGGTGAACAGGCGCTTCATCGTCTCGTCATCGGGGTAGATGCCGGGGTTGTCGCGGATTTCCGGGTCGACGAGCGGGCGTGCCGCCACGTTGCCGCTGGCGTAGGCGACGAAATCGGCGTTGCGTGCGGCGATCTCCGGGCGGTTCAGGAAGTCGAGGAACTGGCGGGCTTCCTCGGGATGCGGCGCATCGGCGGGCATGGCGAGGTTGTCGAACCAGACCATCGCGCCTTCCTTGGGGATGAGGTACTCGATCTCGACATTGTTGCCGGCATCCTTCGCGCGCGACGCGGCCTGAAGGATATCGCCCGAGTAGCCCACGGCCACGCAGATGTCACCGTTAGCCAGCGCATTGATGTATTCCGACGAGTGGAACTTCTGCACGAATGTCCGCACCTTGGACATGGCGTCGGCAGCCTTCTGCAAGTCCTTCGTGTCCTTGGAGTCCGGATCGAGGCCGAGATAGTTGAGGACGGTGGGGAACATGTCCTCCGGCGAATCCAGCACGTAGATGCCGCAGCCCTTCAGCTTCTGCGCGATCTCGGGATTGAAGACGAGATCCCACGTGTTGAGTTCCGCATCCGGCCCCAGCTGCTCGCGCACCTTGGCGGTGTTGATGCCAAGGCCGGTCGTGCCCCACATATAGTTGATGGCGAACTTGTTGCCGGGGTCGAACACGGCCAGGCGCTCGGCGATCTCGGGCCACAGGTTCTTGGCGTTGGGGATCTTCTCCAGCTCGATGGGCTGGAACACATCCGCCTTGATCAGCCGCTGCAGGAATGGGCCGGACGGCCCGACGAGGTCATAGCCGGATTTGCCGGTCAGCAGCTTGGTCTCGACGATCTCGTTGTTGTCATAGGTGTCGTAAACCACCTTGATGCCGGTTTCCTTGGTGAAGTCATTGAGCACGCTCGGGTCGATGAAGTCCGACCAGTTGTAAACGTTCACCGTCTTCTGCTGGGCGGCGGCGGGCGTTGCGAGCATCAGCAGCGCAAGCGATGCGCCCGTGGCGATCCGGCTCGCGGCCGTGGCATCGAAGAGGTTGGCGATGGTGCGGATCATGTCCGGCTTTCTCCCGTCATGCGAAAGGCGCAGCCTCGATAATCTGGCATCGAAGCTGCTGGAAACGTCCCGGCTACCTTACCTGCCCAATTTGGCAGTGATGTAAAAACGCCGGAAGCAAACGATAACGCTGAGCGAATTTTGACGCGCCCGATACCCGTATGCGCTCATCAGCTTGCCTGCGGAAAACGGCTCCGGGGCGCTCTGTTATGCGTTCGGTCCGGCGGTGCTGGTGACCTCGCCCACCGGGGGCAGGCCGCTCTCCTCGCGAATGCGCTGGTGGCGGGTTTCCATTTCCTTGCGCAGTGCCCGCCTTGCCAGCGCGGCTTCGAAGCGTTGGCGCTCCACCTCCGTCCGGGGCGCATAAGGCGGCACGCGAACGGATTTGCCGTGTTCGTCAACGGCTACCATGGTGAAGTAGCAGCTGTTGGTGTGGCGCATCAGCTGCTCGCGCATGTTCTCCGTCACCACCTTCACACCGATTTCCATGGAGGTATGCCCGGTATAGTTCACGGATGCATAGAAGGTGACAAGCTCACCCACATGGATGGGCTGGCGAAATATCACCTGATCCACGGAGAGGGTGACGACATAGCTACCCGCATAGCGGCTGGCGCACGCAAAGGCGACCTGATCGAGATATTTCAGGATGTGGCCGCCGTGGACATTGCCCGAGAAGTTTGCCATGTCGGGTGTCATGAGGATACTCATGGAAAGCTGGTGCCGGGCCGTATGCATGAAAAATCCCCTGCCGCCGTTCCGCCGGTCGGCTTGAACATGATCTGGAGCGCGACCGTTTTAGGGCTCACGCGATTTCGTTTTCCGCGAAATGCAGAAAGAGTCTAGTCGGGAATATTTCCCCTGTCTATTCATGCAAAATAATCCGGAAAGCGATATGACAGAAAGGTCCAACCCTCCCGCCGATGCAGACGGAGCCTGCGCATGCCGACCCGCAACGCCCTGATCGGACATGCCGCTTTTGTCCTGCGTTGTTCCCTCGCCGCCATGGCATCTTACGAACTGGCGTTGATGGTTGGGCTGCATCATCCAGTGTGGGCGTCGGTGTCTGCGGTGATTGTATCGCAGGCCAGCCTCAATGAAACGCAGAACGCGGTTCTGTGGCGGCTGGCGGGAACGATGACGGGCATCGTGGTCGCCGTGGCAGTCGGTACTGCGCTGGCGGCGCTGTCTGTCGATATCGCGGTGCAGATTGGATGCGGCGTCGCACTGTGCGCGGCAGGTGTACGGCGCTGGCCGGACCTGAAGGTGGCTATGTGGACGGTTCCCATCGTTTACCTGTCTGACAACCAGCATATGCCGATTGCCGAAGCAGGCTTCTGGCGCGGGGTGGAAGTGGGGCTGGGCGGCCTCGTCGGCGCGGCGTTGCACTGGCTGGCAGAAGCTGTCGCCAGCCGTCTTCATCTGCCCGTGGGCTGGCGTGGGCGGAGGCATCACCACCGCCACGAGACTGTCAAGGAAGCGAGACATTCAGATCCCTGACAGTCTCGCTGTTCAGATATTCTGCTATCTGCAAATTGTTAGCCGGCGATCCCAGATAGCGTGCCTGCCGCGCCCAGTAGCAACACGACGCCCCAGGAGGGCGTTTTCCAGATGGTCAGAAGCAGGAAGCCGGCAAGCGCCAGCACGAAATCCGGCTTCGAGGTGACGGCGCTGGTCCAGACGGGATCGTAAAGGGCCGCTGCAAGGATGCCGACGACTGCCGCGTTTGCGCCGCGCATCGCCGATTGCGCGGCCGGGTGCTGGCAGAAGCCGTCCCAGAACGGCAGCATGCCGTAAACCAGCAGCAGGCCCGGCAGGAAGATGGCAACCAGCGCGATTGCGGCTCCGGCAGCGCCCCCGATTGCCGGTTCCGCTACCGCGCCGAGGTAGGCGGCGAACGTAAAGAGCGGGCCGGGCACGGCCTGCGCCAGACCATAGCCGGCGAGGAACGTGCTTTCGTCCACCCAGCCGGTTGAAACAGTTTCGGCTTCGAGCAGCGGCAACACCACATGGCCGCCGCCAAACACCAATGCGCCAG
This sequence comes from Pseudochelatococcus contaminans, assembly GCF_014195635.1. GTDB lineage: Bacteria > Pseudomonadota > Alphaproteobacteria > Rhizobiales > Beijerinckiaceae > Pseudochelatococcus > Pseudochelatococcus contaminans. The sequence goes on along the minus strand of NZ_JACICC010000002.1, from coordinate 479,460 downwards.
AGCGATAGAAGGCATCGAACAGCGCCACAGCTCCGTTGTCAGTTGCCGCGACGATGACGGGCGGCAGCGCCAGCAGCACCGCGAACAGCAGCAGCGCCACAACGCCCGCGCGCCGCGATACCGGAAAATGCAGGTGTCCGGCGGGCGCGGCTTGCGCGCTGCGGCAGAGCCAAAGGCCGGCGAATGCCCCCAGCACGATAGCCCCAAGCTGGCCGGCAGCCCCTGCGACGAGGGTGGCCAGCGCGACAGCGGCAAGCGCGATGCCGGCGCGTTCCCGATCCGGCGTAAGGCTTTTCGCCATGCCCCAAACCGCCTGTGCGACGATTGCGACGGCGACGAGTTTCAGCCCGTGGACGAAGCCGGCCGCCAACGGCCCGGTGAAGGATGCCGCAGCCAGTGCGAAGCCGAACAACACGATGGCGGACGGCAAGGTAAATCCGGCCCATGCCGCAAGACCGCCGAGCAATCCGCCGCCGCGCAACACGCCCAGCGCGAACCCGAGCTGGCTCGATGCAGGCCCGGGGAGAAACTGGCACAGCGCCATGAGATCGGCATAGCCATTGTCGCCAATCCAGCGTCGGCGCAGCACTAGCTCATCGCGAAAATAACCCAGATGCGCGACCGGCCCGCCGAAAGACGTCAGGCCAAGCCGCAGGAAAGCGATGAACACTTCCGCCGGGCTGCCGCCATTCTCCCGCACGATGTCTCGGCTCTGTTTCACGATCAGCCCCGCTTGAGTGTCGATATCTTGCCGCCCTGAAAGCCTTGCCACTCTATAATACGAGACGAATCGAATGATATTGGAATCATACTAAAAATAGCGCTTGAGAGTGGCGCGGCGGGGAGGCATCGGCATGACGGAACTGTTTCTGCTCGTCGCGGGCTTTCTTGGCGGCGCGGTCAACGCGCTTGCCGGTGGCGGATCGTTCATTCTGCTGCCGGCGCTCATCGTGGCGGGGGTGCCGCCTGTGCTCGCCAACGCATCGAATACCTATGCGGCCATGCCTGGCTATGTCAGCGGCGCGGTCGGGTTCTGGCCCTCGATCCGGCGCTATCGCCACCAGTTGCTCGGATGGTCTGTCGTGGCGGTGGTGTTCGGCTATCTGGGCGCGGAATTGCTGCTGGTGGTGTCGGATAAGACGTTTGCCGCCATAGTGCCGTGGCTGATGCTGGTGGCCGTGCTGCTGTTCGTCTTCGGCGGGCGCATTGGCCCGTGGTTACGCTCGCTGTCCGGCGAGCGTCGGGGTGCGCGGCGGGCCGGGGCGGTGGCGCTGTGGGTTTTCCTTGCCGCGATCTGTGCCTATGGAGGCTTCTTCAACGCCGGCCTCGGCATCCTGCTGCTGGCGTTTTTCTCCACCGCCGGCTTGACCGATATCCACGCCATGAACGGGCTGAAGCTGTGGATTTCGGCGCTGGTCGCGCTCGTTGCCGTGGTGCGGTTCGCGTGGAGCGGCGCGATTGACTGGTATAACGGCAGCATCGCGCTGCTTGGCGTTACCGTCGGCGGCTATGTGGCGGCGCGCTACGCTTTTCTCATTCCCGCCAAGGCGCTGCGCATCGCCATCATCATCTACGGCGTGCTCATGACCGGCTGGTTCTTCTGGCAAATGCCTTAGAGGGCATTTTTCACTGGCGCGATTTTTCATGAGCGCGATGTCAGAAATCGCGCCGGACATAGGCGCTCCATGCTGCGTCGGAGGGGAACTCCCACGGCGGGGTGACATTGTCGCGCAGGCGGCGGGTGTGGCGTAACTCTTCTGCCGGAAGGCTGGCGTCCACAAGGCCAACCTGCTGGAACAGGCTCAGGGAATAACCCGGCACCCAGCGGCGGATGTCATACCACGGTACGGACAGAAAACTTTCCGGCGCGAGATTCGTCAGCGTGGTCATGCAGCTTTCCCATAACGTCGAATAGAAGCGCGGGCGCTCGTTCACCGAGTTCGCGAATGCCAGAATGCGCTCGAAGTAGGTGCGCACGGCCTCGCGGCTGGCAGTGACAGGGTAGATCTGAAGCTCGTCGGGCGGCGTGCGGGCCAGCCGCTGCCAGAACAGATCCCGCTCCGTGCCGAGTTCGGGATAGGTTTCCTCATGCCGGAACAGGCCGGCGAGGGGATCGAAGCGCCCGCCCTTGACCCGCCGGGCCTCGATGGACACCACGACATGGCGGCCATCCGAGAACCCGAACGACAGCATGACATGCGCCAGCGCCTTCACGCCGCCGAAGGGCTGGATGATGATGTCCGCGCCTTCAAGCTGCGACAGGTTGAAGGTTTCCTCGGTCCAGCGCACTTCGGGCTGCTCGCCCGAGCGGTGGATAGCGTCCCGGAAGTTGACAATGGTGACATCGTCGCCATTGATGATGGCGAAGGGGCGTTTCTCCTGAAGCGCAATCCAGTCGCGCTCGATTGGCACTTTCGCGTCATAGGCGATGAAGAAAGCCGCGATCAGCGCCAGCGCCACGATGCGGCGCCCCCACAACCTGTGGCCAGGCACGAACCACAAGCCAAGCACGACAACGGGAAAAGCCCAGCTTCCGGTGGTGCGCACCCAGTCCGGCCAGCCGAGCCAATAATGGATCGCCATTCCGCCAAACAAGGCGATGCCCACCACGGCGATGGCCAGCACGATAAGCGCGAGCCTTGCGAAGAATCCGGTCGTGCTTCGTATCATGGGCATCATTATCCTTGCGCCGCGAAAGCAAGAGGGTGCAGCGTGATATAGAGCATTTCGGCATTTCGTTGAAACGCCAAAATGCTCTATCTTCTTGGTTTGACGCGTTTTCTTCAAGCAAAGCGGTATCCACTTTGCTTGAAAACGCTTTAGCCCATTTCACGGAATCTGCCGTGACACTTCGGCGTGCAAAAGGCCGTGAGTGCTCAGCCGGCGGGCCGCTGGAATATGCGCCGATCAGATAAAGGAATCCAATGGGCGCGGGCTGTTCCGCATGGGCAGCTCAGAAGTGGTCTTCCTCGAACTCCGCGCAGGAATAGCCAAGCAGCGACAACCCCTCTTCCAGAAAATCGCCCAGCAGCGGGGTGCCGAGCAGATATTCGGCAGTGCGGCGATTGTGGGCGCGGGCGGCGTCGGCGCGCACGGTCGGCCAATCTTCGGCGGTGTAGTCTTCACGGCCAAGCCACGTCAGCGCGACGAGGTCGACCTGCTCGTCGACAGACAGCGCACGGATGAGCGAGGTCAGTTCCTCCTCGACCGGATCGTCGCTGTGGTCTTCCAGAACGGAGATATCGCCGTCATCGGAAGGGTTCGATCCCGAATCGGGGTCTGTCACGCCGTCCTTCACGTCGAACTCACGTGCCTTGAAGATGATGAAGCAGACTTTCTCGGGAGAAATCGTCAGCACGCTTGCATCGTCGTTTTCGGCGCTTTCGGTCTGGGGCGATCTGGCCTGCATGAAACATTCCCTTCTTCAGCATTGAGCCGTCTGCGCATCATATCATGCGGGGATCGGGCTTCTACATTTTACTGTAACCTGCGGTCCACACGGCGGAAACGCAAGCTGCGCGGCACTGGCAATGCGCCGTTTTCACGTAACGAGAATGGCGCGGATATCGTTCACGTTGGTCAGTGTCGGCCCGGTGACAACGAGGTCGCCGATGGCGTTGAATGCGGTGTAACTGTCGTGCCCTGCGAGCAAGGCACGTGGATCGACGCCGGCGGCGCGCATCCGCGTGAGAGTATCGGGTGTGACAATCGCCCCGGCGGCATCGCTGTCGCCATCGATGCCGTCGCTGTCACCGGCGATGGCCCAGATGCCGGCCCGTTCCTTGAGCGCGATGGCAAGGCCCAGCAGGAATTCCGTATTACGCCCACCGTGCCCCGCCGCGCCGGAGCCGATGGACACAGTGCTTTCACCCCCCGACAACAGCACGGCGGGCGCTGCGACGGGCAGGCCGTGAAGCTGCGTTGAAGCAGCGATGCCGGCCATGATGCAGCCCATCTCGCGCGATTCGCCTTCCAGCGCGTCGCCAAGCACCAGCGGCGTGAAACCCTGACGGCGCGCGGCTGCCGCGGCTGCTTCAAGCGCCAGTTTGGGCGCGGCGACGATGCGCACGTCCGCGCGCACATGGCTGAGGTCGGAGTTGTTGTCGTCGCCGTCGATCACCGCGCGGGCAGCGGGCGGCAGGTCGATGCCGTAGCGGGCGATGATCTCGCGCGCATCCGCCGATGATGTCTCGTGCGGAACCGTGGGGCCGGAGGCGATCTCACACGGATCGTCGCCCGGCACATCCGAAATGACGAGCGTAACGATCCGCGCCGGATGAGCTGCCAGCGCCAGCTGCCCGCCCTTGATTCGGGACAGGCGCTTGCGCACGGTGTTGATCTCGGCAATGGTTGCGCCGCTGGCGAGCAATGCACGGTTGACGGCCTGCTTGTCAGTGATGGTCATCGCGCCCGCCGGCGCTGCCATGAGCGCCGAGCCGCCGCCCGAAATCAGCGCCACCACGAGGTCATCCGGGCCAAGGCCCTGCACGGCGGCGAGGATCTTTTCCGCTGCCGCCACGCTGCGCTCATCCGGCACGGGATGAGACGCCTCCACGATGGCGATGCGCCCGGCGGGAACCGCATGACCGTCACGCGTCACCACCACCCCGGAAAGGTCGGCACCCGGCCATGCGGTGTCGAGGGCTGCGGCCATCGCCGCCGACGCCTTGCCCGCGCCGACCACGACAACCCGCCCGCGCGGCTGCTCCGGCAGATGCTGCAGCACGGCTTTTGCCGGGTCGGCGCTGGCGATGGCGGCATCGAAAATGCTGCGCAGGGCCTTGCGTGCGTCGTGGTCATCAATGGGCATGGACGGTGTATCCTTCCTGCGAGGGCTGTGTGCAGCCTTTTGATTTTATGTTTTGTCCTTACGCGAAAAGGCGTCTGTTTTGCACGGACAATCGGTTCCGGTAACGGATCAGGGATCGGAAAATTGGGCTGGCTCAATGAATCGCCCGCCGTTTGCGCGTAAATATCCCGGATAGGCTTTGACGGGTGAGGAGGGGCGAATCCATCCTGCCCGAAACGGTTTCGTTCATCCGGGGGCTTTGCGACTTCCGGCGCATTCAGGGTGATGATGACATGACGACGCGGCTGCTGGAGAAATATGGCGCGGCCCGTCTGCCGCGATACACCAGCTATCCCACCGCGCCGTTGTTCTCTCCCGCCGTCGATGCGCGCGATTATGCCGGATGGCTGGCGGCGCTGACGCCCGATACGCGCGCCGCGCTTTATCTGCATGTGCCCTTCTGCCGCGAGATGTGCTGGTATTGCGGCTGCCACACCAGCATCACACGCCGCGACGAGCCGGTGGAGGCGTATCTTGCCGCCATGATGCAGGAGGTTGCCTGTGTCGCAGGCTTTGCCGGCGACAATGCCATCGTCGACGATGTGCATTTTGGCGGCGGCACCCCCACCATCATGCGGCCCGAGGCGTTTCTGAACGTCATGCAGGCGTTGCGCCGGCACTTCCGCCTGCATGACGATACCACCATCGCGGTGGAGATCGACCCGCGCACGCTGACCCGCGATATGGTGTTCGCGCTGGCGGAAGGCGGCGTGCGCCGCGCCAGTCTGGGCGTGCAGAGTTTCGATCCGCATGTGCAGCAGGCCATCAACCGCGTCCAAAGCGCCGCGCGCACGGCGGACGCCATCGGCGATCTTCGCCGGGCGGGCATTCAAAGTATCAATGTCGACCTGATCTATGGCCTGCCGCATCAGACCGAGCGTTCCTGCGTCGATACTGCCCGCGATGCCATCGCCATGCGCCCGGACAGGTTTGCCGTATTCGGCTACGCGCACGTGCCATCCTTCAAGCGGCATCAGCGGCTGATCGACGAGAGCATCCTGCCCGGCGCACGGGAGCGCGATGCACAGGCAGAGGCCATCGCGCAGACCCTGATCGACGCCGGTTACCTGCGCATCGGGCTGGATCATTATGCGCTGCCGGAGGATTCGCTGGCGCAGGCGCAGGCTTCCGGGCGGTTACGGCGCAACTTTCAGGGCTACACGACGGATGCCAGCGAGGCGCTGATTGGCCTTGGCGCGTCCGCCATCGGGCAGATGCCGCAAGGCTTCATCCAGAACGAGGTTTCCACGCACGCCTATCAACGGCGCATCCATGCGGGCGATCTCGCCACCGTGAAAGGCTATGTCCTGACCGCAGAGGATCGGTTGCGGGCCTTGGTGATCGAACGGCTGATGTGCGATTTCCGCGTTGACCTCGCTGAGGCCGGGCGTCTGCATGGCATGGATGCGGAGTTCCTGATCGCGCACAACGACAGGCTCGATGCGCTATGCGCTGACGGTGTGGTGACCATCGACGCTGGCGTTGTCAGCGTGCGCGGCGATCACCGCTTTTTGATCCGCAACGTCGCGGCCTGCTTCGACGCCTATCTGGGCGGCACGGCAAGAACTCACGGTCAAGCTGCTTAACGATTTGGCTGGATAGAGGAACTGGCACCGATCCGGCATCTCCTGTAGAGTCCAGGCGACGGGCCCGTTCCGCCGTTGCAGAATGGGCCGGAATTTCGAGCCAGAAACCGCGAACGGCAAAGCCACAATTGGCGAGATCGTTGGCCGGCTGACATCATTATTTCCGGAGGAAAACAGCATGGGCGTCGTATCGAACGGTCACAACCTCAAGTTCTTCATCGACGGAGCCTGGGTCGATCCGGTTGTGCCGCGCACGCTGGATGTCATAGACCCCGCGACGGAAGAACCGTTTGCCGCGATTGCCGTTGGCGCTGCGGCTGACGTCGATAAGGCGGTTGCGGCGGCAAAAGCCGCCTTCGCAACGTTCTCCACCACCTCGCGGGAGGAGCGGCTGGCGCTGCTGCGGCGTATCCTCGCCGCTTATAATGAGCGCGCCGAAGACCTCGCGCAGGCGGTGAGCCGCGAAATGGGCGCGCCGATTACGCTTGCGCGCAAGTCGCAGGTGGCGTCCGGGCAGGGGCATCTCGAAGCCACGATCGAAGCGCTGGAAAACTTCACATTCGAGGAACAGCGCGGCACGACGCGCATCCTGCGCGAGCCTATCGGCGTTGCCGGTCTCATCACGCCGTGGAACTGGCCACTGAACCAGATCGTGTGCAAGGTCGCGCCGGCCATCGCGGCGGGCTGCACCGTGGTTCTGAAGCCGTCCGAGGTTGCGCCTCTCAACGCGATCATCTTCGCAGAGGTGATCGAGGCCGCTGGTGTGCCCGCCGGCGTGTTCAATCTGGTCAACGGCACGGGTGAGGATGTCGGGCAGGTGATCTCCGGCCATCCGGATGTCGATTTCGTATCCTTCACCGGGTCGACGCGGGCGGGCGTCATCGTGGCGCGGACGGCGGCAGACACCGTCAAGCGGGTTGCGCAGGAACTGGGCGGAAAATCCGCCAATATCGTACTGCCCGACGCCGATTTCGAAGTCGCGATCAAAAAGGGTGTGCTGGGATGCTACGGCAACTCCGGCCAGTCCTGCAACGCGCCGACCCGTCTCCTGGTGCCGGCCGACCGGCATGAGGAAGCGCTGGAGATCGCTCGCAAGGTGGTTGAAAGCGTCACGGTGGGCGATCCGCGTGACGAAAACACCACCCACGGCCCGGTGGTCAGCGCGGTGCAGTTCGACAAGATCCAGAAACTCATCGAGGCCGGTATCAGTGAGGGCGCGACGCTCGTTGCCGGCGGTCCCGGCCGTCCGGAGGGGCTGTCGCGCGGGTATTACGTGCGCCCGACGGTGTTCGGCAACGTGACCAACGACATGGCCATCGCCCGCGAGGAAATCTTCGGGCCAGTGCTGACGATCCTGCCCTACAAGGACGAAGACGAGGCCATCCGCATCACCAACGATACCGTTTACGGGCTGGCGGGCTATGTCCAGTCGCAGGATATCGAGCATGCGCGGAAGGTTGCGCGGCGGATTCGTGCGGGGGCCATCTATCTGAACTATCCGGAGTGGGATACGCATGCACCCTTCGGCGGCTATAAGCAGTCCGGCAACGGCCGCGAGTATGCCGACTGGGGTATCCACGATTTTCTTGAAATCAAGGGTGTGCCCGGCTGGGGATGATGTCTGGCGGGCGCTTTCACTGATCGACAAAAGCTGCGCGTCAAATTATCGATAAAATCATGAACGCGCGGAAAGAAGACACATTGGCGGTGCGCATCAGCCGCACCCTGGCGGACCGGATCATCGCCGGTGAGATCGAGCCCGGCACCCGGCTGCGTCAGGATTACGTGGCCGAGGAGTTTGGCGCCAGTCATGTCCCTGTGCGCGAGGCCTTTCGCCGGCTGGAGGCGCAGGGGCTTGCGGTGAGCGAGCCGCGCAAGGGCGTGCGCGTGGCATCCTTCGCACTGTCGGAGGTCCGCGAGGTGGCGGAGATGCGCGCCGCGCTGGAAGTGCTGGCGCTGCGCCATGCCGCGCCCAACATTACCCCCGCCATTCTCGATGCGGCGGAGGAAGCCACCCGGGCCGGTGATAACTCGCATGACGTGCGCTCGTGGGAGGAGGCGAACCGCCGCTTCCACCGCCTGATCGTGGAGCCCTGCGGCATGCCGCGTTTGCTTGCCGCCATCGACGACCTGCACGCGGCCAGCGCGCGTTTTCTGTTCGCCGCCTGGCGGCTGGATTGGGAGGCGCGGACGGATCACGATCACCGCGCCATCCTCGCAGCCCTTCGCAAGGGCGATGTCGAGACTGCCTGCGCCACCCTGGCGCGGCATGTGCAGTGGGTCGGCCAGCGCCCGGTTCCCACGGCTGGAGGCCGGCAACGAAAAGCCTTCGCCATCGTCGGATAACCAGCTTGCGGCACGCCGGAGGTCCGTGGCGGCGACAGGTTGTCGACGCGCTCTCGTGACTGCCCTCACGGCTGCCGGTCGGGCAAGATATCCTGCTGAAGAACCAACCAAAAATCTGGATGTCTGGATGCCCCGCTTCTCGGCGAAGTGCGGTGCAAACCCTGATGCTTTGTCTGGCGGGGGATCGGTCGTTAAGCGCTCATGCATCCTGTTATCTATAAAAAACTTGCGACCATGAGCCATTTTCTGACCTTGTCGAGCGCGAGCCGCCGTCCCGCGTTGCGGACGTTGGCCTTTGCCGTTGCCGGTGCGGCCCTCATCGCCTTGTCTGCACGCATTCAGGTGCCGTTCTGGCCTGTGCCGATGACGCTTCACACGCTGGCTGTCATGGCGCTTGCTGTTGGCGCGGGTCCGCGCATCGCTACCGCTGCTTTCGTTGCTTATCTGGCGGCGGGCGCGGTCGGGCTGCCAGTGTTTTCCGGCTCTCCAGAGCGGGGCATCGGGCTGGCCTATATGGTGGGGCCGACCGGCGGCTATCTTGCCGGTTACCTCGCCGCAAGCTGGATCACGGGCACATTGGCGCAAGGCGGGGGCACGGGCTGGGGGCGCACGCTGCGTCAGGTGGCCGCCATGCTCGCCGGTCTTGCTGTGATCTACGCCGCCGGGCTCGCATGGCTGGCGGTTTATGTTCCGGCGGACAACCTCATCGCGCTTGGCTTCGCGCCGTTCATTGCCGGTGATCTCGTGAAGATCGCGGTGGTGGCCATCGGCGCGCATGGCGTGCAGGCCTATCTGGCTTCGTCAGCCGCCAAACAGGCGGGGAGGGGAGAATGAGCGCCCTGCTTGCCGTCGATTCTCCCCGCTGTTCCGCCAGCGGCCTGCGCACTGACTGGACGGAAGCCGAAGCCCGCGCGCTCTATGAGCTGCCATTTCCGGAACTGATGTTCCGGGCGCAGACTATCCATCGCCGCCATTTCGACCCCACCGAGGTCGAGACAGCGACGCTGCTGTCGATCAAGACGGGAGGCTGCCCGGAGGATTGCGGCTACTGCTCGCAGAGCGCGCGTCACAAAACCGGCTTGAAGGCGTCCAAGCTGATGGAGGTGGAGGCGGTGCTGGCCGAGGCGCGGCGTGCCCGCGAGGGTGGCGCGACCCGCTTCTGCATGGGAGCGGCATGGCGTGGGCCGAAAGAGCGCGATCTCGACAAGGTGTGCGCCATGATCGAGGGCGTGCGGGCGCTGGGCATGGAAACCTGCGTAACGCTTGGAATGCTCGAACCGGAGCAGGTGGAACGCCTCGCCGATGCCGGGCTCGACTATTACAACCACAACATCGACACGTCGCGCAGCTTCTATCCCGAGATCATCACCACGCGCACCATGGACGACCGGCTGGAAACGCTTGCCAACGTGCGCGCCGGTGGCATTAAGGTGTGCTGCGGCGGTATCGTCGGCATGGGCGAGACGGTCGATGACCGCATCTCCATGCTGGTCACGCTCGCCACGCTAGAGCATCATCCCGAAAGCGTACCACTGAACATGTGGAACGCCATCGCGGGTACGCCGGTGATGGACAAGGCAAAACCCGCCGAGCCGATTGCGTTCGTGCGGCTTGTGGCGCTGGCGCGCATTATGATGCCTGAAAGCGTCGTGCGCCTGTCAGCAGGGCGCGACGCCATGACTGATGAATGGCAGGCATTGTGTTTTCTGGCGGGCGCGAACTCGATCTTCACCGGCGATGCGCTGCTGACCACCGGCAATCCCGCTCGTGATCGTGACGCCGCATTGTTCGACAGGCTGGGCATGCATGCCGCGGAACCAGCTGAGAAACCGGCTGTGCCGCCCACAAGCCCGGCGGAAGTTGCCGCCGGGCCTGCGCTGGTGTGAACCGGATGCGTCAGAGGTAGATCGACGTCGCGATGACGAAGAAGATCAATACCCCGACGACGTCGTTGGATGTGGTGATGAAGACGCCCGTGGCCACCGCCGGATCGAGCCGCAGCCGTTTGAGCGCCAGCGGCACCAGCGATCCGACGACGGACGCCTGCACCGTCACCACGACAAGCGTCAGCAAGGCAGTTGCGGCCAGCAGCAGCGGATTCTCGATGGGCGCGAAGTTGGACATCAGCATGATGCCGCAGCCGATGATGAGGCCCACGATGGTACCGTTGAGCAGCGCGCCGGCCAGCTCACGCACGACACGGCCGGAAATATCGCCGACCCACAGCGCATGGGACGCCAGCGCCTGAACCGTGATGGTGGAGGCCTGAATGCCGGCGTTGCCCGCCAGCGACATCACGATGGGGATAAGGCTGGCCAGAATCGCGGCTTCCGTCAGGGCGTCTTCATAAGCGCCGACGACGAGGGCCGCGATGCTCGATCCGATCAGGCCGGCGGTCAGCCACGGCAGGCGACGCGGTACGATCTGGAGCGGTCCGTCCATCGCGCTGGCGGCGACGGAAAGACCGGCCATTTTCTTGATGTCTTCCTGCGCTTCTTCAAAATTGATCTCACGCAGCTCGGTGGGGGTAATGATGCCCACGAGCTGGCCGTCGGCATCCACCACCGGCAGCACCGGCAGGTGCTGTCTTTCGGCGATGTGCGCAGCCTCTTCCCGATCCGTATCGGCAGAAACCGTCACGATGTCCGAGCGCATGACGCTGCCGACGACGGTATCGGTGGGGTAGAGGACGAGATCGCGGATCTTCAGATAGCCCACCAGCCGGCGGCCACCGTTGGTGACGTAGACGGCATAAAGACGGTCGATCAGATCGGCATTGTTGCGGATTTCGTCGATGACCTGACCGATGGTCCAGTCCTGCGGTACGGCCACGAGGCGCCGGCGCATGACCGCTCCGGCCGACTCATCGATATAGGCAGTTAGCGCGGCCTGTATTTCCGCCGCGGCGGGGTGGATGGCGAGCGCCGCCTCGACGATATGGTCCGGCGAGTCGGCGAGAAAGTCGGCGGCGTCAGCCACCGGCATCTTGGCAACGATGCGCGCGATGCGCTTTTCGCCCTCGGCATCGAGCAGGCGTTCGCGAATCGAGGGATCGAGTTCCTCAAGCGCTGCGAGGCCGGGGGCGTCCGGCACAAGCCTTAGCAGCGCGCGGGCGCGCTTGGGCCGCAGCAGCAGGATGAGCCGCGCCACTTCCGCGGGCAGCAGGTCGGCCACAGCCGCCAGCTCGGTTTCTGGCCCGTCCCTGAGCAGCGTGTTGAGATGCTCCAGAGGCTCCGCTTCGCCTTGAGACGCGCGCCGCAATTCTTCAATCTGCATGGTTTCTTTCCATATCGGCCGGCGATCGGCCCGAAAGGGCCGGTTTCGGGGAGAGCGAGCGGATCCGGGCATCAGCGCCGCCAGCGTGAGGTTGCCGACTCATAGCCGGGTTCTGATGCAGTTTATTGACGTTACTGGCTGTGGATAGCCGATGCTGGAAACGTGTGGATATCCATATAATGATTATAACAGGCATTGTTATGAAACTGTGATTTTGACTCGTTCCATGTCACAAGACTGTAAATATTGCAGTAAAATTATTATAATATTTGAAATGGAAATGCGATGGATGCGGTGTTTGTTTCGTAATATCTAAATATATTAGACGCCAAAATTTTTATAACGTTAAGCGTCTGATGCAAAAAGAACAAAAATTTTTCCACGAATTTTTACCAGCGGTTGTAATCAATCTGTCGCGAACTCGTGTCCAATAATCCACCGCAACTAGCCTGGAGAGTTGACCATGAAATCCAAGTTCTTCCGTTATGTTCTTGCCGCGTTTGCGGGCCTGCTCCTTGCGAGCGCCCCGGCCGCCGCGCAGAACCTCCGCATCAGCGGCGCGGGCGCAAGCTTCCCGTTCCCGCTGTATTCCGCCTGGTTCCAGAAGTACAGCCAGATCACCCCGAACGTCCGCATCGACTACCAGTCCACGGGTAGCGGCGCCGGCGTGCGTTCGTTTGTCCAGCGCCTCGTGAACTTCGCCGGCAGCGACGCTGCGATTTCCGACGAGGAAATCAAGCAGGTCGAGGGTGGCGTTGTCGTTCTGCCGCTGACGGCTGGCGAAATCGTTCTCATTTATAACCTCCCGGGCGTTCCGGAGCTGAAGCTCCCCCGCGAAGTGTATCCGCTGATTTTCGCTGGCGAGATCACCCGCTGGAACGATCCGCGCATCGTCGAAGCCAACCCCGGCGTGACGCTCCCCGACCAGACGATCACCGTCGTGCGTCGTTCGGACAGCTCGGGCACGACCTTCGTGTTCACGCAGCACCTCAGCGCCATCAGCCAGGCTTTCAAGGACAAGCTCGGTTTCGGCACCACCGTTCAGTGGCCGAGCCTGCCGAACTTCGTTGGCGCACCGCGTAACGACGGCATCACCGCCACCGTTGCCCAGACGCCCGGCGCCATCGGTTATGTCGAGTACGGCTTCGCCAAGCTCTCCAACACGCCTTTCGCTCTTCTCCAGAACAAGTCTGGCGAGTTCGTGAAGGCTGGTGACGCTGCTGGTCAGGCTGCTCTTGCCAGCGCTGACTTCTCCGGCGAAGACCTGCGCATTTGGGTGACGGATCCGACGAGCCCCGAGGCTTACCCGATCGCCACGTTCACCTGGTTGCTGTTCTACAAGGACAACCGTAACCCCGCGATCGCTGCCGCTCTGCGCGACTTCGTGAAGTGGGCCGCCACCGATGGCCAGACGATGGCCAACGAACTCGGCTACATCCCGCTCCCCGAGGTTGTCGTCGAGCGCGTCATCAAGGAATCCGCCAACATCCAGTAAGTGGATGGCGGCATGACGAACAGCTCCCGGGCCTTTTGTGTCCGGGAGTAACTGTGCCGGCGGCGTCACGCGTCGATCGGCCGGATCCGCGACGGTGCGGCTTCCGCACGGCGGGTTGTCCTTTGCGGGTTGTTCGTGGCCGATGGTTCATCACATAAGGTGACGCAAGATGGCTGAGCTCAAGCTTTCATCACTGTCCGAAAAGTCCATTTCTCGAAATCCTTCCGGAGCAGAATACGCGAGCGATCGCGGCTTCAGGGGTCTTGCCCTTGCCTGTGGCCTCGCCATGATGCTGCTGCTTCTCGCGATTTTGATCATTATCGGCCGCGAGGCCGCCCCCGCTATTTCCAAGTACGGGCTGGGCTTCCTGACCAACGCCGTCTGGGCTCCCGGTCGCGGTGAGTTCGGCATTCTGGCCGAAATCTGGGGCACGCTCTACAGCTCCATTCTCGCTCTGATCATCGCCGGTTTCTTCGGCGTCTCCATCGCCATCTTCCTCACGCAGGACTTTCTGCCCCCGGCGCTGGCGCAGGTTTTCCGTACCATCGTGGAAATGCTGGCGGCCATCCCCAGCGTCGTCTACGGTCTGTGGGGTATCTTCGTCGTCATTCCGGCCATCCGCCCGCTGGCGAACTGGCTGCATGAGCATTTCAGCTTCATCCCGCTGTTCGGCACCTCCTTCGGCGGTCCCGGCATGGCGCCGGCCGTCATCGTGCTCGCCATCATGGTGCTGCCGACGGTCGCCGCGATCTCGCAGGACGCCTTCCGCCTCATTCCCTACAAGGTGAAGGAAGCGGCTTACGGCATGGGCACCACCCGGTGGGAAGCCATTCTCAAGGTCATGGTCCCGACTGCAGCGAACGGCATCTTCGCCTCGCTGGTTCTGGGCTTCGGCCGCGCGCTGGGCGAAACCATGGCGCTGGCCATGATCATCGGTAACGCCAACCAGATCAGCCTGTCGCTTTTCTCCCCGGCCAACACCCTTGCGTCGCTGCTCGCCTCGACCTTCCCGGAGGCCGGCCAGCTTGAGCGTGAAGCGCTGATGTTCGCCGCGCTGGCCCTGTTGTTCATCACCTTCATCGTCAACGTCGCGGGTACGATCATCATGTCGTTCGCGGCCAAGCAGCAAACGACCTGAGGGGGCCTAGAATGTCCATCACTGCTGATGATATTTCACGCGCCGCGATCGGTGCCCGGACGGCGCCGAGCATGCGCCGCTCCTTCACCGAGTCGCGCAACCTGCGCAGCTTCCTGCTGACCGCATTCGTCTGGATCCTGGCCATCATCGCCGCGATCCCGCTGTTCTCCGTGCTCTATATGCTGATCTCCCAGGGTGGCGCTCGGCTGAGCCTCGACCTGTTCACCGAGTTGCCTCCGGCCGGCTTCATGCAGGGCGGCGGTTTCGGTAACGCCATCATCGGTACGCTGGTGATGGTGGGTATCGGCGCGCTGATCGCCATCCCGGTCGGCGTCATGGGCGGCGTCTATCTGGGCGCGATCGCTCCCGACAGCAAGCTGTCTGCCGGCATACGCTTCGTTGCCAAGGTGCTCACCGGCTTCCCTTCGATCCTCGTCGGTATCTTCATCTTCGGCCTTCTCGTGCAGGCGATGGGAACCTTCTCGGCGCTCGCAGGTGGTGTCGCGCTGGCCATGGGCATGCTGTCAACGGTTATGTTGACCTCGGAGCAGGCTATCCGTATGGTCCCGCAACGAATGAAGGACGCGGCGACCGGCATTGGCTGCACCTCCACGCAGACGGTGTGGAAGGTTGTTCTGCCGACGGCGCTGCCCGGCATTCTGACGGGCGTCATGCTCGGCATCGCTTCGGCTGCCGGTGAATCCGCGCCGCTGTTGTTCACCGCGCTGTTCAGCAGCTTCTGGCTGGAAAGCCTGGTCGAGCCGACCGCGTCGTTGTCGATCCTGATCTACAACTTCTCGGGTATGCCCTTCCCGAACCAGATCCAGCTTGCCTGGTCTGCATCGCTCGTGCTGGTGCTGATCGTGCTCGTTTTCAATATCCTCAGCCGGCTCTTCGGAAGCCGGAAAGTCTAACGCTGCTGTCGGAGTAGGCCAATGTCTGTCAATCTCTCCACCCCTGCCACGACCGCGGCTGCTGTCAACCCGCAATACGCAATCTCCGCGTCGATCGACAAGATCTTCTACGGCGACTTCCTTGCTGTGCGCGATGCCGTGATTGGTGTCGAAAAGGGCAAGATCACCGGCTTCATCGGCCCGTCGGGTTGCGGCAAGTCCACCGTGCTGCGCAGCCTCAACCGCATGAACGACCTGATCCCGATCTTCCGCCTCGAAGGCCGGGTCGACTTCATGGGTCAGGACATCTACGCCAAGGACATCGACCCCGTGTCGGTGCGCCGCCACATCGGCATGGTGTTCCAGCAGCCTAACCCGTTCTCGATGAGCATCTTCGAGAACGTGGCGTTCGGCCTGCGCCTCAACCGTTTCAAGGGCAACATGCACGAGCAGGTGGAACGTTCCCTGCGCCGCGCCGGCCTCTGGAACGAAGTGAAGGACAAGCTGAAGCAGAACGGTCTGGCCCTTTCGGGCGGCCAGCAGCAGCGTCTTTGCATCGCCCGCGCCATCGCCATCGAGCCGACCGTGCTGCTGATGGACGAACCGTGCTCGGCGCTCGACCCGATCGCGACTCGCATCGTGGAAGAGCTGATGCTGGAACTCAAGAACGACTACAGCGTCGCCATCGTGACGCATAACATGCAGCAGGCACAGCGCGTGGCAGACATCACGGCGTTCTTCTCCGTCGATGTTTCCAAGGGCGGACGCACGGGTTATCTCGTGGAGAAGGGGCCGACGGCCGAAGTCTTTGGCAACCCCCGCGAACAGCTCACGCGCGAATACGTATCCGGTCAGTTCAGCTGAGGAGGGTGCCATGGGGCGCGCAGGTCTGAGAGGAGCGTTGCAGAAGGCAGCGCTTGCGGCGGTCGTTTGCTTCGCCAGCGAGGCGGGGGCCGTCGAGCTCAAGGGGGCGGGGGCGACTTTCCCCGCCAACCTCTACGAACAGTGGATCAGCGAGTTCAACCGGGCGAACACCGACGTCACCGTCACGTACAGCGCGGTGGGCAGTGGCGAGGGTATCCGCCAGTTTTCCCAGGGTTCGGTCGCTTTCGGCGCAACGGAACGGCCGCTGTCGGACAAACAGGTTGAGGCCATCGCCGGCGGTGTTCTGCATGTTCCCACCACAGCGGGCATGATCGTGTTCGCGTACAACATTCCTGGTCTGGACAAGGAACTGCGTCTCAGCCAGGAATCGGTTGCGGGCATCCTGAGCGGCCGCATCAAGGCCTGGAACGATCCTGTCATCCAGGCGGCCAATCCCGGCGCCAACCTGCCGGCGAAGGACATTGCGCTCGTCGCCCGCAGGGACTCGAGCGGAACGACGTTCTCGCTCACCAGCCATCTTGCCGCTGTCAGCAGCGACTGGAAGGAAGTTGGCACTACCATCGTGTGGCCGAAGACCGCCCAGCTCGTGGCCGGTAACGAAGGCGTGGCCGGGCGTATCGCCATCGCGGAATACTCGATCGGCTATGTCGAGTATTCGTTCGCCGCTCGTCTCAACCTGCGCACGGCGCTGGTGGAGAACAAGTCGGGGCAGTTCGTGCGTGCGGATGCTGCATCGGGTGCGGCGGCACTTGCTTCCACCGTGGATGCAATGCCGGCGGATGGTCGCCAGTCGATCCCCAATCCTGAAGGTGAGACGGCTTATCCCATCGTCACCTACAGCTGGGTGTTGCTGCGCCGTGAGAATGCTGATGCCGCCATTACCGACGGTCTGAAGCGCTTCTTCGGCTGGGGTCTTGCGGATGGTCAGGCGCTGTCCGACAAGCTGGGTTACATCCCGCTTCCGGCTCCGGTTGCCGAACGGGCGAAGGCCATTCTGGCCGAATTGCGCTAGGGCCGTTTGCGTTCAGGCTGAACTGTCGTCGAACTGAAGACAGGTGGCTGTAGACAAACGCTTTCAGGTGAGGACGCGTTCGCGCCCTTCCTGCCAGAGTATATTGTTATCATGGATCGGGACGGCGTCATCCGGATGATGAGGCCGTTCCGGTTCTTTCATTTGCACGGTTCATTCATTGTATGCCGAGTCAGCGGTCGGTGACGAGATATCCGAGCCAACCTACATTGCTTATTGGCATGCTTTTGTTTTTAATGCGTCCCGACGATGAGAGCCATTTGCGTTCAAGGTGATCCATCTGCTTGATCGCAAGTTGTGGTAAAGTATAAAATATAGAGCGCCTGTCGTGGCTCCATCAAAACAAGCGTTCCGATATCTCCGTGTGACCGATGAGTTTTCATCTTCCCATGACGAACAAATTTCCCCCGCGCGCTTCGCCGGATGACAACCAGAAAAACCGCGCAGCATCCGCGAGGAACACCTCGCGTATGTTCTTCAATTTTGGTTCCAATTATTTCGAAGATTATATTAATTTTAATAAAAAGATTTTGCAGAACAGCTTGGACGGTCTTAACGTCAAAGGCTTCTACATCATGTTGAATGGCGTTCTTGACATGATGAACAGCGCACCTAATCTTATGTCCTCTGCTTATAATCCGAACGGCGCCACCGGGGCCGGCAAGCAGACGGCCAGGAGTGTGCGGTTTTTAATGAACCTGCAGGAAATCGAGAATGCGCTGACGGGCCTGAGGCTTGCCTCGGCATCCAATGATGCGGAGGACTTCGAGGACAAGGAGCCCATGTCCGACGACATCGTTCGGCGGATGATGAGCGGCTATGCCTACGTCAACGATCTGCTGCGGGATGACGTGGATCTGTTCACGTATGGCAACTCGCATCATTGGCTTGAGCTGAATCACCTCGTTCTTTGCGGCACCACGCCTGAGCGGAGGGAGCAGTTCCGTAATCACATCGAACTGACTGAAAAGCGCTTTTACGATGACTCCAAGGGAGGAATTGGCGAGCGTATCGAATGGCTCCAGCGTCATCGCACCAGCACGCCGGAGGCGGTGGCGGCTGGCATTTTCCTGCTGATCACCAGTTCGCCGCAGCTCTACATTGAGGGCAACCGCCGCACGGCTACCCTGATCGCCAGCTATGCGTTGGTGCGGCAGGGGCTGTCGCCGGTGGTGGTCACGGCGAAGGACTACAAGGAGTTCTTCGAGGTGGCGGACACCTGCAAGAACATCGACCGCTCACGGTGGGATCAGACGCTGACGATCCGCCGCGAGACAGGCCGCATCGAGCAGTTCATGCGCAACAGCGCCGATCCCGCATACCTCGTCCAAACCGCCGACGCTGACAGCGCTGGACACTGATGGCGCGCGGGTTGCGACTGTTCAGGCTGCCCCGCGTCCGTGCAGCTTGTCCAGACGTGCCAGCAACTCTTTCGGCACGTTGTCCTCGGTTTTCAATGCGCCGAGGTAGACCGTGCCGGTGTTGCCGTCCAGCGTGATGAGCGCCCCCGGTTCGAGGTGTGTTTCGCCGAAGCTGATGCGCCCCGCCTGCTCATCGATCCGCAGTGCGTCGCAGCCCACAAGGCAAACCTTGCCCAATTGCCGCGCCACCACGGCGGCATGAGACGTGCGCGCGCCGTGGCAGGTGAGAAGGCCGTCAGCGGCGTCGAGCAGCGAGACATCGTGGGTTTCGGCGTTGCGCCGCACCAGAATGACGCGCTTTCCCTCGGCGGTGAACGCTTCGACCTGTGCGCCGTCTAGCGCGGCCGCGCCGCTGGCAACGCCGGTTGCGGCGGTTGCGCCGTGGCCGAGAACCGTCGGCGCGGCGCCGTCCTGCGCCACGATAACATGCGTGGTGAGTGCGGCAGCGTCGAGGTCGCGCGTGCGCTCGCGGGCGGTATCGGTGTCGATCAGCCCTTCCTCGGCCAGATCCAGCGCGATGCGGGCGGCTGCCTGCGGTGTGCGCTTGCCGTCACGGGTTTGCAGTAGGAACAGTTCGCCGTTCTCGACGGTGAATTCAAAGTCCTGCATGTCACCGAATTCGCGCTCAAGCACCTTGGTCGCGGTGACAAGTTCGTCCCAGACAGCCGGGGCGACGGCAGCAAGCCGCTCATGGCCCTGCGCGCTGCGGCGGCCGCTGACCACATCCTCACCCTGCGCATTGAACAGGAAATCCACCCACGGGGCAGGATCGCCGTCGCTAGGGTTGCGGGTGAAGCCGACACCCGCGCCCGAAACGCCGCCGGCATTGCCGAATACCATCCGCTGCACGGTGACGGCGGTGCCAATGGCATCGTCGATGTCGCGCATCTTGCGATAGGCAATAGCCTTGTCGCTGGACCATGAGCGAAGCACCGCCTGAATGGCCGCCTGAAGCTGGGCCTGCGTGCTTTGCGGAAAAGGCGCGTCCGCGAGGCGGGCGTAGGTCGCCAGATGGCGCTGGGCAAGGTCGCGCAGCGCCGCGAAATCCAGCGCGCGTTCATCCTCGCCCTGGCGGACGGCGTCGAGATCTTCCTCGAAAGCGGCGGCGTCGATGCCGGCCACCACCTCGCCATAACCGGCGATCAGCCTGCGGTAAGCATCCCATGCAAGGCGGGGATGCCCGGTGACACGAATAAGGCCGGGCAGCGTCTCATCCGTCAGGCCGATGTTGAGCAGCGTCTCCATCATGCCGGGCATGGAAACCGGCGCGCCCGAGCGCACGGAGAGCAGCAGCGGGCGGCGGGAGTCGCCGAAGCGCAGGCCGGTCGCCTTTTCCAGCCACGACAGAGCGTCCAGCCAGGTCGCCACCGCTACCGATCCGGGATCGGCGCAATAGCCCGTGCCGAGCACGAATGCGGGCGGCACGTCCAGACCCAGCGCGGCCATCCGCGCGAGATTGTAAGCCTTGAAACCGAGCGCTGCCGGCGATGCGCCGGGTTCCAGCGCCTCACCGCCGCCGACGCGGTAGATCCGTGCGGTATCCGTCACGACTGCCTTCCTTCCCTCTCCGCGCCAACCCGGGTGAACACGATGGCGCGCATCGCGTAGCCGGTTTTCAGCAGGGCATCTGTGGTTGCTTCCAGCGCGCCGGCGAAGTCTGTGCCCAGCGTCAGCGAGGCGGCGTCCGACACATGGCGCGCGAACAGCCGCCGCGTATCCCGCGTCAGGGCGTCGCAAAGCCGCTCGGCATTGACGACGCGCCAGCATACGCCGAGAAATTCGTCATGGTCCTGCGCCAGACTTGCCTCGGTCAGCGTGCGCGCCACCGCGATCGCCTTCACGTGGTCCTGCGCTGCTTCCAGCACCTTGTCGGCCAGCCGGCGCAATACGGCCCGCAGGTCGTCGTTCCAGCCCTGATGATGGTTTTCCGCGATGAGCGAGAGCAGGAAAGTGGCTTCCTCAAGCGCATCGGCGGCGTCGTCCGCGCATTCGATGAGGCGCAGGAAAGGCAGGCGGCGCGGGTTCACCTCCGCCTGTTCGCGCAAGCGGATGACGAGATGGTCCGCCTTGCGCTCCCACGCCTTGGCGCGTTCAGCGAGCTTCTCGGCCACTGCAAGGTCGGTTTCATGGCCATAGGCGAGGGCATCGCGGACGCCTTCCGCCAGCGCATGACAGTAGGCGGCGTGCTCGGCCAGCAGCGAGAACTCATCCCTGTGCCGGTTGACGTGGCGCGACAGCAGCAGGCGCACCTGATCGGCGATGAGGCTTTTCGTCTGGCCCGCCAGCATGGCCTCGGCGGCGATTGACAGTGTGTCCACGAGGAACTCGCTCGCCTCATCCTCCCCCAGCACGGTGTCGAGCTGGTCGCCCATGTGGAAATGATCGGGCGACAGTGCTTCCATGGCGTCGAAGACAAGCTCCTCGGCCCCGGCCAGCAGCCAGCCCATATGCCCGCTTTCGCGCTGCGCCGCCTGCGTCAGAACATCCACCGCCAGAGACTTCGACACCAGCCGGTTGAGGCGTTTGCGGGCGCGGTTCCAGTCGATCAGGAAGACGATGCGTGCGCCCAGCTTGTCCAGCGCCGTATCGAGTTCACGCGTGTCCGCGCAGACGAAACGGGCGTTGCCGACGATGTAATCGTCGCCGAAATTGAGACCTGCGTTGCGGCGCGTGCCGATATCCGACCATTGCGCGCCGATACCGGCCAGCAGATCGCGGAAGAACGCAAAGCGGCGTTCGTGCAGATCGGAATAGGTGAGGGTGATGACCAGCCCCTCCACCTTGACCACGAGCACGTGTACGTCGTTGGTGCCGATATCGTTCTGGATCAGCAGAATGTCGCCGTCGCGCGTGGCGGCGGTGTCGAGGCCGGGGTGGTCGAACTTCAGCTTCTTGGTGCGGTTGAGGCCGCGCATGAAGGCCGCGATACGCTGCCGGTCGCTGTCATCGATCTGCCAGACATGCGCGCCGGCCACCGTCTCGTCGGACATCTGCGCCGACAGGTGGTTCAGGCTTTTGTGCAGATCCATGACCAGAATGTGAAAGGTGTCGTCTGCGCCGCGGCGGCCGCTCGTCAGTGCGGCGAGTTGCGCGGCGTCGAGAGTGCCCGCGTTCAGTTCGCCAAGCCATTGGCGCCAATGGGTGACGCGCTCCATCTGTGCGCGATGCGTTTCATCGCTGCTGTCTTCCAGCGGGCGGGCCATCTGGCCCAGATCGTCCGAAAAACGCTCCGCCAGTCTGGACAGATGCTCAAGGTGGAGGGTGCCGTTCTCCCGCCAGGATTTGTCCTGAATGGTCAGCATCCAGGGCGCGTCCATGTGCGCCGCGTCGTAATCGTGGCGCAGGTCCAGCGGCGGCACGGTGCTGTCGGCGGCATGGGATGCTGCGGCCTGAAGCGCCGTCAGACCGAACTTGATCCGATCGTTCGCCGCGAGCGCAGCCTTGATCCGCGCCGGTAGCAGCAGCTTGGATTGCCCAAGGGCGGCGACGACATCCGCTTTTTCCACTTGCCGATCCCCTCCTCAGAGCGATTGCCTGGCAGACGGAATCGTCCGGTCGACAAAAATTCGCTCGACATCGAAAAAACTGGACTGATCTCGCGTCTTGATGAAACGTCGAAATCGTCCGGAAGTGCACATTTCGGTGTGCGTGAGCACATCATACGACTGCCCGGAGTAGTATTGGCGGATTGTGAACGGTTTGTGTCAAACGGCCACGCTATGCTGTCGCCGGTGATCCGTGAACCGGGTGTCGCCATGGATTGAAAATCGCCGCCAGACTGGATGCCGTAAACCGACCGTGCATTGACAAGTCTCAACGACGGTCGATATTCAGCTTGGCCATATTGCCGCGAAGATCGCGGGCGGGCTGGGGATCGCACGCTGGCCAACAAAACAGGTCCGGGAGGTCAAGATGCCCGTCGAAGTGAAAACCGCTGTCCCATTCTCGCCGGTGACGGACCGGCAGCAAGCGTCTCTTGCGCCCACAGTCGAGCCAGCCTCGGGCGACGAGGCGTTCCGTGCCGCCGATCGCATCCGCAAGGCGCTCGGTGCGCAGTTCACGGGTGGCATATCGCCGGCGGCGCTGTCGCTGGCCTTCTTCGACTGGGCCGTCCATCTGGCCTATGCACCCGGCAAGCAGGCTGAGCTGGCTTGCGAGGCCGTGCGCGAAAACGGCAAGCTGCTGAAATATCTCGCCGCATTGGCCGTGGACCCCAAGACGCCGCCGTGTATCGAGCCGCAGCCGGGCGACCGCCGTTTCGGCGATCAGGCATGGCAGGCGATGCCATATTCGATCTGGTCGCAATCCTTCCTGGCATATCAGCAATGGTGGCAGGGCGTGACCAGCGACGTGCCGGGCGTGACGCCGCATCACGAAGAGGTGGTGTCCTTCATCGCCCGGCAGGTGCTGGATGTGTTCGCGCCATCGAATAACCCGTTCACCAACCCGGAAGTCATCGCCAGAACGGTGGACACCGGCGGCGAGAACATCCGGCAGGGCTTCGCCAACTGGCTGGAAGACGCTACCCGGCAGTTGACGCATCAGCCCCCCGTGGGGGCGGAAAACTTCGTCGTCGGCCGTGATGTCGCCGCGACCAAGGGCAAGGTGGTTTACCGCAATCACCTCATCGAGCTGATCCAGTATTCGCCTGCCACCGAGACGGTGTTCGCGGAGCCGGTGTTGATCGTGCCGGCGTGGATCATGAAGTATTACATTCTGGATCTGTCGCCGCATAACTCGCTCATCCGCTATCTGGTGGAGCAGGGGCATACGGTGTTCTGCGTCTCGTGGCGCAATCCCGATGCCAAAGACCGCGCACTAACCCTCGACGATTACCGCCAGTCCGGCATCGTCGATGCGCTCGCGGCCATCAATGCCATCGTTCCGGACCAGAAGATTCACGCTACCGGCTATTGTCTGGGCGGCACGCTGCTGTCCATCGCCGCTGCCGCCATGGCCCGCGCCGGTGACGACCGTCTGGCCTCGGTGACGCTGCTGGCGGCGCAGACGGATTTTTCCGAGCCCGGCGAACTGGCGCTTTTCATCGATCACAGCCAGGTCGATTATCTGGAAAGCATGATGTGGAACCGCGGCTATCTCGATTCGGAACAGATGGCGGCGGCTTTCCAGCTCTTGCGCTCCAACGATCTCATCTGGTCGCGGCTCGTGCATGACTACCTGATGGGCGAGCGCTCGCCGCTGATCGATCTGATGGCGTGGAACGCCGATTCCACCCGCATGCCGTACAAGATGCATGCCGAATATCTGAAGCGGCTTTACCTTGACAACGAGCTGGCAGCCGGGCGTTTCCTGGTCGATGGCCGTCCGGCGGCGCTTCAGAACATCCGCGCGCCGTTGTTCGTGGTCGGCACCGAGCGCGATCACGTCGCGCCGTGGCGTTCCGTCTACAAGATCCATTATCTGACGGATACGGATGTTAGCTTCGTGCTGACCAGCGGCGGCCATAACGCCGGCATTGTCAGCGAGCCGGGACGTCCCCGCCGGCGGTTCCGCATTGCCCTCAAGCGCACGGACGATGTGTGCCTGAGCCCCGGCGAGTGGGCGGAGGTCGCCGAGCGGCGCGACGGCTCGTGGTGGCTGGCGTGGGCGCAGTGGCTTGCGGACAAATCCACGCCGGAGCACGTGCCCGCGCGTGAACCCGGCGCTGCCGACAAGGGTTTCCCGCCGCTGGTAGACGCACCTGGCAGCTACGTGCTGCAACGCTGACCGGCAGGAACATGTCCTGATCCGGGTCAGGACATGTTTCGGGTCTGGAGATGCGCCGGGGTCAGTGCCGGCGCGTCAGAAGAGCTGATCCTCGCCGTTCGGTCCGTTGCGCTGCGGCGTGCGGGCGATATGCTCCTTGATGAGCCTTCCGGTTGCCGGATCGACCTCGCGCAGCACCACCTTGTAACCCCAGATGGCGGCAAGGTTCTGCAACACCTGATCGATGTCCTTCTCGTACAGCAGAATGCCGTTGACGGTGTTATGCTGAAGCGTCAGCTGCCGGTCGCCGTCCAGATCCACGTCGATGATCTGGATGTCGGCCTGCTGCCAGCCGATGTCATATTGGCGTGACAGCGCATTGCGAATGCGGCGATAGCCCCGCTCGTCGTGAATGGCATCCACCCGCAGCGTCGGCTTGGTCGAATCGTCTTCCAGATGGAACAGCCGCCATTCGCGGATCAACCGCGGGCTGAGGAACTGCGACAGGAAACTCTCGTCGCGATAATTCTCCCAGACATGTTTCAGCACCGTCACGGCATCGCCCTTGCCGGCGATGTCCGGGAACCACGCGCGGTCTTCATCCTCCGGTGATTCGCAGATGCGCACGATGTCCTGCATCATGGCGAAGCCGATGGCGTAGGGGTTGAGCCCGTTATAATAGGGCTTGTCGTAAGTTGGCTGCATGATGACGTTGGCATGTGACTGCAGGAATTCCAGAAAGGCGCCGTCGTCGATGGAGCCCTGTTCGTGCAGATGCGTCATGATGCGATAATGGCACCATGTGGCGCAGCCCTCGTTCATGATCTTGGTCTGTGACTGCGGATAGAAATACTGCGCCACATGCCGGACGATGCGCAGCACCTCACGCTGCCAAGGCTGTAGGAGCGGCGCGGTCTTTTCCAGGAAGTAGAGGATGTTTTCCTCCGGCAGTCCCAACATCGCCCGCCGCCGCTCTGCGGACGACCGCCCCGCCGTCTGCGATGGCTGCCCCGGCACCGTGCGCCACAGGTCGTTGTAGACCTGCTCCCGATACGCGTGCCGCTCGGCCTCGCGCTGCCGCTCCACCTTGAGGTCGAGCCGCGAACGGCGCGGATAGCGATGCACGCCGTGGCTTTGCAGGGAATGGGCGATGTCCAGCAGCCGCTCCACCGCTGACAGGCCATGCCGCTCCTCGCATTGGGCGATGTATTTGCGGGCGAAGGCGAGGTAATCGAGAATGCCTTCGGCATCCGTCCACTGGCGGAAGAGATAGTTGTTCTTGAAAAAGTGGTTATGGCCGAACGCGGCGTGCGCGATCACCAGCGTCTGCATCATGGCGGTGTTTTCCTCCATGATGTAGCTGATGCAGGGGTTGGAGTTGATGACGATCTCGTAGGCCAGCGCGCTCATGCCCTTGCGATAGACCATCTCGTGGTGTGCGAACTGCTTGCCGAACGACCAGTGCCGGTAAAGTTGCGGCATGCCGGTGGAGGCGTAGGCGTCGAGCATCTGCTCGGCGGTGATGACCTCGATCTGGTTGGGGTAGGTGTCGAGCCCCAGTTGCCTGCCGGCGACTTCGCCGACCGTTTCGTGGATGCGGCGGATGGTGTCGAAGTCCCAGTCCGAGCCGGTAAAGAGCAAAGGATGTTTTTCTGCGATGGCGACCATCAGGGGCCTCCTTCATCGGCGCCGTCGCGCCGGAACAGTTCGCGGAAGACCGGGTAGATCTCGCGCCGGTGCCACACCTTGCGCATGACGAAATGACCGCCTGACGGCACGTGCATCTCGTATGTGCGCCACAGGTCCGTGGTGCGCGCCACCGAGCCGAGCGGCAACTGGCCGTCGCCGCGCCCAACCTCCAGATAAGCGTAATACTGGCTGATGGGCAGGATATCCTCGGTGATCAGCTTGGCCACCCGGCCGCTGTCGGTGCCGATGTTGTCGCCGTCCGACGCCTGCGCCACGTAGATGTTCCAGTCGTCCGGGCTGTAGCGTTCCCGCACGACGCGCAGCATCTCGTCCAGCGCCGTGGATACGATGGTGCCCCCCGTCTCCGGGCTGTGAAAGAACGTATCCTCATCCACTTCCTCGGCATGGTCGGTGTGGCGGATGAACACCACATCGACATGGCGATAACTGCGCCGCAGGAAGATGTGCAGCAGCGCATAGAAACGCTTGGCGAGATCCTTCATCTGCTCGTTCATGGAGCCGGAGACATCCATGAGGCAGAACATCACCGCCTGCGCCACCGGGCGCGGCGTCTGGTCATAGCGGCGGTAGCGCAGGTCGATAGGGTCGATCCACGCAATCCGCTTGCTGCGGGTCACGAGGCGCTCGTGCTCGATGCGCAGAGCATCGAGGCGCGTCGGGTCCGCGCCGCTTTCTGTGAGGGTGGCGATTTCCTCCTCCAGCGCGCGGATCGTATCGCGCCCCGGACGGCGCAGCGCGATCCGCCGCGACAGGGCGTTTCGCATCGTGCGCGTCACCGACAGCGCCGAAGGCGAGCCGGTGGTGGAGTAACCGGCGCGGTGCAGTTCCTTGGCTTCCGCGCCGGTGAGCTTGCGCTTGGCGAGGTTGGGGAGTTCGAGATCGTCGAGGAACAGGTCGAGATATTCCTCGCGCGTCAGCAGGAAGCGGAAAGCATCCTCGCCGCTGCCGGTCCCCGCGTCGGGGCCGCCCGCACCGCCGCTGCCCGGTGGCGGCCTGCGGATGCTGTCGCCCTCGATGAACTCCTTGTTGCCCGGCAGAACGTGATCACGCCGCCCGCCGGCGGAGCCGCGACGCAGGGCGGGTTCGTGCACCCCTTCGCGGGTGATGCTGATCTCCCCGCCCTGATCCAGATCCTTGATGCTGCGGTTCTTGAAATCCTCTCGAACCGCTCGTTGCACCAGATTTTTCGCCCGCCGGATGAACCGCTGGCGATTGGTGAAACTCCTGCCTCCCGGATTGAGGCGTCGATCGATTATATGCACAGAAGCATCACCCCGCCTGCTTGACGCGCATGTACCACTCAACCAGACGGCGCACCTGCCGTTCCGTGTAGCCACGTTCCGTCATCCGGCTCACGAACTCGTCGTGCTTCTTTTCCGTCTCGCCATCTTTTTTCGAGCCGAAACTGATGACAGGCAGCAGATCCTCCACCTGGCTGAACATGCGCCGCTCGATCACCTCGCGGATTTTCTCGTAGCTGGTCCACGACGGGTTGGCCCCGCCATGATGCGCGCGCGTGCGCAGGGCAAACTTGACCACCTCGTTACGGAAATCCTTGGGGTTGGCGATGCCTGCCGGCTTTTCGATCTTCGTCAGTTCCTGGTTGATCAACTCGCGGTCGAGCAACTGCCCCGTGTCCGGATCTTTGAAGTCCTGATCCTCGATCCACGCATCCGCATAGGCGACGTAGCGGTCGAACAGGTTCTGGCCGTAGTCGTGGTAGGATTCGAGATAGGCTTTCTGGATTTCGTGGCCGATGAATTCGGCGTAACGGGGCGCAAGATCGCCCTTGATGAAGCCCAGATAACGCTTCTCGGTCTCCGCCGGGAGCTGCTCCTGACGGATGGCGTGTTCCAGCACATACATCAGGTGGACCGGGTCGGCCGCTACTTCCGTGGTGTCATGGTTGAAGGCTGCCGCCAGCGCCTTGAAGGCGAAGCGGGTGGAGATGCCGTCCATGCCCTCGTCAACACCCGCCGCATCCTTGTATTCCTGAAGGCTGCGGGCGCGCGGATCGACCTCGCGCAGGTTTTCGCCGTCATAGACGCGCATTTTCGAGAACAGGTTGGAGTTCTCGTGTTCGCGCAGCCGCGACAGCACCGAGAAACGCGCCAGCAGCTCCAGCGTGCCCGGAGCACAAGCGGCCTCGGACAATTCGGACCCGCGCACGAGCTTCTCGTAGATCTTCTGCTCTTCATGCACGCGCAGGCTGTAGGGCACCTTGATGACGTAGATACGGTCGATAAAGGCTTCGTTGTTCTTGTTGTTCTTGAAGTTCTGCCACTCGGATTCGTTGGAGTGTGCCAGAATGATACCCGTGAACGGGATCGCGCCGATATTCTCGGTGCCGACATAGTTGCCTTCCTGCGTTGCAGTCAGCAACGGGTGCAGCATCTTGATCGGCGCCTTGAACATCTCGACGAATTCGAGCAGGCCCTGATTGGCGCGGTTGAGCCCGCCGGAGTAGCTGTAGGCGTCCGGATCGTTCTGGGACAGGTGTTCAAGCTGGCGGATATCCACCTTGCCGACCAGTGCCGAGATGTCCTGATTGTTCTCGTCGCCGGGTTCGGTCTTGGCGATGGCCTCCTGCCGCAGCCGCGAGGGCATGATTTTCACGACCCGGAAACGCGAGATATCGCCGCCGAACTCTTCCAGCCGCTTGCGGCACCACGGGCTGATCAGCCCGGTAAGGCGGCGGGCCGGAATGCCGTAGTCTTCTTCGAGGCGCGGCGCCAATGACTGGTCGAACAGCCCCAGCGGGCTTTCGAATACCGGGCTGACTTCATCGCCGGCCTTGAGCGCGTAGATGGGATGCACCTCCATCAGCGCCTTGATGCGCTCGGCAAGCGACGACTTGCCGCCGCCAACCGGCCCGAGCAGGTAGAGGATCTGCTTGCGCTCCTCCAACCCTTGGGCCGCATGACGGAAGAACGAGACGATGCGCTCGATCGTCTCTTCCATGCCGTGGAACTCGGAAAAACTCGGATATCTGCGGATCGTCCGGTTCATGAAGATGCGACCGAGGCGCGGATCGCGCGACGTGTCGACGATTTCAGGCTCCCCGATTGCCGCCAGCAGACGCTCGGGCGCGCTGGCGTAGAACATCGGGTCGCTGCGACAGCCTTTCAGGTATTCCTCAAGGGACATTTCGACCTGACGCCGCGCTTCGAATGCCTGCGCGTAGCTGGAGAAGAGATCGCCGTTCACTGCCATTGCCAATCCTCAATCCTGAATTGATGGACGCCCTGCAAATTCGCTTTTCTGAATTTATCCCCTGAAAGTCTGCTCCCCTCGACTTCAGCTTCCCGGGCTATCGTGCGCTCCGGTTTCCCGGCTGCAGAGCCCTGTTGTGGATATCCTCCGATACTTCACATAAGTGTCGCGACCGGAAAACAGTATACGTGCTCGAAGGGAAAATGTATGAATCCCTCTTCACGTTCCTGATTGTGAGCCTGAATCAGTCACCGTACAACGGATATTTCGAGCGGTGGCTTTACTGACCGGCACACCGTGCGCCGCTTGCGACAGCACTCTCCTCAAGATACGACGGCAATCCGGGCTCCTGATGCTCTCTGCAAAGTGGCGTTGATATTCGCCGGCAGGATGATGAGCTGACCGGCGAGTGTCTCTTGTTTTGAATCAATAAAATCTTACAAAAATTTCATGTACCTGAAGTAAAAATCGGGCTTTTTGCGCGATACTTTCTTTCGTGCTGGATGTATAGACTCATTCCACAGCAACCTCATCGTGCCATCTGAAACTTTATCCAGCGTGGAGCCAGAGATGTCCAAAAAAATAGGGATTTTATTTGCGTGCCTCAGCCTGATGCCTGCCGCTGCTCTTGCGGCATCGGCGGATGCTCCTGCCCGCATCTCTGATGCCGGCATCGTGCTGGCGCAGGCGAAGACGCAGGTGCGTGTGTTCGCGCGCGGCGACGTATTGCCCGAAGCTTATCGCGCCAAAGTGGTGAAGAACCCCTATCATCAGGGCCTGAAGCCGCCGCCGCGCGACCAGCAGTGGGTGCAGGTGGGTCGCACGTTTTATCTGATCGAGCGCGAAACCGGCAAAGTCATCGACCGCGTCGACGTCTGATCGCAGCCCTCGTCCGCATGGAGCGCCAAACGGTCTGATCACCTCAGGCCGTGCGGGCTCAATTCTGCGTTCGAATGGAAACAGCTCAACAAAACACCGCCGGAACCCCCGGCGGTGTTTTTTAGTTTCTGGCCCGCTCCGGCTCGCGACTTGGTGCGGGCCGGAACGGGTTATCAGTTCAATCAGAACTAAAACCTGATCAGGACTTGGATTAATCAGGACTTGGGCGTCAGGCGCGTAACGCGGTCGCCGGTCTCGTCGTTCTGGCCGCGAGACTTGTTGATGACGAACACGTTGCCCTTGCCGTCTGCCCGCACGTGGTTCGGGAACGTGCCGGCCTCAAGGTTGGCGACGATCTCACCCTGCGGGTTGACCACCGTGACCGTACCTGCACCGCGGTTTACCACGAAAGCCAGCTTGCTGACGGGATCGAACTCCACGTTCAGCGCGCCGGCGCCGGTGGCGACATCGTGCAGAACCTTGCCGGATTCGATATCGAGGATCAGCAGGTTATCGCTGCCCTGCGAGGCCACGTAGAGCTGGTTGTTGTCGGCGTCAACGGCAACGCCGACGGGGCTCTTGGCGCCCGGCAGCGGGAAGGTCTTCGTCACCTTGCCGCTTTCCGTATCGATGACGGCAGCTTCAGCCGTGCTGAGGCTCACCGTGTAGAGCTTGTGGTTCTTCGCGTCGAGCGCAAGGCTGGTGGGCGAGAACTTCTCGCGGCGGTTGCTCGACGGAATTTCGATGTCGCCGATCTTCTCGACCTTCTTGGTGTCGAACACGGCAATCTTGTTTTCGCCGACCGCGCTGGCATAGGCGCGGGAGTGATCCGTATCGACCACGACATCGCGCGAATGCGGCACCGCATTGGCTTCGAACTGCTTCACCAGCGACAGGTCGGACTGCTTGAACACCGCGACCGAACCGTCACGCGTGGTTGTGGCCCACACGGTGTCGGTGCCATCGTCAACGCCCACGCCATAAACGGCATAGAGGTGGCCATCATCGCGGCCGGGGACGGGCTGCGCGTCGACGCTTGCTTCGGTTGCCAGCGTGTCGGCGTTGAGCTTCAGCAGTTTCGACTGCTTCACCGGCGGACGGCCGACTGCCGAAGTGACGAAGAGAACGTTGTTCTTCGGGCTGTAGGCCACCTGATAAAGGCCGGGCACCAGCTTCTCGCTGGTGGCGGTGAACTTGTCCGCACCGGAAACGGCGATGACGGGCGACACCTTCAGCGGCACCACGGCTGCTGCGGGCGGGTTGGAGACGATCGCGACGACAGGGTGCTGGCCGGGAGCGGCGGTTTCAGGGATCGTGATCTTGGCCTCGAATTCGCCCTTCTCATCGGCGGTATAGGGCTTGCCGTCCGCGTTAAGTACAACGCCATCAAGTTCCAGAATCACCGTCTGGCCGGGGGTGAACGCCTGACCGCGCAGGGTGGTTTCAGAACCGGGCACCACGACGCCGCCGGCGCCGATGCGGCCCTTGAAGTCTGCATCCGGCTTCTCGAACGAAGGAGCTGCCTGCTGCGCCATGGCGACGGAAGGCGCGACCGCCACGGCAGCGAGGGCGCAAAGGCCCAGAATCCGCGCCGTCAGGACAGGGGCGGAGGTCAGCGTCTGCGCTGCGGCGATAGCCCGCGCGCTGCCGCGGCGGACGGAAGGGGAAAGATGCGTCATCGTGAATGGCCTTCTCGAAATGTTCTGAATCCTGCCGTCACGCGACCGGAGCGCCTGTTTGTCGGAGCGAGTCGTCTGAACGTCAAGAATTCGCTCAAAATCAGCGAGTTAGGCCGCATCTGGATTGCAATGAATCCAGTATGAGGCCTGCCGGATGAGATTATAAGACGCTTCCCGTAAGCACAACAGAATTGGCGAAATATTTAATTATAACTATTATAAAAATTAACTACAGTTCATGTTAAGTCAGGATTTATTGATCCCAGTTTATGCGGGTTGAAGCATTATTCTGAGAAAAGACTTCGTTTCGCCTGATGTTTTTTCCTTAACCGCTCCCGGAACAGCCTACCGCAAATTGACCTCATACAGTCGTATGAGGCAAACTGTCGCACCGGAATATGAATCCCGGAAAAGCTTTAGATATGCAATTTACGCATATCAGGTATTCTTTATCGCAATTCATTGCCGGAAAAGGCATTTGCGGGTCTGAGCCGTTGTGAGACAGGCGTTCAGCCCCTCCAGGAGTGCAGTGCGATAGGCGCTGTCTATTGATATGCTGTTATCTTATCTATTTCTCTTTCAGTAAACCTTCCCATATGTTGCATTGCGATGGCGAAAGGGACGCAGCGCGCGGCTCTTCCGCCTCCCGGTTTTATGTTCAACTCTCAAGGAGCCGTCATGTCTCTGATCAATACCACGATCAAGCCGTTCAAGGCGCAGGCCTACCTCAATGGCAAGTTCATCGAGGTGACCGATGCCGATGTGAAGGGCAAGTGGGCCGTCTTCTTCTTCTATCCGGCTGACTTCACCTTCGTTTGCCCGACCGAGCTTGGCGATCTGGCCGACAATTACGAGCAGTTCCAGAAGCTCGGCGTCGAGATCTATGGCGTTTCCACCGATACGCACTTCACGCACAAGGCATGGCACGACACCTCCGACACCATCGGCAAGGTTCAGTACCCGCTGCTCGGCGATCCCACGGCAACGCTGTCGCGCAACTTTGAAGTGCTGCGCGAAGATCAGGGCCTTGCCGATCGCGGCACGTTCCTCATCGATCCCGATGGCGTGGTCCAGTTCGTCGAAGTCACTGCCGAAGGCATCGGCCGCGACGCCGAAGAGTTGCTGCGCAAGATCAAGGCTGCCCAGTACGTCCGCGCGCATCCAGGCGAAGTTTGCCCGGCAAAGTGGAAGGAAGGCGAGGAGACGCTTGCTCCTTCGCTCGACCTCGTCGGCAAGATCTGATCGGCACGATCTGCGTTTGAAAGGTTTTCCCGCGGCGGTCTGGCCTGCCGCGGGGTTCCACCCGGGTTCAGTCTCGCCGGGTTCAGTCTCGCCCAAATGGCCGATGTAACCGGCATTTGGACGCCCCGGCGCTGAGGCTTTGACAGGGACTATCAGGCCGCAAACCGCAGGCCGTCTTTTGAAAAGGTGCGTTGTCGCCGCCGCGACGATGCTCCCGCGCCGCACCAAGCGGCGGCCTGCGGTTTGCCGCCTGGAGCGCTGGATGCTCTGAGGAAATCAGAGCACGCGTTCCAGTGTCCGTAATTTACCGCAGCTTGCGTTTAACTCGCTGGATCGACTTGAGCGCAAACTGTTCGACACTTTCTCTCTTTCTCTTGATTCCGGAGGTTGATCATGCTGAACGATGGCTTGAAGGCCCAGCTCAAGGCTTATCTGGAGCGATTGGTGCGGCCGGTCCACATCATCGCCTCGGTTGACGATAGCGAACGCTCGCGCGAGTTGCAGGGGCTGCTCGCCGACATCCGCGCGCAATCCGACAAGATCACGGTGGAAGAACGCTCCGGCGATGGCGAACGTACGCCTTCCTTCGCCCTGACGACGCCCGGCCAGGAAATCAGCGTGCGCTTCGCTGGCCTGCCGATGGGTCATGAGTTCACGTCGCTGGTGCTGGCGCTGCTGCAGGTTGGCGGCTACCCGCCTAAGGTCGAGCAGGCCGTGATCGATCAGGCCAAGGCCATCGAGGGCGATTTCACGTTCGAGACTTATTATTCGCAGAGCTGCCAGAACTGCCCGGATGTGGTGCAGGCGCTCAACCTGCTGGCGGTTCTCAACCCTCGCGTCAGGCACGTGGCTATCGACGGCGCGGCTTTCCCGCAGGAGGTCGAGGCCCGGCAGGTGATGGCCGTTCCCACCGTTTACCTCAACGGCGAGGTTTTCGGGCAGGGGCGCACCAGCCTTGAGGAAGTCATCGCGAAGATTGACACCGGCTCTGCGGCGCGTGCTGCCGAGGCGATCAACGAGAAGGCTCCGTTCGATGTGCTCGTGGTCGGCGGTGGACCGGCTGGCGCTGCGTCTGCGATCTATGCCGCGCGCAAGGGCATCCGCACCGGCGTAGTGGCGGAGCGCTTCGGCGGGCAGGTGCTCGACACCCTTTCGATCGAGAACTTCATCTCCATTCCGCACACCGAAGGGCCGAAGCTCGCCGCTGCGCTGGAACAGCACGTGCGCGAGTACGAGGTCGACATCATCAACCTGCAACGCGCCGAGCGCCTGTCGGCGACGGGCGGGCTGGTCGAGGTGGGGCTGGCGAGCGGCGCGAAGCTGCGCTCCAAGACGGTCATTCTCGCCACCGGCGCGCGCTGGCGGCAGATGAACGTACCCGGTGAGGATGCCTATCGCAACAAGGGCGTTGCCTATTGCCCGCACTGCGATGGCCCGCTGTTTAAGGGCAAGCGCGTCGCGGTGATCGGTGGCGGCAACTCGGGCGTCGAGGCGGCCATCGACCTTGCCGGCATCGTCAACCATGTCACGCTGATCGAGTTCGATTCCGCCTTGCGTGCGGACGAAGTGTTGCAGCGCAAGCTGCGCACGCTGGCGAATGTCGACATCATCACATCCGCCCGCACGACAGAGGTGACCGGCGACGGCCAGAAGGTCAACGGCCTCGTGTATGAGGACCGCAAGTCCGGTGAGCTGCGCACGCTGACGCTGGAAGGTATCTTCGTGCAGATCGGCCTGCTGCCGAACACCGAATGGCTGAGGGATGTGCTTGAGCTGACGCCGCGTGGCGAAATCGTCGTGGATGCGCACGGCCAGACGTCTCTACCCGGCGTGTTCGCGGCGGGCGATGCGACGACGGTGCCCTACAAGCAGATCGTGATTGCCGTCGGGGAGGGGGCGAAGGCGTCGCTGGCAGCCTTCGATCATCTGATCCGCACGCCATCCGGTGCGGCGGACGCCTGACGCGCATGAACCTGAGAGAGCTGCAATACCTCGTTGCCCTGGCCGAACATCGCAACTTCGGCCGGGCGGCGGAGGTCTGCTGCGTCAGCCAGCCGACGCTGTCCACCCAGATCCGCAAGCTGGAGGAAGAGCTGGGCGTGACGTTAATCGAGCGCGCCCCGCGCAATGTCATGCTGACGGCGGCTGGCATCGAGATTGTGGAGCGCGCCCGCCGCGCGCTGCACGAGGTGGAGCAGATCCGTATTGCCGCCCGCAGGCGCAGCAAACCGGGGGCCGGGTCGATCCGCCTTGGCGTGTTTCCCACATTGGGGCCGTATCTGCTGCCCCATGTCGTGCCACGGATCGGAAAACACTTCCCGCTGCTGGAGCTGCTGCTGGTCGAGGACAAGAGCGACGTGCTGCTGGAGCACCTTGAAGAGGGCCGGCTGGATGCCGCCATTCTGGCAAGTCCCATCCAGAATGCGCAATTGCATGCCGAGCCGCTGTTCGACGAGCCGTTTTTGCTCGCCGTGCCCGGCAGCCATCCTCTGGCCCGCCGCTCCGCAATTGCCGTCGCGGAGCTGGCGGATCAGAACCTGATGCTGCTGGAAGATGGCCATTGCCTGCGGGAGCAGGCGCTTGACGTGTGCCATCTCGCAGGCGGGGTCGAGGCGTCGCGTTTCCGCGCCACAAGCCTTGAGACATTGCGGCAGATGGTGCTGGCGGGTTCCGGCATCACGCTGCTGCCGCAACTGGCTGCTACCGCGCCGACGCCCCATGCCGACGGCGTGCGGTTGTTGCATTTTACCGGCCAGCCGCCCGGACGGCGCGTGGCACTGTTCTGGCGCAAGAGTTCGGCGCTGGATGACGTGCTGGGCGATGTCGCCAACGTTATCCGCGATGTCGCGGCATCGTTGCTCGGCGACCGTTCCGATGCAGTGTCAGAACCGGCCGCCGGTGCGAAAGCCGCCACCGCCTGAAGAGCCGCCGGACGAGCGCCCCCGGCCAGAACCGCCTCCGAAACCACCGCCGGTGCCGAAGCCGCCGCCCCAGCCGCCAGCACCGCCAAAACCACCGCCGCCTGATGACGGCGGCGGCCGGTTCCAGCGCTGGTCGCGGGGCTGGTTGCCACGCCGATAACCGCTGCGCAGGGCATCGCCCAGATCTCGCGATGACAGCACGCCGCCGATGATGCCGCCCAGAATATCGCCGATCAGCTTGTCGTTGACGAAACCGCCGCCCTGCTGCTCATAGCCGGACTGGCGGAAGCTATCGCGCGAGCGCTCCAGTTCTACCCGCTTGCGGGCAAGGTCGAGCGCCAGCTTGCGCGCCTGCTCCGCCTCTCTCGCCAGCTTTTCCAACCCGGTTTCGATGTCTTGCAGGCGATGCACGATGCGCTCGTCTTCCGGCGTCGGGGTGGCCAGCGCCTCGCGCAGCAGCTTGCGCAGATCCTCCCGCTTCAGGGAGTCCGCAAGTCCCTCCTGTGCCTGAACAAGACCGGAGGTTTCGCCTTCCATCATGGCGGTGCGGCGGGCGTCGGTTGCCGCAAGCGCACGCTCAAGCTCAGTCTGCTTGGCGTCATGGGCTTCCAGTGCCGCGACGGCGTCCGCGTGGGCGGCTTCGAGCGCTGCGATGCCGTCCGTTTCCAGTCCCGCGCGCTCCAGTGCGGCCAGCTTTCGCGCTTCGTCCTCGGCGGTGGCGTGCAGGCGGTCTGCGTGGTCGCGCAGGCGTTTTGGCATTTCGTTGAGCAGATGGAAATTCTGCCGCGCCGGCTCGAAGCGGATGAGACGGGCGACGTAATCATCGCCCCATTTCGTCAGGAAACCGCCGCGATAGGCCGGGGTGCCGTAACCGCGCTCCCATAGATAGACGAACAGCTTGTCAGCGAGATAGGGCTTCGACTTGGCATCGCGGTCGGCTTCCGACTGCTGCGCCTTATCCTCGGCAGCGTGCGCGCGTGCCTGCGCGCCTTCCAGCCGCGCGGTCTGGGCTTGCCAGGCGACATCTTCGGTCAGGCGGTTTGCGGTTTCGGCCTCGCGGGCATCGACCCTGGCCGCAGCATCCTGCACGGCCTGCGCGCGCTCGCCGCGTTGACTGCGCAGTTCAGCCAGATCCTCGGCAAGCGCATCGTGCTGCTGGCGAATCGCCGCTACCTGGCGGTTGTGCGCTTCAAGCGTTGCCAGCGCCTGACGCTCCGCCGCATCGAGGCCGCCAGCCACCTGCTGCTGGTCCAGCGCATCGAGCCGCATACGCGCCAGTTCGCGGTAGAGCGCAGCCTGTTCGCCGCGCAGTCTGGCGGTTTCCGCCGTCGTCTGCTCCATCACCGAGGCGACGCGGCTCTCGTCAGCCTGCACGCGTCCGGTGGCCTGCTCGATGGCCTTGAAGGTATCGCCCGCGCTCAGCATGGTTTCACCATTCCGTAATCGCCCCCTGCGACACGTTCATCCTGTAAACGGGATCCAGCGCCCCGCGCGGCTTTTCGCCAAGTGTGTCGTTCTGCAGGATGCCGTCGTCCACCTTGTCGCGCCGCACCGTCTCGAATGTGCGCTCCGGTACGCGTACACCCCAACGGGTCACGGTCTTGACCGTGCCGGTTTCCTCGCTGCGGATCGGCAGCGACAGCACCTTGCCTTCCGGTGTCACGGCTTCGACGATCAGATAGTAATTGCGGGCGTTGCTGTTGACATCCGGGATACGGAATACGCCGGTGTCCTCTCCCTGCCGCGAGACGATGCGCAGCCGATACGTTTGCGCCAGATCGGCACGCAGGCGCTCAAGCCCGGCGATAGCGCCGCGCGCGGCCTCGACGTTCTTGTCCGACAGCGCCGCCACCCCGTCATGAAGCAGATCCTGTGCGCGCTCCTTGGCATCGTCGGTGCGCGCCTCGGTGAGGGCGCGGTCGGCGATGTCCTTCAGCCGTTGCGGCAAGGTCTGTTCCAGCTCGACGCGCGCTGCCTGGATGGCCTGTTCGCGGCTGGCATGCTGCCACGACGAGACGCCGA
Source organism: Pseudochelatococcus contaminans (assembly GCF_014195635.1). Lineage (GTDB taxonomy): Bacteria > Pseudomonadota > Alphaproteobacteria > Rhizobiales > Beijerinckiaceae > Pseudochelatococcus > Pseudochelatococcus contaminans. The sequence continues at coordinate 441,169 of NZ_JACICC010000002.1, read as the reverse complement.
TCCATGCCGCGAGCAGCAGCACCACAACGCCGGCGATCTTGCCGTAAAGGCTGCGCCGCACCCAGATATGCGCCAGCGTCCGCGAGCCGGTTTTCGCCGGCTCGTAGGTGAAGCGGCTTTCCTTGAGCGCTTTGATGCCCTCGTCGAGGATCTGGTCGGAAACCTCAAGGCCCTGGCTTTCGTAAATACGGCGCAGGCGTTCCTTGAGGTCTTCGTCGCGGCCGTCCTGTTCAAGCTCGCGAAGGGCGACATTCTCGTTGTGACGCAGTGTATCCACCACGTCCATGGCCAGCATGACCTCATCGAGCTTGCCGCCGCCCGCGGCGCGCGGCGCGTCAGCCGTCGATGACAAGGGCGTTGCCCTCCTCGGCGAGGCGGGCGATGCGGCGCTTGCCTTCTTCCACGGCCTCGCGGATTTCCGCGCTGTTCTTGGTCGACTGCTCGCGCAGCTCCTTCACGATCTCGATGGAGCGGACCTGATAATTCACCACGCTGTCGACCAGCTTCTTCACCGCGTCGGCGCGCACCGTGGGGCCGTAACCGGCCTTGAGCGCCTCTTCCTGCACCTTGCCGCCGATTTCTGCCAGCGTTTCCAGAGATTTGGACACGCCTTCCTTGAGTTCGTTCAGCGTCTCGGTGGCTTCGTGCAGGCCGAACAGGCCGGTGAAGGAAGCGCGCAGGGCCGTCAGCACCGATTCGTTGGTGGTGAAGAAGCTCACGGCCTGCTGGTACACGCGCTCCTTGGCGTTCGTGGTCTGCATCAGACGTGCAATGACCACCTCCGAGGTGTTGTAGCTGATGGTGAGGTTGTCCGCGAGATCCTTGGCGATCTGGTAGCGGCCTTCTTCATTCTGCACGTGGCGCAGGTGCTCGTCGCGCAGCAGTTCGAGCTTCGCCCGTTCGGAAATGTCACCGTCAGCCGGGAAGTTGGAGACGTTGTCAGAGGCGGTCTTCAGGCCGGCGCGGGCGCTTTCCAGCTTGCCTTCGGCGGTCTTGAGGATTTCCAGCGCCGCAACCTCGGCCTGCTTCAGCGCGCCGCGAAAATCGCGGTAAGCTTCCAGAATGGTGTGCTCGCGCTCGATGTTCTCGCGCGTATCCCTCGACACCTCGATATAGGTGTCCTTGATGGTGTCGAAGCGGCCGCCGATGTCGCCGCGCGAGACCTTCACCCATACGTTCGTGGCGCGCTCGAACAGGTCGATCTTGCCATCGTCGAGCTGGTCGACGAGGCGCTTGGCGTCGTCGCGGATGGAGTCGAACGAGCGGGCGATGGTCTCGTAGCGCTCGCCGATGGACATCTGCGCCACCTGATTGCGCACCACCTCGTTGAACACGCTCTGCTGCTGCAGGGTGCGGGTGATGATGGCGATCTTCTCAGGCTCGATATCGGCGATCTTCTGCAACAGGCCGGTGATCGGCGACTCTTCGGTGGGGTTGTTCTGCACGAGGCCCAGCTCGCGCAGGCTGCCGATGGCCTTGTCGAGATATTGCAGGGGCGTTCTGACCGCGATCTCGCTCATGGGAAGGTTCCTTCGCTGGGGCGTTTCGTGAAAGCTTGACGGATGTTACGAAGCCATGATGACAAGTGCAATAAGCCCCACGCAAAAACCGGCGAATACACCGTTTTCTCGCGGCGTCCGTCTCCGGGCGTCATCTGGCGGTTTTCCAATGCGGGCACTCATCCACCGGCGATGTGGTTGATGCCGGCAATCGTCATTTCCGGGTAGTCGATGACCGGCGCCGGTTCGAGGCCGCCCGTGTGCGAGCGCGCACGTATCGTCATTGGAACGCTTGCAGACTTGCTGCAACGCCGTGCTATGCTTCGCTCATGCAGCAATCCGCGTATGGCAGACGGGTTCCTCCGCCCGCCTCGCGCCAGCATGAGGACGTTGATCATGACGAACCTGTTCGATCCCGTGACCGTTGGCGATCTCACCCTTCCGAACCGCATCGCGCTTGCGCCGCTCACCCGCAACCGTTCGCCGGGCGCTGTGCCCACCGAGCTGACGGCACTTTATTATACCCAGCGCGCCGAAGCCGGCCTCCTGATCACCGAAGCCACCGCCATTACCCATCAGGGGCAGGGCTATTCCGACGTGCCGGGCCTCTATTCTCCGGAGCAGCTTGCCGGTTGGCGCAAGGTCACGGACTCCGTTCATGCGGCAGGCGGACATATCTATGTCCAGCTTTGGCATGTCGGTCGCATCTCCCACAACTCCCTCCAGCCGGAGGGCAAGGCTCCCGTGGCCCCTTCCGCCATTGCGGCGAAGGCAAAAACCTATCTCGCCGATGCTGACGGCAAGGGCGGATTCGTCGACACGTCGACGCCGCGGGCGCTTGAGGCGTCGGAGCTTCCGGGCATCATCGAGGATTTCCGCAAGGCCGTGAGCGGCGCTGTCGACACCGCCGGTTTCGATGGTGTCGAGGTGCATTCGGCCAACGGTTATCTGCTGGACCAGTTTCTGCGGTCCGGCTCGAACCACCGCACCGATGAATATGGCGGCAGCATCGAAAACCGTCTCCGTTTTCCGTTGGCGGTCACGCGCGCCATCGTCGAAACTATCGGCGGCAACCGCACCGGCATCCGCATTTCGCCCGTCACCCCGGCCAACGACGCCAGCGACCCGGACCCGCAGCCGCTGTTCGAGGCTTATGTCCGTGAACTCGCCAAGCTCGACCTCGCTTATGTTCACGTCATCGAGGGCGCGACCGGCGGTGATCGCGACTATCGGCAGGGCAGTGAACCGTTCGACTACGCCGCGCTGAAGGCGGCTTACCGCGACGCGGGCGGCAAGGGCGCATGGATTCTCAACAACGGATACACGCTGGAGCTGGCGCAGGCGGCGGTTGAAGAGGGGCGGGCGGATCTCGTGGCCTTCGGCAAGCCGTTTATCGCCAATCCGGATCTGGTGCGCCGCTTCCGTGAGGGCGCGCCCCTCAACGAGATTATCCCGGACACGCTGTATGGCGGCGGCGAGCACGGATACACGGATTATCCGACGCTCGGTTGAACGAACGATTTTATCGGGGGGGCCGCGCCGCTGGCCGCATGCGCGTTCCGATGCGGACCTCCCGGTACCAGATGAACAGTCCCGACCCCACCAGGATCGGCAGGCCGACGAAGAAGTTGACATCCGGCCCCTGCTGGAACACCGCCCAGCTCACCAGCGCCATAAAAATCAACTGGGAATAGGTGAAAGGCGCGAGCGTAGTGGCGGGTGCGAATTTATGACCTGCCGAATAAAGCGTGTGGCCAAACAGGCCGGCGCTGCCGATCAGCGCGCAGAAAAACCAGTCCAACGCGACCTGGGACCATGTTCCTTGCGGCCACGTCCATTCCTGAAACGCGAACGGCAGCGAGAACAGAAGCCCCGCGAACGATGCGTGAAACTGCTGTGTGACGTTGGAATCGACGCCAGCCAGCTTGCGCGTGAAAATGGCATAGAACGCCAGCGCCACCGCCATGCCCACCGAGTAGAGCATGGCCGGATGCAGGGGAACCGAATCCGGGCTGATGATGATCAGCACGCCGATGAAGCCGGCGATGACGGCAATCCATCGTTGCCAGTCGATTCGCTCTCCCAGCGCTACCCCGGACAACAGGCACAGGATGAGCGGCGAAGTAAAAGCTATGGCGCCGGTGATGGTCATCGGCAGATAGCGCAGCGCCATGAAATTGAAGAATGTCGTCGCAATCATGCACATGGCGCGGGCAAACGCGATCTTCGGCGATTTCGTCCGCAGGATGCCAAATCCGCGGCGCGGCAGAAATACGATCGACAGCACGATGCACGGCAGCAGAAACCGGATGAAAATCACCTGTCCGGCGTCAAGACCATGCAGCAGCAGCCATTTCGCGGACGAATCAACCCAGGTCAGTGACAGCGAGCCTGTAATGACGAGCAGGATGCCCAACCCTCGCCGGTCGAGTCTGCCGGCCGTCATGGAGGCCTGTGTGGATGAATCGTCGGAAGCATGTGTCAAGACGACAACTCCGTTCGCAGTGACCGTCCCGGACGTGCGATAGCGCGGTATGCACACGCAGACCTGTTCGAGAAACGGATTCATGCGGCCCTTCGGAAAATAACAGCACGACATTCAATAGCGCGACAAGGCGACGCAGCCTACAGGTTTGCCGCTCACGTCACCCTTGCAGTCCTTGCAACCCGGTCGGCACGGAAAGAATGCCACGGCAGCGACGCAACGTGGTATCGAATCGCCGTCCAATTCTTTCCATCGCGGCTGACATGGATGGAACCTGGACGAAATTTAAGTGTTTAATATTGGACAATGTTAGCGATTCCGCTTGAATGTCATCTTGATAAGCGGCATGTAAACAATATGACATATATGGTCGATGCTGGAGACAATGGAATGAGCAACGATGCCGGAGAGGTGTTGAGCAAGGCCGGACTTATCTCGGTGACAGCGGACATCGTCGCGGCTTACGTGGCCAATAACAGCCTTCCGCCAACAGAGGTCCTGAATTTTATCGAGGGCGTCCACGCCACCTTTTCGCGGCTTCAGTCCAGCGAGACTGGCAGCGCCACGCGGGTTGGGGGCCACGCCGGCAGCGAAGCCGGTGCGCCGGGTGAGGACGGGGAGGCTTCCGACAAGACCCTGCCCACGCAACAGGTTGACGAGAAGTTGTTTGAGGCTGCACGCCGCCGCAACCCGCCCAATCCCGTCGATCCACGCACGGGTGCCTTGCGGCCGCTGGAGTTCGAGGAACTCGTGCCGGATGAGGATGGCTTCGTTTTCGACCCTGCCTGGATCGACACCGACGCATATGTCGATCGCAAGCCGGTCGTGCCTGTCGAAAAAACCGTGAAGGCGGACAGCATCGTCTGTCTGGAAAATGGCAAGGCATTGAAGGTTCTCAAGCGCCACCTTGATACGGAATTCAGCATGACGCCGGACACGTATCGGCGCAAGTGGGGCCTGACGGATTATTATCCGCTGGTGACGCATGCTTTCAGCACGTCGCGGTCGAAATATGCCAAGGCACAGGGTCTGGGGAAGGCGCGTACGCGCAGTTAACTTCACCTTCAAGGCAATTTGCGTTCAATCCGGTGGATCGGTTTGAACGCAAGCGGCTCCGAAGCGGCAATTGCAGGGCGTTGCTCGATGTTGCGATATCGAGCAACGCCCTGTTTCATATGAACCGCCTTGATACGGCAGCCTTCATGAGCGTTCGGCGGGCGCCTGCCAGCGCAACAATCGCAGGGCATTGGCGGTTACCAGAACGGTTGCGCCGGTATCGGCGAGAATGGCCGGCCACAGTCCCGTGATCCCCAGAACCGTCGTCACCAGAAATACACCCTTGAGCCCCAGCGCCAGTGTGATGTTCTGCCAGATGTTCGTCATCGTCGCGCGGGAGAGCGCCAGCATGGCGGGGATATCGCCCATGCGGGCGTGGAGCGCTGCCGCATCCGCCGTTTCCAGCGCGACATCCGCGCCGCCACCCATGGCGATTCCAACATCTGCTGCCGCGAGCGCCGGGGCATCATTGATGCCGTCACCAACCTTGGCCACGGCTCCGCCACCGGCCTGAAGCTCGCGCACGATGCGGCTCTTGTCTTCCGGCAACAGTTCTGCGTGGGCGGTGATGCCGAGTTCCGCAGCGATGGCGTTGGCGGCAGCGCGATTGTCGCCGGTGAGCATCACCGCTTTCACACCATGCGCCTTGAGCGCGTCGAGAGCCGGGCGGGCATCAGGCCGCAATTCATCACGCAGCGCGATCAGGCCCGCGACCCGGCCATCGACGACGAGAACCGACACGGTCTTTCCATCGCCATGCAGCGCCTCGACAGCGGCCGCTTGCGCTTCGTCCAGATGCGCCTCGGCTTCCGGTGTTTGCGCCAGAACAGCGCGTGGAGCCAGCAGGGCGATGGATTGGCCGTCCACCGTGCCTGTCACGCCCTTGCCGGCCTGCGCTTTCACCGATGCCGCCGCCAGTTCGGGCAGCCCTTCGGCGCGGGTCAGGATGGCTTGCGCCAGCGGATGGCTCGATCCGCGTTCGAGTGCCGCGGCTCGGACGATGACGGCTTCGGTATCCTCCGTGCCGAAGGGAATGACGTCCGTGACCACGGGGCGGCCGCGTGTCAGGGTGCCCGTCTTGTCGAAGGCAATTGTGCGGACGCGCCGCAGCGATTCGAGAACGCCGCCGCCCTTCAGCAGCAGTCCTTGCCGCGCGCCCGCCGACAAACCGGCGGCGATGGCGGCAGGCGTTGAGATCACGAGGGCGCACGGGCAGCCGATCAGCAGCACGGCCAACCCGCGATAGATCCACGTCACCCAGTCTTCCCCGGCGACCAGCGGCGGGACGACAGCCACAAGCGCGCCCAGCACCAGCACCGCCGGCGTATAGCGGGCAGCGAAGCGGTCGATGAACCGCTGGGTCGGAGCTTTGGCTTCCTGTGCTTCCTCGACCAGACGGACGATCCGGGCGATGGTATTGTCGGCGGCACGCGATGTCACCTCGATGCGCAGCACCGCATCGGCATTGATGGTGCCGGCAAAAACGCGTTCGCCCGGCCCCTTGCGGCGGGGCACGCTTTCACCTGTCACGGGTGCTTCGTCGATTTCGCTGTCACCGTCGACGATGACGCCATCGGCGGCGATCCGGTCTCCCGGGCGTGCGATAATGATATCACCGGGCGACAATGCGCTGGCCGCAATCTCACTCAGCGTGCCGTCATGGTCCCGGAGGGCGGTGTCGGGCACGAGGCGCGTCAGCTCCTTGATGCTTTCCCGCGCGCGGCTGGCGGCGAAACCTTCCAGCATCTCGCCGATCATGAACAGCAGCACGACCATCGCCGCCTCTTCCATGGCGCCGATGAAGACCGCGCCCACGGCGGCAATGGTCATCAGCGTTTCGATGGAGAAGGGCGAACCGGATCGCACACCGGCCCAGGCGTGGCGGGCAATCGGCACGAGGCCGGTCAGCAGGGCAACCAGATAAGGCCACTGACCAAGACCGGGCGCGAGTGAAACCGCGATATAGGCTGCCAGAAACGCCAGTCCGCACAGCAGAACGAGCCGTGCCTTCGCCGATTTCCACCAGACGCCGCCTGGCGATGCATGATCGTGACCATGCCCGCCGCCGCTGTCTTCACCTGCGCCGTGATCGTGTCCGTCGCCGTGGCTATGTTGATGATCATGCTCATGCGGATCGGCAGCGCCGGCTGATGCCTGCACTGCGTCGGGCGTCGTGCCGGCGTCGAAGCTATAGCCGAGCGCCTCGACCTGTCGGCCTATGCTCGCAGCGTCGCCGCCATGGACGTACAATGCCCCCGTGACGACCGAGACCTCGACCGCGCTGACACCGGGAAGCCGGGCCACGGCCCGTTCGATTTTTCCTGCACACGAGGGGCAGTCCATCCCCCCGACCTGATATCGTACCCGCTCATCGCCAGCCACGGACATTGCCGTATCTCCGTTTCAGTGCCATATGCGTGAGGTATGGGACCTCAAGTCACTAGAGGGTCAAGCGATTTTTGGGAGTGATGTGATGGAAATCACCATCGGTGAACTGTCGCGCCGGACGGGGGTGAAGGTGCCGACTGTCCGTTACTATGAGGAGATCGGTCTTCTTCAGGCTCCGCCACGGACTGAAGGCGGCCAGCGCCGCTATGACAAAGCGGTCGTTGAAAGGCTCAACTTCATCCGGCATGCGCGCGACCTCGGGTTCGAGATCGACGACATCCGCGAATTGCTGACGATGACCGGCACCCCGCAAGCCTCCTGCCACGCGGCGGACAGCATCGCCCGCAAGCATCTGGAAGAGGTGGAGCGCCGCATCGCCCGCCTTCTGGCGCTGAAGGCGGAGCTGACGCGGATGGTGAACGAGTGCGGCCATGGCCGGGTCTGCGACTGCCGCGTGATCGAGGTGCTGGCCAACCATGCGCTCTGCGTCGGCGAGCACCGCGACGACCCCGCCTGACACGGCGCACCTGATACGGCGCAGGTGACGTCAGACCGGCGCGGTGTCCGGCGTCGGGAGGGCGAGGTCGATGTTGTGGAACAGCAAAGTGGAATCCTCATCGGCGCGAATCTGGAGCAACCCGCGCAGACCCCGCGCGATGCGGCCCGCATAGCCGAGATCGTTGATGAGTGAGCTGAGTTGCAGGCCGTCCAACCTGTCCTCGCGCACGGCGGCGAAGACGTGGCTGCGGAAACGCGTCTCGAACGCCTCCTGCTTGCGATCGATTTCAGCAAGACCCGCCTGCCATCCCGGAGCCTGAGGCCCGCTGCGGCCCAGTTCGCGTACATCATGCAACAGGCAGATGAGATGAAGGCGCAGCTCGATATAGGCATCGCGTGCCGGGGTGTCGGGGCCGCGCAGATAATGGCCGAGGTTCTTTTGCAGGTGCTTGACGTCCTTCACCGTTTCGACAAGGTGCAAGGCCACCATCTGGCAGGCGACCCAGAATGCCCGCTCGTCTTCCTCGTCCGGTGTCTCCACCCGCCCCATGAAGGCCAGCAAGTCGCTGTAAACGCCTTTGATATGGCGCTGGTAGAGCGTTTCCGCGTCCAGATATTGCTGTTCCGGCGGGGCACGCAGCAGGGTGGTGTCGTGGGAGATCTTGTCCAGCTCTTCCAGCGGCAGATAAAGCGCGTGGCAGATGACCTCGATGCTGAGCCGGCCCAGATGCTGCAACTCGTGCACCACGGCGCTCGCCGCTGTGTCGAAGGAGCGCAGCGCCTGCCGGTTGAGATAGCGCGCGCGTGTACGCTCGACGGGAACCGCTGATGATGCGGGCGTTTCCAGCTCGCCGATCAGCACGGCAGGTTCTGGAACGTCCGGCAGGACGCGTGTCAGCCAGTCCGCGAGCTGACCGCGCAGAGGCCAGAACACCAGAATCCCCATGGTGTTGAACAGTGTATGGAAAACGGCCAGCATCAACAGATCATTGCCGCCGAAGCCGATCAGCCCCGCACCCACCTGCGCCAGCCACACAAGCGGCTGGATCAGCAGTAGCGCGAGAACAGCCGTCACCACGTTGAACAACACATGGGCGAGCGCCAGGCGCTGGCCGCTGCGGTTGCCGCCGAGCGCCCCGGCCAGGCCGGTGGTGACGCTGCTGCCCACATTCGCGCCGATGGCGATGTCGGCTGCTTGCGTCAGATCCACCTGCCCGAGCGAGAGGGCGGTGAGCGTCAGCATGAGCGTGGCATGCGTCGATTGCAGCACCAGCGTCAGCACCAGCCCCACGGCTGCGAACAGCAAATGCCCGAGCACGCCGCCAATCTGGTATTGGGTGAGGTCGAGGTTCTGCGTGACGGTGGAGAAGCCGCCGCGGATTTCGTCGATGCCGAGAAAGATGAAGGCGATGCCGAGCAGGATACGGCCCGCCGCCCTGGCTTGAGGACCGCAGAAACTTGCCAGCACGCCGAAAATGACCAGCGGCAGGGCCAGCGGACTCAGGCTGAAGTTCTGCCCTGCCAGCGCCAGCAGCCAGATGCCGGTCGTCGCGCCGAGGTTGGCGCCGAAGATGATCGCGATGCCCGCAGCCAGCCCGATCAGGCCGGTGGAGATAAACGCGATCGTCATCAGGGATACCAGCGTGCTGGATTGCAGCACGGTGGTACCGATGATGCCTATCCCCAGGCTGCGCAGCGGTGTGGATGTCGAATGGGCGAGGGTGGCCTCAAGCTTGTCCCCGGCGAGGTCACGCAGGCCTTCTTCAAGGCATTGCATGCCGAAGATGAAGAATGCCAGACCGGCACACAGCTGCATCCAGTAGGCGTTGGACCAGAAGCTCCACGCAAGCGCCACAACCAGAAGCACCATGATGATATTCGACGCATAGCGGCGCAGCTTGTCGCCAGTGTCGGGGCCGTCATGGCTCACGATGTCTGCTGTCATGTCGGCCTCCGGAGGGGGGTGGCTGTGTGCAGTGAAGCGCAAGCCATGCGGTATCAGAAATACCGCCCTCCGGTAAAGCTGCATGCAATATCCCCGGCAGCGCAAGAAGCCGCCGGGGTTCTATCTGTCAACGGGTGTGGCGTTTATGCCCCAACCGGCGCGGAGACGAGATCGGGGGCTCTAACCGCTTTGTCCGCCTCAGCTTTGCCGCTAGAGAGAACGCGCGCACGAATACGCTCGCCCGTGGTCTTGTCGATGCTCGTCCAGTACCACAGGAAGCGTTCCTTCACCGCGTCGCGCGTCAGGCTGTTGTACTGCCCCACCAGCGTATCGACGAAGCGCGCACGCTGCTCGTCGGTGAAAACGTCGCGGATGAGCGCGCCGGCCTGTCCGAAATCGTCATCGTCCTGGCGCAGGGTGTAGGCGGAGCGGATCAGCTCGCCATCCGTCTGCCAGCCCGGCCCTTCCGCGGCACGCGCGGGGTCGGCCTTGGGGCCGCCGAGCGAATTGGGGGCGTAGACCGGCTGTTTCGGCTCTGCCCAGACATGCCGCAGGTGGCCATCCTTGGCATAGCTGTGAACCGGAGCCTTCGGCCTGTTCACGGGCAGTTCGTTATAGTTGGAGCCGATGCGGTAGCGGTGGGCGTCGGCGTAGGAGAATACGCGCGCCAGCAGCATCTTGTCCGGGCTGACATCGATGCCCGGGACCAGATTGGAAGGTTCGAAAGCCGCCTGTTCGATCTGGGCGAAGTAGTTTTCCGGGTTGCGGTTGAGCACGAACTCACCCACCCGGATCAGCGGGTAGTCGCCATGCGGCCACACCTTGGTCAGATCGAAGGGGTTGAAGCGATAGGTGCGGGCATCCTCATAGGGCATGATCTGCACCGAGACGGTCCACTTGGGAAAATCGCCGCGCTCGATGGCGTCGAAGAGGTCGCGCAGGTAGTGATCGGAGTCCGCGCCGGCGATCTTCTCGGCCTCGTCGCCGGTGATGTTGCGCTCGCCCTGCTGGTTGTGGAAGTGGTACTTCACCCAGAAGCGCTCTCCTGCCGCGTTGATCCACTGGTATGTGTGCGAGCCATAGCCGTTGAGATGCCGCCAGGACTCTGGCAGTCCCCGGTCGCCCATGAGGTAAGTCACCTGATGCGCGCTCTCCGGCGACAGCGTCCAGAAATCCCACTGCATGTCGGCATCGCGCAGGTGCGTGTCGGACAGGCGCTTCTGCGAGCGGATGAAGTCCGGGAACTTGATGCCGTCGCGGATGAAGAATACCGGCGTGTTGTTGCCCACGAGGTCATAATTGCCCTCGGACGTGTAAAACTTCATCGCGAAGCCGCGCACGTCGCGCCAAGTGTCCGGCGAGCCGAGTTCCCCCGCGACCGACGAGAAGCGAATCAGCATATCCGTCTGCGTGCCCGGCTGAAACAGGGCCGCGCGGGTATAGCGGGAAACGTCCTCGGTCACCGTCAGCACGCCGAACGCGCCGCCGCCCTTGGCATGCACGACCCGTTCCGGCACGCGCTCGCGGTTGAACTGGGCGAGCTTTTCCAGCAGGTACACATCATGCAGCAGCACCGGCCCATCCGGACCGACAGTGCGCGAGAACTCGTCGGAAGCGACGGGAGCGCCCGCCGTGGTGGTCGTGAACCTGGAATCAGTCATGGAATCGGGCCTTTCACACTCTGGACCGGCGCAGAACGGACACCGCATTGCGCTCACCGGATATGGCGGGCAATTTTTGCCGGTCACGATCACATAAGAATAGTTTTATTTCCAATTTTTACAAATATATTCTATTTATCAGCGCAATAGATTTGATTGATTGGAGAATATCGTACGCTCCGGGTGCGAATCCGCATGTCCGGCATTCTTTGGCGGATATGAAAATGCCTTGCCAATCACGCTATATTGGCAGGGCATTATTATTGCCGGGGCTTTTGTCTGCTTTATTAAGTCGGCGGCCTAAATGATTTTGCGTTCAGGTCGACCCATCAAGCTGGCCGTCAACCGTTTCAGCCGAAAAGATCGTAGAACATCCGCGCCGATGTCACCGCCAGAAACACCGCGAAGGATATCTGCAACGCCCTGCGGGGAATGGAGTGAGCAAGCCGCGCGCCGACCGGGGCCATCACCATGGTCAGCGGCACCAGCACCAGCGCGCCGAGCCAGTTGAGGTATCCCAGTGAAAATGGCGGCAGCCCGGGCACGCCCTGTCCCGCGAAGACATAAGTCAGCGCGCCGGGAATGGCGATGACGAAGCCGATGGCCGATGCCGTGCCCACGGCCTTGCGGATGTCGTAGCCGACCGTGGTCAGGATCGGCACGCTGAGGCTGCCGCCGCCAATGCCCATCATCGCCGATATGACGCCGACGAACAGACCCGATCCCCATTTGACGACGACGTTGGGGAAGTCGTCGTAAAGCCGGGTTCCCTGCCCGCTGAAGGTCATCTGCACGGCGACGAACAGCGCCACCGTGGCAAAGACGAAGCTCAGCACCTGGCCTTTGACCTCGCTGCCGATGATCGCCCCGGCCACCACGCCGATCGCGATGGGCAGGCTCCAGCTTTTCAGCAATCCGATATCGATGGCGCCTCGGGCATAATGGCTTTTGACGGAGACGGCAGATGTCGCAACGATGGTCGCCAGCGATGTCGCGACGGCGATCTTCATGCGCAGCGTTTCCTCGATGCCGACGGCCGAGAAGATATGATAGAGCACCGGCACGATGACGATGCCGCCGCCGACGCCGAGCAACCCTGCCAGCAAGCCGCCGAGCAGGCCCGCGAAAGCAATCGATCCTACCCAGAACAGATACTGCGACCAGTCCGCCCCCAAGGCATCGATCCCCAAGGTTTCTAACAGCATGGCGGTCATCCTTTATGAAAATACCGTTCTATTGATACGACCGCATTCCGCCGCAAAGCAATGCCGCACGCTCTGGCCACGGTTGCATAAAACTGATATTGTGTGCATTCCTTCTGCATGATTGCGCTGCGGATGTCATGATCCGGGTCTGCTCCTTGACTTGGATCGGGCAATGGCGCAGAACATCGGCCTCCGGCCGGATGCCCGCCGCCGGACGCGCGACACCGGGAACCAGACTGTATAATGACGACGACTGCCGAAGCCGCCGCACCACTGCGTGTGATGGCTGTTTACAAATTTGCCGACCTGCCCGACGCTGCCGATATCCGGCCTCTTCTGGCGCATTTCTGCTGCTCTCACGGTATTCGCGGCACGTTTCTTCTTGCGCCAGAGGGCATCAACGGCACGGTTGCCGGATCGCCCGCCGCCATTGATGCGCTGGAGCGTTTCCTGTTGACGGACGGGCCGTTCGGCAACAGGCTCACAGGCGCCGAGATCAAATATTCCGCTGCAACTTCAATGCCGTTCCTGCGCATGAAGGTGCGGCTGAAATCCGAAATCGTCACCCTGCGCGCTCCGGAGGCCAATCCGGCAAAGATCGTCGGCACTTACGTCGAGCCGCAGGACTGGAACAGCCTGATCGAACGCAATGACGTGGTCGTGCTCGATACGCGCAACGACTATGAGGTCGGGCTTGGCACCTTCCGCCGCGCCATCGATCCGCATACGCAGACTTTTACCGAGTTCAAACAGTTCGTTGCCGATAATCTCGATCCCGCGCGGGACCGTAAGGTGGCGATGTTCTGCACCGGCGGCATTCGCTGCGAAAAGGCATCGGCTTACATGCTGGCGCAGGGCTTCGAGGAGGTCTATCACCTGAAGGGCGGCATTCTTGCCTATCTCGAACAGGTGCCTGAAACCGACAGCCGTTTTGACGGTGAGTGCTTTGTCTTCGATGATCGGGTGTCGATCGGCCATGGCCTCGTCGAGGGCGATGCGACCCTGTGCCGCGCCTGCCGTCACCCCCTCACAGCAGCTGACCGTGCTCACGTCGCCTTCCGCGAAGGCATATCCTGCGCGTGGTGCATCGATGAAGACCGGCAATCCGGCGCTGCAGAGCGCCAGCGGCAGATCGAGATTGCCCGCCGTCGTGGCCTGGCCCATCTTGGGGATGAGGCAGCCCGGGCCGCCGACATCGGCAAGGCACGGAAAAGCCGCCGCGCCGAACAGTCAAGAGTGCTCCGGGCAGGCGAGGGAACTGCGGGATAACCAGAGGCGACGCGCGGAGCCTTCGCGCAACTTGCGGTAAAATATGAGATTTAGAGCATTTCGGCATTTCGCTGAAAAGCGGAAATGATCTATCTTATTGGTTTTACGCGTTTTCTTCACGTAAAACGTTATCCGCTTTGCTTGAAAACGCTTTAGCCGATATAATGCGATTTCGTCAGAACGCGTTCCGCTCGCGATAGATCACTTGTGGGCAGTGCTGCTGCGCTGTAGAAAATCGCATTTTTTGTGAATATTATGCCATCAGGCATATGAAGTGCCTATTAGCGATTCACGCGGCAGTTGTTTTGTATTATTGTTGAGCATTACTTATATTGTCACGGACCGGGGCATGGTCTGTTCGCTCCGGGAGTCAGGAGATATCTTTTTATGAGACGCACGTCTCGATCGTTTACTGTAGAGGTCAAACGCTCCCGCTCGCGTGCGGGCGAATCCGCCGGGACCGATGTCAAAGTCCGGCGCGATCAGAGTTTTTCGGCGGCTGCACCGGCGCAGTTGTCGTGGGGTGATCTGATCACCCGCGCGGTGGACGACATCGGCCTTGCCGCCGATCTGCCGGAAGAGTTCGAGCCCGCGCCGGAAAAGACACATGCGGTTGCCGTAGTCGATCGTGATCCGGCAGTGGATGCCGTCACGCCGCGCATTCTGCCATCCCTGCTCCCTGTCGAGACGCCGTCGTCCACGCCGGAGCATGAGGAAGACGCCCATCATCTCGCGAACGATGATGACTTGCCTCCCGTCCGAAAGGTGAGGGCACCGACGCGCCGCGCGCCTTTGCAGCCCGAAAAAGCTCCGCGCAATCTGCAATCAACCGCGGTGGAGCCTGCCGCTCCGGAGCCTGAGGCCGTTACCGGCGGTGCGTTCGACGCAAGATATATCCGCGCGATGGTAGAGGGGCGCCTGCGCCTTCGCTCCGGCACGGATGAGACATCCGGCTTGCCCGCTGCCCATGAGGCGGACGAAGCTGGTTCAGATCCGGTCTCTGCCGAGGTGGATGCCCCGCCTATCGGCAAGCGTCGCCGCCAGGATTTCTGGAAGCGTCGTTTGCGGTCCTATGCTGCGCGTGACTGAACGGCGTGTAACCCCCTGAATATGTCCGCTTCGTCTTGAGGCGCGGCAATATTCCGGATCTGCCTTGTCCGGCTGAGTTACTTGGCGGGCATTGCTTGGCAAGCGTTACTTTGCAAGCTTATTTGGCAAGCGCGACCAGCGTGTCGTGAAGCGTCTGCGGAATATGCACACCACTGGCGTCTGAGCGCGTCCGGGCAGCGAACCGCCGCTGAGACGGCAAGCGTGCGCCCTGATCCACAATGGCCGTGAACAATGCCTCTGCTCGTTCCGTGTTCTCCGGCGCACCGGCGCCGGGAAAGAGCGCTGGATCGAATGCCAGAATGAGTTCGCCGTGCAGCGGTGCGACTTTGGCCCCATCGTCGAAGGCTTGAGAGGCCGTGCTTGTGAGATCGCCGATCAGCGGTCCGGCAAGCAACTCCACCATGGCCGCCAGCGCCGAACCCTTATGCCCACCGAACGTCAGCATGGCTCCGTCCAGTGCGGCTGCCGGATCTGTGGTCGGGTTGCCTTCGGCGTCGATGGCCCAGCCGGGCTGCAACGGCTTGCCGTCGCGATGATGCAGCTCGATATCGCCGCGCGCGATGGCGCTGGTGGCAAAATCGAAAACGAAGGGATGTCCTTGCGGCCGCGGCCATGCGAAGGCAATCGGGTTGGTGCCGAACACCGGCAGCCTGCCGCCCGCCGGCGCTACCCAGCTATGGCTCGGCGTCATCGCCAGCCCAGCCAGGCCTTCTGAAGCAATGGCCTCAACCTCCGGCCAAAGCGCCGTAAAATGGAAACAATGATTGATAGCCAGCGCGGCAATTCCCTGCCGCCGTGTCTTTTCCACCAGCAAAGGCAGACCGAGATCGAAAGCCAGCGGCGAGAAGCCGCGCCGCGCGTCAACCCGCACGACGCCGGGGGCATGGTCGCTGACGTCAGGCACAGCCGCAGGATCGGCCTTGCCCTTTTTGACAGTCTCGACAATGCCCGGCAAACGGTAAAGCCCATGCGAATGACATTCATCGCGCTGCCCGGCGACGATAACCTGCGCGATGCTATCGGCCTGTGCAGCAGAAAACCCATGCCGCGTCAGTACGCGCACAGAGAGGTTTCGGGCATCGTCGAGAGACAGGACGGCTTGAGTGTTCATTGGGCGTTTCCTTTGGACGTTTCCTTATGACGCGATCATTCGTGGACCACGCGTATTGTTATGAAGAAGACGTTCAGGCAGTATTTTAACCCGACAAAAATACAAGCCGAACTATTGCCAGCCGAGCAAGGTCGTTCAACTTGAAGATGCCTTGACGGCGACATTGTCGATAAGACGGACGTCATCGAGCCAAACTGCAGCGAGCAAACGCGCCGGTGTATCGGCATGCGTGAGAGGCGCAAGGTCGCTCTCGCCGCGCAACTCCAGATATTCAACCGATCCGAAACCTGCCGCAAGCAAGGCGGCGCGCGCCTCGGCGATAACAGGTTGCGCCATCTCGCCCGCCGACAGCTTGTCGGCGGCGGCTGAGAGAATGCGGAAAAGTTGCGCGGCAGTTTTACGTCGTTCAGGAGAGAGGCGGCGATTGCGCGACGACATGGCCAATCCGTCCGCTTCGCGCACGGTGGGGAGGCCGCGCACATCCACCGGAATATCGAGATCGCGCACGAGCCGACGGATGACCTGCAACTGCTGGAAATCCTTCTCTCCAAACAGCGCCACATCCGCACCCGTTTGCAGCAGCAGCTTGCTCACCACGGTTGCGACCCCGTCGAAATGGCCGGGGCGATGCCCGCCGCACAAGCCTTCGCTGACACCTGTTACCGATACCGTGGTGGAAAAACCCGCCGGATACATCGCTGCTGCGTCAGGGGCATAGAGCACGTCGATGCCAAGCGGTGTCAGCTTGGCAGCATCGGTCTGTTCGGTGCGCGGATAATTCGCGAGATCGCCAGCGTCGTTGAACTGCTTGGGGTTAACGAACAGTGTCACGATCACCCGCGTCGCCAGCCCGCGCGCCGCACGCACGAGCGAGAGGTGCCCTTCATGCAGCGCGCCCATCGTCGGCACCACCGCGACGCTGTCTCCGGCGCGCTTCCAGCGCGTCACCACGGAACGCAGCGTTGCAGGCGAGCGGACGATGGCGAGACTCATGCCGGCTCACCCGTGGGGGAGGGCGCGTCGAAGAGATGTTCGGCGGCGGGAAAACGCCGCGCCCGAACATCCGCAGCATAGGCGGCGATAGCGGTATCCGCATCGGCTCCAAGCTCGGCATAGCGCTTGACGAAGCGCGGCCTGAAATCCTGAAACAGGCCCAGTACGTCATCGACGACGAGGATCTGGCCGTCACAGGCCGGCGATGCGCCGATGCCGATGGTCGGTATCGCCACGTCGCATGTGATCCTGTCTGCCAGCGGGGCGGTGATCTTCTCCAGCACGACGGCGAACGCCCCGGCGTCCGAGACAGCCTGGGCATCCGCCAGCACGCGCCCGGCATCCTCACCGCGCCCCTGAACCACATACCCGCCAAAGGCATTGACGGCTTGTGGCGTCAGCCCGACATGCGCCATGACCGGAACACCGCGCGCGACGAGAAAGCGGATCGTTTCCGCCATGGCCACACCGCCCTCGATCTTGACGGCGGCGCAATCCGTCTCGGCCATGATGCGGGCAGCATTGCGAAACGCCTGCGCCGGACTTTCCTCATAGCTGCCGAAGGGCATGTCGACTACGACAAGCGCATGGCGAACGCCGCGCCGCACAGCTTGCGCATGCATGATCATCATGTCGAGCGTGACGCCGAGTGTCGAGGGCAGGCCATGCAGCACCATGCCGACACTGTCACCGACGAGCACGACATCGCAATGATCATCCACCATGCGGGCAACCGGCGTCGTGTAAGCGGTAAGGCACACAATCGGTTCGCCGCCCTTGCGACCGGCAATGTCCGGCGGTGTCACGGGTTTGCGCCGGGCCGGGCCGCTTGCAATCGGTTCAGATGAAATATGCGCGCTCATACGCAGCCCTTCTCTCCCGTGGCGGCTTTTTATATGCAGACGCCGGTTGCCGACGCTACTTTTGCTATTGATGAGATAACCGCCCCGTCGGCGCCGCGCAAGCGACGATCCGCAATGATTGTTCGCCGGCAACGACAGAGTGCGCGATGCTCTTGGCGCCTGTCGTAGCGTCAGGCGTGGCGCGAGGCATAGCGCCGGACCAGCCGGCGCATCGCGCGCCATAGAGGCGGAGGCACGCGGCGATAAGTGAGGTGCGCCAGACGCAGCAGTCGCCTGTGACGAGACCAGAAGTCCGCCATTGGAAGGGAAAACGGATTGGCAGCCGTGCTGATGGCGGCGTCTGTCAGATTTCGCAAAGTGTCGCGATCCAGTGTATTCATCCCCCGTTGCTCGTCTCCGGCGCAAATGATGGCTGGCAGGGCCTCCATGGAACTGGCGGCAAATCCCTGACTTTCGCACACTTTGACGAATAACCGCTCTGCGGCGTGGGCGGCGGTGCCGTCGAGCTGGGCGGCTTCGTTCTCGAAAAGCGGATCCAGCTCAGCGGCACTAAATGGTGACAATGCTTCCGCCCGGAACCAGAACATCGTACTGGCGGCAAAGCGGCCTTCATGCAGTTCACTTGTGCGCATGAAAATGCCGAGCGCCGACAACATGGCCGCCATGGGCTTTTCATTGAGCGCCAGACGCCCTTGCAGCGGAAGCAAATGTCCCTCCGGTGCAATCAGACCAAGATGTGGCTCTGTGCGCAGCGTCTGTAGAGCCATCGGCCCCGGCCCATTACCGCCACGCGACAGGAGCGAGCGTGTCAAAAAACGCCGCCACTCGGCTCCATCGTCACGATGAGGCGAGCGTTTGGTGTGCAACTTCAGGCCAATGTCATAAGGTGGCAGATCCCCGCGCAAGGCCGTGAGGAAGGGCAATACATCCCGCCCACGATTCTGCACAACGATTTCACGGTAATCGACAAGGTAAGGTGTATCCGGCTTCGCCAGCGTGCTTTGCCCGCAATGGGTCAATACCAGCCCAAATGGAACATTGACTGCGCTGGCGATGTCCCGTGCCATTTCTTCCCAGATATCGGGATAGTGTACATGGACAAAGATCAGTGGCGGCAGCTCCGACGCGGCCATCACGATCAGTCACCCAATGCGGCAAGGCAGCGTGCGACACCATCGCGCCAGTCCGGCAACTTGTGCCCGAAAGATGTCGCGAAGCGCGTCGTGTCCAGACGTGAATTGGCCGGGCGCCGGGCAGGCGTCGGATAATCCGCCGTGGTGATGGCGTCTACCGCTGCTGAAGGCCCACCGCGCGCGGCCGATTGGCGGAAGATCTCACGCGCAAAATCAGCCCAGTTGGCCTCACCTTGCGCCGTGAGGTGGAACACACCTTGCAGATCGCTGTTTTGCGGATCGGCCACAATGGCGCGCGCTGCTACCAAAATCGCCTCGGCGATGTCCGGCGCATAGGTCGGCGTGCCGAACTGATCGGCAACGACACCGACCCGCTCCCGATCGCCGGCAAGCCGCAGCATGGTCTTCAGAAAATTGCCGCCATAGGGGCTATAGACCCATGCTGTGCGCAGGATCGCGTGTGCCGGATTTGCAGCCGCAACGGCCTGCTCCCCGGCAAGCTTGGAGGCGCCATAAACGTTCTGCGGACCAGTTGGATCCTGCTCGTGCCGCCAGCCATCGGCACTACCGGAAAACACGTAATCCGTGGATACGTGAATGACGGGCAGGCCGGCTTCGGCAGCCGCCAACGCCACGTTCTCCGCTCCATCGCGGTTGATGGCAAAGGCCTGATCCCGCTCGCTTTCAGCGCGATCAACCGCAGTATAAGCTGCCGCGTTCACCACGATATCCGGTTTATGAGCGTCAAGCGCTCGCTCAATCGATGCGCGATCCGTGATGTCGAGTTCAGGGCGGCCAATTGCCACCACGTCGACATCAGCGGCGGACAATGCCAGCAGCGAACGCGCAAGCTGGCCTTCGCGGCCGGAGACAAAAAGTTTCATGGCGCTGCGTCTTTCGTTGTTTCGACGCGCGCGGCAGTCTTCACGCCAAGCCTTTGACCGGCATAGCGCTCGCGAATCGGTTGCCACCAAGCTTCATTGTCGAGATACCAGCGGACAGTCCGGCGAAGTCCGGTATCGAACGTTTCCTGCGCCTTCCAGCCAAGCTCCCGCTCGATGCGCGACGCATCAATGGCATAGCGCAGATCGTGGCCGGGACGGTCGGTGACGAAATCAATCAGCGAGCGGCGCGGTTGGCCGTTCGCCAGTGGCGACAGTTGGTCCAGCTCATCGCAGATCGTCTCGACCACGGCGAGATTGGATCGCTCATTGCGCCCGCCGATATTATAGGAGCGGCCGGGCACACCACGGGTCACCACCAGTTCCAGCGCGCGCGCGTGATCCTCGACGAACAGCCAGTCGCGAACGTTCTCGCCACGTCCATAAACCGGGAGGTGCTTGCCCTCCAGCCCATTCAGAATCACAAGCGGAATGAGCTTCTCGGGGAAGTGGAATGGCCCGTAATTGTTGGAGCAGTTCGACAACACCACGGGCAGGCCATAGGTGTGGTACCACGCATTCGCAAGGTGGTCAGACGATGCCTTGGAGGCCGAATACGGCGAGGAAGGCGCGTAGGGCGTGTCTTCTGTGAACAGCGAATCGTCGAGCGGCAAGTCACCATATACTTCGTCGGTAGAGATATGATGGAAGCGAAATGCCTCGCGCCTCTCGGCGCTCAGTTCGCTCCAGTATGCACGGGCTTCTTCAAGCAGGGCATAGGTGCCGACGATGTTCGTGCTGATGAAATCACCCGGACCGTCAATGGAGCGATCGACATGACTCTCCGCCGCCAGATGCATGATGGCGTCGATGTCATGCGACCGCAGCAGGGTGCGCACCAGTTCCCGGTCGAGGATGTCGCCCTTGACGAAGCGGTAACGTGGTGAATCCTGAATGGACTCAAGCGATGACAACGATGCGGCGTAAGTCAGCTTGTCGAGATTGACCGCCGAATGGTCCGTATTCCCGATCAGATGGCGGCAAACAGCAGAACCGATGAAGCCTGCGCCTCCGGTGACGAGTATTTTCATGGGAAGCCTCCCGATACGGCAGAATGCGCATGCACGCGGCGGGTCAATCAGAACGGTACGGCAATCTCGCGTAACACCGGTGCGGCTGCATCCTTGGTAGACAGCACCGGCGCATGGTCAGCCAGAGGCCATTGAACCGCGATGTCGGGATCGTCAAAACGAATGGAGCGGTCATGAGCGGCGGAGTATGGCGCGGAGACCTTATAAAGGACTTCGGTGTCCGGTTCGAGCGTCAGGAAACCATGGGCGAATCCGATCGGCACCAGGATCTGGTTGAATTCTTCCGCTGACAATTCAAGGGTCACCCACTGCCTGAAAGTCGGTGAATCCTTGCGGATATCCACGGCAACATCGAGGATTCGCCCGCGCAACACGCGCACGAGTTTGGCCTGAGCGAACGGCGGCTCCTGATAATGAAGGCCCCGTAGGGTATATTTTTCACGCGACAGCGATTGATTATCCTGAACCCAGTCCAGAGTGATGCCTTTTTCACGGAACTTGTTGGAGTTGAACGTCTCCGAAAAGAACCCACGATCATCGCCAAATACTTTCGGCTTGATCTCAAGCACATCCGGAATATCCAGTTGGCGAACAGCAGGCATTCACAGTCCTCGTAAAGTCAGGGATGGGGCGGAGGCCAGCAGGCGATCCGCGCCCTTTCAGGTTGGATATTTCTTGCGACATTCGCGTCAGATTTGCAATCCTAATTCGCGCCACGCAGAAATCAAAAACAGAAATCATAAAATATAAAGTTATATTTCGTAGCATATTATAAATATGCAGTATTTGATTTTAAAAATCAATAAAAAATAAAAATTATAAAATATTGTATTAGAAATTCTTTTAAAATTAATTCATTATAATTTGTTTAAATAATTTAATTTGCATTATTTATTATATCTCAGCGGTGTTATCTGAAAATTTTTTTGGTGTTTATTATCGATATGAATTTTTTATTGCGACATATATGTCGTGACTCTCATCGTTTATCGACTGTCATGACGCGTGGGGGAAAAGATAGCGAGAAATCCTCGCGCCCAATTGTCAGGTTGGGAGAATAATATGGGTCCACCAGCAGCTTGTCTCCCCACCTGCTTTGCATTGTCCTGACCTCGCTTTTGAACCGCGCCAGCTTCTCCGGATTGTCCTCCGCTCCGCGCGAAAGGCTCTCATGATGATAGAGTTCGGCGAACGGCGTCCAGAGATTCCGATAGCCCGCTTCGCGAACTTTAAGGCAGAAGTCGACATCGTTGAAAGCCACTTTCAGGTGGGTTTCATCCAGTCCGCCGACGGCTTCGTATGTCTCCTTGCGGACCAGCAGGCATGCGGCCGTGACGGCCGACAGATTCTGCGACACCTTCAGGCGACAGGCATAGCCCGGAGTGTTGCGATCGGCGTATTTGTGCGAATGACCGGCGACGCCATTCAATCCTAGAATCACTCCGGCATGTTGAATGGTATCGTTCCCGTACAGCAGTTTAGCGCCGACACAGCCAATTTGCGGCAGGGATGCCCAGCCGACCATTTCTGACAACCACTCGGGGGAAATGACTTCGATGTCGTTGTTGATCAGACCGACGATCGGCCCCCTGGCTTCTCTCACAGCAATATTATTAATTTCAGAGTAATTGAATGGAGCGTCGTGCCGCAATATCCTGACGTTATCGTAGCAGGCGATGCTTGCGAGGTAATCGAGCGCCTCCGGGTCGGTCGATCCATTGTCCACGACGATGATTTCATATGGGCGGTAAGTTGTTTTGCCTCGAATTGATTCGATACACTTGCGCAGATGATCGACGCCGTCGCGCGTCGGTATGATGAGGCTCACCATGGGCGCGGGCTGTGGGATTGCAGGGCGAATCCGGTAAAACGGGGTTGCGGGCGCGGGCTCGACCGTCGCCGCAACCCCGGTTCGCGCCAGGTGCTCCTGGATCGCGTGCCGCCCGATTTCCCAAGTGTAGGGCTTTTCCGCCACTGACGTTGCGGTTGAGCCCTGGATGGCCCGCCAGTGATACAATATTTTCGGAATATGGCGGACGGTGGTGGGCCGCACATGTTCGAGAATACGAAGGTTCAGGTCATAATCCTGACTGCCTTCGAATCCGACCCGCCATCCGCCCGCCTGCCGGACAAGTTGCGTGCGGTGGACAGTCAGGTGGTTGAGGTAATTCATCGTCAGCAGTGTTTCCGGGCTGTAATCCGGCTTGAAGAAAGGATCGAAACGATGTCCATTCTCGTCGATCTTGTCTTCGTCACTATAGATGACAGTTGCGTCGGGGTGCCGATTAATCTCGGCTGCGACTTCATATAGCGCGTGCGGGCGCAACAGGTCGTCGTGATCAAGCATCGCGATCCAGTCGCCCGTTGCCAACTCAAGCGCCGAATTGGATGCCTGTGCGATATGGCCGTTTTGGGGGCGATACACGATCTTGATACGTTTATCGCGTTGCCGATGATGTTCCAGGATCTCGCGGACATGCGGTGCAGTCGAGGCGTCGTCGGCGATACATAATTCCCAATGCGGATATATCTGCGCGCGGACGCTGTTGATCGCTGCCTCGATAAATCGTTGCGGGGGATTGTACACCGGCATAATAATCGAGATGAGCGGAGATCTTGCCAGGTTTGCCGCGTCGTGGCGTAGCGTTTCCTGTTGCGCGGGCGTGAAGGTGTCATACAGGTTGACCCATTTGTCGTACCCTCTTCCATCCAGATGGGCGTCGAGCAGCGCTGCATCCCGGGCGATGAGCCCGCGCAGCAAAGGCCAGCCACCTTCCCGATAGAGCGCGATTGTGCGACGTGTAAGTCGGGGAATGTCGCCGGGCGATGCAAGGCGCCTGGACCCGAGCCGGACAATGCGCGCTAACGATTTCAATCTCCCAAACCTCGCAAGGAGAGTCGTGGACGGCTTCTGGTTCAAGATGTCACCTCTCGGGACAGTCGGTTCCGGCAGTTTTCACCTGTATTTCAGGAATAATTGCCTGGCAATGATGATATCGCAATCTGGAAGGCGCTGGATTTTTCGCCTGCAAGCCGCTTACGATAAAGGAAACGGGGGCATGCGTACACGCAGACTGGCCAAGAAACAAGCATATTTGCATGCAAAAATTCATTATATTAGGCTAAGCTGTCATCGATAGGGCGATAAATGAACAGGAACTATCATTTTGCTTTGTATTTACAAATTGGCGACATGCCATCAGAAACCCGACAGAAGCGAAACTAAAAAGAGAGACATTACAGAGCCTGCGCAGTAGCAATAATTAATTTTCAATCTAAAAATTTGTATTTAATCGCCAATATAAGAAGTTAATTTAAATTATAACAAGTAATTATATTTATAATCTGATAATACTTGCATCAATACAAGTAATAAATTTTAATAAATATCCACTCTGGTTAAGTTGTGTCGACAATTTTATCTTGCTCTATATGAGTCGAGGCGTTATATCGCCGCAAATGGCGATTTCCGAATACGGTTGAGGGGCAGATGAAGGGCATTATTCTGGCGGGTGGCAGCGGTACGCGCCTGCATCCGATCACGCTTACGGCGTCCAAGCAGCTCCTCCCGGTCTATGACAAGCCGATGATATATTATCCGCTGTCGACGCTTATGCTTGCCGGCATTCGTGATATCCTCATCATCTCGACCCCGCATGATCTGCCGCGCTTTCAGGCGTTGCTTGGTGATGGGGCGCGGTGGGGCTTGTCTCTGAGCTACGCGGAGCAGCCCAGTCCGGACGGGTTGGCGCAGGCGTACATCATCGGTGAGGAGTTCGTTGCCGGCGAGCCTTCGGCCCTGATCCTTGGGGATAACCTGTTCTACGGGCACGGCTTGCCTGAGTTTCTGCGCGACGCGGCAGCCAATCTCAACGGGGCATCGGTATTCGCATATCGCGTGACCGATCCCGAGCGGTACGGCGTCGTATCCTTTGACGAGGCTGGCCACGCGATCTCCCTTGAGGAAAAGCCGCTGAAACCTCAGTCGAACTGGGCCGTAACGGGGCTGTATTTCTATGATGGCCGTGCGCCACAGCTCGCACGAACACTCAAACCTTCAGCTCGGGGCGAGCTTGAAATCACCGATCTCAACCGCCTCTATCTGGAAGAGGGAACGCTCAAGGTGTCATGCATGGGGCGTGGGTACGCATGGTTGGACACTGGCACTCCCGATTCACTGCTGGAAGCCGCTGGCTTCGTTCGCACGCTCGAAACGCGGCAGGGCTTCAAGATCGCTTGCCCCGAAGAAATTGCTTTCCGACTTGGCCTGATCGATAGCACACAGCTTCTGGAACTAGGGCGGGCGCTTGGTAAAAGCCAGTACGGTATCTATCTTCAGCGCTTGGCTGAACAGGATCTGAGTGGCTTGCCCAAATTACATTTTTAACATAGACTTTTACTTCGATGAGGGTGTTCTTTTTATGGGATCGTCAATGAAATATTGATGGTCCCTTATGTGAAATCAGAATTAAAAGATAAAGTTTTCTGATTTCACGGAAAGAACGCCATTTAGGCACCAAGCAATGCCGTTCTTTTTTCGGTGTTATTTGTGATCTCTGCCATGGTCCCGGCAAACTGGATTTGGCCTTTTTCCAGAATGTATGTTCTGTCCGCAACGAGAGATGCGAAATATAGATTTTGCTCGGATAGGAGAATGCTCACTCCTTGCGCTTTCAGCTCCACAATTGCCGCGGCCATTTGCTCGACGATGACGGGAGCTATTCCCTCTGAAGGCTCATCAAGCAGAACCAGATAGGGGTTACCCATCAGTGTGCGGGCGACGGATAACATCTGTTGCTCGCCGCCGCTCATACGGCCCGCTCCGCGACCGGCCATTTCGCTCAGATTAGGGAACAGCCGAAAAAGCCTTTCGGGAGTCCATGGCGCAAGCGACGTGCCATCGGGCCAGACACGGGGAGGTTGGCGGCCGACTTCAAGATTCTCGGCCACCGTCAGGTCTGTAAAAATGCGCCGATCCTCCGGCACAAATCCCATACCAAGACGGGCAATGCGATTTGGCTCGCTGCTCGATATATCGTTGCCCATAAAAGTAGCCGACCGGGCGCGGCGGGTGACGAGGCCTATCAACGATAGAAATGTTGTCGATTTCCCCGCGCCGTTGCGGCCCATCAGGGCGACGACTTCTCCACGTTGCACGTCGAGGTCGACGTCGAACAAGATTTGTGCAGCGCCATACCATGCGCGCAGACCGCGTACGGATAATAGGGGAGGGGATGCCGTCATGATATCTCCCTGTGCCGGTCGAGGTCGATGTCTCTGCCTGCATCCAGATCCTGGCCGAGGGCAGCTCCGGAGCCGAGGTATACCTGCGCGACAAGCTGGTTCTCCCGGATAGCCGCTGGCGTGTCGTCGGCTATGATGTGTCCGCGCGCCAGGACAATAATGCGGTCGGCATAACCGAAAACGACGTCCATGCTATGTTCGGTGAATAAAACGGCTGTCCCGAGACGCTGCACGAGATCGCGAGTCAAAGCCATCAGATCGATGCGCTCGCGCGGCGCCATGCCGGCAGTGGGCTCGTCCATCAGCAGCAGGCGGGGGCGATGCGCCAGCGCCACAGCCAGTTCCAGCCGCTTGATATCGCCATAAGCCATGGCGCTACAGGGCCTGTCGGCCTGATCCGCCAGCTGGACCAGATCGAGTAGCGCCAGCGCCTCTTCGCGCGCGTAATCTGATACGCGCGACACGATGTTGAACAGCCGCCTGTCGCGCGACAGTAGCGCGGTCTGGACGTTTTCAATCGTTGTCATCGACTGGAAGGGCTGCGCGACCTGAAAGGTCCGGCCGATGCCGAGCCGCCAGATGGCACGCGGCGACCGGCCGGTTATATCCGTCCCGTCGAAGATGATGGAGCCGGTATCCGGGCGTAGCTGGCCGTTGATCATGTTGAACAGCGTTGATTTTCCCGCGCCGTTGGGACCGATCAAAGCCAGCAGTTCGCCCGCGTGCAGCCCGAATGATACGTCCGCGTTGGCGCGCACACCGCCGAACGATTTGCCTACGCCATCAACCTGCAACAAGACGGGTGCAGATGCCGGGTTCGCAGGCTCGCGGTCGAAATGCATCTGCTTGGCGGTCATGGTGAAGTGTCCACGCTGAAGTCATACAGATGCTCCCGGCCGGGAACCGTTCGCGCGATGGTGTTACGCAAGCACCACACGGGCTTTCTCCGAAAGTCGATGAGGTAAAGCAAGACGCCTCCCGCGTCAGCCGACAGCAAAGCCAGCATCGCCTTATCCGACGAATGGGCATAACGGTCAAATCCATTTCGGCAATTGGCGCCGGTGCCTCTCACTTGCTTTTCCGGACCGATTGTATAGAACAAAACATGATTTTTCTCGGGTGAGAGCTGTATGAACTGGTCCGGACAGCAGGATGATGCGTTAAAGGCGGTCGCGCGGTGGCTGCGAGATGGGTCGCCGCAGGTGTTCCGCCTGTTCGGTTATGCCGGCACGGGCAAGACGACCTTGGCGCGGCATATCGCCGAGGATGTCGATGGCGATGTTATTTTCGGGGCCTATACCGGCAAGGCCGCTTCGGTGTTGCGGTCGCGTGGTTGCGAGGATGCGGCCACCATCCACAGCCTCATTTACCGCTCTCGCACCACTGACGATGAGGATGCGCCATCCTTCGTACTCAACCGGCAGGCGGAAGCAGGCAAGGCAGCGCTGATCGTTATCGATGAATGTTCGATGGTGGATGAAGCGCTGGGGCGGGATCTGCTGTCGTTTCAGGTGCCGGTGCTCGTACTTGGCGATCCGGCGCAGTTGCCGCCTGTGCGTGGCGGCGGCTTTTTCACCGAGGCCGAGCCTGATGTGATGCTGACCGAAGTTCACCGCCAGGCGCGCGACAATCCCATCATTCGTCTGTCGATGGCGGTGCGCGAGGGGGGCGATCTGCCGCCGTTGCGGGAGGAGGGAGCACGGGTCATCTCCCGGCGCGAGATTGACGCCGATCTGGTGATGCGGGCCGATCAGGTGCTGGTGGGCATGAACCGCACACGCCGCCTTTACAATGGGCGCATCCGGGAGTTGCAAGGGTTTCGCGATCCGCTGCCGGCGGCGGGAGAAAAGCTGGTGTGCCTGCGCAACAACAAAACCAAGGGCCTGTTTAATGGCAGCACGTGGTCGGTGCGCGCTCTGCGCGGTGAGGCGAAGGGCTTCATCAAAATGGAGGTCGCCCCCGAAGATGAAAACGTGCGCCGGGGCGTGGATGTATCCGTGCTGACGGATTTTTTTACGGGCGCGGAGGAGGATATTCCCTTCGCGATGCGGCGCGATTCGGATGAATTCACTTACGGTTATGCCCTGACTGTGCACAAGGCGCAGGGCTCGCAGTGGGACGAAGTGATGCTGTTCGACGAATCACGGGCATTTCGCGAGCACCGCGCGCGTTGGCTCTATACCGGTATCACCCGCGCTGCCGAAAGGCTGACCGTGGTGGCCTGAGAAAGACCAGGACCCTACGGTGCGCTGGGCCGGTTGTTCCGGCATTTCCATGTTGAACGCAGGCGGTGGCCGATGTTCAGGTGAGTTTTTGCCGATGGGATGCTTCCCATCGGCTCGGCAAATCACTTTATCCCAGCGCTTTCTTCACCGCTTCGCCCAGTTCCTTGAGGTCGAAGGGCTTCGGCAGGAAAGTGAAGTTCTCGCCCGCGGGAAGGTTTTTCTCGAAAGCGTCCTCGGCGTAGCCCGATACGAAAATCACTTTCAGATCGGGATGGCGCCCGCGCAGATGCGACAGCAGTGTCGGGCCGTCCATTTCCGGCATCATCACGTCCGACACCACGAGATCCACCGGCGTTTCGAGCTTGTCGACGATGGCCAGCGCATCGGCTCCCGAAACGGCCTCGATCACGGTGTAGCCACGCCCGGTGAGGGCGCGGGCGGCGAATTTGCGCACGGCCTCCTCATCCTCCACCAACAGTATCGTGCCGCGCCCGGTGACATCCACCGCTTCCGGCACCTTTGCGCGCACTACCGTTTCGGCGGCCGCGGGCCGGACATAACGCGGCAGGAAGATGCGGAACACTGTGCCTTCGTCCACGACACTGTCGCAGAAGATAAAGCCGCCGCTCTGCTGCACGATGCCGTAGACGGTGGACAGCCCGAGGCCGGTGCCCTTGCCGATTTCCTTGGTGGTGAAGAAAGGCTCGAAAATCTTGTCCAGCACATCCGGCGGAATACCGCTGCCGGTGTCGGACACTTCGATGAGCACATAATCTGCATGCGGCAGCGATGCTTCGGCATAACCGAAATGGTTGCTTTCGCCAGCGGGCACGTTGCTTGTCGAAATCACAACCTTGCCGCCGTCGCGCATGGCGTCGCGCGCGTTGACGGCTAGGTTGAGAATGACTTGCTGGAACTGCGTGGTGTCGGCCTTCACTTCCCACAGATCGTTGCCGCGCCGCAATTCCAGCTCAATACGCTCTCCAAGCAGGCGGCGGAGCATCTGGGACAGCTCAGACAACTC
Organism: Pseudochelatococcus contaminans; assembly: GCF_014195635.1. Taxonomy (GTDB): domain Bacteria; phylum Pseudomonadota; class Alphaproteobacteria; order Rhizobiales; family Beijerinckiaceae; genus Pseudochelatococcus; species Pseudochelatococcus contaminans. The sequence continues at coordinate 411,488 of NZ_JACICC010000002.1, read as the reverse complement.
GTCGCCGAGCTGGATGACGTTGGGACGCAGGGTCTGGCGGCGTGAGAACGCCAGCAACTGCCGCACAAGGGCGGCAGCGCGATTGGCGTTCTGCTTGATCTGCATGATGTCCTGGAAACTGGGATCTGTCGGGCGCTGATGCGATAGCAGCAGATCCGAGTAGCCGATGATGGCCTGAAGCACGTTATTGAAATCGTGCGCCACGCCACCGGCCAATTGCCCCACGGCCTGCATTTTCTGTGCCTGTGCGAACTGCGCTTCGAGCGCCCGCTGCTCGGTGATGTCGAGCGCGTAGACGATGGCGGCCTCGCCGTCGCCATCGCCGTCATCGATGCCGCTGAAGTAAAGACGCGCAGATCGTTCCTGCTGGTTGACGCCAGGGCTTGCGGTCGCCGCACCCGGCTTGCCCGCGACAACGACATCGATGTGCGGGATCTCGCCGATTCCTTCCGCCGCCTTTTCGATGGCCTGCGCCAGAGCCTCGCGATCACGCGGGGCGACGACACCGAGGACGGAGCGGCGTGCGCTGCTATCCCCCGGACGTACGCTGAACAGGTTGGCGAAAGAAGCGTTGGACCGCAAAATCAGGCCCTGCCGGTCGACCGCAGCGATGGCGACCGGCGTGTTGTTGAAGAAGCGCGAGAAACGCACTTCCGCCGCGCGCTGACCTTCGGCGACATCCTCGCCGGGCGAGCGGTTGAGTACCAACGTGCGGGACGGTTGCGGACGCCCTTCGGTGTCGAAGGCGACGTGATGGAACAACCGCACCGGCAGGCTCTGGCCGCCGCGCTTGCGGAAATCCACGTCGAGGGTGTCTGTGCGTTCCTCACCGGGCGCACCGGCGACGGAGCCGATCAGCGCCGTGGCGCTCGGCGGCGCCACTTCTTCCAGCGTCAGCCCGCCTGATCCCACTTGCGCGAGGTCGTAATCCAGCCAGCGGGCGAGCGTGGCGTTCATATAGACGATATTGCCGCCGGCGGTGAGCGAGAGAAAGCCGGAGGGCGCGCGGTCCAGATAATCGATGGCGTGCTGCAATTCGCGAAAAACGCTCTCTTGCCGCTCCCGGTCGCGGGTGATGTCAGCGACACTCCACAACGTGGCCCTGCGGCGGCCCGGCGGATGAACCGGGCGCACAGCAACGCGGAACCACAAAGCAGTGTCGCTTCTGTCGCCACCCTGCGCCGTGCGTGGCACGACGCGAATTTCCTCCGCTGTTGCACGGCCCTCTCGGGCGGCCTGCGCCAGACGGTAGACGGCCTCCGCAATATCCGGCGTGCCGTTGAACAACCGTTCGATGGTGGGAGGGCCGGGTACGTCGTCGCTTTTCAGGCGTTCCGCCAACGCGGTGTAGGCATCGTTGTGGTAGGCGATGTGGCCGTCGTTTTCCACGACGAGCAGGCCGGTGTCGGCACTGTCTACCACGATGCGGCCCAGATCCTGCTGGCCACGGCCGGCTATTTGCAGAATGCCCAGCGCGAAAGCGAGACCGAGCACGACGCCGACCACCGCGCAGCCGGCCAGAATGGCGAGCATGACGGGCTCGCTGAGGCGATGGCCGCTGAAATAGGCCCAACCCGCCGCGCCGGCCAGCGCGAGCGACAGCAGCACGATAAGGCCCGTATGGCCCGGACGCGGGTCTCCACGGTCGGCCGAATTATCCATGCGCATCTCGCTCATGATGTCTGATATCCCGTGTCGCGTCCGTGTTCAATCGCCGCGTCGGGCGTTGCCGCTGCTCATGCATGGTTGCCGGTGTATATAACAGGGAAAGCGTTGCCGGGAACATGCGCTGATCTCGCTGGCGATACCTGAAGTGACTGTACGGAGGAAGCTGTGACCGGCAGAAATCGCCCCATTCCCTCTATGTTGCCGGATTTCTACATAAACGATTAATCGCAAGAGGCTAATGAAGACTTTGCAAAAGCAGCATTAAATGCGATTTATTGGGCGGTGGTGAATCCGACAGGGAGGCATTGCCGTCGTATAAGGTGGTTGGCAAGGGTGGTTGCTGAACGATCCTGCGCAACCGGGGCGTTCGGGATTTGCCCGACAGAGAGTTGCGAAGTGTCTGCCGGGCCTTGCCTCGCGGGCCTTCACTTGCCGGGGAACCGGTTGTTTCAGAGGCAGGGGAGCAAGACCGTGCAACTATTCGGTAATCTACCGGCAATTATCCAGTATGTGCTGGCCTTTGCCATCATACTGGGTCTTCTCGCGGTTCTTGCCGCCGCTCTGCGCCGAATCACCGGCAACAAAGGCCGGGTGGCTTATGCCGGTTCCGGCGGGCGTCATAACCAGCAGCAGCGGCTGGGCGTCATCGATGCCGTGGATATCGATGCGCAGCGGCAACTGCTGCTGCTGCGTCGGGATAACGTCGAACATCTGGTCTTGATTGGCGGCCCCAACGATTTGCTCGTTGAAAGCGGCATTGGCCGGGGTGCTTATCGCGCGCCGCTCCAGCCGCCGCAACCTCAGCCCCGTTCGGAAACGGAAACCGGCGACCTGTCGCCGTCCGCCGTTGACGAAGTTGCCGGGAATCCTGTCCGGTCTGCGTCAGATATCGCTCCGCCCTTCGTGGCTGCTTCGCCTCCGTCAGCACCTCTGCCGCCTCCGCCGGCCTTTCCTCCTCCTCCGCCGCCGCGCTCGCAGGCGACACCCGTCGCATCCCGCCAGCCGCCGGCAGCTCCGTCTTTCCCCGAGGCCGATCCTTTCGCTTCCTTGCCTGCGCAGACTCCGGCATCCCCCAAGAGAGAGCCTTCCCCCAAGAGAGAGCCTTCCATCAAGAGAGAGCCTTCCGTCAAGGCCGAGACCCCTGCTCCCGAACCGGCGAAGGAGCCGAAGGGCGCATTCAGCGCCGTCGCATCGCAGCTTGAGGAGGCGCTCAAGCGCCCCTTCGCCGCAGTACGGCCTTCCCCTGCCACCGGAATCGATCTCGACAGCCCAACCGCTCCCGCCGCCCGCGAAACGTCACGCGCGCCTTCCGCGGCAGCTCCGGTGAAGCCTGTCCAGACGTCGGCTCCCCTCACCACGGAATCCGTCAGCGATGCCCCGGCGACGGCACCCGCGCCGCCCCAGCGCGCCGAACTACCGATCCCGCCGCGTTTTCCTGCGCGTGATGAGGCCAGCCCCAGCATTCAGGCGCCGGAGCCGGCACGTCCCGTCAAGCGCAGCGCGCCTCCCGCCGAGGCCGCGCCCGTTGCAGGCGAGCGGCAGCCGACTGTGAGGCCCGAAACCGTTCAGGGCCTCGATTCACTGTCCTTTGGTGCGCCGCCCCGCGTGCCGGCCCCGCCGGCACGGACCGAACCCTTCTCCTCGCTATCGTCCGGCCCGGCCAGCCCGCCGCCTGCTCCGCCCCGCGCTGGCAGCGCTCCCGGATTTGCCACCTCTGTCCCGACGGGCGAGACGCCGCCGCCGGCGCAGCGCAAGTCCATTGATTCGGCCGATACGTTCGAGGTGCCGCGTGCTGCCGTAAGCCCGTCCGGTGCGAAAGCCGACAAGCCGGCCTCCGCTGACCCATTCGACATGTCCTCGCTGGAGAACATCGAAGCGGAGTTCGCCCGGTTGCTGGGACGGACCTCGCAGGATAAAGGCAAGGACAAGTAACGCCACAATCATCATGCTGCCCGTGAATACGGGGAGCAGTGCATTATAAAAGGCCGGTGAGGGGAACTCACCGGCCTTTTCTATTTGGAGTATCGAATTTGTCTTGCGTTCAAACCAATCTGCCGCGTTAAACGCAAGTCACTGTGTTGAACGTAAGTCACTGTCGAACAAGAATTTCAGAACCTGCGCCCCGAAGCTTTATCCGCCGATGTTATAGGCGGCGAGAGCAGCGATGTTGACGATATCGGTGTCTCTGGCGCCGAGAGGCACGATCTGCACAGGCTTGTTCAGGCCCACGATCAGCGGCCCGACAACGGTCGATGCTCCCAGCTCTTCCAGCATCTGCGTGGAGATCGAAGCCGAGTGCAGCGCCGGCATCACGAGCACGTTCGCCGGCCCCTTGAGGCGGCAGAACGGATAAGCCGCCAGTGCGCCGGGCTTGAGGGCGACTTCCGCGCTGAGTTCGCCATCGTACTCGAAACGTGCGCGCCGTTCATCCAGAATGCGCACGGCTTCCTGTACATGAGTGGCGCGCTCGCCGCGCGGCTGACCGAAGTTGGCGAAGGCCAGCAGGGCAACGCGCGGCTCATAGCCAAGACGCCGCGCCACGCCGGCGGCTTCCGTGGCGATGTCCGCCAGATCCTCGGCGGTGGGAAGCTGCGTGATCGCGGTATCCGCCACCAGCACCGTGCGCCCGCGTGTGATGGCGATGGAGACGCCCAGAATACGGTGGCCGGGGCGGGCATCGATCACCTGTAACACGTCGTTCAGCGCGGAGTGATAGTTGCGCGTTACGCCGGTCACGAGGGCATCGGCATGGCCGTGAGTGACCATGGCGGCGCCGAAATGGTTGCGGTCCTGATTGATGAGGCGCTGGCAGTCGCGCAGAAGGAACCCCTTGCGCTGCAGGCGCTCGTAGAGGAACTGCGTGTAAAGGGCGTTATATTGCGAGCGGGCGGCGTTGTGGATCTCGATGCCGGGACGTGCATCGATGTCGACGCCGGCCTGCGCAGCGGTTTCACGAATGCGCTCTTCGCGGCCAACGAGAATGGCCGTGCCGAGGCCCTGATGCACATAAGAGAGGGCGGCACGGATGACCGCCTCTTCCTCGCCCTCGGCGAACACGACGCGCTTGGGGAAGCGGCGCACACGCTCGAACACGGTGTTGAGAACGCTGACAACCGGATCGCGACGGGCGGACAGCTCGGTCTTGTAGACCTCGATGTTGTCGATCGGCCGGCGTGCGACGCCGGTATCGGCGGCGGCCTGCGCCACGGCGGGCGGCACAACGTGGATGAGGCGCGGATCGAAGGGCGCGGGGATGATGTAGTCGCGTCCGAACCGGGGGCGCGCGCCTTCATAGGCGGCAGCAACCTCATCCGGCACGTCCTCGCGCGCAAGCTGGGCCAGCGCGTGGACGGCGGCGATCTTCATCTCGATGTTGATCGTTGTCGCACGTGCGTCCAGCGCACCACGGAAGATGTAGGGGAAGCCGAGCACGTTGTTGATCTGGTTGGGATAATCAGACCTGCCGGTCGCCATGATGGCGTCGTCGCGCACCCTCGACACTTCCTCGGGGGTGATTTCCGGGTCCGGGTTGGCCATGGCGAAGATGATCGGGTTTTCGGCCATGCCGGCCACCATCTCCGGCGTCAGTGCGCCCTTGGCCGAGAGGCCGAAGAAGATGTCGGCGCCCTGTACGGCGTCGGCCAGTGTCCGCGCCGGGGTCTCGACGGCATGGGCGGATTTCCACTGGTTCATGCCCTCGGTGCGGCCCTTGTAGATCACGCCCTTGGTGTCGCACAGGATGACGTTCTCGTTGCGGAAGCCGAGTGCCTTCACCAGTTCGATGGAGGCGATGCCGGCAGCGCCCGCGCCGTTGACGACGAGCTTCGCTTCGGAGATGTCGCGGCCCGTAAGGTGCAGGGCGTTGATGATGCCCGCCGCCGCGATGATCGCCGTGCCGTGCTGATCGTCGTGGAACACCGGGATGTCCATCAGCTCCTTGAGACGCTCTTCGATCACGAAGCACTCGGGGGCCTTGATGTCTTCCAGATTGATGCCGCCGAAGGTGGGGCCGAGATAGCGCACCGAATTGATGAACGCATCGACGTCCTCGGTGTCGACTTCCAGATCGAAGGCGTCGATGTCAGCGAAGCGCTTGAACAGGACGGCCTTGCCTTCCATCACCGGCTTGGAAGCCAGCGCGCCGAGGTTGCCGAGCCCGAGAATGGCCGTGCCGTTGGAGATGACGCCGACGAGGTTGCTGCGCGCCGTGTAGTCATAGGCGGTCGCAGGGTTCTCGTGGATGGCGCGCACCGGCACCGCGACGCCCGGCGAATAGGCCAGCGACAGATCGCGCTGCGTCGTCATCGGCTTGGTGGCGACGACCTCCAGTTTTCCGGGGCGGCCGCCGGAGTGATAGTTCAGCGCTTCCTGATCCGTGTAGGTCAGTCGGGTACGTTTCTTGCGGTCTGTCATCGGATTCTGGCGTTCTCTGGCGTTAGCCGTTGTGTTGTGGTGATTATGAGGATAACGGAGCGAACCTTTCCTCTCAAGCCGGGTTCTCCACCGTTTCCGTGCTTTCCGGGCGCTTGTGCATGATGAAAGCACAAACGCCGTCTGCTACCGTTGCCCCATGATCCGTTTAGCGAATATGACATCATCGACGCCGACACCCGATTTGCCCGCCGCCGGCGACAAGTCGTCGCCCATGATGCAGCAATATATCGAGATCAAGGTCGCACACCCCGACACGCTGCTGTTCTATCGCATGGGCGATTTCTACGAACTGTTCTTCGGCGATGCGGAAGTGGCGTCGCGGGCGCTCGGCATCGTGCTCACCAAACGCGGCAAGCATCAGGGGGAGGATATCCCCATGTGCGGCGTGCCGGTGGACAAGGCCGAGGATTATCTGGAGCGTCTCATCGCCGCAGGCCACCGGGTTGCCGTGTGCGAGCAGACGGAAGACCCGGCCGAGGCGCGCAAGCGTGGCAGCAAATCCGTCGTGCGCCGCGCGGTGGTGCGCCTCGTAACGCCAGGCACCATTACCGAAGACCGGCTGCTTGAGCCCGGACGCCCCAACTGGCTGGCGGCGGTGGCGCGGCGCAAGCTCTCGGACGGCGAATTCGTGTATGCTGTTGCCGCGACGGATATCTCGACCGGCCGGTTCATCGTGTCGGAAGCCCCGGCAACCGCACTTATGGCGGAGATCGCCCGGCTGGAGCCGCGCGAGATCATCGTGCCCGACGCCATCCACGACGATGACGGGCTGCGCGCCTTCTGGGACGAGCACCGCTCCGCCATTACGCCGGTGGCGCACGAGGGGTTCGATCCGGCATCCAGCGAGCGGCGGCTGAAGGAATATTTCGGCGTGGCGGAGCTGGCGGGTTTCGGCCAGTTCAGCCAGTCGGAGCTGGCGGCCTGTGCGGCCATCATCGCTTATGTCGAGCGCACGCAGCTGGGTTCGCGACCGCCGCTGTCGCCGCCGGTGCGGGCCGCCGAGGGCTCCGGGCTGGCTATCGATGCGGCGACGCGCGCCAATCTCGAACTCACGCGCACCCTGTCCGGCGAGCGGGCGGGTAGTCTTCTGGCCACCATCGACCGCACGTTGACGCCGGGCGGCGGCCGGTTGCTCGCTGAACGTCTCGCCGGGCCGCTGACAGATCCGGCGGCGATTCGGGCGCGGCAGGAGAGCGTGGCGGCGCTGCATGAAGATGTCGCGCTGCGTGATCGGCTGCGGAGTCTGCTGCGCGCCGCGCCCGATATCGCCCGGGCGCTGTCGCGGCTGCTCGTCGGGCGCGGCGGCCCGCGCGATCTCGCGGCGCTGCGGGATGGCCTCTCCGCCGCACGGACTATTGGCGGTTATCTGGAAAGCGCGCCGGCGCTCTCGCCAGAGCTTGCGGGAGCACGCGCCAGCCTTGAGGCGCTCGATCCGGCATGGGGCGAGGCGCTGGCGGCGGCGCTGTCCGATGATCTGCCGCTGCTCAGGCGCGATGGCGGTTTCGTGCGCGAGGGCTATAACGCCGATCTGGACGAGGCCCGGCTGTTGCAGGCCGATTCGCGCAAGGTGATCGCCGCGTTGCAGGCTCGCTATGCCGAGGAAAGCGCCTGCCGGCAGCTCAAGGTGAAGCACAACAATCTCATCGGCTATTTCGTCGAGGTGCCGCAGGCAGCTGGCGAGGCTTTCGTGCGGCCGCCGCTTAACGACACCTTCGTACACAGGCAGACTATGGCCGGCACGATGCGTTTCTCGACGGTGGAACTGTCGGAACTGCAAAGCCGCATCGCCTCGGCGGGCGACAGGGCGCAGGGCATTGAACTTGCGGTGTTCGACGCGCTGGTGGAACTGCTGGGACGCCATGCGGAGGCCATCAAGGCGGCGGCCGAGGCGCTGGCCGTCATCGACGTATCGGCGGGGTTGGCTGAACTTGCCGCCGATCTGGGCTGGGTGCGGCCGCAGGTCGATGATTCGCTGGCCTTCGATGTCGACGGTGGCCGGCATCCCGTGGTGGAGGCGGCGTGCCGGCGCAACGGCGTGGCGTTTGTGGCCAACGATTGCGACCTCTCCCCGCCCGGCTCGGCAAAATGGGGACGGATCACGCTCATCACCGGCCCCAACATGGCGGGTAAATCCACCTTCCTGCGCCAGAACGCGCTCATCGTGGTGCTGGCGCAGATGGGGGCCTTCGTGCCGGCGCGGTCGGCGCGCATCGGTGTGGTGGACAGGCTGTTCTCGCGCGTCGGCGCGGCGGACGATCTGGCGCGCGGGCGCTCCACTTTCATGGTGGAGATGATCGAGACGGCGGCCATTCTGAATCAGGCAGGCGAGCGCTCTCTGGTGATCCTCGACGAGATCGGGCGCGGCACCGCGACCTTCGACGGTCTGTCCATCGCATGGGCCGCCATCGAGCATTTGCACGAGGCCAACCGCTGCCGCTCCCTGTTCGCAACGCACTATCATGAGCTGACGGCGCTGGCCGACCGGCTCAAGCGGGTGTCGAACGCCACCGTGCGCGTCACCGAATGGCACGGCGACGTTGTGTTTCTGCATGAGGTGGTCCCCGGCGCGGCGGATCGCTCCTATGGCATTCAGGTGGCGCGGCTGGCCGGCCTGCCGCCACGCGTGATCGCACGGGCGCGCGACATCCTGACCGAGCTTGAAAAGAGCGAGCGCGAAAAGCCGGTCAGCGCATTGATCGACGACCTGCCGCTATTCTCGGCCATCGCTGCCCGTCCCGCGGCGTCCGACGCGCCGTCAGCGCCGGATATGCTGCGCGATGCGCTCGATGCCATCCTGCCGGACGAACTCTCGCCGCGCGAGGCGCTGGAAGCGCTCTATCGCCTCAAGGGCTTGCGCCGTGACGAGGCCGGTGAAACAATATCCTGATCCTGTCTTGTAAAGAGGTCCGACGTTATGGCGAGTGAAGGCGTGTTCATCGGCCGAAGCGATATCGAGCACGGCGGCGCGGGGCAGGAACTGCTGTTGAAGCGCGCCAACCGCCACGGGCTCATCACCGGCGCCACCGGCACCGGCAAGACGGTGACGCTGCAAGTATTGGCGGAAGGGTTTTCCAACGCTGGCGTGCCGGTGTTCGCGGCGGACGTCAAGGGTGACCTCGCCGGCCTCGCAGCGGATGGAGACGGCAAGCCGCCCTTCGTCAAGCGGGCGCAGGAGCTTGGGCTGGACTATCAGCCGGATCGCTTCCCGGTGGTGTTCTGGGACGTGTTCGGCGAGCAGGGCCATCCGGTGCGCGCCACCATTTCAGACATGGGGCCGCTGCTGCTGTCGCGCCTGCTCGATCTCAACGAGACGCAGGAAGGCATCCTCAACATCGTTTTCCGTGTCGCCGACGAGCAGGGCCTGCTGTTGCTCGACCTGAAAGATCTGCGCGCGCTTCTCGGCTATGTCTACGATAACGCGGCGGCGCTCAGCGGCGAATACGGCAATATCGCCAAGCAATCGGTGGGCACCATCCAGCGTCGCCTGCTCGTGCTCGAAAACCAGCACGCGGAAAAGTTTTTCGGCGAGCCCGCGCTGGAAATCGGCGACCTGATCCGCACCGACCGCGCTGGACGCGGCTTCATCAATATTCTGGCTGCCGATCAGTTGATGAACAACCCGCGCCTCTACGCCACCTTCCTGCTGTGGCTGTTGTCGGAGCTGTTCGAGCATCTTCCTGAAGTCGGCGATCCCGACAAGCCGGTGCTGGTGTTCTTCTTCGATGAGGCGCATCTGTTGTTCGACTGCGCGCCCAAGGCGTTGCTGGAGGCGGTGGAGCGCGTTGTGCGGCTCATCCGCTCCAAGGGCGTTGGCGTCTATTTCGTCACACAGAATCCGCTCGATGTGCCGGATACGGTGCTTGGCCAGCTCGGCAACCGGGTGCAGCACGCGCTGCGCGCCTACACCCCCCGCGATCAGAGGGCGGTGCGCGCCGCCGCACAGACCTTCCGGCAGAACCCGGCCTTCGACACTGAAAAGGTCATCGGCGAGCTGGCTGTCGGCGAGGCGCTGGTGTCGCTGCTCGATGCCAAGGGTGCGCCCGAGATCGTCAGCCGCACGCTGATCGCGCCGCCGTCCGCCCGCGTCGGGCCGCTGACGGTGGAGGAGCGGGCGCAGCTCATCGGTAGCAGTCCCTTGCGCGGTCTCTATGACAAGCCCATCGATCGCGAGTCCGCCTATGAGGTGCTCACCGCCCGCACGCAGCAGGCCACGGAAGCTGCGGAAGCGCCACCGGCGCAGGAGGGCGCGCTTGGCGGCATCGGCGATCTTCTCGGGTCCATTCTCGGCACCAGCCGACCGCGCGGCGAGCGCCTGAGCACGGGGCAGGTGATCGCACGTGACGTGACGCGCACGGTCACCAATACCGTGCTGGGCCAACTCGCCGCTGATATCGGCAAGAAGGTCGGCGGCAGGGCCGGCGGCAGCATCGGGCGCGCCATCGTGCGCGGTACGCTCGGCGGTATTCTCCGGCGTTGACCGGATCGGGATTTTTCGAAGGACACATCGACATGTCGCAGCTTGATAAGGTTTTGGACCACATCGACGCCAATCTCGACGCCTCGCTGGAGCGGCTGTTCGCGTTCCTGCGCATCGCCTCGATCTCCACCGACCCTGCCCATGCGCAGGACTGCCGCCGCGCTGCCGAGCACGTAAAGGCTGAGCTTGACGGACTGGGTTTCGCTGCCGAAGTGCATGCGACGCCGGGGCATCCGGTCGTGCTGGGTCATCAGCAGGGCGAGGGCAAGCCGAGTGTGCTGTTCTACGGTCATTATGACGTGCAGCCGGTCGATCCGCTCGATCTGTGGACCAATCCGCCCTTCGAGCCGCGCATCGAAACATTGGCCGATGGATCGAAGGTCATCCGCGCGCGAGGCGCTGCCGACGACAAGGGCCAGATCCTGACCTTTCTGGAGGCTGTGCGGGCGTGGAAGGCGGTTACCGGCGACCTGCCCGTCAATGTCTCGGTGCTGATCGAGGGCGAGGAGGAGGTCGGCTCCGTCAACCTGCCGGCTTTCGTCGACGCCAATCTCGACCGCCTGCGTGCCGATGCCGTGCTGGTGTGCGACACCAACCAGTGGGATGCCGATACGCCTGCCATCACCACGGGTCTGCGCGGGTTGGTGCATGACGAGATCATCATCCGCACCGCCGACCGAGATCTTCACTCCGGCCTGTTCGGCGGCGCGGCGCAAAACGCCATTCAGGTGCTTGCCGGCGTCATCGCAGCGCTGCGCGACGGAGAAGGGCGCATCACCATCCCCGGTTTTTATGACGGGGTGCCGGAGATTCCGGAAGAGGTGCGCGAGCAGTGGCGAGGCCTTGGCCTCGACGCACGCACGTTCCTCGGGCCGGTCGGCCTGTCCGAGCCGGCGGGCGAGAAGGACCGTTACGTCATCGAGCAGATCCAGTCCCGCCCGGCGTTCGACATCAACGGCATCATCGGCGGCTATACCGGCGAAGGCTCCAAGACGGTGATCCCGGCGCAGGCGCGCGCCAAGATCACATTCCGTCTCGTCGGCGAGCAGAATCCGGTGAAGGTGCGGGACGCTTTCCGCGCCTATGTCCGCAGCCTGATCCCCGCCGATGCATCGGTGACTTTCGGTGCGGGCGACGGCGCGGGAGCGGTATCGGTGCCGCTCGACAGTCCGCTGTTGGCGAAAGCCGCTGGCGCATTGCGCGATGAATGGAACAAACCACCCGTGACCATTGGCGGCGGCGGCTCCATTCCGATCATCGCGACCTTCCAGAACAGGCTGGGCGCAACACCGCTGCTGGTCGGCTTCGGGCTGGAGGATGACCGCATTCATTCGCCGAATGAGAAATATTCGCTGACGAATTTCCACAAGGGCACGCGCTCGTGGGCGCGCATCCTGCAAGCGCTGGCGGAGTAAGCGCATCGGCCACCTCCCGGCTTATTGCGGCAGGGAGGTGGTCCAGAGCAATTCGCGTTCAAGCCGATCCTTCAATTGGACGCAAACCGTTTACCGCAACTTCGGCAGTGGCACGCCAGCCAGCCGAAGCGTCGCGATGAGCGTCACGCCATAGGCTACGGCACCTGCCAGCGCCACGATGGCGATGTGGATAATCGCGCGCGCATGCGGCAACGTGTCCGACCATGGTGACAATACAGCGTCCACGCCTGCCGTCACAGCGGCAAGTAGAAGCGAGGCGGCGGAGATGGCTGCGAGTGTGCGCAGCAGGGTGCTGTCCGGGGCATTCCAGCGCCGGCGGCGGGCGAGAATGAACAGCAGGCCGAAGTTCACCCACGCTCCGGCAGCGGTGGCCAGCGCCAGCCCTGGCGCGCCGAGTTGCACATCGAGGATATTGCTCACCAGCGCGATCTTGAGCGCCACGTTGATGCCGATGCCGATCAACGCGACGATAGCGGGCGTCGTCGTATCCAACCGGGCGCGGAAGCTCGCAACGACTGCCGGAATGGCGACAATCGCGGGCAATCCCAGCGCATAGGCTGCCAGAACCGCGCCGGCGGCCTGGGCGTCTTCCTGCGTGAATGCGCCGCGTCCAAACAGCGCCGAAACGATGGGCTCCGGCACCAGCAGGAAGGCCACCATGCACGGTATGGCAAGCGCCAACGTCAGCGCCAGTGCCCGGTTCTGGGCGGCATGGGCGGCGGCTTCGTCTCCGGCGGCGACGAGGCGGCTCATCAGCGGCACCAGCACCGTGCCCGCCGCGATGGCGATGACGCCGATGGGCAATTGGTAGAGCCGGTCGGCATAATAGATCGACGACACCGCGCCCGTGGGCAGCATCGAGGCGATGATGGTGTCTGCAAATAGCGCGATCTGCACGCCCGCCGAGCCGATGATGGCAGGGCCAAGCGTTTTCAGGAACGTCCGCATGCCGGGGTCAAGGCGCGGCCGGGCAAGACGAGGGGCGATGCCGGCGCGTGCGGCATCCGCATACACAAGCGCCAACTCCAACGCGCCCGCAACCGCCACACCCCACGCGGCCGCGTAGGCTGCAGAGGGGAAAAGCCACGCCAGCGCCAGCGCCACGATCATCGACACATTGAGCAGAACTTGCGTGAAAGCGGCGGCTACGAACCGTTCGATGCTTTGCAGCATGCCGGATACCAGCGTGACCAGCGTGATGAAAAACAGGTAGGGAAAGGTGATGCGCGTCAGGTTGACCGCCAGCGCGAATTTTTCCGGATCGGCAGCGAAGCCCGGCGCAAGCAGCGCAACGACCTGCTCCATGAATGTGAAGGCAAGCACGAAAACAACGGTCTGGACGAGCAGCATCCCTGTCCAGACATTGTCGGCGAATCGTCGTGCCGCCGCGACCCCTTCCGATTCGTGCAGACGGGTGAAAATCGGCACGAAAGCGGCGCTGAAAGCGCCCTCGCCGAAAATGGCCCGGAAATGGTTCGGCAGCCGCAGCGCGACGAAAAACGCATCCGCCAACAGTCCCGCGCCCAGAATGGCGGCGGTCATCAGATCGCGGGCGAGGCCGGTGACCCGCGACAGCAGGGTCAGACCGCTGACAGACAGGAAATGTTTCAGCATCGCGGTCAGTCGAGCGTTATGCCGGACGCCACCGACAGCGCCTTGCGCATGGTCACGTTCGTCGGATCGCCGGTTATCGGCAGCCCTTCCAGCTTTTCAAACTCCGAGACAGCCCGCCGGGTGGCAGGGCCGTTGAGCCCATCCGCCGTGATGCCGTATCCCAGTTTCACCAGCGCCTTCTGCACGCCGAGCAGACCAGTATCGCTCGTTTTGGCAGCGGCTGGCGGCGCACCCGTTGCCAGAAGATGCGCGATGGGATCGTTAGCAGGCGGCGCGGCTGCCGGCTTCGGGGCCGGCGGCGTTGCGGGTTGCGCAGCCGCCGCCGGTCTGGCGACGGGCGTGGGGGCAACCGCGGGCGGCGCGGCAACCTGTGGCTGAGACGGTGCCTGCACGGCGCGGACGGCAGGCTTTTCCGTCGCGGTTTGTCCGCCGAACAGGGGTGAAGGGTGCTGGCCTTCCTGCATCGATACGGCATTCACGATGATCGCCGCCGACAGCGAAACCGCCAGCAGGCCGCCGATGACCGACACCGGGCGCAGCAACACGCCTTTGAGCGCAAGTTGCGCCAGCGTCAGAAGCAAGCCTCCGACCAAGGCCAGAGCCGAAGTGAGAAGACCGGCTGCGATGCTGCCGATGCCGGCGGCGTGTTTCGTCTTGCCCCGTCCCTGCGCACGGGGGCCGGAGGCAGCCGGCCGGCGCGCCTTTGCAGAGGCGGGAGAGCGACGCACAGCATCGAAATCGGAACGGGCAAGGGCTTCGCGCAAGGGACCGGCTACACTTCCTGATGGGGAGCGGCAACGATCCGCAAGCCTTGCGGCCGGACGCGGAACCTTCTGCCCACCCGTTTTCACGAACGGCCAGCGGACGGGGGAGGGACTCTCCCGCAACCTCCAGCCAACCACGGCCATTATAAGACGGTCATGATTAAGCGAACCCTAAAGCGTTTTGAACGCCGTATGCATCGCCTGGCCGGAAAAACGTGCGAGATCAAGAGCGCGAGCGTTCCTGGAGGTGGGGCATCACTGTCAGGTGACGATTCGCACTTCATTCTTGCCGATGCTTTTCAGATGGTCTCCGATGTAGACGGGCTTGCCGATGTGGTAGCCCTGAACATGGTCCACGCCCCACTCCTCCAGCAGGGCGTATTGCCGCGGCGTTTCCACGAACTCGGCCACCGTTTCCAGATCCAGAATCCGCGCCACCCTGCAGATGGCCTTGACGATGGCCTGATCGACCAGGCTTGCGTCGAGATGGCGGATAAAACTGCCGTCGATCTTCACATAGTCCAGTGGCAATGACTTGAGATAATCGAACGAAGCAAGGCCAGTGCCGAAATCGTCAAGCGACGTACGAATGCCCATATCACGCATTCGCGTCAGCAGGGAGATGGCATTCTCGCGTTGAACGATGTCGGCGGTTTCTGTGATTTCGAAACAGAACAGGCTGGGGGACAGGCTGTTATCGCGGATCGTCGCCTGGATAAATTCGAGCAGATAGGGCTCTGATATGGACGCGCCCGAGAGGTTGATGGACACCTTCGACAGCTTCCGGTGTGTCTTTTCCGGAATGGCCGCGAACGTGCGCATCGCCTCGGCGATCACCCAGCGGTCGATGTCCGGCATCAGACCGTAATGCTCGGCGATGGGCAGAAAGATGGCCGGCCCGCGAACCGTGCCATCTGGGAGGGTCCATCGCATCAGGATTTCAAAGCTGTATGTGGTCACGTCCTGCTTCAGCGGCTGGATCGTCTGGCAGGCCAGCCACAGACCCGGTGAATCCGGCGAACCCGATGGCTGTTGCAGCGTCTCCTTCAGGTCTTCCAGCATGACGAGTTGCCCTTGCCGTGCCTTGATCATGTCGCCCAGAGAAAATTGTCCCGTGCTGCCACTGCGCGGCAGTAGCGCTCCCCTTTTTTGACCGAACGATGACAACTGGCACGTCAGCATGAGCGTCGCCAGTGTGTCCGCCACGCTTTCCGAAGTTGGCCGGTCCATGAGCGGCAGGACGGCGATGCCCACCTCAATGCGCACGCTCGACATGCCCTGATCGTAGCGGCGATTGGTGAGCAGCGCCTTCAATCGTGACAGGCAGCCATTGGCATTTGCCTCCGTAGGCAGGACCATGACGAAAAAACCGTCACATGGTCGGGCGAACGCAATACCTTCGTTGACATTGAGGCGCAAAAGCGTGGTGATGTCCTTTTCGATCTGCCGGGCAAGCAGCAGACCGATCAACTCCATGATCTGCCGGATGTTCTGGATGTCCACGCCGATCAGATATCCGCTTCGTGGCGTTTCCGCCAATGCGGCAACGAGACCTCGCTCGTTCATCCACCCGGTCAGCGGGTCTCGCCGCGCCCGCGCCCGCTGTTCGTCCGCCAGCAACGCGCGATGTTCCATGCTGGCCGAGGCGAGAAATCCCAGCAGCGCCACGCTGCATAGCAACAGCGTGTGGTCCAGCAAGTGCCAAGTGTCGTCGTAAGCGCCCTTGGGCGTCAACAAGATCAGAATGATGGCCGACACCGCCACGGCCAAATGCACGAGAAACGGCTGCCCCCGGTAGGCTGCCCACATAATCAGTGCGAACGTCAGATAACGCGATGCGGACATATAGTTGTGGACGCTTTCGGGCAGCGGGGCGGCATCCAGCGCGAAAACGGCGAGCGTCATCGCAATCATCAGCACAGTCGCCCGCAGCAGTTTGCGCGGATTGAGCGACGCGGACGGCAAGCCCGATGCCGGCCCCTTCGATTCCAGAATATAGATGGACAACTCGCTGAGACGGGCAAAGAGCAGAATGCCCAGCGTCTCCGAAATGGCCATGATCACCACG
Organism: Pseudochelatococcus contaminans; assembly: GCF_014195635.1. Classification (GTDB taxonomy): domain Bacteria; phylum Pseudomonadota; class Alphaproteobacteria; order Rhizobiales; family Beijerinckiaceae; genus Pseudochelatococcus; species Pseudochelatococcus contaminans. Next base: position 395,027 of record NZ_JACICC010000002.1, on the reverse strand, counting down.
ATGTGGGCTATCGACCGAGAGTTGGATTGACCGATGAACTGCCAGCTACCAAAAATGCTGAGGATTACCACGGCCGGGATGACCGTGAGGCAGTGATACCGGACCATCGTGGCAATTGGCGACGTGGTCCTGTTCTGCCGCCGATCCCACCATACGGCCTGCCACACCGCAAGCAGGGCCAGCACCAGCGCCAGACACCCCACCAGTGATTCGACTGGGGGCTTGCCACCAGCCAGGTTCCACAGGAAGATCGTTATGCCCAGAGGCGGCAGCAGACGGGGGCCGTAAGCAATGACCATCCCCACGGCGATGCCATCCGGTGGCCAGAAGATGTTCATGACATCGTCGCCGAAGGGAGCCACCTGAAAAAGAATCGCCGCGAGAAGCCACACAGCGGAGCAAACAAGGCCCCGCCACCAGTTGCAAGGAATTGCCTGCGACGGGTGAACAGACGTTATCGTAGTGGTGGAGTCGGAAAAAAGGGGAATGACTCGACCCTCACACCAGCATGGCAAAAAATACTGCTATTTAACCTAGCTTAACTTGATGTCGGTGTGTTGTATAGATTTCCATCAATAGCTTTTATGCTAGATGTTTCCCGGCAAAACAGCGGTTTATCCCGCTTTCGGGCCATCGGTGTACGGGCAAAAGCCAGGAACATGCCTGTATTCCCGGAAATCGCATCGGAGCGCCAGTACTCTGTGACGCGATCAGCGCTCGCGTTCCAGATTTCTTATTTTGCCGCAGCCTGCGTTCAATCGGATGGATCGACGCAAATACAAGCTGCCCTAAAACGCTTAAAACCAATAAGATAGAGCATTTCTGCGTTTCAACGAAATGCCGAAATGCTCTAGCCGACGATCCGTGCGACCTGCTGCCGGAGGTCGCCCAGAGAAAAAGGTTTCAGCAAGATTCCAGCCAGGTTGTTGAGGGATTGGGCGCGCTCATGCTGATCCGAGAAGCCGGTCATGATGAGAATCACCAGATCGGGCCACCGCGCCTGCACGGCATGGGACAGCGCGATGCCATCGAGCAGGGGCATGCGCACGTCGGTCAGCAGAAGGTCGAAAGCGCCGTCTTCCGCGGTGAGCACTTCCAGCCCTTCCGCGCCGTCGCCCGCGGTTTCAACCTGATGGCCATCGAGTTCGAGACCGCGCTTGAGGAAGCTGCGCACGCTGGCTTCATCGTCGACAAGCAGAATGCGCGCCATCGGTTACTTCCCGTCTTTTTCGATGATGCCGATGTAGGGCAACTGGCGGAAGGAATGGGCCGCATCCATGCCGTAACCGACGACGAACTTGTCCGGGCACTGAAAGCCGACGAAATCGGGCTGGATATGCGACACCCGGTGGCCCGGCTTGTCGAGCAGCACGGCCGTCATCACCCGTCGCGCGCCACGCGCTACCAGAAGATCCTTGGCGAAGGCCAGCGTGCGCCCTGATTCCAGAATATCGTCAAGCAGCAGCACATCGCGCCCCACCACGTCGCTGTCGATATCCTTGGACACGGTGACGGTGCCGTATGACACCAACGCGTCCTTGTAACTCGACAGCTGGATGAACTCCACCTGCGGCGACAGACCAACCCGATGCAGCGCGCGGATCAGATCGGCGGCGAACATGAAGCTGCCTTTCAGCACGGCAACGACCAGCAGATTGTGCGGGGCTTGGGTAGCCACCGCCTGCGCGATTGCTTCATTACGGGCCGCGATCTCGGCTTCGTCAAACAGCGGGGCGATTGTAAAGGAGGGGTTCATGCGTGATTCCGGTTATGCTCGCGCGCGCCGGATACCACTTCGCCGTGCGTCGTTCCAGTCCCGTTCGGTGTCTTGCCGTCATTTCTTCGCGTTTCGCGGCGCATCTGGCGCGGTGTGGCCAGCGAAGGGGTCAATCCTTCGCGCATGACAGCGCGGCGCAGCGGGCCAAAAAGGCTCAATGTCAGCAGCCCGGCCCCGCGCAGAAGATCCGCCGGCAGGAAATCGCTGAGCAGGGTGCGGTTCAGCATGTCGATGACGTTGGTGCGCATCGCCGTATCGGTCGCGCGCGCCCGGCCGAACGGCTCCAGCACGCGCGGCGTACCGATATCGTATCCTGCTGCGCGCGCATCGACGAGCGCGTCACGCAGCGCTGCTCCGTCGCGCAGACCGAGGTTGAGTCCCTGCGCACCGATGGGCGGGAAGACATGCGCAGCCTCGCCCACCAGCGCCAGCCGCGTCGCAACGAGCGGCGTCGCCTTCATGCCGGACAGCGGCACCGCCCCGCGCGGACCATCCAGACGCATTGCGCCGAGCAGGCTCGACGCCCGCTCCTCGACAGCGCGTGCGAAGGCGTCGTCATCCAGAGCCGCCAGCCGCGTCGCATCCTCCGGCCGGTTGACCCAGACGAGGCTCGACCGCCGGCCCTGCAAGGGCACCAGTGTAAAAGGCCCGGCGCGGGTGTGGAACTCGGTCGATGAATCGTGATGCTCGCGCGTGTGCGACAGGATGGCCGTGACGGCTGTCTGCGGATAGCTCCAGTTGCGTGTGCCGATGCCCGAAGCCTGACGCAGCGGCGACCGGCGACCCTCCGCGCCCACGGCAAGGCGTGCCGTCAATCTGCGTCCGTCATCCAGCGTGACGGTGGCAACCTGCGAATCGGCGAAGAAACCGGCGACGCGCTGAGGGAACAACATCAGGTGAGGGCGTTTCGCTGCCTCGTCCACCAGATGAGCCACAAGCCGCACATTCTCGATATTGTAGCCGAAGGCATCGAGACCGATCTCGCGCGATGAAAACTCTACCGGCGGCGAACGGAACAGGTTGTTGGTGGCATCGACGAGGCGCATCAACCGCATGGGCGCGGCGTCGGACTCGATCCGCTCCCACACACCCAGCGCGGCCAGAAAGCGCACGGAGCCATCCAGTAGCGCAACGGTGCGGGCATCGTGCGGTGCATCCGTCGTGCCGACAAGGGCGGTCGAAAACCCCTCCTGTGCGAAGGCAAGCGCGGCCGCGAGCCCGGCGGGGCCGGCGCCGGCGACGATGATGTCGAAATCGATTGCCGTCATGGTGTTTTCCCGGCCCTGATGCAGCGCAACGGCTTTAAGCCCAACAGCTTTTAGTCAATAGCCGTTCCCGCGCCGGTTCGCAAATCGTTCCTCGCGCGAATCAGCCGGCACAAATCGACTGGACACCAGCGCGCCACCACGTAACCTATCCGGTACAGTTTTCCGACAACACCCATTCACCGAGGAGCGGTTCATGAACGCGATTGTCGTCCACGCCTACGGCGGGCCTGAGGTTCTGAGTTACGAATCCGTGCCGGAGCGCCTGCCCGGTCCGGGCGAACTGCTGATCGCCAACCGGGCGATCGGGGTCAACTTCATCGATACGTATTTCCGCTCCGGGGTTTACAAGGCGCCGCAGCTGCCTTTCGTGCCAGGCAACGAGGGCGCGGGTGAGGTTGTGATCGTCGGTGAGGGCGTGTCCGAATTCACCCCCGGCGATCGCGTGGCCTATACCAGCCATCTCGGCGCCTATGCCGATCAAACCGTGGTGCCGGCCGAGCTGGTCGTGAAACTGCCGGGGTCCGTAGGCTTCGAGATGGCGGCTGCCAGCCTGCTGAAGGGGCTGACGGCTGAATATCTGCTGCACCGCACGTTCGATATTTCTCCCGGCAACGTGATTCTCATTCATGCGGCAGCTGGCGGCGTCGGTCTCATTCTGACACAGTGGGCCAAGCATCTGGGCGCGACCGTGATCGCCACGGCTGGCTCGCCAGAGAAGGTGGAACTGGTGCGCAGCAAGGGAGCCGACCACGTCATCGACTACACGAAGGATGATTTCGTCACCGCTGTACGTGATATTACCGGGGGCAGGGGCGTCGATGTCGTCTATGACGGCGTGGGCAAGGCCACCTATCCGGCCTCGCTCGATGTGCTGCGTCCGCTGGGGCTTTTCGTCAGTTTCGGCAACGCCTCCGGCGTCATCGACAACTTCGACATCCTCCTGCTGGGGCAGAAGGGCTCGCTGTTCGTGACGCGGCCGACGCTCGGTACCTTCACCAAAAATCGTGAGATCCTGCTGGAGCAGGCCGAACGCCTGTTCCATGTCATCGGTGACGGCGCTGTGCAGGTTGCCATCAACGGCCATTATCCACTGGCGCAGGCAGCCGATGCCCACCGCGCCCTGCAGAGCCGTCAGACGACAGGCGCGACGGTGCTGCTGCCGACATAAAAGCCGTCGTCAGTCGGGACTGGCAGACCCGCCGGGGGAAGATCGCGCGGCCTTCCCCCGCATGCGCGTCCATCCGGTGTGGATCAGCAGCATGACCAGCGCCAGCACAAAGGGCAGCAGATAGTAGAACACGCGGAACAGCAACACCGCGCCGAGCACCCCCTCGCGCGGCAGATGCGACAGCGCGATCAGCATCGTCGCCTCGAACACGCCAAGACCGCCGGGCGAATGGCTCACGATGCCAAGCATGCAGGCCAGCACATAGACGGCGAGGAACGTGTCGAAGCTCATGCCGTGCCCGGCGGGCAGCAGCATGAACAGCACGGCGGCACCGGCGCAGACGTCGCCCGCGCCGAGAATGGTCTGCCCCAGCGATACCTTGAACCCCGGCAGATCCAGCCGCCAGCCGCGCACGGCAACCGCACGCTGTTTCAGCGAGATCCAGATGAAATAGCCAACGAGCAGCAGGATCACGCCCGCCCCTGCGGCATGCAACAGGGAAGGGCGCAGCCGCAGGATGGGACTCAGCGCCTCCGCCTCGCGCAACAGGCTCCATGCCAGCACGCATCCCATGCCGAGCCAGAACGTGATACCGGCGATCACCGTCAGAGACGCGATCTTCCAGGTCTTCAGGCCATGCGGCGAATAGATCCAGTAGCGCACCGTGCCCGACGTCAGGAGGGGGAAGCCGAGCGTGAAACTCACCGCATAGCTGGTGAAAGAGGCAAGGGCCGTGACGGGATAGGCAATGCGTTCGCCAAGCTGGCGCAGGGCCAAAAAATCGTAACCCGTGAGCAACGTGTAGCTGACGACGGTGAACAGCAGCGCCAGCATTTCCTGCCGGGGGCTGGCGGAGCGCAGCGCCGCGCTGACTTGCGCGGCATCCATTTCATGAGCGAGATGCCAGAGCGCGACGAGCGCGGCCAGAAAGATGCCGGCGCTCAGCAAAATGCCCAGCATCGACAGGTGTCGCCGACGGCGCGTCAGCTTTTCCCACCGTTCACGTCTTCTCTGCGAATCGGAGATCGATCCGGTGTCATCGGTCGGCATATGGATCCCAACAGGCAGTCAAGCATGATCCGGAACGCGTGGTCTCTGTACCATAAGATAGGCCACGCTAGAAATGATCCAAGGCCCGCTATACGCGTTCTTTTTTTATCTTCAGCGATGCCGGGGAGCCGAAAAACAGGAAACCCCCGGCGGAAGACCGCCGGGGGATGAAACGATTGTCACGAGGACAATTGCGGATCAATCCGCCTGCTTGTCGTTCTCAGCCTTCTGGCTGGCTTCCAGATCCTCGCCGGTCTCCTGGTCGACAGCCTTCATCGACAGGCGAACCTTGCCGCGATCATCGAAGCCAAGCAGCTTGACCTTGACCTTCTGGCCTTCCTTGACCACGTCCGTAACCTTGGCAACGCGCGTTGCCGAAAGCTGCGAGATGTGCACCAGACCATCGCGCGCACCGAAGAAGTTCACGAATGCGCCGAAGTCAGCCGTCTTGACGACTGTGCCCTCGTAAATGGCGTTCAGCTCCGGCTCCGCGGCAATGGAGCGGATCCAGTTGATGGCAGCCGTGATCGACTTGGTGTCGGACGAGGCGATCTTGACCGTGCCGTCGTCACCGATATCGATCTTCGCGCCGGTCTTCTCGACGATCTCGCGGATAACCTTGCCGCCGGAGCCGATCACTTCACGGATCTTGTCCTGCGGAATCTTCAGCGTCTCGATGCGCGGTGCGTATTCGCCCAGCTCCGAACGGGCGGACGTAAGCGCCTTGCCCATTTCGCCGAGGATGTGCAGACGGCCGGCGCGTGCCTGATCCAGCGCGACGCGCATGATCTCTTCCGTGATGCCGGAGATCTTGATGTCCATCTGCAGCGCAGTGATGCCCGAATCGGTGCCCGCGACCTTGAAGTCCATGTCGCCGAGGTGATCCTCATCGCCCAGAATGTCGGAAAGCACGGCAAAGCGCTCGCCTTCAAGGATCAGGCCCATGGCAATACCGGCGACGGGACGGCGCAGCGGCACGCCCGCATCCATCAGCGCCAGCGACGTGCCGCACACGGTGGCCATCGACGATGAACCGTTCGACTCGGTGATCTCCGAGACGGCGCGGATCGTGTAGGGGAACTCATGGTGCAGCGGCAGCAGCGGGTGCACGGCGCGCCATGCCAGCTTGCCGTGGCCGATCTCGCGGCGGCCGGGGGAGCCCATGCGGCCCGTCTCGCCGACGGAGTAGGGCGGGAAGTTGTAGTGCAGCAGGAAGGTTTCCTTGCGGGTGCCTTCCAGCGAATCGATGAACTGCTCGTCGTCGCCGGTGCCGAGCGTCGCCACGACGATGGCCTGCGTCTCGCCACGCGTGAACAGAGCGGAACCGTGCGTGCGCGGCAGGAAGCCGACCTGCGCCAGAATCGGGCGCACGGTCTTCACGTCGCGGCCGTCGATGCGCGTGCCGGTGTCGAGAATGTTCCAGCGAACGATCTTCGCCTGCACTTCCTTGAAGACGGCCTTGACCTTCTCGGCATCGAAGCGCGGGTTTTCGCCATCGGAGAGCGCTGCAAGCACCTTCGTCTTGGCTGCGTCAACCGCACCATAACGCTGCTGCTTGTCGACAAGCTGATAGGCTGCGCGCAGATCTGCCTCGCCAACCTCGAGCACGGCCTTCTCGATTTCGGACACGTCATCGACAGCGATGTCGCGCGGCTCCTTGGCGGCCTTCTCGGCAAGGCGGATGATGGCCTCGATCACCGGCTGGAAAGCCTTGTGGCCGAATACCACTGCGCCCAGCATGATGTCCTCGGACAGCTCCCTGGCTTCCGATTCGACCATCAGGACGGCATCGTTCGTGCCGGCCACGACCAGATCGAGAGCGGTATCCTGACGCTGCGCCGAAGTCGGGTTGAGGATGTACTCGCCATTGGCATACGCGACGCGTGCCGCACCGACCGGACCCATGAACGGGACACCCGACAGCGTCAGCGCGGCAGAGGCCGCGACCAGCGACAGAATGTCCGGATCGTTTTCAAGGTCATGCGTCAGCACCGTGACGATGATCTGGGTGTCGTTGCGCCAGCCGTCGACGATCAGCGGACGGATCGGACGGTCGATGAGGCGCGACACCAGTGTCTCATGCTCGCTCGGGCGGCCTTCGCGCTTGAAATAGCCGCCCGGGATGCGGCCAGCGGCGTAGGCTTTTTCCTGATAATTGACGGTGAGCGGCAGGAAGTCGATGCCCGGCTTGGGCTCCTTGGCGGAAACGACGGTGGCGAGCACGGTGGTTTCACCGAGCGTGGCCAGAACAGCGCCGTCAGCCTGGCGGGCGATGCGGCCCGTTTCCAGCGTGAGCTTGGCGCCGCCCCAGGTGATTTCCTCGCGTTGAATATCGAACATGCTTCTCTCTTTTGCTCGGGCCGCTTGCACGGCCATGGTTTCCGGGCGCGGTAAACCGGCGCACCGTATTTTCGGAAAGCCATGAGCAAGACGGCGCGGCGCTCCTGCAATGAAGCGCCCTGCGATCCTGCCATGGCCGTTTTCCGGCGGAAGAGGCACAGCCGCGGCTGCGGGCCCTGCCAGTCTCACAGCTTCCTTAAAGCCTTATTTCGACATTTCAGCGAAACGTTGAAATCTGCCAGTGGACGACGTTGTCCGGAAGCCGCGTTTGAACCTGTTTCAATCGGACGGAAAATCGCCTCATCGATCAGAAACGGGTGTGCATCATATAAAACGCCCGGGATGACGCAAGTCTCCCGGGGCGCAATAGCGTATGCGTGCTGTGTGCTCAGCGGCGGATGCCGAGGCGCGTAATCAGCGTGCGGTAGCGCTCTACATCCTTGCCCTTCACGTAATCCAGCAGCTTGCGGCGCTGGGAAACGAGCTTGAGCAGGCCACGGCGGGAGTGGTTATCCTTGGCGTGGGTCTTGAAGTGGCCAGTCAGGTTGGTGATGCGCTCCGTCAGGATCGCGACCTGCACTTCCGGCGAGCCGGAATCGTTAGGTACGCGGGCGAATTCCTTGACGAGTTCTTGTTTGCGCTCAGGCGTAATCGACATCGGTGTTCCTTTCGAGTAAAGGGCGCTTCAGTGAGCGCCGCTGAGGTTGAAAACACGGCGGGCAACGATCTCTCCCGCTTCCAGATCCGCCACGGCGACAAGTCGTCCCTGGCAGGTCACGGCAAGCGGGCCTTCGATGATCGGCGCGTCCCGTCCGCGCAGCAGTACGGTCTGGCCCCGCGCGAGCCGAACCGCGTCCGCCCTGTTGACGGCCAGCGCCGGGATGTCGTCCAGCGCGGTCTCAACGGGCAGAAGTACTTGCGACAACAATGCAGGTGCGATCGTCCGATCATCGACCGTCTCACCAGGCTCGTTGTCAACCGGAGGCTTATGACTCAATTCCTGCAATGCCGCCAGTGAAATCGTCCGGTCCAGCCGGAACGGCCCGACACGGGTGCGCCGCAAGGTGGCCACATGACCGAGGCACCCGATGGCGCGCCCAAGGTCGCGCGCAATGGCGCGAACATAGGTGCCCTTGCCGCATTCGGCTTCCAGCGTGCTGGTGTCGCCGGTGTGCTCGACCAGCGTCAGCCTGTGGATCAGCACAGGCCGCGCTGCCAGCTCAACCTCTTCGCCGTCCCGCGCCAGATCATAAGCACGCTCGCCATCGATCTTGATCGCCGAGAAGCGCGGGGGCACCTGCATCAGTTCGCCGGTGAAACGCGGCAGAAGCGCTTCCACCTCCTCGCGCGTCGGACGGCGGTCGCTGCGCGCTGTAACCTCGCCCTCCGTATCGTCGGTATTCGTCTCTGCGCCCCAGCTCACGGTGAAGGCATAGGCCTTGCGACCGTCCATGACATAGGGAACCGTCTTCGTGCCTTCGCCAAGCGCAATCGGCAGAATGCCCGACGCCAGCGGGTCGAGCGTGCCGGCATGCCCTGCTTTGCGGGCATTGAAAATGCGCTTCACGACAGCGACAGCGTGGGTGGACGTCATCCCGATCGGCTTGTCGAGGATGAGCCAGCCGTTGATATCCAGCTTGCGGGAGCGGCCTTCATTCTGCCGGCGCCTTTGTTGCTGGCCCTTGCCCTGTCTTCCACCATCGGCGCGGCCGGGGTGAGGCTGCCTGTTTTCGGCGCGGGGTGCGGTCGCAGCGGTCTGGTCGGAGGTCGCGGCCTCATCCTTCTCAGCGGTCATGATCGCCGTCGTCATCTTCTACGCTGTCGTCCTCGTCTATATGGTTGTGGCCGGTTACCTTGTTGGAGCGCAACAAGCTATCGATGTGCCCCGCCTCATCGAACGATTCGTCGAAACGGAAGCGGATATCGGGCGCGTATCGGAGGTTGATCCGGCGAGCCAGTTCGGTGCGGATGATCTTGCGGTTGCGCTCCAGAGCCGCCAGCACGGGCTTCACATCCTTGCCGCCGAGCGGAATGATGTAGGCGGTGGCGAGGCGCAGATCCGGTGACATGCGCACTTCCGGCACAGTGATGACGTGCGAGCTGAGCACGTCATCATGCACCTCGCCGCGCATCAGGATTTCGGCCAGCGCATGACGCACCAGCTCGCCGACGCGCAATACGCGTTGGCTCGGGCCGCTGCCCGTTTCAGGTTTTCTTCGAGACATTCACTCATCTACCCCCGGAGTCGGACCGGGGCCTTTCCATTATGCATGAAACCAAACTTTTACGCCGGCGCAAGAGATCGCGCCGGCTTTTTGCAACAGATGGGTCGCTGATTCGACCGTCGGAAGTCCGTCACAGCGAGCGACGGATCTCCTCGATGGTGTAGCACTCGATGACATCGCCGACGCGCATGTCCTGGTAGCTCTCGAATGACATACCGCATTCCTGGCCGGCCACGACTTCCTTGGCGTCGTCCTTGAAGCGCTTGAGCTGAGACAGCTTGCCCTCGTGGATGACGACGTTGTCGCGGATGAGGCGCACGTTCGCACCCTTCTGCACCACGCCATCGGTGACGAGGCAGCCCGCCACCTTGCCGATCTTCGAGACGCTGAAGATCTCACGGATTTCGGCATTGCCGAGCATGTGCTCGCGCAGGGTCGGGGCCAGCAGACCGGACATTGCCGCCTTAACATCGTCCACGAGGTTGTAGATGATGTTGTAGTAGCGAATTTCAACGCCCGCCCGCTCGGCAGCCTCACGCGCTTCCTTGTTGGCACGAACGTTGAAGCCGATCACCACGGCGCCGGAAGCCTCCGCCAGCGTGATGTCCGATTCGGTGATCCCGCCGACGCCGGAGTGGATGATTCGTGCCGAAACTTCCTCGTTACCTGCCTTTTCCAGCATGCCGACGATAGCCTCGGACGAACCCTGCACGTCTGCCTTGACGACAAGCGCAAATTCCTTGCGGCCTGCGCCTTCCTTGAGATCGCGCATCATGTCCGCCAGCGAACGGGATGCACCTGCACCGCGCACCGCAGCAAGATCGCGCTTCTGGCGAATGCGGTAGCCGGTGATTTCACGGGCACGCGCTTCCGATTCGACCACTGCAACGCGGTCGCCAGCCTCGGGCGTGCCGTTGAAACCGAGCACCTCTGCCGGCACTGACGGGCCCGCCTCGCGAATCTGACCGCCAGTGTCCGCAATCAGCGCTCGCACGCGTCCCCACTCCGCGCCCGCGACAACGATGTCGCCAACCCTGAGCGTTCCCTTCTGCACCAGCACCGTCGCGACGGGACCGCGTCCACGATCCAGCTTGGCCTCGATGACCGTACCTTCCGCGGAGTGTTCCGGATTCGCCTTCAGCTCCAGAATTTCGGACTGCAACTGCAGACCTTCCAGCAGCTTGTCGAGGTTGGTGCCGACCTTCGCCGATACTTCGAACTCCAGCGTTTCGCCGCCCATCGATTCCACCACCACGCTGTGCTGGAGAAGCTCGTTGCGTACGCGCTGCGGATTCGCATCCGGCTTGTCGATCTTGTTGATCGCGACAATCAACGGCACTTGCGCCGCAGTGGCATGGTTGATGGCTTCGATCGTCTGCGGCATGACGCCGTCATCGGCAGCAACCACGAGCACGACGATATCGGTGACCTTTGCACCACGGGCGCGCATGGCGGTGAACGCGGCGTGGCCGGGTGTATCGATGAAGGTGATCTTGCCGCCGAGCGGCGATTTCACCTGATAGGCACCGATATGCTGCGTGATGCCGCCAGCTTCGCCGGACACGACATTCGCGTTGCGAATCGCATCGAGCAGCGACGTCTTGCCGTGGTCGACGTGGCCCATGATCGTGACCACCGGAGGCCGGGGTGCAAGATCTTCCGGGTTTTCGGGGGTCGTATCGAACAGACCTTCCTCGACGTCGGCCTCGGCCACGCGCTTGACCGTATGACCAAGCTCTTCCGCTAGAAGCTGGGCGGTATCCGCGTCGATCACATCGGTAATCTTATGCATCTCTCCCTGCTTCATCAGCAGGCGAATCACGTCGACGCCACGCTCGGCCATACGCAGGGCCAGTTCCTGAATGGTGATCGTCTCCGGAATGATCACTTCGCGGCTGATCTTTTCCTTCGGCTCCTGCACCTGCTGGCCGCGCATACGCTGCTGACGCCGGCGATAGGCGGCGACAGAATGCGTGCGCTCTCCGTCATCACCGGAGGTCGCGGCAGAAACCGTCAGACGGCCACGGCGACGTTCGTCGCCCACGCCCTTGGCAGGCTTGGGTGCCGGCGGCAATGCCGCACGCACACCCGGACGCCGGGCTGTGCGCGGCGAATCGTCTTCCGCCTCGGCAGCACGGGGGCGACCGGCAGGGGCGGCGGTACCGGGAGTTGCAGCGCCGGCCGGACGGCGCGGCGCGGCGGCTCCGGGTGTCGCCGATGCGGGCCGGGCCTGCTGCGGCCTGTCGGTCCGGGCCGCCGGCGCGGCACTACCGCCTTCGGCGCCAAGACGGCGACGAGCTTCCTCTTCAGAACGGCGCTTGATCTCGTCTTCCTGACGGCGGCGTTCGTCTTCCTCACGCTTGCGCGCCTCGGCAGCCTCACGCTCAACCTTTTCGCGGGCTTCACGCTCGACGCGCAGCTTCGCTTCCTCTATGGCGCGGCGACGATCTTCTTCCTCGCGCTTTCTGGCCTCGGTGAGCGCCTGAATGCGCGCATCGCGCTCATCATCCGTCAAGGTGCGCAGAACCACGCCAGACCCACCCCGCTGGGAACCCTGACGGTTACCGCCACGATTGGGACCACCGCGACCCGCGGCGGGCTGGCGGCCCTGCGGTGCCGGAGGCGTGCGCGCCGGCGGAGGTGCAGGAGGCGTGCGTGTATTTTGCCGGGACTGGCTAATAGCCGGAGCTTCAGCCGCTGTCTCACGGGCCGGCGCACTGCGCTTGGGCGCTACAGCCGCAGGCGTCTCCGCTGCACTAACCGCCGGAGCGGGTGTGGCAGCAGGCTTGCTGTCAACAGCCACCTCGGCCGTCGCAGCAGTCGTCTTGGCAGCCGTCTCGGAGGGCTGTTCAGCCACGACCTTTTCAGGCGCAGGCGTGTTCACGACAGCGGGAGCGGCCTTTACTTCGGCAGCTGCAGACGCTTCTGGCGCAATAGCCGGAGACTTTGCAGCCTCAACCGGGGCCGGCGCTTTTGCGGCTGGTGCTGCCGGTGCGGGGGCCGCAGGGGCCCGTGCCGCTGGCGCAGGGGCGGGTGATGCGGTCTGCGCGGGAGCGGCTTCCTTCGCCACGTCCTTGGCCGGTGCTTCTTTAACCTCAGCCGACGAGGCGATGACCCTGCGCTTGACCTTTTCCACCACAACGGCCTTGGTGCGGCCGTGCGAGAAACTTTGACGCACAACGCCCTGCTCGACAGGCCGCTTCAGCGTCAGCGTCTTCGTTGGCGTCACGCTCAGCGTCTTGTCGTTCGGGTTCTTTGTGTCACTCATTACGTCCGTGTCCTGCGCCTTCGCGTTCATTCTTGCCCTGTAATCGCCCTGTCATCGTGCGCTTCGCCCGATGGCCCGTCTGTCCGGGAGGCCATTGTTGCGGAAACGTCCGTGGAAGGCGTCGATGTGTCTGCCATGCGATAACGGTCCAGCCTGCGCCAGCGCGTCATAAATCCGTCGCTTCCCGTTCCGGCAACAAGAGCTGCATGTATCACATGTATGCGGCCTAAAGCCAAATCCAAATCTTCACCGGCAATCCAATCAATGACGGGGATGGTATCCGGCGGCGGAATGTGACCATCCTGCAACGTTTGCCGTCCGCGATTCAGTGCCTGCGCCAGCTTGCGACGACCGTCCTGCGCTGCTTCGCTGGCGTGCAACAAGGCGGCGGTGCTGATCTTACCGTCGCGACGGGCCAGAAGATCTTCCACCTTGCCGAAACCTGTCACCACAGCTCCCGCTTTGTTGGCCAGCGCCAACGCCTGAAGCATGTCACGCAACAAAAGCGCCTCGACATCATCGGCCAGAGACGGGGAAACGGATAAACCAGTCTTCAGCCCCCGCGAAAATATCTTGCGGCGCGCGGCCTGCGACACCGCTTCGCGCGTTGCCTCGACCCAGACGCCCCGGCCCGGCAACCGGGCACGAATATCCGGCACGAGCGCACCGTCGGGACCAGCGACGAATCGAATCATCGCTTCCTTCGGCATTGCACGACGACTCAGCGCGCAAGTCCGGCTGTCTTCCCGGTCCTTATCGTTCTGCGGCGGTGCATCACCCTCTGGGTGCGACAATTCTTTCTCCTTGCCACGATTTCCGGACAATGCCGAAATGCTCGTGAGGCATAAAAGTTGTTGGGACACAACGGGGCGGACACAATTGCCTGCCCCGGCGTATTTCATGGCAGTTTGCGTGCGGGAAAGAGGCTGTGTCAGACGGCGCTCTGGTCCTGCTCCGTTTGTGCCTCATCGGCAGTCGCTGAAGGATCTTCGGCTTCCGCCGCTTCTTCCTCTTCGTCCAACGCCTCGATCCAGCCAGCGGCCAGACGGGCGGCGACGATCATGGCTTCCGCCTCCTGCCGCGAGATCTCGAAGCCATCGAGAATTCCCTTGTGGCGCGTGGTCTCCTGGCCCTTGCGCTCGGTCCATCCAGCCAGATCGTCCGTCGCACAGCCAGCGAGATCCTCGATGGTGCGAATCTCGTTTTCACCGAAGACAACAAGCATTGCCGTTGTCACGCCATCGATGGAGCGCAGCTCGTCCGCCACGTCCAGCTCTCGACGGCGCGCATCCTGCTCTGCTTCAATGCGTGCAAGATAGTTCTGCGCGCGCGACTGGATCTCTGTGGCGGTTTCGTCGTCGAAGCCCTGGATCGAAGTCAACTCGTCCAGTTCAACGAATGCAATTTCCTCAACCGACCGGAAACCTTCCGACGCAAGAAGCTGGCCCACGACCTCATCGACATCGAGCGCTTCCATGAATGTCGTGGAGCGTTCCGTGAACTCCTTCTGCCGGCGTTCGGATTCTTCATGCTCGGTCAGAATGTCGATGTCCCAGCCGGTGAGCTGCGATGCAAGCCGCACGTTCTGGCCACGACGACCGATGGCGAGCGACAGCTGCTCGTCCGGCACAACCACTTCGATTCGCTCGCTGTCCTCATCAAGCACGACTTTCACAACCTCGGCAGGCTGGAGTGCATTGACGATGAACGTCGCCGAATCCTGTGACCACGGGATAATATCGACCTTTTCACCCTGCAGCTCCTGCACAACGGCTTGCACGCGCGAGCCGCGCATACCGACGCAGGCGCCGACAGGGTCGATGGACGAATCACGCGATATCACAGCGATCTTGGCACGCGATCCCGGATCGCGAGCGACGGCTTTGATCTCCACGACGTTGTCGTAAATCTCCGGCACTTCCTGCGCGAACAACTTCGTCATGAACTGCGGATGCGTGCGCGACAGGAATATCTGCGGCCCACGTGTTTCGCGGCGCACGTCATAGATGTAGGCGCGGATGCGGTCGCCGGGCCGGAACGTTTCGCGCGGGATCAGTTCATCACGGCGCACGATGGCCTCCGCGCGTCCCATGTCCACGATAACGTTGCCATATTCGACACGCTTGACGATGCCGTTGATGACCTCGCCGATGCGATCCTTGTATTCGTCATACTGACGGTCGCGCTCGGCCTCGCGCACCTTCTGCACGATGACCTGCTTGGCCGACTGAGCTGCGATGCGGCCGAAATCGAAAGGCGGCAGCGTGTCGGAGATCGAATCACCGATCTGCGCGGCCGGGTTGTGGCGATGCGCGTCGATGAGGCTGATCTGCGTTGCAGGATTATCCAGTTCGCGATCCTCGACCACGAGCAGATGGCGCGACAGGCGCAGCTCGCCGGTGCGAGGGTCGATCTCGGCATGAATGTCCGTCTCGGCTCCGTAGCGCGAGCGCGCTGCCTTGGCGATGGCGTCTTCCATGGCTGCCAGAACAATGGCGCGGTCGATCACCTTCTCGCGCGCGACGGCGTCCGCAATTTGCAGCAGTTCGAGCCTGTTGGCGCTGACGGTCATCCGTCACTCCTTCCGTTGGACTTCTTTCCTGACCGGGACTTGTTACCCTTGCCCTTGCCGCTGGCGGGGCTGCCATCGTCGGGACCACCGCTATCCGGCGCATTGTCGTTGTCGGCGTCCGGCAGCGATTCGCCTTCAGGCGCCTCGCGCACAGCCGCTTTTGCTGCCCGCAACGCTTCCGTGATCAGGGCATCGGTCAGGATCAGGCGGGCCTCACCAATGTTGCGCAGCGGCAAAACGGCCACCGGGTCGCTACCCTCGGCAACATTCGCCAGCTCGATTCGCACGGCGTCGTTTTCGATACCGCGCAGGATGCCGCGAAAACGCTTGCGTCCCTCAAGTGGCAGGGCCAGATCGATGCGGGCATCAAAACCGGCCCAGCGCGCGAAGTCACTGGCGCGAACCAGAGGCCGGTCTATGCCCGGAGAAGAAATTTCGAGGTTGTAAGTTTCCGAAATCGGATCTTCGAGATCCAGCACCGGCGATACGGCGTTGCTGATCACCTCGCAGTCGTCGACGGTCATGCTGCCGTCCGGCCGCTCGGCCATGATCTGGACCGTGCTGCCATTCTGCGCCGATACCTTGACGCGCACCAGCCGGTAGCCGACGTCAGCGAGCACAGGTTCGACAATCGCCGCCACGCGAGCCGCCACGCCGGTTTCGGTCACGATGCGTGGCTCCCCCAGGGGGGAGGCATGAAATTGAGGGTCGTCGCCAGTCGGTTCCATCGTTTCGGTGTCTTGCTTCCGTTCGTTCAGTATCATGCAGCCAAAGCAATCCATCGTTGCCTGTGGCAGGCGATTGCTTTGATAAAGCGTCCTCAGGCAAAGCATGTAACGCTTCGCGGCGGAGAGACGCGTCAATTCGAAACCAGCAGCGGACGATTACTCCGCTTCATCCAGCGGCCATACCGGCCTGTCGGATGGCTTGGCCCACTTGCGGAGTTTCGACAATGCAAAAAGGAGCGGCCCCGGAGAGAACCACTCATCGCAACAGCCCTAATGAACTCCGTGATGGATGAGTTACTCTAACCCCATGCGGCGTCTGATGCAAGGCCCGAATTTCCACACCCGTCGCAGAGACATAATTTGGTGATGTTCAATATTTCCTGCGAGAGGCGTTGACATGCGTCATGAAGACCATTAACGGGATCGCTTCGCAGGAAACGGAGTGCATTTGACAGTGGCGAAACCGGAACTCGGAACCAAGCGCCTGTGCCAGAACTGCGGCGCCAAGTTTTACGATCTCAACAGGGATCCGATTCTTTGCCCGAAGTGCGGCGCGCCCTTTCTGGTGAGCGCGGGTCGTACTGCGCCAGTCGTTGCGACTGCGGTCGAAGATGAGACGGATGCCGAGACCGACGTCGTCGAAATCGTTTCTCTCGACGACGTCGCGGATAGTGAAGAAGCCGCCGTCAAGACGGGTGATGAAGACATCGACATTGGCGATGACGACATCCCGGATGACGACGATGAGGCTACATTCCTCGCCGATGAGGACGAGGAAAATGACGATGTTGCCGATCTGATCGATGGCGATATCGAGTCGGATGACGAAAACTGATCCGGTCGTTGGAAAACGACATGTGAAAGGTGCAGGGAGGCTTGACTGTCTCCAAAGCGATATATAGAAGCGGCGGAATGCAGAAAACTGCTGCTTCGGTGGGATGGAATGGTGTAGCGGGATTGTCCGCAGAGTGTTTCCCAAGACACTTTCACCATATCTCGCACCATTCTCGTCAGAAGCGTTTTTGCGCAGCATTGTCCGATGTTGCGCTGGTGGTTATGGGGTCATAGCTCAGTTGGGAGAGCGCTTGAATGGCATTCAAGAGGTCGGCGGTTCGATTCCGCCTGGCTCCACCATTTTTTAAATTTGCCTGAAAGCAAACAGGCATATGACCAAAATTTGGTCTGTACGATTGTATGTGTTTATGGGGTCATAGCTCAGTTGGGAGAGCGCTTGAATGGCATTCAAGAGGTCGGCGGTTCGATTCCGCCTGGCTCCACCACTCATGAATTAACACCTTTTAGTTGATATATATTCTATAAACATTGATCGCTTGCGTAAGTAAGCCACTGCTATAGCCGTAGATCGATGGTTTTCAGTCCCGGCAGTAGGCGCAAGGGGCAGAGTGACCGGGCGCACAACGACTTCTCCACAAAATCCACCTGAAGACCAACTTCGG
Organism: Pseudochelatococcus contaminans; assembly: GCF_014195635.1. Taxonomy (GTDB): domain Bacteria; phylum Pseudomonadota; class Alphaproteobacteria; order Rhizobiales; family Beijerinckiaceae; genus Pseudochelatococcus; species Pseudochelatococcus contaminans. The sequence continues at coordinate 377,174 of NZ_JACICC010000002.1, read as the reverse complement.
CGACCATCCGATCACCTTCGACCCGACTGGCGGCGAGAAAAGCGACACACCGCGCTTCGCCATCTTTCTCGGGTTCCACACCGAAGTCGATCCGGGGGCGGTCGTTGCCGATAAGGGCGACGCCAGCAAGGCCAACTGGCAGGCGGTACAGTCACGCGGCATCATTCCCGCCGTTGTCTAAGAGCCCCTGATAAACCCTCGCCGACGCAGCCGGCGTCGACTGCTTTCGGCGCCTTGCAGGATGGTCAAATTCATTCGACCATCATCAATTCCGAGGTTTTATCAGGGGTTCTAAGTCACTGCGCCCTTTCAAGAATTTGTGTCCGACATGATACAGTGTCGTCTATAGTGGTTGACTGACAGCGAAGCAGGTATATTTTAGATCGTGTTTGCGAGGATGATGCATGTCTGTCGCCAGGGTTATTGATTCAAACTTAATTTCTACGCGTCTTGAGCAAGATTCTGCCAAGCTTGTCTTGATGCATGAGTTCCGGCAGTTGCGAGAGACTTGGGTCGAACAAGAGGCTCTGGTCGAATCTCAGCCAAATCAATCGAAGGGTACGATGATGGATTATGGACCTGCAACTCCGCTTCGTTTCCTGCGCCAGGCCGCAAAGCGTATTCCCGGTGCCCGAAGGGTTCGAGACTGGTTTCGCCACAAGCATTGATGAATTGCGCAGCATGCGCTTCCTGAGGCAGCGCCTGTGCAGGCCTGTTCAATGTCAATTCAGCTTTTCATCGAAATCTTCAGAAACTATAATTTTTGCTGTTCAGCGTTTTCTTCATGCAAATAGGTGTCTGCTTTGCTGAAGATTCTTCAAGCAGGATGTAGGCCGTGCAATTTGCTGAAATTTACCACGCTTTCGTAGCTCCGCACTTGGCTGGACGTGAAATCCATATTCCTCGCGACCATCTGCTTGTGGTCTATGCTGGAGTTGCAAATAAGCAATCGCTGTCCTCCAGTTTGTCATTTCTGCAAGAGGCTGGCAGTGTCCCTTTGCAACTGGTGCAAGTGCTCAATCATGAGCAGGCAGAAATCTGGCCGCTCCTCGCCAAAGCCTCTCTTATCTTGACGGACGGATCCGAGATTGGGCGTCGGTATGGTCTTCGTGCGATGGCGGCAGATTTGCCTGTCCTTCACTTGGCGGGGACGGCAATTCAGAATGCCGGGCTTGAGGTGACGGGGAGTGAACCGGGCAATATCGCGGCCGCGATTCGGCTCGTCCTCACTGAACCCTGGCTGAGGCGCGAGCTTGTGCGCCGGCAACGTGCGTTTCTTGAAAGTTGTGACTCTGCATATGTAGCAGCGATCCTTCGGGTTGAATCCGATAGCTCACCGGCAAGAGTATCCGGGAGCTATGACTGGCTCCTGGAAGGGCCATTCGACGATTTTTGTAGTCAAGCTGTTGTCAATAGATCACTCGCGCTTGCACTTGAGGAGGACGGTCAGCAAGTCGACCTTGTCAGTCTCAAAGGGCTCGGACCGCTTGCGCCAGATCCGGCTTTTCTGGCGCGAGAACCAGAGATAGAGCGCATGTGGCAACGAGCGGATTTCGTGCTTTCGCGCGATGTCGTTCTGCGCAACCTTTATCCACCCTCTGTGCTGGATATGCGTGGTCTTACCCGTGTGCTGGTGAATTATGACTGGAAAGAAAGCGGTTTACCCGTAGATTTTGTATCGGCATTCAATTCCTCGCTCAATCTTGTGACCGTGACCAATCGTTTCGTCGCTAAAACATTGCGAGACAACGGCATCAGAGTGCCGATCGCAGTGGTGGGCCACGGTGTTTCCGCCCCGCTTGCGGGAGTGACGAAAAATCGCGAGCCCGATGACGTATTTCGTTTCCTGCATGTGGCATCGCCGCTCCACCCCGAAGGCGTGGGGGCACTGTTGGCTGCATGGGGCAAAGGATTTTCATTGGCGGATGGGGTGGAGCTTCTCGTCAGGACGGTCTCAGACTTCCATGAACAGGTGGGTGACCAGATCGCCGCATTGGACCTTGATTATCCGCACCATGCGCCTGTCCGGTTGATCCATGAGGATGTCGCTGTAGACCAGTTGCATGCACTTTATGCCATGGCTGACGCCGTGGTTTGCCCGATATGGGGAGAGGGTGGAGAAGAACCGCTCGTTGAAGCGCTGGGGCATGGTAAACCAGTGGTATCTACGTCTTTCGGCGGCCGTTGGGGTATTTGTACGCCAGACACCGCGTGGCTGTGTGATTTCGGCTTTTCATATTCGCGGTCGCATCTGGGAATCACTGCGTCGGTTTTGGCGGCGCCGGACGAGGGTTCGCTCATTGAGGCCATGCATGAGGTGCGTGCGGCCTCGTCGCAAGAGATCGCGCGGCGCGTCAACAATGGTCAGGCTCTTTTACGTGAGCGCTGTCGCTGGGATTTGGTTGCGCGCAAAACCCGGGCTGCAATTGAAGCACTGGAAAAGTTGGACAGCACAGTCCTGCGCATGCCGAAAATTGGCTGGGTGTCTACCTGGAACACACGTTGCGGCATCGCCACCTATTCGGAGGCATTAACATTCGGGCTCCCGCCTGATCTGCTGACCATTTTCGCCAGCCGCAACGCCACGCTTGAAGGTTCGGACGCTGCCAATGTCAGACGTTGCTGGACGCAGGGCTGGGTTGAGGATGATCTTGAGGAGCTTTATGCAGCCATCCGCGCGGAGGGTGTCGAGGCGCTGGTCTTGCAGTTCAATCTCAGCTTCTTTCCTTTCAATGCGCTATGCAGGCTGGTGGACAGAGTTGAGGCGGATGGTATTCCGGTTTTTCTGTTTTTCCATTCCACTATGGATGTGGAACGACCGATGGGCGGCTACGTGCGCCTTGCAGACGGGCTTGCAAGTCTTTCGCGGGCTACGCGTGTCGTGGTGCACACTGTGAGCGATCTCAATCGGCTGAAGAATATCGGCCTGGTGGACAATGTGATGCTATTTCCCCACGGATTGCCGGAGCCTTTCGGCGGCGACCGGAAAGCTATACGCCGGACCCTGGGCGTCGATGATCGAGTTGTGCTGGCAACTTTCGGCTTCCTGTTGCCGCACAAGGGGTTGCGTGAAATTATTCGGGCGGTTGGTTTGATGCGCCATTCCAACCCTGACATTCACCTGATGATGTTGAACGCCCTCTATCCGGCTGACGTGTCGCGAGAGGAACTGGAAGCATGCAAGGCCCTGATACGTGCCGAGGGGTTGGAGCACTGCATTACCATCGAGGCCGGTTTCTTGTCGGAAGGCGAGATCATATCTCGTCTGTCGGCCGCGGACATCGTTGTTTACCCGTATCAGAACACACAGGAATCGGCGAGCGGCGCAGTGCGCCTTGGCCTTGCGTCGGGCACTCCCGTAGCCTGTACTCCATTGCAAATATTTGAGGATATCGCCGCTGTTGTTCGTACGCTGCCGGGTATCTCTCCCGAAGATCTGGCTTCCGGGCTGACCGATATGCTGGCGGATCGCAGTGTGCTGGCTAAACAGGCCGAAATGCAGGCACAATGGTCGCGCCAGATTGTCTGGCCGGTGATCCGCAATCGTCTTGAGGGTGTGATACGCGGCATTCTTCTGGATAAGCGCATGGCCGGTTATGGCGCTCCGCTTGCGTAGCCGCATGAGAAGGACGCGGCTACGTTCGGACTACTGATCCAGCAGCAATCGAACTCTCTCAGTTACCGCGCGCATGAATTGCGATAGCGTGAAACGGTCGACGTAAGTCTTCGAAGCGGCATCGAAAAGTGTGAGACTGGTTGCGCCCCGATCCAGAGGAAGCAAGGGGGCTTCCGGCGCGGCAAATGCCTGGGGCAGTGCATTTATCAAAGTGGCGAGGGCATCCGCCAGCGCATCGATATCACCCGGAGGAACCAGTTTTCCGAAGCCGCCAGCGATATGCGGTAGATTATAGGCAGCGTATCCCACCGGTATCAACCCGCCGCGCAACGCCTCGATCACTGGCTTGCAGAAACCTTCGTGATATGAAGGAATCGCGAGAATGTGGCTTTGGTGATAAATACGTTGCAGCTCTTCATCGCTGGCGGTGCCGACCAGTTCGATGGATGGCGCGAGGCCCGATCCGGCAATTGCAGCTTTGACCTCGGCAAGATAATCCGTATCCGACCATTCCAGATTGCCCACTATGCGTAAGCGAACAGGGTGCGTCACGCGCCCGGAAAGCTGTTTCATGGCGGCGATCAGATCGAGCACGCCTTTGGATCTGACGATGCGGCCGACGAAAACCAGTTCTAGCGGCTTGACATCCTTGTCGGCCAGCGGAGCAAGGGCGGGCGTGTCCACCGCCAGTGGGATGACGTGGACTCGGGATGGGTCAAAATCACGCTGATAAAGTTCCTCCGCATTGATCTGGCTGACTGGCCATATCTCGTCAACGCGGCGGAAGTTCTCTATCTGGCGGAGGGACGCCGCGATCAAATCCTGAGATTGCTCGGGTAAAAAGCGGGCGGGGGTAACATTGTGGAAGAACACGGCCTGTTTGCCATGGCCATTGCCCATGACCATCGCATCGAACAGATTCACGTGCACGCCGAAATGATAGATGATGAGGTTTGCCTTGAGAAACGTATCATCCAGCAAAAGATCCGACAGATCACCGGCGCTGATCCATGGCAGTTCCGTCAGATCGCAACGCCAGGACATGATCTTGACGTCTACGCCCGGCATTGCTTCAAGTGCTTCCCAGGTATGCCGCACCGAAGTCGAGATGGCGTCGAAATGCGACACGGACGGCACGATGATGAGAACATTTTTGCGAGCGAGCTGACTATCGGTCGACAAGTTACTCATGGTTTTTCTTGTCCGTGCGCAGTGTTCAGCGGCGCGCGGGCGTTTAGTTCTTCGCGCAGTCTGGAGACGTCATGTTCCAGCGCCACGACGCTGGCAACCGAGCTGACGAAAGTGGGGGTATGGTGACGCCAGCCATTTTCAAGGCGAAGCAGTTGCGCCTCGATCCGGTCTATTTGCTTGGCCACGCGGTCGATCTGCGCCTCGATGCCGTCTGCACGGCCCTCCAGCGTGCCCGCTCTGGCGTACAGCTCCTGTTCGACGTGTGAGATACGCTTGCCAACCGCCTCATCCAGCGGATTGACACGGCTGTCGATCATGTGGGTGACGTTGCGCTCGATTGCATTCCACAGCGGTCGCCATACGGGGCCGAGCAACTGCTTTGCACTTTTTTTCAGGGCTGACTTCAAAGCCGACTCCCATAGTTCCGCTGCGAGCGTTGCCCAAACAGTCACGAAGCATGGCCATCATCCTTACGACGGGCATGCAATCTGAATGACCAGGTTGTGTTTACGCCATATGGTCGTAATCGAAGACGCCTATGAGGCTGATGGAGGAGCCATCCTCGAAGGACCAGGTGACGAGATTGACGGTCTTTGATGCGGAGGCCGTTATACTTGAATCGTAAAGCACGATATCGGTTCCGTTACGGAAAGTAGAGATACCACCTTCCTGCCGTACGAAATCCCCGATCAAATCCCGTGCCGAATCGTCAAATGCCTGCACGTTCTCGGAATACGTGACGCGGCTGGCACTGACGTTGAGACGGGGCGCAACGGCTGACAGAATGGCGCTTACATCGATGTCGATCGGCTCGACGGGATCCTCTTGAACACTTTCCTCGTCCGTTTCGACGGGCGCGGTCTCTTGCTGCGTTTCTTCCGGCGCGTGGGACAACTCGGTGGTATCCGGGCCTTTCTCGTCGGAGGAGGGGGCGACCGTGGCTGATGTGGCGGAGCGTGCGGGCATCGCCGGCGTCACACTCATTTTGATCGAGGCCGTCAGGCTTGTCGAGGAACTGCTGTTATCCGCATCCGCAGATGTGCTGCGGGTATCCGCCGGAGTTACTGCGCTCAGATCCTTGTCGCCGGCTCCATCTGACCCGGCTGAACTATTCGTGATCTCGCTGTTGCTCCCGTCCGTGAGCACGCTAGCGGCATGCTTCTTTGCCGTGAAGGCATCGCTGGCGGGGTTGTACGGATGAGGGTTGCTTGTCTCGTTCCGTGCGGCAGATGAATTGCCAGTGGCGTGGTCGAGGAGCTTGAAGGTTGCGATGTCGATTACAGTGCCTTCATCCGTATTGGCGGAGAGCAGGTCTGTGATGGCCCGACCAGCCGTATAGGTGGTGATGGCAGCCCCGGCAACGTCACCGCTTGCGACTGCGGCAGCGTCACTTGCATGTTGAGCTGCCTGCTCATGGGCGGCGGGCAGCACCACGAGGCTGGCTTCGCCGGCCCTGGACACACTCAAGGCAGCGTCGTCTTCAGGAAACAGAGCCAGCGTAGGCCATGCATCGTTGGCGGGCAGTTTCAGCTCGCCCGTTACCACTGCAACCGCAGCAAGTACGACCAGCGCCTGCTGGCGGTCGATTTCAAGATCGGTTTTGGCGGCTTTCAACTGGTCGCGATTTGTGCGCGCATCAGTATCGCCGTCGTCGAGGGAAGCGGCATCGATGGTGGCGGCTTCCGTTTCCGTCGATGAAAGCTTGAAGAAGGCGGTTGCCACCAGCGCGACCAGCAGCACGCTGGGATGCAGGCGGATGTTGCTTTTCTTTTCCGGGGTGTCTGCCTTGGGCAACACCATTGGCTGGCGTTCGAGGAAGCCTTCCACCAGCGAGCGGAAGTCGAAGCCGCGCAATACGGAGTCGAATGCGGGGCTGGCAATGAGATAGGCCCCGTCGCAGCGCGCGCAATGCACGATGACATTGTCGGTGGCGGCGTCGACGAACACGAACCACGGGTCGCCCTCGTCCGAGAGGCCGCGATCCGTGTCGACATGAAACCCGACCGCGATCAGCGCGCTTTCGACGCGGTAGAATTCGGCAAGTTCCTGATTGTTCCAGTCACGGTTGAGAACGCGCGGCTGGAACAGGGAAATCACATTGCTGACGACCATACCCTGCCCGCTTCAGGAGGATCACTTGAAGGATGAGATCAGACCCGCCCGGCATGAGGGGCAGTGGCCTGCACCTCTTCATCCTCGAACAGGATCTCATAAGTCAATATATCATAGTAGCGTAGAATGGTACGGACAAAATCACGCGGCTGCATCTGCAATGCGGTTGCCCATGCGCGATAGCGCTCGGGCGGCACGCGCCCGCGTCCGCTTTCGAGCTGCGACACAAACGTATAATATTCCGCTCCGACAAGCGCCGCCAGTTCGCGCTGGGAAAGGCCGACTTCCTCGCGGCGCTGCTTCAGCCAGCGACCGGCCTCGCGCCGCAACTCCAATGCATCGTCAGACAAGCGACGCTGGCTGTGATTGCTCATTTCATCCTCGACAGGGTGCGGCAGACCCATAAAAGACCGCTCGCGCACTTACGCAACGCTTCCGGTTCAAGTTTGCAAGTTACTGTACACCTACTAACACTTTATTAACCTGTGCGCAACGCTTCCGGATGCCGCAACCATGCGGTTTAGATGACGCCGAGGGTTTTGAGTGTAGGCAGGCTTTGCTGCAGGTCGGAATAGAGACGGTTCAGCTCGGCGATGTTGTCTTCCTCTGTTTCCAGCGCCTTGCCTTCCTTGGCAAGTCGCTGGTTTTGCGCCTGTAGTATGCGCCAGACGAAACCTGCCGGATCTTTCTCGTTGTTGATCAGCGCAAGCAAAAGCAGTTGCTGGAAGCGCCCGATTGTGATGCCGCCGCCGATGACAGGGGCGGCAAGCGCTTGCAGATCAGCCGTATAGCGTGCTTTGTCCATGACGGCGAGGTTGAAGCGTTTGGCGCTTTCGCGCCTTTTACCGTCATTCTTTGCGTCCACGGGGCATGGATGCAGATAACCGGCCCCCGCCAGAATGATAATAGCCTGCTGAATACGGCCCCAGCCGAGTTCCGCCACTTTCGGGTTTTCGGCCAGAAGCTGCCTCAGGCTGATGGCCGCGGATTTGCCGCTGGCAGCCTGCCGGGCGAATGCATCGACGACAGGCCTGTACACATCTTCCTGAAGGTTCGCCTCACCCAAGGCGCCCTTGACGGTCAGCGAAACACTGCCTTCACGGACGATCAGCGCGAACCGGGTGTCCAGCCAGCTTTCCATTGCCTCGCCAGGGGACAGCGCGACGGCGCCGCGTGCGAAGATATCGCGACGGAACTGCTGGCTCACCATGAAGTCGCGCAAGGTTTCGCGCAGCACCGGATCGGGTGTCTCTTTCAGGATGGCTTGCTGAGGCTCGGTCAGATTGACGGCATCGACATGTTCAAGAAGATTCGATGAGCCAACAAATGTGCAGCGCGCAGATGACAGATCCGCCGCGACCTCGGAGTGATAGAACAGCTCCCATGCATCATTGAAATATTCATGCGCGACATAGTTTCTGCTTTGGCCTTTGAGATTGTCGAAGCGTTCCCTGAGACCGGCGGCAGCGAGGCCGCGCGCGTTCGCGGCAAACATTTTTTCTACGAAGGCAAGGGCGGGTTCCAGTTTTCCGCCGGTGGGGCCGCTCGCGGCTTTGGCATGAAAATACATCAACTGTCGCAAGGGGGCGGCTGCGGCCCAGCCCGGCAGGCAGTTGTAGGAGATGTAGACGAGGCCGCCCGGTTTCAGGCGCTTGTCGATGAACCGGACGATGGTTTCGCGATGTTCGGCGGCAATCCATGAATAGATGCCGTGCAGAGCGATGATGTCGAACTGCGGCAGATCCGTGCGGGCCTCGAACTGGGCAAAGCTGTCGTCGAAGAAATGAATGTTTTTCGTGCCTGCCGCATCGGCCAACTGCCGCGCTCCGGCGATCTGCGCCGGATTGAAATCCGTGGCGTAAAATCTGAAATCGGGGTTGGCCGCCGCAAGAAGATTGGCGCTGAAACCTTGCCCGCAACCGAGCTCACAGTAGCTTGTATCGGCATCGCCCGATGTTGAAGTCGATATGCCCTTGGCGAGGGCGGCAAACCTCAGGATGGAGGGCGCCAATTCCCGGTAGAAGCCGTGAGTATAACCGAGGTCGATCACATAGCCGGAGTTCCAATCGGTCACGGGTCCTTCCTTTCTTCAAGTGATGCAAGAAATTTTTATCTAATAGTTGACTATCAGGTGGTTTTTTTGATGTCAGCAATATTGTAGTGTTTTTTAAAAAACCCCGCCGTGTTCCCACGGCGGGGTAGTGTTTTTAGATCAATATTTAGGCTGCTCAGGCGATGATGAAGTTAGCGTCAGTCAGTGCGCTATTGGAAACGCCTGTCACCTTGATCAATGCATCATCCTTAAGGGTAGCTGCACCGTCGAGATCGACATAGATATACGCGGAACCTTCGAAGTTAAACACAGCGAAGTCCTTGGCATTTCCAACAGTGGTCGTAGCCACAGCCGTAACGGTCTCAAACAGCGTCGTGGCGCCGGCCTTTGTGATAGCCTGCTCGACGGTGTTATTGGCGACACGATTGCCGAGACCGGCGCCGATGTCCTTGATGCTGAGAACATCGTCTGCCGCAGCGAAGTCTTCTACGGAAACGAGGTTGTCGATCAGGTTCTGATCATTGGTGATAGCACCGAACAGATTGCCCTTTGCTCCGCTGGCGAGCTCAAACGTATCCTTGCCCTCGCCGCCGATCAGGGAAACCTTCGTTGCATTGTTTGGTGCAGCAGTAATGATAAGCTGCAACGTATCAACGCCAGCGCCACCGTTGATCACGAGACCGGTGCTGTCCTTCAGAACTGCAATCGAAGCTTCGATAGTATCGTTGCCCGAGCCGCCCTTAACTTCTTGGAGGTTTGTGAACTCTGCGGCGGTAAAGTCGAAGGTCAGAGCTCCCGTCGACGTAGAAGCATCGACGACTTCAACCACGCCCTCTTCCACAGTGAAGTCGACGGTTGTCTTGCTGGTCAGGCCGAGGTTGATGGTGTCGACCTCGATGTTGGCTTTCTGTGCGTCAGTGTCAATAAACAACTCAGCGCCAGCCTTGCCCGAAATGGTCACGGTCGTGAGGCTGTCGCTGTCCTTGGCGCCGTCAAAGGTAATCTTTGACTTGTCCGCAACGTCCTTCAGTGCAACGCCGACAGATTCAACGCCCTTGGCAGCCGTAACATTCAACGCCACGTCGGTCGTACCAGAGAAGCCGGCGACCTGATCATTCTTGGCGAGAACAACAGTGCTGGCTTTGTCGGCGCCGATCTGCCAGATTTCCTGAACCTGACCACCAAAGTAAGCAGCTTCCAAGGCAGTAGCGCTGGTCGTAACAACATCGTCACCGGTGCTGCTGATGATGTTCACGGTCTGGATGTTTTCGATAGTGACAGTCGCAGCGCCGGGAAGCTGAATGGCTTTACCGGCCGGAGCGTCCTGAGCAACCAGGTTCAGCGTGTTAACGCCTGCGCCGCCGTTGATGCTGTCCAGCGGGTTCAGCGTGGATGCAGAGGCCGTACCAGACACGACACCCTGAATGGTGTCGTCAGCTGCGGTGCCAACGATCGCGTCAATGCCCGTCGTCAGGGTGAAGCTTTCACCCGTTGCGCCCGGCCAGGAGCCCGTAGCAACGAAAGCCGTGATGTTGGCTTCAGCAGCGGTAACGGAAGCAGCCGTTGCGTCGACGTCCTTGATTGCGGCGCGTGCGCTTTCCGGCGTCCACTCTGCGTTTGCCTTGGCCACCTGCTCGGCGTAGGAAATGCCAACAGCGGTCTTGTTGTTGAGCGTGGTCAGGTCCTGACCGCCATCGAAGTTGCGGGCGGACTGAATGACGGTGAGAATGAAGTCACCGATTGCGACTGCGCCGGATTCGAGCTGTGCGGTCCAGTATGCCAGACCTTCTGCTTCCGGTGCGCGGGCGAAGAGGTTCTGATAGATCTCGGTGACGAAGGCTTCCGTGTCGCCATCGAACAGGTTCGGGTAGCGCAGGTAGGGGTAGAGCGCCGTCGTCTCGGGCTGCGTGGCGAAGTTGTTGGCAATCTGGCTGATCGTCAGCGGGTTGACCGGGTCCGTAAGGCGGCCGATCCAGTAGTTCAGGCCTTCCGGCTCGGGAGCGCGGTTCAAGTAGCCAACGTAAAGTTGGGCGATCTGCTCTGCATTAGTAGCCATTTCAGAACCTCTTTATTAACAGCTTGAGCGCGCCCGGAAAATTCCGATGCGTGCGGATGTGGCTTCAAATGTTGTCCTTCATACCGGCAGGAAGCCACAGGCTCTCAGGGTATGCAGGAAACATGTACAGCAGATACACTACACACAGTGGGCTGTACAGCGAAAAAAAGTTTCCGATCAGCGATGTCAGAATTTTATTGGTGAATCGTTTCGTAAATTCGATGCATCGTACCTATGACGTCATCATTGATTGAAAATGATATTTTTCAACCTGTTATCCAAAGTTGCCTATGGTGTATAGAGCTGGTTTGGGGCCGGGTGAGGGGTGTGGTCGCTGGCGTCTGATGCCCGCGGCAGATCGTGGTGCCGTTGCCGCGCATGAAATGCGTGCTCAATATAACAAATATGCCACACTTTACGGATGTCTTTGCGCGGCGGCGGGCCTATATAAAGTCTCTGGTCGATTTATACGGTATCGACGCGAAGTGCCTCCCGTATGCAGATGGAGAAACCAATAATGGCGGACATTCAGGCAATCACGTTCTCCGGCTTCGGCGACAAGGCATGGCAACCTTTCGATAGCCTCGATTTCGCCGCCGGCATGCAGGTTGCCGGGATCACCGCAAGTGAGCTTCGCAAGGCGGTTGGCAGCTTTCTGCTCGGTTTTCTGCCCGGTGAGCGCCCGACCTTCGTCGCCTTGCTCGGCTTGAGGCAGAGAAGCAACCTGTTTGTCGGGCTGGATGGCAAATGGCGTGGGCCTTACGTGCCCGCCGTGCTGCGCGGTTACCCGTTCCGGCTGCTGACGGCCGGCAGCGGCGAGTTCGCGCTGGGGTATGATGTCGACAGCGGGTTGCTCCGCCTTTCGGGGGAAGGCGAGCCGTTCTTCAACGCCGATGGCCAGCCTGCGGATCGTGTTCGCCAGACATTGCAGTTCCTTCTGAATATCCGTCAGGGGCTTGAAGCCGCAACCCTGGCCGTTGAAAAACTGCAGGCTCATGATGTGCTGGAGCCGTGGCCGATTCGCGTGGGAGAGGGCGAAGGTTTGATCGGTGTCGATGGCCTGTTGCGCGTCAATGAGGCCCGTCTCAATGCTCTGGGGCCGGACGCTCTCGCCGATCTGCGCGACAGCGGCGCGCTGGCGCTGGCTTATGCGCATCTGTTATCGACGGACAATGCACAGGTGCTTGCCCAGCTTGAAACGCTGCATGCACATGAGACGGAAGCTGCCCAAAAACACCAGAAACAGGTAGCCTCCACCTTCGGCCTCGATACGGACGGCACTATCCAGATCGACTGGGACGCCGTTCTCAGCGACGGCAAATTGTGAGCCGGCGATGAGCATGTGGAAAATATCGTGCTTTTTTCTTGCCACCGGCCTGGGTTTTGCATAAAGACAGGCAGGTGGCATGCTGGAAACGGCGTTGATTCCGCAATCTGGTCACGGAGCGTAGCGCAGCCCGGTTAGCGCACTAGTCTGGGGGACTAGGGGTCGGAGGTTCAAATCCTCTCGCTCCGACCATTATTGAGAACGCTTTATGGTCGGATAAACTCATCCGACCTATAAAATGCACTCACAATCAAAAACGCGTTCGACAGCCGCATCATTCATTCCGATCATTTCAGATTTTTTCCGGGATAACGGGCAACCGCTATCCGCGGATGTCGGCGCATGACTATGCTCGGAGTATTCTCTTGTGAGCATTCAATTTCATAATGCGCGCGGTGAAGGTTTTCAGTTTTCATGGCTGGAAAACGCAGCATCTTTATTTTTATGATTCAAATTTATATATCCATGAATACTGAAATTGTTGTCTGTTGATGTCTTGCGTCTTTCATAATCAGTGGTTATTCAATTTTTCGTTTCAGTTAACCGATGTATTCTGGAAGGGACTGCACATGAAACGGGCTTCCATTGCCGTTATGGCTTTGATCGGCGTCAGCCTGGGCGCTTGCGTGACCGCTGAACAGAGCAGGGAGGACATGCTGTCCGCCGCGGGCTTCAAGATGCGGCCGGCAGCTACATCGGATCAGATTGCCTCGCTCAAAAAGCTTCCGCCGCACAAATTCTTTGTGCAGGTCAAGAATGACCAGCCGATTTATTTCTATGCGGACCCGACGGTGTGCAGCTGCCTGTACTATGGCACACAGCAGAATTATCAAGCTTATCAGCAGCTTCGCCTGCAGAAAAGCCTCGCTGACGAGCGTCAGTTGACCGCCGCGATGAATCAGCAGACCGCGTTCGATATGGGTCCTTGGGGGGCTTTCGGACCGTGGGGCGCTCCCGGATATTGGTAATACCCGGTCCGTCATCATCACTCTGAATATTGGCCTTTCCGGATACTGGTCCGGGGAGGCCATAATCGTTTGACGCGTAAACGTTTATACCACAGTGCCGAATATTCCGCCGATCGCGGATGTCAGGGCCATGGCCAGCGCGCCCCAGAACGTTACCCGGATGGTGGGTTTCACGATGCCAGCACCGCCAGCCACTGCGCCTACCGCGCCGAGCACCGCAAGGAACAGCAGCGATCCCGCGGCGACCGCTGTCCACAACCATTCTTCCGGCGAAACGAGCGCAAGAATCAACGGTGCGGCTGCGCCAACGGTGAAGGTTGCGGCGGATGTCAGCGCGGCCTGCACCGGACGTGCGACGCTGATCTCCGATATTCCCAGTTCGTCTCGGGCATGTGCCGCCAGGGCATCCCTGGCCATGAGTTGATCGGCGACCTGGTGGGCAAGCACACTGTCGACGCCGCGCGCGATATAGATATTCGCAAGTTCTTCCCGCTCATAGGCCGGATCGGTTTCGAGTTCACGCTTCTCGCGGGCGAGATCGGCATTTTCAGTATCCGACTGCGAACTGACCGAAACGTACTCCCCTGCCGCCATCGACATGGCGCCGGCGACGAGCCCCGCCACACCCGCCAGTAGCACTCCCTCACCGGATGGTTCCGCGGCGGCCACGCCCAGAATCAGACTTGCGGTGGAGATGATGCCATCGTTGGCGCCAAGAACGGCCGCGCGCAGCCAGCCGATACGTGTGACAAGATGATTTTCCCGATGGCCGGCGTTGTCTTGCATGTCGTGTCGCCCGTTGATGTCAAAGATGTCGCGCGAATCCCGCGGATCACCTTCAAGTCAGTCTGCGCTCACTTTATTGGAATTATAATAACTTTTATTTACAGGTCAGACATGCATCGCCCCGGAAAGGCGTTCAGCCTCCCGGGGCGCGGTATCAGATCGCTTTTGAGTGTGGGCGAGGTTTTATCGGTCAGATCGTGAGATCGCTCTGACCGATGTTGTCACGTCAGCGCGGCAGCAGGCTCGTGCCCATCAGCCACGTGTCGATGGCGTGGGCTGCCTGCCGGCCTTCGCGGATGGCCCATACCACCAGCGACTGGCCGCGCCGCATGTCACCGGCGGCGAAAACCTTGTCGCGGGAGGTGCGATAGGCGAGCGTATCGGCGGCAACGTTTCCACGACGGTCGAAAGCAACACCCGCCTGCTCCAGCATGCCTTCGTGCACAGGGCTGGCGAATCCGATGGCGATGAACACCAGCTCGGCCTTGCGGACGAACTCGGTGCCGGGAATGGGCTTGCGCCGTTCATCCACACGGGCGCAGCGTACGCCGGTGACGAGGCCGTTCTTGCCTTCAAGACCCAGGGTCGCAGCCTGGAACTCGCGCTCCGCCCCTTCGGCCTGGCTGGAGGAGGTGCGGAACTTCGTTGGCCAATAGGGCCACACGGTGAGCTTGTCTTCCAGCATCGGGGCCATGGGGCGGATGTCGAGCTGCGTCACCGACAGCGCGCCTTGACGGAACGCGGTGCCGACGCAGTCCGACGCCGTGTCGCCGCCGCCCACCACAACCACGTGCTTGCCGGTGGCAAGGATTGGCTCCTCGTGATCCGGCAGGCTCTCGCCGCCGTTGCGACGGTTCTGCTGGATGAGATAGGGCATGGCGTAGTAGACGCCCTTCAGGTTGGTGCCCGGCAACTGCGGGTCGCGCGGCTTTTCCGACCCGCCCGTCAGCAGCACGGCATCGAAGCCTTCCACCAGATCGTCGAACGGATGCGTGACGCCGACGTTGACGCCGTAGTGGAAACGCACGCCTTCCGCTTCCATCTGCGCGACGCGCCTGTCGATGTGGTGCTTCTCCATCTTGAAGTCAGGAATGCCATAGCGCAGCAGGCCGCCGGCCTTGGGCTCGCGCTCGAACAGATGCACCTCGTGTCCGGCGCGGGCGAGCTGCTGGGCAGCTGCGAGGCCAGCAGGGCCGGAGCCGATGATGGCGATGCGCTTGCCGGTCTGCTGCGCCGGGATTTCCGGCACGATCCAGCCTTCTTCCCATGCCTTGTCGGCAATGGTCTGCTCGATGGTCTTGATGGCAACCGGCGTATTTTCCAGGTTCAGCGTGCAGGCTTCCTCGCAGGGGGCGGGGCAGACGCGGCCGGTGAACTCGGGGAAGTTGTTGGTGGAGTGCAGGTTGAGCGCCGCGTCCTTCCAGTCCTGATGGTAGACGAGGTCGTTCCAGTCCGGGATCTGGTTGTGAACTGGGCAGCCCGTGTCGCCGTGGCAGAAGGGGATGCCGCAGTCCATGCAGCGGGCGGCCTGCCGCTCCACATCCTTGTTGTCCAGCGGCAGCGTGAACTCGCGGTAGTGGCGCACGCGGTCAGAGGCAGGCTCGTACTTGGCATCCTGCCGGTCGTATTCAAGAAATCCGGTGACTTTTCCCATCGTGGCCTCCCTTATTCCGCTGCCTGCAACACACGCGCCCGTTCCATCTCGCGTAGCGCGCGCCGGTACTCGACGGGCATCACCTTCACGAATTTGGTGCGATAATCCTGCCAGTTGTCGAGAATGGTGCGCCCGCGCGCCGAGCCGGTGGCGCGAACGTGGTTGGCGATGAGTTGCCGCAACCTTTCCTCGTCGTGGCCGGACATGTCGGCCATGATGTCGATGCGTCCCTTGGTTTCGAGGTCGCCGCCGTGGTGGTGGAGGCGCTCCATCAGATCCTCTTCCTCTTCCACGGGTTCGAGATCGACCATGGAGAGATTGCAGCGCTGGGCGAACGTGCGGTCCTCGTCGAGGACATAGGCGATGCCGCCGGACATGCCTGCCGCGAAGTTGCGGCCGGTTTCGCCCAGCACCACGACCACGCCGCCGGTCATGTATTCGCAGCCGTGATCGCCGGTGCCTTCGACAACAGCGACCGCACCGGAGTTGCGCACGGCGAAGCGTTCGCCGGCGTTGCCGCGCAGATAGCACTCGCCGGCGATGGCGCCGTAGAGCACGGTGTTGCCGGCGATGATGGCGCGCTCGGGGGCAACCTGCATGGCGGGCGCGGGGCGCACGATGATCTTGCCGCCGGACAGGCCCTTGCCGACATAGTCGTTGGCCTCGCCTTCGAGATCGAGCGTGACGCCCGCCGCGAGGAAAGCGCCAAAGCTCTGTCCCGCCGTGCCTGTGAGCTTCACGGTGATGGTGTCGTCGGGCAGGCCATCCATGCCGTAGCGCTTGGCGATCTCGCCGGAGAGCATCGCGCCGGTGGTGCGGTCGACGCTGCGGATGCTGCGCTCCAGAACCACGGGCTCGCCCGTCTCGATAGCGGCCTTGGCATCCGTGATCAGGCCGCGATCGAGCACGTTGTCGATCGGATGGTGCTGGCGGATGGCGTGATGCAGCGGCTCGTCGCTTTCCGGCACATGCAGCAGGCGCGAGAAGTCGAGGCCCTTCGTTTTCCAGTGCGACACCGCCTCGCGCTGGTCGATGAGGTCGGCGCGGCCGATCAAATCCTCGAAGCGGGTAAAGCCCATCTCGGCCATCAACTCACGCACTTCCTCGGCGAGGAAGAAGAAGTAGTTGATGACGTGCTCCGGCAGGCCCTTGAAGCGCTTGCGCAGCACGGGGTCTTGCGTCGCCACGCCCACGGGGCAGGTGTTGAGGTGGCACTTGCGCATCATGATGCAGCCGGCGGCGATCAGCGGCGCGGTGGAGAAACCGAACTCATCCGCACCCATCAGCGCGCCGATCATCACATCGCGGCCGGTGCGAAGGCCGCCGTCGACCTGCAACACCACGCGGCTGCGCAAGCCGTTCAGCACCAGCGTCTGCTGCGTTTCCGCCAGCCCCGGCTCCCAAGGGGAACCGGCATGCTTCAGCGAGGTGAGGGGGCTTGCACCCGTTCCGCCCTCGTAGCCGGAAATGGTGATGTGATCGGCGCGTGCCTTGGCAACGCCGGCCGCCACGGTGCCGACGCCCGCTTCCGACACCAGCTTCACCGACACGTCAGCCGCCGGATTGACGTTCTTGAGGTCGAAGATGAGCTGCGCCAGATCCTCGATGGAGTAGATATCGTGGTGCGGCGGCGGCGAGATGAGACCGACACCCGGCGTTGAGTGGCGCACGCGTGCGATGACCGCGTTCACCTTGTGGCCGGGCAACTGGCCGCCTTCGCCGGGCTTTGCGCCCTGCGCCACCTTGATCTGCATCATGTCGGCGTTGACGAGATATTCCGCCGTGACGCCGAAGCGGCCCGAGGCCACCTGCTTGATGGCCGAGCGGCGCGAGCGTCCGTCAGCATCGGGAGTGAAGCGTTCCGCCTCCTCGCCGCCCTCGCCGGTGTTGGATTTACCGCCGATGGCGTTGAGGGCGATGGCCAGCGTTTCATGCGCCTCGCGCGAGATCGAGCCGAAGGACATCGCGCCGGTGGAAAAGCGCTTAACGATCTCGGACGCCGGCTCGACGAGTTCGAGCAGCACCGGCTTGCGGTGCAGCTCCGCCGCGCTCTTGAGGCGAAAGAGGCCGCGAATGGTGGTGAGCCGGTTGTCCTGCTCGTTGATGCGCCGGGCAAACGAGCGGTACTGATCCTGCGCATTCAGGCGCACGGCATGCTGAAGCTCCGCCACGGTGTCCGGCGTCCAGACGTGGTCCTCGCCGCGGATGCGATAGGCATAATCGCCGCCGACATCGAGCGCGTGGCGCAGCACCGGCACATTCTCGAACGCGGCACGGTGGCGGCGCACGGTTTCTTCCGCGATTTCGGCAAGGCCAATGCCCTCGATGCCGGTCGCGGTGCCGAAGAAGTAGCGGTTCACGAAATCGCTGCTGAGGCCGATGGCATCGAAGATCTGCGCGCCGCAATAGGACTGGTAGGTCGAAATGCCCATCTTGGACATGACCTTGAGCAGCCCCTTGTCCACGGACTTGATGTAACGATGCACGATTTCATCCTCGGAGACTTCCTCGGGGAAATCGAGCGCCTCGTGCATCGAGGCGAGCGTGTCGAAGGCCAGATATGGATTGATCGCTTCCGCGCCATAACCGGCGAGGCAGGCAAAGTGATGCACTTCGCGCGGTTCGCCGGATTCAACCACGAGCCCTACGGAGGTGCGCAGGCCCTTGCGGATCAGGTGGTGATGCACGGCAGCGGTGGCCAGCAGCGCGGGAATGGCGATGCGATCAGCCCCCACCTGCCGGTCGGAGAGGATGATGATGTTGTAGCCGCCATGCACGGCGGCTTCCGCGCGCTCGCACAGGCGCTCCAGCGCGCCCTCCATGCCGGCCGCGCCTTGCAGCGCCGGGTAGGTCATGTCCAGTGTCTTGGTGTCGAAGCGGTCTTCGTAATGGCCGATGCAGCGGATTTTCTCCAGATCCTCGTTGGTGAGGATCGGCTGGCGCACTTCGAGCCGCTTCTTGCGCGAGGTGCCCTCCAGGTCGAGAATGTTGGGGCGCGGGCCAATGAAGGACACGAGGCTCATGACGAGTTCCTCGCGGATCGGGTCGATCGGCGGGTTCGTCACCTGGGCAAAGTTCTGCTTGAAGTAGGAATAGAGCGGCTTTGAATGGCGCGACAGCACCGAGATCGGCGCGTCGTTACCCATGGAGCCGACAGCCTCCTGGCCGGTAACGGCCATGGGCGGCAGCACCAGCTTGAGGTCTTCCTGCGTGTAGCCGAACGCTTGCTGCCGGTCGAGCAGGCTGACATCCGTGCGCGATTCGCGCGCTTGCACAGGGGGCAGTTCCTCCAGCACCAGCTGCGTGCGGTCCAGCCATTCGCGATAGGGGTGGGCGCTGCTGTAGGCGCGCTTCACTTCCTCGTCCGGAACGATGCGCCCTTCTTCAAGGTCGATGAGCAGCATCTTGCCCGGTTGCAGCCGCCACTTCTCGACGATCTTTTCCTGCGGGATGTCGAGCACGCCCATTTCAGACGCGCCGACCACGAGGCCGTCGTCGGTCACGACATAGCGGGTGGGGCGCAGGCCGTTGCGGTCCAGCATCGCGCCGATCTGGCGCCCGTCTGTGAAAATGAGCGCCGCGGGCCCATCCCACGGTTCCATCAGCGCGGCGTGGTACTCGTAGAAGGCGCGCCGTTCCTCGTCCATCAGCGGGTTGCCGGCCCAGGCTTCCGGCACCAACATCATCATGGCGTGGGCCAGCGAATAGCCGCCGCGCACCAGAAATTCCAGCGCGTTGTCGAGGCATGCGGTGTCGGACTGGCCCTCGTAGGAGATGGGCCACAGCTTGGCAATGTCATTGCCGAACAGCTCGGAATCCACTGAAGCCTGCCGCGCCGCCATCCAGTTGACGTTGCCGCGCAGGGTGTTGATCTCGCCGTTGTGGGCCATCATCCGGTAGGGATGCGCCAGCGACCATGTCGGGAAGGTGTTGGTGGCGAAACGCTGGTGCACCAGCGAAATGGCGCTTTTGAAGCGCGGATTCTGCAAATCGAGATAATAGTCGCCAAGACCCGTGGCCAGCAGCATGCCCTTGTATACCAGCGTGCGCGAGGACAGGCTGACCGGGTAATAATCATCCACACGCGGATCGTTCATGCCGTAAACGGCGTTCGACACCACCTTGCGGGCGATGAACAGCCGGCGCTCGAACTCGTCGCCAGTGGCGATGCCGGGGCCGGGAGCAACGAAGATCTGCCGCTGCTGCGGCTCGGTCGGGCGCACGGATTCGCCCAATCCCGAAGGATCGACCGGCACGGCACGCCAGCCGAGCACCGTCAGTCCCTCGTCCGCGAACACCTTCTCCACAATGTCGGTGACGATGCGAAAGCCCTCGCCGTCACGCGGCATGAAGAGATGACCCACGGCGTAATCACCCGGTGCGGGCAGGGTAAAGCCAAGCGCTGCAGCTTCTTCCGCGAAGAATTCATGCGGGATCTGCACCAGCATGCCGCAGCCATCGCCGGCCAGCGGGTCAGCGCCCACAGCACCGCGATGATCGATGTTCTTCAGGATGGTGAGGCCGTGCTGCACGATATCGTGCGAGGCCACATTATGGATATTCGCCGCAAAGCCGACGCCGCAGGCATCGTGCTCACGCGATGGATCGTAAAGTCCTTGCGCCGCCGGTCGGCCAGCGGCGGCCCAGCGAATGCGCCCGTTGTCGGCCTGTTTGTCAACGGAGGCCGTCCTGTCAATGGATGTTGCGGCGCTCATGTCGCGCGCGCGGGATGCGGGCTGCGGCTGCTGCGATCCATGATGGGGCATCTCGTTGAAATGGCTCATAATTCGATCCTGTATGCGGCCGTTACGG
This sequence comes from Pseudochelatococcus contaminans, assembly GCF_014195635.1. Taxonomy (GTDB): domain Bacteria; phylum Pseudomonadota; class Alphaproteobacteria; order Rhizobiales; family Beijerinckiaceae; genus Pseudochelatococcus; species Pseudochelatococcus contaminans. The sequence goes on along the minus strand of NZ_JACICC010000002.1, from coordinate 356,599 downwards.
CCTCCTTGGTTATCGCGATGGGCGCGAGAGTCGCGTCTACGCTCGCCGGGAAAGTGATCCGTCGTTCGTGTCCGTTTCTTGCGGGGTCGACTGGGCAGGCAGCGGGCTGGCCCGACGCCTGAACCGATCATCTTGTTTGTTGGCAGGTGGTTTGTCTGGAAAACTCTGGCGCGGGAGCGCCTGCATTCACGCCCGCACCGTTTGCGTCTTCACGCATCGGGCGGGACGCGGGATCACGCCGCTTATCCGCCCGTTCGCGTACCGTCTTTACGGATGGCAGGCTCTGTCTCGAATGGAGCAACCGAGAACGGAGCGACAATAATGCGTGCCATGATAGCCAACGCGCCTCGAAACATGCGGTTCCGGCATTCGCGATAACGATTCGAATCGCGTGGCCGTCCGCCCGGATATGGATCTCGGCCGATTGGCCGCACCCGGAATGGGACAGTAAGGCTGTCCTAATCCGTGGCGGACAATGGCAGACTTTTTGAAGCATTACAAGCACCGAATTTCGACTTTTTTGTCCGAAGTTGCTGCCAGGGCATCGGTGCCGGAAATTTTGGTGCGAGGAATTGGGATAAATTGGAATAAAATTATTAGCTTGCGCCGTTGCCCCGCTTTGATCCCGTTTCGGAACAATTTCGCACGGAACGCATTATGGAAAGCCGGGCATGAAAAAGGGCGCCGTGAGGCGCCCTTCCCGAAAGTACGATCATCGCCGTTGCGTGTGTCAGGCCGCCTGCTGCGTGTCGGCCTGAATGGTCTCGACACGGCGCGACGGAGCGCCGATCGGCACGAGGCGCGGCTTCTTGGCCTCGGGGATCTCGCGGACGAGATCGATGTGCAGCAACCCGTTTTCAAGCGTCGCGCCGGTCACGTGCACATGGTCGGCAAGCTGGAAGCGGCGCTCGAACGCCCGCGAGGCGATGCCCTGATACAGCACCTCTGCCGGCTCTTCGGCGGTGCCTTCGGCTGGCGTCTGGGCCTGCTTGTCGCCGCGCACGGTGAGCGCGTTATCCCGGGTCTCGATGGTCAGGTTATCCTGCGTGAACCCGGCGACCGCGAGCGAGATGCGATAGTTATTCTCGCCGGTGCGCTCGATGTTGTAGGGCGGATAGGTCGGCGACTGGTCGACGCCGCTTGCCTGATCCAGCAACGAAAACAGACGGTCGAAGCCCACGGTGGAGCGATAAAGGGGGGAAAGATCGAAATGACGCATGACACATCCTCCTGATGAAGCGATATGATTAAGCTTCCGATATCCTGCCCGCCATATGGCCGGGCCGGGGATCATCGGGCTCGCGTGCAGCCGCAATGGCCTGCACGGCTCTGAAATAGTTCGGGGCGAACCGTTTTCAAGAGCCTTTTTGGGCTTTACGGAATTGTTTATCGGCGCGTCCGCGTGTTTGACCGGGAAGCGGGTTTTCTGAAATATGCGCAGGCGGCTGGTGGCGGCGAATCCGTCTGCCCAAGCTTATGATCTGCCCAAGGTTACGACAGGAACGGATGCGGCATCGGCATGTCAGAATATGATCTGGATCTCGTCGCGACACCCGATAATCCCATCCCGGCCGGTGCAACCCTGCACGAGGTGAAGACGCGTGATCGTCTGCGCCTGCGCGCCGCATCATGGTCGCCGCTGGCGGGTGAAGCACAGGGCGTTGTCACTCTCCTGCAGGGGCGGGGAGAGTTTATTGAAAAATATTTCGAGACGATTGCCGATCTGCGCGCTCGCGGGTTTCATGTCGTCGCGTTCGACTGGCGCGGGCAGGGCGGCTCGCGCCCCCTCAAGCGTCACGGCGCTGCGGGCCGACGCATGCGCCGGGTGCCGGTGCGAGATTTTGCCGCCTACCAGCGCGATCTCGATGCCGTGATGGAGCAGGTCGTTGCGCCGCTCGGCGGCCCGAATTTTGCTCTCTGCCATTCCATGGGCGGCACTGTCGCGTTGTTGCGCGCCGAGGCAGGTCAGCGCCCCCGACAAGATTTTACCCGCATTGTTGCCGTGTCGCCCATGATTGCCCTGTCGCGGCATACCGCGCCGGCATTCACGGGGCCGCTCGCGGGCCTGTTTGCCGCCATAGGGCTCGGGCGGCTCGTCGTCCCGCATTATCGCGCGGCGGTGCGGGCGCGGCGCGCTGCCGGCGACAACGCCATCAGCCACGATCCCGCCCGGCTCCAGCGTCTGCGTGCGGTGATCGAGCGCGCGCCGTGGATCGTGTCCGGCGGCCCCACTTTCGGCTGGCTGGCCGCGGCCTACCGGGCGATGGGGCGTCTGGCGTCTCCCGGTTTTGCCCTGCGTGTCGCCACGCCGACGCTGATTATCGCCGCTGGCGACGACAAGGTCGTCTCGACGCCTGCCATCGAACGCTTCGGTTCCCGGCTGAAAACCGGCAACGCCCTCGTATTACCGCACGCGCGGCACGAAATTTTGATCGAGAGCGACGATTATCGCGAGGTTTTCTGGGCGGCGTTCGATGCCTTTATTCCCGGCAAGGGCTTGATCGGCAGCGAGCCGCCGGCCAGCGTTCAGGCTCCGAGCAGCGCCAGCGCGGCCTCGTGAAGCCGCGCGTCGCCGGCGGCAATCGCCGTGCCGCCCGCCGTTACCGGCGCACCGTCCCACGTGGTCACGATGCCGCCCGCCGCTTCGATGATGGGCACCAGAGGCAGGATATCGCACGGCTTGAGGCCGGCCTCGACGACCAGATCAACATGCCCCGCCGCCAGCATCGCATAAGCGTAGCAGTCATAGCCATAGCGGGCGAGGCGGCACTGACGCTCCACCCGGTCATAGGCCTCCAGCGTCGCTCCGGAGAACTGCCGCGGCGACGTGGTTGAAATCGTCGCTTCCGACAGCTCGGGACGGGCACGCGTGCGCAGATCATGCCGGATGGAACCGCGCCTATAAAGGCTCACAGGCTCTTCGCCGGGAAAGGTGGCGCCTGTGAAAGTCTCGCCGGTAAAGGGCTGATGCAGCAGTCCGAACACAGGCTTGCCCTTGTGTTTCAGCCCGATCAGCGTGCCCCACAGTGGCAGGCCGGAAATGAAGGCACGAGTCCCGTCAATGGGATCGAGCACCCAGACGTAATCTGCGTCCGTGCGTTCGTCGTCATGCTCCTCGCCCTCGATGCCGTGTTCGGGATAGGCATCGCGAATGAGCGCCCGCATGGCGGTTTCCGCGTCCCGGTCAGCGGCAGTAACGGGGTCGAACACGCCATCGTCAGACTTGTCATCCGCATCGAGCGGGGTACGGAACAGCGGCAGTGTGACATTTGCCGAAGCGGCAGCGAGCCTGTCGGCGAAAGTTGCGATTTCAGTGGCGAAGACTGAGGAAGGCACCGGAAACTCCCTTGGACTTGCAGAGGCACCTGACTTGCAGACGCACTTAAGCTTGCAGACGCAACAGCGCGCGGAAGAAAAATGCAGCACGGAGATGGAAACGGCAAGAAGGCGGACAGCTTGATGCTATCCGCCTTATCCTTTTGATAACCGGCCATTTCTTGCCGGATTATGATACTCGCCTGTGGACCGGACGATGGCGACCGGCCACGGAAACGCCTGCGGGCAACAAAATGTACACCGATGCGCCTTGTTTTTTGTGCAGCGCACTGGCATATTGTTGCAGTGCGATATGGCGATGGCGTCGCCTTATCGCTGCCCTCCTTGGGCGTTTCCTCCCTAGACTTGGGCCGTACATGTAAATGTGCGGCCCCTTTTTTATGGTCCGACCAAAACCCTGTCATTGCGCGAACGCAATGACAGGTGGATCTGGACATCAAAAAGCGTCAGTTCAGCGACTTCAAAATGGTTTCGACCATTTTCTTGGCATCGCCGAAGAGCATCATCGTGTTGTCGCGGAAGAACAACTCATTTTCGACGCCCGCATAACCCGAGCCCATTCCGCGCTTGCTGAACAGCACGGTCTTGGCCTTCTCGACATCGAGGATCGGCATGCCGAAGATCGGCGATGACGGGTCGGTCTTGGCGGCCGGGTTGGTCACGTCGTTGGCGCCGATGACGAAGGCAACATCCGCCTGCGAGAATTCCGAGTTGATGTCCTCAAGCTCGAAGACTTCGTCGTAGGGCACGTTGGCTTCGGCCAGCAGCACGTTCATATGGCCGGGCATGCGGCCCGCCACCGGGTGGATGGCGTACTTGACCTCGACGCCTTCGGCCTTCAGCAGATCGCCCATTTCGCGCAGCGCGTGCTGTGCCTGCGCAACCGCCATGCCGTAGCCGGGGACGATGATGACCTTGCCGGCGTTCTTCAGCAGGAAGGCGGCGTCTTCGGCCGAACCCTGCTTCACCGGGCGGCTTTCCACTTCGCCGCCGGGGCCTGCCGCAGCGTCATCGCCGCCGAAGCCGCCGAGGATCACCGAGATGAACGAGCGGTTCATGCCCTTGCACATGATGTAGGACAGGATCGCACCCGAAGAACCCACCAGCGCGCCGGTGATGATGAGCGCGAGATTGCCCACCGTGAAGCCGATGCCGGCCGCCGCCCAGCCCGAATACGAGTTGAGCATCGACACCACGACCGGCATGTCGGCGCCGCCGATCGGCACGATCAGCAGGAAGCCGAGCACGAGGCTGACGATCGCGATGAGCCAGAAGATGAGGTGGTTTTCCGTGCCGATGAACAGCCCGAAAAGCACCACCAGCAGCAGCGCCAGCACGATGTTGATGAGATGCCTGTTCGGCAGCATGATCGGCTTGCCGGACATGCGTCCGTCAAGCTTGAGGAAGGCGATGATGGAGCCGGAGAAGGTGATCGCACCGATGGCGAGACCAAGGCCCATCTCGAACAAGCTCGCACCCTTGATGGAGCCGATGTCGCCGATGCCGAAAGCGCGCGGCGCATAAAGCGCACCTGCGGCCACCAGCACGGCGGCGAGGCCGACGAGCGAGTGGAACGCCGCGACGAGCTGCGGCATGGCCGTCATCGGCACGCGCCGCGCGATCACCGCGCCGATACCGCCACCGATGGCGATGCCGGCGATGATCAGCACCCATGCCCCTAGGCCGGCCGGCGGATGGCCGACGAGCGTGGTGACGATGGCCAGCGCCATACCGATGATGCCGTAAAGATTACCCTGACGCGATGTTGACGGCGACGACAGCCCGCGCAACGCCAGGATGAAGAGAACGCCTGAAACCAGGTAGAGCAGGGCGGAGATGTTTTCGGACATGGCGCTCAGCCCTTCTTCTTGTACATGGCCAGCATGCGCTGGGTGACGAGGAAGCCGCCGAAGATGTTGACGGAGGCGAGGATCAGCGCGAGGAAGCCGAACACGCGCGCCCACACCGAGCTGCCCTCAAGCGCCGAGGCGGTGTCGACGCCGACAGCCAGTAGCGCGCCGACGACGATGACCGAGGAAATGGCGTTGGTGACCGACATCAGCGGCGTATGCAGCGCGGGCGTCACCGACCACACCACGTAGTAGCCGACGAATACCGCGAGCACGAAGATTGCCAACTGGAACACGGTCGGGTCGACCGCGCCGCCGGTGGCCGTGTGGGCGAAAGCGCCGATGGCCGCAGCGGCCTGATCGGCATAGACCTGCGCCGCGTCGGCGGCAGCGCGCGCCGCATCGGCTGCGAGGCGCGCTTTTTCCAGCGCGTTCTCGGGAGCGGCGGCTGACGCCAGGGAAGCTGTGAGATTAACCGTGGAATCCGCCATGACGCGTTTCCTTTCGAGAGCGACGAATAATGAAGGGACTTATCGCGAGGGTCTGGTTCAGGATTTCGGCTGGAAGGCCGGGTGGATGACGGCGCCGTCACGCGTGAGCGCCGTTGCCTTGATGATCTCGTCGTCCCAGTTGACGGCGATTGCCTTCGTTTCCCGGTCGATGACCTGCTCGGCGAAGGCCAGCAAATTCTTGGCGTAAAGCGTCGATGCCGTGGCGGCGAGGCGTCCCGGCACGTTGAGGTGACCAACGATCTTCACGCCCTCCACCGTCACGACCTCACCGGCCTGTGCACCCTCGACGTTGCCGCCGCGCTCGACCGCCAGGTCGATAAGGACGGAACCGGGCTTCATGGAGCGCACCATCGCGTCGGTCACGAGGCGCGGAGCCGGACGGCCGGGAATCAGCGCCGTGGTGATGACGATGTCCTGCTTGGCGATGTGGGAAGCAACCAGATCCGCCTGCTTGCGCTTGTAGTCGTCTGACATCTCGCGGGCGTAACCGCCAGCGGTTTCGGCCTGCTTGAATTCCTCGTCCTCGACGGCGATGAACTTCGCGCCGAGCGATTCGACCTGTTCCTTCGCGGCGGGGCGCACGTCGGTCGCGGTGACGATGGCTCCCAGACGCCGCGCCGTAGCGATGGCCTGCAAACCGGCCACGCCCGCGCCCATGATGAACACACGCGCCGCCGGCACCGTGCCGGCCGCCGTCATCATCATCGGCAGTGCGCGGCCGTATTCCGCGGCGGCGTCGACCACGGCGCGGTAACCGGCAAGGTTGGCCTGCGAGGACAACACGTCCATCACCTGCGCACGCGTGATGCGCGGCGTCAGCTCCGTGGCGAAGGCGACGATGCCCGCATCGGCCAGCGCGCGGATAGCGTCTTCATGGCCATAGGGGTCGAGTGTCGCGATGAGGATGGCGCCGCGCTTGAGCAACGCGGTTTCGGCGGCATCGGGGCGGCGTACTTTCAGCACGATGTCCGCGTCCGCGAGGGTTGCTGCCGCATCGGCGGCGATGGATGCGCCTGCCGCCTCGTAGTCGGCGTCGAGGATGCCCGATGCAACGCCCGCTTCCGACTGCACTCGCACCCCGGCGCCGAGCGCCACGAATTTCTTGACCGTTTCAGGTGTTGCGGCGACGCGGCTCTCATCGGCCACGGTTTCTTTCGGGATGGCGACCAGCATGGCATTCACTCCAGAGCAGTACGAGACAGCGTTAATTCCGGGATTTGCCGGATACGGCGAAATGTCCGGCACTATTGCGCCAAAAGGTAAAGAGCGGTGTTCCGCCCCGGTTCGATCCGCTGTTTTCGGGTATCGCCAAGCGGATTATACGTCGAATAACAAACAAGGATGACAGCACGGCAGCGACAAAGCATCCCAGTCTTCATTCCATAGCGCAGGAATATTTCATCTCACTGTTCCAGCGCAACTTCGGCAATAAAAACAGCACCAATTTTTGCTGGAACTATTTTAAGCAGTACGATGACCAGACGGGCCCAGAACATCCGGCGTCCTCAATTCCATATTTTACCGCATCTTGCATTCAATTCGCTGAATCGATGTGAACGCAAACCGTATTAGATGAGGACGACCGCCATCAGAACCAGGACAACAACAATCGCAAGCGTGACGGACCTCAACAGGCGGACGAAACCCGCGTAGGTCCGTTCATGTTCGCGATAATCCATGTCCGCGTGATCTGTGACCACGGCATGCTCCCCTTACTCTTTCGTCGAAAGTCGTAACGCAAGGCGTGCAGCCTTGCAATGGCCACAATTCATGGAAGCGTTTTTGTGGTAAATTTCAAAGCCATGTCGCTTTTTGTATCGCCTTCCAGGCGGGGCATGCAAAAAAATGTTGCATTCGATTAAGTTTCGTGCGCAACTATAGACATCCAAGAACGGTTGCCTCTAAGGGCCCCTATCCTGGATTGCGAAACGATAAGAACCGCGCGCCTCGACGCAGCGGCCCAGGTCTAGGGAAGCAACGCCCGATTATAAGGGTAGGCAACAAACGGCGTATCCAGAGCGCCCTTCTGAACAGCATCGTTCAAGATGCGAAACCCGTCCTGCGGCGCAGGGCGGGTTTTTTCACATTTTCAGCGGTTTCGGCGGTTGTTTCAAGGCGCGCTGCGGGCCGCGACAGCCATGGGATCGTTTCCGCCATCGTCGGTGGAAGGCAGGGCAGCGTGATCCGGCACTGAGGCCGGTACGAAATCGCCTGCTATGGCATTGTTCTGCCAGGAAAAATCGTCAGCCCGGCCAGTGACGGGTTCCGGCGCGCGTCCTTCGCCGTAGACACGGTGAATGAGCGCTGCCGCGTCTCCCTTGGCCGCCGGGCGATTATGCAGCAGCGTGCCATCGGGCGTCGGCTGAAGCGCCAGCAGCGGCAGAATCGGACCAGCCACGGGCTTGACCGGAATCACCACCGGCACAGGCATGTCCGGCAGTGACAGAAGCGCGTCGGACGGGCCGCCGGTGCTCTGGTTGTCCGTGGCGCCGGTAGGGGAGGCGATCACCGTCGCTATGCCGCGCGCTTGCAGCAGGCGCCGGATCTCGATTTCGGTGAAATGCGCCACCTTGCGCGCACCGCTGGCTGTGAGGCCGACGCCATCTGCGGTACGCAGACGTGCATCCTGCCCCCTGACGTCCGGGCCATTGGCGATGAACCCTTTGTCTTCGCTGGAAAAAGCGCTCCAGATGTCGACGAACACGCCGCCGGCCTTCAGCACTTCCTCGCGATACAAAGCGTTCAGCGCGGCGGACATGGCGTTGTGCGCCTCGGCCCTCATCGGCGGCGGGCCGACCCAGACCAATGGCACGCCACGGTCCGCAAATGCGCGGATGGCCGTGTCGATGTGCGCGGACATCGCCGCCTGCCATTCCGGCGTGCCGAAAGGCACCGGCTTGCCGGTCCCGTCGAGAATGCTCTGCTTGTCATCCGCGCCGAATAATACAACGCCGAGTGTGATGGGCTGCGTGGCGGCGTTGCTGTCGCGCATATAATCACGGGTGAGAAACTTCCAGTCCTCATCCTGCGTGCGCCCCAGGGCATTGCGGTTGGATGCGCGGTTGACGACTGCGATTTCGTTCGTTGCGGCGAACGCGTCGCGCAGACCGCCGACCAGCGATTCGGCCAGCGAGTCGCCGATCACGGCGATGAAGGCATTGGCCTCGCGCTTTTGTTGGGCGTCACGCACGATCACGGTCGCGGGTTGAGGCTTGCGCGGCACCTGCCGGGTCGCCGGGCGCGGTTTTTGTGGCGCCGCACGGGGCTTGGCCTGCGGCTGCGCTTGCGGCTGCTCCTGTTTGAATAGTCCGTCGAGAAAGCGCGTCAGCGGATCTGCTGCCGCATACGTCGTTCCTCCCGCAGCGATAATCGCTGCGAGACCTGCAACCAGCAGGCATTTTCGCCCTCTTGCTGGAAACCTGTTCCGACGCATCGGCATGGACTACTCATTATGAAGTGTTGGGTGACGGAAAACGTCTCGACGTCTTTTCTCCGCATCGCCAACACGATCGGGCACAACTATTTATCCTACGGCATCGGAACACGCGAGTCCCGTCTGCCATGTATCGTTATCCCGTATCACGGGCGACAAGGTGAATCGCGCATGAAGAAAAGAGGTTAGAGCATTTCGGCATTTCGTTGAAACGCAGAAGTGCTCTATCTTATTGGTCTTACGTGTTTTCTTCAAGCAAAGCGGTATCCGCTTCGCTTGAAGGCGCTCCAGGCTGCTCAGATGTTGCGTCGCAGATGCGCGAGCAGGGCGGTGCTGGGATGCCCGTCCGGCACGAGGCCTCGCTGCTCCTGATAGGCGGTGATCGCCGCGCGGGTCTGGGTGCCGATTCGCCCGTCCGGCTCGCCGACAGGGTAACCGAGCCGGGCCAGATAGCGTTGCAGATCCTCGCGCTCATTGCGGCTCAACGGTTTTTCGTCGCGGGGCCATGCAGCCTGCACGCCCTGACCGCCGTGGATCATGTCGCCGAGCAGGGCCACGCCCAGCGCGTAGGAATCGGAGTTGTTATAGCGCTTGATGACATCGAAGTTCTTCGTCACCAGAAACACCGGGCCGCGTGCGCCGGCTGGCATGAACAGCCGCGCCTCGCCGGTACGCGGCATGGCCTTGCCATCCATGCGGCGCACGCCGGCCGATGCGAAGGTGCCGAAATCGCCGTTGCGCTGGCGGTAATTGTAGTTCTGCGGCAGCTTGACCTCGAAGCCCCATGGCAGACCCGTGACCCAGCCGTGTTCGCGCAGGTAGTTGCCGGTGGAGGCGAGAGCATCCGGCACGGATGTCCAGATGTCGCGCCGGCCCTCGCCGGTGAAGTCGACGGCATAGCGCATGAAGCTGGTGGGCATGAACTGGGTTTGCCCCATCGCGCCGGCCCACGACCCGATCATCCCTTCGCGGTTGATGTGGCCTTCATCCAGAATCTTGAGCGCGGTCAGCAGTTCGTTGCGGAAGAATGGTCCGCGATATTGCGCATGCGCCAGTGTTGCCAGCGCCTCGATGACATAATGACTGCCCATGGTGGAGCCGAAATTGGTCTCCATGCCCCACACGCCGGCAATTACTTTTCGATCTACGCCAAATCGCTGCTCGACGGCGACGAACGTCTCGCGCCACTGCGTTGTCGCGGCGCGTCCGCGCGACAGCCGCTGCGCGGAAGTGGCCGACTCCAGATAGTCCCACACCGGCTTGACGAACTCCGACTGCTTTTTCGTCAGCGCGATGATACGCGCATTCGGTTCCACACCCGCGAGGGCGGTGTCGAACGTGCGCCGCGAGACGCCGCGTGCCGACGCTTCCGGCCACAGCCCGCGGGTGAAATCCGAAAAGCTCTGCATGGAAGCGTCCTGCGTAGCGGATGACACATAGGGCATTGCCGGAGCCGGAGCCGCCGTGCGGGACGCGGGAATCGACGCCGTCGTCACCGTATCGACCGTGGTGGCGGAGAAAAAGCCGAAGGACGAGCACGAGGCCAGCAGGGTGGCGGCGGCGATGGTTATTCCCAGATGCGCGGCCGGGTATGCCCTTCCGCCTGCCAGCGGCCGGAGGGCTTCCTGCTCTTGTGCGGGGAACTGCCTGTCACGCGTCATCTGCCGCTCCATCAATATCGTCTCGCGCAATATTTTTTCGCGCAATATCTTTCCGCGATAGCCGCCTGCTCGTCACGCTTGGCCTGTGCCGGATGACGGGCAACCCGGAGGGCAGCATCGCTCCCCATGTTTGTCGATCGCACCGAACTCTTTAGCAAACAGTTTCATGCTGGTGTTATCGTTGCGCAAATATGGTTTAGAAATTGTTGAACGGATGAAACAGTCTTCAACGATTAAGTACAGTGCATGTCACGCTTTGCTCATTTCGCGTCATGATGATACAGGACGCGGTGAAATTTGGCGGTGATGATGCCGTTATTCATGTGGGCGGGCAGTGTCGAAGGGGGCGCTGTCCGCCGGTCTTTAACGCCCCCATAAGTCGGAACGGCAATGAACAAACCTATCCGCAAGGCAGTGTTTCCCGTCGCTGGCCTTGGCACGCGCTTTCTCCCGGCGACCAAGGCAATGCCGAAAGAAATGCTCACCGTGGTCGACAGGCCCGTGATCCAGCACGTGGTGGACGAGGCGCGCGCTGCCGGGATCGAGCATCTGGTCTTCGTCACCGGGCGCAACAAGGTTGTGATCGAGGATCATTTCGACAACCAGTTCGAACTTGAACGCACGTTGCAGGAGCGCGGCAAGACGAAGGAACTGGAAGCGCTGCTGCGCGATCTGCCCGGCCCCGGCCAGACCAGCTTCACCCGCCAGCAGAACCCGTTGGGACTCGGGCATGCCGTGTGGTGCGCGCGCGAAATCCTCGGCAATGAGCCTTTCGCCCTCCTGCTGCCGGATATGCTGCATCACGCGCCCGTTCCATGCCTGCGCGGCATGATCGAAGCCTATAACGAGACGGGCGGCAACATCGTCGGTGTGTATCAGGTTCCTCAGGACCAGACGCACCAATACGGAATCGTAGACGTCGAAGACCCGAGCGCCAAGGTGTCGCCTATCCGGGCCATGGTCGAGAAGCCTCCTCGCGGTACGGCGCCTTCCGATCTCGCCATTTCCGGACGCTACATTCTACAGCCGGAGATCTTCGACATTCTGGCGAAGCAGGAGCATGGCGCGGGTGGCGAGATCCAGCTCACCGACGCCATGATCACGCTGGCGAAGACGCAGGAGTTCTCCGCATATCGCTTTGATGGCGATATCTACGACTGCGGTTCCAAGATCGGCTTTCTCGCTGCCAATGTCGCCTATGCACTGGCGCGCGAGGATCTGGCCGGCGATTTCCGCGCCGCTCTCAGCAAGCTGCTGGATCGCTGAGCCGCCATGGCATCGTTTCCCGAAGAGCAGACCGTTATCGGCATTTCCGCGCCGGGTGGTCCCGAGGTGCTCGTCCCCGAGCGCCGGCCAGTGCCGCGTCCGGGGCCGGGAGAGGTGCTGGTGCGCGTGCGCGCGGCCGGCGTCAACCGGCCGGATGTGGTGCAGCGGCAGGGCCGCTATCCCGCCCCTCCGGGAGCTTCGGATATTCCCGGCCTTGAAGTGGCCGGGGAAGTCGTCGCGGTTGGCGAGGGGGTGACGCAGCCGGCTCTCGGTGCGCATGTCACCGCGCTCGTCACGGGTGGCGGCTATGCGCAATATTGCATCGCCGACGCCGCGCTTGCGCTGCCCATCCCCGACGGGCTCGACTTCGTCGCTGCCGCGGCGATCCCCGAAACCGTCTTCACCGTATGGTCGAACGTATTCGACCGCGGGCGGCTCGCGGCCGGGGAGACGCTGCTCGTCCACGGCGGTACATCCGGCATCGGCACGACCGCCATCCAGCTCGGCAAGGCCTTCGGCGCACGGGTTCTGACAACAGCTGGCTCGCCTGAGAAATGCGCCGCCTGCCTGCGGCTGGGCGCCGATCTGGCCATCGATTATCGCGAGCAGGACTTCGTTGCCGCCGTCAAGGAAGCGACCGATGGCCGGGGTGCGAACGTTATCCTCGACATGGTCGGCGGCGATTACATCGCACGCAACTATCAGGCCGCCGCGCAGGATGGACGTATCGTGCAGATCGCCTTTCTTAAAGGTGCGAAGGTGGAAATCGACTTCACGCGGCTGATGCTGAAACGGTTCACGCACACCGGCTCCACGCTGCGTTCGCGCCCGCTGGCGGAAAAAGTCGTGATTGCTGAAGCCCTGCGGGAAAAGGTATGGCCGCTGCTGAGCACCGGGCGATGCCTGCCGGTGATCCATACCGTGTTGCCGCTTGAGGAAGCCGCTGCCGCCCATGAGTTGATGGAGTCGAGCGGCCACATCGGCAAGATCGTTCTGGCTGTCAACTGAAGCGCCTTCCGATCAGATGGAATCGTCTGATCGGAAACACTCTGTTCTTAAAGCTTGGTTCTTAAAGCTTGCGGCCAATGTCGAGGAACTTGTCGGCGCGGTCGCGCTTGATTGCCTCTTCGCTCAGTCCAGACAGTTCCTGCAACGATGCGGCGATGGCGTCGCCCGCCGTGCGGATGGCGGTTTCAGGATCGCGGTGCGCCCCGCCCGTCGGTTCGGGCACGATAGCATCGATAATGTGCAGCCGGAGAAGATCCTGCGCGGTGATCTTCATCGCGGTGGCCGCATCCTGCGCACGGGTGGGATCGCGCCACAGGATCGAGGCCGCGCCTTCCGGCGAGATCACTGAATAAATAGCGTGTTCCAGCATCAGCACGCGGTTGGCCGTGGCCAGCGCAATTGCGCCACCGGAGCCGCCCTCGCCGATGACGATGGAGACGTTGGGGGTCGGCAGAAGCAGGCACGCGTCGGTGGAGCGGGCGATGGCTTCAGCCTGCCCGCGCTCTTCCGCGCCAATGCCGGGATAGGCGCCCGCCGTATCGACGAAGGTGATGACCGGCAGGTTGAAGCGGCCCGCGAGTTCCATCAGGCGCACCGCCTTGCGGTAGCCTTCCGGCCGGGCCATGCCGAAGTTATGGCGGATGCGGGTTTCCGTGGACGAGCCCTTTTCCTGCCCGATAATGCAGACGGCCTCACCCCGGAAGCGTCCGAGACCGCCGAGAATGGCTTCATCTTCGCCGAACTTGCGATCGCCCGCCAGCGGCGTGAAATCGGTTATCAGACCATCGAGATAGTCCATGAAATGCGGGCGCTGGGGATGACGCGCCACCAGCGTTTTCTGCCAGGGCGTCAGTGCGGCGTAAAGATCGTTCAGCGCCTTGCGCGCTTTCGTTTCGAGGTGCGCAATTTCATCATGGATGGCGACAGCGTCTCCCGAATCGCCGAGCGCTCTCAATTCCCCGATCTTGGCTTCGAGTTCGGCAACGGGTTTTTCAAAGTCGAGGTAGCTTCGCATCATTCCGCCAGCTGCCGGTTGAATGCCACAGGTGAGACCGCCCCGCGCCCCCGGCGCGGGCGCTTGACGAGCGGACCTTGGCGTCGTGGCGGTGGCAAGTCAAGCATAAGTCAGGCAGTTGTATGGGGGGAGGTTTGCGTTGGTGTCGGCGTGCGCAGCGTGGAAGACGGCTCGCTCGTTGCCGCACGGGTTGATGGAACGGGAGCCATAACCGGCGACAGGCGAACCGCCCGCACGGGCCTTGGCACCGAAATCGGACGATAGAGCTGTTTCACCGCTTCCATCACATGGACGCCTGCAAACGGCAGCGACAGGCCAGCGCCGATTCGCTCGAACGCCACGGCAGAGCGCAGCGCCAGCCGGCGCGGCACGGGCGGTATATAGAGCGCTTCACTCCATGTTTCAGGCGCAAACAGGCTTTGCTGCATCAGCGCGGTCAACTGGGAGCGGCTGAACGGCTGCCCGTGGCCGAAGGGGGTGCTGTCCATGCGCGCCCACAGGCCGCGCCGGTTCGGCACGATGACGATCACCCGGCCGCCGGGCGTCAGCACGCGCCAGATTTCCTCCATCAGCGCCAGTGGCGAATCCGTGGTTTCCAGCGCATGCGCCAGAATCACCCGGTCGACACTGCCGATCTGCAGTGGCAACGCGCCCCTGCTGACCAGCGCCGTTGCTGAGGGGCCTTGCCGGGGCCAATGCGTCACACCCTGTGTCGCGGGCATGAAGGCCACGACCCTGTCCGCGCTGGCGCGCAACGAGGCCAGATAAGGCGTCGGATAGCCGAAGCCCAGAACGTTCTGGCCGCGCACATCGGGCCAGATTCGCTCGACCGCCTTCGACACCAGCCGACGCGCGACTGTGCCCAGCGGGCTGGAATAGAAATTTCTCAGGTCGACCACATCGAGGCTCATGGGCCGCAGACTAGATCATCTTCGGGCATAATCGTAGCCCCGACATGCATCGTTCTGGCGACAGAGTGCGTTGCCGTGGCATGATGCAGCGAGATGGTAGATGCAACATGACGTCACACGGCGTGCATGATCGACGAAGACTGACGAGAGGATACGGCTATGGCTGATGACAGGCAGGCGGCACAGCAACCGGCACAGATCGAGGTCTTTCCGGCCCGCACCGACAATATCGGCGTTCTGATTCACGATCCCGCCACCGGCGCGACTGCCGCTGTGGATGCGCCCGAGGCCGGAGCCGTTCTGGCCGCGCTCACCCACACAGGCTGGACGTTGACGGATATCCTCGTCACCCACAAGCATGCCGACCACATTGATGGCATCCCGGAGCTGAAACAGCGTTTTCCCGGCGTGCGTGTCGTCGCGCCGCTGGCGGAGAAAGATGACATCCCGCTGGTCGACGTGACGGTGTCAGATGGCGATACGGTCAAGGTCGGGGAGCTGGAAGCACGCGTTATCGCAACTCCGGGGCATACGGCTGGGCATGTGGCCTACTGGTTTGCGCGCGACGAGGCGCTGTTCGCCGGCGACACCCTGTTTTCCCTTGGGTGTGGTCGCCTGTTCGAAGGCTCGCCCGGTGACATGTGGGGCGCGCTGCAAGTGCTGCGCAACCTGCCGGATGAGGCGCGGCTGTATTGCGGGCATGATTATACCCTATCGAACGCGCGCTTTGCCCTCTCGCTTGACGGGGACAATGCCGCACTGCGCGCCTATGCCGCATCCGCCGAACAAACGCGGGCAGAGGGCCGCCTGACGATTCCGGCGCGGCTGGGAGATGAAAAGGCGCTCAACCCGTTCCTGCGTGCCGACGATCCGGCGATTGCACGGGCCGTGGGTCTCGATGGGGCGGATGCTGTTTCCGTGTTCGCGGAACTGCGCGAGCGCAAAAATCGATCCTGAAGCAGCAATTGCTTTTGATCGAAGCCCGAATCAAAAAGGGCGGGCCGCATCGCAGCCCGCCCTGATTTTTTGACAGGATCAGCCGTTGGCGATGTACTGCGCGCCATTGACGGTCAGCACGGAGCCATTGAAGAAGCTTGCTTTTTCCGATGCGAGGAATGCCACGGTGGCGGCGATTTCCTCTGCGCGGCCAAGACGGCCGGTCGGGATGGTGGCGATGATCTTCTTCAGCACGTCTTCCGGCACGGCGGCGACCATCTCGGTGTCGATGTAGCCAGGGGCGATGACGTTCACCGTGATGCCCTTGGCAGCGTTTTCCTGCGCCAGCGCTTTGGTGAATCCGATCATGCCGGCCTTGGCGGCGGAGTAGTTCGTCTGCCCGGCCTGCCCCTTCTGGCCGTTGATGGACGAGATGTTGATGATGCGGCCCCAGCCCCGCGCGCGCATGCCCTCGATCACCGGGCGGGTGACGTTGAACACGGAATCAAGGTTGGTGCGGATGACCTGCGACCACTGCTCGTAGGACAGGCGATGGAACGTGCCGTCGCGGGTGATGCCGGCATTGTTGACCACGATTTCAACAGGACCGTGTTCGGCTTCGATCCTGGCGATCGCCTCGGCCGACCCGACGGGATCGGACACGTCGAACTTGATGACCGGAATTCCAGTCTCGGCGTTGAACTTCGCGGCTGCTTCTTCGTTACCGGCGTAATTAGCGACGACCTTGTGGCCTTCCTCTGCCAGGGCCTTGGAAATGGCTGCGCCGATGCCGCGCGTGCCTCCGGTGACTAATGCTACCCGTGCCATGGTGATTCCTGTCGTTTTTTTACAATTTGCGGATTGGTTGCCCTGCTTGCCGATGCTGGCGGGCAGAATCACACCGATGGTTTGATTCTCCAGGGCCCCGCAGCACCGCCTTCCGACAATACCAGAACAATAAGCCGGTTCATCTCATTATTTATTGTTATCGCGCAAAATTAGCGATTATTTTCTCTGATTGGTTATTTTGCACCTGCGATATGCTTGCCGCATGGCCAATATCCTTACACACGTTGTGGCATGCTCTTTGGCGCGTTACCCGATGCGGAAAGATGGGAATATGAAAAATAGCTATTAATTTACATAGCGATAGATGGTTAACGATAGGTTTCGGGAAACGCTTCAACTGTTCACCATATGACGCAGAAGACAGAATATCGTGTTTTGCTAATGTTGCACTGCAATGTATTTAACATTCATGTGACAAGAAAAGTTCGGGTTGAAACGACTTTGCTGATGTCAATGCATGGTTTTGGCATGGTTTTGGCGTGGGTCTTGATATGTGTCTTGGCATGGTCTTGCCGGTCCGGTGCCCTGCCTGTTTTGCAGTTTGATTGTCTCTGAAAGAAAAACAGGAAAGCACCGTATGCTTTCCTGCTCTCTGCGTTGTTCAAGAAAAGAGACTGGCGCGTTTGCGCCAGCCTCTATGGTTTTCGCAGGTTCGATCAGAACAACCGGCGGTTTAGCGCTCGACGGTGAGCGCAACACCCTGACCGCCGCCGATGCAGAGCGTGGCGATGCCCTTCTTCGCGTCGCGGCGCTGCATTTCGTGCAGCAGCGTGACGAGGATGCGCGCGCCCGAAGCGCCGATCGGGTGGCCGATGGCGATGGCGCCGCCGTTGACGTTCACCTTGGAGGTATCCCAGCCCAGCTCACGGTTGACCGAAATGGCCTGTGCGGCAAAAGCCTCGTTGGCTTCGATCAGGTCGAGATCGTTGACCGTCCAGCCAGCCTTGGCCAGTGCCTTGCGCACGGCAGGGATCGGGCCGGTGCCCATGATGGTGGGGTCGACGCCGGCCGTTGCCCACGAAACGATGCGCGCCAGCACCTTGAGGCCGCGCTTTTCGGCTTCCTCGGCGGTCGTGACGATCAGGATCGCCGCGCCGTCGTTGATGCCCGATGCGTTGCCGGCGGTGACGGTGCCGTCCTTGGTGAAGGCCGGACGCAGCTTGGTGAGCGAATCCAGCGTTGCGCCGTCACGGATGTACTCGTCGGTGTCGACGATCACGTCGCCCTTGCGGGTCTTGACGGTGACGGGGGCGATTTCGTCCTTGAAGCGGCCTTCCTTGCGGGCGGCTTCGGCCTTGTTCTGCGAAGCGACGGCGAACTCGTCCTGCTCTTCGCGCGTGATGCCGAACTTGGCAGCGATGTTCTCGGCCGTCTGGCCCATGTGGTAGCCGTTGAAGGCTTCCCACAGACCGTCCTTGATCATGGTGTCGATCAGGCTGAGGTCGCCCATCTTCTGGCCTGCGCGCAGGTAGGCGGCATGCGTGGAGAGGCTCATCGATTCCTGGCCGCCGGCCACGATGAAGGTGGCGTCGCCCGTGGCGATCTGCTGGGCGCCGACGGCGACCGTGCGCAGGCCCGAACCGCAAACCTGGTTGAGGAGCCATGCGGTCTTCTCGATCGGGATACCGGCCTTGATGGCGGCCTGACGGGCGGGGTTCTGACCCTGGGCGGCGGTCAGCACCTGGCCGAGAATCACCTCGTCCACATCACCGGGTTCCAGGCCAGCGCGGGAGAGAGCGGCCTGGATGATCTGCGCGCCGAGTTCGACCGCGGGGACGGTTGCGAAAGCGCCGTTGAATGAGCCGACCGCCGAACGTGTCGCGGCGACGATGACGATATCCTTGAAGGCCATGGGATTTTTCTCCAGTTGAGCGTTGTAGACAACGTCCTTTCGGGCAAGTGCCCGTTATGGCAAGTGCCCGTTATGGGCGGTGAAACTCCTCCCCCCATGCCAGTTTGAGCATGGGAGATAATGCGTCAAGTATTGATACCGTGGCCGCTGGCTGCCTCGCGCCGGGGCCTTATCATGTTTCATGCGAAAAAGGTTTGCGCGGACGCGCGAACAGCCTATCGTCCTCCGGCGACATGTCAGCGCAATGACCTGCATCAATTCGCGGGTGGCTGCCAGCAGTTGACAGTGAGAATTGACGGTAGGAAGGCACATGGCGACAGAGAAAGAACCCACGGTTATCAAAAAGTACGCTAACCGCCGCCTGTATCACACAGGAACCAGCACTTATGTGACACTTGAGGATCTTGCTGCCATGGTGCGGCAGGGGGAGGACTTCGTCGTCTACGATGCCAGATCCGGTGAGGATATTACACGTTCCGTGCTGGCGCAGATCATTTTCGAAGAGGAAGCCAAGGAAGGGCAGGCGTTGCTGCCGGTCGCCTTCCTCCGCCAGTTGATCCGGATTTACGGCGACAGCATCGAATCGCTGGTGCCGAGCTATCTGGAGTTTTCCATAGAGAACTTCACCCGCGAGCAGCAGAAACTGCGCGAGAAGTTTTCCCAGTCGTTCGGTCCTGCCGCGGCCTTTCATGCCATCGAGGAGCAGGTGCGCTCCAATGTTGCGGTGTTCAACGAGGCGTTGCGGCTTTTCCTGCCCACTTTCGCCCAGAAGGCCGAAGAACAGCACCAGCGCTCCGCTGCGCCCGAAACAACAGCTCCTGCACCCGGTGCGGCTGATTTCGAAGCCCTTCGCCAGCAACTGGCCGAGGTGCAGGCGCGGCTGGATGCCCTGGCCGGCAAGAAGGACGACAAGCCAGCGCCCGATACCGGCAAGGGCGACAAATCCAACTGATGCCAGCAGAGGCCAGCAGAGGATAAGCCAAGCTTTTCGAGGTCGCCGATGCACATATCCGGACAAGACTGGTCTGAACAAGGCTGGACCGTCCAGATGTCAGATGCATCGGCGATCTTGAATGCTGTTCTGGGCGAGTCTCTTCAGGCGCTTTATGTACATGCATCAGCGGTTTCGGGATCATTGCGGCCGCAGAGCGATATCGACCTGCTGGCTGTTCTTGGCCGTGCAATGACCGATGACCAGCGGGACCATCTGCTGGCAGACCTGATGCGCATTTCCGCCCGCCATCCCGCCAGGCCGGGCGGTCCACGTTGCCTGGAAGTGCTTGTGGCTGTGTATCTGCGGGATCGGGTCACCGCGTTGCTGTAACAACGCGGCGCACGCTTCGCCAGCGATCTGCAAGATTATTGGCGCGGCTGCGTATTCTTCAGAAAGCGGGTGATGGAAGGCACCAGATCTGCGTGCAGGGGCAGGGCGGCGTCCGTATACGTCGCGAGCGGCTGCCCTTCGATATCGGTTTTCAACATGTGCGTGCCACGGGGCAAGTCGACGCGCTCCGGGTTGGGCAGGGCGTCCGTGAGCAGATCGGCGTCGCGCGGGCGCACCTGAATGTCAGCGCTTCCCTGCACGACCAGCGCCGGGCCTTGCCACTTGCGCGCGGACGCGACGGGATCATACGAAAACAGGTCGATCATGTAACGCTGCAACCCGGCGGAGAAAAGCGGTTGCAGAACCGGCGTGATGGTTGCCGCATCGCGGGTTTTGCCGCTCTCAAGATCGGCCACGATGGCTTTGATTTCCGGCATGAGTGAAGCATTCGCCGGATTGGCCTGCAACTGCTCGATCAGCAACTGCCCGGTGGGACGCCCCGATGTCGCCAGCAGGAGCAGCCCGCAAAGATGTTTCGGCGCATTTTCCGCCGCGACCAGCGCCACGAGCCCACCCTCGGAATGCCCCGCGATCCAGACGCATGGCGCGAGGCTCGATGCCCGCTCAACCCATTGACGCACGTCGTCGGCATAGGCGGCGATGGTCACGTCGTTCGGGTTGGATATTGCAGCCGCGCTGCCGTAGAAACCGCGCTTGTCGATGCGCAGCGAGGCTACGCCGTTCGCAGCCAATTCTTCGGCGAGCGACTTGTAGGTATTTGACGCCATGCCCATCGACGGGGCATTGCCATCCCGGTCCGTCGGCCCGGAGCCGGGGATGATGATGACCGCATGATCGGCATTCTCGACAGCGATCATCTCGGCCTCAAGAGGGCCTTGCGGTCCGGGAATCTGAACGGGCTGCGCCATCGCTACGCCTGAAAATGCCACGCCTGACAAGAGGAAGGGTATCACGTAAGACAGGCGCATCGAAACCTCCGGCAAGTGCCGTTCCGCCGTCAGATATTGCCCGGCGGCAAGCCTCACGGACAAACGATCCGCGAGGCTCATCGTGTCAGCTATCGACCGCTCAGTTGCCGAACTTGCTCAGTTGCCAAACTTGGGGTCCAGCTCGCCAGAGGCGTAGCGCTTCGCCATCACGTCGAGCGGCAGCACCTTGATCTTCGAGGCATTGCCGGCGGTGCCGAATTCTTCCAGCCGCTGCTTGCAAAGCTTCGTCATGGCGTCCATGGCGGGCTTCAGGTATTTGCGCGGATCGAACTCGGCTTTGTTCTCGCTCAGAACCTTGCGGATCGCGCCGGTCATGGCGAGGCGGTTGTCGGTGTCGATGTTCACCTTGCGCACGCCATGCTTGATGCCGCGCACGATTTCTTCCACCGGCACGCCCCATGTCTGCGGCATCTCGCCGCCATGAGCGTTGATGATATCCTGCAAATCCTGCGGCACCGATGACGAGCCATGCATCACCAGATGCACGTTCGGCAGGCGCTTGTGGATTTCCTCAATGACGTTCATCGCCAGAATCTCGCCATCGGGCTTGCGGCTGAACTTGTAAGCCCCGTGCGAGGTGCCCATGGCGATGGCAAGCGCATCGACCTTGGTCTTCCTGACGAAGTCCACTGCCTGATCGGGGTCTGTCAGAAGCTGGTCGTGGGACAGTTTGCCCTCGGCGCCGTGGCCATCTTCCTTGTCGCCTTCGCCGGTTTCCAGCGAGCCGAGCACACCCAGTTCGCCCTCCACCGAAGCGCCGCCCCAGTGAGCGATGTCGGCGACGCGCTTGGTGATGCCGACGTTGTAATCGTAGTCGGAGGGGGTCTTGCCGTCCGCTTCGAGCGAGCCGTCCATCATGACCGAGGTGAAGCCGTTCTGCAGCGCGGTGACGCAGGTGGCTTCGTTATTGCCGTGGTCGAGATGCATGCAGATCGGGATGTGCGGATAGATGTCCACGAGCGCGTCGATGAGGCGCGCCAGCACCCGGTCGTTGGCATAGGCGCGGGCGCCCCGGCTGGCCTGAATGATGACGGGGGCATCCACGGCATCTGCCGCCGCCAGAATGGCCAGACCCTGTTCCATGTTGTTGATGTTGAACGCGGGCACGCCATAGCCATGCTCTGCCGCGTGATCGAGAAGCTGCCTCAGGGTAATGCGAGCCACGGTCGTCCTCCTGAACGAAAAATGTGGGCTGCCAGCAATGTGCAGGCTTTCAAAGATGCATCAGACTTGCAAAGATGCATGAGACTTGTGCGGCTCCGGACTGAAATCCCGGAGCCGGGGATTGCGATATGGCTCAGGCCAGCTTCTTGCTGCGCGCCAGCGCCGCGACGCCGGGCAGCGGCTTGCCTTCCAGCCATTCAAGAAAAGCGCCGCCCGCTGTCGAAACATAGGTGAAATTATCGGCCGCGCCAGCTTTGTTCAGCGCGGCGATGGTGTCGCCGCCGCCGGCGACGGACACGAGTTTGCCCGCTTTCGTGCGTTCCGCCGCGCGCTGCGCCGCCGCAACCGTGCCGCGATCAAACGGATCGATCTCGAACGCTCCGAGCGGGCCGTTCCATACCAGCGTGCTCGCGTCATCGATGGCCGCGCGGACCCGCTCGATGGATTGCGGGCCGATGTCGAGGATCATCCCGTCCGCCGGTATGGCGTCGAGGCCGTAGGCGTGGTTCTCTGCGCCGGCCTTGAACGCGTGTGCCACGACAGCGTCCACGGGCAGGATGATGCTGCAACCGTGCTTGTCCGCTGCCGCAAGAATCCGGCGGGCGGTGCCGACGAGATCATGCTCCGCCAGCGACTTGCCGATGCCGATGCCTTGCGCCAGCAGGAACGTATTCGCCATACCGCCGCCGACGACGAGCGCATCGACCTTGGTGACGAGATTTTCGAGCAGCGCCAGCTTGGTCGAGACCTTGGCCCCGCCGACCACGGCCACCAACGGACGCTTCGGGTTTTCCAGCCCCTTCGTCAGCGCTTCCAGTTCCGCCTGCATGGTGCGGCCCGCGAAGGCCGGCAGCAGATGGGCCAGCCCCTCGGTCGAGGCATGGGAGCGATGCGCGACGGAAAACGCGTCGTTGACGTAGATATCGCCCAGACGCGCCAGCGCCCGGATAAACTCGGGATCGTTCTTTTCCTCGCCGGCGTGGAAGCGGGTATTTTCCAGCACCACGATGTCGCCATCCTTCAGCGCGGCGACGGCCCGTTCGGCGGCTTCCCCTACGGTGTTCTCGGCGAAAGCCACCGGCCGCTTCAGCACCTCGGTCACGACCTCGGCAAGCGGGCGCAGGCTTTCACTCGGGTCGTGCCCCTTCGGACGGCCGAAGTGCGACAGCACGATCACCCGTGCACCCTTGTCGGCCAGTTCGGCAATGGTAGGCGTGGCGCGCTCGATGCGCGTCCGGTCGGTCACCTGACCGTGTTCATCCATGGGAACGTTAAGGTCCACGCGCACCAGCACGCGTTGTCCCTTGACATCGGCCTCATCAAGCGGGCGGAAAGCCGTCATCGGCATTAACTCCGAGTAGTCCATCTTGTACCGCAGTCCGCGTTCAATTCGGAGGTCCGGACTGAACGTGCACTGCTTCTGGAAACGGAGCGCCAACGGCGCCCCGTGCCTGCGTTCTCAGATCAGCTTGCCCAAAGCAACAGCCGTATCCACCATGCGGTTGGAGAACGCCCATTCGTTGTCGTACCAGCTCAGTACGCGCACGAACTTGCCGTCGATGACCTTGGTCTGGTCCAGCGCGAAGATCGACGAATGCGCGTCGTGGTTGAAGTCGATCGACACGTTCGGCTGGTCGGTATAGCCGAGAATGCCCTTCAGCGGGCCTTCAGTGGCGGCAGCCTTGACGGCGGCGTTGATCTCTTCGACGCTGGTCTCGCGGCTGGCGACGAACGAAAGATCGATGACCGAGACATTCGGCGTCGGCACGCGGATCGACGTTCCGTCCAGCTTGCCCTTCAACTCCGGCAGCACGAGGCCCACGGCCTTGGCCGCGCCGGTGGAAGTCGGGATCAGCGACAGCGCCGCCGCGCGGGCGCGGTACAGATCCTTGTGCCGGCGGTCGAGCGTGGGCTGGTCATTGGTGTAGGCGTGGATCGTCGTCATGAAGCCGGTCTCGATGCCCACCGCGTCGTTGAGCACCTTGGCCACCGGCGCCAGCCCGTTCGTGGTGCACGAGGCGTTGGAGACGACGAGGTGATCGCGGGTCAGCTTGTCCTGGTTGACGCCGTAAACCACCGTCAGGTCAGCGCCTTCCGCCGGTGCGGATACGAGGACGCGCTTTGCCCCGGCTTCCAGATGCACGGCAGCCTTGTCGCGAGAGTTGAAGCTGCCGGTGCATTCGAGGGCAATATCGACGCCAAGCTCCCTGTGCGGCAGCAGCGCCGGATCGCGCACTGACGTCACCTTGATTGGGCCGTTGCCCACATCGATGGTGTCGCCGTCCACGGTGATGGTGCCGGGGAAGCGGCCATGCACGGAGTCGAAACGCAGCAGGTGGGCATTGTCTTCCACCGGGCCGGAGGCGTTGATGGCCACCACCTCGATATCCGTGCGACCGCTCTCGACGATGGAGCGCAGGACGAGGCGACCGATACGCCCGAATCCGTTGATTGCTACGCGAACCGCCATGTTCTTCGTCTCCTCGCAGTGCAGATTTGTCAGGCCGTCTATAGAGCGATACGCGTCCCGATGGAATCGGGAACATACGCTTTCAATTCCGAATTTTACCGTAACTTGCACTCGATGCGATGGGTCGGCCCGAGCGCAAGTTTCTGTTTTTTTATTTCGGTGCGCGTCACGCGTGGCTGCGCGCCAGCACCTTTTCGGCGACGGCTTCCGGCGTGATGCCGAAATGCGCATAGAGATCCTTGTAGGGACCGCTTGCGCCAAAGCCCGACAAGCCGACGAAAATGCCGTCCGGTCCGATCACCCCATCCCAGCCGAAGCGCACGGCGGCCTCGATGGCGACCTTGACCGGCGCGTTGCCGATCACAGCCTTGCGCACGTCTTCCGGCTGATCGAGGAACAATTCCAGCGACGGCACGGACACAACCCGCGCGCCGATGCCCTTGTCCTGAAGCAGTTTCTGGGCGGCCAACGCGATCTCGACCTCGGACCCGGAGGCAAACAGCGTTGCCACGGCGACGCCCTCGGCTGGCGACAATTCGTAGGCGCCGGTGGCGGACAGGTTCTGCGGGCCGGGTTCGCTGCGCACGGTCGGCAGGTTCTGGCGGGTGAGGGCCAGCAGCGTCGGGCCGGTGGTGCGGCCAAGCGCGATCTGCCACGCTTCCGCCGTCTCCACGGCATCGGCAGGGCGCAGCACGCGCAGGTTGGGGATGGCGCGCAGGGCTGCCAGATGCTCCACCGGCTGATGGGTGGGACCATCCTCGCCAAGCCCGATGGAATCGTGCGTGAACACGTAGATAGCGGGCGTGCCGGTCAGCGCCGCCAGCCGGATCGCCGGGCGCGCATAATCCGAGAACACGAGGAAGGTGCCGCCCGCCGGGCGATAGCCGCCGTGCTGCAGGATGCCGTTCATCGCCGCCGCCATGGCGTGCTCACGGATGCCATAGTGAATGTAGCGGCCGGTGTAATCCCCCGGCGCGATGGACTTGAGGTCCTTCGTACGGGTGTTGTTGGAGGGCGTCAGGTCTGCCGATCCCAGCAGCAGCTCCGGCACTTCATTCACCAGCGCTTCCAGCGCCAGCTCGCTTGCCTTGCGGGTGGCGATGGTCGGCTTCTCGGCAGCGAGGCGTGTCTTGAGCGCATCGATGGCGGCATGCAGACGGCGTGCGTCCGTCTCGTTATTGATGCGGCGGGCGAACTCCGTGCGTTCCGCCTCGGGCCGCGCTGCCAGCCGGCTCTGCCAGGCCTCGCGCGCAGCCTTGCCACGGGCGCCGATCTCCCGCCATGCGGACAGAATGTCAGCGGGGATCTCGAACGGCCCGTGCGGCCAGCCGAGCGCCTCCTTGGTGGCGACGAGTTCATCAGCGCCCAGCGGCTCGCCGTGTGCCTTGGAGGTGCCGGCCTTTTTCGGCGAACCGTAGCCGATCACGGTCTTGGCCGCGATCAGCGTGGGGCGGTCGCTCTTCTGCGCGGCCTCGATGGCGGCGGCGATGGCTTCCGGATCGTGCCCGTCGACGTGGACCGCGCTCCAGCCGGCGGCCTCGAAGCGCTTCACCTGATCGACCGAATCGGACAGCGACAGCGGACCATCGATGGAAATGCCGTTATCGTCCCAGATGACGATGAGGCGGTTGAGCTTGAGGTGCCCCGCCAAGGCGATGGCTTCCTGGCTGATGCCTTCCATCAGATCGCCGTCGGACGCCAGTACATACGTGAAGTGATCGATCAGATCCTGCCCGAACTCGGCATTGAGCAGGCGCTCGGCCAGCGCGAACCCGACAGCCATGGCAAGCCCCTGACCGAGCGGGCCGGTCGTGGTTTCGATACCGGGGGTGACGAAGTTCTCCGGGTGGCCGGGGGTCTTGGAGTGAAGCTGGCGAAAGCGCTTCAGCTCATCGAGCGTGACGGTGGACGATCCGGTGAGATAGAGCAACGCGTAGAGCAGCGTGGACCCGTGGCCGGCGGAGAGGATGAAGCGGTCGCGATCCGGCCATGCAGGATTGGCGGCATCGAACTTGAGAAAGCGCGAAAACAGCACGGCGGCGACATCGGCGGTGCCGAGCGGCAGACCGGGGTGGCCGGACTTGGCCTTCTCCACGGAGTCGATCGCCAGGGCGCGGATGGCGTTTGCAAGCTGCTTGTGGGCAAGCTGCGGCCGGGAGGACAGGCTTTGCTCGACTTGTGCTGTCACGGGGCAATCCTCTGATCGTGAACGGGAGCGAGGCCGGTTGCTGCCGGCCGCTCTTGTCAATATGGCTCGGATAATCCGGCTTGATAGCAGGCTGTATCCCCAAGTCAAAACATAACTGCCTTACCGACGTATTGACGAGCGTGAATCCGGCGTTCACCTTGGCCATCGTATAGAGAAGGAGGCATCCGCAGGACGGATGGGGACAACATCATGCCGCTCGCAGAGGCGCTGAACAGGCTCGACGCTGCCGTTGCCGCGCTGGAACGCGCCGGCGGCCGCAGGCTGGAACGCGACCGGCGTGGCGGAGATCTGCCGGCAGAACTGGCGCTTGCGCAGGATGACCGCGCCAGACTCGCGGTCGAGCTGGATGGTGCGCTGGCGCGAGTCGCCACGCTGGAGGCCGTCACAAGCGATGTCGACGAGCGCCTGTCGTCAGCGCTCGGGCGGGTCGAAGCTGTTCTGGCGGGCGAAGAAGGAAGCGGATCATGACGGACGGCGGCGACACGACGGGCGGACCCGCTGGTCGGGAATCCGTGGGTCAGGTGTCCGTTATTATTGCAGGTCGGCCGTTCCGCATGGCGTGCGAGGCGGGCGACGAGGCGCGAATCGAGGCTCTTGCCGCGCGTGTCGATGCACGCATCGCGGAACTGGCCGGGTTCTTCGGTTCCATGGACGATCTGCGCCTGACCGTCATGGCGGCATTCTCCATCGCCGACGATCTTGCGGCCTCGGAGCGCCGCGTCGCCGTGTTGCAGGCCGAGCTGGCGGCTGAAAAGGCTCAGGCCAAGGAGCAGGAAGCGCGGATCGCGAATGTCGTCATCGCCGCTGCCGAGCGCATCGAAGCCCTCACCGCCGAGCTTACGCCCACAGTGCAGGCGTGACGCAGCGGCGGCTTGATATTCCGTCGGGCCGTTTTATCTCGTTGTTTTCGGGCGATAATAGCGGCGATCCAGCTCGGGTCTTGCTGGAATTGCGTTAATGAGTTCTCCATTTGTTTCTGCTACACCGCGCGGATGATGGGACGAGAAGTGATTCGCATTCTGGGGATCGATCCGGGCTTGCGCCGCACCGGGTGGGGCGTGATCGCGGTCGCGGGGTCGCGGTTGTCTTTCGTGGGCTGCGGCTGTGTCGAGTCGGACGCGTCGTTGTCGCTCGCAGGCCGTCTGCGGCAGTTGCACGACGGGCTGGCGGGCGTGCTCGGCGCGTGGACGCCGGATGAGGCGGCAGTGGAAGAAACCTTCGTCAACAAGGATGCGCAGGCTACGCTGAAGCTGGGCCATGCCCGCGGTATAGCGCTGCTGGTGCCGGCGCTGGCGGGGCTGACGGTGGCGGAGTATGCGGCCAATCAGGTGAAGAAAACGGTGGTGGGCGTCGGCCATGCCGAGAAGGCGCAGATCGCAGCCATGATCCGCGTGCTGCTGCCACTGTCCAACGCGCGCACGCCGGATGCTGCGGACGCGCTTGCCGTTGCCATCACCCATGCCCATCATCGCAAATCTCACGGCTTGTTAAGCCGCACGCTCGCGGAAGCCGCATCATGATCGGCAAACTGAAAGGCGTCGTCGACAGCCAGGGTGAGGACCATGTGATTCTCGACGTGCACGGCGTCGGTTATCTGGTTCATTGTTCGGCGCGCACGTTGCAGGCGCTGCCGGCGGCGGGAGAGGCGGCGTCGCTCGCCATCGAGACCGTGGTTCGCGAGGATATGATTCGCCTCTACGGATTTCGCTCCGACGCCGAGCGTGAGTGCTTCCGCATGTTACAGACCGTGCAGGGTGTTGGCGCGAAGGTGGCGCTGGGCATCCTGACGGTGCTCGATCCGCCGGCGCTGACGGCGGCGATCGGGCGCGGCGACAAGACGGCGCTGGCCCGTGCGCCGGGTGTCGGGCCGCGGCTTGCCGCGCGTCTGGTGTCCGAGCTGAAGGACAAGACGCCTGCCTTCCTGCCCGGTCCGGGCGAGGCCGCGGTTCCCTACACGGCAGCGGTGGCGGATGCGCCCCGGCCTGTGGCCGATGCGGTTTCGGCGCTGATCAATCTGGGTTACGGCGAGCCTCAGGCGGCGCGCGCCGTTGCCGTGGTGGCTGAAGCTGCCGGTGAGGACGCCGACACCGCGACGCTCATTCGCCTTGCGCTCAGGGAGCTTGCGGCATGAGCAAGGGTATTCTGACGCCGCATGAGCGTGAGGACGATCAGGAGCTGTCTCTACGTCCGCTTGCGCTTGGTGAGTTCATCGGGCAGGCGCAGGCGCGGGCGAACCTTGCAGTGTTTATCGAAGCGGCGAAGACGCGCAGCGACGCGCTCGATCATGTGCTGTTTGTCGGCCCGCCCGGCCTCGGCAAGACGACGCTGGCACAGATCGTGGCGCGCGAGCTTGGCGTGAATTTCCGCTCCACCTCCGGCCCCGTCATCGCCAAGGCCGGAGATCTGGCGGCCCAGCTCACCAATCTCGATGAGCGCGATGTGCTGTTCATCGATGAGATCCACCGGCTCAATCCGGCTGTGGAGGAAATTCTCTATCCGGCGATGGAGGATTATCAGCTTGATCTGATCATCGGCGAGGGGCCGGCGGCGCGTTCGGTCAAGATCGACCTGCCGAAGTTTACGCTGGTGGGGGCGACCACCCGGCAAGGTCTGCTGACAACACCGCTGCGCGACCGTTTCGGCATTCCGGTGCGGTTGCAGTTCTATACGGTGGAGGAGCTGGAGCTGATCGTAACGCGCGGCGCGAAGGTGATCGGTATCGGCATGAGCCCGGACGGCGCCAATGAGATCGCCCGCCGCGCGCGCGGCACTCCGCGCATTGCCGGGCGCCTGCTGCGCCGCGTGCGGGATTTCGCCATCGTTGGCGGTTCCGACATCATCACCCGGCCCATCGCTGACCACGCCTTGCGCCTGCTGGAGGTGGACGGCGCGGGGCTGGACCTGATGGACCGGCGCTATCTGATCATGGTGGCGCAATCGTTCGGCGGCGGCCCCGTGGGCATCGAGACCATCGCCGCGGCGCTGTCAGAGCCGCGCGACGCCATCGAGGAAATCATCGAGCCTTATCTGATCCAGCAGGGGTTCGTGCAGCGCACGCCGCGCGGGCGGGTGCTGACGCCGCATGCTTTCAGGCATCTGGGACTGGCGGAACCCGCTCCCCGTAGCCCGGTGGGGCAGGGGGCGCTGTTCAACGAGGAGACCGACGATGAGCCATGACGCTTCCACCTCTCCGGCTGCCTGGCCCGATCTGGCAGGCCGGTTTGAGGGGCGCACGCATATTCTGCCGGTTAGAGTCTATTATGAAGACACCGACTTTTCCGGCATCGTCTATCATGCGGGCTACCTGCGGTTTCTGGAGCGCGGGCGCACGGACAGTCTTCGGCTTGCCGGCGTGGGGCAGAACGAGTTGCATGCGGGCGGGGAGGGGCTGTTCTTTGCGGTGCGCCGCCTCACCATCGATTATCACCGCCCGGCGCTGATGGACGACGTGCTTGAGGTGCAGACCCGCACCGAGGAAGTGCGCGGCGCATCGCTGGTCATCGCCCAGCGCATATTGCGGGGCGAGGAACTGATTGTTTCCGCCGATGTCCGGGTGGCGGCGCTCGCCGGCGGGCGCCCGGCGCGGATTCCCGATGCGCTGCGGCATATTCTGGAGGGCGGCGGTGCGTGAAACGCGGAGTATTTGCTCTGTTGTAACGTGGCGTTAACCGCAACGGGCTTTTCTTCGTTAACTGTAACAGGTTTCTCTCCGGCAGCACCGGGGGCCGCTCGGCCCTGATTTCGACAGATTTATAGGCGAGCACAAGCGAGAGAAACGTGACATGCGATAGGTCGCAGGGCTGCCGGCAAGCGTCGGGCAGGCCGTGCGCCGTATCGGATGCTCACGAATCCGGGTTATGGTGCCACGCCCGTAGTGGGAAAGGATTTTTGATGAACACCGCCGCTGTGGTTCAGACGGCCCTGCCCATGGCAGGCAGCGAGATTACGCTGTTCAGCATGTTCTGGCATGCTCACATCGTCGTCAAGCTGGTCATGATCGGTCTGGTGGCGGCATCTATCTGGTGCTGGGCGATCATCATCGACAAATCGCTGATGTTCGGCCGCTACGCGCGCTCCATGGATAAGTTCGAGGAAGCGTTTTGGTCCGGCCGTTCGCTGGAGGAACTCTATCGCTCGCTGGAAGATAAGCCGGTGCATGGCATGCAGGCGCTGTTCCAGGCCGCGATGCGCGAATGGAAGCGCAGTTTCGACGGTCAACGCCGGGCAGTCGGCAGCCTGCAGCAGCGCATCGACAGGGCGCTCGACCTGGCCATCCAGCGTGAGGGCGAGCGGTTGCAGTCTCGCATCGGCGTGCTGGCGACGGTTGGCACGTCGGCTCCGTTCATCGGCCTGTTCGGCACGGTGTGGGGCATCATGACCAGCTTCCGGTCCATCGCGGCCTCCAACAACACCAGCCTTGCCGTGGTTGCGCCCGGTATTGCGGAGGCGCTGTTCGCGACCGCCATCGGCCTTGTTGCCGCCATACCCGCGGTGATCGCCTATAACAAGCTGCAGTCTGAATCCCTGCGGATTCAGGGGCGGCTGGAAGGCTTCGCGGACGAATTTTCCTCCATCCTGTCGCGTCAGCTCGACGAACGCGCGGCGGCTTGAGGCGGGAGGATCTGAATGGGCATGTCAGTTGGCGGAGCCGGATCTGGTGCAGGGCGTGGCGGACGCCGCCGTGGCCGGGCGCCCGGCGTGATTTCCGAAATCAACATGACGCCGTTCATCGACGTCATGCTCGTGCTGCTGATCATTTTCATGGTCGCGGCCCCGATGATGGTGGTCGGCGTGCCGCTCGACCTGCCGCAAACGGCGGCCAAACCTCTGAACATGGAGCAGAAGCCGCTGACGGTTTCTGTCAGTGCGGACGGGCGCGTTTACGTGCTGGACACCGAGCTTTCCGATGGCGCCATTGTCGAGCGGCTGCGTGAGGTTGCGCCCGCCGGTGAGGAAGAGCGCATCTATGTGCGCGGCGCGAAGGCGGTGAACTACGGGCGCGTGGCGGAAGTCATGGCGCTTATTACTGCGGCTGGTTTCAAGAAGGTTGCGCTCGTGACCGAGCCCGACCCCAAGCTTGCCGCCGGATCGAACTGAGGACTCTCGCGTGCGCTTCTTGGGAAAAGAGCCGGGACTGGTCGCTTCGGTGGCAGCGCATGCAGCGCTGCTGACGGCGGCGCTCGTTGCCTTTTCGTCGCCGCCGCCTTTTTCCGATCAGCAAGAATCCATCGCCGTCGAGGTGATTTCCGAGGATGCGTTCTCGTCCATGATGCAGGGTGACCGCACCTCCAAAACCGTTCTGGATACACCGCAGCAGCGCGTTGACCGCGTGGCTGAGGTTGAAGAGCAGAAGCCCGATCCCGGCGAGGCCAGCCGCGATGTGCCAGCGCCCGTGGCGCGCCCCGTGGCCGAAGACAAGTCTGAAGATCGCCCGGCGGTGGAGGCGACTCCCGAGCCGCAGGAACAAAAGCCAACGCCGCCGCAGGTGACTGAGGTCGCTCCGCCTGAACCGACGCCGCCAGTGCCGGCCCCGCCGACGCCCCGCCCGCGTCCGCAGCAACTGGCCGACGTTCAGGAGCCGGACAAGCCGGAACCTCCCAAACCGGAGCCTCCCAAGCCGGAGCCTCCTAAGCCCGAGCCCCCTAAGCCTGAGCCTCCGAAACCGGCTCCTCCCAAGCCCGCGCCGCCCAAGCCGCCTGCGCCTCCCAAGCCTGCCGAGGCGCGTAAGCTGGCTTCGCGCACGGCATCGGACAAGCCTGCCCAGGCGGATTCCATCGAGCGATTGCTGGCAAGCCGCGAAAGCCCGCAGGCATCCGGCTCCACCGGGCGGCAGCAGCAGGCTGCGTCGGCGGGCACCCGCACGGGCAATTCGCCGAAGCTGTCGCTGTCGCAGCGCGATGCCATCGGCAATCTGATGAAGGAACAGATCGGGCGCTGCTTCTCCGCGCCGCCGGGAATGGCCGATGTGACGACGTCTCCGATCATCCGGGTGTCGTTGAACGAGGATGGCACGCTGGCCGGTCCGCCGCAGCTTGTCAGCGGGGCGAACGATGCTGCCTCGCGCTCTTATGCTGAAAGCGTGATGCGCGCGATCCGCCGCTGCGCGCCCTACACCTTCCCGGCGCAGTACGCACCTTATTACAATGACTGGCGCGACTGGCGTATTGACGCCACGCCCGGCGATTTCCTCGGTTGACGGGAGAGATGACGATGTTTCCTTCCGTTGGCTCCGGCGCACAGCCAGTCGTTCATGACCCGGAACTTTTCTGCCAGAGGCCCATGAGGTTCCAGACCGAAAGATATTCGACGATGAAGACGATCGCCCTGCTGTCCCGATTCGCTGCCGCCTTGCTGGCGTTGGCATGGTTCGGTCTCGCCGCGCCCGGTGCGCGGGCGGAGATCTCGATCACACTCAACAGCCCGACCTTTGCCCCGCTGCCGATTGCGGTCGCCCCCTTCTCGGGTGATCCGGAGGTTGCGTCGGGCATTACGGAGATGATCACCAACAACCTGCGTCGCATCGGCTATTTCGCGCCGTTAGAGCCTGCCAGTTTTCCGCAGCAACAGGTGGATTTCGACGGGTTGCCCGATTTTCCGGCCTGGCAGACCGCCAATGCGCAGGCGCTGATCACGGGCCGCGCGGTTCGTGAGGGCGGCGGGCGCATCCGCGTCGAGTTCCGCCTGTGGGACGTGTTCGCCGGGCAGCAGCTTGCCGGGCAGCAGTATTATACGGACACGGCGAATTGGCGGCGTATCGGCCATATCATCTCGGACGCGGTCCTCACGCGCATCACCGGCCTCAAGGGGATGTTCGATACGCGGGTGGTGTTTGTCGATGAGACGGGTACCAAGGAAAAGCGCCGCAAGCGTCTGGCGGTCATGGACCAGGATGGCGCCAATCTGCGTTACCTGACGCGCGGCGAGGAACTCGTCGTGTCGCCGCGCTTCTCGCCGGTATCGCAGGAAGTCGCGTTCATGTCGCAGCGTCCGAACGAGCGTACGCGTGTGCAGCTTCTCAACATCGAGAGCGGCCAGCGGGAGATCGTCGGCAGTTTTCCGGAAATGACGACCAGCCCGCAGTTCACGCCGGATGGTCAGCGCATTGCGCTCAGCCTCCAGCAGGGCGGTAACGCCAATATCTACAGCATTGCGCCCAAGGCGCGGACGACCACGCGCATCACCTCGACCAACGCCATCGACACGTCGCCGTCATACTCGCCGGATGGCAGCCAGATCGTTTTCGAATCGGATCGTGGTGGCGGAACCCAGCTTTACGTCATGAACGCGGATGGCTCCAACCAGCAGCGTATCTCGTTCGGGGAAGGACGTTACAGCCAGCCTGTGTGGTCACCGCGCGGAGACTACATCGCCTTCACCCGCTCGCGCGCCGGCCAGTTCGCCATCGGCATCATGAAGCCCGACGGTTCGGGCGAGCGCATCCTGACCGAAGGCTATCATAACGAGAGCCCGACGTGGGCGCCGAACGGGCAGTTCGTGATGTTCTTCAGCGATCCCGGTGGAGAGGGCGGCGGCCGTCTGTATATGGCCGATGTGACCGGCCGTGTTCGCGTGCCCGTTCCGACGCCGTCTTATGCATCCGATCCGGCCTGGTCGCCACTGGTGAGCGACCTGCGCTGATATCGTAACCCATTTACTGATCTGATTATCGTTCTTCAGGAGAAGTCATTATGTTTGGCCTCAAGGTTTCTGCCGGCTTCAAGGCGGCTGCCATACTCTCGGCGACGCTGGCGCTCGGCGCCTGCGCCTCCAACAAGACAGACCAGGCGGGTGCTGGCGGCGTTTACGGCGCCGGCGCATCCACACCCGGTTCGGCGCAGGATTTCGTCGTCAATGTCGGCGACCGCGTGTTCTTCGAAACCGACAGCACCAACCTGACCTCGACCGCCGTGGCGACGCTCGACAAGCAGGCCGGCTGGCTGCAGCGCTATCCGCACTACACCTTCCTGATCGAAGGTCATGCCGACGAGCGCGGCACGCGTGAATACAACTACGCTCTCGGCGCTCGCCGCGCCCAGACGGTGTACGATTATCTCGTGTCGCGCGGCGTCCAGTCCAACCGCATCCGCGTCGTGTCTTACGGCAAGGAACGCCCGGTCGCAGTCTGCAACGACATTTCCTGCTGGTCTCAGAACCGCCGTTCGGTGACGGTGCTCGACCGCCCGGCTGGCTCGTAAGCAGCCTCGGTCGTCAATATTCCGCCCCGGCAGGCGTGAGTTGCCGGGGCGCATCGCCCATGCAAAAAGCGCTTTATCCGGGCGCAATAGTTTAAACTGACGCGGTGATCGGTTTCGGGTAAAAACATTATCCGTGATCGGCCGATCATGAATTCCGCAACGGACGAGGTTCTTTGCTGATGACCGCACGTCGTTTGATTTTTTCCCGCGCAGGGTTGGCGCTCGCGGCGCTTCTGCTGCCGGTCGTATTGCTCATGGCCTCGGCCGGGCAGTCGGCCGCGCAGGATGCATCCGAGTTCTTCCTGCGCCTCAACCGGCTGGAAAACCAGGTGCGCGAAATGTCGGGCACCGTTGAAAAGCTCGAGTTCGAGAACCGCCGCCTGCAAGAGCAGCTCAAGCGCTTTCAGGAGGATGTCGAGTTCCGTTTCCAGGAGTCGAGCGGGGCAGCCCCCGCGAAACAGAAACGCTCAGACATTACGCCCGCTGACCCCCGATCCGACGACGTCGGGGGCACGCAGCAGGTTACGCAGACCACGACGCCGGCACAGCCGGCGTCGTCCATTTCTGCCGGACGCGCAGCCGAGTCGGCTTTCCCCGATGGCGCGGCAGGTGAAGAGCCGTTTTCACCGCCGGTGCTGGCGTTGCCGCGCATCGACACTCCCGCGATGTCGACGCCGCTGGAGCCGGGTGGGGCGGGCGCCCCTCTTGACCTCGGTGCTGTCGGCCTGGCTGCGACACCGCAGGCTCCCGAGGTTCCGGACACGGGCGTTGTGGCCGATATTCCCTCCGTTGCCGCGACGTCGCCGGGCGATCCGCAGGCCGGTTTCAGAAATGCGGAGGCATCGTTGCGCCGGCAGGACTTTGCCGCCGCCGAGATGGAATTTCGCGAGTTTCTACAAAGCCATCCGCGTGACAGGTTGACCCCGGAGGCGACGTTTCTGCTCGGTGAAAGTTATTTTTTTCGTGGCCGTTATCGTGAGGCGGCCGAACAATATCTTCGCGTAACCACTGCCTTCCCCAACAGTCCGCGTGCACCTGAGGGCATGCTCAGGCTTGGCATTTCGCTCGACGCGCTTGGCGCTCGCGATCAGGCCTGCGCGACTTTGGCTGAAACGCTTCGCAAGTATCCCAATGCTGGCCCGGAAGTGCGCGAAGGTGTTGCCCGCGCTCGCGCCCGATGCGCATGAGCGCCGTGCGCCCAATCGTCTTTCCGCGCTGATCGCCGTCGCCATTTGAGCCGGCTTCATGACCGAATTTTGCAATAACACGCCGTTATTGACCCGCGACCCGCGCTTGCTGCCGTTCGATTCCATCGCGGACAGCGAGATCGAGGAATTATTCGCGCTGCTTGCCGATGCGCCAAAGCTGGTGCTCGCCGTGTCCGGCGGTCCTGATTCGGTTGCCCTGATGTTGCTCGCGGCACGATGGTCGGCCCTTCGCGGGACGCCCGCCGTCGTTGTTGCCAGCGTGGATCACGGTTTGCGGCCATCCGCTGCCGGAGAGGCCCGGGCGGTGGTCGCGCTGGCGCAGTGGCTTGGATTTGAGGGCCGGGTGCTGACCTGGCAAGGAAACAAGCCGCGAAGCGGCATTCAGGAGGCCGCCCGTGCTGCTCGCTACCGGCTGCTCGCAGATGCAGCGTATGCGGACGGGGCGAGCCATGTCGTAACCGCGCACCATCGCGACGATCAGGCCGAAACGGTGCTGATGCGCCTTTCCGGTGGTAGCGGCATCGGCGGATTGTCGGCGATGCGGCCAGTGGCGGAGATGCCGGAAACGCGGATTCGTCTCGCCCGCCCGCTTCTGGGCCTGCCCAAACGCCGGTTGATCGCGATCACGGATGAAGCCGGGGTGCAGGTGGTTGACGACCCTGCCAATCGAGATCCGCGATTCGCGCGCGCCCGGCTCCGCGGCCATGAGGCTGAACGTTCGGTGCTTGGCTTGACGCCCGAGAGACTGACGCGGCTGGCTGCACGCGCCGCGCGGGCCGAAGATGCGCTCTCCACAATCGCAGCCGGGCATTATTCGACGTTGGTTCAGGATGATCGTGGCCATCTGACGGTATCGTCCGATGTCTGGCGTGAGCCGGAGGAGATCGTCCTGCGGGTGCTGGCGCTGGCTTTGATGCAGGTGACCGGCGTGAATCGGCCTGTGGCGCTGGAAAGGCTTGAGCGGCTTGGCGGCGAAATGCATGCGGCCCGGCGTGCCGGTGCGGCGTTGCGCCGCACGCTGCATGGGGCGACTGTGCGCCTCTCAAGCGCCGGAAAGATCGATATCGCGCCCGAGCCGCCACGCTTGCGGGGGAGGGCTGGCCGGGGTGCGGGGCCGATCGGTGACGAATGACTGTTCGATTCACGCATTATTGCTGACAAGCGCCACTGCGAGACCTTGGCAAGAGCGGGCGGTATGCCTAAATTACGCGGGAATGCGCAGCAATCCGGGAAAGATGTGCGCGTCAGCGCCTGTCCGTCGGAAAGGCGGTGTGCTTTCCGGGAAGAATAATCCAGCGCCGGACCGGAGTTCGGGCCGGACCTGGTGTCGGGACGGGGCCGTTATCGACACGAGGCGTTATCGACAATCGCGGCCTCTTAACCTTGCGGGATGACAGATAACAAGATGAACCCCAATTTCCGGAATTTTGCCCTGTGGGTCATCATATTCCTGCTGGTGCTGGCCTTGGTGAGCCTGTTCCAGAACCCCGGACAGCGCAGCAGCAGCAATGAGATTCCCTATTCCCAACTCCTGAGCGACGCTGAGGCGGGCGGCGTTTCCGCCGTGACCATCGCCGGGCAGGAAATCACCGGCACCTACAAGACCGGCGGTACCTTCCGCACCTATGCGCC
This sequence comes from Pseudochelatococcus contaminans, assembly GCF_014195635.1. Lineage (GTDB taxonomy): Bacteria > Pseudomonadota > Alphaproteobacteria > Rhizobiales > Beijerinckiaceae > Pseudochelatococcus > Pseudochelatococcus contaminans. The sequence goes on along the minus strand of NZ_JACICC010000002.1, from coordinate 318,758 downwards.
TTACGATCCCGGCCTTGTTTCGACGCTGTCGGAGAAGGGCGTGCAGATAACCGCGCGTCCGCCGAACGATTCGACGCCGTGGTTTGTCGCGCTGCTGGTCAACTGGCTGCCGCTCATCGTTTTCATCGGCGTGTGGATATTCCTGTCGCGGCAGATGCAGAACGGCGCCGGCCGCGCCATGGGCTTCGGCAAGTCCAAGGCCAAGCTCCTTACCGAGGCGCATGGACGTGTGACGTTCGAGGATGTCGCGGGCGTCGAGGAAGCTAAGGAAGACCTCCAGGAGATCGTGGAGTTCCTGCGCGATCCGCAGAAGTTCCAGCGCCTTGGTGGCCGCATTCCGCGCGGTGTCCTGCTCGTCGGCCCTCCCGGCACCGGTAAGACGCTGATCGCCCGTGCCGTGGCGGGTGAGGCGAACGTGCCGTTCTTCACCATCTCCGGTTCGGACTTCGTTGAAATGTTCGTCGGTGTCGGTGCATCGCGTGTGCGCGACATGTTCGAGCAGGCGAAGAAGAATGCTCCGTGCATTATCTTCATCGACGAAATCGACGCTGTCGGACGTCACCGCGGCGCCGGTCTGGGCGGCGGTAATGACGAGCGCGAGCAGACGCTCAACCAGCTTCTGGTGGAGATGGACGGCTTCGAGGCGAATGAAGGCGTCATCATCATCGCCGCCACCAACCGGCCGGACGTGCTTGACCCCGCGCTGCTGCGTCCCGGTCGTTTCGACCGTCAGATCGTGGTGCCGAACCCCGACGTCGCTGGTCGCGAGCGTATCCTGCGCGTGCATGTGCGCAAGGTGCCGCTGGCGCCTGATGTCGACCTGAAGACGATTGCACGCGGCACGCCCGGCTTCTCCGGTGCGGACCTGATGAACCTCGTCAATGAGGCAGCGCTGCTGGCGGCGCGGCGCGGCAAGCGCATCGTCACCATGGCCGAGTTCGAGGACGCCAAGGACAAGGTCATGATGGGCGCGGAGCGCCGCACCCTCGTCATGAGCGAGGACGAAAAGCGCCTCACCGCTTATCATGAGGCCGGCCACGCCATCGTTGCACTCAACGTGCCTGCAACCGATCCGGTACACAAGGCAACGATCATTCCGCGCGGACGTGCGCTCGGTATGGTCATGCAGTTGCCCGAGCGCGACAAGCTCTCCATGAGCTACGAGCAGATGACCTCGCGGCTGGCCATCATGATGGGCGGACGTGTGGCGGAAGAGATCATCTTCGGCGACGACAAGGTCACTTCGGGCGCATCGTCCGATATCCAGCAGGCCACGCGCCTTGCACGGGCTATGGTGACGCAGTGGGGCTTCTCTCGTGAGCTTGGTACTGTGATGTACGGCGAGAATCAGGACGAAGTGTTCCTGGGCATGTCCGTCGGACGTCAGCAGAACGTGTCGGAAGCGACCTCGCAGAAGATCGACGCTGAAATCCGTCGCTTCGTCGAGGCCGGTTTGCAGGAAGCGCGCCGCATCCTCACGGAGAAGCGGGACGATCTTGAAAAGCTTGCGCAGGGGCTGCTCGAATATGAGACGCTCAGCGGAGACGAGATCGTCAAGCTGATCGCCGGTCAGCCGCCGGTTCGCGACCCGAGCGATCCGACGCCGCCGCGTGGTTCGCCGGTTCCTTCCGCCGGACGCAACCGGCCCAAGGATGAGCCGGGGCAGGGGCTGGAACCGCAGCCGCAATCCTGACGAACCGCCGTCAGGCGGCGTATGACGAAACGTGAGATAACGGCCGGAGAAATCCGGCCGTTTGATTGCGAGGTCTCCCGACTGTCCTGCCTGAAAGCCATATTTCCTGCAAATCTCGGATCTCTGGATGTTTATGGCCACCATCTGCTGACGGTGCATCGCGCATTGGCTCTGATGAAGGCGTTTGATGATACATTTGTCTATAATTCTTGTATTGCCAGCAAGGCCCCTAAAGTTGTCAGGCTATCGCGTCGTGCTTTTTATCGAAATGGCGAGAGATCATGAGCCCTTTATTCGACGCGACGGCGGCACGATAGCGAACCAGTGGAAAGACATATGACGCGCAGCTATTTTGGAACCGACGGAATTCGTGGACGCGCCAATGCAACGATCACGCCTGAACTGGCTCTCAAGGTGGGACAGGCTGCCGGGCTTGCATTTCAGCGTGGCGATCACCGTAACCGCGTCGTTATCGGCAAGGATACGCGGCTTTCCGGTTACATGATCGAGAATGCGCTTGTCGCCGGCTTTACGTCCGTGGGCATGGATGTGCTGCTGCTCGGCCCAATGCCGACCCCTGCGGTCGCGATGCTCACCCGCTCGATGCGCTGCGATCTCGGTGTGATGATCTCCGCCTCTCACAATCCGTATGAGGACAACGGCATCAAACTCTTCGGCCCCGATGCCTACAAGCTGTCGGATGAAGTGGAAACGCAGATCGAGGGACTGATCGATACGGGGGTCGGCGACCGGCTTGTCAGCCCGGCGCGCATGGGCCGCGCCAAGCGTATCGAGGGTGTACACGCGCGCTATATCGAATTCGCCAAGCAAACGATTTCAGCCAATGGCCGCACGCCCGGAAAAGGGCTCAACCTCGAAGGGCTGCGCATCGTGGTGGATTGCGCCAACGGTGCGGCCTATCGCGTTGCGCCCGAGGCGCTTTGGGAGCTTGGTGCGGAAGTCATCGCAATCGGTGTCGAGCCCGATGGCTTTAATATCAACCGCGACGTGGGATCGACTTCTCTGTCGGCGCTGATCGCCAAGGTGCATGAAACGCGGGCCGACATCGGCATCGCCCTTGATGGCGATGCAGACCGCGTGATCGTCGTGGATGAAAAGGGGCAGGTCGTTGACGGCGATCAGCTCATGGCTGCCATCGCGACGCTCTGGAAGGAAGATGGCCGCCTGTCGCGTCCGGGTATCGTGGCCACGGTGATGTCCAACCTTGGGCTGGAACGCTATCTGCGCGGCATCGGTCTCGAACTTGCCCGCACGGCGGTTGGCGATCGCTACGTTCTGGAGCGGATGCGAGCCGATGGATATAATGTGGGCGGCGAGCAATCCGGCCATGTCATCCTGAGAGATTATGGCACGACGGGTGACGGTCTCGTTGCTGCCTTGCAACTGCTGGCTGTGATTCGCCGCCGTGACCGGCCGGTGAGCGAGGTCTGTCACCTGTTCGAGCCGCTGCCGCAAGTGCTGAAAAACGTGCGCTTCGCCAAGGATGCGCCTTCCGATGACGTGCTTTTGCCGGTTATCGAACGGGCGCGTGAGCGTCTTGGAGATGGTGGGCGACTTCTGGTGCGCCCATCCGGGACGGAGCCGGTGATCCGCGTGATGGGCGAAGGCGATAATGGCGATCTGGTCAATTCGGTCGTGGACGAGATTGTCGATGAAATTTCCCGGGCTGTTGCTTGACGCGCTGCGCAAGCGCGGGCACCGCGTATGTAGTTAATGCAAGGAGCGCCAGCCATTCTCACGGATTTCAAGGATGGCTGGCGCTTTGATTTTTCTATTTTTCAATAACTTGCGGTCGATATAGTCCGTCCGCCGCGCCCGCAGCCGGCTTCTGCCTCTTTCTGCATTCACTGCCGGTTGGGGGAGACATGTATTTGTATTTGAACGATCTTCATCGTTGTGAAGGCGGCTCCGGCCAAAACGCGTTTTACGGTTAATTCGTTATTAACCATGTTCGTTGACAGTGGCCCGCGTGTTCGCGCCGTTTGGGCGAGGGACGGCGCAGGGGCTGTGGCGGATGACGTTTCGGAATTTTCTCTTCGGCAGTGTGGCGGGTGGTTTGGCGGCTATGCTCTGCATCGCGCCGGCCAGCGCGGACGAGGTTCCGTTGCGCCTTCATCCGGCCGAGTGGAACGGGGAGAATGCCGCCGCCGGGCCGATCGAGGACGTCTCGCTGCCCGACGCGCCGGACCTCGATACCATTCCGTTCTTTGCTGCCGGCGATAATGGTTTTTATCTGCGGGCCGATGCCGGTTTCGGCTCGCTCACGGCTGGCAAGGCGCTGACGGCGAACGGCCGTTTCTCTCCCGGCTTGTCGGGAGGGGGGATCGCCGGTATCGGCGCGGGTTATCGTTTCGCGCATGTCCTGCGGGCGGATATCACGGCGGAATACCGTTCACGCACCAATATCCGAACTGCCGATGGTGCGCGCGCGCACATCTCCGGTGCCACCGTGCTCGCCAATGTCTATGCCGATCTTGGCACCTGGTATGGGGTAACGCCCTATGTCGGGGCCGGTGTCGGCGCCGGCTGGAACGGGTTGTCGGTCGACGGTGCGTTTGGCGGAAACGGGAACCGCGCGGATCTGGTCTGGGCGGTTGGCGGCGGTTTCGCCTTCGCGGTGACGCCGCAGGCGAGTATCGATGTGGGATACCGCTACCTGCACACCGGCACGCGCCGCTCCGCCGCGCTCGCCTTGCGGGAAAGCGGCTCGCACGATCTGCGGATCGGCCTGCGCTGGAACTTCGGCGCCGGGGCCTCCGCGGAACTTCCCTGAAGCTTGATTCATTAATATTCTAAAAATGTTGTTTCGATGCGAGGCCATTGTTTCGCGTCGTTGCAGCGTTTTGCTTTTCTCCTGATCCATGAAACAGGAAAAGCCCTCCATATCGCACCGGCTGTCATGTCTTCGTTATTGGCATGTGGCAAAGACTCGCCCAGACGGAGACCATATTATTATGGCCTCACGGGACACTCATCATTCAAAGCTGTAACGGTCGATGCCGCCGGCCTGTGGATGTGATAGAATCGACAGCGATGCGCCCCGTATATCGTATCGCTTCAGCAGCCATTGCCAGCTCCCTGAGAGGGAGCTGGCTTCGCGCATACGGGCGCGTCGGGAGGGCAGGCAACCGGCCTGTTACCCGCAATGATGGATGGAGTGCAGGACATGACGCAGGTAAATGATACGCTGAATGACCGGATCGCGCTGACCGAGAAAATCGTGGACCAGCAGCTTGCCGCCGCCCGCCGGATCGGCAACAATCTGTCTGACGCAGCCAGCACCATCGCGACGACCCAGGCCAACGAGGCTCTCGATCGCACCGCCCGTACCCAGCAGGCGCTCAGCTCGCTCACCCCGCTCGATTTCGCCAAGGAATGGGCGGAGTACGTCGTCGATGCCGCCGAGCGCTCGGTGCTTTACCTCGACGTGCTGCGCCAGCGCGGCGACAACTATCTCGCACACGAAGCAGCCGGCCTGCCGCCGGTGCTCGACTTCCAGTACGAAACCATTATCGATGGCCGTTCGCTGCCGCGCCCGGTGAACTACTCGCTGCTGCGCATCCTTCCGCCGGAAGGCACCGTCATTGATGACGAAAAGCGCCCCTTCGTGGTGATCGATCCGCGCGCCGGCCACGGTTCCGGCATCGGCGGCATGAAGCCCATGAGCCAGGTTGGCGTGGCGCTGCGCGCCGGTCACGCGTGCTACTTCGTCGTGTTCCGCCCGAAGCCGGAGCCGGGCCAGACCCTTGCTGACGTGTGCGAGGCCGAGGGCGCGTTCCTCAACGAAATCGCCGAGCGTCACCCGAAGGCGCCGCGCCCGGTGGTGATTGGTAACTGCCAGGGTGGCTGGGCCAGCATGCTGCTCGCCGCCTCCAACCCGGAGAAGATCGGCGCTGTCGCCATTTCCGGTGCGCCGCTGTCTTATTGGTCCGGTCCCGAGGGCCGCAGCCCGATGCGCTACTCCGCCGGCCTCAACGGCGGTATCGTGCCGGCGCTGTTCTCGTCCGATCTCGGCAACGGCCTGTTTGACGGCTCGGCGCTGGTGACGAACTTTGAGAACATGAGCCCCGGCAACACTTGGTGGAAGAAGTATTACAACCTCTACGCCAAGGTCGACACCGAAGGCCCGCGCTTCCTGGACTTCGAGCGCTGGTGGTCGGGCTTCTTCTTCATGAACGAGGCCGAAATCCGCTGGATCGTCGAAGATCTGTTCGTCGGTAACAAGCTGGGCACGGGTACGTCCAGGCTGGGCCACAAGAACATCGACCTGCGCGACATCGAATGCCCCGTGATCGTGTTCGCCTCTGTCGGCGACAATATCACCCCGCCGCAGCAGGCCCTGAACTGGATCGTCGACCTCTACGGTTCGGCCGAGAACATCAAGGCCCGCGGCCAGCGCATCATCTACATCGTTCACCAGTCCATCGGCCATCTCGGCATCTTCGTGTCCGCGAAGGTCGCCGGCCGTGAGCACGATGCCATCGCCGGCACCATCGAGGCCATCGAGGCGCTGGCGCCCGGTCTCTACGAGCTGGTGCTGGAAGACGGTCCCGAGCGTCTGCACATCAGCCTTGAGCCGCGCACCATCGACGACATCAAGGCCATCGATGCCGGCCCGGACGACAACGCTGCTTTCGCCGCCGTGGCACGCTACTCGCAGCTTGGCGCTTCGTTCTACGAACTGGCGGTGCGTCCGCTCGTGCGTTCGGTCGTGACGCCGGAAAGCGCCGACCGTTACTTCAAGTCGGCCTGGCCGCGCGTGCAGCGCGTCGCCGTCTCCGACGAGAACCCGCTGGTTGCGCCCGTCGCCGGCATCGCCGAGCAGGTGCGCGAAAACCGTCATCCGGTCAGCAAGGACAACGCGTTCTTCGCCCTGCAGAACGTCTGGGCGGATGCGATTGAGAACGCGCTCGACGGCTGGCGCGACGTGAACGACGCGATGAAGGAACTTACCTTCCTGTCGATCTACACCACTCCGTGGATGCAGGCTGTCGGCAAGGAAGAGCTGCGCCGCCGCGCCGCAGAGAGCGACAACACCGAGACCGATCTGCGTGCCCGTACGGAAGTGCAGGAAATCCTTGCCCGCGTGGACAAGGGTGGCTTCGCCGAAGGCGTGGTGCGTATCCTCATCATCCTCGCACAGGCTCGCGGCAACGTGCGCCGCACGCGTCTGGCCCGCTCGGCCCAGATCCTGACCCGCTCCGCGCCGTTCGACACGCTGAGCGAGCAGGCTCGCGCCCACCTCATCCACGAGCAGAGCGTGATCGTGGAACTGGAACGCGAACAGGCGCTGCTGACGCTGCCCGACCTGATCAAGGACCCGGCCGAGCGCAAGCGCGCCATCGATCTCGCCATCGAGATCGCCGGCCCGACCCGTGAGGAAATCGATCCCGCCGCGCTGATCGCGCTGCAGGAAGTGGAAGAAGCTTTCGCCGCTGCAAAGCCCGCAAAGCCGGTTGCGGTCGCCGCCGCCGAGTAATGCTCGCCTTCGGGGGGCTTCCGTCGGGAAGCTCCCTTCCAACCCTTTCTCCGGCTGGCCGCACGCGGCGGGCCGGAGATTTTCCCAAGGAGCGGGATTTGTCCCCGGAAGCGGGATTTTCCCAAGGAGATTGAACGATGTCGAGCAATACCGTTCGCAACACCACCTGGGACGAACTGAAGGTGGGTGACGAAGCCTCCGTGGAACGCACGGCCACGGCTCAGGATTTCTACCTGTTCGCCCACGTTACGGGTAACGTCAACCCCGCCAACCTGCCCGGCAACGAAGACAAACAGCCTTCCGCCCCTTCCATGTGGATCGGCTCGCTGATCTCGGCGGCTCTCGGCAACCGTCTGCCCGGCCCCGGCACGCTCTATCGCGTGCAGAACCTGACGTTCCACAAGCGCGTCCGCCTTGGCGACAAGGTCATCGCCTCTGTCCGCTGCACCGAGAAGCTTGAGAAGCCGCTGGCTACTTTCGAGACCCGCGTGACCAGCGTCGACGGCGACCTGCTGGCCGAAGGCCGCGCCGAGGTCGAAGTGCCGCTGGAGCGCATTGAGGCCGATACCAACGCGCTGCCGGAACTGATCCTCGACGAGCATGACCACTTCGGCAAGCTGGTGGCGCGCGCGGCGCAGCTTCCGGCGCTGCCGACCGCCGTCGTCTCGCCCGACGACCACAATTCGCTCGGCGGTGCGGTTCTGTCGGCCCAGAAGGGCCTGATCGTTCCGATCCTCATCGGTGAGCGCGCCGCCATTGAAAAGGCTGCCGCCGAACTCGACGCCGACATCAGCGGCTATCGCCTGATCGAGGTGGACGGTCACCGTGCCGCCGCCGCCAAGGCGGTTGAGCTGATCAACACCGGCGAAGCCCGCGCCATCATGAAGGGCAACATCCATTCTGACGAGCTGCTCGGCCAGGTGGTGAAGCGCGACGGCGGCCTGCGCACCTCGCGGCGCATCAGCCACACCTTCGTCATGGACGTGCCTACCCTCGATCACCTCCTGTTCATCTCCGACGCGGCCATCAACATCGCGCCTGATCTGGTGACCAAGGTCGACATCACGCAGAACGCCATCGATCTGGCCATCGCCTGCGGGGTCAAGCAGCCGCGCGTGGGTGTGCTGTCGGCAGTGGAGACGGTCAACGTCAACATCCCGTCGACGCTCGACGCGGCGATCCTGTCCAAGATGGCCGATCGCGGCCAGATCCGTGGCGGCATCGTCGACGGCCCGCTGGCCATGGACAACGCCATCGACACGGAAGCCGCGCGCACGAAGGGCATCACGTCTCTGGTGGCCGGCAAGGCGGAAATCCTCGTCGTGCCGAACCTTGAAGCCGGTAACATGCTGGCCAAGGAGCTGACCTTCGTGGGCCGCGCCGAAGCTGCCGGCCTCGTGCTCGGCGCCAAGGCTCCGGTGATGCTGACCAGCCGCGCCGACAATGACCGCGCCCGCCTGGCTTCGGCCGCGCTGGCCCAGTTCTATGACTACTGGCGCACGAACGGGCGTCCGTTCGAAGGCGATGCGGACGTGGTCGTGGCCAAGGCCGCGGAATAATTGCTGCAATGGGCCGGCCTCTCGGGCCGGCCCTTTTTTATCTGCCCCTATTACCTGATGACCGTTTTTTCCCGAAGGAACGACTTCATGTCCAAGACCCTTATCGTGCTGAATGCGGGCTCTTCCTCCATCAAGTTCGTCGTGTTCGACGTAACCGAAGGCAAGCCGGTCAATCTGGCCACCGGGCAGATCGAGGGCCTGGGCGCCTCTGCCACTGTTTTCTCCGCCAAGGACGGTGAGGGCCAGTCGTTTGGCGAGCGGAACTTCGACAAGGCTTCCGGCGGCATCTCCAACCACGCCGAGGGTGTGGACGTGATCCTGCGCTGGATCGACGAAACGTTCCCCGGCAGCGAGGTTGTGGCTGTTGGCCACCGCGTCGTGCACGGCGGCGTGCGCTTCACCAAGCCGGTCAAGATCGACGACACCGTGATCGCCGAGCTAGAAAAGCTGATCCCGCTCGCACCCATTCATCAGCCGCACAACATCGCCGGCATCCTTGCCGCGCGCGAGGCGTTTCCCGGTGTGCCGCAGGTGGCGGTGTTCGACACCTCGTTCCATCGCGGTCACCCGTTCTATAACGACACGTTCGCCATCCCGCGCGAGTTCTACAACGAAGGCGTGCGCCGCTACGGCTTCCACGGCGTGTCCTACGAATACGTCACCCGCCGCATGAAGCAGATCGCGCCGCTGGATGCGGAAGGCCGCGTCGTCATCGCCCACCTCGGCAACGGCGCCTCCATGTGCGCCGTGCGTTATGGCCACTCCATCGCCTCGACCATGGGTTTCTCGGCACTCGACGGCCTGCCAATGGGCACCCGCTGCGGTAACCTCGATGCCGGCGTGCTGCTCTACATGCTCGACCAGAAGGGCTACAGCTCGTCGGAAATCCGCAACATCCTGTACACGAAGTCGGGTCTGCTCGGTCTCTCCGGCCTGTCGCAGGACATGCGCGACCTCGAAGCCTCCGACACGCGCGAGGCGCGGGAAGCGATCGATTACTTCGTCAACCGCGTGCGCCGTGAAGTGGGTGCTCTGTCGGCAGCTCTCGACGGTCTGGACGCCATGGTGTTCTGCGGCGGTATCGGCGAGAACTCCTGGCGCGTGCGCGAGCGCGTGCTGCAGGGCATGCAGTGGATCGGCATCGACCTCGACGAGGAAGCCAACCACCGCAATGCCCGCCTCATCTCCTCGCCGCTGTCGCGTGTACGCGTCTACATCGTGCGCACCAACGAGGGCCTGATGATCGCCGAGCACACGTTGGACGTGCTCGGCCTGCTGGTGAAGGATGTGCAGCAGGCGGCTGAATAAGCCCTGCTCACAACGTTATAAAACGAAGCGCCCATTCCGGCTTTTCCGGAATGGGCGCTTTAAACTTTAAGCCGTGCTTTGATCTGCGCCAGAGCAGTTTGCGTTCAAGTCAATTCATCGAATTGGGCGCAAGGTGCAGCGAAATATAGAATCCGGAACAAGCGCTCAACCCTTGCGGGACTTGTCGAGAATCTTGCGGGCCTTGTCGCGGTGCTCGGGCTTGATCGCGCCTGCGACGGTGCCGACGAGGGCTGCCAGAACCGCCATGTCGTCCGAATAGCCGATCAGCGGCAGGATATCGGGCAAGGCGTCAATCGGCATGATGAAATAGCCGAGACCGCCGAGCAGGGCGTAACGCACCTTCGGCGATGTCTGCGGATCTTTGGCGCAGACGAAAGCGGCAACCAGATCTTCCGCAAACGGCAGGTTGTTGACCACGCGTTTCAGCGAAGACCAGAACTTGCGCGATACGCTGGCCTCGTCACGCGCCGCGCGGCGCATGGCGTCCATCTCCTTTTTCGTCAGCGGGCGGGCCAGAAAATCGGCCATCGTATATGTCTCCATTCGGACGCATCTTGCGGCGGACAGATTCCGTCGAAAATGCATGTAATGATGACGATGGCTGCAAGCAAGCAGAAGCTTTACCTTTATAGATTAAAGCAATTCTAAAGAAAGCCAGAGTCGCTGCATATCTAAAAAGATAAAGCATTTCTGCTGTTAGATGAAAAGTGGAAAAGTCCTATGGCGTGGGATTGCTGTTCAAAAGGTGAATCGCGTCGATGCGCTCTTCGATCTCCGGTGTGATGGCGATTTCAGCGGCATCGATATCTGCTTCAAGTTGCGCCAACGATGACGCGCCGATGATGACGGATGCGACGAACGGGCGTGTATGCACGAAGGCGATGGCGAACTGGGCAGGGTCCAGACCCAGTTCATGGGCCAGATCGACATAGGCGTTGAATGCCGCCTCGGAACCTGGCGTCTGATAGCGGTTCAGACGGTTGTAGAGTTGTTTGCGGGAGCCAGCGGGCAATGCCCCGTCGCGATACTTGCCAGTGAGATAGCCCTGCGCCAGCGGCGAATAGGCCAGCAAGGACACGTCCTCTCGCAGGGCGAACTCGGCAAGCCCCACTTCGAAGGTGCGATTGGTCAGCGAATAAGCGTTCTGAATGGACTGCACGCGCGGCTGGCCATGCCGCTCGGAGAGATTCAGGAAGCGCGACACGCCCCACGGAGTTTCGTTGGACAGGCCAACATAACGCACCTTGCCGGCTTTCACGATTTCATCCAGCGCAGCGAGAGTTTCGTCGATCGGCACCTCGTTCACGGTGCCGCGCGTGTCGCGGAAGATGGTGTGGTTGGAGCCGAAATAGGCGAAGGGCCGGTCGGGAAAGTGAAGCTGGTAGAGGTCGATATAGTCGGTTTGCAGGCGTTGCAGGCTCTTGTCGACGGCTTCGAAGATCTGCTTGCGCGAAAGCTCCGTGGTGGAGCCGTCATCGCGATACCACGTGTTCTGCGTGCGGCCGATAACCTTGGTGGCGATGGTGACCTTGTCGCGGTTGTTGCGGGCCTTCAGCCACGTGCCGATGACACGCTCGGTGTTGCCCTGCGTCTCGGCCTTGGGGGGCGTGGAATACATCTCCGCCGTGTCGAGAAAATTGATACCGCGCTCCAGCGCGTAATCAAGCTGGGCGTGGCCCTCGGCCTCGGTGTTCTGGTCGCCCCATGTCATGGTGCCCAGCGCGATGCTGGGAATGGTCAGGTCCGTGCGGCCAAGCTTGCGGTAGACGATCGACATGTCAACTCCGGCGGGGTGTGGTGAAGTCAGGGCGCGGCGGTGACGCCGGCGATGAAACGTTCGACGGTGGGCAGGATGCGCTCCACGATAACTTCCACGCCGGCCGCGCTGGGATGCAGGCCGTCCGGCAGGACGAGAGGTGCGTTTCCAGTTACTCCATCGAGAAAGAAGGGGTAAAGCACGAGATCGTGCTTGCTGGCAAGGTTCGTGTAGATGCTCTCGAAGCGGTTGGCGTAGTCCTGCCCCAGGTTTGGCGCGGCGAACATGCCTGCCAGCAGAACGGCGATGCCGCGCTCCTTCAGCCGGGTGATGATGGTGTCGAGCGCCTTTTCCGTCACGGCCGGATCGACGCCGCGCAGCATGTCGTTGGCGCCCAGTTCCAGAATGACGGCCTGCGTGCCGTCGGGCACGGACCAGTCGAGACGCGCAAGGCCGCCGCTGGCGGTGTCTCCTGATACGCCGGCGTTGGCGATGGTGACATAGTGTCCACGGGCCTTGAGCGCAGCCTCCAGCACCACGGGGAAGGCGGCGGTTTGCGGCAGGGAATAGCCCGCGGTCAGGCTGTCGCCCAGCGCGACGATGCGCAGCGGCGGGGTATTATCCTGCTGTTGTGCTTGCGCCATCTGCGGGGCAGCGGTGAGAATCATGGCGGCCATTCCCGTAACCAGAGCCAGAGCCGACAGTGTCCGCCGGGAGAAAGCAGCGCACAAGCCTCGTGATGCATGTGCGTTGTCGGGCTGCCGTTCACGAGGATGTTTGGGCGACAAATTTCCAAACACGCTTATATGTCGAAACACACTTGTCAGCACGCCAGCCTCCATGTTGCAGATGCGTTATGCCGTCAACATGGATATATAATCGTGTAAATGCAAAGCCGGCCGGTTGCCCGTCAGCCAGTTGGCCGCCAGCCAGAAGGTCGAGCCGATCCATGACGTCTTCCCCTGCGACCGTCACGTCCCTCACCGGGGGGCACGCGCCCCTGCCTGCGGATGAGGAGCAGGCCCTCATGGTGCGGCTGCGCTCGGTGCGGCTGAGCCTCGGACATGGCGCGGCACGGGTCGAGGCGCTGAAAGGCGTGTCCCTGGACGTTGCCCACGGCGAGGCGGTGGGGCTCGTCGGGCCGTCCGGGTCCGGCAAATCCAGCCTGCTGATGACGCTGGCCGGTCTCGAACGGGTGGAATCGGGCAAGGTGTTCATCAATGGTTTCGACATCACGGAGCTGGATGAGGATCAGCTGGCGCGCTTTCGCGGCAAGTATATCGGCATCGTGTTCCAGTCTTTTCATCTCGTGCCGACGATGACGGCGCTTGAAAATGTCGCGCTACCGCTGGAGCTGGCCGGCGCGTCCGACGCCTTCGACAGGGCTGCGAAGGCGCTGGAGCGTGTGGGCCTCAAGGCGCGCACGGGGCATTACCCGGCGCAGCTTTCCGGCGGCGAGCAGCAGCGTGTGGCTATCGCGCGGGCTGTCGTCGGCAGGCCGCCGCTCATCGTGGCCGATGAGCCCACCGGCAATCTTGATGAGGATACAGGCCGCGCTATCGTGGAATTGCTGTTCTCGTTGCGGCGTGACGAAGGCTCGACGCTGGTGCTGGTGACGCACGATCCCGACCTTGCGGCCCGATGCGACCGCACGGTGCGGCTGCGCTCCGGGCTAGTGGAATATCCGCTTGCGGACACGGATGCTTCGGAATGAGCGTGCGGCTTCCTCTGGTGCTGCGGCTGGCCTTGCGCGACATGCGCGGCGGGCTGCGAGGTTTCGGCATCTTCCTTGCCTGTATTGCGCTCGGCGTCGCCGCCATCGCGGGGGTCGGCTCGGTGGCGCGCTCGTTGTCCGAGGGGCTGGCACGCGAGGGCCGCACCATCCTTGGCGGTGACGTAGCCGTGACGCTGACGCAGCGCGAGGCGACCGGCGAGGAGCTGGCCTTCCTGCGCGCGCAAGGTGCGCTGTCGCACGTCACGGATTTTCGCGCCATGGCCGTTGCGCCGGATGGCGAAGCAGCGCTGGTTGAGGTGAAGGCGGTCGATGACGCATACCCGCTTGTGGGCACGCTCGACACCGCGCCCGCCGCCGATGGCGATGCGCCGTTCGCGGGGGAGGGAGAGCGTTTCGGCGCGGTAGCAGACCCGGCCCTGCTGGCGCGTCTCGGCCTTGGCGTGGGGGATGTGCTGCGGCTCGGCAATCTTGACCTCGTTATCAAGGCAGAGCTTGTCAGCGAGCCGGACAAGATCGCCACCGGCGTCGGCTTCGGTCCACGGTTGATGATCTCGCATGAGGCGCTGGCGCGCACGGGCCTTGTGCAGCCGGGGAGCATCATTAGCCACGTGTATCGGCTTGTGCTGCCCGGTGGTGAGCTGGACGATGCGGCGCTGGCGCGTTTCACCGCACGGGCGGGCGATGCTTTTCCCGATGAAGGCTGGCGCATCCGTGACCGGCGCGAGGCCGCGCCGCAGTTGCAGCGACGCATCGACCAGTTCACGCAATACCTGACGCTTGTCGGCATGACGGCGTTGCTGGTGGGCGGCGTCGGTGTGGCGAACGCCGTGCGCGGCTTCACGGACAGGCGGCGCACCACCATGGCGACGCTGAAGGCGGTTGGCGCTTCCGGCGGCGTCGCGGTCGCGGTGGCATTGACCGAAGTGATGATGATCGCCGCTATCGGCATCGTCATCGGGCTGGTCGTGGGCGCGCTCATGCCGTTCATCGTGGTGTGGGTGGCGCAGGATGTACTGCCGCTGCCCATTGTACCCCGGCTTGCGCCGTTGGAACTGCTCGCGGCCGCCCTCTATGGCGCGCTGGCGGCGCTGGCCTTTTCGCTGGGCCCGGTGGGGCGTGTGCATGACGTGCCGGTGGCGGCGCTGTTCCGCGATCATGTCGACGCCGCGCAAGCCCGTCCGCGTTTGCGGTATCGTCTGGCGGCGGCAGGGGCGGGCGTGTTGCTGATCGTCGTGGCGTTGGCGCTGGCGCATAATGTGCGCGTGGCGGCGATTTTCCTCGTGGCGGCGGCCATTGCTTTCGGCCTGCTGCGGCTGGTGGCCATCGGCACCATGCGCGCCGCGCGGGCGCTGCCGCATACGGCCAATCCGACATGGCGGCTGGCGCTGGCCAATCTGCACCGGCCCGGCACACTGACGCCGGCGCTGGTGCTGTCGCTGGGCCTTGGCGTGACGTTGGTGGTGACGCTGGTGCTCGTCGATGCCGGCCTGCGCCGCGAGTTGACGCGCTCACTGCCGGAGCGCGCGCCCGCGTTCTTCTTCCTCGACGTGCAGGCGCAGGAGGCCGACGCGTTCGCGCAATATCTGGACGGGGCCGTGCCCGGCAGCACCATCGAGCGTGTGCCGATGATGCGCGGACGTATCATATCGCTGAAGGGCATCCGCGCGCAGGATTATACCTCGCCCGAGGAAGTGGCCTGGGTGCTGGAGGGCGATCGCGGTATCACCTTCGCGGATACCCCGCCCGAGGGCAGCAACATCCTTGCCGGGGACTGGTGGCCCGCAGATTATGACGGCCCGCCGCTCGTGTCGTTCGATGCCGTTATCGCGGAGCAGCTTGGTCTCGGCGTCGGCGATGCGGTGGTTGTCAATGTGCTGGGGCGCGAAATCCCTGTCACTATCGCCAACCTGCGGTCGGTGGAGTGGCGCTCGCTGGGCATCAACTTCGTCATGGTGTTTTCACCCAATACGTTCGCGGGCGCGCCCTACACCGTGCTCGCGACGCTCACCGAACCGGCAGGCGCGGAAGCGGGCGGCAACCTGACGCTGGTGCGGGAGATCGCCGCCCGCTTCCCCGCCGTGACCAGCGTGCGGGTGCGCGACGTGCTGACGGCGGTGAACGACATGGTTGGCCAGCTTGCCGTGGCCATGGCGGCGGCCAGCGCGGTGGCGCTGATCGCCAGCGCGCTTGTGCTTGGCGGGGCGCTGGCGGCTTCGCACCGGGCCCGGCTTTACGACGCCGTCATCCTGAAAACGCTCGGCGCGACCCGTGGCCGATTGCTGCGTGCCTATGCGCTGGAATATGGCCTGCTGGCGTTGGTGTCGGCGCTGTTCGGGTTTCTGGCGGGTTCGGCGGCGGCAATGGTGATCATGACGCAGGTCATGCGCCTGCCGGCTGATTTCGTGCCCGGCCCCGCCATCGTCGCCGCGCTGATCGCGGTCGCCGTGGCGGTGACGCTGGCGCTTGCCGGCACATGGCGCGTCCTCGCCCAGCGGCCCGCCGCCTATCTGCGGGAACGGTAGGTGTGGGGTGTGGGTTTAACGGGCAGATTCTCGCTGCCTAACACATCCACATCATTCCGCCGCGATTGGCATCAGCCGTGACAGTGCTCGGCTGATAGCATCTCGATTTATACTCGCTGTAGCTTTCGCCGTTGCGGCCACCACTGCCGCCACCGCCGCCGCCGAGAATGCCTCCTGCTATGGCGCGGGCGAGGCCGTCATACATCTGCTCCTGCTGCTTTGCGCGCTTGCGGGCGGCTGCATCTTCACGTGCGAGCTTTGCTCGGCCTGCCTTGGTTTTGGACAGTTCGGCACGGCGAAGCTGCTCCCGCCTGGCAGACTCCGCAGCACGGCGGCGGGCATCGGCGGCTTTCTGCTGGCGAATGCCCTCGTTGAGCAGGCCCAGTCCCATATCGACCGCACCGCGCGGATTGACGCCGCCATTGCCGAAAATCGCTCCCAGATTAGGAAGGCCCTGCGCATTTGCCGGCCCGGCGGGATGGACGACTGCGGCAGTCGCGGCGATGATAGCCGAAACAATAAACCGGCGTAATGTCGCAGTAGAGTGTCGCTTCATTCAGATCTCCTGATCGTGGCTATCTCTTCAAACACACACTTTTCCATGCCGGACATCGATGCTACTGACAGTTTCGGCAGGTTCCGATCAGATGACGCGGTAATAAAGCTGCTGGCATGATCGGATGTTGGAAGAGTTGGCCGTGATTGCATAAAATTCAGGTTTTATGTTTAGTTGGCGTGCGACTGGTCTTTCAAGGAATGCTTGGGAAAAGGTCGTAAAATTGGAAAAGATGCGGAATCCTGAAATACAATCAGCCTGTTATGCGGGATCTTCAGGTGTGTAGGGCTGGCGCGTATCGCGTGGGCCTGTGGCGGGCGATGCGACATCGACCGGGATTCATTGCCGCTGCGCCTGTCCGGTTGACTTGTATTGACGGTTGATGCGGGCCATATTGGCGATAACGTCCGTATCTTTCGGACACTATTTCTCTCGGGAGAGAATCATTATGTCGAACTGGAACCGCAACGCACCGGCCTATGGGCAGGGTGCGGCCCGGGCTGGCAGCGCGGAGCTCGATCAGGGCCTGCGCGCGTTCATGCTCGGCGTTTACAACAACATGGTGCTTGGCCTCGCCATCACGGGTCTGGCGTCGCTTGGCGTTTTCATGGCCGCTGTGACCAGCGATCCGGCAAGCGCTGTGGCAAGCATCGGCGGTGGCGTTTTCCTGACGCAGTTCGGGTACACGCTGTTCGCCACGCCGCTGAAGTGGGTGGCGATCCTCGCGCCGCTTGCGATGGTGTTCTTCATCAGCTTCCGCATCGCGAAGATGCAGGCCAGCACCGCCCGGATGCTGTTTTTCGTCTACGCTGCGCTGATGGGCGTGTCGATCTCGTCGATCTTCCTCGTCTATACGCAGTCGTCCATCGTGCAGGTGTTCTTCATCACCGCCGCTGCCTTCGGTGCGCTCAGCCTCTATGGCTACACGACGAAGCGTAGCCTGTCGGGCATGGGGTCGTTCCTGATCATGGGCCTGTTCGGCCTGATCATTGCCTCGGTGGTGAACATCTTCCTGCAGTCGAGCGGCCTGCAGTTCGCGGTGTCGGCCATTGGTGTGCTGATCTTCGCCGGCCTGACCGCCTACGACACGCAGCGCATCAAGGAGATGTACTACGAGATGGACGGCGGCGAGATCGCGGCCAAGAAGTCTGTGCTCGGTGCGCTCAGCCTGTACCTGAACTTCATCAACATGTTCATGTTCCTGCTGCAGCTCTTCGGCCAGCAGCGTAACTGATCTCAGGCGTCGATGCGGGTGGGCAAGCCCCACCCGGAACTTGCGATGATGACGAAGCCCCGGCGGTGACGCCGGGGTTTTTGCATTTCAGGGGTTGAGTGCCATTTCCACGAGGATCAGCGGACGATTTTCAGTGGCTTGTCGAGGGCGGCGAGCACGCGCCCCAGATCGCCGCCGCGCTTGAGAATGAAGCCGGAAGCCGCGATGGCGGCATATTCGCCCTGTCGCCGTGCAAGGCGCGGCGTCTTTTCGATGCGGTAGAGCGGCACTTCCGACGAGCGGCGATAGATCGAAAAGATCGCCTGATCGCGCAGAAAATCCATGGCGTAGTCGCGCCACTCCCCGGCTGCGACCTTGCGTCCGTAGATGCCGAAAATCAGTCGCAGTTCCGCTTGGTTGAAGGTGACCGGGCCTGCATATGCCTGCTGGGACGAGCTGGACGCGGCATTCGTCTGGGTGCGGAGCGGAATGACGGCGGCGCGCATTGTCTCGCGGCGAGAGGGGGCGTCTTGAGGGCTTGTCGCCATCGATGCCGTGGTCTGCTCGGGATCACCGCCTCCCGCTTCACTCAATCCGCTTCCCTCCAGCCATTCGGTTTCCGCCAGACTGTCTTTCTGCTTTATCGAACAGCCAGACAATCTGAATGATGGCCGCCGCACCGCCCGTATGCAAGCCCCATGATACAAGCGGGGCGCAGAAAGGGACGCAATATCCGGATGATTATGTCGGGTGAGCCGACGGATTGTCTCGACATGATCACGCGGACGTCGCGCCAGTGCCGTGATCTGGCCCCATTCCGCCGTCAGATTAATACCTGTCATCTGGACGGTCTGGCGGTTCGATACGCTGAGTTTCATAGCCCCCCAGCCCCTTCGGCGAGTCCCACCTGCGAGACCGTCCGGATCGACATTGCGTCAGTTTTTCCAGCTTTATTGTTTCGGTTGCGTAACACGCCGCCAGCCCGGCCCGGATCTTCGGGGCGGGTTTCGGCGTTTGTCACTACCTCTGCGGCCGTCCGGCAAAAAAAGACAGATATTGCATATAATAAGCGGTGTTGGCCGGAATGGACACTTTCTGGGCACGACAAGATCGTCTATGCTGCCGACGGCGCTCGGATGTTTCCTGGAAGCGCTATAACTTATTGGCCGGGTACGCTTTATTGACCTGAAGCGCTGCCCGCCTTGCCCGAAAACGCTTCAAGAGGCCGATCGGCAGAAAGCCATCGGTCTCAACCGCCGGTCGGATAAACCGACGCGGCATCCGTATGGGAGACAGACGTGGCGGCTGGTGATCTTATTGGGCGTATTGCAGGCGTTCTGAAGGAACGCGACAGCACTGTTCCTGGGTGGTTTGTTGAGGCCTTGCTGGGCGGGGTTGCGACGGAGGATCTGGTTGTTTTGCCGGATGCCTTTCTTGCTGACCGCGTCACGGAGGCTTTCGACTATGTGCGCGAGCCCCACCGGCGCGGCGTGCCGGGCATCCGGCTGAGCGATCCGCCCACCGATGGTGATGCGGATGCACGCGATATCACCGTGGTTGAGGTGATCAACGACAACGTGCCGTTCCTGTTCGATTCGACGCTTGCGGCGGTGGTGGATCTGGGCTTCGAGCCGCTGCTGGTGTCGCACCCCATCCTCGATGTCGCGCGCGATGCGTCGGGCGCGGTGGTGTCGCTGTCTGGCGAGGCGGGTGCGCAGGCGCCGGCCCCGGGCGTCAGCCGCGAGAGCCTTATTCATCTGCACCTACCACGCATTCACGATCCCGAGCGGCGCGAGCGTCTTGTCGAAGAGCTGACGCGCGTTTACGCCGATGTCTCCAGCGCCGTCGCCGACTGGCCGGCCATGCGTGAGCGGCTGGTCGAGGCCGCACGCGATCTGCGCGAGACGCCCTCGCCACTGGACCGCGACATCGTCGAGGAGGCCTCCGCCTTCCTGCAATGGCTGGTGGACGACAATTTCACCATTCTGGGTATTCGCGAATACCGCTTCCAGCCGGGCAGCGTGGCTGATCCGGTGGAAGGAACGGGGCTTGGCATCCTGACCGATCCCGAAGTGCGCATCCTGCGGCGCGGGCGGGAACTGCTGTCGATGTCGCCCGAGGTGCGCGCCTTCCTGCAGCGCCCGGAAGCGCTCATTATTACCAAGGCCAACGTCAAGTCGCGCGTGCACCGGCGCACGCACCTCGATTATGTCGGCGTCAAGCTGTTCGACGCGGCGGGCGAGGTGGTGGGCGAGCTGCGCATTGCGGGCCTCTTCACTGGCAACGCCTATACGCAGTCCACGCTGACCATTCCGTATCTGCGGCGCAA
The DNA here is from genome assembly GCF_014195635.1 of Pseudochelatococcus contaminans. Taxonomy (GTDB): domain Bacteria; phylum Pseudomonadota; class Alphaproteobacteria; order Rhizobiales; family Beijerinckiaceae; genus Pseudochelatococcus; species Pseudochelatococcus contaminans. The sequence continues at coordinate 298,566 of NZ_JACICC010000002.1, read as the reverse complement.
GGTGGCCCAGGTGGTGAACCGGGCGGAATTCGACCCCGACAGCTATTCCGGTCGTTCGCTGCTGCATGTGCTGGACGATTATCCGCGCGATGAACTGTTCCAGATCGATGCCGACACGCTGTTCGGCTTCGTGAACGACATCCTGCAACTGACCGAGCGCCCGCGCGTGCGCGTGCTGGCGCGGCCGGACGAGTTCGGCCGGTTCGTATCGGTGATCGTCTATCTGCCGAAGAACCGTTACGATACGGACGTGCAGGCGGACATCGGCGCGTTTCTGACCCGGCTTTATCAGGGGCGGCTGTCGGCGACGTATCCGACGTTCCCCGAGGGGCCGCTGGCGCGCATCCATTTCATCATCGGCCGCGACGAGGGCGATACGCCGGTGATCGACCGGGCGACGCTGGAAGCCGGCATCACCCAGCGCGTGCGCACGTGGAGCGACGCGCTTGACGACGCGTTCTTCCGCCACGTCGGCGGCAAGCGCGGGCGGCAACTGGCGGCGCGGTATTCGCATGCGTTCAGCGGCGCGTATCGCGAGGCATTCTCGGGTGAGGAAGCCATCGACGATATCGCCGTGGTGGAAACGCTGGGGCCGGAACATCCGCGCGCCGTGCGGCTCTATCGCCGCTCCGGCGATCCGGAATCGCGCGCGGCGCTGAAGGTGTTTTCACGCTCGGCGCCGACGTCACTGTCCGAGCGCGTGCCGCTGCTGGAAAAACTCGGTTTCCGTGTCGTCAACGAGCGGACATACCGCATCGTGCCGCATGGCGTGTCAGAGGAAGGCCGCGTCTGGCTGCACGACATGACGCTGGAGCGGGCAAGCGGCGGGGCGATCAACGTCGAGCGCGCCAAGCCCGGGCTTGAGGCGGCGCTGCTGGCGCTGTTCGAGGGGCGGGCCGAGTCGGACGGCTTCAACGCGCTTGTGCTGGAGGCCGGGCTGGACTGGCGCGAGGCAGCCATCCTGCGTGCCTGGGGCCGGTATTCGCGCCAGATCGGTGTGCCGTTCGGTCAGGACTATCTGGCGCAGACGCTGTCGCGCCATCCCGACATCACGACGCGTCTGGTGGCGCTGATCGCCGCCCGTTTCGATCCCGATGCGGAAACGGACCGCGCCGCGCGCGAGGCCGAGGTGAAGGCGGCGATCGAAGAGCGTCTTCAAAGCGTTTCCAGCCTTGACGAAGACCGCATCCTGCGCCGCTTCGTGAACCTGATCGAAGCGACGGTGCGCACCAACATCTACCAGCGCGATGCCGCCGGAGAGCCTCACGCGACGATCTCGTTCAAGTTCGATTGCGCCAAGGTGGACGGGCTGCCGCGCCCGGTGCCGCTGTACGAAATCTTCGTGTATTCGCCGCGTGTCGAAGGCGTGCATCTGCGCTTCGGTAAGGTGGCGCGTGGCGGCCTGCGCTGGTCTGATCGCCCGCAGGACTTCCGGACGGAAGTGCTGGGCCTCGTGAAGGCGCAGCAGGTGAAGAACGCGGTGATCGTGCCGGTTGGGGCGAAGGGCGGATTCGTGCCCAAGCGCCTGCCGCCGGCTTCCGACCGCGCCGCTTGGCTGGAGGAAGGGCGCGGCGCATACCGCGTGTTCATCGCCAGCCTGCTCGACATCACCGACAACCGTGACGGCGCACAGATCGTGCCGCCAGCGCGCACGGTGCGTCATGACGGCGACGATCCGTATCTGGTGGTTGCGGCGGACAAGGGCACGGCGACGTTCTCCGACCTCGCCAACGAAATCTCGCTGGAGCATCACCACTGGCTGGGTGACGCGTTCGCCTCCGGCGGGCGCAACGGCTATGACCACAAGGGCATGGGCATCACGGCGCGCGGCGCGTGGGAGGCGGTGAAACGCCACTTCCGCGAGGTGGACATCGACATCCAGACGACGCCGGTGACGGTGGCGGGCGTGGGCGACATGTCGGGCGACGTGTTCGGCAACGGCATGCTGCTGTCGCAGGCGCTCAAGGTGGTGGCCGCCTTCGACCACCGCGACATCTTCCTCGATCCCGATCCGGATCCGGCAACATCATGGGCGGAGCGCAAACGGCTGTTCGATCTGCCGCGGTCGAGCTGGCAGGATTACGACACGGGGCTGATCTCGGCGGGCGGCGGCGTGTTCTCCCGTTCGGCCAAGACCATCGCGCTGTCGCCGCAGGTGCGGGAGCGGCTGGGCATCGACAAGACGGAACTGCCGCCGCAGGAGCTGATTTCGGCCATCCTGCGCGCGCCGGTGGATCTGCTGTGGTTCGGCGGTATCGGCACGTATATCCGCGCGTCCGGCGAGTCGGATGAGAAGGTCGGCGACCGCGCCAATGATCCCGTGCGCATCAGCGGCGGCGAGGTGCAGGCGCGGGTGATCGGCGAAGGCGCCAACCTCGGTGTCACGCAGCTCGGGCGCATCGAGGCGGCGCGCGCCGGCGTGCACCTCAACACCGATGCCATCGACAATTCGGCGGGTGTGAACACGTCCGACATCGAGGTCAATCTGAAGATCGCGCTTGCGATTCCGGAGGCGGACGGCCGTCTGTCGGTGGATAACCGCAACGCGTTGCTGAAGCAGCTCACGTCCGAGGTGGCGGGGCTGGTGCTGACGACGAACTACGAGCAGTCGCGGGCCATTTCGCTGGTCGAGTTGCGCAAGGCGGAGGAAATCGGCTACGCGCGGCGTCTGATCCAGGTGCTGGAATCGGCGGGCCGGCTTGACCGGGCGCTGGAGTACCTGCCGGACGACAGCGAACTGGCGGCGCGCGAGAAGCGTGGCGATGGCCTGTGGCGGCCTGAAATCGCTGTGCTGCTGGCCTATTCGAAGCTGGCGCTCTACGACGCGGTTCTCGAATCGTCGGTGCCTGACGATCCCTATGTCGCGCGTGAGTTGGTGGCGTATTTCCCGCAGGAGCTGGCGGATCGCTTCCCGGATGCGATTGCGCATCACCGGCTGCGGCGCGAGATCGTGGCGACACGGCTGGCAAACGCCATTGTCAACCAGGGCGGCCCCGGCATCGTGACGCGGGTTGCGGATCAGACGGGCGCAAGCGCGGCGACGCTGGCAGCGGCGTTCATCGCGGTGTGGTCGGCGTTCGGTCTTGGCGAACTCACGGCGGATATCGACGCGCTGGATAGCCGGATCGGCGAGGGCGAGGGCCAGGTGAGCGGCGAGACGCAGCTGTCGCTCTACGCGGCGTTGCAGGACGTATTCATCGATCTGCTGGTGTGGTTCGGCCGCAATGTCGACTTCTCCAGCGACGGTATCGGCGCTGTTGTCGATCGTTACCGTGCGGGTGTCGAGGCGGTTGGTGCGGTGCTGGATACGGCGCCGGTGCCGGCGGCGGCCGAGGAGCGCATCGCAGCGCTGCGGGCGCTTCATGTTCCCGACGACGTGTCCACGCGCCTGTTGCGGCTGTCGGCGTTGGCGCAGACGCCGGATATCGTGCGTGTCGCGGCGCGCACGCAGCGCTCTGTCGGTGAGGTGGCGGCGGTGCACTTCGCGCTTGCGGACGTATTCGGCTTCCAGGAGCTGGCGGAAGCGGCGCGGGCCATCGCACCGGGCGACTACTACGACCGCCTCGCGCTCGACCGCGCGGTGAAGGCGCTCGACGACGCGCACTCCCGCCTGACCGCCGAAGCCGTTTTGAACGGTGAGACGGGCACGGACGGAGCCGCGGCGGTCGCGGCCTGGGTTGACGCGCGTTCGGAGGACGTGGAGCGCATCCGCAAGGCCGTGGACGCCATCCGCGTCTCCGGGCTGACACTGTCGCGAACAATCGTCGCCGCAAGCCTCGTCAGCGATATGGCGCGCGACTGATAAACACCCGCAAGTATCAGTCAGCAAGCGTGTAAAAAACATAAGCGCGCAGGTCCATCGGGGCCTGCGCGCTTTGCTTTATCGGAATCTTCTTGAGATTTTCATGCAGTTTCTATACAAGAACGTGTCAGCTTTCTGGATGGTGTCCAGAACAACGCAGCGGCCCTAGCGACAGCCGCATGAACTTCCAGCCTCAAGGAAACTGAATTGGACAAACAGTCGGATCTCGCAACGCCCTATTACCTCATAGACAAGGCTAAACTTCTTCGGAACATGGAGATAATAGCCAATCTTCGCGAACGCTCAGGCGCCAAAGCTTTGCTGGCTCTCAAGTGTTTTGCAACCTGGTCGGTGTTCGATCTGATGAGCCAATACATGGACGGCACCACGTCCTCCTCGCTTTACGAGGTCAAGCTGGGCCGCGAGAAGTTCGGCGGCGAGACGCATGCCTACAGCGTCGCCTACGCCGATGACGAAATCGACGAGGTGCTGGAGCAGGCCGACAAGATTATCTTCAACTCCGCAGGACAACTGGCGCGCTTTGGCGAGCGCGCAGTGGCGCGCAATGTGGTGCGTGGCCTGCGCGTAAACCCCGGCATCAGCAGCTCGGACTTCACGCTGGCCGACCCCGCGCGGCCGTTCAGCCGGCTGGGCGAGTGGGAAAACGAGCGCATCGAGGCCGTGATCGGCGATGTCTCCGGCTTCATGATTCACAACAATTGCGAGAACACCGATTTTGGCCTGTTCGACAGCCTGCTGTCTCAGGTGGAAGAGCGTTTCGGCCATTTCTTGCAGCGACTGGACTGGGTCAGCTTGGGCGGCGGCATCCACTTTACCGGCGAAGGCTACCCGCTGGACGCGCTTGCCGACCGGCTGAAGGCCTTCTCCGACCGTTTCGGCGTGCAGGTGTATCTGGAACCGGGAGAGGCTGCCATCACCAAAAGCACCACGCTTGAGGTGAGTGTGCTCGACACGCTGTATAACGGCAAGCATCTCGCAATTGTCGACAGTTCCGTCGAGGCGCATATGCTGGATCTGCTGATCTATCGGTTGAGCGCCAAGATGAAGCCCAATACAGGCTCGCATCAGTTCATGGTCTGCGGCAAGTCTTGCCTTGCGGGCGATATCTTCGGCGAATTCTCGTTCGAGGCTCCGCTCAAGGTTGGCGACCGGTTGTCCATCGAAGACGCTGCTGGCTATACGATGGTGAAAAAGAACTGGTTCAACGGTGTCAAGATGCCGGCCATTGCAATTCGCCAGTTGAATGGCGATATCGAACTCGTGAAAGAGTTCGGATACGGCGATTATGTCGCCAGCCTGTCGTGAGTATACAGGCAATAAACATCAATCATACATGGAGAGATCCGCGTGAAATGAAAAAGAACGTTCTCATTATTGGTGCTGGTGGTGTAGCACAGGTCGTCGCCCACAAGGCTGCCCAGAACAACGATATCCTCGGTGACATTCACATCGCCTCGCGCAATATCGCGAAGGCGGAGGATATCATTGCCGGCGTGCTGGAAAAACGCGCGCTCAAGCAGCCCGGTGGCGTGCTCCGCGCCCATACGCTCGACGCGCTCGACGTCGAGGCGACAAAAGCGCTGATCCGGGAAACCGGAGTCCAGATCATCATCAACGTCGGTTCGGCTTTCATCAATATGTCGGTGCTGCGTGCAGCCATCGATACGGGTGTGGCCTATATCGATACTGCCATTCATGAGGACCCGGCGAAGATCTGCGAAACGCCGCCGTGGTACGGCAACTACGAGTGGAAGCACGCCGAGGAATGCGCACAGAAGGGCATCACGGCCATTCACGGCGCGGGCTTCGATCCCGGCGTCGTCAATTCCTATGCCGCGCTCGCCGTGCAGGATTACTTCGATGACGTGGATTCCATCGACATCATCGACGTCAATGCAGGCAGCCACGGACGTTATTTCGCGACCAACTTCGATCCGGAAATCAATTTCCGCGAGTTCACCGGCACGGTCTATTCGTGGCAGCAGGGCGCGTGGCAGAGCAACAAGATGTTCGAGATCAGCCGCACGGACGACCTGCCGGTCGTTGGCGAGCAGACCACGTATCTCTCCGGCCATGACGAACTGCACTCGCTGTCGCGTCATCTGCCGGTGAAGAACATCCGGTTCTGGATGGGCTTCGGCGCGCATTACATCAACGTGTTCACCGTGTTGCAGAACCTTGGTCTTTTGTCCGAGCAGCCGGTGACCACGGCCGAGGGGCTTGAGGTGGTGCCGTTGAAGGTGGTCAAGGCGGTGCTGCCGGATCCGGCCTCTCTCGCGCCGACCTACACCGGCAAGACGTGCATCGGCGATCTGGTGAAGGGCACGAAGGACGGCAAGGACCGCGAGATCTTCATCTATCAGATCAGCGACCATAAAGAGGCTTACGAGGAAGTCGGCAGCCAGGGCATTTCCTACACGGCGGGCGTGCCTGCTGTTGCGGCTGCGATGCTCGTCGCGACTGGTGAGTGGGATGTCCGGCGTCAGGCAAACGTCGAGGAATTGCCGCCGCATCCCTTCCTCAACCTGCTGAACCACATCGGCCTGCCGTCGCGCATCCGCGAGGGTGACGACGACCGTGCGCTGGATTTCGCGCGCGACGATGCCGGGAAGTGGCGCGTCGCCTGATCGGCTGTATCTGGCGTTCTAGCTTGTATATCTCACCGCGACTTGCGTTCAATGCGATGAATTGAGTTGAACGCAAGCGGCTTTGAAACATCTGGGGAGACGGGCACGCACCCGTCTCCCTTTTTTATGCGGATTTTACATGAAGGCGGCGATCACCAGTGCGTTCACGAGGTCGATGAAGAAGCCGCAGACCAGAGGCACAATAATGAAGGCGCGATGCGCCGCGCCATATTGCTGCGTTACGGCGGTCATGTTGGCGATCGCGGTGGCCGTTGAGCCCAGCGCGATGCCGCCAAAGCCGGCGCTGATCACGGTGGCCTCGTAATCGCGCCCCATCAGCGGGAACACGATGCAGATGGTATAGGCCAGACAGAGCACGATCTGCACGACGAGCGTGGAGATGATGAACACGAATATGCCGTTCAGCTCCCACAATTGCAGGTTCATCAGCGCCATGATGAGGAATAGGCCGAGCGAGATATCCGATACCAGTGACATCCCCCGCCCGGTGGCGGGCCAGTAGCGTCGCACGACCTTGCCTGACACGAACGGCGTCAGGTTGCGTATCAGGATGCCGACGATGAGGCACGAGACGAATGTCGGCAACGTGAGGCCGGTTTTGCTGATCAATGCGTCGAGCATCGTTCCCAGAAGCACCGTGGCGTTGAGAACGAAAATAGCCCATAGCACGGAAAAGTAATCCAGCTCGCCGGCCTGCGGATCGGGTCCGGCGCCGATGGTCAAGTCGGATGTGTTCGACGGTGTAATGGCATTGCGGCGCATCAGATAGGTCGCCATCGGCCCGCCGATGACACAGGCGGCGATCAGCCCGACGGTGTTGCTGGCAACGCCCAGTTCAGCCGCATTGCTGATTCCCATGTCGCGCTGCAGGATCGGCGCCCAGGCCATCGTTGTGCCAAGGCCGCCGGTGAGCGAGACCGATCCGACCATCAACCCGGCGTGCGGGTCCAGCCCGAACAAGGTTGCCATTCCCATGCCGGCGAGGTTCTGGGTGACGATAAATGCCGCCGCCAGACCGAGCAGCACCAGCAAGGGCTTGCCGCCAAGTAACAGGGTACGCACTTCGGCTTTTAGCCCGATGCCGGCAAAAAACAATAATAGCAGAAAATCCCGAACGTCGAGGTCGAATGAAATCTGGTGCCCGGATATGAAGTATATGGCAGCGACAACCGCAGAGCATAGAAGGCCGCCGATGACAGGCTCAGGGATACTGTACTTTCTGAGCATTTTTGAATTATGGGTCAGAAGCTTTCCCATCATTAGCAATAGTATTGCTATATTAAAAGATAAAAAGTCATCTATGATGGTCATTTACTGTTTTCATCTGTGCATGTGATTCCGGATTTTTCAAATTCATTATGTGTAACAGGTAAATTATAATCGCAAGTGACAATCTTTACGGGTTTTATAGTCCGTGAAATTTTTATGGGCATCCGTTGCGAAACGTTTGATGAAGCGTTTCGCCTGCGCTCACCGGCATAGGTTGCCGCATACTTTATAAATATTCAAATTCAATAATGATGATTGCCGGCAACAGTATCGTGCTTCTTTTCCGTGCAGGCTGATTCGTGCTTCCGGTATAAAAGGAGAATCGGTATAGCCATACAGGAGTTGATTTAGGAGATTTGAAGATAAATTTTTGTTGGAGATAGTTTAAATGCTTTAAAAATATATTTCAGAATAATTATAAATTAAAGCGGCATCTTCTTTAAAACTTTAATGTAAGCGCGCCTTCAGTTTCATGGGTGGGAAGGTTTGCTGCTGTTCAGTTATCCATGGACTGGCTTTGAAAGGACAAAGGGAATGACACCGATGGGAAGGGGACTTGCAACCGCGACTGCGATCGGCGCGCTGATCGTCGCGTCGGCAGGCGTCGCCAATGCGCAGGATACGCGCGCGCAGCGTGCGCAGGCCAACGCCGAGTTGCCGCTGACCGGCGAGGAACTGTTGCTCGACGAAGTGGTCGTGGTTTCCGCGCGTGAGCAGCTCAGCCAGGCGCCGGGCGTGTCCATCATCAGCCGCGAACAGCTTGAGCTGACCCCGCCCGTCAACGACCTTTCGGATGCAATTCGCCGTCAGCCCGGTGTCAACCTCACCGGCAACACGTCGAACGGTCAGCGCGGCAACAACCGCCAGATCGACATCCGCGGTATGGGCCCGGAAAACACCCTGATCCTCATCGACGGCAAGCCCGTGTTCTCGCGTAACTCCGTGCGCATGCGGCGCGGCGGTGAGCGCGATACGCGCGGCGACTCGAACTGGGTGCCGGCTGAAATGGTCGAGCGCATCGAAGTGCTGCGCGGCCCGGCAGCGGCGCGTTACGGCTCCGGCGCAGCCGGCGGTGTGGTGAACATCATCACTAAGCGCCCGGACAAGCAGAGCTTCAGCGCGACGACCTTCGCCAACATTCCCGAAAACAGCGATGAAGGCCGCACCTACCGCTCGACCATCGTCGCCGGCGGTCCGATCAGCGAGAACCTGTCCTATCGCTTCTCGGCGAACTACAACATCACCGGCGCCGACGACATCGGCATCAACGAGGATGCGACGCCGGAAGGCGAGAGCGTCGCTGCCGGCCGCGAGGGTGTGAAGAACACCGACTTCCGCGGTTTGCTGTCGTGGAAGCTCAACGAGCAGCACGTGCTCGACTTCGAAGCGGCCTGGAGCCAGCAGCGTAACATCTACGCCGGTGACGCGCTGCATCAGGACGTCTTTTCCACTGAGCTGAACGAGTCGCTGGCTCGCGATGGACGCGAGACGAACCGCGTGACGCGCACGACGCTGTCCGCTACCCATCGCGGCAAGTGGGACTTCGGTACCTCCAACAGCTACATCCAGTGGGAAAACTCGAAGAACTCGCGTCTCGGCGAAGGCAATGCTGGTTCCGGCGAGGGACGTATCAGCTCGCAGTATGCCAAGGATCGTCTGGCGATCACGCTCGACAACGTGACGGCCAAGAGCGAGTGGAACTTCCCGCTGACCATCGTCGTCCCGCAGACGCTGACGGTCGGCGCCGAGTTCCGCGGCGAGTGGATGGATGACGAAAACATGGGTGCTGCAAGCGCCACGACTTTCGCCATCCCCGGTTTCGGCACGGTGTCGGACCCGGCGCTGCGTAATCCCAAGAGCCAGTCGCAGCTTTACGGCATCTATGTCGAAGACAACATTCTCGTCACCGACAAGTTCATCCTGACGCCTGGCCTGCGCTTCGACCATCACTCGGAATCGGGCAACAACTGGAGCCCGAGCCTGAACGCGTCTTACTCGATCACTGACGAGATCACGCTGAAGGCCGGTATCGCACGCGCCTTCAAGGTGCCGAACCTGTTCCAGCTCAACCCGAACTACCTCTACACGTCGATGGGCAATGGCTGCCCCTACATGTACGGTCGTCCGTGCTACGTCATCGGTAACGAGAACCTCGAACCCGAGACCAGCATCAACAAGGAAGTCGGCCTGGGTTATATCAACGAGTCTGGCTGGAACGCGGGCATCACCTACTTCCACAACGACTTCAAGGATCACATCCAGTCGGGCACCACCCCCATCGGGACGTATAACGGCATGGCCGTTTACCAGTGGGAAAACGTGCCGAAGGCGGTCATTCAGGGCCTCGAAGGCAACCTGATCATTCCTCTGCACGAGAAGGTGCGGTGGTCGACCAACGCCACGTACATGATCGAGTCCAAGAACAAGACCGACAACCAGCCGCTGTCGCTCGTGCCCAAGTACACGATCAACTCCAACCTGGTCTGGCAGGCAACCGAGCAGCTTGAGCTGAACCTGGGCGTCACCCATTACGGTGAGATCAAGGCCCCGACCGTCAGCTTCTCGACGCTGCAGGTGGCGGAAAACACCCGCTCGCGTTCGCCTTATACGCTGGTGAACGTGACGGCCCGTTACGAGTTCAACGAAAACCTTCGTCTGCTCGCCGGTGTCACCAACCTGTTCAACAAGGAAGTCAAGCGCGAAGGCACCACCACCAACGCCGGCGCCAACACCTTCAACGAACCGGGACGCGCCTACTACATCTCGCTCACCGGCTCGTTCTGACGCGCCGTTGAACGCTTTGACCGATCTGGAGCCGCCGGAAATCATCCGGCGGTTCATCCGTTATAAAGACTTGGGCCATATGCCTGTTTCCACGGAAGCCGGCATATGGCTCTGTGTTGTGACTGTGCCCGCCATGCGTTCAGGAGAACCGGCATGACCGATTTGCCCGCCGGCTATCTGCTCGATGTTCCTTATGTGCCGCAGTTTCATCGCGAGCATGCGCCCATTTGGCTGCGCGCCTGTCTGGCCGCGTTGGGGCAGGCAGAGGTTCAACACACCGCTGCCTCACAACCTGTCTGGTGTGAAGTGGGCTGCGGCCCGGCGGTCGGGCTGCTGATCCTGGCGGCGACGAACCCGAACGTGCGGTTTATCGGCATCGACATCAATCCCGAGCATATCGATGCGGCGAAACGGCTGGCGGAAGATGCCGGCATCGGCAATGTCGAGTTCCATTGCAAGGATCTGCGCGAGGACATCGGGCTGCCCGCTGTCGACTTCCTGATCGTTCGCGGGTTGTATTCCTGGGTTTCGCCGGATGTCAGGCAGGCCGTCAGAGAGTTGGCAGGCCAACATCTGAAGCCCGGCGGCGTCGCTCTGCTGCATTATCTCACTCTGCCGGGCGCTGCGGATCTCACGGTGTTTCACGGGCTGTTTTCGGCCCTTCACCTGCAGCCGGGAGCGCATGCGCTGGACGCCGTGCAGCGTGGCCGGGATTTGATCGCCGGCCTGCGTAAAGGCAAGGCAGGCTTTTTCGCCACGCATCCTGTGGCCGAGAATTATGCGCAGGCAACCGCCGCTGACGATGCGGCCTATACCGCGCATGACTATCTGAATGCGTATTTCACACCGTTAACCGTCGCGCAGGTGATGCACGACATGGGCGGTGTCGGGCTCGCGCTGGCGGGCAATGCAAGCCCTCTCGACAACCTCGATGACTTTACCGTGCCGGAAAGTCTGCGCGGCCTGCTGAACGCGCAGAAGGATCGCGGTACGCGGGAACTTGTGCGGGATATGGCCTGCAACCAGCAGGCGCGGCTTGATCTATACCGCCGCGACATCGCGCCGCTGGCTGCGGATAAGCACTTTGCCGCTTTGCGGCAACTGCGCTTTACAGCGTTGCCGGGAGCGCCCGCAGGCGGCGGCGTGACATTCGAAACCCGCATCGGGCGGATCGAAGGGCACGCCAGTATTTTTTCGCCGGTGCTGGAGGCGCTCGCTGCCCGTCAGACGGTGTCCTATGCCGAGCTGGAGCAGTTGCCCGTCATGAGGGGCCGACCCGGCCTCGTGAACCAGACGCTGCACGCCCTGATGGGGGCAGGGGCCATCCATCCCGTTCCCGAACATGCGCCGGATGGCGCTATGGCGCGACGGCTCAATGCCGTTCTCATCCGGCGGCATTCTGAGGGCAAGAGAGTGCCGGCGCTTGCCGCGCCCGGAATCGGTTCCGGACTGGAAGTGCCGACCCCACTTCTTGACCGTCTGGCCTCTGGCAAGCCGGCATCGGGCGCGTGGGCAAGGCTGCTGGGATAAGACCGTCCCGCACCCGGACCTGTCCACGTGCGGGGCTGTCATGTGTGCCAGGGCACGCCGAATTGCCGGGGATCATTTTACCGATTTGGTCAGTATGATAATGGTCCCGGTCAAGCAGTGCGCCGCCCGCTCTGGGCTTGCGTGCGGGCACACGGCTGCATGACGGCTTCGCGGGGCGATAGAAACAGGGTGGCGGCGCATGAGCGGATCGAGAAAATGGGTGGTGCTTGCCGCCGCCGTGATACTGGCGATCGTCGGTTATAACGCCTGGAAGGAACTGTCGCGCGACCGTCTGCCTGACGGAATTGCCACGGGCAACGGCCGCATTGAGGCGACCGAGATCGATGTCGCCACCAAGGCCGCGGGCCGGGTGAAAGACGTGCTCGTGCGCGAGGGCGATTTCATCACCGCTGGCCAGAAGCTGGCGCAGATGGACACCGATCAGCTGCAAGCCGAGAAGCGTCAGGCGGAGGCGCAGTTGCAGCAGGCGCTGTTCGCCGTCGAGACCGCCCGGAGCCAGGTGACGCAACGCGAGGCCGAGCAGGCATCCGCCAAGGCGGTCGTGGCCCAGCGCCAGGCGCAGCAGGACGCCGCCGACAAACGTCTTGCCCGCTCGATGCAGCTGATCGTGCGCGATAACGTGTCCCAGCAGGTGGTCGATGACAACCGGGCCGAGGCGCTCGGTGCAGCGGCGGCTGTGGAGGCGGCGAAGGCGCAGCTTGCCGCGAGCGAAGCCGCCATCGGCGCGGCGCGGTCGCAGGTCGTGGCCGCAGAGGCCGCAGTCGATGCAGCGCGCGCAACCATCGACCGTATCGACGCCGATCTCGCCGACACCGTGCTGACCTCGCCGCGCGACGGGCGGGTGCAGTTCCGCGTGGCCCAACCGGGTGAGGTGCTGGCGGCGGGCGGGCGCGTGCTCAACCTTGTCGACCTCACCGACGTTTTCATGACTTTCTTCTTGCCCACGGAAAGTGCCGGCCGGCTCGGTGTGGGCGACGAAGCGCGTATCGTGCTGGATGCCGCGCCGCAGCTGATCATTCCGGCCAACATCTCCTTTGTGTCGGATGTCGCGCAGTTCACGCCCAAGACCGTCGAGACGGAGCTGGAGCGGGAAAAGCTGATGTTCCGCATCCGCGCGCGCATTCCGCCGGAGCTGCTGCGCGAATACATTACCTACGTGAAGACGGGGCTGCCCGGCGTGGTCTATGTGCGAACCGATTCCACCGTCGAATGGCCTGAGAACCTGCAACCGAACGCGGGCCGGAAATGAGCGGGAACGCTCCGGTGGCAGGCGGGCAGTCCGCATCCGCGCCCGTGGTTTCGGCCACCGGAGTCAGCCTGCGTTATGGCAAGACGTTGGCGCTGGACGGGATCGACCTTGATATTCCTCCCGGCATCATGGTCGGCCTGATCGGGCCGGATGGCGTCGGCAAGTCGAGCCTGCTGTCGCTGATTGCCGGGGCGCGCGTGATGCAGGACGGGCGCATCATGGTGTTGGGTGGCGACATCGCGGATGCGCGCCACCGCAACAGCGTCTGTCCGCAAATCGCCTATATGCCGCAGGGGCTTGGCAAGAATCTCTACTTCAACCTGTCGGTCTTCGAGAACGTCGATTTCTTCGGCCGGCTGTTCGGCCATGACCGGAAGGAACGCGAGGAGCGGATCGACGATCTGCTGGCCCGCACGCGGCTGTCCTCGTTCAGGGACAGGCCGGCCGGCAAGCTGTCCGGCGGCATGAAGCAGAAGCTTGGGCTGTGCTGCGCACTCATTCACGATCCCGACCTGCTGATTCTGGATGAGCCCACCACGGGCGTCGATCCGCTGTCGCGGCGCCAGTTCTGGGATCTGATCGACGACATCCGCCGCGAGCGGCCCAAGATGAGCGTCATCGTCGCCACCGCCTACATGGAAGAGGCGGCGCGCTTCGACTGGCTCGTCGCCATGGACGCGGGCAAGGTGCTGGCGACGGGCTCCCCCGCGGGGCTGCTGGAAAGCACGGGCGCGGCCAATCTCGATGACGCGTTCATTGCGGTGCTGCCGGAGGAAAAACGGCGGGATCATAAGGCGGTGGAGATTGCGCCCCGTCCACCGGATGACGGCGAGCCAGCCATCGAGGCCGAGGGGCTGACGATGCGCTTCGGCGATTTCGTCGCCGTCGACAATGTCAGTTTCCGCATCCCCAAGGGCGAGATTTTCGGCTTTCTCGGCTCCAACGGCTGCGGCAAGACCACCACGATGAAGATGCTCACCGGCCTGTTGCCGGCCAGCGAGGGCACGGCCCGCCTCTTTGGGCGCGAGGTCGATCCCAACGATCTGGCTGTGCGCCGGCGCGTTGGTTACATGTCGCAGTCGTTCTCGCTCTATACGGAATTGACCGTGCGGCAGAACCTCGATCTGCATGCCCGCCTGTTCGATCTGCCGCCCGATACGATTCCGGACCGTATCCGCGAGATGGCGGAACGTTTCGACCTGACGGAGCTGATGGATGCACTGCCCGACGCGTTGCCGCTGGGCATCCGGCAGCGGCTGTCGCTGGCGGTGGCGTTGGTGCACCGGCCCGAAATCCTGATCCTCGACGAGCCGACATCGGGCGTGGACCCGGTGGCGCGCGATGCGCTGTGGATCGAGTTGATCGCGCTTTCCCGCAAGGAAGACGTGACGATCTTCGTCTCGACCCACTTCATGAACGAGGCCGAGCGTTGCGATCGTATTTCGCTGATGCATGCCGGCAAGGTGCTGATCAGCGATACACCCGCCAACATCGTCAAGACCCGCGGCGCGCAGACTCTGGAAGAGGCGTTCATCGCCTATCTCGAAGACGCGGGAGCGGGCGACGGCAACTCGGAGCCGCAGCCTGCCATCGCGCCGGACGCCGTGCCTATGGGGCAAGCGGGGGACAAGCCCCGGCACACGGCGTTGAGCTGGTTCGATTTCGGGCGCATGTTGAGCTATGCGCGGCTTGAGTCGCTGGAACTGTGGCGCGATCCCGTGCGCGCGGCGATGGCGTTTGCCGGCAGCGTCTTTCTGATGTGCATCATCGGCTACGGCATCAGCATGGATGTCGAAGATCTGACATTTGCCGTTCTCGATCACGACCAGACGACGATCAGCCGGAACTACACGCTCGATATCGCCGGCTCGCGCTACTTCATCGAAAAGCCTCCGATTACCGATTACGATGATCTTGATCGGCGGATGCGGGCTGGTGAAATCACGCTGGCCATCGAAATTCCGCCGGGCTTCGGCCGCGATGTGTCGCGGGGTAGCAACGTCGAGATCGGCGTCTGGTACGATGGTGCGATGCCCATGCGTGCCGAGACGGTCCGTGGATATATTCAGGGCATGCACCAGCGCTGGCTGCTGGAAAAGGCTGCACTTCGGCTCGGCAGCGCCGCCGCTGCCGGTAACTTCAGCGTCGAAGTGCGTTTCCGCTACAATCCGGATGTCAGAAGCCTGCCGGCGATGGTGCCGGCGGTCATTCCCCTGCTGCTGATCCTGATTCCAGCCATTCTGACGGCCCTGAGCGTGGTGCGTGAGAAAGAACTGGGGTCCATCGTCAACCTCTACGTCACTCCGACGACGCGGCTCGAATTCCTCCTGGGCAAGCAATTGCCCTATGTCGTGCTGGCAATGGCGAACTTCGTGCTGCTGCTGGGGTTGGCCGTGTTCATCTTCGGTGTGCCGGTCAAGGGGTCGCTGTTTGCGCTGACGCTCGGGGCCTTCCTCTATGTCATCGCCGCCACGGGGTTCGGGCTGTTCATCTCGTCCTTCGTCAACAGCCAGATTGCCGCCATCTTCGGCACATCCATCCTGACGCTGATCCCGGCGACACAGTTTTCGGGGCTGACGGAGCCTGTCTCGTCGCTGGAGGGGACGGGCCGTTTCATCGGCAGCATCTATCCCACGACGCATTTCATCACCATCGCGCGCGGCGCTTTCTCGAAGGCGCTGGATTTCAGCGATATGTCGGCGGCCTTTGTGCCGCTGCTGATCGCGGGCCCCGTGCTCATCGGCCTCGGGGCGCTGCTCCTGAAGAAGCAGGCGACGTGATGAGAGTAGCCAACGTCATCCAACTCGGCATCAAGGAACTGCGCGGCCTCACCCGCGACCCGGTTCTGCTCATCCTCATCGTGTATGCATTCTCGATGTCGGTTTACAGCGCCGCGACGGCCATCCCGGAAACGCTGAACAAGGCCCCCATCGCCATCATCGACGAGGATCGCTCGCCGCTGTCGGATCGCATCGCCGGGGCGTTTTATCCGCCGCTGTTCCTGACGCCCTCGCTCATCACCCGCGCCGAGATGGATCAGCGCATGGATGCCGGGCTCGACACTTTCGCCCTGAATATCCCGCCGAATTTTCAGCGCGATCTGTTGGCCGGGCGTCAGCCGGTCATCCAGCTCAATGTCGACGCCACCCGGATGTCGCAGGCCTTTACCGGCAGCGGCTATGTCCAGTCGATCGTCAATGGCGAGGTGAACGAGTTCGTCGCGCGCCACCGTTCCGGCGACAGCCTGCCGGTCGATCTGGCGATGCGCGCGCGGTTCAACCCGGAACTGAACAAGCAGTGGTTCGGGGCCGTGGTGCAGATCATCAACAACGTCACCATGCTGGCCGTGATCCTCACCGGCACGGCGCTGATCCGGGAGCGGGAACACGGCACCATCGAGCATCTGCTGGTGATGCCGGTGACACCGCTTGAGATCATGCTGGGCAAGGTGTGGTCGATGGGGTGTGTGGTGTTCGTCGCCACGGCGCTGTCGCTCATCGTGCTGGTACAGGGCATCATGCAGGTGCCGTTGCAGGGCTCGCTGGGGCTGTTCCTGTTCGGTGTGGCGCTGCATCTTTTCGCCGTTACTTCGCTCGGGATATTTCTCGCCACGATGTCGGGGTCCATGCCCCAGTTCGGCCTGTTGCTGATGATGACGCTGCTGCCGCTCAACATCCTCTCCGGCGGTACAACGCCGCGCGAGAGCATGCCCGAGTTCGTGCAGACCGTTATGATGGCCGCGCCCACCACGCACTTCGTGGCGCTGGCTCAGGGCGTGCTCTTCAGAGGGGCGGATCTGACGCTCGTCTGGCAGCAGCTTGCAGCGCTGGCCGTGATCGGCACAGCCCTGTTCATGTTCTCACTGGGACGGTTCAGGCGGTCGTTGAAGTAGCACTCGGGCGGCCGCTGAACGTCAGGTGAGGCTTCACCTAACGGGTGTCAGACCCGCCGCAAAGCGCTTCCAGTTTTCGATGTAATGCCGGGCGGATGCGCGCAGGCCCGCGATAGCCTCTTCGTCCAGACTCCGGATCGCGCGCGCCGGTGCGCCGACGATGAGCGCGTTGTCGGGAAACTCCTTGCCCTCTGTGATCAGCGCGTTGGCGCCGATGAGAGAGTTGGCGCCAATGCGGGCGCCGTTGAGGATCGTCGCGCCCATGCCGACCAGGGAGTTATCGCCAATCGTGCAGCCATGCACGATCGCACTGTGCCCGATGGTGCAGCCCGCGCCGATTGTCAGTGGCTTGCCTGTGTCGGAATGGAGGGCGGCATTATCCTGGATATTGGTACCGGCCCCTATGCGCATGGGCTCGTTATCGCCCCGCAGCACCGCCCCGAACCAGATGCCGACATCCTCGCCCAGAATGACATTGCCGATGACCGAAGCCGTCGGCGCCACCCAGAACCGGCCATCGGCAGGCAAGACTGGAGCGGCTTCTCCAAGCCTGTATATCGGCATCTTTCCCTCCGGGATTGTAATATCAACCCTGACGCTCCGGCACTGTGGCCGTATGCACCGACATCGTCAACGATGATTTGCGGCGGCGATTTGCCAAGGTGATGTTGTGCTTGCGACGCAGAGCGTTTGTCATTCAGGTGCCCCATCTGAAGGACAAACGCTCTGCGGATCATGCACTCGTCACGACCATCATCACCACACGGCCGCACATGATGCTCCACAGCACGGACATCACCAGCGCGCCAATCAGCGCGTTGCGGCCCAGGCCGTAGACGCCGGCGGCACGAAAGACGTTTCTCGCCAGAATGTAGGGAGCGGAAAACAGCAGCAGGGGAAGGCATAGTAGCAATGCCTTGCCGCGTGCGAACATCAGGCCGAAATTGGCTGGACGGCCGGTCAGAAATTCGAAGCTGTTACAGATCAGCCCTGCGAACGAAAAGCCCAGGATGAACGCCTGAATTGTAAAATCTGACATAGGAGACCACATCTATTGATAGGGATGTGGTTAAATACTCACACCGTTGATTTGCATCAATACTGGCGCTCGAAATGGCAAAAATGACATTGAAGCGTGCTTAAAATGCATCACAACCATAGGGTGAGACAATGATGTCGCTCAGCATGCCTTTGACCACCCTATGATATTTTTTCACGATTCCGGGATATATCCTAAGTTTTATGCATCCTCTTCCAGATCGGTATCAAGGATAGCCATCTGGAAGCTGTAAGATTTGTCTCCGTCTTCGTCGTCGACGAACAGAACGCCAATGAATTCATCGCTGATATAAACTTCGGCGGAGTCGGTTTTCTTGGGGCGACCGACGACACGAATGGCGTGATTTGCGAAGGTTTGACGCAGGAATTGTTCGATTTTGGCAAGTTCTTTTTTGTCCATGATGACGGAATCTCTGCTCTGGTTATGTTTGTGTGAGGGGAAAAGCGGCTACCGCCGACATGCCACGGATTCGCCGTGGCAAACGGAGGAGACAAGGGTTTGATAAAGGGTGACGAGACCTGCGGCAAGTCGCTGACAAGAGCAACTCTCGGTTGTGTTACTCGTCCGGGAAATCTCCAAGGATCTGATCCATGGAGCGGGCCGGCTCTATGGAATCGGCTTTTCCTATAGGTTTTGCGGGGACTCCGGCAACGGTTGTATTGGGTGGAACGCGGTGCAGCACCACGGAACCGGCAGCGATTCGCGCGCATGGGCCGACTTCGATGTTGCCGAGAATCTTGGCTCCCGCCCCAACGAGCACGCCACTGCGGATTTTCGGATGACGATCTCCGCTTTCCTTGCCGGTGCCGCCGAGCGTCACTTCCTGAAGAAATGACACGTTATCGTCCACCACCGCCGTCGCGCCGACGACGAAGCCGGTAGCGTGATCGAGAAAGATGCCGCGCCCGAACCGGGCCGCGGGGTTGATGTCCGTCTGGAACACTTCCGACGAGCGGCTCTGGATGTGCAGGGCGAAGTCCTTGCGGCCTTCCTGCCACAGCCAGTGCGCCAGCCTGTGGGCAACGAGCGCGTGAAAGCCCTTGAAGTAAAGCACTGGCTCGATGATGCGCTGGCAGGCGGGGTCACGGTCGGCCACGGCGAGCAGATCCGCCTGAACGATGGACTTCAACTCCGGCTCGCTATCGAAAGCGGCCATCAGCCCCTGCGAGATCAGTTCGCCGGGCAGGGTGGGGTGGCCAAGGCGCTGCCCAAGCTTGAAGGCCAAAACCGATTCGAGGCTGTCATGGTTGAGAACGGATCCGGCGATTGCGCCGCCGAGATAGGGTTCGCGGTCAACGATGGCGCTGGCTTCCCTGCGCACGCGCATCCAGACCAGATTGCGCGGTGACAGGTCGATATCCGCGCGGGGGTCGTGAACGGTGGAGAGGGGCTCCGAAATCATGGTCGAGTTCCTGAAAATTCAGAAGGAGACAAAATCGCGTAACGGTCTGCCAACCGTCAACAGCGGCAGATTTGCCCTGTTTCGAGCGCAACTTTCATCATCTCTCCTGTTCCCCGCACCTGCGATGAGCGCACTGGATTCCCGCCCTGCTTCGGCTTTTGTCCCGAAACAGGATCTCACGCTACATGGAATTGTTCTTGGAGGAAAGCGATAACCGCCCCGTTGTCGCCAGCTTCTTCGTCATCCCGACACTCGGGCGGGCTCAGCCGAGCATCAGGATTGCGCCTATCACGGCGACGACCGCGCCGGCCAGGACTTCCAGCACGGCGATGGCTCGCACGCCCGTTCTGCCGCCGGGGCGGGCAATGCCCGTGGCCACCCGCTTGGCGAAAACAGCAAGACTCGCCAATGCGCCCACGGTGATGAAAGTGCCTGCGGCCATGGCGAAGGCAGCGGCGATGCCGGCTGCCGGCATGCCCTGCGCGAAGGCGAAAACCAGCACGATCATGGCGCCGGAGCAGGGCCGCAGTCCGGCTGAAAGCGCCACCATGGCCATGTCGCGCGGGCTGTCGAGCCGCTTCAGCTCGGCAGGCGTCAGGAGATGCACATGTGTACACAGGCCGCCAGCCCGGCACGAGACATCGTCGCATGCTTCCGGCACGGCATCCGCCTCAACAGCCTCAGCGCGAAAGCGTCCCGACGATACGGTGCCCGCAGGTTTGAAGGACAGCCCGCTCACGGCTGTTCTGGGAGCGGCTTCCGGCGTGGGTGCTGGTGCAGATACAGGCACAGGTGCGGAGATCCGGGGCGCTGCCGGTTGCTGAATCAGGAAAGCCAGCCGACCCGCCTTGCGCCATAGCACCATCAGGCCAACGAGTGCCACGAGCAGAAAACTCACCTGCTCGATGATCCGCGCCGTGGCGTTCACGGTTGCTGCGGTGGCATTCAGGGCCGCCATGGCGACACCGACGATGGCGATGGCCACGACTGCCTGCAATAGCGACGACGCGAGCGCCAGCCCCAGTCCGCGCCCGATGGAGCGCCGGCTGTCGGCCACCAGATAACCCGAGATCACCGCCTTGCCGTGTCCCGGCCCGGCCGCGTGGAAAATGCCGTAAGCGAAGCTGAGGGCAACCAGCGTCCAGAAGGCGGCGGCATTGTTCGCCAGCCCTTGCAGCGCCGCGATCATGCGGGCGTAGAATCCGGACTGAATGGCGAGAATGGCACCGCCGATACCCGTTGTGGATGGCGCGGCCTCGGTGACGCCGGTCGCGAAGGGATGCCTTGGCGTAGGCTGTGTCTCTCCACCGCCGATATGCGCCGTCAGCACGACCAGTCCTGCGACGAGCGCCAGCGCCAGCAGGGCAATGCTTGCGCGGATCAGGTTGCTCTTCAGCGTAGGACGGGACGTGGAGGCGGGAATCGTCGTATCGCTCATGTCGCTGTCATCTAAAGCCGTTTGCATTCAAGTCGAACCATCCAATTCAACGCAAGTTGCGGTAAATAGAGAATCTGGAGTGCTTGTTCTAACTCTGTCAGACCATCGTGCGCTCTCAGGAACGGTGTTGTCATGAGCCGCCACTGGTCATGGGCAAGCGACAATGGCACGCGTGGCGAAATCCTGACTGAAGTTGGAGGCGGACGTCAAGGCGTTGAAAAACGCTTCCGATAGTTCTTCATCGTCGAAAACCTTCTGTTCCGGCCGCTTGATGGTGATGGCACACGCGTTCTCCCGCCCGCTGACCGTGGCGGCATCCGCTTCAGACGCGAACAGGAACGACACGAAATAGGTCGGGTCATAGATTTCCACAGCCAGCGCCTTGTCCGCCGGCACGGGCGGCTCGATGGGCAAGGTGAAATCAAGCACCACCGCACCATCCTTGAATGTCATGGCGGAGTCCGTGGCTTTGGAGAGCGTGACAGGCTTGCCGTTCGCCTTGACCTTGGTGAAGAAATCAAACTCGTACAGCCCCTCGACATTCGCGGCGGCAAGGTCCGCGAGTTCGGTCCCGTCGAGCTTGCCGTCGCCGTTGATGTCGAGGCCCTGCGTGGCATATTGCGAATAGGCGGGATCGAAGGTCCAGCTATGCCGGATGGCGGCGACGTTATCGCCGTCGAACACGAACTGCGACCGCGACGTCACCCAGACATGCGGATGCGCTGCCGCCTCATGGGATATCCCGATGGCAGCCAGCGCCAGCATTCCCATGGCGGCCAGTCGAGGGCCGGCGGCGGAGCGGTGGCTGGGCGTGGCGTGGCGCTGCGGCATCAGTTGTCGATCATCCCGTTTTCCGCGACGGATCGCGGTCTATGTCGCCCTAAAGCGTTTTCAAGCAAAGTGGATACCGCTTTGTGTGAAGAAAACGCGTCAAACCAAAAAGATAGAGCCTTTCGGCGTTTCAACGAAATGCCGAAAGGCTCTAGCATCCCGAACCGCCTTTGCACGTCAACAGCGGCAGGAATACGGCACCAGGCGCGGCGTGGCGCATCCGGAAGGCAATTGCTCAGCCGGTGAATCGCACATGAGGTATATGACGGCAATATTTATCGCTGATGTATCTGGATTTCTTCCCTCGGACAGTCATTAATACGAAAAATAACCGTGCCGGAACGAGCGTGCATGATCGGCCGGCAAAAGAGGGGAGTGGGCATGCGCAACGGGTTCACCATCGACGCATCATCACGGCGCCGCGCGCCGCGGGCGTTTCGCCGCTTGGCATCGGCAAATTTTGGCTGGGCAAATCTTGGTTCGGAGTTTCTTGGCTCGGCGATGCCATGGGCGGGCGCGAAACTCGCCATGCTGGTGGTGGCGGCCTGCCTCGTCCATGCTGCGCCTGCCAAGGCGGATGAGCTGAGTACGATTGCCATTCTCGCGCCGGAGGCTGCGACGGATTTCGGCTGGAACCAGCAAGGCGTTGCTGCGGCGCGTGCGGCGGCGGACAAGGCGGGCGTCAAGGTGCTGGTGGCGGAGAACCTCGGCTACGACGACGTGCGGCCGGTGCTGCGCGAACTGGCAGAGGACGGAGCCGGCTTGCTGATCGCGCATGCCAGCGGCTACAACACCGCCGCACCCGAGATCGGGGCGGAGCTGGGCGTGCCCGTCGCCATCACGGATCGGCCGCAAGCGCGCGAACCGGGAAAGGTCGCGGATTATACCGCCAGCGGGCATGAGGGGGCTTATCTGGCTGGGCGTCTTGCGGGCCGCCTCAGCCGCACCGGCACGCTCGGCATCGTCACATCCGGTGAGCCGCCCGGCTGGAACTCTCAGTCAGCGGCGTTCGCACAGGGTGCACGGGCGGAAAAGCCCGATATCGTCATTCGTTATGCGGTGATCGGCCCTGCCGCCTATAGCGACGCTGCCGGTGCGCGGCGGGTGACGGAAACCGTGATCGCCGCCGGGGCGGATATTATTTTCGGGCAGGGCAACGGGTCGAGCTTCGGCATGCTCGCTGCCGTGGAGGCAACACCAGCCGTGGATGGCGGCAAGGTGTGGTTCATCGATGTCATCGGCGACAAGACGCCTATCGACAAAGGTCATCTGCTGTCGTCCGTCATCTGGAACCTTGAGCCGGTATTCTCCGCCATCATCGCGGATGTGAAAGCGGGCACCTTCGGAGAGCGCAATTACGGCATCGCCCTACGCGACGATTCGGTTTCGCTGCTGAAAACGCCGCATATCCCCGAGGATGCATGGCGGCACATCGAGGGTATCCGTCAGGATATCATCGATGGCAAAATCACGCTCACGCCCGTCTTTGACGCTGCTGGCGTCCACGCTCTCGTGACGAGCGCGACACGCGCGCCGTGACGCATCCTGTCTATGCGGATGCCACGCCGCTCGTGTCGCTGGCGGGCATCCGTAAGTCATACGGTGCCGTGCGGGCGCTCGACGATGTTGATGTCGATTTCCGCGCCGGTGAGGTTCATGTTCTGCTCGGGGAAAATGGCGCGGGCAAATCGACGCTCGCCGCCATCCTTGCCGGTGTGCAGCAGCCGGATGGTGGCCGCATCCTTCTTGATGGCACAGAGCGCCGCATCGCTTCCCCGCGTGACGCGATGGACAGCGGCATCGGCGTCGTGTTCCAGCACGCGCAACTCGTTCCCTCGTTAAGCCTTGTCGATAACATCGCGCTGGGCGGCCCGTGGTGGCAAACGCCGCAGCGTGCCCGCATCGCGCAGCGCATGCGCGAGGCTGATGCGCGGATCGGTGGGACAGGGAGGCTCGATCCCTTCGCACGGGCCGGGGCGCTGTCGCTTGGCGAGCGGCAGCGGGCGCAGATCGTGCGGGCGCTGATGCGCGACAGCCGCCTGCTGGTACTGGACGAACCCACGTCCATGCTGACGCCGGAAGCTGCCGCCGATCTGGTGCGGTTGATGCGCCGTCTAGCGGATGACGCCGCGCGGCCATTGGGCATTGTCTTCGTCACGCACCGGCTGGACGAGGCGCTCGATTGCGGCGATCGTATCACCGTCCTGCGGGGTGGGCGCAAGGCGGGAGAACTGCGCCCCGGCGCGGACATGACTCGCGACACAGCGCGCGATACCCTGCTCGGCATGATGTTCTCGGGTGGTTTGGCGCAAGCACCGACAATTGCGGCCAGCTTGCCAGCAGCTTCCGCCGCGCCGGTGCTGGAGGTGCAAAGGCTTTCGATTGCGGATGCCGATCCCCCGCTCCGTGACGTCACGCTCACCGTGCGCGCCGGTGAGATCGTTGGCATCGCCGGCATCGACGGCAACGGCCAGCGCGAGCTTGCCGAGGCATTGGCCGGTCAACGCCCGTTCGACGCGGGTGATATTCTGCTCTGCGGCGCGTCCGTGCGGGGTCTTGGTGTCGCCGCGCGCTACAAACGCGGGTTGCGATATGCCAGCGATGACCGGCATGGCGAGGGAACGGTTAGTGCGCTCTCCATCGGCCTTAACCTGCTGATCAAACGCATTGGCGATGCGCCGTTCTGGCGCGGCGGCATGGAGAAGCTGGCTGCTGTGGATGCCCACGCGCGGCAGGCCATTGAGGCGTTCGACATCCGTGCGCAAGGGCCGCGCACACTTGCGGGGCATCTGTCCGGGGGAAATCTGCAAAAGGTGATGCTCGCCCGCGAACTGGACGGTGCTGCGCGGGCCATCGTCTTCGCCAAACCCACGCACGGGCTGGACGTGCGCAGCGCGGCGGCCTGCCACGCCCGCATCCGCGCTGCTGCCGCTGCGGGCCTTGCCGTTGTGCTGATCTCGACCGACCTCGATGAAATCGTTGCGTTGTCTCAACAGATTGTCGTGATGGCGGGCGGGCGTATCGTGGCGCGTATTCCTGGCGGCGAGGGCGCTCACGCGGCAGTGGGGCGCGCCATCAGCCGGAGTGAGGATTTGAGCGCGGGCGGACTTCAGGATCGGTCCTTCGGGGAAGCGTCATGACTGGTCGCTTCATCCGCCTGGTGGCCGCGCCCTTGCTGCTGGCTCTCGGGCTGACGGCATGCATGCTCGCCCTTATGGGCGTCGATCCGCTGGCGTATTTCGGGCTGGTGGTGCAGCGGGGATTGCTTTCCCCCTCCGGGTTGCAGGCAGCCATCACGCGCATGGCCCCGCTGCTATTGGTGGCGGCAAGCCTTATTCTCGCGTTCCGCGCCGGCATCTGGAATCTCGGTGGCGATGGGCAATATCTGCTCGGTGCGGTTATCGCCGCCGCCATCGCGCCCGCACTGGCCGGCATGATGCCGCACTGGCTGGCGTGGCTTGTGTGTTTCGCGGCCGCTGCCGTCACGGGCGCGGTGTGGTCCTTGTTGCCCGCATGGCTGCGCGCCCGTCGCGGTGTCAACGAGGTTGTGTCTTCGCTGATGATGTCGTTCCTTGGCCTGTCGCTGGCGAACGTGCTCATCAAGTTCGTGTTTCAAGACCCCGGTACCACCGTGCCGCAAACGGTGACGCTGCCGGTTGCCGATCGCCTGCCGCGAATCGGCGATGGTCTTTTGGGCGGCGCGGTGTCGTCGGGCGTGCTGGTGGGGCTGCTGGCGGTGCTGCTGGTGCATGGGGTGATGACGCGCACGGCCTTCGGCCTGCGGTTGCGCATCGTCGGGGCGAATGCCCGCGCCGCTGTCCACGCGGGTCTCGATGTGCCGCGCCTTACCATGGTGGTTTTCGGCCTCTCCGCGGGACTTGCGGGGCTGGCCGGCGCCGTCGATGTTCTCGGCATACAGGGCAATGTCAGGGCAGGGTGGAACCCGGCTTATGGCCTTATGGTGGTGCCGCTGGTGTTTCTGGCCCGCTTCAACGGGTTCGCGGCCATCGTCTTCGTCTTCCTGTTTTCCGTTCTGTCGGTGGGGGGCGAGAGCGCGGCGCGGCGGCTTGGCGTGCCCAACTACGTCACGCTGGTAACGGTCGCAATCCTGTTGATCGGGCTTGCAGTGGGCGAAGCGCTTGACCGGCGCCGGCGCGCGACGAAGGCGGCAACGGCATGATGGAGCTGATGACAACGGCTTTTGCCACGGCTCTTCTGGCCGGTGCCGTCACCGCCGGTGTGCCTTTGCTGCTGGCGGGGCTCGGGGAGCAGATGTCGCAAAAATCCGGTGTGCTCAACATCGGTCTTGAAGGCATGATGCTTGCGGGCGCCTACGCCGCTTTCGTTGCGGCGCTCGGCACTGGCGATCCATGGTGGGGCTTTGCGGCCGGCATGGTCGCCGGCATGGGAATTGCGGCGCTCATGGCGCTGCTCGCGGTGTGCCTTGGCCTCAACCAGATCGTTATCGGTATCGCGCTGCTGCTGGGGGTCGAGGGCGCGACAGCGATTCTGCACCATCTGGCCTTTGCCACCACCTATCCGCGTCTGCCGCCTGCTCCGTCATGGGCGCTGCCGGGGTTGTCGCACCTGCCCGTCGTCGGGCCAGCCCTGTTCGACCGCTCGCCCGTCGTCTACGCGGCGGTGGCGCTGGTCGCCGTGATGGTGTGGATCGACCGGCGCACGGGCTTCGGATTGTCGCTGCGTGCCGCGGGGGAGCATCCTTCCGCGCTGGATGCAGCGGGCGGCAGCGTGGTGCGCACGCGTGTCGCTGCCGTGCTGGCGGCAGGGGCTGGCGCTGGTCTGGGCGGGGCGTTCATGGTCATTGTCGGCGCAGGGATTTTCGTGCCCTTCATGACCAATGGCGCGGGGTTCATCGCCATCGTGCTGGCCATGTTGGCGCGTGGGCGGCCGCTGATGGTGCTGTGCGGCGCGCTGCTATTCGGCGCTTGCCTGTCTGCAACGACCGCCTTGCAGGTCGCCGGGATCGATGCTCCAACGGACGTGGTGCAGATGCTGCCTTTCGCGGCAGTGCTGCTGGTACTGGCAATTTTCGGCCAGGGCGGCGCGTTGCCCGCCGCGCTGGGCGAGGCCTGGACACGGGGCAATCCGCTTGGGAAGTAATCCACTTGCGAAATAATCCGCTTGAAAAATAACGCAGCGCGCGTTCGATTAGCTTGCGCGCAGCACGGCATCCACGACGAGGCCGGCGAACAGCAGCAGACCTGCGTCGCGGTTGGATTTGAACAGCGTCAGCGCCAGTTGCCCATTGCCGGGATCGATGGATTTGACCTGCCACGCCAGATGTGCAGCGAATACCGCGCCGCCCAGCCACCCGGTGATTCCCGCGTGCGCCGTCGCCAGAGCACCGGCCAGCAGCAGCACCGCGATAGCATAGCAGCCGCCGACACCCGCGCGCACCCGCGAACCGAACAGCCGCGCCGAGGATTTGATGCCGACGACGGAATCATCCTCGATATCCTGAAGGGCGTAAATCGTATCGTATCCCACGGTCCAGATCACGGCGGCGGCGTAGAGGAGATAAGCCGGGGCATCGACCTGGCCGAAGACGGCCGACCAGCCCATCAGCCCGCCCCACGCGAAGGCAAACCCCAGCACCAGCTGTGGCATGGAGGTGATGCGCTTCATGAACGGATAAGCAGCGACGATGGCCAGCGATCCGAACCCGAGCCAGATCGTTTCGCGGTTGAATTGCAGCAGCACCAGCAGGCCGAGCAGACATAGCGCCAGCAGGAATACGGCGGCCTGCCGGGCCGTCACCTGTCCTGCCGGCAGCGGGCGGTGACGGGTGCGGGCGACCTGCGCATCGAGGTCGCGGTCGACGATGTCGTTATAGGCCGTACCCGCGCCGCGCATCGCCACCGCCCCGATGAAGAACAGCAGCAGGTGCCAGACGTTGGGATATTGGCCCGCAGCACCGGCGGCCAAGGCAGCCGACCACCAGCAGGGCAGCAGCAGCAGCCAGAAGCCAATGGGTCGTTCCAGACGGGCCAGCCTGAGATAAGGACGCCATGCACGCGGGGCGTAGGTGTCCAGCCAGTTGCCGGGTATGGCGTCGGGAAGCGGGCGGTCAATGCCTGTGGGGTCGGTCATGTCTGCGGCTCACGATTCGGTCATCCGCAACCGGCATATCACAGGATGGCCGCGTACGGCCCGATCATCCGCAAGCGCGGTGCCCTGCGCTTTGCGGATTCCATGCTCCAACGCAGTTTGCGTTCAACCGGATCGATTGGCTTGAACGCAAACTGCCTGAGCGGTTCAGAGCGCACCCTGGGGAATCGGGATACGGCCGGTCACGGGATCGCCATCGCTGCCGCCGAGCATCTGCGGGCGGTTCTGCGCGTTTTCGCGGGCGCGCTTTTCCATTGCCGCCTGCTGGGTCGCAGCGCGGCAGGCCTGTCCGCGAATCTCGTCGGCCTTGGCATTGTCGGCCTTGAGGCCGCTGATGAACTGGTCAGGAATCTGGCACCAGTCCTTGTTGGTTTCCAGCCACTTGATGGCTGCGTTGCCGTTCGACACGAGATTGCGGAACAAGGTGCAGGCATTGCGGGGATCGGGGCGCTTGCCCATCTTGTTGATCCGCGTGACCAGCGCCTTGCGGTCTTCGAGGAAGGTGGTGATGCGCGCGCAGACGCCTTCCTGCGCATGAGCAACGGGCATCGCGCCGAAAAGCGGAATCGACGAGAGCAGCGCGGCTGCGACAGCACCCATCGTTGCGCGGCGGATTGCGGATTGCTTCATGGTCCAACCTTTTCAATCATCGAGGCTGCGAATCAATAAACGATTTTTGCGGGCAATTCCATCCCGGGTATCCTGCCCGGATATCGCGTCTCCCGGAGAACACCGATACGTGGCAGTTTCATCCGAACATAAGGCTTATCCAGCCACCTGCAATACTTTGTTGCAGGAATGCGTGGCTGCACAAGTGCAAACATCTGCCCGCGCAATCATATGATGCGGCGTTTTTACCGGCACAATGGGGTGATAATGCGGCGGTAGCGATTGCTCATGCCGCCAATTTTACTACAAGCTTCCGTCAATACAAACGCCGTGGAGGAGTGCCGCCGCGGTGGAATGATCGGGGATAATTTTGAGCGATTACGACTTTTCCGCGCCGCGGCTGCATGTATCCACCCCCATCCGGGCAGGGGAGGATATTGCCGTAGACAAGGCGCAGGCGAACTATCTCGGCAATGTTCTGCGGCTTGCTGACGGCGATAGCGTCTTGATTTTCAACGGCAGCGATGGCGAATGGCTAGCGCGGGTGGCTCAGGCGGGACGCCGGGTGACGCACCTTTCTCCCACGCAGCTGACCCGCGAACAGCCCGCGGCGCCGGATCTGCTTTACCTGTTCGCGCCACTCAAGCATGCGCGGCTGGATTATATGGTGCAAAAGGCTGTGGAGATGGGCGCCGGCGTGCTTGCCCCGGTGCTGACCCGGCGCACGCAGGTATCCCGCGTCAACACGGAGCGCATGCTGGCCAATGCGGTTGAGGCAGCGGAGCAGTGCGGCATCCTCGCTGTGCCGGAAGTGCGCGATCCGGTGCGCCTCGGGGAGGCTCTGGCGGCACTGGATGCGGGACGTCTGCTGGTGTTTTGCGATGAGGGTGCCCCTGTTAGCGACAGCATCGCCGCGTTGCGCAGCGCCGCTGATGATAGCACGCAGGGCGGTATAGCGGTGCTGATCGGTCCCGAGGGTGGTTTTGACGAAGCGGAGCGGATGCAGATCCTCGCCCATCCGCGCACCCTGCGTCTATCGCTGGGGCCGCGTATCCTGCGGGCCGATACGGCGGCAGTGGCCGCGCTGGCCGTGGTGCAGGCCGTGCTGGGTGACTGGCGGTAAAACAGGCTGCGCGCCGCCATCCGCTGCAAGCGCGCCGCACGTATCGCGCCTTCAACTCATCATCGAACGCCCCTTGCGTTCCACGCGATGAATCGAATGGAACGCAGGTTGCGGTGAAATATAGAATCCGGCGCTCAATCCTCGCGATAGACGCGCTCGTTCCGTTCGTGGCGCTCCTGTGCCTCGATGGACAGCGTGGCGATCGGACGCGCTTCGAGCCGCTTGAGCGAGATCGGTTCGCCGGTATCCTCACAGTAGCCATAGGTGCCATCGTCGATGCGGCCCAGCGCGGCGTCGATCTTCGAGATCAGCTTGCGCTGGCGGTCGCGGGCGCGCAACTCGATCGAGCGATCGGTCTCGGAGGAGGCACGGTCGGCGATGTCCGGATGGTTCTCGTTCTCGGTTTGCAGGGTCAGAAGCGTCTCACGGCTTTCGCGGATGATGTCATCCTTCCAGGCCATGAGCTTGCGCCGGAAATACTCACGCTGCCGCTCGTTCATGAACGGCTCGTCTTCGGTTGGCCTGTAGCCTGCCTCAATCAGTGTATCAGACATGCGTAGCTGAAGCTCTTCACACTCGATAGCACCAGGACCATTCCTTGGCCGCGTCTGTATAACCGTCTTGGCAACGTCTCACAACGTTCTTTATTGTCGCCTTATCGTCTTGTTTGCCGAACGACAGGTGTCGGCGGATCGCGAGTCAATCCTTTATCCACAAGTTCGGCGAGATATTTTGCCCAGCGCGCCGGCTGCTCGTGGCCCAATTCGTGCAAATAATCCCAGGTGTAGATGCCGCTGGCGTGCATGTCGTCGAACACCAGCTTGACCGCATAACGCCCCACGGGCTCGATGCCGAGAATGGCCACGTCCCGCTTGCCGGCAACCGTGATGGCCTGTCCCGGCCCATGGCCGCGCACCTCTGCGGAGGGGCTCGACACGCGCAGATATTCCGCCGGCAGCGCAAAGGCGGCGTCGGGAAAGGTCACGGTCAGCGTGGTCTTGTCGCGCGAGAGGCGCAGTTCTTCCGGCCAATGGTTCGCCATGACAGTTCCTCGCTCGTGCCGCTGAAAATCCGGGTGTGCCCCCGCAAGGGGTTAATCCTGTGCGCGCACCCGGATCATGAAGTTGTCATAGGTGTACTCTGCCACCTGCCACCAGAGATAGGCCTCGGTGCTGAAAATTTTCACGGAGTCGGAAAGCGTGCGGAAAGCCGGATTGGTATCGGCGATTTCCGCCGTCAACGCCTGATTGGCCGTGTAAAGCTGGGACATCATGGCCTGCGGGGTGGGGCGTAGCTTCGTGCCGAGCGCGACGAGCCGGCGGATCGCAGCCGCGTTGAGTGCATCGTAGCGCGCCTGCACGGTGTCATGTGCTCGCGCAGCGGCGGCGGTAAGCGCGGCCCGGTGCGGTGCGGAAAGGGCGTCCCACGCATCGCGCGCAATGATGAAGCTGAACTGAAGGCCGCCTTGCCAACCTGGATAATAATAGAATGGCGCCCCCTTGTTCAGCCCAAGGCGCTCGTCGTCATGCGGGCCGGTCCACTGCGCTATGTCGATGCGCCCCGCGGTCAGCGCCGCTGCCAGATCCTGCGGCGGGATGGGTTGCGGCAATGCGCCGAAGCGTGCCAGCAGGGCCGCGCCTGTGCCTGTCACGCCCACGCGCTTGCCGGCGAGACCCTCGACGCCTGCGATTTCCTGTTTGAACCACCCGCCGGTGATCGCGCCGGTGTTGCCGCCCGGCAGGGCCAGCACGCCGTGGCTGCGATAAGCATCGTTCAGCAGGTCGAGGCCGCCCCGGTCCAGCAGCCAGGCACTGAACTGCCGCGCGTTGGGGCCGAAAGGCATGCCGCCGCCGACACCGAAGACCGGATCGCGGTCGGCATAAAAGGCTGTCGACGTATAGGCGATTTCGGCCTTGCCCTCGCGCACGGCGTCGAGTGCGGACGCGGGCTGCTTTTGTGTTTTCTGAGGCTGCGAGGCGGCGTTGACGGTGAACGCGCCGTCCGTGATGGCCGTCAGTGTATTCGCCAGCGCTTCCACTCCGGCACGCGGTGTATCGAGCGCCTCGGGAAAATCCGAAACGAGGCGCCAGACGACGGGTTTGGGCTCCGCCTTGCCGGGGGCGCCTTCCGCCGCCGTCTGCGCACGTGAGGCGCCAGTGCCGGCAAGGGCGGCGCCGAGGCTGGCGGTCACCATACCTGCGGCATGAAGAAACTGGCGGCGCTTCATCAATCAGCTCCGATACTGTCAATAGCCGGGGCGGGGCGGTCGTTCAGCGACCGTGCTGCCAGAAATCGGCAACAGGACGGATGGCTCGATAAGAGTGAGTATAATGTGGAACAGGTAAACATCTGACTGACGGCAGCGATATGTTTCCGACCCGCCTCTGGTTGCCGCCTTTTATCGCCACCGCTCATTGCTCAATGACGATGCGCGGCGGCGGGCGCTGCGGCGTGGCAAGGCCGGTCGCCACCTGCTGCGCGATGGCGAGATAGGCCGCGGCATGAGGGCCGTCCGGCTCGGCTGCGACGATTGGCTGGCCCGCGTCCGACGTCGCGCGGATGGCCATGTCGAGCGGGATGTCGCCGAGAAACGGCACGCCCCGGCGCGCTGCCTCGTCCCGCGCGCCGCCGTGACCGAAAATGTCGGAGCGCTCGCCGCAATGCGGGCAGACGAAATACGACATGTTCTCCACGATGCCGAGCACGGGAATGGCCACCTGCTCGAACATCGTCACGCCCCGGCGCGCATCGATCAGCGCCAGATCCTGCGGCGTCGAAACGATGACCGCGCCGGACAGGGGGACGGTCTGCGCGATGGTGAGCTGCGCGTCGCCGGTGCCCGGCGGCATATCGATGACGAGGATGTCGAGATCCCCCCACGCGACATCGCGCAGCATCTGTTGCAACGCAGACATCACCATCGGGCCGCGCCAGATCATCGCGGCTTCCTGATCGACGAGAAAGCCAATCGACATCAGCGCTAGCCCGTGTGCCGTCAACGGCTTGAGCGTCTTGCCCTCGACCGTTTCCGGGCGGGCGTTGGAGAGGTCGAACAATTTGGGCACGGACGGCCCATAGATATCCGCATCCAGAACGCCGACGCGGTTGCCGATTCGCGCCAGCGCCAGAGCGAGGTTCGCCGTGGTGGTCGACTTGCCGACGCCGCCCTTGCCGCTGGCGACCGCGATGATATGGCGGATGCCCGGCACGCCCGCTTTGGTGGTCGCGGCCTGTGCTTTGGGCCCGGGGCGTCTGCCGCCCGGCGCGGGGGCTTCGGTGGCGGCGCGTTCTTCCGTCAGCGAGACGAGGACATCGACGACGCCCGGCACGGCCCGCACCGCATTTTCGGCGGCCAGCCGCAGAGGCTCCAGCCGGGAGGCGCGTGCGGCATCCACCTGTATGGAAAAGTACACCTTGCCTTTGTGCACCACGACTTCCGACAACGCGCCCGAGCGGGGCAGGGGCGTGCGTCCGTCCGGCCCGGGAATGGAGGCGAGGGCCGCGAGAATGACGTCTTCGGTCGGCTGCTGAGATTGATCGGCCATGGTCGTCCTGTTTCCTCGGTGCGCTCCGCGTCCGCCGCCAGCGGCAGAGGCCCTTTACGGGCGGCACTATACAGACGGGCCGCAACAGGCGGTATCCGTTTTTACTGGCATTGTGCGAGGATGGCAGGGTAAAACATTTTCGCGTGTTATTTCAATAAAATATGGAATAGATCCAATCTTGCCGTAGCCAAAGGCAGTGATAGTTCGGCTGACGCAGGAGGATCCGTTCCGGACATCGACCCTTCAGGACCGAATGGTTATCGTGAACTGAATGAAAGGATGAGCGGCATGACGACGACCGATCCCGATGCTGGCGTACCGGACAGCGAGCGACACCGGACGGAGCGCGTTCGCCACCCACTGCGCATCCGGCTGCTGACAGTCAAGCGGGTGCATCCGCTGACGCCGGGGATGGTGCGCATCACCCTGGCGGGTGACGATCTGGCCGGTTTCTACAGCGGCGCCCATGACGATCACGTCAAACTGTTCTTCCCGCGTGCTGGCGAGGCTCTGCCTGTGTTGCCGAAGCTGGAAGAAGGCCGCGTGCTGGTGGACGAAAACAATCGCCCGACCGCGCGCGATTACACGCCCCGCCACTATGACGCGAGCGCGGGAGAACTCGACATCGACTTCGCGCTGCATGAATCAGGCCCGGCCAGCGACTGGGCGCGCGCGGCGCAACCGGGCGATCACCTCGGCGTGGCGGGGCCGAGAGGCTCCTTCGTGGTGCGGGATGATTTCGACTGGTATCTGCTGGTGGGCGATGAAACAGCCCTTCCCGCTATTGCCCGCCGTCTGGAGGAACTGCGCCCCGAGGCGCGGGCACTGGTCGTGGCCGAGGTTGCGGATGCGGACGCGGAACAGCCGTTGTCTTCCCGCGCCGATTTGCAGGTCCAATGGCTCCACCGCGACGGCCGGACGCCGGGCGACAATACGTTGCTGGCAGACGCCATCGGGAAACTCGCGTTGCCGGCAGGCGACGGATACGTGTGGATCGCCTGCGAATCGCTCACCGCCAAGCGGCTGCGAGACATTCTGCTGGCAACGCACGGCCACCCGAAGGCCTGGCTGAAGGCATCCGGCTACTGGAAAAAGGGCGTCGCCAACTCTCACGACGAACACGCGGACTGAGGCGACAAACAATTGGCCCAATTCGTTGCATCGGGTCGGGTGCGGCCTGCTTCGGATACACCTCTCTTTTTCAGGCGCAAAGCCGTCGGGTATTCACCTGGCGGCTTTTTTATCCCAAGCTATATGCGTTTTAAAAATGTAAAATTATCGATGAATCTCATTTTTTATGTGAATTTTGTTGCCCGCACTTTAAATGGTCTATAAATTCAATAAACATTTGCTGAGGCGGTGCATGTCGCCTCGCATGGAACAGGGCGACAAGAGGTCTGCGGCATGAGCATCGCGGTGAATGAAGGCAGTCCGAGAGTGACGGACTGGCTTTGGCGGAAGGTGCAGACCGAGACGCAGGAGGTGATCAAGCGCGAGCCGGAACTGGCCACCGTGGTATGGGCCTCGATTCTCGGCCACGAGACGCTTGAGGATGCGCTGGCCTATCGTGTTGCCCAGCGTCTTGATCGCGGCATTCTCTCTGCCGAACTCATCCGTGCGGCCTATACCGAAGCGTTCCGGGCTGATCCGGACATCAAGGCGGCGATGCGGGCGGATCTCGTGGCGGTGATCGAGCGTGATCCGGCTGTGGGGCGCTATCTCGACGCTATCCTCTATTTCAAGGGCTTCCACGCCATCGAGGCCCACAGGTTGGCGCACTGGCTGTGGAAAAAGGGCCGGCGTGACTTTGCCCGGCACCTGCAAAGCGTATCCTCCGAGGTATTCCAGACGGATATCCACCCCGCTGTGCGGATGGGACGCGGTATCTTTCTCGATCATGCGACCGGCTTCGTCGTCGGTGAAACCGCCGAAATCGCCGATAACGTCTCCATTCTCCAGGGCGTCACCCTTGGCGGCACGGGCAAGGGGCTTGGCGACCGCCATCCCAAGGTTCGCTCGGGTGTGCTGATCGGTGCGGGCGCGAAGATTCTCGGCAATATCGAGGTCGGTGAGCGGGCGCGCGTGGGGGCAGGTGCGGTCGTGCTGTCGTCAGTGCCGCCGCGCACGACTGTCGCTGGCAGCCCTGCCCGCGTCGTTGGTTCAGCCGGCGCGGACGAGCCGTCGCAGGCCATGAACCAGATGTTCTACGACGTCGGGCTATGATGGATAGCATCCATCCTGAAAGTTTTATGGGGCAATGCGCAGAGTGGCCGTATGGTTCGGCGCCTCTGGCGGCTCCAAGCATGAGGAAAAGACCATGAAACTAGGTGCACTCGTTCTCCTCGCCGCCGTATTCGTTGGCGGTGCGGCGCATGCCGACAGGCTCGACGACATCAAGAAGGCTGGCGTCTTGCGCGTTGCCGCGTTCGACAGCAACCCGCCCTTCGGTTATGTCGATGAAAAGAGCCGCCAGATCGTCGGTCTGGACGTCGATTATGCCAAGGCATTCGCCGACAAGCTCGGCGTCAAGCTGGAACTGCGCCCCACCAACCCCGCCAACCGCGTGCCGCTGCTGACCTCCGGCAATGTCGATCTCGTGCTGGCGAACTTCACGATCACCGACGAGCGCGCCAAGCAGGTCGACTTCAGCGTGCCGTACTTCTCCTCCGGCCAGCAGTTCCTGGCCAAGAAGGGCGTTCTCAGCTCGCCGGACCAGCTCAACAGCCTGCGCATCGGCGCGGACAAGGGCACCGTCAACGAAATCGTCCTGCGCCGCGACTTCCCAGGCGCAACCATCGTCTCTTACGACGATACGCCCTTCGCCTTCACGGCACTGCGCAACGGCAACGTGCAGGCCATCACACAGGACGGCCCCAAGCTCGTCGGTCTGCTGGCGAACGTGCCGGACAAGGAAAACTATGAGATCCCGGCCTTCACCATCTCCAACGACTACATCGGCGTTGGCATCCCGAAGGGCGAGACGGCGCTGGTCGAGTTCGTCAACGAAACGCTGACGGAGCTGGAAGCATCCGGCAAGGCGCAGGAAATCTATGACGTCTGGTTCGGCCCGAACAGCAAGACCCCGCTGCCGCGCCTGTTCAAGATCGGTGATGCCAAGACGAACTGAACTCTTGGACCAACTGAACTGTTGGGCCAACTGAACCGTTGACCGGCAGAGCGCGCACTGCTTTGCGTAGAGACGGCGTGTGAAATCAGACAGTTATAGCGCCGTTCGACATCTCTGGCTGCGCGTTCCCAACCGAACGCGCAGCTTGCTTGTCCGGGGAAGTAGAGCGTTTTCAAGCAAAGCGGATACCGATTTGCGCAATTTCGCAGTCCTTTCCTGACATACGGGCATTATGCGATCTGACGGCATGGGCGAACTCACGGTCACGAGCTGCTGACGATGGATTTATCGATATTTGGTCTGGCGTCCATTTACGTCGAATGGCTGCTGTGGGGCTTCGGCGTCACCCTGCTGCTATCCGCCGCGACATGCGTTGCCGCGACACTCGGGGGCTTGGTGATCTGCGCCGCGCGGATCAGCCCGCTGCGCGTGTTCAGCATCCCTGCGCGGATTTATCTGGCCATCTTCCGCAACACCCCTTTGCTTGTGCAGATCTTTTTCTGGTACTTCGCCGGATCGGCTATTTTCCCGACCCCCCTGCTGGACTGGTTCAACAATCCCCATACGGTCACGATTGCGCCGGCAGGAACAACCTGGCTGTCGTTCAAGCTCCCCTCGTTCGAGTTCTGGGCCGGCTTCGTCTCACTCACATTCTACACCACGGCTTTCATTGCCGAGGAGTTCAGGTCCGGTCTTCGGGCGGTCGATGCCGGCCAGCGCGAGGGTGGCCTGTCGCTCGGTCTTTCGCCGGCGTTGGTGTTCATTCTCATCATCGTGCCCCAGGCCACGCGCCACGCCTTCGCGCCGCTGCTCGGGCAGTATATGAACGCCATCAAGAATTCATCGCTGACCATGGCAATCGGCGTGGCCGAGTTGTCCTATGCCTCGCGGCAGGTCGAGACGGAAACGTTCCAAACCTTTGAAGCCTTCGGCATCGCCACGATTCTTTACATCTTCGCGGTGGCGGTCGTGGAAGCCATTGGCGAACTGGTGCAGCGTCGGCGCGACAGAAAATATGGCCGGGGGGCCGTGACATGAATTTCGATGTCGTCTGGAACAACCTGCCATATCTGCTGTGGGGTGCATGGCCGCAGGGTCCGTTGGGCGGTGCGGCGCTGACGATCGTGCTGAGCCTGTTTTCCGGCATTGCATCGGCGGTGATCGGGCTGGTGCTCGGCGTCTGGCTATTCATGGCCCGGGGCATCGTGCACACTGTGCTGCTGCTGTTCCTCAGCTTTTTCCGGTCGATCCCGGTGCTGATGCTGATCTTCTGGACATATTTTCTGCTGCCCGT
Organism: Pseudochelatococcus contaminans; assembly: GCF_014195635.1. Lineage (GTDB taxonomy): Bacteria > Pseudomonadota > Alphaproteobacteria > Rhizobiales > Beijerinckiaceae > Pseudochelatococcus > Pseudochelatococcus contaminans. The sequence goes on along the minus strand of NZ_JACICC010000002.1, from coordinate 260,792 downwards.
GGCGCTCGGTTTTTCCGTGCCTGAACTTGCAACCGTGGTCTGCGCGCTGGCCTTCATCGGCGGCGCTTACCTGGCGCATGGCGTTGCAGCGGGCTTGCGTAGCGTGGGGGGAGGGCAGTGGGAGGCCGGCATTTCGTTGGGGCTGGGGCGCTGGCGCGTTCTGCGCCTCATCATCCTGCCCCAATCCCTGCGCCGCATGGCGCCATCCTTCGTCAACCAGTGGGTCGCTCTGATCAAGGACACGTCACTCGCCTACGTCATTGGCGTGCCGGAACTGTCCTTCGTCGCCACCCAGGTCAACAACCGGGCGATGGTCTATCCGGCGGAGATATTTCTGTTTGTCGCGGCGGTGTATTTCGTGATCTGCGGCGCGCTCGATCTCGTCGCGGGAGCGGTGGCGGGTAAGGAACGGGAACATACCAGAGGCGACAAGGCCGCCAAAACCGCTTCCTGATGCCGTCGACTTTTAAGTTAAAAGCGCGAAAGCACTCAGACCCGGCATGGCGGCTGCTTGTCACCGTTTGGTATCAAGCGCCGCCGGGCGCGGGGTTACTGCTTGCCGCGTGAGATGCGCTCGATCTCTGCCTTGACCAGTCTTTCTACTAACGGCGGCAGGTTCTCGTCGAGCCATGACTTCAGCAGCGGACGCAGCATCTCCTGCACCAGATCGTCAACCGTGCGCGGGGCGCGGTTCAACACAACCGATGACAGGGCGCTGAACGCCGAGGCCGCGGATGCATCGGCGGCGGAAGACAGAAGGGGTTCCGGAGCAGGCGGTGCTTCGACATCGCCGGGACGCGAAGAAGCGGTTTCCGAGATCGGAGCCGCCTGCTGCGCATGAGCCGTTTCATGTGCGTCTCGCCGCTCGTGCGCCTGAGGGCGCACAGGTTCCGCAATCGGTACGGACGAAGGGGCAGGCGTAGTCACGGTGCTCATGTCGCGAGGATGTTGCGGATCGCTCTCGACAACTTCGTCATCGAAGGTGATTGCGCTGAAATCGATACCCGCATCGACGTTGACGCTATCAGCCGGCAGCGGCAGCGAGTGGGCCTGATCGTCGGCAATGATGCGCCGGATCGATGCGAGAATTTCTTCCATCGATGGTTCGACGTTCGCCCGGTCGCTGGTGCGGGTGGTCTCCCGGGGAACGGAATGAAGCCTCTGGCTTGCTGCGCTCATCGACAAACCTGCCTGTCCTGTAACTGACGGGTGCCCTGCGGCGACCCTGTGCGCGAATATATCATCCAACCACGATGATTTCCTCCTGCCGGAAACGCGCTTGCTGACAATATCAGGCCGCGAGATCCGAATGTCTGTTTCGGCAGGGTGAGTCCAATTCGATGGATCGCTTTGAACGCAAACTGCTCTGGCAGGCGAAAATACGTTGGACGAAGATAGCCTCGCTCAATTCCCGTGCACAGAGGTTAATGAAAGATTACCGTTGATACAGGTAAGAAAAACGACTCCAGCCAAGATCCGACCTTACACTCTGGGCGCCAGGGTCTCGGACAACTGCTTGACTTGCAACTGCTGGAATCATGGCACGGGGCCGAAAAGCAAAACCGGAAACGCGGCAACTGGCTGCGTTCCCGATTCACATGCGGATGACGGACAGGCTTGAGATTTACCCGATAGGCGGAAGGGCGGATAATCAGCGCCCGTCAGGCGTCGATGTGCCGATCCACTTGCCCTTGACCTGATGGAAGTGCTGGGACGAATCGTAACGCGCCACTTTCAGCCCGAGGGTCTCTGCCGACAGGCGGCCGATCGCGTGAAGCACTTCATAGGAAGCGACAATCCGGTCCCGCTGCGCTGTGACCAAGAGCACACGCGATGACAGCAGTGTCTGCTGTGCGTTCAACACGTCGAGCGTTGTGCGCTGTCCGACCTTGGCTTCCTCGCGGGTGCCGGACAAGGCGATTTCATTGGCTGCAACGGCGGACTGCGCGGCAGTAATGCGCTGCTTGGAGGCTTCAAGGTTTGCCCAGGCAGCAACGATCGCCTGCTGCACCTGATCGCGGACAACATCGACCTGGAGGCGCTGCTGGCCTGCACTTTCCTTGGCCTGCCTTGTCTGCGAGTAGACAAGTCCACCTTCGTAAATCGGAATGCGCAATTGTCCGACAATGGTGCCCGAGGTAATGACGCTGTGGCGGGTGCTGGAGGCATCGAAGTTACGGGTCAATGATGCGCTGACCCCAAGTTGCGGGTAAAGAGCGCTTTCTGCCACCTTTACCTGGAACTCCGCAACGTCGACGCCATGTAGCGCCGCGATGATCGCGGGGTGTTCCGCAAGGCCAATCCGGATCCCCTGTTCTAGGGTCTTGGGCAGATAACGCTCCGCCGCTACACCTGGCCCGAGCTTGCGCGGGGTTTCGCCGATGATCTGACGGTACGTCGCGATGCTGGTGCGCAGATTCGCCTCGGCCACGCTTTCCTGGGCATGACTGCTGGCGAGCTGTGCCTCTGACTGTGCGACGTCGGTACGCGTCACTTCACCAACGCTGAACCTGTCTTCTGTCTGGCGGAGCTGCTCTTCCAGAACCTCGACGTTGTTGCGCTGCAAATTGAGAACGGCGGTGTCGCGCAGCACGTTCATGTAAGCGGAGGCACTGTCGAGCAGGAGAACCTGTTCGGTGTTGCGGAGCTGCTCACGTCCGCTCAGCACCTGAGATTCGGCTGCCCGCACTGAATTGCGGGTGCGATTACCGTTGAATATGCTCTGGTCGAGCTGGATGCCGAGGGAGCTGGGATAAAGCGTTTCCGTATTACGGTTGCCGGGAATCCGGGTATCTGTGCGGGCAATGCCGGTGCTTCCCGTGGCGTTCAGCGTCGGCCGGTAGCCCGACAAAGCCTGTGGCACATTCTCATCCGTAACGCGTAGCGCCGCACGCTGGACGTTCAGGGTGGGGCTCGACGCATAGGCTTTCGCCAGCGCGCCCGTCATCGTTTCCGCCGCTGCCGGAGCCGAGAGGGCGGTGCTGACGAGGAGAGCGAAGCCGATAACCGCTGCCCGGGTGGTTCTGCCGTTGCTGTTCACGTTCACCTTCCCGAATTCCAAATTGGTCGGACTGCCGCACAATCTGCCAAGCATGCCGATGCGAATAAAAAAACCGCCTCCCGGCAGGCGTCCTTTGCGGATGGATTACCTTCCGTACAAATGCTGCCGTCGCGTGTCATCACGTACTCAAATCCAGTTAAAAAACCATCCCATGCAACAGCGCATGCATTCTACGTTGCCGTGTAGCAGCCTGAAACTATGCTTTTCTTTCAGTTCCGGTGTTTGGAAAAGGGTGTGGCAAAAATGAAACATCGCCAGCCTCCTGAAAGCTGGCGATAATCTTTCTTTTGCAGCCGGTTATGTCAAATGCCAAAGAAAAAGCTATTGCGGATAGTGGGCTGCTGCGTGCGGCATCGCACAAGCAAGTATTGAGTTGTTTCAGAATATGAAATCCGCTGGCGCACGGAACGCGTCAAGCGCTGGCGCTGGCGCGTCGAACAATGTCCGCGTACTGAACGATGAGCCGACACGCTGGATGAGTATGGCCTTGGGCGCGCCGGAATGGCTGCTGATGCCGACGATTTTGCCGCCATCGACCAGCTGGTCCCGGAGCTTGTCGGGAATGACATCGAAAGCGCCGTTGATAACGATCGCATCATAGGGCGCCGTTGCGCTCCAGCCATCTGCGAGCGGGCCGGTCACGACCTCGATCCGGCCTTCACCGAACTCCGCAGCCAACTGGCGGGCTTTCGCGGCGACGGCCTCGTCCGACTCGAGCGCAGTCACTGCAGCGCCCAGATGCGCCAGAACGGCCGAGCCATATCCGGTCGCCGCGCCGACATCGAGAATGCGGGCGCGCGGCGTCACTTCAAGAGCCTGAATGAGGCGGGCAAAAATCAGCGGCGCCAGAAGGAAGCGCCCATGCTCCCTGTCTTCTCCAACGACGAGGTGCTGATCGCTGAAAGCAAGAAGCTGCCTGTCTTCCGGAACGAAGCGCTCGCGCGGCAGGTCGAGAAGCGCTGCCAGCACGTCTCTATCGGTAACGTCGAATGTCCGCACCTGACAGTCGACCATCGTACGTCGGGCGCTGGCGAAATCGAACATGACGGCGACCTTTATGCTGCGTATCGTTGCCTGCTGCGTCGTCGAACCCGCTTGCCGTTGCAGCCACCCGGCCTGCGCCGGAAAATGCCGGATGCGCCGAAATTCTGGAGGCCTCGCCCGGAATCGAACCGGGGTGCAAGGATTTGCAGTCCTCTGCGTAACCACTCCGCCACGAGGCCTCACTGCGTGCTTCATAGCAAAGCCCGATACAGGATTGCAACTGCCTCGATGAATATGACCGCCTTCGCAGCCGAAATCCGCCTGACTCCAGTGGAAACAGCGGCACGAGGCCCCTTCGATGGCTGGAAATCCTGTCGTTTGCGTCTCAATGCCCGAATGTTATCCACACCCGAACATCGCCGGCAAAAAAATCGTAAAACGGCTTGCATCCTGAAACATCATCCTGTATCCCCCTGATCACTGTTCCTCGATAGCTCAGTTGGTAGAGCAAGCGACTGTTAATCGCTGGGTCGCAGGTTCGAGTCCTGCTCGAGGAGCCAGTTTATTTTTTGGAATACATGCGTTGCGATACGCATGTGTGATGTTTATTCAATATCGCGGCCAAGGCCGCGAGTGGATAACATTATAAGCAAAGGCATGCAGCCTTGTTGCTTTCTGTAACGTGGATATCATTCCATGATACCACTCAGGCGACGGCCAGTGGCGGCTTGCAGTCTTCACAAAAATAACGCGAAATAGTTGGTCATCTGCTGATAGCGATTCGCTTTTGCAGTTTCATATGGCCACGTTTCTGGCGGATGGCCCAAGCCTTCTCAGTCGCAGGCGATTCTACCTAGCGCTTTTCATCACCTATCGATATGCGCTTATGACGCAGTATGCCGGCTGGCTTTGCGAATCACGTTTTCTTTTCCTGAATTGACAAACGATGTGATTGCGGCGACCATTCTTTCATGGCTGTTTTGAACCATATCGGGCGCATGTTGCCGCAAGCTGAAACCGGACAGGCGCAAGACGCGCCGTTCCGGATCGCGGTGCCGTGTGTTGCCGAAGCCCGGCGACATCGACCGGGAAGGATGGCAGCCGCAAGGGTTGCCCGGTGGCAGCCGGCCGGGGCTTAATCTCCCCGCACTGACATCGCCACCCGCGGACGGGCAGCCCCTGTAAAGGCCCCGCGCCGGATAGCCTGAAACCCCAATTTTTACAGATCGTCATCGCTATCAGCAGCACGGAGCCACATCGGCTTCAATGCGCGACATCGCCCGGACGATCCGGCAATTCTCTTCCGGCAGGCATTCCGGGAGGGACTATTCTCACAAGGTGACCAACATGACTAAATCAGGTCGTATCGCCCTGCCCAAGATCGTCATCGGCGATGAAGAGCATGAACGCCTGTCGGCGCTGGCGAATTCGATCGCCGCGCGCCAGCCCGAGCTTGCAGAGGAATTGCTCGCGGAAATGGATCGCGCCCGCGTCGTCAAGTCGGCGAAGGTGCCGGCGGATGTCGTGCGCATGAACGCCGAGGTTGAGTTCGAAACGGACGAAGGCCACCGGCGTCGCGTGACGCTCGTCTACCCGGGCGAGGCGGATATTTCATCCGGCCGTATCTCGATACTGACACCCATCGGCGCGGCGCTGATCGGGCTGTCGGCGGGGCAGTCGTTTTCCTTCGAGGCGCGGGATGGGCGCCAGCAGCGGCTCACTGTGCTGTCTGTCGGCCCGGCCGCCAGTCCCGTCGTCAAGCCGGAAGGCGAGGGGAGTGCCGTTATCGATCTCGGCAATGCCCGCGATGCCCGGGCCGTCGCACGCCCGGCCGCAGGCATATCCGGAGAGGACGATCCCGGCCCCTCGGCAGCGTAAGCGGCTGTGTGTACCTCCGCATCCTGCGTTCGACAGGCAAGGCTGCCTGAACGCAGGATGCTCCGAGGGTCTCAATTCGCGCCCGTTGCGGTCGGCTTGCTATCGGCGCGGCCGAGGTCGAAAAACTTGCGGAATATGCCGGGGGCGATAGCCGACAGCGGGTTAACGGTGACACTGGGTGAGGCGATTGCCCCCTGCGCGCGGAAATTGACCGCGAACAGACCGCCGTATTGACCGCCGCCCAGCAGTGGCCCGAGCAACGGCACCTGGCTGAACACATTGTTGAGTGCATAGGCGGGCACATATGTTCCCGAGAGGTCGAGCGTCTCGCGCTGGAGGTTAATGTTACCTTCAAACGTGATGCCGACGCTCGGCCCCCAGGTCACGCCCTCCTGAATGTATATGCGGCCGGGTGCGCGGGTAAACGCTATCCGCAGCTTGGTAAAGGCGACATTGCCGGGGTCGACAGGCAGCTTGCGCGGGCTTTCCGTCAGCAGATGCTCCATGGTCGGCTCGTTGAGGATGGCGAAGTTGTGCATCAGCAGCTGGCCGGCGTCCTTCGTCATATGAGCCTGAAGATTGCCGCCCGCGAGCCGCGCGTAGAGGTTCGCGAAGCGCAACATGGCGCCGGCATTGGCGGTACGCATCGAAATGTCGCCATTTCCGCCATTCATGCTGGCTTCCAGTGCCGCGCCGCTGAAACTGCCCTTCAAGTTGAGCGCACTGATGCTGCCCTTGCGTGTTTTCAGCGTCAGCGCCGATTTCGACAGCGTTTCGCCGTTGAAGCCAGCCAGAATGTTGACGGCGAGATCGAGGTCGATATCGGGCAGGCTGCCGCCTGCGCCGCCACTCTCGCCGCCGGTGAGGCCGCCGCTGATATCCTTGAGGAACGGGCGGGCGTCGAGCAGATTACCGCGCGCGCCGATGCGATACCCGTTGCCATTTGCAGTGACGTCAACGGACAGATCATCGTTCGGCGATAGCCGCACGCCAGTCAGCGCGGCGCTCTTGAGACTGCCGCCAGGTTCCAGCCGCGCGCTGCCTCGTGCTGTGGCCCCTGCATCCAGCACGATGTCGGACAAGTTGAAACCGTTCTGTTCCACGAGGGTAAAAGTGAGGCTGCCGGATTTGCCCGCCGGCTTGGACCAGCCGGGGAGAAGGTTATCAATCCGCGCGCGCGTCAGGTCGGCGTCGACCTTCATCGGTAAGCTGCCGTTGGCGGCGCCGGTGCCGAAAGGCGTGTCGACCCGCACAGCGATGGGGCCGCGCAGCCGGTTTCCAAGATCGATACCCTGGGCCTTGCGCGCGGCGTCGTCGAGAGTCAGCGTGACAATTGCGCGGCCGGCGCGCCTGTCGTTGTCATGTCCGCGCCGCAGGGGCTGGTTTACATCGATCGTCGCTGGCAAACCGGCGATCTGTCCTGTGCCGTTGATCGTCAGGTCGTTGTCGTTGGCGGTCAGCGCCAGCTCGCCATTCGTGAGTTTTTCCTTGCCGATGCTGATACTGAGTTTCTGAAGCGCGCCCGTTACGCGGGTGGCGACCTGATCCGGTTTCAGATCCTTGATGAGCGGCAGCGAAACATCGACCCTTAGATCCACGGCCCCCTGAACGCTGTTCGCTGGAATGTCGAGGTCGAAAATCGGCCGCAGTGCTTCCCGCTCCAGAAGACGCACGAGCGTCGTGGCCTCGCCGCGTATGCGAAAGTCGATGGCGGCCACGATGGGGGCGGTCAGACGTTCCATGGTCATGCTACCATCTGACAGTTCGAGAATCTGCCCCGGTACGATCTCCGCCTGCGCCGAGGGCACGGAAACCTTGGCGCTTGCCCCGGTCACGATGCCGCTCACTGTTGCATCTTCCAGCGCTGGAAACCCAGGCGCGGCCTGCAATGTGACGTCGGTGGCGGAAAATTGCGTGCGGGCCACCTCATGGGCCAGAGGTTCGCGGCGGCGTGAGGCTTCGAGTTGCGCTTTCGACAGGCTGACAGCGACATTCAGATTTTCAAGCAGGCCGGCTTTCAGATTCTCGATGAGATAGAGGCGCGGCTCGGGTGTGACGAACTGTGGCCAGAACCGCAGAATTGCCCTGGCATCGGAACGCGCGGTCTGCACGCCGAGGCGGATGCCGCCGGGGTTATCCGCGCCGCCGAGGTCGCCGTTCAATGCAACGCCGAAACCCGCGCCGGATGCGGCGATACGCTCGATGTGTACGCGGCCATCGTGTTTGCCGGCGACATCGACGGAGAGATTGTCGATGATCAGCGGCTGCTCGGTTTCGCTCAGGGGGGGAAGCACGGCATCCTTACCGGAGAGAAGCAGGCGCCACGGCGTTTCAACGCCCCCGAATTGCACGCGCCCGTCCAGATCGAACTTCGCCCCGCTGATCGCAAGAGATAACTTGGGAATCAGCAGATCCCCGCTTGCGGCTTCGCGATTGACTTCCAGCTGGAAGGCGGAAACGTGCAGCGGCGGTTGGTCCTTGTCATGATAGATCAGCGTGCCGGGGGCCGATTCGATTGAGCCTTCCAGCGCCGTAAGCCGGTTCTGCGCCGAAACGGCCGCCCGCGCCCGGCCCGAAAAGACGAGATCTCCGGCGACGGGACCGTTTTCGGCGTTGGCCAGCAGCAGGATATCGCCGAGGGAAGCCCCCTCCAGCGCAAATTCGAGAACGCGGTCGCCCGTGACGATGCCGGTGATACCGCCTTTTGCCGTCCACACGCCGGTCGGGCTGCGAGCGGCCATCGTCATATCCAGCGTGTCGGCCGATTTGCGCGATACGTCGGCCTTCACTTCCGAAAAGTGAATCCGGTCCTCGCCACTGCTGCCTGCGATGGTGATGCGCGCGTCGGACAGGGAAATGCTGTCGAGCGCGCGAGCAAGCCCCGATTCGTCGGACAGTATATCGACCATGCCGACGATGGCGGAATCGAAGGCGTCTCCGCTTTTCGGATGCGCCTGTATCGTGCTTGGCGGCGGCGTGTCGCGTTCGGGAATTGCAGGGGCGCTGAGGGTGGGTGTCGATTCGGTGTGAACCGTGCCGTCGGGCATGATGCTGAGGCGGGCGTCGATGCCTGAAAAGGCGATGGCGGTAACGTCGACGGCGCCGAACATCAGCTGCCACGGATCGATGGCGATCTCGCCCTCGCGCGCGCTCAGGAATACGGTGCCGTCAGGTTGCCGGATCTCGATGCCTTCCGCCAGCAACGCCGGGCCATAGGCGGACAATGCAACGCCGGTACTGGCGATGCGCGCGCTCCAGCCGGGGGCGAGGCGTTCGTTGAGCGCGCGGGAAATAGGCTCCGCCAGCGCTTCCGCTGAAAGCGAGCCGAACGAGAGGCGAACGATGACGGCGCCAACGCACAGGATCAATATGAGCGCAACAAGAAGCCCGCCGCGAAGCATCTGGGCCGTTGCACGTTGCACCACGCCGCCCCGTCTGGCCTGTCTGCGGCGGTTTCGGCGAAAAAGTCGAAATCCTGTCATCCGCCTGACCGCTGCAGGCCGGGAGCACTGGTTTGCCGACCTCGTGATAATCTGTCAGGCACGCTGGAACCCTCCCCGGAAATGGCGCCGCCATTCCGTTTCAACCAAGCATAGTGTAACGTTGTCGCATGTCGAGGATGATGATGTGGGCTAAAAATCGTCTTTTGCCCACACAAAAACCCGTGCACACTGCCGTTCTGTCGCATCCGCCCGGAGCCGGGTGGATGCTCTGCCGTATTCGCTTCTATACCGTTGTGGCCGCATTATGTTGTCACCGGAATATAATGCCGTGAAAGCGGCATCACGGGGAGCGAACGGTCCTTTCCCGGCGAATGTTCCGGCGGACCCGGAATCTCGCATGTCCGGAGCCTCTGGCCTCTGGAACATACCGACTTGAATCGAATGGAGTCTGAGATGAGCCTCGAACAAGGCGATGCCGCCCCCGATTTTACCCTGCCGGGTGCCGGCGGAGAGACCATTTCCCTGTCTGCGCTGCGTGGGCGCAAGGTGGTGCTGTATCTCTATCCCAAGGATGACACCAGCGGTTGCACGAAGGAGGCCATTGCCTTCAACGGTCTGCGCGATGCATTCGAGGAAGCGAATACGGTCATCATCGGCCTGTCTGCCGACAGCGCCGCCAGTCACGACAAGTTCCGCGACAAGCACGACCTCGCCATCGCCTTGGCGTCCGACGAGACGAAGCAGACCGTCGAGGCCTATGGCGCGTGGGTGGAAAAGAGCATGTATGGCCGCAAGTATTTCGGTATCGACCGCTCCACCTTCCTCATCGATGCCGAGGGCCGGATCGCGCAGATCTGGCGCAAGGTGAAGGTTCCCGGCCATGCCGAGGCCGTGCTGAAGGCCGCGCAGGCGCTCTGAATGTTGAGCGGAAGCCGTTCGCCTTGACAGCGGCGGCCGGCTCCGCTTCATCTGCACCTTGATCTTGCTGCAACCGCCCGGGCCGCCGGTGCGGTCGTGCTGCCATTCTCCGGGCGCGTCGCGCGCCACAACAGTTGAGTATTGACGTTGAGTGCGATGGAAAAGACCTTCGAGCCCGCCGCCGTCGAGGCCCGTATTTCAAAAGCATGGGAAGATGCACAGGCGTTCCGCGCCGGCCGGCCCGAGCGCAAGGATGCCGAGCCATATTCCATCGTCATTCCGCCGCCCAACGTCACCGGCTCGCTGCACATGGGCCACGCGCTCAACAATACGTTGCAGGATATCCTGTCGCGATTCGAGCGCATGCGCGGCAAGGATGTGCTCTGGCAGCCCGGCATGGACCATGCCGGCATCGCCACGCAGATGGTGGTGGAACGACAGCTTGCCGAGCGCCAGCAGCCGGGCAGGCGCGAACTCGGCCGTGAGGAATTCGTCCGGCGGGTGTGGGAGTGGAAAGCCGAATCGGGCGGCGTCATCGGCAACCAGCTGCGTCGCCTGGGTGCATCCTGCGACTGGTCGCGCGAGCGCTTCACCATGGATGAGGGCCTGTCGCGCGCCGTGCGCCGCATCTTCGTGCGCTTCCATAAGGACGGGCTGATCTATCGCGACAAGCGCCTCGTCAATTGGGACCCGCGTTTCCAGACCGCGATCTCGGATATCGAGGTCGAGCAGATCGAGATGAAGGGCAACCTGTGGCATCTGCGCTATCCGGTGGCGGATGAGCCCGGCCGTTTCATCGTCGTGGCGACGACGCGTCCCGAAACCATGCTGGGCGATGTCGCCGTGGCGGTGCACCCGGAGGATGAGCGCTATCGCGATCTCGTCGGCAAGCACGTTCTGCTGCCGCTCGTGGGCCGGCGCATCCCGATTGTGGCCGACACTTACTCCGACCCCGAAAAGGGCACCGGCGCGGTGAAGATCACCCCCGCGCATGACTTCAACGACTTCGAGGTCGGCAAGCGGCATAACCTGCCGCTGATCAACGTGCTCGGCTCCGAGGCACAGGTCACGATTGCCGGCAACGAGGATTTCCTGCGCGGGGCCACGCCCGGTCCCGATCTCGACGCCGTGCTGGCGCTGGAAGGGCAGGACCGCGCCAAGGCGCGCAAGGCCATCGTCGCTCTGCTGGAAGAGCGCGAGCTGGTCGAGGCGATTGAACCGCACACCCATGTTGTGCCGCACGGCGACCGTTCCGGCGTCGTGATCGAGCCGTGGCTGACGGATCAGTGGTACGTCAACGTCAAGCCGCTGGCTGATCGGGCGCTGAAGGTCGTGCGTGACGGTGACACGGTGTTCATCCCGAAAAACTGGGAAAAGACCTACTTCGACTGGCTGGAGAACATCGAGCCGTGGTGCATCTCGCGCCAGCTCTGGTGGGGCCATCAGATCCCGGCATGGTACGGGCCGGACGGGCACGTTTTCGTGGCGGAGAACGAGGAAGACGCCCGCGCCGAGGCCGTGCGCCATTACGGCGCCGATGACGTCACGCTGACGCGTGATGAGGACGTGCTGGATACGTGGTTTTCCTCTGGCCTGTGGCCGTTCTCGACGCTGGGCTGGCCGGATGATACGCCGGAATTGAAGCGCTATTACCCCACCAGCACGCTTGTAACCGGCTTCGACATCATCTTCTTCTGGGTCGCTCGCATGATGATGATGGGCCTGCACGTGATGGACGAGGTGCCGTTCCGCAACGTCTACATCCACGCACTGGTGCGGGACGAGCGCGGCGCGAAGATGTCGAAGTCCAAGGGCAACGTCATCGACCCCATCGAGCTGATCGACCGCTACGGTGCCGATGCGCTGCGCTTTACGCTGGCGGCCATGGCAGCACAGGGCCGGGACATCAAGCTCTCCACCCAGCGCGTGGAAGGTTATCGCAACTTCGCCACCAAGCTGTGGAACGCCGCCCGCTTCGCCGAAATGAACGGCTGCGTGCGTGTGGCCGGGTTCGATCCCGCGGGCGTGAAGGAAACGCTCAATCGCTGGGCCGTGGCCGAGGTGTCGCAAACGGTGCGCGATATCACGGCGGCGCTGGAGGATTTCCGCTTCAACGAGGCGGCGGGCGCGGCCTACCGATTCGTCTGGAACGTGTTCTGCGACTGGTATCTGGAACTGGCCAAGCCGGTGTTGCAGGGCGAGGACGGTTCCGCGAAGGACGAAACCCGCGCAACCATCGCGTGGCTGATCGACGAGGCCGCCCGGTTGCTGCATCCGTTCATGCCATTCCTCACGGAAGAACTGTGGGCGATCAAGGGTGAGCAGGGTCCGGCGCGTGAAACGTTGCTGACTCTTGCGCCGTGGCCGGTGCCCACGGTTGCCGGCGATGCCGAGGCGCAGGCGGAAATCGGCTGGGTGGTCGCGCTGGTGTCGGAAGTCCGCTCGGTGCGAGCCGAGATGAACGTGCCTGCGGGTGCGCAGATTCCGCTCGCGCTCGTCGGCGTGTCGGCGTCCATCCGCGAAAGGGCGGAACGCTGGCGCGACACCATCGCGCGGCTGGCGCGTCTGTCCGCCATCGACTTTGCCGATTCGGCCCCGGAAGGGGCAGTGCGACTCATCGTGGACGGCGAAGTCGTGGCGTTGCCTTTGGCTGGCGTCATCGATCTGTCGGTGGAAAAAGCCCGCCTGCGCAAGGAAGCGGACAAGATCGCCGCCGATATCGGCCGTATCGATGCCAAGCTGGGCAATGCGGATTTCCTTGCCCGCGCGCCGGAGGAAATCGTCGAGGAGCAGCGCGAGCGCCGGAGCGATCTGGAAGCCCGCCATGCCAAGGTATCGGAAGCGCTGGAACAGCTTTCCGGCATCGGCTGATCGCTTTTCCCGGCAACCGCGTCGGTTCGCGGTAACCATTACAAAGAGTTGTGGCCGCCGTGGCATGGACGGCGGCCCGAAACAATGGTCAGATACGTCCGTGGCGGAAGGCAAACCGCCGCGGCGGACCGTCCAGCGGAGTGCTTAAGTAAAAAAAGTACTAACGCCGTGATGCCGCCACAAAGAACCGGCTTCATATGCCGGCTGTTGAAGGAGGCGCATGTGCTGTTGTGCAGCTTCTCGCAGCGATCAGGGTCTTTTGCGCTCGGTCGCGTCATCGTGGATGGCGGTCCGATCCGGAGTTGTGTAGCGGAGCGGTCATGCAAGCGTTGCTTTCATTGCGGGCGTTGACGGAATGATGAATGTCCGGCACTGCATGTTTGCTTTCCTGTCCGGGGTCGTCTGTATGGCCGCAGCCGCACCCGCGCGGGCGCAACTGACGGATATCTCGGTTCTGCAGAATCATGCGGCCACCATTCTCGCTGCCGATCGCGCGAAATCCGGAGCAGCCAATCCCATAGATCTCGCTAATCCGCTGACGTCCGATAGCGGTTTCAAGTCCGTGGGCGAGGCGTTCCGGCGCGGCATCAAGGATTACAACGCCGGCAACAAGGCCGGTGCCGTGCGTGCGCTTCAGTATGCCGCGACTCAGGGCCACACCGTGTCGCTGTGGAAACTCGGCCGCATGTTCGCCGAGGGCGACGGCGTGCCGCACGACGATCTCAAGGCTTTCGAATACTTCTCCCGAATCGCCGACAATTACGCCGATGAAAGTCCCGGCACGCGGCAGGCGCCGTTCGTGTCCAGCGCCTTTGTCGCGCTCGGTGGCTATTTTCTGGAAGGTATTCCGAATACTTACGTAAAGGCGAACCTCAACCGCGCGGTTGATATGTTCCAGTACGCCGCATCGTATTACGGCGATCCGGATGGTCAGTATAACCTCGCCAGGCTTTACCTCGACGGGCAGGGTGTCCCCAAGGATGCCCGTCAGGCGGCGCGCTGGCTGAAGCTTGCAGCGGGCAAGGGGCATCCGGCATCGCAGGCGCTGCTCGGTAACATGCTGATCGCCGGGCAGGGGGTGCCGAAACAGCCGGGGCTTGGCCTGATGTGGCTGGCCCTCGCGCGTGAGTCGGTGCAGAACGAGGGCAAAAGCGCCGCTGCGGAAGATGCGTGGATCACCGAGCTTCACGACAAGAACTTCGCCAGCGCCAGCGATGACGACCGCAAGCTGGCGATGTCTTATCTCGAACAATATCTGCGCACCGGCCGCTGATTCCCGCGTTTCGATAAAACGCGGGAAGGCCGTCTGCCCTTGATGCGGCGCGTCTTACAAATCCAGATCAATCGATACCGGCACATGGTCCGAGGGCTTTTCCAGCCCGCGCAGGTGCTTATGCACCTCTGTCGACCGCAGCTTGTCGGCTGCCTGGGGTGAGAGAATCAGATGATCGATCCGGATGCCATTGTTCTTCTGCCATGCTCCGGCCTGATAATCCCAGAACGTGTAAACCCCCGGCTGATCGTCGCAGGCGCGAAGCGCTTCCGTCAGGCCCAGATTGAGCAGCGCCCGGAACTTTGATCGCGTTTGCGGCAGAAACAGCGCATCGCCCGTCCAGAGTTCAGGCCGCGCCGCATCGCGTGCTTCGGGGATAACATTGTAGTCGCCCGCGAGCACGAGTGGCTCTTCCAGTTCCAGCAGGCCGCGCGCGTGGGCGATGAGGCGGTCCATCCATGCGAGCTTGTAGGTATATTTCTCCGTATCGGGGGGATTGCCGTTCGGCAGGTAGATCGACGCCACACGCACAACGCCGCCGGCCACGGAAACCACGGCCTCGATATAGCGGGCCTGCTCATCGCCGTCGTCACCGGGAAGGCCACGGGTGACATCCTCCAGCGGCAGACGTGACAGAATGGCGACTCCGTTGAACGTCTTTTGCCCGTGTACAGCCACGTTGTAGCCAAGCGCTTCGATGTCGCCGACGGGAAAGGCATCGTCGACGCACTTGATTTCCTGAAGGCACAGAACGTCCGGTTTCGCCTCCTGCAGGAATGTCGTCAGGTGCCCGACGCGCAGACGGGCCGAATTGATGTTCCAGGTAGCCACTCGCAGCATGACGATCCTCACATGAATATGGCCGGAAACTAGCGCATCAGGCGGGAAAGTGGACACCCTTTTTATCGATATGGCCGGAAAGCGGTTGCAGATTTCAGCCCGCAGCGATGACAGTCACCAACCGATACAAAAGAAAAATTACTTATATGAGCGACTTGTTTGCATGATAATAAACCCATTAGATTTTATAATATAGAATCGTAATTATAATTTTATAAAAATTATCAGTATAATACATTATGCTAAAAATATATGTTTGGCGATGTTATTTTATACGTCTGTAATATATAAAATGTAATATATCTAAAAATTTAGAAATAAATTTACATTTTTGGATTATAGATATCGTATAGTTTATTTTATTATATATAAGTATAATAAAAAATATTTTTTAATATTGTGTGGTGATTTTATGACGCAAGACATTGTATGCATGATATCGGAACGTCTCGCGTTCGCGAAGATTACGGAACAGACGAAAGCGGATTTACGCAGCGTCTGGCCCGTGATTAAAGGTCACTTGCCGGGTATTTTGTCGCGTTTTTACGATCATCTGGTGACGTATCCGCATCTCAGGCAGATGATCGGTCCGCTACGGGAGCGTCTGTCCGCCGCTCAGCTCAAGCACTGGCAGCGTATCTTTTTCGGCGCTTTCGATGATGAGTATTGTGAGCGTGCGCTCAAAATCGGCGAGGCACATTATCGTATAGGGCTTGAGCCGCGCTGGTATATCGGCGGTTACCAGCTTGTGCTCAACGAGTTACACGCCGTCATTAGTGACAATGCGCGATGGAACCGCAAGGTCGCGGTTGCCAGGGCAGAGGCTGTGACCAAGGCCCTTATGCTCGACCTTGATCTCGCTTTGTCGACTTATCACGCCATTGTTCTCGATAACGAAAAGAAAAGGATGGAGCGGACCGAGGCTGCCATTCATGATTTTCAGGGCATCGTTCTCGGCGTGCTGGGCCATGTGCGCGAGAACGGCGAGGGGCTGCGGGATGCTTCGGGACGTCTCGATCATGTCGTGATCCAGGTATCGCAAAACTCCGATGTCGCCGCATCGGCCGCGCGCGATACGGCGCACAGCGTCTCTGAAATTGCTTCCGCGACGGAGGAATTGTCGCAGTCGATTGCGGAGGTCTCGGGGCAGATTTCAAGCGCCGCCACCTCCGTCACCACGACCGTACGGCTCATGGACGAAGCGCGGAATGATATCGGCAACCTGACGGATGCCGCGAAGCAGATCGGCGAGATCGTCACGCTCATCCAGAGCATAGCGGCGCAGACGAATCTTCTGGCCCTGAACGCCACAATCGAGGCAGCGCGCGCGGGAGAGGCTGGAAAGGGCTTTGCGGTCGTCGCTTCCGAGGTGAAGGAATTGGCCTCCAAAACGTCGCATGCCACGGAAGAAATCGCCCGGCAGATCGGTTCGATTCAGGCCGCGACGCATAGCACGGCTTCCGTGACCCGGAACATTTCCGATGCCATGTCGCAGGTCGATCAAATCACCGCCGCTATCGCCGCCACGGCGAGGCAACAGGGTGCGGCAACCGAGGAAATCTCGCGCAGCGTGACCCGCGTTGCCGGCGGCGCGCAGGCGCTTTCCGAAACCGTCGCGCAAGTTTCCCATGCCATGACCGAGACGCGGCAGACATCGGATGTGCTGACAGGGGCATCGGGGGCGGTCACCGACCAGATGACAGTGCTCGATAAAGAGATCCATCGGTTCTTTGCCATTTTGCGGAGCAACGATGACAGAGCTGGAGTATATTCAAGAGCAGAAGAGTAAAAATGACGAAATCAAATTTACCGATGCGAATATAAATATAAATTGAGGAAAAAATTTCCATTTAACTTATTGTATTAATATTTATTAGTATAATACCATAATGAAAATATTTTTTTCAATTAATATTTGTGCAATACATAAATAAACTTGCGCTTTATAGATTGTCAATTTCATATTATTGCAATGATTCTACATTATCGTATCCATGGAAACTCCATCTGGATGTGTAGATTGCTAAAATAAGATAACAAGATTTATTTGTTTTTATAGATGTTTTTTGAATTTGTTCGTGGAAATCCGATCTAAGCGCTAACAGGACTTATTTTCGAAAATTGCCCGGTGAGGGGAAGTCATGGAACAGAATGAAATCAATTTGATTTCGGAGCGGCTCGCGTTTGCAAAGATCACGGAGCAGACAAAGGCAGACTTGCGGAGTGTATGGCCGATCATTGAAGGCCATTTGCCGGGCGTGCTGCAACGCTTTTACGATCATATCTTCGCCTATCCGCACCTGAAGAAGATGATCGGCCCGCTGCAGGATCGTCTGTCCGCTGCCCAGCTCAAGCATTGGCAGCGCATCTTTTCCGGCGCTTTCGACAAGCAATATTTCGATGAAACACTCAAGATCGGTACGGCGCATCAGCGCATCGGGCTTGAACCGCGCTGGTATATCGGCGGTTACCAGATCGTGCTCAACGAACTGCACGGTATCATTCTGCAAAACTCCCGCTGGAACATGAAGACGGCCGCAGCGCGGATCGAGGCGATTACCAAGGGCCTCATGCTCGATCTGGACCTCGCGCTGTCCACCTATCAGGACATTCTTCTCGACGACAAGAAAAACCTGGGCGATCAGACCGAGTCCGCCATCATGAGCTTCCAGGGTATCGTCTTCGGCGTGCTGGACAACGTGCGCGAGAATGGTGACGGCTTGAGAAACGCTGCCGACGATCTTGGCAGTGTGGTTGCCAACGTATCGCAAAACTCCGACATGGCCGCGTCCGCTGCGCGTGACACAGCCAGCAGCGTTTCAGAAATCGCCTCGGCGACGGAAGAACTGTCCAAATCGATTGCCGAAGTATCGGAGCAGATTTCAAGCGCCGCGAGTTCCGTCACCACCACCGTACGGCTGATGGCCGAAGCGCGGGATGATATCGGCAACCTGACCGAGGCGGCGAAGCAGATCGGCGAAATCGTGACGCTGATCCAGACGATTGCCGCCCAGACGAACCTGCTGGCGTTGAACGCCACCATTGAGGCGGCACGGGCAGGCGAGGCCGGCAAGGGGTTCGCGGTGGTGGCTTCAGAGGTCAAGGAACTGGCTTCCAAGACATCGCGCGCCACGGAGGACATCGCGCGGCAGATCGGTTCGATCCAGACCGCGACCGAGAGCACCGTCACGGTGATCGAGAATATCTCCGACGCTATGTTGCAGGTCGACCAGATCACCAGCGCCATTGCCGCCACGGCCCGGGAGCAGGGTGCGGCGACGGAGGAAATCTCGCGCAGCGTGACCCGTGTCGCCGGCGGTGCGCAATCGCTGTCCGAAACCATCGGCAACGTGTCCCGCGCCATGGGCGACACCCGCGAGACATCGGACACGCTGACGGAGGCGTCGAATACACTCAATCAGCAGATGGTCGTGCTTGGCGACGAGATCAACAAGTTCTTCGTCGTCCTGCGTCAGGGGCCGCTCGACCGGCGCGACGATAATGCCAGCGAAAAGTACTATGGGCCAGAGCGGCGCAATCGCGCGGCATAAGCTGCCGGCATGGTAACGGACGATCGCAGCCGGAGCTATCCCGCCCGCAGCAGGCGGATGGCTTCGTCGCGCTCGAAGAGATAGAGCAACACCCGCAACGCTTGTCCGCGCTCACTGGCAAGCGTTGTGTCACGTTCCAGGATGAGGCGGGCGTCATCGCGGGCGACGGGCAGCAGGTCCGCGTCCTCCTCCAGCCGCGCCAGGCGGAAGCCGGGTGTGCCGGACTGACGCGTGCCCAGAATCTCACCTTCGCCGCGCAGCCGCAGATCTTCCTCGGCAATACGGAAACCATCTTCGGTTTCGCGCATGATGCTGATGCGCGCCTTCGACACCTCGCCCAGCGGTGCCTTGTAAACCAGCAGGCATGTCGATGCGCCCGATCCGCGCCCGATCCGGCCGCGCAACTGGTGAAGCTGCGCCAGCCCGAAGCGCTCCGCATGCTCGATCACCATGATGGTGGCTTCCGGCACGTCGACGCCCACCTCGATGACCGTGGTGGCCACCAGAATCCGCGTTTCCCCGCGCTGGAAAGCCGCCATGGCAGCGTCCTTGTCGCGGCCGCTCATCTTGCCGTGCAACAGGCCGACCACAGGGCCGAAAATGCGGGTCAGGTCGGCGAAACGCTCGTCCGCGGCCGCGAGATCAATGGTTTCCGATTCGGACACGAGCGGGCACACCCAATAGGTGCGCGCCCCGCGCTCCAGCGCCCGCGCCAGACCGTCGACCACATCGCCCAGCCTGTCGATGGGAACGGCGCGCGTATCGACGGGCTGCCTCCCCGCAGGCTTTTCTTTCAACAGAGACACGTCCATATCGCCGAAGAATGTCAGCATCAGCGTGCGCGGAATCGGGGTCGCTGTCATCACCAGAAGGTCGACGCCGTCGCCCTTGCGGCTGAGTGCGAATCGCTGGTGAACGCCGAAGCGGTGCTGCTCGTCGATGACGGCAAACCCCAGATCCTGAAAAGCCACCGCCTCCTGAAACAGGGCATGGGTGCCGATGACGATCTGCGCTGCGCCCGATTCGATTGCCGCCAGCGCTTTCGTCCGCGCCGCGCCCTTGTCCCGCCCTGTGAGCAGCGCGACCTCGATGCCCGCAGCCCGCGCCAGCGGTTCAAGCCTGGCGAAGTGCTGCCGGGCCAGAATATCGGTCGGGGCCATCAGCGCGGCCTGTCGCCCGGCCTCGACGGCGCTGGCCATGGCGAGCAGCGCGACGACCGTTTTGCCGGATCCCACATCCCCTTGCAGCAGCCGGAGCATCCGCTGCGGCTCGGCCAGATCGCGGCGAATATCCGCCACAGCTTCGCGCTGTCCGTCCGTTAGTGCAAACGGCAGCGCGGCCTCGATGGCCGCGACGAGCCGCCCGTCCCCCGCGTTGACGCGCCCCGCCGCCTTGCGGTGAGATGCGCGCATCAGCGCCAGAGCGAGCTGCGATGCGAGCAGTTCGTCATAGGCAAGCCGCCGCCGCGCCGGGCTTTCAGGCGCAAATGCCGCAACCGATTCGGGCCGGTGCAACGCTGCCAGAGCCTCACCGAAGGCCGGAAATTTCTCACGTGCCAGCCAGGCGGCGTCCTGCCATTCGGGCAGCGCCGGCAGGCGCGTGGATAGCGCCGCTTGCGCCGCGCGCGCGATGGCGCGTGACGTCAGCCCTTCAGTCTGGCCATAGACAGGTTCGATCAGCGGCTGGCCTTCGGCTTCCTCCTCGGACATGATCCGGTCCGGGTGCACCATCTGGCGGAAGCCTTCCCAGACGGCAATTGTGCCGGACACCACCCGCGTCGCACCGAGCGGCAGCATCTTGTCGATGCGTGCCTGTGTCATGCCAAAAAAGACCAGCGTCACATCGCCGGTGCCGTCTTCCACCAGCACGCGGAACGGCGCCTTGCCGCCGTAAGCCGCCGGGCGATGCTCGGCCACGCGCACGGTGAGAGTGACGATATCGCCTTCGCGGGTATCGCGAATCGCCGGCCGGCGGCTGCGATCGATGACCGAGTGGGGCAGGTGGAACAAAAGGTCCACCACGCGCGCTTCATGTTCCGGTGTGCCCAGCAGCCGGTTGAACAGCGCGCCCACGCGTGGCCCCACGCCCGGAAGGGTCGTGACAGGCGCGAACAGCGGATCGAGCAGGGCAGGGCGCATACGAACGAAACCGGACAGGCAAGACGATGGATTGCAAAACAGTGGAACGGAAGACGGATGGATGACAGAAGCCAGCCTCTGCGTTATATAGCTCACACGAACGCCCGTGGCGACCATATGTCTTTCAAGGGACAAATCATGAACAGTTTTTTGCAGCCCGGCTTTTCCGAGGCCGGCGGTGAAATAGAAGGGGCGGATTTGTCCGATGGGCTGGCATTGGATGCCCGCCGCAGGCGCATCCGCTTCCGGGCCTGGCATCGCGGCACGCGCGAGATGGACATGGTGCTCGGGCCGTTCGTCGATTCGGAACTCGACAAGCTCGACGAGGAAACCGTGACCGCGCTGGAGCGTCTGATGTCGCTGCCCGACCGGGATCTGTTTACATGGTTCAGCACCGGCAATGTGCCGCCGGAGCAGGACACGCCGATCTTCCGCCGCATCAAGGCGTTCCACACCCACACGTCTCCGGTCAACGTCTGAGCGATATGTCCAGCCTGAAGCGCGCCATCGACGCCCTCGCAAGGGGCGATAATCCCACCATTGCCAACGTGCCGGACGGCTACGACGCTCTTGTCGTGGCGGAACTGACGCGCGGACTGCGGGAGAGGGAGCACGCGGCCGTGCTCATCCACGTGGCGCGCGACGACCGGCGCATGGCGGCCATGGAGGCGGGTCTCGCTTTCGCCGCGCCGGAAATCGAGGCGCTGTCCTTTCCCGGCTGGGATTGCCAGCCGTATGATCGCGTATCGCCCACGCCGGCGATAACGGCCCGGCGCATGATGACCCTGGCGCGGCTGGCGCGCACGCGCTCGTCCGAGCAGCAGCCGCGCGTGGTGCTGACCACGGTCAATGCTCTGCTGCAAAGGGTGCCGCCGCTGCGGCTGATCGCGACAGAGACATTTTCCGCCGCTCCCGGCAACGCCATCGACATGAACAGGCTCGTCGAATGGCTGGAGGTCAACGGCTTTGGCCGCACGCCCACGGTGCGCGACACGGGCGAATACGCGGTGCGAGGCGGCATCGTCGATCTTTATGCGCCGGGGCTGGCAGAGCCGATCCGGCTGGACTTTTTCGGCGATACGCTCGAATCGATTCGCGCTTTCGATCCCGAAACCCAGCGCACCACTCACCAGTTGCGTTCGCTCGATCTTGTGCCGATGAGCGAGGCCAAGATCACCACGGAAACGATTCGTCGCTTTCGGCAGGGGTATGTGAAGGCATTCGGCGCGGCCACACGCGATGATACCTTATATGAAGCCGTGTCAGAGGGGCGGCGCCACCCCGGCCTCGAACACTGGCTGCCGCTGCTGCATGACGGGCTGGACACGCTGTTCGATTATCTCCCCGGCGTGCCGCTGGTCCTCGATGCGCTGACCGATGAGGCGGCGACTGAGCGATTCGCGCAGATCGGTGACTATTACGAAGCCAGAAAGGCCGCGCGTGCCGCCGAGTCCGCATCCGGCAGCGCCCCCTACAATCCGCTGCCGCCCGAATCGCTTTATCTGACGCCTGCGGAGTGGTCCGAGCGGCAGGCGACGGTTGCCCACGCCCGGCTGACGCCGTTCTCCCGCCCCTCCGATGCAGCCAGTGCCGTGATCGATGCGGGTGCGAAGCAGGGCCGCAATTTTGCGCCGGAGCGTGTCGACGACAGCGCCAATGTGTTCCAGGCTGCGGTGGATCACGCCCGGGCGCTCGTGCTGGATAAAAAGCGCGTCATCATCGCGGCGTGGTCGGATGGCGCGCGTGAGCGCCTATCGCATGTGCTGGCGGATCACGGGCTGAAGCCGGTTATCAACGTCGCCCGCCTCGATGTGGCGCTGGCACTGCCGCGCAACGAGGTGGGGCTGGCCGTCTGGGGGCTGGAATCGGGCTTCGAGACCGCCAATCTGGCCGTCATCAGCGAGCAGGACATTCTGGGCGACCGCCTCGTGCGGCAGAAGCGGAAAACGAAGCGCGCACAGGATTTTATTGCCGAGGTCGGCAGCCTGTCAGCGGGCGATCTCGTGGTGCATGTCGATCACGGCATTGGCCGCTTCGTCGATCTGAAGACGATCACGGCGGCAGGTGCGCCGCTCGATTGCCTCGAAATCCACTACGCCGGCGGTGACAAGCTGTTTCTGCCCGTGGTGAATATCGAGCTGCTGTCGCGTTATGGCTCCGGGGATACGGAAGTCGCGCTCGACAAACTCGGCGGCGGGGCATGGCAGGCGCGCAAGGCCAAATTGCGCCAGCGCATCAAGGTGATGGCTGGCCAGCTCATCAAGGTGGCAGCGGAACGGGCCATGCGCGAGGCGCCGCGTGTCGACCTGCCGCCCGGTGTCTACGATGAGTTCGCGGCGCGCTTCCCTTACGAGGAAACGGACGATCAGCAGAGCGCCATCGACGCGGTGCTCGATGATCTGGCCGCCGGCCGGCCCATGGACCGGCTGGTGTGCGGCGATGTCGGCTTCGGCAAGACGGAAGTCGCCCTGCGCGCGGCTTTCGCCGTGGCGCTTGCCGGGCATCAGGTCGCGGTGGTGGTGCCGACGACGCTGCTGGCGCGCCAGCACTATGCCGGCTTCGTCGAGCGTTTCCAGGGCCTGCCGGTCAACATCGCCCAGCTCTCGCGCTTCGTGCCCGCCGCCGAGGCGCGCAAGGTCAAGGCCGGGTTGACGGACGGCACCGTCGACATCGTCGTCGGCACGCATGCAGTGTTGTCGAAAACAATCAGGTTCAAGGATCTTGGCCTTATCATCATCGACGAGGAGCAGCATTTCGGTGTCTCGCACAAAGAGCGGCTGAAGGAACTGCGGGCCGAGGTGCACGTGCTCACTCTCTCCGCCACCCCCATCCCGCGCACGCTGCAACTGGCGCTGACGGGTGTGCGGGAACTGTCGATCATCGCCACGCCGCCCGTGGACCGGCTGGCCGTGCGCACGTTCATCATGCCGTTCGACGGGCTTTCCGTGCGCGAGGCGTTGCTGCGCGAGCGCTATCGGGGCGGGCAGTCGTTCTATGTGGTGCCGCGCATCGACGATCTGGCCGAGGTGAAGGATTTTCTCGACCGTGAGGTGCCGGAAGCCAAGGTCGCCGTTGCCCACGGGCAGATGCCGGCGGGGCAGCTCGAAGATATCATGACGGCCTTTTACGAGGGCAAGTTCGATATCCTGCTGTCCACCACCATCGTTGAATCCGGCCTCGACATCCCCCGCGCCAACACGCTCATTGTGCATCGGGCGGATATGTTTGGCCTCGCGCAGCTCTATCAGCTTCGCGGGCGCGTCGGGCGCTCCAAGACGCGCGCCTATGCGCTGTTCACGGTGCCGCCCAAACGCCGCCTGACGCCCGCCGCCGAAAAGCGGCTGGAGGTGCTGCAATCGCTCGATACGCTGGGGGCGGGCTTCATGCTGGCGAGCCATGACCTCGATATTCGCGGCGCGGGCAACCTGCTGGGCGATGAGCAGTCCGGTCACATCCGCGAGGTCGGCTATGAGCTATATCAGCAGATGCTTGAGGAAGCGGTGGCGCAGCTCAAATCCGGCGCCGTGGACGACGATGCGGACGAGCAATGGTCGCCGACCATCACCATCGGCACGCCGGTAATGATTCCCGAATCCTACGTGACGGACCTGCAACTGCGGCTCGACATCTATCGCCGCCTGTCCACAATCGACGAGGACCGGGAGATCGAGGCGTTCGCGGCAGAACTTGTCGATCGTTTCGGCCCGCTGCCGGAGGAGGTGGAGCAACTGCTGAAGATCGTCTCGATCAAGGCGTTGTGCGTGCGCGCCAATGTCGAGAAGATCGAAGCAGGGCCGAAGGGCGTCATCGTCTCGTTCCGCAACAACTCGTTCGCCAACCCGGCAGGGCTGGTGTCCTATGTCGCGGAGCAGGGATCTTTGGCCAAGGTGCGGCCGGACATGCGCATCGTCTTCATCGATTCCTTCGATACGCCGGAGCATCGTCTCAAAGGCGCGACGACGATCCTGCGCAATCTGGTGCGCATTGCCGAACGGCCCGTCAAAGCGGCCTAAGGATCTGCGCCAGCCCGATCAGGATGCCGAGCAACACGATCTGGTGCGTCAGATAAATGATGAGGCTATATCGGCCGGCGGCAATCAGCCCCCGGCCAAGCCACGTGCGCGGCTGCCATTGCGCGACTGTATCGCGCATGGGGACGAGCAGCCGCGCAACACCGACGCCCACTAGCACGAAGCCAACCCACGGAAACAGCGGCACATAATCGTTGCTGGCCGGTGGCCATTCCCCAAGGCCAAGCCACCACGTTGGCCATGTTTCCAGCGCTGGTGAAGCGATGAAGAGCGGGAGTGCGAAGGCCGCCGCGGCGGCCGCGAACACGAGCGCCAGCGGAGCACGCAGAAACGGCAGGGCGACGACGCTGGAGACGGCAATGCAGTGCAGAATGCCAAAAAAAATAAAGCTCTGCGGAAATGCGAACCACGACCCGACGCTGACGGCAAGCGCCGCAATGGCGATGATGGCGAGACGTTTCAGAAAGGACGGCCAGCGGATGCCGCGTTCCTGAGCGAGGTAAAGCGATATGCCGGCGATGGTCAGAAACGAGGCCGCGATGGCCTTGGCATAAAAACGCAGCAGCGGATCGCGCGCGGCATTCACGTCCCAGAAGCCGGTGAAATAGAGATCCCACATGAAATGATAGGAGATCATCGCGATGATCGCGATGCCGCGCGCGGCATCAAGAGCGAGAATGCGCTTGCCACCCGCAGGAAGCTTGCTGGAAACCGGCATGGTCATAAGGCCCTCGCGTCAACGCCCGGAGCAGTTTGCGTTCAAGTTGATCCATCGCCTTGAACGCAAGTTGCGGTGAGATATGGAATCTGGAGCGCTTGTTCTGATTCAGTCAGAACGTCCGGCGCGTTAGTAAATCTCTGCCGCGAGTTGGGCGCAAACTGCGGGGAATATCAAGACCGCCGGTGTGATCGGCATGGCATTTTTATGTGCGCAGCCCGCCAGGGCTATTGACGCATAAAGCCTGTGTGCGAATCGCGCACGCGAAGGGATTGTGGCCTGCGTCCGGCAGGCATTAATGATATGGTTAATATATTCGTGTTGCCAGTTTTCGGGTGTTGCAAGTCATGGTTGATGAGGCTCGGACAAGAAACGATTCTTTGCTCGCTCATCAGGATAAGGGCAGTGACATCATAGCCCATGACAATATGATCCGGCAAACTGAAATCCATCAGACCTCATCGGATGTGTCGCAGAATCTGATCCGTGTCAGCGGCCGGATCAAGTGGTTCGATACCACACGCGGCTTCGGTTTTATTGTGCCGGACAACGGTTTGCCGGATGTGCTGTTGCACATAACCTGCCTCAAGCGCGATGGTTATGAGGCCGTGACTGAAGGGGCGAGCATCGTTTGCGAGGCGATCCGCCGGGATCGCGGGTTGCAGGTGTTCCGTGTCGTTTCCGTCGACGTATCGACGGCCCCGCATCCGTCCGAGTTGCCCGTGCGCACGCATGTTTCCGTGGTGCCGACCGGCGGTTTCGAGCTTGCCGTGGTGAAATGGTTCAACCGCCAGCGCGGTTTCGGCTTCGTCACCTGCGGCGAGGGAGCGCCGGACATGTTCGTCCACATGGAAACCATGCGCCGTTATGGGCTGGTGGAACTGATCCCGGGGCAGGCTGTGCTGGTGCGTTACGGAGATGGCCCGAAGGGCCGCATGGTGGCCGAGATCCGCCTGCCGGACATCAGCCACGCGCCGGTCTCGCACTGACGCCTTTAAACTGAAATGCGCATCGGCCGACGCGGCATGTCGCTATCGCGCGAAAATGTCGGGATTTGGTGACGTTTTGGTGCTACCTGTCCTGATCTGGTAAGGTGCTCTATATGCTGTGGCCGGAGATATTTCACGCGGGTAGACGGATGAATATGAGCAGACGGCGCTTTGGCGCATTCTGGCTGGCGGCATCACTGGCCGCGTTTGCCGGTTTCCACTCCCAACAAGTCGCAGCCACCGGGTTGGCCACCGAGACGCTGACCGTCAACACGGCATCCGGACAGCACAAGTTCGAGGTTGAGATCGCCCGGACGGAAGAGGAGCAGGCGAGGGGGCTGATGCACCGTCGCTATCTCCCCCCGGACCGTGGCATGATCTTCGATTATGCGGATGTGCGACCAGTCTCCATGTGGATGGAGAACACCTTCATTTCCCTCGATATTTTGTTCGTCGGCCCGGATAGCAAGATTATTCGCATCGCCGAACGGGCCGAGCCGTTGTCACGCCGGTTCATCCCTTCCGGCGGTCCCGTGCGGGCTGTGATCGAATTAAACGCCGGCACGGCTTCCCGCATCGGCGCCAAGGTTGGTGACAAGGTCGACATCTCGTTTATCGACCGCAAATGATCGGACAATTTTATCCGATCATTTCGCGCTTTAAATAGTGTGGTCGCGGCCGGTTTCCTGCCTGCGGCGGAACCGCTCATAGACTTCCGGACCGCCCGTGCGCTCTTCATCCAGAAAAGCGCGGAAGGCGCGAACCTCTTCCGCCAGATGCTGGCGGCGGGTGTCAATGCGGTGCAACTCGTCCCGCACATGCGCGTCAAAGGCTGCATTGCCGGTCGGCGCGAGGTCATCGGCATACGTGCTGGCATCGCCCGGTCCGGCTTTCGGGCTGACGCTGCCAAAAATACCGCTCAGGTTTCCACGCAGGTTGCGCACGCCTTCGCCGAATATTTCATCGAGATTGCGCGGTGACGCGGAGCGGTCGTTCCAGTATTTCCATGCCAATACGGCAATGCCCAGCGGCCAGAACACGATCAGGCCGATGACAAGGGCCGCAAGCTCTGTCGGCCGCCAGTTGTTGAAAGAGGAACGGGTGTCACGATTGGTCATTGCGGTCTCCGGGAGGCGTTTTCGCGCAAGACGGATGCCGCCTTGCATGCCGAAAACGCGTCATGTCAGAAATCCACGGCATTTCGACATTTCGATGGAATGCTGCGGTTATGCAACACCAGATGGTGCATCCAGACCGGGAATCAAGCGGAAGCTCAGGCGTAATCAGGGCGCATCGAAGCGCGCCCATCCTTCCGGCAGCAGGCGCTCCTGCGGATAGAAGCGGCTTTTGTAGCCCATGCGCTGTGATCCCTCGACCCAGTAGCCGAGGTAAACGTATGGCAGGTTCATCGTGCGGGCGCGAGCGATGTGATCAAGAATGAGAAAGCTGCCGAAGCTGCGGTGCGGCATGTCGGGGTTATAGAACGAATAAACCATCGACAAGCCATCCGCGAGCACGTCTGTCAGCGCAACGGCCATGAGTTCACCCCGCTCGTCCCGATATTCGATGAGCTGGGTGGTGACGTGGGTATCCTCGACCATCACGGCGTAGTCCAGCACGCTCATATCGGCCATGCCGCCATCCGCGTGGCGGGCGTCGAGATAGCTGCGGAACAACGAATATTGCTCGGAAGTGGATTGTGCCGGTACGGCTTCGCCGCGCAAATCGGCGTTGCTGGCGCAGACGCGGCGAAAACTGCGCGACGGCCTGAAGGCGTCTGCGACCACGCGTACCGACACACAGCCACGGCAGCTCTCGCAGGCCGGGCGGTAGGCGATGGTCTGCGAGCGGCGAAAGCCGCCCTGGGTCAGCGCGTCGTTCATCTCCTCGGCCCGGCGGCCGATGAGGTGCGTGAACACCTTGCGCTCCTGAAGCCCCGGCAGATAGGGGCAAGGCGCGGGCGCTGTCAGATAGAACTGAGGCGTGTCGCGTGGCTGTGTCGTCAAGGTAAGACCACCCGCGTCGATAGAAGCGCAATTGACAGGCATGAAAACACGTCAAACAAGCCGGGATGTTAAATCAACATCGCCGCGACGTCAAAACATGTTCGTGGCTCATGAAGCCTGACTGCCGGCGGCGAAATAGGCATCGATAATATCCCGATAAATTGCTGTCAGCGCAATAAGATCCGCGATGGAGACGTATTCGTCCACCTGATGCATGGTGGTGCCGACGGGGCCGAACTCGACCACGGGGCAACTGGCCTGGATGAAACGCGCGTCCGATGTACCGCCGGTCGTGGACAGGCGCGGAGTATGGCCGGTCCGGCCGGCAATGACCCCGGCGACGAGATCGACGAAAGGCCCCGGCGCGGTCAGGAAGGAAACGGCATTGGTCGGATCGAAGGTCAGCGTGTATCGCGCCTCACCCGCTGCCTCGGCAACTCTGCGGCCGATTTCGTCCCGCAGCGTCTGCGGTGCCCACAGGTCATTGAACCGGATATTGAACGTAGCGCGCGCTTCGCCGGGGATGACGTTGGTCGCGGGATTCCCGATATCGACGGTGGTCACTTCGAGATTGGACGCGTCGAAAAAATCCGATCCGGCGTCGAGGCCTGGCGCAATCAGTGATTGGAGAATACGCAGCAGGGCAGGGACGGGGTTGTCGGCCAGATGCGGATAGCCGACATGCCCTTGCTTGCCGCGCACGGTCAGCCTGCCGGTGAGCGAGCCGCGCCGACCGATCTTCACCATATCGCCCAAAGCGCTGGGGTTCGTCGGTTCGCCCAGCAGGCAATGCGAAAACACCTCGCCGCGCGCCTTCGCCCATTCCAGCAGCTTCACCGTGCCATTCACCGCCGGGCCTTCCTCGTCGCCTGTCAGCAGGAAGGCAATGGAGCCGTTGAATTGTGGATGCGCAGCCACGAAGTCGATCGCTGCGGTGACCATGGCGGCGACGCCGCCCTTCATGTCGCACGCCCCGCGCCCGAACAGCTTGCCATCCTCGATGACGGCGGCAAACGGATCGTGCCGCCACCGGCTGATGTCACCCGGCGGCACGACATCGGTATGGCCGGCAAACACGAAAACCGGCTCTGCCGTGCCATAGCGGGCGTAGAGATTGGCGATATCCGGCGTGCCGGCTTCGCTGAAAGTCACCTGTTCCACCACGAAGCCTGCGTGGGCCAGCCGCTCCGCCAGCAGCGCCAGCGCGCCGCCGTCGTCGGGCGTGACGGACGGGCAGCGAATAAGGGCCTGTGCAAGGGTAACGGCCGGATGGCCGGCTTCGGTGTGGGCAGGGGTTGTCATGGACGTTCAGTCGCGCAGGAGATCGTTGATGCTGGTCTTGGCGCGCGTCTGCGCATCGACGCGCTTTACGATGACCGCCGCGTAAAGCGAAGGTCCGGGCGTTCCATCCGGCAGGGGCTTGCCGGGCAGGCTGCCGGGCACGACGACGGAATAGGGCGGAACCTCGCCACGGAACACTTCCCCGGTTTCCCGGTCGATGATCTTTGTGGAGGCGCTGATGAACACGCCCATGGACAGCACGGACCCTTCGCGCACGATGACGCCTTCCACCACTTCAGATCGCGCGCCGATGAAGCAGTTGTCCTCGATGATGACCGGATTTGCCTGCAGCGGCTCCAGCACGCCGCCGATGCCAACGCCGCCAGACAGGTGGACGTTGCTGCCGATCTGGGCGCAGGAACCGACGGTGGCCCAGGTGTCGACCATGGTGTTTTCGCCGACGTAAGCCCCCAGATTGACGAAAGACGGCATCAGCACAACGTTCGGCGCGATGTAGGCGCCGCGGCGCACGATGGCGTTGGGAACAGCCCGGAAACCCGCCGCGCGGAAAGCCTGTGCATCCCAGCCCGCGAACTTGGAGGGCACCTTATCCCACCACGACGCATCGCCCGGACCGCCCGCGATGACGGCCATATCGTTCAGGCGGAAGGACAGCAGCACGGCCTTTTTAAGCCACTGGTTGACGCGCCACTCGCCGTCCACCTTCTCCGCCACGCGCGCGCGGCCACTGTCGAGCTGATTCAGCGCCTCTTCCACGGCATCGCGGATTTCTCCGGTCGTTGCGGGCGAAACGTCGTTACGGCGTTCCCAGGCGTTGTCGATGGTCGAGGCGAGATGGTCGTGGGTCATGGGTATCCCGAATGATTGCGTAATCTCAAATGAAACGCGGAGTCTGCCCATCCGCCGCGATCTGTCAATGGCAGCCTGAAACACGCGTGAAGGCACGAGAGAGCTGAAGCCGGTCTGTTTTTTATAGACCATTGAAATCAATGAGTTGCGGCGTTACCCACAGACGTTCAGTCTTTCTTGCAGGGGTGAGGGCAGGAATATACTTGTCGAGGCGAAATGGTTCTGCTACATCCAACCCACTTCGGGAGAGCATGGTTCTTCTGAAGACGCTGCGGCCATGGCGGAATTGGTAGACGCGCTAGCTTGAGGTGCTAGTCGGGCAACCGGTGGAGGTTCGAGTCCTCTTGGCCGCACCAATTCCCCAAGAGGGTGTGAAGGTCTGATCGTTTCGGAACTTCGAATTGCCCGATTTTGCGGCCGCAGGCGTGCAAGGTTTCTTGGAGCGAGAATTGGCGCGAAACCCGGAACAACCGGGCACGTGGCGGCTGCCCGGGCGAGGCCGGCTTTATATTTTACCTGAAATCGATAATCGAGGCTTTGTCTGGCACTATGTTCTAAGCGCCGGTTCCGCTCGGTATGTCTTTATTCGTCAGTTGCTGCGGCCTTGATTGCGCGGGGCGGAAACCGCAGGTGGCGCTCGACGCGCTCTTCGATCACGACATCCGGCAGCTCCGTCTTGACCATGTGCAGGAAGTCCTGCGTGGAGGGGGCATCGGCCACAGCGACGACTTCACCGAAACTGGCGGTGAGGAATGGCAATAGCGCATCGCCGAACGAGTCGCGGAAAAACAGCAGCTTGCCCGTCGCGCCATCGCAGCGGGTGCGACTGATGACCGCCCTGCCATACTGATCCGCGACACGCTCCACTTCTTTTGCAACGCAGGGCAGGGCCTCGGGGCGCAGTGATGGCACGTCTTCCAGCCGGTCGATCAGCGCCATGCTCGCGAGATCGCCGGGGCCGTTCGGGCGCATGGCGAAACTGTCCGCATCGAGAGTGAGCGGTTGCAGGCCAAGGTGTTGCATCAGCGTGCGATAGGCGACGTCCGCCCCGCGTTCGTTCCAATGCGTATCATCCCGCATGTAGAGACGAGCATCGGTCTTGGCGGCTGTCAGGTCCGGGCGCAGATCCACAACCGGCAAGCCGTGTGCTGTCGCCGTTGCGACTAGCTGGTCGTGCGGAGACGGGTTGCGTCCTTGCCGCAGATAGCCGGGCATGTTCTCGCCATAGATCGTGTGCTTGTCCGGGGCGATGACGAAGGCATATGGAACGCCGCGGGCAGATAATGCGGTCGCTCGCTGAGAAAGCTGGTCTCGCCAGGCGTCAAGGCGGTCCAGATCGAGCGACACCGCCCGTTGGAACAGGCCGAGTGCACCTTCGCCGGCATAGAACAACCAGCCGTCCTTGCCGGCGACGACCTGATCAGTCGGCAGGCGATTCAGCAGGGCGGTGGATATGTCGGTGTGGGTGCGGACAAGCGCGGTCCGCAGGCCGAAATGGTCATTGACGAAAGCCTCGAACCGGCGCGGGAAGCTGTTCCACTCCTCAGCTGTGTGCGGGATGGCCGGCAATGCGCCAAGGCGGCGGTTTTCGCCCCGCAGCGCAGCGCCATCCTCCTGCACAGTCATGGACATCAGGATGCCTGCCATGCCGGCTACGCTCGCAAGTGTGAGAAGGCCGGCAAGCCCATAGCTATAGATGCGCACCGGGAGCGAATGTGCGGGCCGTGATATTGCCATTGACCGTTGTGAATTCCCTTAGAACCGGAAATAAATGAACGGGTTATAAGTGCCGCCCGCCATCTGGGCCGCTGCGAGCCATGCGATGGCGCACAACAGAACGAAGCGGCCTGCCAGCATGGCACGGCCATCCGCGCCGATCCGCAGCGTGTCGAGACCCGGTGAGAGAATGCCATGAACCTGGCCGGCCCGGCAACGCCAATCGGCGGTGAGACGCGTAAACAATCCGGCGCTGGCCATGATTCCAAGAGCCAGGTAAATCACCACGGCGATATCGAGATAATCCTCGACGCCCGGCCCCTGCGCCGGCGTGTTGAGACCGGCCATCGCGCCGAGATAGGTGAAGGCTGCGCCGATATCGTCAGCGCGGAAGAACACCCACGCCACCGTCACGACCAGTAGCAGATAGGCGCTGCGTATGAACGCGGGCAGGCGCGCCAACACGCGGCCCAGCCCGATGCGCTCCAGCACGAGAAACAGGCCATGCAGCGCACCCCAGACGACAAACGTCCAGCTTGCGCCATGCCACAGGCCGCAGGCGAGAAAAACAATGACGAGGTTGAACCACACCCGCCATTCGACAACCCGGCTGCCGCCCAGCGGAATATAGAAGTAATCCCGGAACCAGTTGGACAGCGAGATGTGCCAGCGCCGCCAGAACTCCTGCACCGACCGCGCCTTGTAGGGATAGTTGAAGTTTTCCAGAAAATCGAAGCCGAACAGCCGCGCCAGACCGATGGCCATGTCGGAATAAGCTGAGAAATCGAGGTAGATCTGCAACGCGTAGCAGATGATGCCGAGCCACGCGACGGGCGTGGTCAACTGGTCCGGCGGCAGGGCGAAAATCGTGTCGGCGACCTCGCCCAGCGGGTTGGCGAGCAGCATCTTCTTGCCGAAACCGGCCACGAAGCGCTCCACCCCTGACACGACATAATCAAAGCGCGTGCGCCGTTGCGTCAACTGCGTGCTGATGTCGTGATAGCGGATGATGGGGCCGGCGATGAGCTGTGGAAACAGCGAGATGTAGAGTGCGAAATCCACCGGGTTTCGCTGGGCCGGGGCTTCGCGCCGATAGATATCGATCACGTAAGACAGGGCGTGGAACGTGAAGAACGATATGCCCAGCGGCAAAGGCGGTGCATCGAACACCCACGCCGAGAACCCCAGCGGCACGATCACATCGTTGAGCTGCTCGACGAAGAATCCGGAATATTTGAAGAAGCCGAGCAGTCCGAGATTGACCACCACGGCGCCAGCGACGACGAACTTGCCGCCATGACCCGCCGGATACCGCTCCAGCAGCAGGCCGAATATCCAGTTAGCGGCGACCGAGGCCAGCATAACCAGCGTGAGTATCTTTTCTCCCCATGCATAGAAAAGAATGCTCATGAACAGCAGGACAGCGTTTCTGAGCCGGATAGGAGACAGAAAATAAAATATAAGTGAGACAGGAAGAAATAAGAATATGAAGACAGGGGATGCAAAGACCATTTTATTTCTTTTTCTAAAGCTGTTTCCAGTTTTAAAAGAAACACGCTGCCGCTGATATATTATCGACGGAGCGCACCTCTGTTCGAGCGTCTATTGCTCCGGTGAATAGTTATTGTGCTACACTTATTAAGGGAAGCCCTTTCCAACGGATGCGGGCGGGTATTGCAGGTATCGCTCGACACGTTCCTCGATTACAAAATCTGGCTGTTCAGCCTCCACTGTTGCCAGAAAAACTTCGGTTGAAGGGTAGGTTCCTATCGCTATGACTTCACCAAAGCTGGCCGCCAGCAAAGGCAGCAGGGCAATTCCGAATGAGTCATGTAAAAACAGTAACTTACCTTTGCGGCTTTCGCAGTGCGTCCGGGTTACCATTCCCATTACGAAGTGATCAGGGACATTCTCCTTGATTGTGTCGTGACAGGGAAGGGCCTCACGGCGTAAAGCCGGTGCATTCTCAACGCGACTCATCAGGGCCATGCGCGCCAAATCGCTTTCCTTTCTGTTGCGTAAAGCGAAAGCATCGTTATCGACGGCAATGGGGTGCAAATCCAAGTATGACATGAGGGTGTTATAGGCAACCACGCCGCCCCGATCATTCCAGTGTGTGTCGTCGCGGAGATAGAGAATATCATTCTTTTTAGCGCGCAACAGGTCTTGGCGCAGATCGACGACGGAAAGGTTCTGCCTCAGCGCGACTGTCATGAGTTGATCGTGCTGGGACGGAGCGTTGCTCCGGCGCAGATGCCGCGGCATGAACTCGCCATAGACTGTATGTTTATCCGGAGCGAGGGTGAAGATATAAGGGATGCCACGCGCTTCAAGCGCTCGCTTGCGTTCAGCGAGTTGAGCGCTCCACTGGTCGAGGGTGGCGGGGGCGAAGCTGAACGTGCGCTGAAAAAGTTCAAGCGAGCGGTCGCCGGTGAAAAAGAGCCACCCTCCGGTGCCGGCAATGACCTGATCGGTTGGTAGGCGCCCGAGCATGGTTGTTGACAATATCGAACTGGTGCGGATGAGGGCGTCTCGCAAACCAAAATTGTCGTTGACGAAGGTCTCGAAACGGCGCGGAAAGCTTACCCATTCCGATGCCGTGCCGGGCAGAGGCGGCATCGTGCTGCGATCCCGATTTTCGTCCGTCAGCTTTTCACCGGCCTCTGTATTCGGCGCAAAGATGATGGCATTCATGCCAGCTATACTCGCGAGCGCCAGCAAACCGACAAGACAGTAACCATAGATGCGCGCCGCA
Organism: Pseudochelatococcus contaminans; assembly: GCF_014195635.1. Taxonomy (GTDB): domain Bacteria; phylum Pseudomonadota; class Alphaproteobacteria; order Rhizobiales; family Beijerinckiaceae; genus Pseudochelatococcus; species Pseudochelatococcus contaminans. Next base: position 225,469 of record NZ_JACICC010000002.1, on the reverse strand, counting down.
AAAGATCGACGGGATGTCGATTCAGTAGAATGATCAGTGATTGTCACTTATTTCAACACCCGTTTCTTAAAGCAGCAATGTGTCACAAACAACAGTGATGACCGGGAATTGAATACTGCATCTTGAATACCGCCGCAGGCAGCGGACACGGAGCAGCTTTCAGCCGGGGCATCAAGCGCCATCAGAACGTGCGCTCCAAATCTTGTATCCTGTTGCAGCCTGGGTCCAACTGAAGTCATCAGGCAAAGCTTAAAGTTGCCCGATACACCCACATGGCATCACATGGAACACTATTCATCTATTAAAAAGCAAATTATCAACAAAAAATTACATATAATAATATCTAATAGTATATTTATAATCTATTCAAATTTATTTGAATATGTATAAATGTATTTAGTTTTTTATATATTCATTTTGTTTGTTAAAAATTTACTTTATTTGATATCAAATTTAAATTGCTGTAAAAACAAATAATATGCTTTTATTGATAATCTTTGCGATGATTGACTTGCTGGTCCTTATGGGTATGCTGCTTTCTCAGGGGAAGTGCTTGTTCTGCGCCTTGTTGTATATTCAGGAAATCCATCGTGCCTGTGCGGCCCATCGTTTATTATCCCGATCCCGTGTTGAAGTTGCCGGCAGAGCCGGTTTCGGCGTTCGACGCGGATTTGCGCGCTTTGGCCGATGATCTGCTCGATACCATGCGTGCCGCGCCGGGTATTGGCATCACCGCGCCGCATATCGGCGTGTTGCAGCGGCTCGTCGTGATCGCGCTTTCACCGGACGATGGCGTGCGCCATTACGCCAACCCTGAGGTGATCGAGACATCTGCGGAGCGTATCAGGCACACGGAAGGCAGCGTTTCGCTGCCCGGCGTGACCGAGGAGGTGGAGCGCGCCGCGCGTGTGCGGGTGCGGTATCGCGATCTTGACGGTGTGGAGCATGAGGAAACGGCGGACGGGTTGCTGGCCGTCTGCCTTCAGCACGAAATCGACCAGCTCGACGGTATTTTCTGGCTTCAGCGCTTGTCGCGGCTGAAGCGTGACAGGCTGCTGCGCCGTTACGAAAAGACGTCCGCGCCGCGCTGACCCGTTACCAGTCGCAGGCTTCCACGAAGGTCTTGGCCAGCCGCTCGAAGCCGATGCGGTCGGCCTCGCCGAAGCGGCGCTTCACCGGGCTGTCGAGATCGAGAACGCCGAGGATCCGTTCGCCCAGAAGCAGCGGCACAACGAGTTCCGACTGCGAATTGGCGTCGCAAGCGATATGCCCCGGGAAGGCGTGGACGTCCTCGACGAGGATCGACGCCCGCCGCTCCACCGTTGCTCCGCACACACCCTTGCCGACCGGAATGCGCACACACGCGGGCTTGCCCTGAAACGGGCCGACGACGAGTTCATCGGAGCTTTTCAGGAGATAGAAGCCGGCCCAGTTGAGATCGGCGACAAGCTGGAAAATCAGCGCCGATGTATTGGCCGCATTGGCGACGACATCGCGCTCTCCCGTCAACAATGCCGCGAGTTGGGCGTCGAGTTCCGCGTAAAAACGTGTCAGGTCGGAGGCATCGATCTGGCTTGCCGTGAACATCGTCGTTCTCCCTGCGGTCGGCGTCCAGACGCTTTCCGATGATATGAGATCAGAGTCCCATGCTCTCCTTATTTAGCGCCGGGATCAAGCGCTTCAGCGCTGGCCCGCGGGAAGCATGCGGCTGGCCACGTTGTCGCGGAAGATGAATTGATGCACCAGCACCATGAACACATGTCCGGCAATGAGCACGAGCAGCACCCAGGCCAGCACGCCGTGCAGGGCGTTGGCCGGGGCGGTGGCCCATGCAATCTGCTCGCCTGTCGCGGGGAACACCGGGATGCCGAAGGGCTGAAACCCCCGGCCGGAGCCCCAGGCTCGCAAAAGGGCCAGCCCGGGCACGATCACCATCAGCGCATAAAGCCCGAGATGCCCGGCCTTTGCCAGCAGACCGAGCAGGCCGTGCTCATAGGCGGGGCGGCGGTTCCGGTTCAGCAGCCCCCACAGGATGCGTATGGCGACCAGCACGAAAAGCACAGCTCCGAGCGCGCCGTGGCTGGACACGAAGAACCCGACCAGCGGCGTGCGGCCCAAAGCGAGCCGCAGCCCCATCCCCACGAATTGCCACAGGAAGATCGCGGCCATCAGCCAGTGCAGCGCCCGCGTGACGAACCCGTAGCGCTGCGCATTATCAAGCAATCCAGTCAACTTATCGCCCTGTTTCAGCCTCTTCGTCCGGAGTATAATGAAATTCCGTCTCAAAAGAAAAGCTATAGAGCGACATGTATAGTGCCTCAAACAGCCTTAGGTGGCACGTATCTGGTGGAAAACAGCGGCGTCAAAGCTGAAAACCTGCTCACCGGCAGCGTTGAAGGCCGTGTTGTGCGAACGCACGATGCCCCAGCCTGGCCGCGTCGCGGTGGGGCGCTTGTCGGTGAAGGTGGAGCGGTAGGACAGCACGTCGCCCGCGTACACGGGCTTCAGCCAACGCAGGTTACGGAAACCCGGGGAGGGGCCTTTTTTGCCGACAGGGATGCCCGCCTGCTCCGCACGGGCGGCCTCGCGGGCTTGATGGGCCAGCATCGTTTTCATCCAGACGGCCCCCGTGTGCCAGCCGGAAGCGCATAGCGCGCCAAAATGCGTCAGGCGTGCCGCCTCGGCGTCGGTGTGGAAGGGCTGCGGATCGTAAGCATGGGCGTAGCGCACGATCTCGTCGGCGGTGAAATGGTGGCTGCCGATGATCGTTTCCGCGCCCGGTACGACATCGTCAAACCAAACCACCGGCGCGCCCGTGTTTTCAGGCACCTGCGGCGCTTCCTGCCCCGCAGGCGAAAGGGCCGGTCCGCGCCCCTCGGCGGGAAGGAGTGCCGGTGCGCCGCGACGGCCGAACATCACGTGGCAGGATTGCGTATAGACGGTTTCGTCGCGCTGGTTCACGACATCGAAAACAAAGTGCACCAGCCCCATTTCCGGGCGGCTGCGGGAGGCGCGGGTTTCCGGAATGGTCTGGCGAACGCGCAACGTATCGCCGGGACGCACCGGACGCACCCAGCTACCTTCGTCGACGCCGGGCGACCCCATGCTGGTGGAATCGATCAGCACGTTGTCGTGAAACATCCGCATCGTCAACGCGCAGGTATGCCAGCCGGAGGCGATCAATTCGCCGGCGAAGCTGTGGCGCGCCGCTTCGGCGTCAGTATGCATGGGCTGATCGTCGTATTCGCGGGCGAAAGCGATGATCTCCTCGGCGCTCACGGCGGTATCGCCATATTCGGTCTGCGTCCCGGGTATGAAGTCTTCGAACGAGCGGGCGGGCATTGTTGACCTCCGGTTATGTCAGGCGTTTTTTATTGGCGATCTGGCGTCGGCCGGCTCCCTAACAGGTGTTTGTTACACCAGCATCGAACCGGCGGCAAGCACGCCGGCTACGAGCGCCAGCGCCGAAACACCGGCGATCAACAGGCCGTAGCGGCGCGAGCCCAGCGCCATGCTGTAGCCTGCCTTGCCCACGATGTTAGCCGCGATGGCGAGCAGGATGGCCAGCGTCAGCGCCGTTTCCGATGGGCCGGAAGTCTGGCTGGCGGCGCCGCTGGCAAGCCGGGTAATCGACAGAATGACGGAATCGATATCGACCAGTCCCATGATGACGGAAACGATCATGAGGCCTCGGTCGCCGAAGATCGTGCTTCCGACGCGCGCGGCGATGGTGGCGAAGGCGATGATGGCCGCGAGCTTGAGCACAGCGCCGATCTCGAACGGGTTCTGCTGCTCCGCCGTGCTATTATTCGCCTGTTCGCCATTCTTGGATGGCGGCGGAGGCTGCCGGACGGCGCAGATAATCGCGGCGAGGGTCAAGACGATGCCCGTCGATACCAGCGCCGGCAGGATCGGCGTCAGCAGGGCGGGCACGAAAAAGGCCACCAGCGCCCCGCCACGCGCGACGGATACGGCACTTGCCGCCAGCGCGCCCGAGGCAATGGCGCGGATGCTGGCATCGGCGGCGCGTGAATCACGTGCAGCCGTCAGCGCTACGGCGGTGGAGGACACGAGGCCGCCAGCAAGCCCCGCGATCAGCGGCCCATGTGCCGTGCCGAACACGCGCACCGCCACGTAACCGACAAAGGAAATACCGGCCAGCGCAATGGCGAAAATCCAGATTTCCGCCGGGTTGATGGCATTGAACGGCCCCATGGCGCGGTCGGGCAGCAGGGGCAGCACGATGAACGCCATGGCCAGCAGGAAGATGGCGGAGCGCAACTCCGGCCACGTCAGCCGCCGCACAAAGGCGTGCAGGCTTTCACGGCTGGCGAGGAGCGCGGTGAGGGCGATAGCTGCGCCCGCTGCAACTGCATGATTATCGCCAACTGCCAGCACGCCGAGCAGGAACGTTGTCTGACCCGCGACAACGGTGGTGACGCTGAAGTCGTGCTGCGCCTCCGATTCGCGCCACTTGAAGGCTGCGAACACGGCCGAGAAGGCGACGAAAACGCACCCCGTCAGGATGGCCGCCGGCATTCCCGCCGCGCCTGCGAGGCTCGCGGTGAGGCCGCCGAGCAGGCCGATGATGCCGAAGGTGCGAATGCCCGCCGTTCGTGCGCCGGGGGCATCGTCACGCTCGCGCCAGTGGCGCTCCGTGCCGACCAGCAGGCCGATGGCCAGCGCCAGACCGAGCTGGAACAGAAGCGAGGATGTGTTCATCGCGCGGCCTTTGCCGGAGAAGAGATCATGGCTTGAACTCGGCTTGATCGCTGGCGACGAGAAGCTCGACACGATCGGCCGCGAATGCGGTGTTGCCGAATTCGATCGGCACCTGATTGTCGTCGACGTTGATGCTTGTCACGGCCAGCACGACGCGCCCCGGGGCTAGATCGAGCAACGCCGCTTCCTCGGCGGAGGCGGAGCGTGCGGCGATCCGCGTTTCCAGCCTGCGATAGTCCGCAACCCCGCAGGCGGCGAGCGCCGGCGTCACCGCGCCGTTGCGCCGATAGGCGGCGGCAAACCCGGCAAAGCGTGGCAGCGGCAGGTGGATTATGCCGCAGGAGATGGGCGTGCCGTCTGCAAAACGGCGCGTGCTCACCGCCACCACCGGCGCGGCGGCAGGAATGGAAAGGGCATGCGCAATGACAGGTGTGGCGGGGATCTCTTCCGCCCGCAGCAATTCGCCTCCGGGTTGATGACGCTCTCGTGCGACATTCTCGGAAAAGCGTGTGCGGGGACCGATGGGGTAGGAGAGCGGCCAGTTTTCCACAAAAGTTCCACGGCCCTGCGCTGCTTTCAGCAGACCGCGCTCGGCCAGCGATGCGATGGCGCGGCGCACGGTGTGGCGGTTCACGCCAAAGCGCGCCGCCAGTTGCGCCTCCGTCGGCAGCTGCTCCCCGGGCGGCAGGCGCAGCACCGCGATATCGGCTTCGATCTCATCCGCGATCAGCCGCCATGCGGTCACCCCTTTGCCCCGGTAGAGGGCGGAAGCCGGATTTGTATCGTCTGTACCTGGCATCGTTTCGTCCCGGACACGTAAAGCGTCTGCTCTGGTCGAATCGGAAAGTACGCCTTAACCAAAGGAATTGCGATGGGTTCTGCGGGGCCGTCGCACGATTGTTGTCTCGCTGGACTAGTGTGAGTCGCATGGGTCCGGGTAAATGACCATGCAATGATGGATCAGGTATTTGATGATCCTCGGAAGTCCCATATCCAATTTCTCGTTTCGTCATCGGCGGGCGGCATGAATACGCCTTGCCGTGTACTTGTCGTTGTTTAATGAGGCCCAGATCCGCTCCGGTATGCATCCGCATGGCGCCGGCGAGAGGATCGTCTTATGAGAAGCGGGCCTGAGTCACGTTTCGCATTGGAAGAAGATCTTATATGACCGCCGATAACCTTGTTCTGGAAAACGCGTCTCTCATCCTGCCGGACCGGGTGGTCACAGGCGGGTGGATCGCGATTGCCGATGGCGTCATCGCCGAAATCGGTGAGGGCAGGGCGCCCGAGCGCGGGGTGGATGTCGGCGGCGACTATGTGACTCCGGGTCTCATCGAGCTTCATACAGATCACGTCGAGAGCCATTTCCACCCGCGCCCGCATGTGCGCTGGCATCCGATGAGCGCCGTCATGGCCTATGACGCGCAGATCGCGGCGGCCGGCATCACCACGGTCTTCGACTCGCTGCGGGTCGGCTCGGATTTCGATTTCTACCCAATCGACAGCGATGAGCTGTGGCTTCTGGCGGCTGCGTTCGCCGAGGCCAGGGACACGGGATGCCTGCGCGCCGACCACCGCACGCATCTGCGGTGCGAAGTCTCCTCCTCGGATGTGCTGGAGCAGGCGGAGGCGTTCGTGGCGCGCCACCCCGTGCATTTCATGTCGTTGATGGACCACACGCCCGGCCAGCGGCAGTTTCGCGATATCAGCGTCTGGAAGCTGTTCTACATGGGCAGGACAGACGCATCCGACGAGGAGGCGAGCCAGTTGATCGCCCGCCGCCTTGAGCTGCACGAGCGCCATTCCGAACCGCACCGCAAGGCGCTGGTGGAGATGGCCCGCAGGCAGGGCGCGGTGCTGGCCAGCCATGATGACGCCACCGGCGAGCACGTCGCGAGGGCGGTGGCGGATGGCGTCACCGTGGCGGAGTTTCCCACGACGGTCGAGGCGGCGTATCAGTCCCACAAGGCCGGCATTCAGGTGATGATGGGCGGCCCGAATGTCGTGCGCGGCGGATCTCACGCGGGGAACATTGCCGCCGAGACGCTGGCGCGCGAAGGCATTCTCGACCTGCTGTCATCGGATTACGTGCCGGCGAGCCTGATGATGGCCGCCTTCGATCTGGCGCGGCGTGTGCCGTCCATCGCGCTGCCGCAGGCCATCGCGACCGTCACGGCCAATCCTGCCCGCGCGGCCGGGCTGGATGACCGTGGTGCGCTGGAGGTCGGCCGGCGGGGTGATGTCGTGCGCGTGCGCGTGGTCGGCGACGTGCCGGTGGTCCGCGAAGTGTGGCGCGGGGGGCGCAGGGTGACATGATACAGGGCGCATCCGCCGACGGAGCATCGGCCAAGGAAAAGTTTGCCAAGGAAGCACTTGCGAAAGCGGCGTCTGTGAAGGACGCATCCGTCAAAGGGGCATCCGCGCGCGGTGCGTTCGTCTGCATCGTCGGGCCGAGCGGTGCGGGCAAGGATAGCCTGCTGATGCATGCGCGGAGTATCCTCGCCAACGATCCGGCCATCGTTTTCCCGCGCCGTCTCGTGACGCGCGAGCACAATGATGCGGAAGACCACGACAGCATCAGCCGGGAAGCCTACGAGGCCGGCGTGCGCGAGGGCGCCTTTTGTCTGCACTGGGAGGCGCATGGCCTCGGCTATGCGCTGCCCATGGCGGTGCGTGAGGCGGTGGAGGGCGGCAAGGTGGTGGTGTGCAACGTGTCGCGGGCCATCATCTCCGAAATATTCGAGCGCTTCGATAACGTCCACGTGGTGCTCATCACCGCTCCCCCTACGGTCATCATGGAGCGCCTGCGCCAGCGGGGCCGCGAAAGCGGAGCGAGCATTGACGCCCGCATGGAGCGCAGCAAAAGACTGAGCGCCGTGCTCAATCCGGACCTGACCATCATGAATACAGGGCCGGTGGAAATCGGCGGCGAGCGTCTGTCGCGTTTCCTGCGCCGCGTTGCCGAGAAATGCGCGGTGGTGCGCGAAGGCGTATAGGCAGCGCCGGCGCTATCGCTCCCGCCAAGGCGACCTTGAAAGAACGCGGCGTATCGTCCATCCTGCGGCAGCCGCGCGGTGTCGGGTTGAAAGTGGACTGGGGAGAGGCGCTGTGACTTTTACATTTTTTCGCCGCATGGCGATTCCGGTGGCTGCGGCCATCACCCTTTCCCTGACGCCGGCTCTTTCCCAGACGGTTAAATCCTTCGAGCGTCGCGATCTGGCGAGCGAAGTGGTGCGGTTCGATCCGGTTTTGCGGGCGCAGGCTTCTGCCGCCGATTTGAAGCACACAGTCGCGCAATTGCGCAAGGACCGGGACGCCGCTCGTGATCGCGGCGATGCGGCGCGGGCGCTCGATCTGGCCAGCGCCGTTCTGGTGCGCGATGCCGCCAGCCCGGCGGACTGGCTTGCCTATGCGCGGCTTTCCGCCGCCGTCGAGACCGACGATTATGCGAGGCAGCAGAAGCTGTTCCGGAATGCCCGCGTTGCCGCCTATGCCGGGTTCGAGCGGGCCAAAACGCCTGCCGACAAGGCCAAAGCGCTGGTGACGCTCGGCGAGGTGCAGGCCAAGGCATCGTTGTTCCGCCCCGCCATTGAAGCTTACCGCGCCTCTCTCGCGCTTGTCGATGACCCGGCTGTGCGGCAGGTGTTTGATGACCTGCGCGACCGCTACGGTTTTCGCGTCTTCGACAACAGCGTCGATTCCGACGCGGCCTCGCCGCGCGCCTGCTTCCAGTTTTCGGAAAGCCTTGCGCCGGGGGTGGATTTCGCGCCTTTCGTCGCGGTCGCCGGTTCCGCCAACGCGGCGGTGACGGCTGAAGATCAGCAGATCTGCGTCGATGGCCTGCGCCACGGCGAGCGTTACGCCATCGTGCTGCGGCAGGGCCTGCCCTCGGCCACCGGCGACACGCTGCCGCGCAATCTCGACTATGACATCTTCGTGCGTGACCGTGCGCCGTCCGTGCGGTTCACAGGCCGTAATTATGTTCTGCCCTCCACAGGGCAGGAAGGCATTCCGGTTATCTCCGTCAACACCGAGGCGGTGGAGATCGAAATTTTCCGCGTCGGTGACCGCAACCTGCTCCCTGCCATCCGCGATGGCGGCTTCCTCGACCAGTTGGGAAGCTGGGTGATCGAGACGCTGGCGGGTGAGCGCGGCCAGAGAATATGGAACGGCACGCTCACAACTCGCGCGCCGCTTAACGTCGACGAGATCACCGCCTTTCCGGTAGACGAGGCCATCGGCCAGCGGCTGCAACCGGGGGTCTATGCGCTGACCGCGCGTCCGGCAGGCGGCCCGCCAGCCGAAGAGGATTTCAGCCAGCGCGCCACGCAATGGTTCGTGGTGTCGGACATCGGCCTGACCACGCTGTCGAATCAGGGTGGTTTGCAGGTGCTGACGCGCTCGCTGGCTTCCGCCGCGCCGCTTGCCGGCATCGAGCTGAAGCTGGTGGCGCGCAACAACGAGGTGCTCGCCACCGCGCGCAGCGATGAACGGGGCGAGTTCACTTTCGATGCCGGCCTGCTGCGCGGACAGGGGGGCGTGCGCCCGGCGCTCGTCGTCGCCACCACGCCGGAGGGCGATTACAACTTTATCGATCTCCAGCAAGCGCCGTTCGATCTCACGGATCGGGGCGTGGCGGGGCGCGCCGCGCCTGGACCGCTGGACGCGGACGTCTTCACCGAACGCGGCGTCTACCGCACCGGCGAGGATGTGCATGTCACCACGCTGCTGCGCGACTCGTCCGGCAACGCGGCGGACGGCCTGCCGGTGACGCTCATCGCCCGCAGGCCGGATGGCGTCGAATACCGGCGCGATGTCGTCACCGATCAGGGGCTGGGCGGGCGCGCGTGGTCGCTGCCGCTGCTGGCGGGGGCTGCGCATGGCACGTGGCGCGTGCAGGCTTTCATCGACCCCAAGGGCGAGCCCGTGGGCGAAACCACATTTCTGGTGGAAGATTACCTGCCGGAGCGAATCGACGTGCGGCTGACGCCGGCAGCGGACAAGCTGGCGTGGGATGCCGATGCCGTCATCGATGTCAGTGCCGATTTCCTCTATGGCGCGCCGGCTGGCGGGCTTGGCGTCAGCGGGTCCGTCACCGTGCAACAGGCGCAGGCGTCGGCGATTTCAGGGCTGGAAGGCTACCGCACCGGCATCGACGATGAGACGTTCGAGAGCGTCTTCGTGGAATTGCCCGACGGTGTCGTCACCGATGCGCAGGGCAAGGCGAAGCTCACCGTGCCCGTGCCGGAGGTGGTGGCGGCGCGGCCTATCGAGGCGCGGATCGCGGTTCAGGTAGCGGAAGCGGGCGGGCGCGCGGTTGAGCGTTCCGTGACGTTGCCGATCTTGCCGCAAGGCCCCGTGCTGGCGGCCAGACCACTGTTCACCAATCTCACCGAGGGCGCGCAGGCGGGCTTCGAGGTGGTGGCCGTCTCACCGCAGGGCGAGCGGCTGGGCGGCAAGGCGCGCTGGACGCTGTCACGAATCGAGAAAAATTATCAGTGGTACAAGCGGGACGGAGGCTGGTCTTTCGAGAGCGTCACCACCACGCGCCGCGTCAGCGACGGTCAGATCGAGCTTGCTGGCGCAGGTGACCCTGCTCGCATTTCCGTGCCGGTGGAATGGGGCCGCTACCGGCTTGAGATCGTCGCACCCGATGGCGCGGCTGAACCTGTGAGCGTGACGTTCGTTTCAGGTTTTGGCGGGGATGCCACGGCGGATGTACCGGACCGTCTCGACCTGACGCTCGACAAAGCGGCCTACGCCGCTGGCGACACGCTGACGGCAGTGATCAAGCCGCGTTTCACCGGCCGCGCCACGCTCGTCATTGCCAGCGACCGCATTTATGAGGAACGCGTCATTGACGTCACGCCCGATGGCACCACGGTAAGTTTGCCGGTGCAGGCCGAATGGGGGCCGGGGGCCTATGTCGTGGCGCTGGCGCACCGCCCGCTCGATGTCGCGGCCCGCCGCCAGCCGGGCCGGGCGCTCGGGCTGGCGTGGTTCTCCGTCGACAGGGAGGCGCGCACGCTCGCCGTCGCCATCGATACGCCGAAGGAGATCGCGCCGCGCAGCACGCTGTCCGTGCCGGTGAAGGTTGGCGGTCTCACGCCGGGGCAGGAGGCGTTCGTTGTCGTGTCGGCGGTGGATGTCGGCATCCTTAACCTCACACGTTATGAATCGCCTGATCCGGCTGAATATTTCTTCGGTCAGCGCCAGCTTGGCACTGAAATCCGCGACATCTACGGCTTCCTCATCGACGGCATGCAGGGCACGCGTGGCGCGATCCGCTCCGGCGGCGATGCAGGCGCTTTGCAACTTGAAGGCTCGCCGCCGGCGCAGGAGCCGCTGGCGCGCTATTCCGGCGTGGTCAAGGTCGGCGCCGATGGCGTCGCCACCGTCGATTTCGACATCCCGGCCTTCAACGGCACCGTGCGCGTCAATGCCGTGGCATGGTCGCAGAACAAGGTGGGGCAGGCCACAACCGATATCGTGGTGCGCGACCCGGTGGTCGTTTCCGCCAACATGCCGCGCTTCCTCAACCCCGGAGACACCACGAGCCTGTTCCTCGCGGTCGATAACGTATCGGGCGAAGCGGGCGATTACCGGCTGTCGCTGACGAGCGAAGGGCCGCTCACGGTGGACGATTCCGTTTTCGCGCAGCCGGTGCGGCTGGAAAAGGGCGGGCAGGCGGCATTTGCCATCCCCGTCACGGCATCGGGCATCGGGCAGGGCAGCGTGACGGTCAATATTGCCGGGCCGGGTGTCGAGGCGGCGCAGATCTTGCGGCTTGGCGTCGGCACCGGCCTGCGCCCGCTCACCCGCCGCACGGTGGAGACGCTGGCCCCTGGCGAGAGCCTCACCGTCTCGCGTGATCTCTTCGCGGATATCGTTCCGGGTACGGGTGTGGCCTCGCTGGCGGTTTCGCCCGTTGCGGCGCTCGATGTGCCGGCGCTGCTCGGCGCGCTGGAGCGCTTCCCCTATACCTGCACCGAGCAGACCGTGAGTCGTGCTCTGCCGCTGCTTTATGCCGCTACGCTGCATCGGCTGGGCGCGCTCTCGGTTGACGAGGATGCCGCCGAAAAGGTCGGCGCGGCGGTGTCGCGCGTGCTGTCGCGGCAGGACGCCAACGGCTCCTTCGGGCTGTGGTCCGTGGGCGGTGATGATCTCTGGCTCGACGCCTACATCACGGATTTCCTGACGCGGGCGCGTGAGGGTGGCCATGACGTGCCGCAGATCGCCTTCACCCAGTCGCTGGACCGGCTGCGCAACGCGGTCGTCAACAGCACGGATTTCCCGGATGGCGAGGGGCAGGCGCTGGCCTACGCGGCTTACGTGCTGGCACGCAACGGCCGCCCCGTCATCGGCGATCTGCGTTACTTTGCCGATGCACGGCTGTCCGCGTTCGGCTCACCGCTGGCACAGGCGCAGATCGGCGCGGCGCTGGCGCTGCTTGGCGATACGCCGCGCGCCGACCGGGCCTTCGCTCAGGCAGCCGACACGCTGGCGGCCGCGCAGGACAGCGAGAATGGCCGCGGGGATTACGGCTCCGTCCTGCGGGATGCCGCCGGTGTCCTTGCCCTCATCGGCGAAACCGGCGCGGGCCGGGCCGAGCTGGCGCGCGTGACCGACATACTGGAAAAGGCGCGCAACGAGCGCACCCTCACCAGCACGCAGGAAAACGCCTGGCTGCTGCTGGCCGCCATCGGCCTCGCAAAGGAGGCTGACAATGTCGCGCTGAGCGTGAATGGCGAGGCGCATCAGGGGCCGCTGTTCCGCACGCTGCCGGAATCGGCGCTGGCCGAAGGGGCCGTGGAGATCGTCAACACCGGCACGTCGCCGGTGCGGGTGGTCATCGGCGTGGCGGGCAACTCATCCGTTCATGAGGATGCGCTGGCGCAAGGCTATGAGATCGAGCGACGCTATTTCCACCTCGACGGCAAGCCCGCCGATCCGGCAAAGGTGACGCAGAACGAGCGGCTCGTCACCGTGCTGACAGTGACGGAACGGGACGCTCGCGAGGCGCGCACGCTGCTGGTCGACTACTTGCCCGCCGGCTTCGAGATCGACAATCCGCGCCTCGTCGACAGCGGCGACGTGGCCGGTTTGCCGTGGCTGTCGCGTGATGTCGAGCCCGCCCATGTCGAATATCGCGATGACCGCTTCATCGCCGCATTCGACCGCACGCCGGATCAGCCGGCGTTCTTTTCGGTGGCCTATGTGGTGCGGGCGGTGACGCCGGGCGACTATCTGCATCCGCCCGCGATCGTGGAAGACATGTTCCGGCCTGAGAGGTTTGGCCGCACGGGCTTCGGCAATGTCGAAGTTTCCGGGGGCAAGGGAACCCCTTGAACGATGATGGGTGCTGCGGCGAGGATGCGCCGTGTTCTGGTCGTGGCCGCGCTGGCTGTGGCGGTCATCGTGGCGTTGGCAGGTATCGGCGTCTGGCGGTTCGCCGCGACGCTGCCGCAACTCGATCTCACGCCGGTACGGCAACACTCTGCCGTCGTCCTCGACCGCAACGGCACATTGCTGCGCGCGTTCACGTTCGATGACGGACGCTGGCGTCTGCCTGCCACCGTCGCCGATGTCGATCCGCGTTTCATCGATCTGCTGATTGCCTACGAGGATAGGCGCTTTCACGCGCACGATGGCGTAGACCCGCTGGCAGTGGGGCGCGCGGCTTATCAGATGCTGACGAGCGGGCGCATCGTGTCTGGCGGCTCGACGCTGACCATGCAGGTGGCCCGGCTGATGGAGCCGCGCAGCGAGCGCTCGTTCAAGGCCAAGCTGCGGCAGGCCGTGCGTGCCGTGGAACTGGAACGGCGCTTTTCCAAGGCCGAGATCCTGTCATTCTATCTTAATCTCGCTCCCTATGGCGGCAATCTGGAAGGCGTGCGCGCCGCAAGCCTCGCCTATTTCGGCAAGGAGCCGCGCCGCCTGTCCACGGCGGAAGCGGCGCTGCTGGTGGCGCTGCCGCAATCCCCCGAAGCGCGCCGTCCCGACCGCTCCCCCGCGCGGGCGCGCATTGCCCGCGACCGTGTGCTGGACAGGGCGGTGGAGCGTGGGGTTGTCAGCGCAGCAGAGGCGGAGGCTGCACGCGCCGCACCAGTACCGGACGCGCGGCGGCCTTTTCCCATGCTGGCCCCCCATGTCGCGCAGGAGGTGCGGGATGCGCGGCCCGAAGCGGGCGTTCACCGCACCACGATCGACGCTGGCTTGCAGGCTTCCATGGAGGCACTGGCGCGTGAGGCCGCGGCGCGGATCGGCCCGTATCTGTCGGCGGCTATCGTGGTGGTCGACAACGCCACCGGCGAGGTGAGGGCACATGTGGGCGCGGCGGATTATGGCGCAGCCGAGCGCGCCGGTTGGGTGGATGCAGCGCGCGCCGTGCGCTCGCCCGGATCGGTGCTGAAACCGTTCATCTATGCCATGGCCTTCGAGGCGGGGCTGGCGCATCCCGAAACCATTCTGGAGGACAGGCCCACGCGCTATGGCCTTTATGCGCCGGAGAATTTCGACCAGACGTTTCAGGGCACCGTCACCGCGCGCAAGGCGTTGCAACTGTCGTTGAACATTCCCGCCGTGGCCCTGCTGGCGGAGGTCGGCCCGGTGCAGTTTCTCACGCGGCTGCGCGCATCCGGAGTGGCGGTGGAGATGCCGAAGGATGCCGGCGAGCCGGGCCTTGCCATTGCGCTCGGCGGGTTGGGGTTGCGCCTCACGGATATGGCAGCGGCGTTTTCAGGGCTGGCGCGCGGCGGCGCGGTGCCGGTGTTGCGGTATCGCCCCGATGATGGGGAGGGCGCGCCGCGCCCCGCATTCGTCGGGCCAGTGGCGGCGTGGTACGTGGCCGACATCCTGCGCGGGGCTCCCGCACCTCACAACGCGCTGCCGGGCCGCATCGCCTACAAGACGGGCACATCCTATGGTTATCGTGACGCCGTTGCGGCGGGCTTTGACCGGCATACCACGATTGCCGTGTGGCTTGGGCGTCCCGATGGCGGCGCGGTGCCGGGTTTGCTGGCGCGCAACACTGCCGCGCCCCTGCTGTTCGATGCCTTCGCGCGGCTGGGCCGAGAGCCTGTGCCGGTTGTCGCGCCGTCGGGCCGCTTGACCGTCTCCACCTCTGCCAGCCTGCCGCCGCCGCTGCGGCATCTGCGCCGTGATGCGCCGGGTACGATCCTCGCGACGGTTACCGCGCCGCTGCGCATCGCCTATCCGCCCGATGGTGCGGTGATCGATCTGGGTTTTGCGGATGGGGCCGGGCTGTTGCAGTCGTTGGCGCTCAAGGCCACTGGCGGGGCGCTGCCGCTGACGTGGCTGGTCGACGGCAAGCCGGTGCAGCAGGGTAGCATCCGGCGGGAAACATCGTGGCAGCCGGATGGCGCGGGCTTCGCACGGCTGTCGGTGATCGATGCGCGCGGCAACGCCGATCACGTCAACGTGCGGTTGCGGTAGGGGTGTGCCGCGTTATCCGAAAGCGTTGGAGATGATGAAGATCGCGCTTTTGACGAAGGCATAGACCACACCGCTCACGACGATGAGCGAAACGATGGTGGCCACCACCCCGAGCAGGATCCACACGCCGTCGCGGCCAAGAATGCCGAGGGAAAACAGGCAGATGGCCAGCGCGGGCAGCATGTTGCCCAGCGGGATCGGCAGCAGCAGGATCACGGACAGCAAGAAGCAGATGGCGCCGGTCACGTATTCGGCCGGCGGGCTGGCCAGCACGATCAACCGTGGCCGCAGCAGCTTCTCCGCGCGGAAAAGCCACGGCACGGCGCGCTCCGTTACGGCGGCGAAGTCCTTGCGCGCCATGGAGCGGCTGGCGATGACCTTCGGCAGCCACGGCTTGCGGCCGAACATGAGCTGTGCGGACAGGAAGACCAGCGGCAGGCCGAGCACGGCCGAGGTGCCGGGTGGCGTGGGCAGAATGTTGGGAAAGGCGAAAATGAACATCAGCGCGCCGAAAGCGCGGTCACGCATGGTTTCCAGCAAGTCACCGACCGAGATACGCTCTCGGCTCGTATCGCGCGCCAGCGCTCTGAGAATGGCCCAGAGCCGCCGTCCGGGCGGGCGCTGGCGGATATTCGGAACCGGGCCCGAACTGGCGCTGGTCGATTGGGACACTGGCTAAACCTCCCGAACCGCCGTCGCCCGGGCGGCTGATTATTATATCGTCTCCCGGCGGCGGCTTCCCCTGAGATGGAGCGTCGCCGGGTCTTGGTCAAGTCACGAGTATCGGTCAAGTGGGCATCCGCATGGCTGGATTGCGGAGCATGCTGCCTGACGGATTATTCCTGACGCTGGCCGGTGAGGGACAGCAGCAACTGGAACATGTTGATGAAGTTGAGGTACAGCGAGAATGCGCCGAAGATGGCGAGCTTCTGCTGCGACTCGTAGGCAAAGTTTTCGGAGTACTGCTCCTTGATGCTCTGCGTGTCCCATGCGGTCAGGCCGACGAACACCAGCACGCCGATCACCGACACCGCGAACTGCAGCATGGTCGAACCGATGAACAGGTTCACGAGGCTGGCGATGATGACGCCGATCAGGCCCATGATCAGGAACGAGCCGAACTGCGACAGGTCACGCTTCGTGGTGTAGCCGTAAAGGCTGGTTGCGCCGAACATCGCCGCCGTGATGAAGAACGTGCGGGCGATGCTGGTGCCGGTGAACACCAGGAAGATCGAGGCCAGTGACAGGCCCATCACGGCGCAGAAGGCCCAGAACAGGGTCTGCGCGCCGCTGGCGGAAATCTTGTCGATGCGGAACGAGAAGAACAGCACGAAGGCGAGCGGAGCCAGCATCACCACCCACTTCAGCGGGGTGGAGAAAATCGGCACGTACAGCGCCGGCGTGGTGCCGACGATGAAGGCGACGACGCCCGTGACCACGAGGCCAAGGCACATATAATTGTAGATGCGCAGCATGTGCTGGCGCAGGCCCTCGTCGAACGCGGCGCGGTCGACGGTGCGGGCGGTGTTCTGCCAGCCGAAACCGGGTTGCGGGTTGTTCATTGTCAACTCCAGAGAAGCGATATTGAAAGGATCATCCGAGGTGATCTCCACCGGCGCGGGCCGGCGGAACGTCAGTAGAGGGTTCGCAGCAGGCGGCTGGCCGCCTCATCGATTTCGCGCGCGCCCTCCTGCGTGACGAGCGCATAGGCCACGTCGCCAATCTGCCAGTAAGCGACGGCAAGCTCGCCCCTGTGCGCAATCGTGACCGGCACGACATCGAAAACGCCGGGGCGCAGGGCGATCAGCGATATGGAGCCCATATCGGGCGTTGCAATCGACAATCCCACGCCGGGGCCATAGGCGGACGGCGCGACCGCGACATCCTGCACCTGCCAGTCGTCCGGCAGGGCCGGGAGCGCAATCGCGGTTTCCGCGAGGATGTGCAGCGGATCGTAAGCGCCGCCACTGCTCTCGCGGATAACGGATGGACGTTCGTCGAAGCGGTCGATGGCCTCCTCGACGAATGCCGGCGGCAGCCCCGAGGCGGATACCTTGCCGATGCCCAGCGCGCCATATTCCGCATGCGCGAACCAGCCGATGGCGAGGAACATGCCGACAGCCGCGAGGCGGCGCAAGGCCTCGGAACGCCGTCCCCAGCGCAACGCCCGGGACAGACGGCGGGCGGCCTGTCCGGTTTCCGGGCGGGGAGCCGGCTGCACCTGCGCCAATGCGAGCGTCAGCTCGTCACGCAGGCGCATATCCTGCATCACGCGGGCGGCCAGTTCGGGGCGCGCGGCGAGGTGCGCTTCCACCGCGATGCGGCGGGGCAGGGATATATGCCCGTCGATATAGCGTTGCAGATCGGTCTCAACGACAGGATCATGCGCACTGTCATGCAGATGTGTCATCGGTGCCTCCTACCACACGCAGATGGGTAACGCCGGCCGCCTCCCTGGGGCGGGCGGGCTGCTCCTCGAACGCGCGCAGCGCCGCCCTGGCGCGGGAGAGGCGCGACATCACGGTGCCGACCGGCACGTCCAGCGCCTGCGCGGCCTCGCCATAGCCCAACCCCTCGATGGTGATAAGGTGCAGCACGGCGCGCTGCTCCTCCGGCAAGGCCATGAACGCTTCGCGCACCTGTGCCAGCCGCAATGCGTGATCCTGCTGCGGCCCATGCTGGCGCGCCGCAGGGTCGGCATTTATATCCCCGGCCAGCGCTTCCATACGTTTGCGCTCGCTTCGCCGTGAACGCAGCCGGTCGACGAAAATATTATGCAGGATCGCCAGCAGCCACGGGCGCAGGCCCTTTTCCGCACGAAAGCCGCCACGCTTTTCGTAGGCGCGCAGCAGAGCGTCGTGGACGAGATCCTCGGCGTCCGTCGCATCGCGCGTCAGGCTCAGCGCGTAGCGGCGCAACGCCGGCAATTCGCCAACCACATCAAGGCCATCGCCATCGCCGCTGTGAGCGGCGGGCGTTTCCGAAGCACTGACGTTCACGGGCGTCCTGTCACGTTTCATGTTGGGTATACGGATCTGAAATCGATTCTATTCCCGGGTAGAGCGTGTTTCATGCGTTTTTTTGTTGCGAGGTTGCAAACGGGGGTTGTTGGCGGCATGGCGCTGCGCTTATGATAGCGGCAGCGTGCGCAATGCGCGCCTGTCGAGATCATGGAGCCCTTTGTGTCCCCCGCTGGCGAACCGAGCTGTTGTATAACGCGATTCGAAGCGGGGAGTATTTTGGGAAGCTGTTGCATCTGCTGCCTGTCGCCAGCCTGCGCACCATTGGTCCGGCCCGCTTTCTCCCAGCCTGAAACAGTCGCGGAAATCGTCTGATGTCTATGGAATGGATTGCGGACCCCTCCGCTTGGGCCGGTCTGGCCACGCTTATCGTGCTCGAGGTCGTCCTCGGGATCGACAACCTCATCTTTATCGCCATTCTCGCCGACAAGCTACCGCCCGAGCAGCGCAACAAGGCGCGCATCATCGGTCTGTCGCTGGCGCTCATCATGCGCCTGGCGCTGCTGGCCTCGATCTCGTGGATCGTGACGCTTACGCAGCCCATCATCACCATTCTCGGGGCGGAGATATCCTGGCGGGACGTGATCCTCATCGGCGGCGGCGCCTTCCTGCTCTTCAAGGGCACGTCAGAGCTGCATGAGCGGCTGGAAGGGCACACGGCCGCCAAGGCGTCGTCCGGGGCCTATGCGGTCTTCTGGCACGTCATCGCCCAGATCGTCGTGCTTGACGCGGTGTTCTCGCTGGATTCGGTCATCACCGCCGTCGGCATGGTGAAGGATCTGTCGGTGATGATGATCGCTGTCATCGTGGCCGTCGTGGTGATGATGATCGCCAGCCGTCCGCTGATGAACTTCGTCAGCCGCCACCCGACCGTGGTCATCCTCTGCCTCGGCTTCCTGCTGATGATCGGCTTCAGCCTGATTGTCGAAGGTCTCGGCTATCACATTCCCAAGGGCTACCTCTACGCCGCCATCGGCTTCTCCATTCTGGTGGAGGCGGCGAACCAGCTTGGCCGGCGAAACGTGCAGAAGCGCGTGACTAGCACGGATCTGCGCGACCGCACGGCGCGCGCCGTGCTGCGCATCCTGCGCGGCGGCAAGGATACGTCCGAGGCGTCCGAGGAGGTCGCGGCGATCATCTCCACCGGCGGTGGTGGAACGGCGTTCACTGCTGCCGAGAGCAGTATGATCGAGCGCGTCCTGACCCTCGGGGAGCGCAACGTGCGTTCCATCATGGTGCCGCGCGTCGACACGATCTGGCTTGACGCGGCCGACCCGCCCGAGGTGGTGCTGCGGGAGATCAACCAGAGCGGACGCTCGCGCTTTCCCGTTTGCCGGGGCGAGGTGGATAATGTCATCGGCGTCGTTCACGCCAAGGATCTGCTGGAGCAACAGCGCCTGACCGGCACGATCGATCTGGCGACGGCGGTGCGCGCGCCGCTTTATGTCAACGACACCATGCCCGTGCTGCGGCTGCTTGAGAACTTCAGGGAAGCCAACGTCCATCTGGCCATTGTGGTTGACGAGCACGGCACCTTCGAGGGCGTTGTGACGGCAACCGACGTGCTCGTCGCCATCGCCGGCGATCTGCCGGAACTGGCCGGGGAAGAGAAGGCAGAGGCCGTGCGGCGCGAAGATGGCGCATGGATGCTCGACGGGCGCATGGCCATCGACGAGGTCGAGCGCGTGCTGCAGCTTGAGGATATGGACGAGGACGGCGACTTCACCACGCTGGCCGGGTTCATGCTGGCCCATCTTGGCCACCTGCCGGAAGAAGGCGAGGCGTTCATCTGGAACGGCTGGCGTTTCGAGGTCGCGGATATGAACGGCCGGCGTATCGGCAGTGTGGTTGCCGGGGCGAGCGGCGCTTCATGAGCCTGTGCGGTGCCGGATCGGCGCCGCTGGTATAACAGCAAGCAGGAACGGTAATATGCGCGTAACAATGATTGGCGCCGGTTATGTCGGGCTGGTATCGGGAGCATGCTTTGCCGATTTCGGCCATGACGTGACCTGCGTCGACAAGGATCCGGCCAAGATCGAGGCGCTGAAAGCCGGTCAAATCCCGATTTTCGAGCCGGGGCTGGCCGAACTCGTGGCCAATAACGTCCGCACCGGCCGTCTTTTCTTCGATACGGATCTGACGGAAGCCGTGCGGTCTGCCGATGCCGTTTTCATCGCCGTCGGCACGCCGTCCCGGCGCGGGGACGGGCACGCGGATCTGTCCTATGTGCATCAGGCGGCACGCGAGATCGCTGCGGCCATCGACGGATATACCGTCATCGTCACGAAGTCGACCGTGCCGGTGGGCACGGGCGACGCCGTGGAAGCCATCATCCGCGAGGTGCGGCCGGATGCGGATTTCGCCGTTGTCTCCAATCCTGAGTTTCTGCGCGAGGGCGCTGCTATCAGCGACTTCAAGCGCCCGGACCGCATTGTCGTGGGCACGGAGGATGAGCGCGCTGCCGAGGTGATGCGGGCGCTTTATCGCCCGCTCTATCTGAACCAGTCGCCGCTCATCGTCACCAACCGCCGCACGGCGGAACTGATCAAATATGCGGCCAACGCTTTCCTCGCCACCAAGATCACGTTCATCAACGAGATCGCCGATCTGTGCGAGAAAGTCGGAGCCAACGTGCAGGAGGTGGCGCGCGGCATCGGCCTCGATAACCGCATCGGCGGCAAGTTCCTGCACGCGGGGCCGGGTTACGGCGGCTCCTGCTTCCCCAAGGATACGATGGCGCTGGTGAAAATCGCGCAGGATGCCGACTCGCCTGTGCGTATCGTCGAGACGGTCTCCGCCGTCAACGAGGTGCGCAAACGCGCCATGGGGCGCAAGGTGATCGCAGCTTGCGGCGGCAACGTTTCGGGCAAGACCATCGCCGTGCTGGGCCTCACCTTCAAGCCCAACACCGACGACATGCGCGAGGCGCCGTCCATTGCCGTCATCCGCACGCTGCAGGATGCGGGCGCAGCCATCCGCGCCTACGATCCCGAGGGCATCGATCAGGCCAGGCTGGTGCTCGACGACGTGACCTACACCAAGGATGCCTATTCGGCCATCGACGGAGCGGATGCGCTCGTTATCGTCACGGAGTGGGATGCCTTCCGCGCGCTCGATCTCGACCGCGTCAAGGCCTTGCTTCGCCAGCCCGTCATGGTGGACCTGCGCAACATCTATCCGCCGAACGATCTGCTGCGCCGTGGCTTCACCTACATCAGCATCGGCCGCCCGCAGGAGTTGTACGAGGAGGAGGGGGCATGAGCCTTGAGTCGGCTCGCGCCTTCCTGAAAGAGAAAGCGCCTGATCTCGAAATCATCGAGCTTGAGGTGAGCACGGCCACAGTGGCACTGGCGGCCGAGGCGCATGGCGTGGAGCCGGGGCGCATCGCCAAAACGCTGTCACTGCGGTTCGGCGACGATGTGGTGCTGGTTGTGGCGCGCGGCGACGCACGGCTCGACAATCGCAAGCTGAAAACACATTTCGGCACGAAGGCCCGCATGCCGGGACCGGAGGAAGTCGCGGCGCTCACCGGCCATCCCGTGGGCGGGGTGTGCCCGTTCGGGCTGGCGACACCGCTGCCGGTTTATTGTGACGTATCCCTCAAGGCCTTCGACGAAGTCGTACCGGCGGCTGGCTCGACGCATTCCGCAGTGCGTATCGGCACGCAGCGGCTGGCTGAAATCGTCGGGGCAACATGGATCGACGTGTGTCAGGAAGTCGACACGCCGGCTTGAAGCCACGTTGATTCAGGGCTCCAGTTCCACGTCCCAGTAGAGGTAATCGAGCCAGCTTTCATGCAGATAGTTGGGCGGGAACAGGCGTCCGTTCTGGTGCAGATCGTGAACGGACGGTGCGTAGGGCATCTGCATCGGCCACATGTCAATATCGCGCGGCATACGGTTGCCTTTGCGCAGATTGCACGGCGAACAGGCCGTGACAACGTTTTCCCAGGTCGTCTGTCCGCCCTTGGAACGGGGGATCAAATGATCGAAGGTGAGATCCTCGTGCGATCCGCAGTACTGGCATGAGAAGCGATCGCGGAGGAAAACGTTGAACCTTGTAAAGGCCGGATGGCGAGAGGGTTGAACGTAGGTTTTCAGGGAAACGACGGAGGGAAGGCGCATCTCGAAAGTGGGACTTCGCACCGCCGTATCATATTCCGAGACGATGTTTACCCTGTCGAGAAACACCGCCTTGATTGCATCCTGCCAACTCCATAAGGAAAGCGGATAATAGCTCAGCGGCCGGAAATCGGCGTTGAGTACAAGAGCCGGACATCCATCCGGCGTAGCGGGAACTGGGACGTGGACCGTCACCTTGCCGTCTCCGTATTCCCCCACGTAGGGGTTTCCAAAAACAGACTATTCTGCTTCGCGACGGATATTCTACAGTGCCTGTGACGTTGTTGTGAAGGATAATTATGTCTTTGTGAATTCCGCCTTCAATAGCCGACAACCCTTTACCGTTGCACGCCAATCTGCTCCGATTCAAGCTCTTGCGCCCGTCTGCTCACGACACCGTGGGCAGGCCTTTTAGACTCCGCAGCGGCGACTCAAGCAAGGAGGGCCCGTCAGGCATTTCCCGGTTGGCCCGGCGCGAAGCGCTGTGCGATGGGCGTTTCGCATTTCTCGCGAGAATGTGTCATACACCGGATGATTCATCAAAGATCGGTCTGGAGAACGCGCGCTGCGCGCGCTCGCCACGCGTAACGGAGCAGATGATTGAGCGTGTCATCCGGGGTTGCCGAGCCGGAGCGGAAATGGTTTTCGCTGCCGGAAGTCGTGCTCATTATCATCACGGTTTTCTGGGGCGCCACATTCCTCATCGTGCAGAATGCGCTCACGGTGACGGGGCCGTTCTTTCTCGTCGGCCTGAGATTCGCAGCGGCCGCGCTGCTGCTGGCGCTGGTGTCGTGGCGCTCGATGGCAGCGGGGGTGACCCGTCTTGAATGGCGAGCCGGCTGCCTGATCGGCATCGTGCTGATGCTGGGCTATTCGTTGCAGACGGTTGGACTGCAGACCATTCCGAGCAGCCAGTCCGCCTTTATAACCGCGCTCTACGTGCCTTGTGTGCCGCTGCTTCAGCTTCTAGTTTTGCGTGTCATGCCCCGCCGAATGGCATGGCTCGGCATCGTGCTGGCCTTCCTCGGCCTGATGCTGCTCGCCGGGCCGGAGGGGTTGTCGATCCGCTTCGAAGTCGGTGAATTGTGGACGGTGGCGTCCGCCGTTGCCATTGCCGGGGAAATCATCCTCATCAGCTTTTTCGCGGGCCGCACCAGTGCCAGACGCGTGACGGTGATACAGCTTGGTGTTGCCTCCGTCTTGAGCTTTGCGGCGATGATCCCGGCTGGCGAAGCCATCCCGCCGTTTTCATGGCTGCTGGTTGCCACGGTCGTCGGGTTGGGTGTCGCGAGCGCCGCAATCCAGTTCGCGATGAACTGGGCGCAACGCACCGTTTCCCCCACGCGCGCCACCCTGATCTATGCCGGGGAGCCGGTGTGGGGCGGCATTTTCGGGCGGCTGGCGGGCGAGCGACTCGGCCCGCTGGCTCTTCTCGGCGGCGCGCTGATTGTTGCCGGCGTGCTCGTCAGCGAGTGGCGGCGCAAGCAACGATGATCGCGCTCGCGCCTGCGCTCACTCAGCCGTAACGCGCGGTTTTGACCAGCCCGTCAACGAGATCAGCGAAGCTGATGCCGACGTAAGCTGCCTGTTCGGGCGCAAGGCTGAGTGGCGTCATGCCCGGCTGGGTGTTGGTTTCAAGAATATAAAGCCCGCCGTCGCTGCCCGCTTCCGGGCGGTCGTCGTAGCGGAAGTCGGAGCGGCTCAGGCTGCGGCAGCCAAGCACCGTGTGGGCGATTTCCGCCCAGCGCAGGGCCTGCTCGGTGATCTCGGCGGGAATCGGAGCGGGGATGAGGTGCTGCGTGCGTCCGGCCGTATATTTGCTGTCGTAATCATAGAAGCCTTCGGAGGTGCGCAGCTCCGTCACCGCCAATGCCTTGCCGTCGAGCACCGCCACTGTCAGTTCCCGGCCTTCGATGAACTTTTCAACCAGCACATGGTCGCCATAGTGCCAATCCTCGTCGCTGGCGATCGCGTTGTCGCCCGCCTGCACGATGCGTACGCCCTTCGATGACCCCTCTGCCACAGGCTTGATGACATAAGGTGGCGGCAGCGGGTGTCCATCGCGGAAATCATCGCGGGTGCATAGCTTCCCGGCGGCGCAGCGCAGTCCGGCGCGGGTGAAGATATCGCGCGACAGCGCTTTGTTCATGGCGACGGCCGATGCCAGCAGGCCGGAGTGGGTGTAGGGCACGCGAAGGAGATCAAGCAAACCCTGCACCGACCCATCTTCACCAAGATGGCCATGCAGGGCGTTGAATACGATGTCGCGATCCGGATCGAGCGCAGCGACCAACGTCTTGACACCATCAGCCGGATCGACGAGGGCAACGTCATGGCCCTTGCTGCGAAGGGCATCAGCGCACGCCTGCCCGCTGACAAGCGATACTTCGCGCTCGGTGGAGAACCCACCATACAGAACCACAATCCGTTTTGCCGACATCTTTCTTCCCCCGCTTCGTATTGCCTCAGGTTCTGATTTATAGGGTGGCAAAGGTAACTATTTCCCGAAAAATCCCGGCAGATATCAACGCTCCGATGGCGTCGTTGAAGCCCATACATGGACATGGAACAAGGTGAAAGAACAGGCTGTTTATGTGAATGGCTGCAAAATAAGTGCTCGTACGTGCAATTAAGCAGCCAGGGTTTATTGAGATTATGGTATGTCTTGATAACCTGTCATACGGCAGCACGACATGCATGCTGATAGTGCAGATGCAAATAATGGAGTGATCACGATGGGTTTGCTGAGCTTCATCAAGGGCGCGGGCGAGAAGATTTTCGGCGCGAGCGAGGCACAGGCGGCAACTGCCGATGACCTCAAGAAGGAAGTCGAAAAGCACGGCTTCAGCACCGAAGGTCTCGACATTCAGGTCGATGGCGACAAGGTGACCGTGAAGGGCAACGCCGCAACCACCGAAGACGCGGAGAAGATCGCTCTGGCGCTTGGCAACACCATCGGTGTCGCTGCGGTGGAAAGCGAAATCGCGGTGGAAACGCCCAGCGAGGAAGCCCGCTTCTACACCGTGCAGAAGGGCGACACCCTCTGGAAGGTCGCTGAAGAGCAGTACGGCGCAGGCAAGGGCGCGAAGTACACCGAGATTTTCGAGGCGAACAAGCCGCTTCTGAGCCACCCCGACAAGATCTATCCCGGTCAGGTGCTGCGCATTCCCGCGCTGGTCTGATTCTGCCAAAAGCCGGTGCTTCGCAGCATTGCCAGCACCGGCATCCCGGCGGGGTGAGCCATAGGCATGAGCATACAAAAAGACGCTTCCGATAGCGACGCGGCAGCCGAAACGGCTGCTCCTCGCATCGTCATTACCTACTGCACGCAATGCCAATGGCTGCTGCGTGCGGCCTGGATGGCGCAAGAACTGCTGTCGACGTTCGCCACAGATCTCTCTGAAGTTGCCCTCGTGCCCGGTACTGGCGGCGTCTTCAGGATAGACTACGATGGCGATCCGATCTGGGAGCGCAAGCGCGATGGCGGCTTTCCCGACGTCAAAACACTGAAGCAGCGCGTCCGCGATAAATTGGACCCCGCGCGTGATCTTGGCCATATCGACGCCGTTGCGCGCGTGGAATAGGGCGCTGCTGGACTGGGTGGAAACGTCCGGTCAGCAATATCTTTAGAATAAGCAGTCAGGCCATTTCTGGCAAAATCGTGCGGCCGCCGTTTCGCGCACCGCCTCCGTCACCCGTCTATGGAGTTGATCCGATGAGCGATCTCGTTTTCATTGCATTCCCGACCGAAGAAAAGGCTATCGAAGTCCGCAAGCGCCTGCTTGAGCTTCAGCAGGAATACCTCATCGAACTCGGCGACGCGGTGATCGCCGTCAAAGAGGACGATGGCAAGATTCGCCTGAATCAGCTGGTCAATCTGACGGCGGCGGGTGCAGCCTCTGGCGCACTCTGGGGCGCACTGATCGGCTTCATCTTCCTGAACCCGATCTTGGGCACGGCAATTGGCGCGGGTGCCGGCGCGCTCAGCGGCAAGTTCACGGATGTCGGCATCAACGATAACTTCGTCAAGGAGGCCGCCGAGGCCTTGACGCCCGGCACCGCTGGCCTGTTCTTGCTTATCCGCAAGGTGACGGCGGACAAGGTATTGAAAGACCTTGAAGGTATCGGCGGTACGGTTATCCAGACCTCCTACGACGAAACCAAGGAAGCCGCTCTGCGCGACGCACTCGCCGGGCACATCAAGACCGGGCCGCAAGACAGCGAAGATCCGGCAAAGCTTCCCGCAAGCTGACAATCAAACAGACCATCCGGCGTCATATGACGCCGGATGGTCTGAAGCTTGCTTTATTCAATCCAGTTCGTTCCGTATCGTGGTGCAGCACTGAGCACTTGTGCCGGAGGGTTTTAGCCTTCAGGTGCGATCCGCGGTTTCGCTCTCGCCAGCTTGCGACCGAACTGCAGCTTCGGCTTTTTTGTATTTTCCGGCACCGGGAACTTCGCGGTTATTCTCGACACGGTCCCGGTAAAGCGCCGCGCGGACCAGCAGCATCATCGCCACCGGGGTCGTGATCGTCAGGAATACGGCGATCAAAATCTCGTGCACGGATAAGCGCCCGCGCAGCACCGTAAAACAAATCATCGATGCGACAAGAATAAATCCGGTGCCGAGTGTTGCCCCCAAAGTCGGTGCATGCACGCGCTCGTAAAACGATTTCAGCCGCACAAGACCAATTGCGCCGATCAACGACAGCAGCGCGCCGATAAACACCATGGCTGCAGTCAGATAAGCGGCCCAGGCCGGTAGATCCTTGAGCGCGAGGTCGATATCAATCACTCGATCACCTCACCGCGCATGAGGAACTTCGATAGTGCCGCCGTACCGACGAAGCCGAGCAGAGCGATGATCAACGCCACCTCGAAGTAAGTCGCGCTGGCGATGCGAATGCCGTATGTCAGCAGCAGCAGCATGGCATTTACATAAAATGTATCGAGGCCGAGAATGCGATCCTGTGCGCGCGGGCCGAAAATCAGCCTGTAAGCCGCGCATGCCATGGCAAGCCCGAGGAAAAGCTGGGCAATGAACAGCGACCAGTCCAGCACCAGAAACGGCATGTCGAGTGGGCGGGCAGGGGGGAGGGGAAGGAACCTCATTCAAAAATCTCCATCAGCCGCCGCTCGTAGCGATTCTTGATGGTGTCTATCCAGAGCTGCTCTTCCTGCAGATCGAGGACGTGAATCAGCAGCATGCCCGACGAATAGGAAAAGTTTGTCCATATGGTGCCGGGCGTCGACGTGATGACAATGGCAAGGGTCGCAAGGCCATACGGGTTGCGAATATCCAGCGGCACGGCCATGAAGCCGGGAGCCCCGCGCCGGCTCGACGGACGCAGAATAATCTTCGCCACCGCGATGTTCGAATGCACGATGTCGATAAAGATGATGCCCGCCAGCTTGATGATGGTCCATGGGCGGCGAATGCGTGGGCCAGTCTGCTCCAGCGTGGTCATCATCCAGCCGCCACCCAGCGCCAGTACGGCCGCGAAAGTCAGGGCGGCCGGCGACACGGATTGGTTGAGCAGCAGCCACATCACGAAAATGGCCAGCGACATGAGGGGATGCGGCAAAATGCGTCTCATGGCGTGGCACCCCGCGACGCCCCGCCGTTTGGCAGGACGCTGTCGATGTAGGCCGCCGGTGCATGCAACGACATGGCGGTGTCCTCCATGAAATCGAGCACGGGGCCTGCGGCCATCGTCAACGCCACGCATAGCAGAAGCAGGAAGCTGACAGCCACGACCTCGACTCCGCGCACGCCCGGAACGGCGATTTCAAGTGGCGACCAGAACGTCTGGATGCCGATACGCGTCATGGCCAGCATGGCCGAGAGACCGGACAGGATCAACAGGGCGATCAGCACCCACGTCACCACGAACTGCGGCCCGCCCGTGCCGAAACCTGCCGGGTCCATGATCGCCGACATCAAGGCGAATTTGGCGAGGAAGCCCGACAACGGTGGCAGACCCGCCAGCAGCAGCGCGCAGGCAACGAAACTGCCGCCGAGGAACGCCAGAATCGTGGGAATGCGCTCACCGACCTCGACTTCCTCGGTGATATCGTCCTCATCCGTGTAACCGAATGCCTCCATGGTGACGGCCAGCACGTCGGCGCCGGGGTCGCGCCCGCGCTCCACGAGTTCCGTCAGCAGGAAAAATGCCGCAACCGCCAATGTGGAGTTGACCAGATAAAACAGCGCGCCACTCGTCGCCGCCGCGTTGCCCACGCCAATGGCCGCAAGCAGCGTTCCCGAGGACACCAGCACGCTATATCCGGCAAGGCGCGACATGGTTTGCGTGGCCAGCACACCGACGAGGCCGAAGGCGATGGTCGCCATGCCGCCGTAAAGCAGCACCTCGGAGCCGAAATGGGCCGACTCGCCCGCCCCCGGGCCGAAAAGCAGCAGCGACAGGCGCAGTATGATGTAGACGCCCACCTTCGTCATGATGGAGAAAATAGCCGCGACGGGTGCGCTTGCCGCCGCATAGGCCGTGGGCAGCCAGAATGACAGTGGCCACATGCCGGCCTTAACCAGAAAGGCAACGCCCAGTATCGCCGCTCCGGCCTCCATGAACATCCTGTCGGTGTCGTTGAGACCGGGAATGCGCGTGGCCAGATCCGCCATGTTCAAAGTGCCGGTGACGCCGTAAATGAGGCTGACGCCGATCAGGAACAGGGTGGATGCAGCAAGGTTCACGACGATGTAGTGCAGGCCGGCTTTCACCCGCACAACGCCCATGCCATGCAACACGAGACCGTATGATGCGGCCAGCAACACCTCGAAGAACACGAACAGGTTGAACAGATCGCCGGTGAGGAACGCGCCGTTCAGCCCGACAAGCAGGAAAAGGAACAGCGTGTGGAAGTGCGGGCCGGCCCGATGCCAGCGCGCCAGCGAAAACACCAGCGCCGCAAGCGCCAGGATACTCGTGAGCACCAGCATGACCGCCGAAAGGCGATCCAGCACCAGCACGATGCCGAATGGCGCAGGCCAGTCGCCGAGCCGGTAGGACACCGTTTCTGCCAGCGCCGTTGATCCGCTCGCGCGGAACAGCAACGTCACGGCGATAACCAGCAATGCTATTGCCACCAGAATGGTCAAGGCGGCTTTGACGGGCCTGCGGCGGTCGTCCAATAGCAGCAGGAACGCCCCTGCCAGCAGCGGCAGCACGATGGGGAGGATGATGAGGTGATCGGCCAGCACGGTCATCAGAGGTCGGTCTCCCGGCCATCGACATGATCAGTGCCGGTCAGCCCGCGCGAAGCGAGCAGCACCACAAGGAAAAGCGCGGTCATGGCGAAGCTGATAACGATGGCTGTGAGCACGAGCGCCTGAGGCAGCGGATCGGCCAGCGTGGCCAGATCGCTCGACCCGCCTGGTTCGAGAATGGGCGGTGCGTTGGAGCGCAGGCGCCCCATGCCGAAGATGAACAGGTTCGTCGCATAGGATATCAATGCCAGCCCGATGATGACCTGAAATGTACGCGGGCGCAGCAGCAGCCAGAGGCCGGACCCCGTCAGCACACCGATGGCGACTGCGATGATGATTTCCATCACTGGCCTCCCGTGGTGCTGGCCGCGAGTTTCTTGCGCGGCAGCTTCGGCGTGCGGATCGACTGGTGGGCGATGGCGATCAGCATCAGCACCGTCGCGCCGACAACCAGCGAATACACGCCCAGGTCGAACAGCAAGGCGCTTGCCATCGGGATTTTTCCGAGCACCGGCAGTTCCAGATACTGGAAGTGCGATGTCAGGAACGGATAGTCGAACAGCCACGCTCCAAGGCCCGTGCAGGTTGCGGCCAGCAGGCCGATGCCCATCCAGCGCACGGGAAGAATGCGCAACCTGTCCTCAACCCAGCGTGTGTCGCTCGCCATGTATTGCAGGATGAACGAGATCGACATGGCAACGCCTGCCGCAAACCCGCCGCCGGGCAGATCATGCCCGCGCATCAGCAGGTAAACCGCAACGACGGCGATGACCGGGAACAGCCACAACATGATGAGCCGCGGAATCGCCATGTATTCGGCAACCGTCTGGCCGACGTTGCGATCCGGGTGGGCATCGTCATAAGCGATCTGGAGCTGCTGCTGCTCCGGCATCGCCATGCTCTCCGGCGCAGGGCGGAAACGCCGCAGGAGGGCGAACACCGTCAGCGCGACGATGGCCAGAACCGTGATTTCGCCCAGCGTATCGAAGCCGCGGAAATCGACCAGAATGACGTTGACGACATTGGTGCCGCCGCCCTCGCTATAGGCGCGCTCCAGGAAGAAGCTGGAGATGGAATCGGGCATCGGCTGCGTCATGACGGCGTATGACAGCATCGCGATGCCGGTGCCGGCGGCAATGGCCACCACGAGATCCCAGGCGCGACGGGCGCGAACGTTGAGCGGAACCGGCGTCAGCGCATCCACTTCCTTGATACGCTTGGGCATCCAGCGCAGGCCGAGCAGCAGCAGGACAGTGGTGACGATCTCGACCAGAAGCTGCGTCAGCGCCAGATCGGGGGCGGACAGCCAGACGAAGGTGATGCAGGTGGCAAGGCCTGCGCCGCCCAACATGGCAAGGGCGGCCAGCCGGTGATACTTGGCCTCCGATGCCGCGCCGACCGCGCAGCAGATGCCAACCAGCCACATCAGCGCGAAAGCGGTATCGAAGCCGTGCAGGTCCAGCCCCGCAAACGACAGCCATAGCGGCCCGAAACCGTCGAAATAGAGCGTCAACGTCGCAGCCGCCAGCGCCATGAAGACCAGCAGTCGCAACTGTGGCTGGAGCCGCCGGGTGCCGAACAGCGCTTCGAGCTGGCGCGCCCACTTCCACGACACCGTTACCATGATGCGTTCGAAAATGCGCTGCCCCTTCAGCCCGCGAAGCAGGGGAGGGCCTTCCTCGCCCTGCGCCAGATAGCCGCGCAGCAGCAGGTAGACGAGGATGCCGCCGATCATGGCGATGATGCTCATCAGCAGCGGGTAGTTGAACCCGTGCCAGATGGCGAGGCTGTAGTAAGGCAGTCTGTCGCCGAGGATGGCCGACACGCCGATGTGCAGGATCGGCCCGATGGTGAATGTCGGGAAGATACCGATCAGCAGGCACAGCAGCACCAGAAATTCCATCGGGAAGCGCATCCAGTGCGGCGGCTCGTGCGGCTTGCGCGGCAACCCCACAGGTGGCGGGCCGAAGAAAACGCCGAGAATGAAGCGCAGCGAATAGGCAACCGAGAACATGCTGGCCACCACGGCCAGGAACGGCAGCGCTTCGTCGAATACCGAATCGACGTGCTCGACAATGGTTTCGGCGAAGAACATTTCCTTCGACAGGAAGCCGTTGAGCAGCGGCACGCCGGCCATGGCGGCGCCTGCAACCATCGCAAGCGTCGCCGTGATGGGCATATAGCGTATCAACCCGCTGAGGCGGCGCAGGTCTCGACTGCCTGTTTCATGGTCGATGATGCCGGCGGCCATGAACAGCGACGCCTTGAAGATGGCATGGTTGAGCAGATGAAACACCGCCGCGACGACACCGAGCGGGCTGCCGAGGCCAAGCATCAGCGTGATGAGCCCGAGATGGCTGATGGTGGAATAAGCCAGCAGCCCCTTCAGATCCTGCTGGAAAATGGCGATGTAGGCACCGAGCAGCAGCGTACACACGCCCGCGCCGCCGACGATCCAGAACCACGGCTCCGTGCCGGCCAGCACAGGCCAGAGGCGCGCCATGAGGAACACACCCACCTTTACCATGGTGGCGGAATGCAGATATGCCGATACCGGAGTGGGCGCGGCCATGGCGTGTGGCAGCCAGAAATGGAACGGGAACTGCGCGCTCTTGGTCAGCGCGCCGAGCAGGATCAGCACCAGCGCCGGCCGGTAAAGGCTGTCGGAGCGGATTTTGTCGCCAGCCGCAAGCACCTTGTCGAGATCGTAGCTGCCGACGATATGGCCAAGGATCAGCACGCCCGCCAGCAGGCAGAGCCCGCCGATGCCCGTCACCGTCAGCGCCATGCGTGCACCTTCACGCGCGCCGGGGTTATGGCTCCAGTATCCGATGAGCAGGAACGAGAACAGGCTGGTCAGTTCCCAGAAGAAAACCATCTGAATGAGGTTGCCGGACAGCACGACACCCAGCATTGCCCCGAAAAATGACAGAAAGAACGAGAAGAAGCGCGGCACCGGATCTTCCGGCGACATATAATACCGGGCATAGACGACGACCAGGAAGCCGATAAGCCCGACAAGGCCTGCCATGATCCAGGCAAAACCATCCAGCCGCAGGATGAAGTTGAGGCCAATCGTCGGAAGCCACTCGATGGTGGTGCTGACGACGGTTCCTTCGCTCATCGTTGAATAGAACGACGCGATGACCAGTGTGCAGGTGAGGGCCACGAGGCCGGTCAGCAGGCATGCAGCGTCACGCGCGTCGCGGGGCAAGGATGCGACGACAACGCTTCCCAGGAAGGGAAGGCAGATCAGCAAAAAGAGTCGCGCTTCATCCCACATTGGTTATTCGCGGCGCCGTTTGAAGTTTTGGGGAGGGAGAATGCCGATCCTTACCGGAAAGTCATTCATCGCGGTTCAATTCGGATAACAGACGCAAGGGCAGGGGCGCAAGCGACTAATCACACAGCCTGTGCAATGATTGGCATTCGTCGCTCCTTCCTGTGTCGTGGACTGGCTGGCCTGTTGCACCCGATAACCGGCGATCATGCCGATTTCGTGATCGCCGAGGGTGATTTTCGGGCGATTATGACCATCGGAATGCTTCGGTCATTTAACAAAAAATTGATATCTCATTTGATTTGCAGTCATTTCTGGCAAGTGCGACATAAATGTCCCTGCCATGACCGTGCTGAGCCGTTCAAGAAAAAGGGGGCCGTTGGACGGCCCCCCTCGGTGTTTCGCTGTGGAAAAGCGACGATGTCAGGGTGCTGGCGTCAGTGCGCGGCCGATCTGGTCGGCGTTCCATTCGATCAGCCCGATATAGGTCGAGGCAGGCTGGCCCGGCTTTGCAAGCGCGTCCGAATAAAGGTCGCCGCCGACCTTCGCCCCGGTCTCGGAGGCGATCTGACGGATCAGCTTGTCGCTGGAGATGTTCTCCACGAATACGGCGCTGATGCCTTCCTTGCGAATCTGGTCGACGATGCGGGCAACGTCCGCGGCCGAAGCTTCCGCTTCCGTGCTGACACCTTCGGGTGCAAGGAACGTCAGCCCATAAGCGTCGCCGAAATAGCCAAAGGCGTGGTGTGACGTCACGACCTTGCGCTTGTTCTCCGGAACCGCGGCGAACTTCTCTTTCAGCTTTGCGTCGAGCACTTCGAGTTTGCCGACATAAGCGGTGGCGCGGTCACGGTAGTAGGCTGCATGCTCCGGATCGATCTTTTCGAGCGCGGAAGCCGCGTTGCGGGCATAAATGATGACGTTGCCGACATTCTGCCAGGCGTGGGGATCATATTCGCCGTGGTGATGGTGGCCGTCTTCCCCATGCGCGTGGCCTTCATGCCCGTGCTCGTGCTCGTCGGCCTTGCGTGCCTTCACGCCCTCCGAAAGCACGACACGCGGACCGGAGAAGCCGGATGCCTGCACCAGACGATCCAGCCAGGTTTCGAACGCAAGGCCGTTCTCGAACAGGACGGCGGCAGAGCCAAGCTTCTTAACGTCGGCGGGGGTCGGCTCGAAAACATGGGCGTCACTGTCGGGGCCGACAAGCGTGATGACCTTCACCCGGTCGCCGCCGATTTCCTGCACGATATCGCCGATGATGGAAAAGCTCGCCACCGCCTCGATGGGGGCTTCGGCTTTGGCATCCTGCGCGTGTGCGCCGGCTGAATATCCGGCAGCAAGCCAGAAGCTTGCAGCCGCCGCCAGCAGTGACCGTCTGTCAAACATGGATCAGCTCCTCGAAACATTGCCCGACATGGGCGTGCTCAAATATGAAACGATATAACATAATGTATACGACCAAATCACCCGGCGTTCAACCCGCATCCTCCGCCGTGAGGGTCTCCGGGTCGCGTGCTCGCAATCTCCAGGGTGCTCCAGTCTTTCATCGCTGCCGTCCTCATCTGCCGGATATGTGCCCCGGAGACACCAGCCATGCACGCGGTGCGGACGGCAAATCGAAGCTGCATGCTAGACATATTCAATGCTGCGGACGGTGGGGCGCTTCCGGATAACGCAGCACGATAATACGCTTTCGTGGCTGGAGGAAAACCAAGGTGTCCATCAAGATCGACGAACGTTCCGGGGAGGCCGCGCCGCCCAGCGTGGCGGGTGCGCCGGGGGCAGAGACGACTGCCTTCATGATCATCGCCGCGATCAGCTTCTGCCACATGCTGAATGACATCATGCAGGCGCTGTTCACGTCGATGTATCCTATCTTCAAAGAGGAATACAGCCTCGACTTTCTGCAGATCGGGATGCTCACGCTGGCATTCCAGTTTACCGCCTCGTTGTTGCAACCGCTGGTCGGCGCGGTCACGGATCGCCGCCCGATGCCGTATTCGCTGCCGCTCGGGATGGCATTCACGTTTTTCGGCCTGCTGCTTCTGGCCGCGGCACATGATTATACCGTGCTCGTGGTCGCGGCCTGTTTGATCGGCATCGGTTCGTCGGTATTCCACCCGGAGGCCTCTCGCGTGGCGCGTCTGGCCGCCGGCGGGCGTCATGGCCTGTCGCAGTCGTTGTTTCAGGTTGGCGGCAATTTCGGCACCGCCATCGGGCCGCTTCTGGCCGCCTTCGTCGTGTTGCCGCGCGGGCAGGGGAGTGTGGCGTGGTTCTCGCTCGCGGCGTTGCTTGCCATGGTGATCCTGTCGCGCGTGAGCGCGTGGTACAGCCGCTATCGCCGGGCAAATGCCAGCAGGGTTGTATCCGTGCAGGACCATGGCCTGCCGCGCCGCACGGTGCAGATCGGCATTATCGTGCTCTGCCTGCTGACGTTCTCCAAGAACGTCTACATGGCCAGCATTTCCAGCTATTACATGTTCTACCTCATCGACACTTTTGGCGTGTCGGTGCAGGACGCGCAGCTTTTCCTGTTCCTCTTCCTTGGCGCGGCGGCAGCGGGAACCGTCATCGGCGGGCCGATCGGCGACCGTTTCGGCCGCAAGGCAGTGCTGTGGTGGTCGGTTCTGGGCGCGCTGCCGTTCTCGCTGATGCTGCCGTTCGTGGATCTGTTCTGGACCGCCGTGCTGTCAGTGCTGATCGGCGGCATCATGTCATCGTCGTTCCCGGCCATCGTGGTGTTCGCGCAGGAACTGGTGCCGGGAAAAGTGGGGATGATCTCCGGCCTGTTCTTTGGGCTGGCGTTCGGCCTCGGCGGACTGGGCGCGGCGGTTCTTGGCGCGGTTGCGGACAGTCAGGGCATCGTCTTTGTCTATCAGCTCTGCTCTTTCCTGCCCGCTATCGGATTGTTGACGATATTTTTGCCGGACATCCGCCGGAAACGTCGATATGTTGCGGATAATGCCGCAAATATTTCACAAAAATGACGGATCAGTCTGTTTTTTGGGGGAAGAGCAGGGTGTGCAAACCGTGAAGTCGCGGTTGAGTTAATCCAGGCTTAACCGGGCAGCCCGTAATGTACGGCGAATCATGTTGCGGCGTGGTTTCGCGCCTCGCCTTTCCTCAACAAACGAGCCGATCTGCCGAACAATGCGAACGATTCGACGCAATACGTCCCCCACCGATGACATGCCGGATGCGCTGCGCCGTTTCCTCCTGCAGCGCACTGTCGAGTTGACGGGCTTCCTGTTGCTGGCCGTGGTCATCGCCGCCGTGCTGGCGCTGGCGACATGGTCGGTGTCCGATCCCAGTCTCACCCATGCGACGGAAGGTCGTGTGGCCAACCTGCTCGGCACGCCGGGTGCGATTTTTGCCGATCTCACCATGCAGATCTTCGGTCTCGGGACCGTGGCGCTGCTGCTTCCATGCGCCATTTGGGCCGTCCGGCTGATCGGCCGCCGGCCGCTGCCGCGTCTCGTCCTGCGGCTCGCGCTGTGGGTGCTGGGTACGGCTGCGGCGTCAGCGGTGGCGAGCGCGCTGCCCGGCACCGAGCGCTGGCCGCTGCCGTCCGGCCTCGGCGGCGTCGTGGGCGACGCGCTGCTGTTTGGCGGCAAGGGCCTCATCGGCGATGGCGGCATCGGCGGTCTCATCGTCGGTATATGCTATGCGGCTACGGCCATTCTGGCGCTGTCGGCGGCGTCCGGTCTCGGGTTGTCCGCGCAGCCGTCGCATTTCGCTGACGATGATGAGGACGATTACCGCTTCGCAGGTTCCGACGACAAGGATAGCCCCGGCTGGGGCATCGTTTCGCTGGGCGCTGTCGTGCATGGCCTGATGGTGTTGAAGGCCTCCGTCATGCGCCGTTTCCAGAAGCCCCGCGACGAGCAGACATATGCCGCACCGCGCACCGCCCGCGAGCCGTCTTTCGACGCGGGTGTGATGGATGACGGCATGGATGAGGGGTTCGCCTCCGTCTCCGCGCCTGTTGCCAGCGCCCCGCTTCGCGCTGCGCCTTCCCGTGGCGCGCCCCGCATGGATGCGCCTGTCCAGCCGCGGCCGGAGATTCCACCGGAAGTGGCGGCCTTCGCTCCCGTGCGCGAACGCCCGGTTCAGATTCATATGCCGCCGGTAGCGCAGCTTCAGCCGCAGGAACCGGCATCCTACCAGTCCACCATCGAGGATTTCGTCAGTGTTGCACCGGCCGCCATGGCAGCCGCAGGGGGAGACACTGCTGTTCCCGCATGGCGCAAGCCGTTCCAGTTGCCGCCCAACGTGCGCTTCACGCGCAGCACGGACCGTGAACTGGCCGCCCGCAATCGTGGTGCTCATGACGAAATCGGACTGCAAAATCCTGAAGCTGGTATTTCGGAAGAGGGTTATCCCGCGACCGGCCACCTTGCTGACACATATCCGGCTGGCGATCATACGCTCGATTTCGCGCCGGGCGATGCCTATGCCGCGGGTGGGGCGGAGCCTTACGTCGACACCTATGCGGAAGCTCCGCGCGCGCCTGCCCGGCAGGATCATGGCATCCAGGATCAGGATGGCTACGATCAGGAATATGACGATTACGATGGCGATCACCAGCCTGCGGATCGTCGCGAGACGGATGCCTTTGGCAGCCTGACCGAGGACGACGATCATGCCGGCTGGACGGACGAAGCAGCCTATGGCAGCTCCTCTGACCAGGACGACGCTTTCGCTGATGACGATGTTTACGAGGCTTCGTCCCCGGCGATGCCGCTTCCGGACGCCGCGCCGGTTCTGATGCGCCACAAGCGCCGCCCACCCGCGCTGGCACCTTCCAACGATGACGATCCGGACCAGCCCCGTCCTGCACGGCCGGCAGCTGCGCAAATACCTGCGCCTGTTCCAGCGCCTGTGCGTGCGCCGGTTGCGGCTGCGCGCCCCGCCAGCGTAGCGGCGGCTCCGGTCGCGGCATCCGCTTCGGCCACCACGACGCGCCGTGTGCCGGTCTCACCGCGTTCGACGTCGGATTACGAAATGCCGCCGCTGGGCATGCTGGCGCTGCCGAGTGGCCCCCGTGACACCATTTCCGAGGACGCTCTGGAGCAGAACGCGGCGCTGCTGGAAAGCACGCTCGAAGACTTTGGCGTGCGCGGCGACATCATTCATGTGCGCCCCGGCCCCGTGGTGACGCTTTACGAGCTTGAGCCTGCGCCGGGCACGAAATCCTCGCGGGTGATCTCGCTGGCGGATGACATTGCCCGTTCGATGAGCGCGGTTTCGGCGCGCGTTGCCGTGGTTCCCGGCCGTAATGCCATCGGCGTCGAGTTGCCGAATGCAAAGCGCGAGACGGTGTATCTGCGCGAGCTGCTGGCCGCAGAAGAGTTCCAGCGTTCCAAGTTCAAGCTGGCGCTGTGCCTTGGCAAAACCATCGGCGGCGAGCCGGTGATCGCGGATCTGGCGCGCATGCCGCATCTGCTTGTCGCAGGCACTACCGGCTCGGGTAAGTCTGTCGCCATCAACACCATGATCATGTCGCTGCTCTACCGTCTGAAGCCGGAAGAGTGCCGCCTCATCATGGTCGATCCCAAGATGCTCGAACTGTCCATCTATGACGGCATTCCGCACCTGCTGACGCCGGTCGTGACCGACCCCAAGAAGGCGGTTGTGGCGTTGAAGTGGGCTGTCCGCGAGATGGAGGATCGCTACAAGAAGATGTCCAAGCTGTCGGTGCGCAATATCGACGGTTTCAACACCCGCGTGCGCGAGGCGAAGGCCCGCGGCGAGGTCATCACCCGCACGGTCCAGACCGGCTTCGACCGCGATACCGGCGAGGCGATTTACGAGGACGAGGTCATGGACCTCGATCCGTTGCCCTATATCGTCATCGTCGTCGATGAAATGGCCGACCTGATGATGGTGGCGGGCAAGGAGATCGAAGGCACCATCCAGCGTCTGGCGCAGATGGCGCGTGCGGCGGGCATCCACGTCATTCTGGCCACCCAGCGCCCCTCCGTGGACGTGATCACCGGCACCATCAAGGCGAACTTCCCCACCCGCATCTCGTTCCAGGTCACGTCGAAGATCGACAGCCGCACCATTCTGGGTGAGCAGGGCGCGGAGCAGCTTCTCGGGCAGGGCGACATGCTCTACATGGCCGGCGGCGGGCGCGTGGTGCGCGTTCACGGTCCCTTCGTGTCTGACGACGAGGTGGAGAAGATCGTCGCCCATCTCAAGACGCAGGGGCGGCCGCAGTATCTTGAGGCCGTTACGGCGGATGAGGAAGCGGCTGCGGAAGGCGATGGCGCTGCGGTGTTCGACAACACAGCCAACGGTTCCGCCGGTGGTGGCAACGATCTTTACGATCAAGCCATCGCCATCGTGCTGCGTGACAAGAAGGCCTCCACGTCCTATATCCAGCGCCGTCTCCAGATCGGCTACAACCGCGCGGCCTCCATCATGGAACGCATGGAACTGGAAGGTATCGTGGGTGCGGCCAATCATGCCGGCAAGCGCGAAATTCTCGTCGGCGGCGACGATCAGGCCAATCACGGCTGAGACGCGCCGCCGGGCACGCGCTTGTGAAAACAGAATGCACTTGCAATATCGGACCTGCTTTCGCCATATCAGCCTTGTTGAATGATGTCGGCCGCAGTGGTTTGGCAGAGGTGACGCGGGTGACGATGATGAAAAGGGTTGCGTGGGATAGCGGGCTGACACGAATGCTTTTCGTCGCGTGCGCGGCGATGCTGCCCTTGTCGTCCGCCCATGCGCAGGATCCGTTGAGCCGTTTTCTGGACGGTGTCTTCAAGCAGGAACGCCCCTCCCGGCAGCCGCAACCCGCACCGCTGCCGCCGCCTCTTCCCGATCCCGCTCAGGCCGCGCCGCAGCCGCCTTTGCCGGGTGGGCCTACGCCTTCCGCGCCTGTACAGCCCGAACCGCTGGCGCAACCCGTGCAGGTGCCTTCGCAGGCCGGGGGCGTGCCGATGCCGCCGCGCCGGCCAGCCGGGTTGGGCGGAGCCGTTGCAACGCCGGCCATTGCCGCACCCACGGCGGCGCCTGTCGCCCAACCCGTTGCCACGCCGGCCCAGCAGGCTCGTGCTCCGCAGCAAGGTGCGCTTCCCGCCAATGCGTCCGAGGCGGTTGCACGGGTCAACGCCTATCTCAACAGCATCAACACGCTGAATGCGCGCTTCCTCCAGACCGGCGCGGATCGTCAGCAGGTCGGCGGCACCTTGTTCGTGCAGCGCCCCGGACGGTTGCGCTTCGCCTACGATCCGCCGAGCACGCTGGAAATCGTCGCTGATGGACGGTCGGTCGCGGTTCGCGACTCGCGGCTGCGCACAAACGATGTGTATTCCATCGGCCAGACGCCGCTGAAGTTCCTGCTGCGCGATAACGTCGATCTGGCGCGGGATGTGCGTCTGCGCGATGCCCAGATCGATCCGGGCGGGCTGGTCTCTATTTCGCTTGAGGACAGCGCCACACTCGGCGGCACGTCGCGCGTGACATTGCACTTCGATGCCCACGCCAATGTCCTGCGCGGCTGGCGGATCGTGGACCCGCAAGGATACGAGACCGAGGTCGCGTTGTCGGGCGTCGAGGTGGCGCGGCGCTGAGTAGGCGAGGGGGCAATTCCGGTAATCCGGTAAATCCCCGGTTGTGTCGGTGGGCGCGGCGTTGCAAGCTCATGCACCCTGTTTCCCGAACCTCGCAAGGCCAGCCGTGTCGTTCACGCTCACCACCTGGAATATCAACTCCGTCAGACTGCGCATCGATCAGGTCATCCGGTTTCTCGTCGAGAACGAACCGGATGTTCTCTGCCTGCAGGAAACCAAGTGCCCCAACGATCACTTCCCGTCTGCGGCGTTCAAGACGCTGGGCTACCAGTACATCGCGCTGAACGGGCAGAAGGGGTATCACGGCGTCGCCACGATCTCGCGCATCCCGTTCACGGAGACGCAGGCGCTGCGTTTCTGCGACAAGGACGATTCGCGGCATATGACGGTGGAATTGGGCGGCACGGGGACACCGGGCGGCTCGCGCGGCGTGCGCATCCACAATTTTTACGTGCCAGCCGGCGGGGATGCCCCGGACCCGGAAATCAACCCGCGATTCGCGCACAAGCTCGCATTTCTCGACGAACTGGTCGAATGGCACGAGGCGACGCGGCCGGCGGATCGCCCGAGTGTGCTGGTCGGTGATCTCAACATCGCGCCTTACGAAACAGATGTCTGGAATCACAAGGCATTGCTCGGCGTGGTCAGCCACACGCCGGTCGAGACGGAACGGCTGGAGGCATTCCGCCGCATGACCGGCTACGTGGAC
Organism: Pseudochelatococcus contaminans; assembly: GCF_014195635.1. Taxonomy (GTDB): domain Bacteria; phylum Pseudomonadota; class Alphaproteobacteria; order Rhizobiales; family Beijerinckiaceae; genus Pseudochelatococcus; species Pseudochelatococcus contaminans. Next base: position 184,348 of record NZ_JACICC010000002.1, on the reverse strand, counting down.
GCGGTGCGCGCGCTGCGGCCGGAGCCGGAAAAGGTTTTCACGTGGTGGAGTTACCGCTCGCCCGATTGGTCGGCGGCGGACAAGGGGCGGCGGCTGGATCACGTCTGGCTGGCGCCAGACATTGCCCCTGCGCTTGAAACCGCCGCTATCGCAAGAGACGTTCGTGGCTGGGAGCGTCCGTCCGATCATGCGCCCGTCACGGTACGGCTGTCGCTGTAGAGCGGTTTATAGTCGAGATACCCGCTGAGGCGCGCAAGACTCTTACCGAATGGTACAAGACTCTTACCGAATGGTATAAGTCCCTATATTTGCGCCAAAAATCGTCTTTTGGCGCTTGGTTGGTAAGGAAGGATCAACCTGTATCCGTAAATATGGTGACGAAGACAGTCTCCAGCCGGCATCCGGCGGAGCCGACGGGAGCACTATCGGCGATGAAACCTCGCAGCGGCATCATTCAGTTGAAGACCTTCCACGTTCAGGAAAGACGCCGGCGCGTCGCGCAGATCGAGGCGATGATCGCCGACTTCATGCGCATGGCGGAAGATCTCGACAAGGAGATCGCCCACGAAGAGCAGCGCTCGGGCATTTCAGACCACAACCATTTCGCCTATCCCACCTATGCCAAGGCGGCGGCGCAGCGGCGGGATAATCTCGTTCAGTCGGCCGAGGATCTGAAGTCGCAGCTCAACGATGCGCTGGCGGATCTGGATGACGCACTCAGCGAATTGCGCCGGGCCGAGGCGCTCGACGACCGCGAGTCGGTGCGCGAGCAGCCGGCCATGCGGGGCATCAGCGCTTCGCTGTGATAATGCGCAGGCGGCGGGGCCGGATTATCCGGCCCGGTGGCGCAGCGTGATGAGGGATGCGGCGAGGCTGTCGAAGCGGCCCGCCACAACCGACAGAATATAAAGCCCGCCCGCCGCCAGAATGATGGCGGAAGAGGCGGGTGCGTGCCAGTGATAGGACGCCAGCAGCCCGGCGACGCTGGCGACAATGCCGAATACAATGGCGATGGCCATCTGCCCCGGCGCGCTCTGGAACCAGAAGCGGGCCGCCACTGCCGGCAGCATGATGAGGCCCACCACCATCAGCGTGCCGAGCGCCTGAAAGCCGCCGACGAGATTGAACACCACCAGCGCGATGAAGGTGACGTGAACCACGGAGCCGAGACCGACCGGCCCGAAGCCGCCGACCGCGCGCAGGAACCCGGGATCGAGACATTCGATGATCAGCGGGCGATAAATGATTGCAAGCACGATCAGTGTTACGGTGCTGATCGAAACGATTAGCAAGAGTGCCGCATCGTCCAGCGCCAGTACCGACCCGAACAGGACATGCAGCAGATCGACGCTGGAGCCGCGCATGGATACGATCAACACGCCAAGGCCCAGTGAAATTAGATAGAAGGCGGCGAAACTGGCATCTTCACGCAGCGGCGTAGCGCGCGAAACGAGGCCCGCGAGCACGGCAACGGCCAGCCCGGTGGCGACACCGCCGATCGTCATGGCCACGAGGGAGAGGCCGGCGACGAGAAAGCCGATCGCCGCCCCGGGCAGAATAGCGTGGGCCAATGCGTCGCCCATCAAACTCATGCGGCGCAAAACCAGCAGAACGCCGAGCGGCCCACCGCCAAAGGAGAGGGCCAGACACCCCGCGAGCGCCCGGCGCATGAAGCCGTATTCGACAAATGGTGCGATCAGCGCATCATACAGCATCATGCGGCCTGATGATCGCAGAACGGCGCGTTGTCGTCGAAGCCCTCGCACATGCGCCGGGCCGTCAATAGGTTGGTGCCGGTCAGCACATCCTCGGTCTTTCCCCACGCCACTTCAGAGCGCGCCAGCAGGAGCGCCTGCGGAAAGTGTTCGCGAACCAGATCGATGTCATGCAGCACGGCAATGATGGTGCGGTTCTCGCCATGCCAATGCTTGACTACATCGATGAGGTCCGTCGTTGTCTTCATGTCGAGTGCCGTGAACGGCTCGTCGAGCAGCAGCAACCGTGCATCCTGCAACAGCATGCGCGCAAACAGCGCCCGCTGGAACTGACCGCCGGAAAGCGTGCTGATCGGGCGCTCGGCAAGGCCGGACAAGCCAACCGTGGTGATGGCGTCATTGACGCGGTGAAGCTGATCGCGGCCAATGCGGCGGAAAGCGCCGCAACGCCGCCACAGGCCCATGGCGACGAGATCGAGCACGGTGATGGGAAACGTGCGATCCACTTCGCTGATCTGCGGCAGGTAAGCGATGTCCCGGCGGTTGATGCCGGCAATCTCGATGCGGCCTGTTGCAGGACGCAAGGCACCCATGATGGCCTTGAGCAACGTCGATTTACCCGCGCCATTGGGGCCGACGATGGCAGTCAGCGAGCCGGGCGCAAAATTGCCGGACAAGTGGTGCACGGCAGGGTGGCGGCGATAGGCGACGGTGAGATTATCGAGCCGGATGCCGGGCGCGGGCGCCTGATCGCGGCTGGAGCGATGTGTATGGGTATGGGAACAGTGATCGTGTGCCATGTCGTCAGGTCCGGTTCCCGTCACAGCCAGCCCATGGCCCAGAAGGCGATGCACCAGAGCAGAATCGACACGATGACCGCAGCCGCCAGCCGTTCGGCCATTGCGCTCCGCAACACGGACACGCTCGTAAAGGATGTTCCTGTGACGGACGCCTTTGGAATGGATCCCGCTTGGTGCTTGATTTCGCCAGACAAAGAATCCTCGCCCGCCTGCTGATGGTGGTGACAGTCCTGAATATGGCGAATATGTTACATTATAACGCCCTCGCGTTGCAACTTTTATTCCTCCACCCGCGCTGTGCGGGCGCGCACATGCCGGCATCCATTGCCGGCATCCATTGGCGTCATCCATTCGTTGGCGTATGTCGGCCGGGTTGGCTTGTCGCCTTGCGGTTTCCGCCTCGTTGGCGGCGTCTATCCGGGAGCGTCGGCATCTGTTAGCTTGCGCCGCACGGCGACTCCAGACGAGACTCGACTCCACACGAGGAACTCAAGGAACGAGTGGCCGCATCCATTCGAGAGAGGACGATTCCGGTGTTTTTGGCCGAACTTCTTACGCTCGCCGGCGTGATGCTGCTGGCTTGCATCAGCCCCGGACCCGATTTCATCGCCATCACGTCGCACGCCCTCAACGGCAGGCGGGCAGGTGTGGGCGCGGCGCTTGGCGTTACTGCCGCCTGCACCGTCTGGGCGACCCTTGCTGTTTTTGGTCTCGGCGTCGTTCTGGCGCGCATGGCATGGGGCTATGAGGTGCTGCGCCTGGTGGGCGCGGCCTATCTGGTTTATCTGGGCGTGCGCATGCTATATGGCCTGCGCGAGCGGCAGGGATCTGCGTCCGAAATATCGGCCACCCCGTCCACCACTGCAGGGGGCATAAGCGCAGGGGGAACAAGGGCGGGTGGCATGGCTTTCCTGCCTTCCGTGCGCCGGGGCTTTCTGGTCGGCATGACAAATCCCAAGTCGATGGCATTTTTCGGCAGTCTGTTCGTCACCGTGCTGCCTGTCGGCGCTCCTGCATGGGTTTATGGCGCGACGGTTGGCGTCGTCATCGTGGTGGCGCTGGGCTGGTTCACGACTCTTGCCATCATCTTCTCGTCACCAGCCGTGCGCACGGTGTACGCGCGGTTGCGCCGACCGTTCGACGCCGTGATGGGCGCGGCATTGATCGCGCTGGGCGTGAGGCTTGCTGCCAGCCGCTAAAGCGTTTTCAAGCAAAGTGGATACCGCTTTGCGTGAAGAAAACGCGTCAAACCAAAAGGATAGAACATTTTGGCGTTTCAACGAAATGCCGAAATCCTCTAGTGCAGTTTGCGTTCAGGTCGATCTACCGAAGTGAACGCAAGTTGCAGAAAAATATACAACTGAGAGCGTCGGCCGTTCCGGCAGGCGCGTGTCTTTTTTGATGCTTGCCTTCTTTAAGCCGATTCACTCGTCCGGGCGCGCAATGCGCCGTCAGCCAGCCATTCAGGGACGTTGCCATTCAATGACGCAGCCGCAATCCGTGTCCAATAAAGCCGTTCGCGCGCCCGGCTTCGTCGAGTTCGTGGTGCTTGTCGCCCTGATGATGGCTCTTGTCGCCCTGTCCATCGACAACCTGCTGCCAGCCTTCGTTCCCATTCAGCACGAGTTCCATCTCGCCAGTGCGAATGAGGTGCAGTACATGATTTCCAGCTACATGGCGGGGTTTGCCATCAGCCAGCTCTTCTATGGGCCGCTGTCGGACGCTTACGGGCGCAAGCCTGCCATGCTGACGGGCATGGCGATCTATGCCGTGGGCACTGTGCTGGCCATCGCGGCGAACAGCTTCGAAATGCTGCTGCTGGCGCGGGCCGTGCAGGGCATCGGCGGCGCATCCTCGCGCGTGCTGGTGACGGCTATCGTCCGTGACCGTTATCAGGGCGAGGAGATGGCGCGTGTCATGTCCTTCGTCATGATGGTGTTCATCATCGGCCCCGTCATCGCGCCCGGCAGCGGCGCGCTCATTCTGGCCATCGGCTCGTGGCGTTTCATCTTCGTCAGCATGCTGGTGATGGCGCTGGTCGTCGGCTTCTGGTTCGCGCTGCGGATGCCGGAGACGCTACGGCCCGAAAATCGCACGAAGGCATCTTTTGCCGGCGCGTGGAACAACCTGCGCCTATGCCTCGGCAACCCCGTGACAATGGGCTACACGCTGGCGATGAGCCTCGTGCTGGGCTCGCTGTTCGGCTATATCACATCGGCGCAGCAGATTTTCGAGACGGAAGTCTACGCGCTCGGCGGCTGGTTTCCGGTTGTCTTCGGCGTGGTTGCCGCTGTCATGGGTGTGGCATCGTTCGTCAATGCCTGGCTCGTGCGGCGTGTGGGGCTGAAGCGGCTGGCGTGGAACGGCACTCTGGCCTTCACGCTGACGGCGCTGGCGCTCGTGATCGTGGTGCTGGCATGGGGCGGCCCGCCGCCGCTCGTGATTTTCGCCGGGTTTCTGGCGCTGCTGAACTTCTTTTTCAGCCTCACCGCTCCCAACTTCAATGCGCTGGCCATGCGGCCCATGGGACGTATGGCAGGCACGGCGTCGTCCTTTATCGGCGCAGCGACAACCGCTCTCGGCACCCTGTGCGGCGTCATCATCGGCCAGCTTTATGACGGCACGGTGCTGCCGCTGGCGCTGGGATATCTGGTGCTGGGGCTGGCCGCAGCCTTCGTCGTAAAGTGGACCGAAAGACACGATACCGAAGATGCGCAGCCGCCGCACTGATGCAATTGCCGGCATGGGCAACTACATTCAGCCCCACGCGCGCCGACGACCGGCCGTGGGCGCGGGTTTGGGATAAGTTTTCGGGGAAGCAGGTTTTTCGCCAGCAAGCATGATACATAAAGACGACACGCCCACGAACGCCGCCGCTGCCACGCTTGCGGCTGACGATGATCTGACAATCGAAACCGATCTGTGGGCCGAGGACGCGAGCGCCCCGCCGTCGCTGCGCGCGGGGGCGGAGGTGATCCGCCGTTTCTGGAAAACCCTGCCGCATGCGCCCGGCGTCTACCGCATGATCGACGCCAACGGCCATGTGCTTTATGTCGGCAAGGCGCTGGATCTGAAGAAACGTGTGGCGTCTTACGTGCGCGGCATCGGCCATGGCGGCCTGCGCACCATGCGCATGATCGCCGAGACGGTGGCGATGGAGTTCATCACCACCGACACGGAAACCGCCGCGCTGCTGCTGGAAGCCAATCTCATCAAGCAGTTGCGTCCGCGCTATAACGTGTTGATGCGGGATGATAAATCGTTTCCGTATATCTTGCTGACCGGCGACCACGCGGCGCCGCAACTGGTCAAGCATCGCGGCGCGCGGGTGCGCAAGGGGCGCTACTTCGGCCCCTTCGCCGATGGCGGCGCGGTGAACCGCACCGTCAATGCGCTGCAACGGGCCTTTCTGCTGCGCACGTGCACGGACAGCTATTATGAAAACCGCACGCGTCCGTGCCTGCTGTTCCAGATCAAACGCTGCGCGGGGCCGTGCACGGGTGAGATCTCGCAGGAGGATTATGCCAAGCTCGTCGATGAGGCGGGGGACTTCCTCACCGGCCGTTCCATCGCGGTGAAACGCCGCCTCGCGCACGAGATGCAGGAGGCAGCCGAGGCGCTGGAATATGAGCGTGCGGCGCGGTATCGGGATCGTCTGGCGGCGCTGTCGGCGGTGCAGGGTACGCAGAACATCAACCCCCAGACGGTGGAAGAGGCGGATGTCTTCGCCATTGCGTCGGAAGCCGGCATGTTCTGCGTGCAGGTGTTCTTCTTCCGCAACAGCCAGAACTGGGGCAACCGTTCCTACTTCCCCCGCGCGGATCGCAACCTGCCGGAGGAGGAGGTGCTATCGGCGTTTCTGGCGCAGTTCTATGAGGATAAGCCGTGCCCGCGCCTCGTGCTGCTGTCGCACAAGCCGACCGAATGCGCGCTGTTGCAGGAGGCGCTGTCCGACCATGCCGGCCACAGGGTTGAGGTGGCGGTGCCCAAAAGAGGTGAGAAATATACGCTTGTGGCCCACGCGCACCGCAACGCGCAGGAGGCGCTGGCGCGCAAGCTTGCCGATACGGCATCGCAGGACAAGCTGCTCGGCGCAGTGGCGCAGGCTTTCGGGCTGGAGCGCCCGCCCCGGCGGATCGAGGTCTACGACAACTCGCACATCATGGGCACCAACGCTGTCGGGGCGATGATCGTGGCCGGGCGCGAGGGCTTCATGAAGCCGCATTATCGCACCTTCAACATCCGTTCCACCGATATCACCCCCGGCGACGACTTCGGCATGATGCGCGAGGTGCTGCAACGCCGCTTCACACGTCTCGTCAAGGAAGGCGCGCGTCTCATCGAGGCAGCCCCTGTCGATCCGGAATTTGCCGGCGACGACGAGGTTGCGGATGAGGGCGCTTTCCCCTCATGGCCCGATCTGCTGCTCATCGACGGCGGGCAGGGGCAGGTGGGGGCCGTGCGCGCGACGCTGAAGGAACTCGGCGTTTCCGACGTGCCGGTGGTGGGCGTTGCCAAGGGTGTCGACCGCGATGCCGGCCGGGAGACGTTTTTTGTGGAAGGGCGTGCCCCCTTCCGCTTGCCGCCGCGCGACGCCACGCTTTATTATGTGGAACGGCTACGGGATGAGGCGCACCGTTTCGCCATCGGCACGCATCGGGCGCGGCGCAAGCGGGAGTTCACCAAAAGCCCGCTCGACGAGATTGCGGGCATTGGCCCCGCGCGCAAGCGGGCGCTGCTGCTGCATTTCGGCACGGCGAAGGCGGTGTCGCAGGCATCGCTGGAGGATTTACGCAGCGCGCCGGGAATTAATGCGGCGACGGCGGGAATGGTCTATAGGTTCTTTCACGACCGGGACGGATGACCGTCCGCAGGCGCTTCCTTCACTCGCCAGGCGCGTCCGTCGCTCGCGGTGGGGCTGCGCAGGGTTTCCCGGGTATTGGTTTCACGCAGTGGATCAGGCATGACGACGACCCCCCCAGACGCTTCCTCACTCGCTCCTGCTCCGCGCAAGGCCGGCCGTCTCTCCGGCCCATATAGCCTGCCGAACCTGCTCACTTATGGTCGCATCGTCGCGGTGCCGGCGGTGGTCGTGTGCCTGTTCTGGCCCGACGAGGCCGAAATGCGCTGGATCGCATTGGGCATCTTCGTCGCCGCCGCGATCACCGATTATCTGGACGGTTATCTGGCGCGTGCCTGGGCGCAACAGTCGGCGCTGGGCCGCATGCTGGACCCTATCGCCGACAAACTGCTGGTCGCTGCCTCGCTGTTGATGCTGGTGGCGGACGGCACTATCCGCAGTTGGTCGCTGTGGGCGGCGATCATCATTCTGTGTCGCGAGATTCTCGTCTCCGGCCTGCGGGAATTTCTGGCCGAACTGCGCGTCAGCGTGCCGGTGACGCGGGTGGCGAAATGGAAAACGGCGGCGCAGTTGCTGGCGCTGTCGTTTCTGATTGCGGGCAAGGCCGGCGAGGCGGTGCTGCCCGGCACGCTGCCGATCGGCATCGGTTTGCTGTGGATAGCGGCGCTGCTGACGCTCTATACGGGCTGGGATTATCTCACGCACGGCATCAGCCACATCCTCGCCCGGGATGCCGCCACCGCTCAGGCGAATAACGCGAAGGGCGACGCCGCGCACGACTGAGGCCACCTAGAGCCTTTCGGCATTTCGTTGAAACGCCGAAAGGCTCTATCTTTTTGGTTTGACGCGTTTTCTTCACACAAAGTGGTATCCACTTTGCTTGAAAACGCTTTAACGGCCTGCGCGCGATATGCCAGACGCATAACGCCCATGTCGCTGACTGTCATGGTGTCTGCACGCATTGTCAGCTATTGACGCGCATTATGGCAGATACGCAGGCGCTGGCGGGCGCGGATAACCGTCCCGGTCGCGGTTACGACTTATGGATGCGCGAGCTGCGCGCAACGATGGTGCTGGGATGGCCGCTGGCGTTGAGCACGCTGGCGCAGATGGCGGTCATGATCACCGATGTGATCTTCATCGGCCGCCTTGGTGCGCAGGCGCTTGCCGCCGCCACGCTCGCGACCAACCTTTATCATCTGGTGATGCTGTTCTCGCTCGGGCTGCTGATGGCCGCGCCGCCGATGATCGCGCGCGAGCTGGGACGCAACCGTTTTGCTGTCGGCGAGGTGCGCCGCACCGTGCGGCAGGGGCTTTGGTCAGCCATCATCGTATTCATCCCCTGCGCGGTGTTGTTGTGGAACGGTGAGCGGCTGTTGCTGCTGATCGGCGAGCCGGCGGATCTGTCGGCGATGGCGGGCGGTTATCTGCGCGCCTTCCTCTGGGGGCTGCTGCCGTTCCTCGGCTTCATCGTGCTGCGCTCTTTCGTGGCGGCGCTGGAGCGCCCGCAGTGGGCGCTGGTGGCGGCTGTGGCGTCGATCATCTTCAACATTATCGGCAACTGGCTGCTGGTGTTCGGCAATCTCGGCTTTCCCCGGCTGGAGGTCGTCGGGTCCGGCATTGCCAGCGCCTGCGCCAACCTGTTGCTGTTCGTGGTGCTTTTAATCGTCGTGCTGCGGGATCGGCGCTTTCGCCGCTACCAGGTGTTCGGGCGCTTCTGGCAGGCGGACTGGCCGAGGTTCACGGCCTTCTGGCGGCTGGGCCTGCCGATCGCACTCGTCTCGACGCTGGAAGTCAGCGTCTTCAACGCCGCTGCCTTCATGATGGGCTGGATCGGCGAGGCCTCTCTGGCGGCGCATGCCGTGGCCATCCAGCTTGTCGGCGTGGCGTTCATGGCAGTGGTGGGGCTGTCGCAGGCGGTAACGGTGCGCGTGGGCCGGGCCTTTGGCGCGGGCGACGCGGATGGCGTGATGCGCGCCGGCTGGGTGGGGTTTGGCGTTGGCATGGTCATCATGGTCATCTCCGGCCTGACGATGACGCTGATACCCGAAACACTTGCCGGCATCTTCCTCGACACCAGCGACCCTGCCAACGCCCGCGCGGTGCAACTGGCTGTGACGTTCCTTGCGCTGGCGGCGATTTTCCAGCTCGCGGATGGTGCGCAGGTGCTCGGAATCGCCGCCTTGCGCGGCCTACACGATACGCGCATGCCGATGATCTACGGCATCATCGGCTATTGGCTGGTTGGCCTGCCGCTGAGTGTCTACCTGGCTTTTGGCGCCGGGCTGGGCGGCGCGGGCATCTGGACCGGGCTGACAGTGGGGCTTTGCGTCGTCGCCGTGCTGATGATGGCCCGGTGGATGCGGCGCGTGCAACTCGGCCTGCTGCAAGGCACGAAAGCGCCGCCTGCATAAAAAACCGCGCCGATTAAAGCGTTTTCAAGCAAAGTGGATACCGCTTTGCGTAAAGAAAACGCGTCAAACCAATAAGATAGAGCATTTCGGCGTTTCAACGAAATACCGAAATGCTCTAAAGTCGGCGCGGGATCAAAATTTTTCTTTAACAGGCTTTATCAGCGACTTATTTGCCCTGAACCAGATTCTCGTAATCGTTCAGCAACGTTGTGGTGATCTCGCCGGGCGTGAACTTGTGCTCGCCGATCTCGGACACCGGCGTCACTTCCGCCGCCGTGCCGGTGACGAAGCTTTCCGTGAACGTAGACAGTTCTTCCGGCAGAATAGCCCGCTCGACAACAGGGATGCCACGCTTCTTCGCCAGTTCGATCACGGTCTGACGCGTGATGCCGTTCAGGATGCCTTCGGGATCGGGCGTGTGCAGTTCGCCGTTCTTGACAAAGAAGATGTTCGCGCCCGTGCACTCGACCACACGGCCACGCCAGTCGAGGAACAGCGCGTCGGAATAGCCCTGCCGCTCGGCCTCATGCTTGGAAATGGTGGCGATGGAGTAAAGCGCCGCTGCCTTGGCGGTGGAAGGGGCGGTTGCCGGGTCCGGGCGGCGATAGCGGGCAAAGGCGAGGCGAATGCCCTTCATCCGCTCCTCGCGGGTGAAGTAGCTCGGCCAAACCCATGCGGCGATGGCAAGGTGGATGCTGTTCTTCTGCGCCGAAACGCCGAGCGCCTCGGCACCGCGCCATGCGATGGGGCGGATGTAGGCGTCGACGAGGCCGTTTTCCTTTAGCACCAGCTCCTTGGCCGCGTCGATTTCCTCGGCGGTGAAGGGAATCTCGAAATCGAGCTGCCGACCAGAGTTGAGCAGCCGCTCGCTATGCTGGCGCGACTTGAAAATAACGCCGTTGTAGGCGCGTTCGCCCTCGAAGACGGCCGAGGCATAATGCAGGCCGTGGGTGAGCACCGGGATGTTCGCCTCTTCACGTGGCACGAGCTTGCCATCGATCCAGATGACGTCCTTCTTGTTTTCTTGCGGTGAGACCGACATGAAACTACTCCGAAATCTTCTTGCGGACGGTTCGGGAATCAGGATGCGGACCGGGGCGGTCGTTGGCGATGAAGGCATTCAGCGCGCGAGGGCCAATCCGTATTATTTCCTTTCGCGGAAACCGCTTGACGGGTAACAATCTTCCTGAAATATGTCAATAAGGCTGACATAAATGTTTTTCACTCTTTCCTCGCTACCTCTGTATGTTGCATGACTGCACAAATTTTCATCAGACGCAATCCAGGGAAAGCCTTGTGACGACAGCCACCGTTTCCACCCGGTCAGACAGCGCCGCGGATGCCGGCGACGTATCCGGCCCGCCATCCGATACGCCGACCGGCAACGACATCGTCGAATTGTTGTTTTTCGCCTATCGGGACTTCGTCAGCGACCCGGACAGGCTGTTGACCGAGTACGGTTTCGGCCGCGCGCATCACCGGGTGCTGCATTTCGTGGAACGCGTTCCCGGCATGACGATTGCCGAGATGCTCGACATTCTTGGCATCACCAAGCAAAGTCTGAACCCGATTCTGAAGGATCTTGTCGAAAAAGGCTATATCGTGCAACGTACCGGCACGGCGGACAGGCGGCAGCGGCTGCTCTATCCGACGGACAAGGGGAGGGCGCTCTCGCTGGCGCTCACCGCGCCGCAGCTTCAGCGCATCGCCCGCGCGCTGGACGGGCTGGAGCCGGACGTGAAGAGCAAGGTAACCGCGTTTCTGTTTTCCATGATCAACGATGACGATAGGGACGATGTCTCCCGCATCGTGTGGAAAACAGCCGACGGGGAGGAGCAGGTGCAATGATCGACGCGACCGAAGACGATGCCCCGGTGGAAGGATTGCCCGACGACGCACCGCACGTGCTGGTGGTCGACGATGACCGCCGGTTGCGCTCGTTGCTGTCGCGCTTCCTGACCGGAAACGGCTACAGGGTGACGGTGGCCGCCAATGCGGCGGCGGCCGAATCGACGCTCGGCTCGCTGATTTTCGATGCGCTGGTGCTGGATGTCATGATGCCCGGTGAAAACGGCTTCGACTTCGCCCGTCGCTGGCGGCAAAAGTCGGCGGTGCCGATCCTGATGCTGACCGCCCGCAGCGACGGCGCCGACCGGGTGACGGGGCTGGAGATCGGCGCGGACGATTATCTCGGCAAGCCTTTCGAGCCGCGCGAGCTGCTGCTGCGCCTTGCCAACATTATCAAGCGCAACGTCGCCAGCGAAGCGCCCGGTGCGGCCCGCGCCACGCCGGAGGCTATCCGTTTTGGCGGGTTCATCTTCCGGTTCGACCGGGGCGAGTTGCGTCTGGGTGACGAGATCGTGCGCATCACCGAGCGTGAGCGCGACATCCTCACCATTCTGGGCGAGGCGGGCGGCGAACAGGTGGCGCGCGAGGATCTGGCCGGCAACGCTGCCGCCAACGCAGGCGCGCTGGCCAATGACCGCAACGTCGATGTGCAGATCAACCGTCTGCGACGCAAAATCGAGCGCGATCCGGCCAACCCGGTTTATCTGCAAACGGTGCGCGGCGTCGGCTACCGTCTGCTGATCGACCGATAGCGCGGGGGCGGCGCGATGAACGGCCCGATCAGCCAGCCCGGCATGGCGGCTCGCGCCGCTGGAACAGTGCGGACGGCGTGGAAAACCGCGATGAAAGGTCCGCGCCGATTGTTCGGCTGGCTGGGCGAGGTGATGCCGAAGGGACTGTTCGTCCGCTCGCTCATCATCATCATCGCGCCGGTCGTCATCCTTCAATCCGTCGTGGCCTATGTGTTTCTGGAGCGCCATTGGCAGCTCGTCACGCGCCGGCTGTCGTCGGCCGTCAGCTCGGATATCGCGGCGCTCATCGATATCTACGAAGTATCTCCCCAGGCGCGCATGACCTCGGAGCTTGTGCGCATCGCGCAGGACAAGCTGGGCCTCGAAGTTGAGTTTCTGCCGGGTACGGAGTTGCCGCCGCAGGGGCCGAAACCGTTCTTCTCCATTCTCGATGAGGTGCTGTCCGAAGAGATTAGCCGGCAGGTTGCGCGGCCGTTCTGGATCGATACGGTCGGGCGCTCCAACCTCATCGAAATTCGTATCCTGCTCGACAACGATGTCGTCATGCGCGTATTCGCGCGGCGCAGCCTGGCTTATGCATCCAACTCCCACATCTTCCTTATCTGGATGCTGGGCACGTCATTCGTGCTGGTGACGATTGCCGTATTGTTCCAGTTCAACCAGATTCGCCCCATTCTGCGGCTGGCGGATGCCGCCGAGGCGTTCGGCATGGGGAGGGACGTCGATTTTCGCCCACGCGGCGCGCGTGAAGTGCGGCGCGCGGGCCGAGCCTTCATTGAGATGAAGCGGCGAATCGAACGCTCCATCGATCAGCGTACCACCATGCTGAATGGCGTCAGCCACGATCTGCGGACCATCCTCACGCGTTTCAAGCTGTCGCTGTCGTTGATGCGCAATAGCCCGGACGTGCAGGATCTGCGCAAGGACGTCGATGAAATGGGCAACATGCTGGAGGCCTATCTCGCCTTCGCGCGCGGCGATGCGGGCGAGCAGTCGCGGCCTGCCGACATCGCCGCAATGCTGGAAACGCTGCAGTCCGATTATGCGCGGCAGGGGCGCAACATTTCCGTCAGCGTGGTCGGCGATGTGGTTGTAACCGTCAGGCCGCTGGCCTTCCAGCGTCTCGTCGCCAATCTCGTCGCCAATGCGGTGCGTTATGGCGACAAGGTCAACATCACCGCCACGCGCCAGTCGCGCTGGTTGACGATCGCGGTGGAGGACGACGGGCCGGGGATCGAACCTGAACTGCGGGAGGAAGCGTTCAAGCCATTCCTGCGGCTGGATACGGCGCGCAACGTCGATGACGGCGGTACGGGCCTCGGGCTCGCCATCGCACGCGACATCGTGCGGTCGCATGGCGGCGAGATCGAACTATCGGATAGCCCGCTTGGAGGGCTGAAAGCGACGATTCGTGTGCCGGTTTAACGGACGGCAGGTCGCTCGGCTCAGTCCGCCAATTCCTGCGCGCGGCGTTTTGCGGCGGCGACGGCGCGGGTGACGGCCGGGCCGATGCCGTTATCACCGGAAAGTTCATCCAGCGCGGCGGCTGTCGTGCCGCCCTTCGAAGTCACGGCTTCACGCAGGGCGGTGGCGGAGAGGGGAGAGGCCTCAAGCAGCGCGCCGGAGCCGGTGACCGTGCCGCGCGCCAGACGCTCGGCCAGATCGGCCGGAAGACCAGCCGCAACACCGGCGGCGGCCAACGCTTCGACAAGGTGAAACACATAGGCCGGCCCGGAACCTGACACGCCGGTCAGCGCGTCGATGAGGGCTTCGTCATCCAGCCACTCGACCGCGCCGGAGCCTGCGAGCAACGCCGTGGCGGTGCTGCGCTGTGCATCGTCCGTTTTCTGCGAGGCAACGACGCCGGTAATACCGCGGCCAATGGAAGCGGGCAGGTTCGGCATGGCACGCACGATGGCGCCTGCTTCGGGGAAATGCCCGGCGAGGCCGGCAAGGGTCTTGCCCGCGAGAATGGACAGCACGAGCGTATGCGGCGCAACCAGACGAGCCAGCGACGGAGCGGCTTCCGCGAGTGACTGCGGCTTGATGGCCAGCACGAGCACTTCCGGCGGCCTGATTGCTTCGATAGCCGTGTTGAGGGCGATGCCACGCTCTGCGGCCAGCCGCTCGATATGCTCGGACGGATGCGGATCGAGAATCGTGACATTGACCGGATCGAGGCCGGATTTCAGCCATCCGTCGAGCAGGGAGGCGCCCATCTTGCCCGCACCCGCAAGCACGAGGGACGACGGAAGCGCCGGATCGGGAGCAGCGCCGTCGATGACATCAGCAAATCGTTGCACCGTCTGCGCACCCGTGGGCATGATTCCGTCTCCGTAAAAACAGTTTGCGTTCAAGTCGATCTGTCGAATTGAACGCAAGTTGCGGTAAAATATACAATCGAGAGCAGCATATGTTCTGATCAAAGCATAACATATGCTGCTCTGGCTTGTTCAGGCTTCGCCTTCGGTCTCGAACAGCACGCTTTCGAGCGCCTCCTGGGCGGTTTTGCCCGCCCAGAGCACGAACTGGAAGGCCTGATAGTAACGCTCGCAGGTGTCGATGGCGACCTGCAGCATGATCTCGCACTGGTTGCGCGTGGGCTCGATGCCGCCGGAGAGCAGCAGGGAGTGGCGGAACATGACGACATGCTCGCGCGTCCACAGGTCGAAATGGCCGACCCAGAGCTGCTCGTTGATGAGCGCGATCAGCTTCAGCATCTCGGAGCGCTGGCGCTCCTGCACCTTGAGGTCGAAGGCGCAGGCGAGGTGGAGCGTCTCCATGTCCTCGATCCAGGTGAAGGCGATATGATAATCGGCCCACCCGCCGGTGATGGACACCGACATCTCGTTGTCGTCCACGCGGTCGAACGTCCAGTCGTTCATGGACGCATAGCGCTCGACGACATCCAGCGGATGTTCGTCCCGCTCGGGGACGATTTCAAAGTCGAGATGAGTCATATCGATCCCTCTCCGGTTTCTCGGCCCATCCGGGGCCGGAAAAAAGATACGCGCAAGCCGGCATGGCCCGCGCGATCAGTAGGCTTGCCAAAGGGCGTGATTCGCGAAACGATGAAGTTGCGCCTGCTACCCTGTTCTGCCAGGGCGCTTCCCGGTTGTACCCTGATCTGCTCATGTGCATCCGATCCTGTTTGCAGGACGTGCCGCAGTCGTACATCCAAGGTCCGCCGTTTCCGTGGTGGAAACGGCTGCCAGCGAAGTGCATTGCCTGTAATGCGTCTCCATCGTCCGGGATTCGCATGCGTGCGGCAATGGCCCTCGTTCCGGTTTCCACACCAGTCTTTGGCATGACCGATTACAATAAGCTGGCAAAAAGGTACAATCAAGACGCTCAATATGATTCTCTTGTCACGTTGACGATGCGCGGTGGAGCACGCCGCCGCCCCGGCCACGATTTCTGTGGCTTGAGGGCATTTTCTTCGTCGCTACGGGATGTTGCACCCCACAGCGCGTCGCTGTTCGTGGCAGCGTATTATGAAGAAGGGGTGGCAGTTGGGCCTTCTGCGTCAGAATGTCGCACCTCGTCGGAGGCCGAATTGTCTGCCGAGCCGGGTGCGACGATGGCTTCCAAAGCCGTGATTCGCGCCAGCAGGCGCTCGTTTTCGTCGCGCGCGGCAATGGCCATCTCGCGCACTGCCTCGAACTCCTCGCGGGAGACGACATCGAGCGAGCGCAGCACACGTTCGGCCTGCACACGCGCCGCCGTTTCCACCTCGCGCCGTGCGCCTTCGGCGAGGCCGGCTGCATCGGTGATCAGGCGCGCAACGTCGTCGAAAAGCCGACCGCTTGTCTGTGTCATGTCTTGAACTCCCTGCTTGCTTGCGCCCGTCACGAAATCTGAAGTTGCTCTATAACAGAAATCCATCATGCTGCCATATCGGAAGCGCTGGAGCATTTCGCCAGCATTCTCGCTGGAAAAAGGCGCGAAAAGGCCGGTTACGCTTGCGATCCGCGGGTGAAAAGCCCATTTTCCGTCATATTCGCAGTCGCACAGCATTCGTCCGCCGGGCGTCGTCAACTTCACGGGAGTTATATATGGTAGCCGATACGCATGCCGCATCCGATGCGCTTGTCAAGGACACGACGACGCAGGGTTTCCGCCAGGATGTCATCGCCGAATCCGCGCGCCAGCCTGTTCTGGTCGATTTCTGGGCCCCGTGGTGCGGTCCCTGCCGCCAGCTTGCGCCGGCTATCGAAAAGGCGGTAAACGAAGCGGAAGGGCGCGTGAAGCTGGTCAAACTGAACATCGACGAGAACCCCGAGATTCCGGGCCAACTCGGCATTCAGTCGATTCCCGCCGTGATCGCCTTCCAGAACGGTCAGCCCGTCGACGGCTTCATGGGCGCGCTGCCGGAAAGCCAGATTCGCGGCTTCATCGAACGGCTGGTGGGGCCGCTGGGCGGCGGTGTCGATGCTCTGCTTGATGAAGCGGATGCAAAGGCCGAGGCGGGTGACGTCGGCGGCGCGGCGGAGATTTACGCGGCTGTGTTGGCGCAGTCTCCCGACAACACCCGCGCCATCGGCGCGCTGGTGCGGTTGCATGTGAAGCTGAACGATCTCGAAGGCGCGCGGCGCTTCCTTGAATCGGCCCCTGCCGACAAGGCGTCGGACACGCACATCGCAGCGGCGCGCGCGGCGCTGGAGCTGGCCGAGCAAGCACAGACCCTGGGTGATTTCCACGAGCTGGAACAGCGCCTCGCCGCCAACCCGGATGACCATCAGGTGCGTTTTGACCTCGCTTTGGCGCTCAATGCCGCCAATCGTCGCGAGGAAGCGCTGAAGCACCTCATTGATATCGTGCGCCGCGATCGCGCCTGGAACGATGACGGGGCGCGCAAGCAACTGCTTCAGCTTTTCGAGGCATGGGGGCCGACGGACCCGGCTTCTATTCTGGGTCGCAAGCGGCTTTCATCGATTCTGTTTGCGTAAGCTGGCCGGCCTGCCGGCGCGGAGTCTCATCTTGCGCGACCGTTTGCCGGATGATGCGAGGAGGACGCCATGATTGCTATTCACCGCTCGGTCGCCGATTGCCCCGGCGTAGTGCCGCTGTTCCCCTTGGCGGAAACACTGCTGCTGCCACGCGGGCAATTGCCGCTCAACGTGTTCGAGCCTCGCTACCTCGCGCTGGTCGATGATGTGCTCGGGGCGCACCGGGTGATCGGCATCGTCCAGCCGGATGCGGAGATCGACGAGGCGTCGGATGCCGTGGTCCCGCTCTACAAGGTTGGCTGTGCCGGGCGCATCACGCAGTTCGTGGAGATGGAGGACGGGCGCTACCTGGTGTCGCTCACCGGGCTTTCCCGCTTTCGGATCGCCGAGGAATTGCAGGTGCTGACGCCCTATCGGCAGGCCCGGGTGGATTACGAGGAGTTCCGCGCCGACTTCACCGCGCGGGCGGGCGAGGACAAGGTCGATCGCCAGTCCGTGCTGGATGTGCTGCGTCGTTTCGCCGATGCACGCGACTTGCGGGTGGACTGGAAGGCCATCGAGCAGGCGTCGAACGAGGCGCTCGTGAATGCGCTGTCCATGATGTCGCCCTTCGGCTCGCGCGAAAAGCAGGCCCTGCTGGAAGCGCCGGACCTTGGAACGCGCGCTGAGACGCTGATCGCGATCACCGAGATCGACCTGGCCCGTTCCGGCGATGAGCCTGATTCGACGCTGCAATGATGAGGCGCTGGCGCAATGGCGTGCGTGACCACGGCGTGATAACGCGCACGGCGCCGACCATTTCATCTGCCTGTTGACGCGGGCGGAGGATGCTGCTTTGTCATCGTCACCCGATTGTCCCGCCGGTTTCTGGCTTCCTGCGGGTGACGGTTTTTCAGGAGACGACAGGATGAGTGACCACAACGCAGCCAACCCCGGTGCATCCCCTGCGGGAGCAGGCGCCAGCCATATCGGCATCGACCCCAAGCTGCTGGAATTGCTCGTGTGCCCACTGACCAAAGCCCCGCTCGAATACGATGCGGACCGTCAGGAACTGATCAGCCGGCAGGCCCGCCTTGCCTATCCCATCCGCGACGGTATCCCGATCATGCTGCCGGAAGAAGCCCGCACCCTCGCATGAAATCAATGGCGCACTGACGAACTCTTGAAGCCGTGCGCCGTTTTTGAAAGAGAATTATAATTCTCTCGCAGGTATTGTTTCCGGAAGGCTGATTGCTGCCCGGCAATTGGTGTCTATAACCTGGACAAACCATGCGATTTCTTCTCGCCGTGATTGGATCATTGCTGTTGTCGCCGGCTGCCGCGCAAAATGCGCCCGCAACCGGCGAAGCTGATCCGGTTGTGTCCGCGCCTGAAGCGAAAGCACCCGAAACGCCTCAGGCTGCCGTTGCGGACATAAGCGCGCAAAACCCCGCGCCTGATGTCCCACAACCCGCCGAGGCGAGTTCATCCGCAGGGGAGGCGGCGCCGTCGTCTCGTGCGCAGGGGCGGGATACGTATCGCAAGATATTGCGCGAGAAAGCTGCCGCTCTGGGCGTGCCTTTCGAACTGGCCGACGCCGTTACCGAGGTGGAAAGCAGCTATAATCGCGGCGCGGTGGGCGGCGTGGGTGAGGTCGGGCTGATGCAGGTGTTGCCCTCGACTGCGCGCATGCTGGGCTTTTCCGGCACGCTGGCCGAACTTGCCGTGCCGGAAACCAACATTCACTACGGCGTGACCTATCTGGCTCAAGCATGGCGGCTCGGGGGTCAGGACATCTGCACGGCGGTGATGAAGTATCGTGCCGGGCATGGCGAAACCCGATTTTCTCACCTCTCCGTCGATTATTGCATCAAGGTCCGCCGCGGCCTTACCGTACGTGGCTACACCGTGACGGGAGAGGTACCCAAGGCAACCTTCGGTGCACCCGTGGGCGGAGGTGTCAGGGTTGCGGGGAGAACAGGCAAGAAAAGCCGCCTCAACTGGAAAGCCGCCGACGCGCGCTGGCGCGAGGTCACCGGCAAGGTCAACTCCGCCAACCTCATGATTATGCAGTAACGCTGTTCGCTGGTTTAACCGGCCGGACTCTGCAAACTGGTCAGAAACGGAATCAACGGCTCATCGGCAGGCGGCATCGGGTAATCACGCAGATTCGACGGCGCGACCCATTGCAACTCCTGCCCCTCGCGCGGTGCGAGCGTTCCCTGCCAATGCCGGCAGACATAGAGCGGCATCAACAGGTGAAACGTTTCATAAGGATGGCTCGCGAAGGTCAGCGGCACCAGATCTTCCGCTTTTACGGCAATGCCGAGTTCTTCCTCAAGCTCGCGGACAAGCGATTCCTCAGGGCGCTCACCAGGCTCCAGCTTGCCGCCGGGAAACTCCCATAGTCCGGCAAGCGTCTTGCCGGCAGGGCGCTGGGCGAGCAGGATGTGCCCATCGGCATTCACCAGCGCGCAGGCCACCACCAGCACCAGCTTGCATCCGGCGTCGGTCATGAACGGTAGTCGCCGTTGATCGCCACGTATTCCTTGGTCAGGTCGCAGGTCCATACGGTCGCTGCCCCGCGTCCGAGACCCAGATCGGCCGTGATGGTGACCTCGTCGCCGCGCATGTAGGCGGAAACAGCTTCCTCATCATAAGAGGCAGCCCGTTCGCCCTCATGGGCTACGCGGATGTCGCCAAAGGAAATGGAAAGCCGGTCCCGGTCGGCAGGCTCACCTGCCTTGCCCACGGCCATCACGACGCGGCCCCAGTTGGCGTCCTCACCGGCGACGGCTGTCTTGACCAGCGGCGAGTTGGCGATAGACAGCGCCACGCGCTTGGCCGAAGCGGCACTGACCGCGCCCTCAACCTTGACGGTGATAAACTTGCGCGCACCCTCACCGTCACGCGCCACCTGCTGCGCCAGATCCACCAATAGGCTGTTAAGGGCATTGCGGAAGCCGGACAGCCGACGGTCACCAGCAGCTTCGATGACCGGAGCCCCGCGCTGTGCTGCTGCGCCGGTCGCGAAAGCCAGCAGGGTGTCGGAGGTGGACGTGTCGCTGTCCACGGTGACGGCGTTGAAAGATCCCTGAACGCCCCGCGACAGCAGGCCCTGAAGCGCTGCTGCCGACAGCGGCGCATCCGTAAAGACGAAGGACAACATGGTCGCCATATCGGGCGCGATCATGCCCGCCCCCTTGGCAAAACCGTTGATCGTCACCTGCACGCCACCGATCGTGGCGGTACGCGTTGCCAGCTTGGGGAAGGTGTCCGTGGTCATGATGGCGCGCGCGGCCTCAAGCCATGCGCTGTCCGTCGCCTTGTCCGCGCAATCCGCCAGGACATTCCCGAATTTGCTTGCGTCCAGCGGTTCGCCAATAACGCCGGTGGATGCCAGAAACACTTCCGTCTCGCTGATTCCGGCAACTTCCGCCGCCAGCTTCGCCGCCAACGCGGTCGACTCGCGGCCCTTCTTGCCCGTGAAGGCGTTGGCATTGCCGGAGTTGACGAGAAGGGCCCGCGCTGTGCCGTGCGCGAGATTGGCCCGGCACCAGTCCACCGGCGCCGAAGGGCAGCGCGAGCGCGTGAACACGCCCGCGACTGTCGTGCCCGGATCGAGCAAAGCCAGCAGAACGTCCGTGCGGCCCTTGTAACGGATACCAGCCTCCGCAGTGGCGAAGCGAACGCCAGGCACGGGCGGCAGATCTGGGACGACAGAGGGTGCGAGAGGGGAGATCTTCGTGGACATGCTGAACTTCACATCAGGGGCAGGGGACAGGCAACTGCCGGGCGAACATCGAAACCAAGTCACGCCGCATCAAGCCGCGCTGCATACTGGCATCGCGAAATAATAACCGCCACCACATGGCCAGTTGCTGGAACGCCATCTGGTATCGCGGGGCGGTGGAAACCGCCCGTCACTTTCTCACCGGGCCACCCCGGCATGCTGATGCAGCGAGCCGGGGGTGCCCCTCAGCCGTGGCAGGGGCTTACTTCGGTGCAGCGCCGTTGGCTGCGGGAGCAGTGCCGTTCTGGCCCTGTGCTGCGGGTTCGCCGGCAGGCTTGTCGAGGCGTTCGATCTTGGCCTGATCGCGCAGCTTGAGTACTGCATCCTGCTGCGCCCGCTGGACGATGAAGGTGCGGATCTGATCCTTGATCTCGTCGAACGTGGGCACGGGCTTCTGGCGCTTGTCCTCAAGCTTGATGACGTGCCAGCCGAACTGCGACTTGACCGGAGCGGAAACCTTGCCTGGCTCCAGTTTGAACGCGGCTTCGGCGAATTCCGGCACCATGCGGTCACGCGCGAAATAGCCAAGGTCGCCGCCTTCCTTCGCGGAGCCGGGATCCTTCGACAACTCGGCGGCGATGACGGCAAAATCCTCGCCCTTGTTCAGACGCTCGACCACCTTCTTGGCAGTGTCTTCGTCCGCGACGAGGATGTGGCGGGCGCGTGCCTCTTCCTCGGGCTGCAGGCTCTTGATGGTTTCATCATAGAGCTTGCGCATTTCTGTTTCGGTCGCGGCTTCGGTCGCGGCGGTGGCGAGGAACTGGTCCACCAGCACCTTGTCGCGCGCATAGGCGAGGCGGCGGGCGAATTCAGGCGTATCGGCCAGCTTGGCAGCTTCCGCGGCATCGGCGCCGAGGCGGATGTCGATGAGGTAGCCGACGACATAATCGCGCTTCTGGGATTCCGGCAGCGCGGGCAGGCGGTCGTTGAGTTCCTCAAGCGCGAGTTCGAGATCACGTTCCGTTATCGGCTTGCCGTTGACACGAGCGAGCACCTTCTCGCCTTCCGCGCTTTCCTGCGCGGCGGGGGCAGCGGCCGGCGCCTGCTGGGCCTGCGCGCCATGAGCGAGCGCAACCAGCGGCAGAGCCGAAATGGCAATGAGGGCAGAAAGACGGAAACGGCGCGCGGTCATTCTATAATCCAGACGTGATGACGAAATCGGAT
The DNA here is from genome assembly GCF_014195635.1 of Pseudochelatococcus contaminans. GTDB lineage: Bacteria > Pseudomonadota > Alphaproteobacteria > Rhizobiales > Beijerinckiaceae > Pseudochelatococcus > Pseudochelatococcus contaminans. The sequence continues at coordinate 162,073 of NZ_JACICC010000002.1, read as the reverse complement.
CTCGACGTGAAGCTCGCTGCCGCAGCCGCCGGGGCCACCGCAGCAATGAATGAGTGGCGTAACCCGCCGCCGATGGCAAGGAGATTCGTATATTCGCACACAGTCCTGAACGGTTTTACCGGGATTGTCCCCCGGCTGTGGTTGACAGCGGCGTGCGATACGCCCATCTGGCTCCTGTGCATTCGCTTGCGCACAAGCTTCCGCGGGCTTGAGCGCAGGCATCGAATGTTGCTTTATATATGTGTCGTTTCAGATGGTTTCGATGCGGCGCGGCTCTGGACCGCGGGCGCGGCAACAGTTAAACCGTTTGGCGCGTCGGGTGCGCTGTACACGGCGCGGAATGCGTTGCGCATATCATACTCTGGTTCTGGAAGGCTTTCGATGTTAGGCGGCATAGCGAAAAAAATCTTCGGTTCGGCCAACGAGCGCCGCCTGAAGACCTACCGGGCGCGCGTGGCAGCTATCAACGCGCTGGAGGAGGAAGTCGCAGCCCTTTCCGACGACGAATTGCGTGCACGCACGGATACTTTCCGCCGCGAGGTTGCCGAGGGCAAGTCGCTCGACGATCTGCTCGTTCCCGCGTTCGCGACCGTCCGCGAGGCGGGCAAGCGTGTGCTCGGCCAGCGCCATTTCGATGTGCAGCTCGTCGGCGGCATGGTGCTGCACGAAGGCTCCATCGCCGAAATGCGCACGGGTGAGGGCAAGACGCTGGTCGGCACTTTGCCGGTCTATCTCAACGCATTGGCGGGCAAGGGCGTGCATGTCGTCACCGTCAACGACTATCTTGCCAGCCGCGATGCCGGCATCATGGGGCGCGTCTATCGCTTCCTCGGCCTCTCAGTGGGCATCATCGGTCACGGTCTGGACGATGACCAGCGCCGGGAAGCCTATGCGGCGGATATCACTTACGGCACCAATAACGAATACGGCTTCGATTATCTGCGCGATAACATGAAGTACGACCTCGGGCAGATGGTGCAGCGCGGGCATAACTTCGCCATCGTCGACGAGGTCGACTCCATCCTGGTCGACGAGGCGCGTACGCCGTTGATCATTTCCGGTCCGCTGGACGATCGCTCCGAGCTTTACAACACCATCGACGCGCTGATCCCGCAGCTGACCCGCGAGGATTACGACCTCGACGAGAAGCAGCGCGCCGTCTCGCTGACCGAGCAGGGTAACGAGCACATCGAGGAAATTCTCGCCGAAGCCGGTCTGCTCAAGGACGGAGCCGGGCTCTACGACGCCGTCAATGCCTCGCTCGTGCACCATGTCAATCAGGCGCTGCGGGCGCACACGCTGTTCCAGCGCGACAAGGATTATATCGTGCGCAACGGCGAAGTCGTCATCATCGACGAGTTCACCGGCCGCATGATGCAGGGCAGGCGCTACTCCGAGGGCCTGCATCAGGCGCTGGAGGCCAAGGAACACGTGCAGGTGCAGCCTGAAAACCAGACGCTGGCCTCCATCACGTTTCAGAACTACTTCCGCCTTTACGACAAGCTCGCAGGCATGACGGGCACCGCGGCCACCGAGGCGGACGAATTCGCCGATATCTATCAGCTCGATGTGGTGGAGGTTCCCACCAATCTGCCGGTTCGTCGTGTTGACGAGGATGATGAGGTTTATCGGACGGAGAAGGAAAAGCTCAAGGCAATTGCCCGTGAGATCGAGGCGGCATCGGCCAACGGCCAGCCAATTCTCGTCGGCACCACCTCCATCGAGAAGTCGGAAGAGCTGGGCGCTTATCTGTCACAGAACGGTTTCCGGCATATCGACTTCAGCGCGCCCAATGCGCTTGCGCCTGTGTTCGAAGCTGCACGCGCCGGCAAGGCGAGCAAGCACTTCGCCGTGCTGAACGCGCGGTTCCACGAGCAGGAAGCCTTCATCGTGGCGCAGGCCGGTGTGCCGGGGGCGATTACCATTGCCACCAACATGGCGGGTCGTGGTACGGACATCCAGCTTGGCGGCAACGCCGACATGCGCATCCTGCACGAACTTGGCCCGGAGCCGGAAGGCGATGTCGTGGATCCCGCGCGTGCGGCGGCCGAACAGGCCATTCGGGATGAGATCGCTGCTTTCAAGGAGCGCGCGAAGGGGGCTGGCGGCCTTTATGTCGTCGGCACGGAGCGTCATGAGAGCCGGCGTATCGACAACCAGCTTCGCGGTCGATCCGGCCGTCAGGGTGATCCCGGTCGATCCAAATTCTATCTGTCGCTGCAAGATGACCTGATGCGCATCTTCGGCTCCGAGCGCATGGACAGCATGCTGGTCCGGCTTGGGCTGAAGGAAGATGAGGCCATCGTCCATTCTTGGATCAACAAGGCTATCGAGAAGGCGCAGGGCAAGGTCGAAGCGCGCAACTTCGATATCCGCAAGAATATCCTCAAGTACGATAACGTCATGAACGACCAGCGCAAGGTCGTCTTCGAGCAGCGCCGCGACTTCATGTCCCGCGAGTCGGTGCGCGAGGAAGTCGACGAGATGCGCCACGGTGTCGTCGACGATATCGTCCACCGCCACATTCCGCCGGATGCATATCCTGAGCAGTGGGACGGCGAAGCGCTGGCCGCTGACGTGCGCGAATTGCTCAATCTCGATCTGCCAATTGTCGATTGGCTCAAGGAAGATGGCATTGCTGACGAGGAAGTGCGTGAGCGTATCCGCACAGCCGCCGACGAAGCCTATGCCCAGCGTGTCGAGCGTAATACGCCGGAACTGTCCACCTATGTCGAGAAGCAGATTTTGCTGCAATCGCTCGACCATCTGTGGCGCGAGCATCTGGTCACTCTGGACCATCTGCGTCAGGTCATCGGGTGGCGCGGCCTTGCACAGCGCGATCCGCTGAACGAATACAAGGCCGAGGCATTTCAGCTGTTCAATGGTCTGATCAATGAGCTGCGCAGCCAGGTCACGCGGCAGGTATCTCGTGTCGAGATCATGCTGCGTCCGCCGACGGATGAAGAGGCACAGCAGCCAGACGCAGTGACAGCGCAGCCGCAGCAGGCCCAGGAAAACACCGCGCCGCTGCCGCCCGCCCAGTTCGCAGCTGACCCGCAGCAATGGGACAAGGTGGGTCGCAACGATCTGTGCCCGTGTGGCTCTGGCCGCAAATACAAGCATTGCCACGGCAGATTTACCTGACGGGCAGGAGGCTCAGCCGGCGGCTTTCTTCGGATTTTGGCGTCAACCCAACATCATTCGGAATCGTAATTTTACAGGGCCGGCTTTCAGTGAAGCCGGCCCGTGTTGTTTTTGGACAAAGTTCGTCGAATGTCTGGAATGGAAGTCTCCCCGCGTGTCTCTGGCGATCACGAGCGGCGGTGAAGACCGGCGTCATTGATCCCCTCTTATAGATATTAACGGGCGACATTAAACGGGAACAAGAATATAGCTATGAAAGTTTATATTTAGCGTTGCTATGCAGATAAAATTACAATCATGAAATAAAATTCAATATTAATTAGTGTTTATGTAAATATTTATATTTATATAATAATGTAAATACAATTATTAAGTCGGATATATTGCTTTAAGCATATATGAATTAATCATTTTTTAATTTGTTTTATGTGTGATATTTTTGCGTTATTATCAGCCTGTGTGTGGAGAGCTTGTCTCATCCTGTCGGGCGGTATTTCATGACAACCATAGCCGTTGTACAACCGGGGAGTGTTGATTCCGCGTCATCCTTGATCCCGAACGGGATTTTGGACGGCAGGGCGGTCGTTGAAAGATTCGCCTCCCGCGACAGCTTGATGGATTGGATGCGCAAGGCATTCGATATCAAGGTGCCGGAACCGCGTGCCCCGGCCTCGTCAGCTCTGCGGCAAAAACCATCTATTATCGTCATCAGCAGCGATGTCGTCGATAGTTCCACTATCGAACTGCTGCACGATCTCGGACGTTCGGCGCCGGGTGCGAAGCTGGTGGTGCTCACCCGCAAGTGCGACGCCGCTGCCCTGGCGCGGGCCCTGGAAGCCGGCGCGGCCGATGTGCTGACGCCCGATATGGGAGAAACCGCCCGAACCTTGCGCATGCGATGGGTGCTTGCGCTGGCACGGTGGAGGCCGGAAGCGGCGCAAGCGCTTGAGAGCCTTTATAACAGGATTGACCGTGCGTGGAGCTTGCCGGGGCAGATCCTCGTTCAGCAGGATATGAAGCGCCGTGTCGCCCGGGAGAGCACCGTGGCGCTGCATATGGTCAATATCGACAGTTTCGATGCCGTGTGCTCGGCGTTCTCTCCCTCGGCCGGGCGGAAGCTGATGGCGGTTTGCGCCAACAGGCTGCGGAGCATTCTGGGGCACGATCATATCGTGCGGCGTTTCGGCGCGAGCGGATTTGCCATCCTGCAATGCAATGTTGGCGCTCCGCATGAAATCGAGGCGCTGGCGCGGCAGGTTCTGGCCCAACTCGGTGCGCCGCTTCTGGTCGAGGGGCAGAATATCAATCTCACGGTCAATGTCGGCGTGGCGCGGTTTCCGTTCGATGGGCGAGAGTATCACGATCTGCTTCACCGGGCTGGTATTGCGGCGCAATACGGCAACCGCACCGGGCGGCGCGGCGTGGCTTTTTTTCGTGAGGACATGCTGACTGTTGCCCGCAAGAACGCGCTGCTGGCCATAGAACTGCGGAACGCATTGGCGGCGCAGCAATTTTTTTTGGAGTTCCAGCCGCAGATCGACATATCTAGTGGCCGGATGGTGGGGGGAGAGGCCCTCATCCGATGGCGGCGGCCCGATGGCACGGTGGTTCCGCCCGGCGCCTTTCTTCCATATGCGGAGGAAAGCGGACTCATCACCGCAATCGATGAATGGGTCCTGTTTCAGGCTTGCCGCACCGCACGGCATTGGCATGATCAGGGCCTCGACCTGCGTGTCAGTATCAATCTCTCGGCACGGCAGTTTGCTCGCCGTGGTATACCGAACCTTATCGCGCATACCTTGCAGGAAACTGGTGTCGACCCCACTCGCCTCGATATCGAGTTGACCGAGAGCGCTGTCATGCATGACTTCGATCTGGTTCGCGGTGATATCATGAGAATCCGGGCTCTCGGTCCGTCGATCTCCATCGATGATTTCGGTGTTGGCCAGTCATCCTTGCATGTGCTGCGTCAGCTCAAGGTTGATCGGTTGAAGGTGGACAAGGGCTTCGTCCGTGATGTGCCTAACAGCCAGAGTGACCGCATTATCCTGCGCACCATCATCTCGCTGGGGCATGAACTGGGCTTTCGCGTTATCGCCGAAGGGGTCGAGAGCGTCGACCAGCTTGCGGTCTTGCAAGATGAGGGTTGCAACGAGGTACAGGGCTTTTACTTTGCCCGCCCGCTGCCGACATGCGGTTTCATGGCCTTTGCCCGCCGCTTTATCGGCATGCCTGCCGAAGACAGCATAATCGCCGGCCCTTGACTGTCATAAAGCCAACGCTTGTACCTTTATTTGCTGTTTGCGACCGCGCCTTTGCTTCGCATCACTCTTGCTGCATGGCGAAAGGCTTGGGAATACCCGTCGCGGGGGTGATTCTGATCACGGTCGCTGTCATCCCATGCGTGCGGCTTCTTCGGGCCTCACCGGGGGGGATGTTTCTCGCGGTTTCCTGGTGGGCCGCAGCGACCGGGGAGGTGCCGGCTGCTTGCTGCGGGGCAGCCGAGACGACGTTCGCCTGCTTGAATGTGATCGTTATGATGTTGCCGAACGCACCGCCGGCTGACGAGTCCGCCGGCACGCTCGACGCCAAAATGCCATTGGACGTGCCGGCGGCGTGATTCGACACTTTCAGTTGTACGTTTCCGGCATCATCTGTGGTTGCATGGACCGCAAACCGGACGCTGATTTCCTCGACAGCAAGGTTGCCCCGATCCGAAGATGGATATTCTTTTTCAATATTATGGATTGTGGCTGCAACATTCTTGATGGCATCATCAAGCGAAATCAGCGTTTGTGGCGCGGGTTGTCTTCCGAAGACAAGATATAGCCCCGCGATGATGATCAGTGCAAAAACCACTGTTCTGAAAAGCGACATCATAGCGAGATCCTCCGCACGCCGAGGCTGTACCTTCTCACGATAAAACCATGATGTCAGCAGGACACGTTTGCGATGACGTGCGTTATACGACAGCTTGGGCGGAGTTGAGCAGTTGATGATGCATAATTGCCTCAGACCACGGGCGTTATCTATCCATATTTCCACGCGCTGTCATCGTTTACGGCTTTCCGGTCGATTCCTGCTACATCGGCCCCCTGCGGCCGGACGCCAGCGTGACCAGCAGCGGAATTGTCGTGGTGATCAGGATGGTGACGGCGCTCATCGCCATGCCGAGTCCGACCGATCCCTGATCGAACTGCCGCCAGATGAAGGTCGAGATCGTGGACATGCCCACTGGCGCGAGCAGCAGCGAGGCAACCAGTTCGCGCGTGGCGACGGCGAACACCAGCAGCATCGACGCCAACAGGCTTGGCAGCACGAGCGGGAACAGAATACGGCGGAACGCGACCAGCGGCGATGCGCCGAACACGCGCGCGGCGGCTTCCAGATTATCGCCCACCTGCCGGAACGCCGCATTGGCGTAACGAACCGGATAGGGCAGCAGGATACAACAATAAGCCATCAGCAGGATCAACGGCGTGTTGTAGGGCGTGACGGGCAGCCACGGCTGGTTCCACGCCAGAATGATGCCGACAGCCACCACGACGCCGGGGATGGCATTCGGCATCACTGTCAACGCATCGAGAAAACCCTTGCCGCGAAAGCGCGTGCGCACCACCATGTAGGACGTGGCCGCGCCGATGACCCCCGTGATGACCGCCGTGGCGATGCCGAGGCTGAGGCTGTTGACCAGCGCACGGAACGCGCCGTTCTCGTCGGCTACGATGGCCCGGAAATGGTCGAAGCCGAGATTGTCCGGCGACAGGCCGCCCGAAAGCGTTTTCGACAGGGCGGTGGCGAAGATGGCGAACAGCGGCACGCCGACCGCCAGCAATGTGACGATGGCAAAAGCCGCCACGACCGGAATGGCGAAGATTCCGAGCGGCCGTTTGCGCACGGCCTGCGGCTTGCCGCCGACCGTCTCGAAAGAGCGGTTGGCCAGAATGCGCAACTGGATCATAAACGCGCCAAGTGACATCATGACCAGCACGAGGGACAGCACCGCCGCGCCGCGCAGGTCGATGGGCCAGTCGGATACGCGGGTGTCGATGCCGGTCACCAGCACCTCGAAGCCTGCCTGCCGTCCAAGGGCCGCCGGTGTGCCGTATTCCTCGATGGCCATGGCGAACACCAGCAGCAGGCTGGCGGCAAGGCCGGGGAGGGAGAGGGGCAGCGTGACGCGCCGCAGGGCGGTGAAGGGCGATGCGCCGAACACGCGGCCCACGTCCGCATAGCGCCCGCCGATGGCCTCGACCGTGCGGGACACAGCGAAATAAACCACCGGAAACACGCCAAGCGTCATCACGAAGATCACACCGCCTATCGAGAACAGATAAGAGCCTGCATCGAGGCCAGTGACCTGCTTCAGGTAACCGTTGGGCTGAACGGTCATGATCCAGCCGAGGGTGGCGATATAGGGCGGAATCATGAAGGGGATGAGCAGCAGAACATCCCATAGCCGCGCAAGAGGCACCTGAAACAGTGCGCGCAGGAACGCCAGCGGCACGGCGATGACAGCGGAACAGACGACAACGCCCAGCCCCAGCACAAGCGTGTTTCCGGCCATGCCGACAAGCTTGGGATCTGTCAGGACATCGAGAACGCCGTCGAAGGGGGAGGCGAGGGAGCCCTGCCCGATGGCGGGGAAAATGGCCTGCAACACGATGAACAGCAGCGGGATCGCCACGAGGACGATCAGCGCGGCGGCTGCGCCCCATACCACAGGGCCGGGGTTGCGCGTGGTGCCGGGGGTGCTCATGCCTGTCCTCGCCGCATTGGCTGCGTGTTGAATCGATGTTTGATGGTGATCGGAAAAACTAATGGAAGAAACAATAACGGCGCGCCGTAATCAGCGCGCCGTTATCTGGATGCGCTTACTTCTTGCTGAAGATCTTGCTGAACTCTTCCAGCATCTGGGCGCGATTTGCGTAGACCTGCGTGGAGTCGATTTCAAGCAGCTTGAGATCCTTGATAACCGGACGGTCAGCCGGGATATCGGTGCGGGCCGGGATGAGGAATGCCTTGGCAACCAGCGCCTGCCCCTCGTCAGAAAGAATGTAGTCGACGAACTGCTTGGCCTCGTCCTGGTTCTTGGACCAGTTGAGGATCATGACCGGGCGCGGCGCAACCACGGTGCCGGAAGCCGGGAAGATCACCTCGACTGATTCACCCTTCTTCTTGCCGGCGAACGAGATGTAGTCCACGGCGCCGAAAACGGCTGCCTTGGCGCCCTGCAACACCGGGTTGAGCGCTGCTGCATTGGCGCCGGCGACAATCGCGCCGTTGGCGGCCAGATCCTCGAACAGCTTCCAGTTACCCGCGGTGCCCGAAAGCGCCGCGACCAGCTCGAACGCGGCGCCGGACTGGGCCGGGTCGGGCAGGGTCACCAGATCCTTGAACTCGGGCTTCGTCAGGTCGGCCCATTCTTCCGGCTTCGGCGTGCCGCTCTTGGGGTTCCAGACGATGCCGAGCGCCGAGACGCCCTGCGCAACGGCGGTTTCGGACTTGAGGAAGTCCGGCACGGTCGCGGCGTTGGGGCTGGTGTAGGGCAGCAGCCAGCCGCGCTGGGTGAAGTCGTTGGCCGTATCCCACGACGCGGAAACAAGCACGTCGACCTGCGGATTGGCGGCCTCGGCCTCGATGCGGGCCAGAACCTTGCCGGTGGTGCCCTGGAACACGTTCACCTGCACGCCGGTCTTCGCCTTGAAGCCTTCGGCAAGACCATTGATGAGGCCAGCAGGGCCGGCGGAATAGACGGTAACGTCCGCATGCGCGGCAGAGGTGGCGGCAACGCCAGCGATGACGAAAGCGGCAAGGCGCAAATGTTTGATCATGATAGTGTCCCGTTGATGTCTGAAAGACTGTCGATAGAGCGGTGGCATGTCATGGTGCGGGGTGGCTGGCCGGGCGGGCGCCATCCCGTTCCGTCATTGTTGGCGATGCGACGTTCCCGTCAGCGCTTGACGCTGTCCGGGATCATGCATCCGCGAACCAGCGCAGGCGATCCGGCAAGACGCGCACGCCCACGCGTTCTCCGGTTCGGATGCGCCTTTCACTGACGACCAGAACATCCACCGGGTGTGTTGCCACCGGCTGTGCCGCCGCCGCCTGTGCGGGGCGGTCGAGCGCAACGGTGACAAGGTGGTGGTCGCCACGAAACAGGCTGTGGTTCACCGTGCCGTCGCAGTCCCCGGTTCCGGGGGCGGTCAGCGACAATGCCCGGCGGGCAAGCAGCACGCGGGCCTTTCGGCTGTTTGCGCCGCTTTGGCCAGCGAATGCCGACGGCGGCTCCAGCGCGAGATCCGCATCGGTGAGCCGCCATGCGCCATCGCGCTCGACGGCTGTGAAAACAGGGCCGAGGTTGAGAAATTCTGCCGTTTCCGGGTCGGCGGGTGCATCGACGAGTTCTTCGGGCGGGGCATTCTGAACGATCTGCCCGCCACGCATGATGGCGACGGAATCCGCCATGGCGAACGCTTCACCCTGATCGTGGGTGACGTAAAGGGCGGTGAGGCCGAGATCGCGCACCAGCGCCGCCAGCTCCGTCGACAACTGGTCGCGCAGTTCCTTGTCCAGATTGGACAACGGCTCGTCGAACAGCACGATGCGCGGCTCGGCGACGATGGCCCGCGCGATGGCGACACGCTGCTGCTGGCCGCCGGAGAGCGATGCCGGGCTGCGCGCCTCGAAGCCGGAAAGACCCACGAGCGCCAGCGCCTTTGCCACGCGTGTCTTGCGTTCCGCCCCGCCGACCCCGCGCATTTCGAGGGGGAAAGCAACATTGCCGCCGATCGACAGGTGCGGCCACAGGGCGTAATCCTGAAAGACCATGCCGAGGCCGCGCCGTTCGGGCGGCACGAAAGCGCCGGAGGAGGCGTCGGCAACCGTCGCGCCGCCGATGCGGACCTTGCCCTCGCTCGGCGTCAGAAGGCCAGCAACAATGCGCAGCAGCGTGGTCTTGCCGCAGCCCGAGGGGCCGAGCAGCGCCTGAATGTGGCCGGGCGGAAGCGCGAGATCGATCCGGCGCAGAATTGTGTTCTGCCCGATGGTCAGGGCAACACCGTCCACGCTAACCTCCGGCTGCGCCGTCGAGGCGGAGCCGGATGCAGGGTCATTGTCGCGGGCATGTGCAGCCGTGGGCGTCATCAGTCACAATCCGGTTAAACCTGAAGGCCGACGGTCGGAAAACCGTCGGCCTTCGGAAGTGAAGGTCATCGAGCGCGCCGTACACCGATGGGCACTCGATTCGATGTTACTGCAACTTGCATTCGATATACGGGGTCATATTGAACGCAAATTGCTCTGGTAAGCAATGATCGAATATAGACAAGTGGTCGCTAAACCGCGACATAAGCGCAAATTATTACAGTCTTGCGAAACCCGCGTGTTTTAAACGCTGTTATTCAGCGCGTTCGATCAGCTCCCGCGCGGTGCATGTCCTTTCTCGACCAGCCATGCGTCGTGTAGCCACTTCTCGGTGCCGCGATGGCCGGGGAAGGTGATCCAGTGAATGTCGCGCTCGAACACCATCACCTTGCGGTCCGCGCCGACGATAACCCAGAACCAGCGGCCATCCACCGTGTTGCGTATTTTCACCTTCATACCGGTGAGCGTGAGGTTTTCGGTTTTGCCGTTGCGCACGACGCGCAGAGGTTCTTTATGCGGGTCTATCCAGCTCAGTTCCATGCCGGGCAACAGGTCCGGAGCCTGCTTTTGCAGGAAGGCGAGGGCGATGGCCTGCGCCTCGTCCCGCGAAGGCAGATCCGCGCCGACAAGGTCGAGGTCGATCCGCGCGAATCCCTTGAGGCGGCCATTGGCGGCGATCACGGTGCTGAAATGCTCGCCGCCAATGCCGGCGTTGCGGCCGTCCATTCGCTCATAGCGCACCAGTTCCGCCGCCTCGCCATCGACAACGACGGGACGGCGCGCGGTTTCGCCATAACCGGCCGGCAGATGGTCATGAACGGAGAAAGCAGTTTCGTGCGCGATGGAAGCAAGTGACATGGTGTGTTCCTTCGTTGACTGAGCCAGAGCGGCAGTCGCTGACGCCGCAATGAGAACAAGGGCTGCGATCCCGACAATGGGTCGGCGACGGGGCAAGGGATGCGGTTTGAGCACGTGAAGCTTTGTGAGCACGGGAGGCTTCTCCTGTTGCTGCCGACACTTGTCGGCGGTGGGGAAGAGGCTGGCGGCGGTCAACATGGGCACTGCAACCGCACAAAATTCGATCTGACGTTGAGTGTAGATTGCGCCCGGATTTGTAACCCAGGCACAGGCGGCCGCCCGGCGGATCACCGGGTTTCGCGCGCTCCGTCGATCAACGATTTCATCCGCTCGATATTGCTGATGAGGTCGCGCCGGAATGTCGAGAGTTCAGCAAGTTGGGCGTCCGCTTTGGCGAGTTGCGCTTCAAGGATTGCGAGCACCTTTTCCTTGCCCTTGATGCCGCTGGCGTCCTCGAAATAGAGGTCGATCACCGCAGCGATTTCGTCCAGGCTCAGCCCGAGTTTCTTCAGGGCGGCTATTTTCTCCAGCCGCTGAAAGGCGTTGTCATCGTAATAACGGTAGCCTGCCCCCTCGCGCTCGGCGGGTTTCAGAAGCCCGATACGTTCGTAATAATGAATCGTCCGGTGGCTGACGCCGGCGCGGCTCGATAATTCACCGATTTGCATGAGCGAGGACAAAACCACCACCTATCTAAACCTGACGTGTAGTGTAGATTTGGAGCTTTATTCCTCGAAGTCAAGCCCATGTAGAAGTCAAGCCCATGTACAAGCCCGTGTCCCAACTCATGTCTTCACCACCGCCGGTGCATGCGGCTGGCGCGGCGCGCCACACTGTTCATGATGTGGGTTCGCCGCGCCGGTTGTGTATTGAAGGCCGCTGTCGTCAGAAGGATTCGAGCACGATTTTCCCGCGGGCTTGTCCGCTCTCAAGCAGCTTGTGGGCGCGTTTCAGATTGGCCGCATCGATCCGGCCGAAATTCTCCGCCAATGTCGTGCGGATCACGCCTTCGTCGACGAGGCGGGATACATCGTTGAGTAACGCGCCTTGCCGCGCAATATCGGCGGTGTCGAACATCGAACGGGTGAACATAAACTCCCAATGCACCGAGATGCTTTTGCGCTTGAAGGGGTTGATATTGAGCGAGGCCGGGTCGTCGATCAGCGCAAAGCGGCCCTGAGGCGCGATCAGCTCCGCAATGTCCGCAAGGTGCTGTTCGGTCTGCGTGGTGGAGAACACGAACGCTGGTGCTCCAATGCCCAGAGCAGCAATCTGCGCCGCCAGCGGCTTTGAGTGATCCACAACGTGATGGGCACCCAGAGTGATGGCCCAATCTCTTGTTTCCGGTCTGGATGCTGTCGCGATCACGGTGAGGTCGGTCAACTGGCGGGCAAGCTGCACAGCGATGGAGCCGACCCCGCCAGCCCCGCCGATGATGAGGATGGCGGGCGCTGCGCCGGGAACAGGGTGGTTCTTGACATCCAGCCGGTCGAAAAGCGCTTCCCATGCGGTGATCGCTGTCAAAGGCAACGCCGCCGCTTCAGCCCAGCCAAGCGTCTCGGGTTTGTGGCCGACGATGCGCTCGTCCACAAGATGAAATTCGGCATTGGTGCCGTTGCGCGTCAATGCGCCTGCGAGGAATACGGCGTCCCCAACCTTGAACAGCTTTGCATCCGGCCCGGTTTCCACAACCGCGCCGGCGGCATCCCAGCCCAGCACTTTCCAGTCGCCATTTTCGGGCTTCACGCCGGCGCGGACTTTCGTATCGACCGGGTTGACGGAAATGGCTTTGACCGCCACCAGCAGGTCGCGGCCGGATGGCACGGGACGGGGAAGGTCGATGTCAACCAACGCATCGTCATTGTCGATGGGAAGGGGCGTTTTGTAGCCAATAGCGCGCATCGATATCTCCTGTTCTGCGCTGCAAATCGTGTCTGGCTACAGGTGACGTGTTGGCGTACTTTCCGCAAGAATGCACATAAATCGCACATAGTATCAAAAAGGATACCGTCTGATGCCCCGGCCCCGTCATGAGCGTTTCGATTGCAGCCCCGGCTGCCCGGTGGAGGCGACGCTCGCGCTGATCGGCGGCAAATGGAAGGGCGTGGTGCTGTGGCATTTGTTGCAGGGCACGCTGCGTTTCAACGAAATACGCCGCCGGGTGTCGGGGGTGACGCAGCGGATGCTCACCAATCAGCTACGCGAACTGGAGAGCGACGGCTTCGTCATTCGCACTGTTTACCCGGAAGTGCCGCCCAAGGTGGAATATAGCCTGTCGGAACGCGGGCGCAGTCTGGCGCCCGTCATCCTCGCCCTCCAGGCGTGGGGCGAGGCGAACGTCAATGTGGCGGGGCAGCGCGACGTCAGCGGATGACGATCTTCGCGCCCGGTTCCACGCGGTCATACAGATCGATGACATCCTGATTCAGCATCCGGATGCATCCTGCGGAAACGGCTTTGCCGATGGATGACGGGTCGTTCGTTCCGTGCACGCGATAGTAGGTGTCGATGCCGTCCTTGTGCATGTAGAGAGCCCGCGCGCCCATGGGGTTTCCGGGGCCGCCGTCGACGCCGTCGCGATAGCGCTCATATTGTTTCGGGTTGCGGGCGATCATGTCCTGCGTGGGAATCCAGCGCGGCCACGCGGCCTTGCGGGCAATTTCGGCCTCGCCGCCATTGAAGGCGCGCGCTACCGGCCCGACGCCGACCGCGTAACGCACGGCCTTGCCTTCCGGCATGATGAAATAGAGGTGGCGTGCGTTCTGGTCGACAACCACGGTGCCGGGGACTTCCTTCGTCCGATAGTCCACCACCTGCCGGATATGCGCGGGCTTCATATGCACCGGGTCCACGGGCGGAATGGCAAATTCGCCATCCTGCCTGGCGGCATACATGTCAGCAGGCGATTGATTGACCGGCCGGAATGGATCGGGGAGCGGCGCCGGCGGCAGCGCTGCCACGTTCGTCGGCGGCGGGGAGGGCAACTCCGTACCCTGCTGGCCCTGCGTGGTTGTGCAGGAGGCCAAGGCGAGGGCGACGATGGCCGCTAATGACGCGGCGCGAAAAGAATCAAGAGCCGACAAGGACTTTACCCCGGATCGATAGTCGATATCCTATGTCTTTCTACCCGAATGGTTAACGTTACCTTAAATATCCTTCGGCGAAGCTTCGCCAGGCTGATTGAATTGTGTATTGCCAGCCGGTGTGCCCCGGTTGTCCCGTAACCGCGCGCTGGCGCACGCTGTGCGGGCCATGGCAATGTTGCGGTCATAAACCGGGAATACGTTTGCCCGCTGTGAGGGGTTCTAAAACGTGGGAGCAGTCTGACGATGACAACGAATCATCAAACGCCGCACGACGCCGGGGGCGACCCGTCACGGCCAGCGGTGGTGTTCATTCACGGTGCATGGGCGACACCGGCCGGCTGGGACGAATTCCGCAAGCCGTTTGAGGCTGCCGGCTTTCACACCGTTGCCCCTGCATGGCCGTGGCTCGACAGGCCTGTCGAGGAGCTGCGCGCCGGGCTGGACCCGCGCTTCGGAGCGCTGTCGGTGACGGAAATCGTCGACCATTATGCCCGTATCATCTCTGCATTCGACAAGCCGCCGTTGCTGGTCGGTCATTCTTTCGGCGGGCTGGTCGTTCAACTGCTGCTCGCGCGAGGGTTGGGCGCTGGAGGCATCGTGCTGTCGCCTGCGCCGTTTGCAGGGCTTTTGCCCGATCCCGTGTCCTTCGAGTCGGCGTTGCTCGTGAGTAAGGGCTGGCGAGGCTGGAACCAGACTTACGACATCGCTCGCAACGTTTTCGATACGCGCGCCGCCAACACGCTCCCGCTTGGTCGCCGCAATGAGATTTACGAATCCCTGGTGCCAAGCCCCGGCCGGATTTACGGTGAAGCGGCAACAGGCTTCGGCACAGTCCTTTGGCCGCCGGCCAGACGCGCGCCGCTGCTGCTCATCGCCGCAAGCGAGGATCGGCTGGTTGCGCCCCCGCTGGTGAAAGCCGCGTGGCAATGGCAACGGCTCGCTCCCGCGAAGACGGATTACGACGTGATCGAAGGCGCTTGCCACTTGTTGATCATGGGCCAAAAGGCGGAAGAGGTTGCGTCGCGCACCGTTGCA
Source organism: Pseudochelatococcus contaminans (assembly GCF_014195635.1). GTDB lineage: Bacteria > Pseudomonadota > Alphaproteobacteria > Rhizobiales > Beijerinckiaceae > Pseudochelatococcus > Pseudochelatococcus contaminans. The sequence continues at coordinate 146,804 of NZ_JACICC010000002.1, read as the reverse complement.
TGGTCATCCGATAACGGGTTTGCCGCGCGGTAATCTTTCCGGTCGCCTGCCGAAACCTCCGGCCTGTGGAGGTTTCGGTGATGCTGCTACGGGAGATGCTTGCCGTTTCAGGAAGCATCCAGGAAGCATCAAGGCGGGGCAGGCGGGATTTCGAGGTCGGTTTTCGATTCCCGGATCAACGCGGTCACGAATTCCGCCACGACCCTGATCCTGCGTGAATGTCCCAGATCGGCATGGATCGCCAGCCAGATCTCCCTGTCGATGCCGAGGTCAGCCTGCACGCAGGCCAGATCGTGCCGCCGCGCGATGAAATGCGGCAACACACCAAGCCCGACGCCGGCAACGGTGGCGGATAGCTGGGCGGAGAGCGTTGTCGTTGCCAATGCCGGCGGGCGCCCGCGCAGCACACGCTCCACCCATTGCGCCGCAGGTAGGTGCCCGTAGGTGTCGCACCATGTAATGAAACGATCGGCCTCGAAACGGGTATCGCCGGCAGCCTGCGGCCGGCTTTCCATATAAGTCCTTGCACCGTAGAGGCCGAAGCCGATGGTGCCCAACCGGCGGATGGTGACATTGCCTCGTGTCGGCTTCACCAATCTTACAGCCAGATCCGCGTCACGCCGATGCAGGTTGACCGTCTGAACGTCGGTAACCACCTCAAGCGTCAGGTCAGGGTAGCTGGCGGCGAGTCGCGGCAGTGCCGGGATGATGACATAATTAGCCAGTGTTTCGGCGGTGGCCAGCCGCACGCGCCCGGCGACGCCCGCCTGCGCGGCCGACCCTTCCGAGAGAACCTCAGCCGCATGTTCCAGTGCCTGCGCCCGCTCCAGCAGCGCGGCCCCGTCATCGGTGAGGCGATAACCATTCTGATGGCGGCTGAACAGCGTCAAACCGAGCGCGGATTCCAGCCGCTCGATCTGGCGCGATACCGTGGCAAGGCCCGCCCCGAGGCGAACCGCCGCGCCGCTCAGCGTGCCCGTATGCGCGATGGCGAGAAACACCCGCACATCGTCCCACCGCAATCGGGACGGATCGGTCTTTCCGTTTTCGGAAATTGGCGTCTCTCCTGATGCGTTGTTATCCGGAAAAAGGACAGCATCTTTGCCGCCCATGTGCAAGCTGTGTCGATCCGCCGCACCTGCGATCATGGTGGGGTAGAGGCATGCGGCTTTCCTTGCCGTGGCAGGTCCGCGACCGTGCCGGCATCCTCATCGACGGCATCTGGGGCGGTCGTCTTCGCCTTGATAGCGCCCCGCCGGAGCGGTTAGGATGCGCCACGCCCGCTCCGTGGTTGCGGGCGGGCCGGCTTTCAGACCGGCATTCAGGGAGGTCAACACCATGAGCACACGCATTTTCGCATCGCCGTCCCGCTATGTTCAGGGAAGCGGTGTCATCCGCGAGCTGGGAGATTACCTGAGCCAACTGGGCGACCACGCGTTTCTGGTTGCCGACGATACTGTCTGGGGTCTGATCGGAAGTCAGGTTGAGGCGTCATTGGACGGCAAGGCGCGTTTCCATCGCGAGCGCTTTCAGGGCGAGTCGTCGGAAACCGAAATCAAGCGCATCGCCAAGGCTGCACGGGATATCGGCACCACGGTTGTCGTGGGGCTGGGCGGCGGCAAGACGCTCGACACCGTGAAAGCCGTTGCCGATGATCTCAAACAGCCGGTCGTCATCGTTCCGACCATCGCGTCGACCGATGCGCCATGTAGCGCGCTGTCGGTGATCTATTCGGAGGACGGCGTTTTCGAACGCTACAGGTTCTACAGCAAGAACCCCGATCTGGTGCTCGTCGATACCTGGGTCTGTGCGCAGGCGCCCGTGCGTCTTTTTGCATCCGGCATTGCCGATGGTCTCGCCACCAATGTCGAGGCGCAGGCGGTGAAGCGCTCCAATAGCAAAACCATGGTCGGCGGGTCTGTGTCCATCGCGGGTATCGCGGTTGCCGAAGCCTGCGAAAAGACGCTTCTGGATTACGGCTACAGCGCCTATCTGGCGGTTGCGGAAGGGCTCGTCACACCCGCTGTGGAAGCCGTGGTCGAGGCCGCGACGCTGCTGTCCGGCCTTGGGTTCGAGAACGGTGGCCTTGCCGGCGCGCACGCCATTCATAATGGCTTCACCGCGCTGCACGGCGACATTCATCACCTGACCCACGGCGAGAAGGTTGCTTACGGCATCCTGACACACATGGTGCTCGATCAGCGTCCGGAGGAAGATCTGGAGCAATACATCCGTTTCTTCCGCTCCATCGCCATGCCGACCACGCTCAAGGAACTGCACCTGGCCGATGTCAGCCGCGAGGATTTGCTGAAGGTCGGTGAACTGGCCAACAGCGACGGCGACACGCTGAAGAACCTGCGCGCCGACCTGACAGCCGCCGACGTGGCGGACGCAATCCTTGCCGTGGACGCATTCAGCAAGGCGCTGCCCTGATCCACCAACGCCAAAGCCCGTTGCATCCGTCGGATGCCGGGCTTGCGGATGCCGGGCTTGTGAGACCGGATCACACGAAAAAAGGGGAGCCGATATGGCTCCCCATTTCATTTGCCCATGCCAGTCGATGCTGACGGGTCAGAACGTTAGATTGTAATTTTCGCCAAGGTCCGGCTTGTCGCCTGTCAGCTTGGACTTGCTGATTTCATACAGGAAGCCGAGCTTGCCATTTGTCGTCCATACTTCGGCGCGGGCGAGGGAGAACTTCAACAGCCGGATGTCCGGATCGCGTTTGCCGCCATCGAACCACGATTCAGCGACGGAGTTCCAGATTTCATCAAGCTTGGCCGTATCCTGCGACAACTCAAGCTGCCCCTCGATGCGCGCCCAGAGCTTACCTGCTTCATCGCCGATGAGGTGGATAGCGTTCTTAGGACCGGATTCCGTTTGCGAAACAAGATCCACGCCATTTGCGGTGATGAACCACAGCGCATTTTGCTCGGGATCGGCGTAATGGGACATTGGGACAAATTTCAACTCATTCGTCGTGCCCAGAAGTCCGGCATTGATGCCGTCGAGACGATCCCAGAACTTATGCTTCAGATCAGACATTGGATATCCTTTCGCGAATTGCCGTCGGTATGTCCGTTAACCGCTCGGCAACACGTCAAGTTCCCCAATTCATCAAGCTGAAATCGATCTGGTCGTTCGAAAGGTCTCCGTCACCGATGCAGCGCTTCACGCAAATAGCGGCCCCGCCTTCTTCGCTCCGCGATCCAGCTCTCCATCCTCGAACAGGCGGATCACGCCATATTCGCCATCGTAGCCCGCCTGGCGGATAACCCGGCCGGCACGCAGCCGTGCCACCGCCTCACCCAATAGCGGATGCGCCGTGGCAAGCTCCTCGATGGGCTGTTCCTCCAGTACGGTCAGCTCTGGCCCCAATGCGGCGAGGGTGCGGTCGTAGGCGCGAGTGACGGCCTTCGATGCAACGCCGACGCCGATGATTTCAGAGAGAATTTCCGGCAGCGGCACCATGCTGGATGTCGTGCCCGCTGTCGGCGGCGGCGGCGCTTCGTCCTCCGCGCGGTCGGCGAGTGCCTCGACGCGATGCGCGACACCAACGGTGACCGGGTGGCCGCAAACCGGGCAAAGGCCGCCGAGGGCAATGGTTTCAGCCGGTGTCAGGCGCACCTTGCATGCACGGTGCCCATCCTGATGATACTTGCCTTCCTCGGGGAAAAATTCGACGGTGCCGACATAGCCATCGCCCGTTTCAAGCGCGCGCCGAATGGCGAAATAGTCCGGTGTGCAGCCAAAACGTGTCGCCTCCCGCCCCAGCTTGCTTGGCGAATGGGCGTCCGAATTCGACGTGAGGCGGAAACGGTCCAGCGACGATACGCGCCAGTTCATTGCCGGGTCGGAGGACAGGCCGGTTTCTACCGCGAAGATATGATCGGCGAGATCGCCGTAGCACTCCTCGATGGAGTCGAAGCCGGACCGCGAGCCAAGCGCGGCAAACCAAGGCGTCCAGATATGCGCTGGAACAAGATACGAGTCCGGGCCTGAGTCCAACGCGATCTCCAGCAGGTTGCGCGAGTCGAGGCCGAGTATGGGCCGTCCGTCCGAAGCGATGTTACCGATGCCGGCCAGCGCCGTCGCCAATCGATCTACTGCGGCAAGGTCCGCCGCGTAAATGAGATGATGGATCTTGCGGGTCTTGTCGCCCTTTTTGTAGATCGTCGAAATTTCCGTAGACAGCATGAAGGACACCGGGTGGCGGCACGCTGCGGGCAAGGTTTGCAGAATATCTGCCTCGATGTCCGGCTTGAGGCGAAACAGCCCGTTGCCCTCCGGCACCAACTTGTCCTTGATCTCACTCAGCCAGACCGGATGCACGCAATCGCCGGTGCCAACAACACGTATACCCTTGCGCGCTGTCCACCAGAACAAATGCTCCAGATCGAGATCACGACTCGTGGCGCGGGAATATTTTGAGTGGACGTGTAAATCGGCGAGAAAAACCATGAACGGGCATGCCAGCAGTATGCGTTATCGAAACGGCCAGAGAGCCGGATCCATCGGCACATCAAACCATCCGAACAGTCGATGAAGGACGTATGCCACATCATAAGGGAACGCCGACCATCTGGGAATACCATCCCACACCCACCCCCAAGGCACCAGCACCCAGGCGATGAACAGCATGGAAATCTCTCGTCTGGTGATTTTTTCAAGAAAATCCTGATTAAAGAGCCAATATGCCGATACCAGCGGAAAAGTAATAATGGCCAGAACACGCGTCTGATCGCCAGAAACCGGCAGCAGCAGGCATAGTCCGGCAAGGGTGAGGAAGAAAGGCACCGACTTGTGGCCCCAATCCATGAACCTGATCGCCACAAGCCAGCCGAGCCCCAGAACGGACCAGATGATATAATGAAAATGGAAGAAGAAATAGCTGAGCAGCAGGTTGATATTCCTGAGAAGCCAATCCAGCCTTCCTGATTCTATATCGATGGAATAATATTTGAACAGTCCAATAAGAATAATTTTGCCGAGGATTGTTCCAATCAATAAAGACAGGCAGAATTTCCATGAATATTTCAGCAAGTATCCCTGCTTGTGACTGATGGTCACCGCAAATAAAAGACCCGCCGCTGCAAAAAATCCTTGCTCAAAATGTTGCATTCCGAGCAGAATGCCAAGTGAGAATGTTAAAAGAAGTGAATTGGGGAAAGCCAGAGCCAAAAGCATCAGGAAGAGGGTTATCGAATCTGTGCTGACCCAGAAATAGGCAGTTGCCGAAACGGGTAATACGCTGAACAAAACAAGAGATGATCGTGCCAGCTCATTTGAGAAGTTTGTGAATGCAATTCTTATAAACAGAAGTGTAAAGGCGACAGAAAATGCCAGATGAAATGCAAAGAATTGCCACTTTCCTGTCGCGCCAATCAGCCATGCGACGAACGGGCCTAACCAACTCCAGAATAAATAATGATCCGTGCTATATTCGGAAAATGGACTCGCAAATGGATTCTGCGCGATGGATTGTGTCGTGCTCAGGTTTGGAATATACCAGATCCCTGTTTTGAAGAGAGTCAGTAATCCAATAACAAGAATGAATTTCCAGGCCGCCGATTCATAAATGAATTTCTCAATTTTATTAACTGCATTCATTCCTAAACTTCCCGGCAGCTGATTTGTATTGTCTGTAAATTTTGCTCAGTGGTTTCTCAATGGCAACGAGTTAGAGCATCAGATGGTTTTATGAAATAAGAACAGCCTTTAGATGTCCATTTTGTTGAATATGAAAGCAGGCAGATTCCTGATGATCATCATAATCAACTGCCATTTTGCCGGTGTGTAAATAACAGGCTTGCCTGCTTCCACGCCCTCGACAATTTGTTTCGCCACAACTTCAACAGAGGCCAGTTTTGCACCATTGTCTTTGAGGTGCGCCGTCATGGGGGTGTCGGTCGGACCCGGCTTTATCAGCACCACCTTGACCCCGGTGCCCGCAAAGCGATGTTGCAACCCTTCAGCATAGCGCGCAACCAACCCTTTGGCGGCACCGTAAACATAGTTGGATTTTCGCCCCCGATCACCCGCCACGGAGCCGATCAGCGCGATGGTGCCGTGGTTGTTGTTTGCCATCTTCTTTGCAAATGCTTCAGCATACAGTACGGGCGAAACTCCGTTTATCTCGATCGCATCGTAACAGGAGCGCAGGTCGTTCTGGCACGCAGCTTGCTCGGGCAGCGACCCGTGCGCAATCAGTACGATGTCGATACGGCCGCTGTCGACGATATCCCCGGTTATCGTGGCTATTGCGGCAGGATCTAAAAACTCGGCCTGGACAATCCGAATCTCGGATTGGGGGCAGCGCACTTTCAGATCTGTCGCAACTCTCTCGATACGACGTGCATCACGACCGACCAGGGTCAGCTCGGTGGGCCGCTTCTGCAACCAGAGTCTGGCGCAATGCTCCGCGATGGCTGAAGTGGCGCCAATAATGACGATTCGTTGTTTCGTATTCACTTAATATCCCATCAAGCGGCGTGAGAGACCGGAACTGATGCCAGGATCGCGGTATTGCATGAATTCCGTCAGACGCGGATAGCCTCTTTCAAAAAGCTCTCTCGGCATTCGCGCGTCTTTGGCAGGATAAATGCGACCGCCAGCATCGTGCACGATTGCATCCAACCGTTCCAAAAGTCTGTGTGTGCGAATCCCGTTATTTGGGAAGTCCAGGGCTAGCGTTACGCCGGGCTGCGGAAAGCTCAGCATTCCAACAGGCTGGCGGTTTCCGAATGTCTTCAGGACAGCCAAAAAGGAACCGTCGTGCGAACGGGCGATCTCTTTCAGCATGGCATGTATCGCGGCATGCCCACCATTGCGTGGCACGACGCTCTGGTACTGGAAGAATCCTTTCGGTCCATACATTCTGTTCCATTCAAGCAGGTTATCCAGCGGATAGAAGAATGGTTCGTAATGCGTGATATTTCTTCCCGAGCGCCATTTCTTGAAATGGTAATAGGCAGTATTGAATGCACGCAATGAGATGCGGTTGACAAGGGAAACCGGGGGAACGAAGGGTATCGTCAGTTTACGCCCTTCATTTACCGGACGGTCTGCAACATCGGCTGAGTTGGCACGCATGAAAAGGCCACGACCATCGCTACCCCCAATACAGTCGATCCACGATACCGTATGCTCCCAATCGGCTTCGGAGCTGTCCGCGAGCTGGAAAAACTGGTCGAGATTCGCATAGGGAACGGTTTCTGTATCCAGCCATGGCCCGACAACCCTGTGTAACTGGATTTCAGCCTGGGTAATCACCCCGGTCAGCCCCAGTCCCCCCACTGTGGCCGCGAACCATTCAGCGTGTTCATCCGGGCCGCAGTTGATGATTTCTCCATCGGTGCGGACGAGAGTTATTCGCCGGATATGATCGCCGAACGAACCGACGACGTGGTGGTTCTTGCCATGTACGTCGTTGGCAATGGCGCCTCCCACTGTCACCAACTGGGAGCCTGGCGTGACCGGCAAAATCCAGCCACGAGGAATGACCATCCGTTGAATGTCTCGCAACAGCACGCCAGACTCGCAGACCAAGCGTCCGCTCTCGCTATCGAAGGCGATGAAATGGTCCAGTCCGGTCGTGATCCAGAGCGTGCCTTCGGGATTCAGGCAAACGTCGCCGTAGCTGCGTCCCATGCCATGAGCGATGCCCGAGTGGCTGGCATGACGAAGAAGATCCGGAACTCCGGAGGGATGATTGAGTCTGCTGACATGGTGAGGGTCAGCGCTCAGCCGTCCCCATGCGGCAATTGGCGTCATGCATCCTCCGTGCGGAAGACGTAACGCTTATCGAGCTGATACTTCGTCAGATAGCCAATGGCCAAACCGATGACGCCACCGAGATATCGCATTTCATCGGACTCGAAAGCGTATTGAAAGCAAAGCTCTGCTCCCCAGAAAATCAGAGTCGTAGCGAGGCCCATGGCACTGTAAAGGACAAAGGTCCGGGTATTGTGAGCGATGTTGCGGGCATGGAAACGGAAAATGTAGCGCTTGTCCAGTATATACTTCACGATCAACCCGACCCCGGTGCCTGCAATGATCGAAGCCAGTATCGCGAAAACGCCCTGGTAGATATGGATAACAAGAACCTGAATGCCGATGTTTGCTGCGGTTGCGATTAATGCGAAAATAGCATAGCTAATCGCCAGCTTAGTCGGGGCAGACATTCAATGACATCACCAAGGTTCAGAAATAATGCTCGATAAGGCAGCAACTCGCTCGCAATTAGCGCAAATTATGGCCTTAATCAAGCTGATGCGACCTAAGCAGTGGATCAAGAACAGTTTTGTTCTGGCTCCACTGGTATTTTCCGGTGAGTTCCTGGATGTTATCGCCGTCCGCGATGCCATGTTCGCTTTATTGCTGTTCTGCGTCGCCGCATCGGCGGCTTATATCGTCAACGATATACAGGACATCGAGCGAGACCGCCGCCACCCCGGGAAGTCTAAAACCCGCCCTCTCGCTGCGGGAACCGTGTCGGTGCCAGCTGCTGTCATGCTGCTTGGGAGCCTTTATGCTCTATTGGTGGCAGGCTGGTTCGTTGCACCGAAAGTGGTTATGGTCATTGCCGCTTATTTGGCCTTGAACCTGGCTTATACGTTCGTGCTTAAGCATCAGCCTGTTGTCGATATCTTTAGCGTCGCTATTGGTTTTGTGCTGCGAGTATATGCCGGAGCTATGGCGCTCAATGTACCAGTATCCTCCTGGATGTTCATTACGACCTTGTGTCTGGCATTATATCTGGCCGCGGTGAAACGGCGGCAGGAGCTGGGTCATAGCGGAGCGGAGGGGCGCAAGGTGCTCGAAAAATACTCTGTCTCGCTCGTTGATCGTTACGCAGAAATGTCTGCAACGGGAGCGCTTTTATTTTACAGCATGTTTGTGATGTCGACCAAGCCTGAGTTGATCATTACCATTCCGCTGGTGCTGTTTGGCTTGTTTCGTTACTGGTTCGTGGTGGAAGCGCTCGATGGTGGCGAGTCGCCTACTGATGCGCTGGTCGCTGATTGGCAATTATTACTAACCGTTGTGTTGTGGGTGGCTGCCTGTAGCTGGGCGCTGTGGCCGATACAGGCATAACTGTCTCGCTGGCATCTGATCTTGCTGGCCCACTTCGATCAAATGATACTAAAGATGATGAGCGGCGCTTCGCAAGTTTCCAGCACCGACTCGCGTGTCGTGCCAAGTCGCACCTGCCAGTCCGGACAGCGCAATTGGCTTGCTACGCCGTCCCATGTTGGCTGATGTTTGTAGAGGTACTGATCCGCGGAATGGGGAAGGGGAGAGGGCTGGCGGTGATCGAGGGATAAGTCCCAAGCGTCTCGATACGCAGGTTGCGAGTGCTCCGATTCTCGGATCGAAAATAGCAATCAATCCATGCGCGTGGTTCAATGAACCAAAAGCGCCCTGCAAATCTGGATGCAAGAGTGAATAACTATTCAGTTTTATTGAAAGAAATGGTGGGCGCGACAGGGATCGAACCTGTGACCCCTACGATGTCAACGTAGTGCTCTCCCGCTGAGCTACGCGCCCATTGTCCGTGCATATGATTGCAACAAACGAAGGTGTATGGCTTCATACAGGGTTTTTTCTGTCAATCAAGCGAAAACCGCTTTATCCACAGACCCTATATGAGGTGTACCGCAGTTGACGATACACTTGATTGCGACGGCGGAATTGAACGCCGCATCCATTGAAAGGGCTATAACGCGCCCCGGCAGGACATGCAAGCCGTGAAACATCCGAAACGCGGCTTGCATGTGGAAAAATTTCGCTGGCCAAGGGTCGTGCCGGCGCCAGGCAAGTGTTTTGCGGGGTTGTATGTCCCGGATAGCAGCTTCTCAGGCCACCAGCAGCTTTTCCACTTCTCCGACCAGCTCGCGCAGGTGGAAGGGCTTGGAGAGCACCTTGGCGTCTTTTGGGGCCTGCGAATCGGGGTTGAGCGCGACTGCGGCAAACCCGGTGATGAACATGACCTTGATGTCCGGGTCGAGTTCCGTGGCGCGGCGGGCCAGTTCGATGCCGTCCATTTCCGGCATGACGATGTCGGTCAGCAGCAATTCGAAGGGCTCTTCCCGCAAATGATTGTAAGCGGAAAGGCCGTTGTCGTATGACGCCACGTCATAGCCCGCGTTCTGCAGGGCCTTGACGAGAAAGCGGCGCATATCGTTGTCGTCTTCGGCGAGGAGGATCTTGTTCATGATATATCTTTTCGACGAATCGCGTGGTGTTCCATAGACCTTCGTGCGCTCGCGGGAGCGACGGGTTGCGGCAGGCTATATTGGTGGGGTCACCCCATTACGGGCACCATCAAGCAATGCGGATCGTAAATTTGGTGTGAAGGTTCCGGCTGGCCTCCAGCCTTAACCGCATGCCAAAACATGCATCGTGGACAGGAACCGCCGAAAACGGCACTATGTGGCAAAATGGCATCGGATGTTCGCTGCCTTCAACAAGATCAATCAACAAACCGGACAGACATGCGCGACGCCGCACAGGACTTCAGCCCGCCTTTCACCATTTTCGAGCCTGCGCCGCATAGCGCGCCGGTAGTTTTCAATGTGCCACATGCCGGGCGCGTCTATCCGAAGTCGTTCTGTGACGAATCATGCCTCGATCCCGCCTCGCTGCGCCGGTCCGAGGATGCTTACGTCGACAGATTGTTCGCGGGTGTGGTGGGGCTGGGGGCGCCGTTGATGGTGGCGCATTTCCCCCGCGCGTATCTCGATCTCAACCGCGAGCCAGGCGAGCTGGACCCGCGCCTGTTTACGGAAAAGCCGCCGGCGCATGCCAATACGCGCTCGCCACGCGTCGCCGGTGGCCTTGGCACCATTCCGCGCGTCGTCGGCAATGGCCAGAACATTTACCCCGGCCGCATTCCGCTTGAAGAGGGGTTGCTTCGTGTGGAGACGCTTTACAGGCCCTATCATGAGGCGCTGCGCCAGCGTCTTGCCGAGACGCGGACGCGCTTCGGGGCAGCGCTGCTGGTGGACTGCCATTCCATGCCCGCTCCAATGGGTTCCGCGTTGTCCGCCGCCGCGCCTGATATCGTGCTCGGAGATCGCTTCGGTATGAGCTGTGCGCCGGCCATCATCGACTTCGTCGAAAAGGCTTTTCGCGTTCGGGGCTATAATGTCGTTCGCAACCGGCCCTATGCCGGCGGCTATATTACCGAGCACTACGGCTCGCCCGCTGCTGCCCGGCATGCGTTGCAGATCGAGATCAACCGCTCGCTCTATATGGACGAGCAGTCACTGGAGCCGACTGGCGGTTTCGCCTGTCTCGCCAGCGATCTGACCGAGGTTGCGGACCAGCTTGTGCACGCAGCGCAGGGGTTGTTGATGCCATTGCGGAATGCGGCCGAGTAAGGAACGACATGGAACTGCCGGTTGCATTGAAACGCGCGGTCGATGCCGCGCTGGAGGGGCACGCCGTTGCCGATCTCGCGCGCGCGGCCTCGACGCTATCCGCGCGATATCGCGCTGAAGTGCGCGATGGGGCCTTTCACCTTGCGGGTGATCGTGCGGCATTGGCTTATCTCGCCACGCGCCTGCCCGCGACTTACGCTGCCGTGCGCGCGGCCCTGGCTACCGTTGCTGAAGAAAGGCCGGGCTTCGCTCCCGAGACTTTGCTGGATGTCGGCGCGGGACCGGGTACTGCGCTTTGGGCGACGTCAAGCCAGTGGCCGTCATGCCGGAAGGCGCTGCTGGTCGAAGGCAGCGCCTCAATCCGGCGGTGGGGCGAGAAACTGTCGGCGTCGCTGACCGGGGAGGGCGGTTCCGATATGTGTGTGGTCTGGCAATCGCAGAATATTGTCGGCGATGCAGCCGGCAGCAGCCAGCCCGAGCAGCACGATCTTGTGACCATGGCTTATGTGCTCGACGAAATCGAGGAACGGGACCGTGACGGCCTGATCGAGCGGCTATGGGCGCGCGCACGTGATGTCCTCGTCATCGTGGAGCCGGGCACTCCGGCTGGATTCCGTCGCGTGGAAGCCGTTCGGCGGCAATTGATCGATGCTGGCGGGCATATCGTGGCACCGTGCCCTCACGAGTTGCCGTGCCCCGTCATCGCGCCGGACTGGTGCCACTTCGCCCAGCGTGTCGCGCGCTCCAAAATGCACCGGATGGTCAAGGGTGGCGATGTGCCGTGGGAGGATGAGAAATATGCCTTCATTGCGGTCTCGCGCACATCCGGCAGTGATAGCGACAACCTTGCTAGTGCGCGCATTCTCGCGCCGCCACGTGCCGGGAAGGGGCATATCAGCCTGAAGCTCTGCGAGGCAGATGGCTCTATCGTCCAGCGGACGGTCAGCCGAAGGGATGGCGATACGTATCGCATTGCCCGACGTGCAGGATGGGGCGACAGTTTTCCCTGACCCGCCCAGCCGCTCCCACACAAAAAACCCCGGTATAGAGGTCTGGCTCCGGTGGAACCGCACCTCTATACCGGGACGGATGTTTCAAGTCAGTGTTCTATGCCGCTTTGCACGCGATTCGATGCATTGAATCCGATGCAAACTGCTCGAACCGGACTGGCTTACCAGCAACCCCAGCGGTTGCAGCGTGGGCCCCAGCCGTAATAGTAGCCGCGCGGCTGCGCTGCGGCGGCGCCGACGACCGCGCCGCCGATAACGCCCGCCGCTGCACCCACCGCGACAGCCGTCGCCGCCTGATCGGACTGGCGACGGTTCTCGTCATAGGCGGCATTCGCGCACCTGTCGAAAGCCCGTGAACCGGGCTTCAGGCCGGCGTTAAGGCAAACGCGCTCAGCACTGTACATCGACTCTTCGGTGCTCTGACAGCCAGCCAGAATGAGGCTTACAGCCCCCAAAATCAGTACCGCACGCATTGCAAAACTCCTCCAAATTAGTCGAGCCGGCCCACTCCGGCGCGTTTCTGCAAAAGTTGCGCGCCTGTTTACCATAACTTAACGCTTCACATCAGCGAGATTTTGTTATGGTCTGATTTTTCTGTGCAGCAGGCTCGCGATTTAAAACTTGCCAAGTGCTTTTTTGTTTCCCGAGGCGCTTTTTTGTTTCCCGAGCGGTCATGAAAGCATTGGCACAGTCCATTCCGCCAATATTTACAAAACTAAGAATGCCGTTGATCATATATGTCGTGATACGTCAATAATTTCAGTTCTCTGGCGATTTTTTTCAGGGGACAAGGGGGGATATTTCTCAGTGGTTTATTTTTCAGTGGTTTTAAGACAAAAGCCGGACGCTTTCCTCGCGCCCGGCTTTCAGAACGTGTTGTCGTGTCTGCTGGAGTCTCAGCTTGCGAAGAACGACTGCGTGCCGTGTGCCTCGATGGCTGCCGCCAGGCGGGCCAGGGCGTGAACATAGGCGGCCGTGCGCCATGACACGTTCTTGTCCTGGGCAATCTCCCAGATGGCGCGGCCTTCCCGCACCATGATGGTGCGCAGGCGCTCATGCACCTCTTCCAGCGCCCAGGCGTAGCCCTGCTTGTTCTGCACCCATTCGAAGTAAGACACGGTCACACCGCCGGCGTTGGCGAGAATATCCGGCAGGATCGTCACACCCTTGCGGGCAAGGATGGCGTCGGCCTCGGGCGTGACAGGGCCGTTCGCCAGCTCAAGAATAACCTTGGCCTTGACGTTTTCGGCATTGCCTTCGTGGATCATGCTCTCAAGCGCTGCCGGTACGAGCAGGTCCGCGTCCACGGCGATGAGGTCTTCGGCCGAAATGGCCTGATGGCCGCTCTTGCCTGCCGTGGAAGCGACAGACTTGTTCTCGGCCTTGGCTTGCAGCAGAAGGTCGATGTCCAGCCCGTCCGGCGAGTAGACCGCGCCGCTCGAATCGGACACCGCGACGATCACGTTGCCGTCCGAGGCCAGCAGCGAGGCGATGTACTGGCCGGCGTTGCCGAAGCCCTGCACGGCGACGCGCGTGCGGCCTTCAAGGCCGAGTTCAGTGGCCAGATCGCGCACCAGATAGTAGCCGCCGCGTGCAGTCGCATCCTGACGGCCCACGGAGCCGCCGAGCGCAATCGGCTTGCCGGTGATCACCGCCGGCGAAGCCTCGCCAACGATCTGCGAATACTCATCGGCCATCCAGCCCATGATCATCGAGTTGGTGTAGACATCCGGCGCGGGAATGTCGCGGTCGGGACCGACGATGCGGGCGAACGCCTGGATATAGGAGCGCGACAGGCGCTCAAGCTCTGCCTTGGAGAGCGAGCGCGGATCGACGCTGACCGCGCCCTTGCCGCCGCCGTAGGGCAGGTTCATGACGGCGCATTTGAACGTCATCCAGAAGGCCAGGGTCTCGACCTCGTCCTCATTGGAGTCGGGATGGAAGCGAATGCCGCCTTTTGTGGGGCCGCGGGTGTCGTCATAGCGGCAGCGCCATGCGAGGAACGACTTACGCGAACCATCGTCCATGCGAATCATCAGGCGAACCTTCGTCGTCTCGCGGGGGTATTTCAGTTTCTCGATGACGTCCGCGTCCACTTGCAGGTGCTGGGCGGCTTCGTCGAGACGGACGAGGGCGAGATCGAGAAGGCTCTGGCGATGAGACATCATGACTCCTGAAGGTTGCTCACCTATGGGTGAAAAGGTTGAAGGACAATTGTACGGAAATTATGCAGCAGCGCATAATGCAGGCAGCTTTCGGCAAGGCAATAGCCATTTGCGTGGCATTTGCGCAAAAAGTCAGCACCCCTGAAGGAAATAAAATAACCAATATGTCAAGGGGAAATTGATGCTTGTGTCATGTTGCGGACATACAAGCGGTTTTTCGGCAGCCATGACGTGAGGGGTGTGACGGGCATGCCCGGAGGAGTTCGGTTTCGGTGTTGAAGCCATGGTTGCCTTGAGTCGCGTGGCATTATACCGCCCGGGTTTTCAGTTCGGCACCGCCATGATCAGAATGCCTGTGAGGCTGCCTCCCGAGAGCATCCGTCTGACGCGGAGGCGGATGGCGCGGCCGCTCCGTTCCGCGAGGGAGTACACGAACGTATCGTCGCTCGCGCCGATTTCGCCGGCATGCTGCCAGAGCCAGCCGGCGAAGTCCGCCGGCAGAACGTCCTTGACCGCTCCGTCCTGCAGGTCGTGGACATGCTTGTGGAACAGCGCCGCCAGCGTTTCGTTGACCCGCACGATGGTCATGTGAAGATCGACCTGGCACAGCCCGATGTCCGAAAGGCCAAACAGGATATCGAGGCCCGAGAGATTTGCGCCGCGAGACAAAAGCCGCCCGCGTGCCACGTGTTCGTCGAACAGGCGGCGTTTTGCCGCCTCCTCAGCGAGATCGACGGCAGTCTCAGGATAATGCGTTGCAACCTTCCGGCCTTCGGCAAAGTGCGCTGCGGCCGCGGGCGTCATCTCCCTGCCGAGCAGCCATCCCTGGCCATAGGTGCAGCCAAGTTCCTGCAAAACCGCCAGTTGCTCCGGCCTTTCGATGCCTTCAGCCACCACCTTCAGGCCAAGGCTGTCGCAAAGCCCGACGATTGCCGAGACGATCATCCGGGCGTCGGCGTCGGCCTCGATGGTGCGCACGAAGGTCTTGTCGATCTTGAGGGCATAAAAGGGAAAGCTGAGCAGGCGGCTCAATCCGGAGTGGCCGGTGCCGAAGTCGTCGAGCGCGATTCTGACACCGGATTTGCTCAGGTGTCCGATCATCTCGTGCGCGTTGCGCGTTTCGGATATAGCGCTGGTTTCGGTCATCTCCATAACCAGCCTGTGCCGGGAAAAGCCGGTGCCGTCCACCGCCGAGAAAATCACCGATACGAGATCGCTGCCGTTGAACTGAAGAGGGGATATATTGAAGCACAGGAAAAAATGTTCGCCCCAGGCTGCTGCCGCTGCGCACGCCGAAGACACCAGCCCGTGCGTCAGGGCGTTGATCAGCCCGTCTTCCTCGGCCCACGGAATGAAGGTGCTCGGCGCGATGCTTCCATAGGTCGGGCTGTCCCACCGGGCCAGAGCCTCGAAGCCCGCCAGCGACTGCTCTCGCAAACGGATGATGGGCTGGAATGCTGGTCTGATCTCCCCACCCTTGACGGCGCCGAGTACCGCGTGTCGACGGACATCAGGGGCAGATACGATCATGGGTTCCGGACTCTATCCTGCAGGGAGAGTGCAATTATCACACCTCAGGTATTATGGCCATTAATTTATCGGCTGTCGATAGATCGGTAATTGTCTTATAATAATAACAAATATTTATAATAACTGGCATTATTCTTGTTCTGATGGCGTCGGAGTGGTTGTGATACATCTTGCGCTTCGGTTCCGTGCTGTCGCACGTCATTACGACGCAAGTGGAGCGCACGCTTCCAGATCGCTGTCCTGCTATGTTAAAAGGCCGATGAAACGGGTTCATCGGCCTTTGCTTCAAGTTCAGTTTATGAACGCCAGTTGCTTCGGTATCAGCGATGCATTGATCCGTTCTCACGCAGGCGTGTGTGCCATGACAGCGCTTCCTCGATGATGTGCGGTGTGTGACCGCCGCGCGCTACGGCGCGCTCGAAATAATCGTTGAGTTCATCGCGATAGCTCGCATGGGCGCAGTGATCGATGATGCGCCGTGCCCGTTCACGCGGCGCCAGCCCGCGCAGATCGGCAAGGCCGGCTTCGGTCACGATGATGTCGACATCGTGCTCGGTGTGGTCGACATGGCTGACGAAGGGCACGACGCTGGAAATCGCCCCACCCTTGGCGATGGACTTGGTGACGAACACCGACAGATAAGCGTTGCGGGCGAAATCGCCCGAACCGCCGATGCCGTTCATCATGTGCGTGCCGGCTACGTGCGTGGAGTTGATGTTGCCATAGATATCCACCTCAAGCGCCGTATTGATGGCGATCAGGCCAAGCCGGCGAATGATCTCCGGGTGGTTGCTGACCTCCTGCGGGCGCAGAATGAGGCGCGACTTGTACTCGCTGAGGCGCGGGAACACACTCTTGTAGCGCTCCTGCGACAGCGTGATCGACGAGCCGGAGGCAAACACCAGCTTGCCCGCGTCGAACAGGTCGAAAGTGCTGTCCTGAAGCACTTCGGAATACATGGTCAGATCGTGGAATGGCGAATCGATCAGGCCATGCATCACCGCGTTGGCGATGGATCCGATGCCGGCCTGCAAGGGCTGAAGGCTGTTGGTGAGACGGCCCTGGCTGACTTCGTTCTGGAGGAATTCCGACAGGTGGCTGGCGATGGCGCGCGTGTCGTCATCGGGCGGGGTGACGGTGGAGGAACTGTCCAGCTTCGTCGTCACCACGATGGCCACGATCTTCTCGGGCGGAATGTCGATATAGGGAATGCCGACGCGGCTTTCGACATTGACGACCGGGATGGGCTCGCGATGGGGGCGGCGCTTGGGGATATAGATGTCGTGAATGCCCTCAAGCATATCCGACTGTTCGAGATTGATCTCGACGATGACCTTCTCGGCGAGAATGGCGAAGGATGCCGAGTTGCCCACCGATGTCGTGGGCACGATGCCGCCATGCTCGGTGATGGCCACGGCCTCGACCACGGCGACATCCACCGGGCCGATCTGATGCGAGCGCAGCAGTTCCACCGTTTCCGACAGGTGCTGGTCGACGAACATGACCTCGCCCTGGTTGATGAGCTTGCGCAGGGCCGGGTCTACCTGAAACGGCATGCGGCGTGACAGCAGGTGCGCCTCGGCCATGGTCTTGTCGAGATCGTTGCCGAGGGAGGCGCCGGTGATGAGCGTGATCTTGAGCGGCTCTTCCTTGGCCCGGGCAGCGAGGGCGAGCGGCACCGCCTTTGCCTCGCCGGCGCGGGTGAACCCGCTCATACCCACCGTCATACCGTTCTTGATGTGGCGGGAAGCTTCAAGCGCGCTCGTGACCTTCGATTGAAGCTCTTTATTCCGGATTCTTTCGCGATGCATAAGCGTATCCTCGTCAGACCCATGGTTGGGGCGGGGCGTGCGCCGCCGTCCTTCCACCGGGCAATGCATATTCATTTGGGATGGCCATTGCCGCCGGCAGACTGTTCCACCGGCGCAAGGAGCCGAACGATGCGGTATAAAAGGGATGCGTTCGCGGGCCGGTCTCCTGCCGCCTCTTCCGGGCGTACGGGATGGCGATGACAGGCCGCTGACAGATTCCTTTCGATTCAACCTCACCGCCAACTACCATCGACGTTCGCGGCAGTTTCGAAAACTTAGCAATTGGTTGAATGGAAAATCAGTTTCATATCAAACTGTTACGACCGTTACCGATGCGCGGATGTGCTGAAATCGTGGTGGGGAAAAAGGGGCAGCAGATGCGTATGACATCGTCGCTGCGGCCCTGTCGCCGCGGTGTTTTGCCGCTGGACCGTTTGACGCCCGATCTGCCTGTCGAATTGAGCGCAAGTTGCGGTAAAATCAGGATATTGACGCGCAGGGGCTGATTCCATCCGGCTGGATGCACGTCGGCAACCCCCATACTGCCGCATGGGTCGAAGTGCCGTGACGGCATCTCACTGGAGATTTCGATGGTTGAAGACAACGGGCAGGGGCAGCCTGCCGGAGCGAATGTGCCGGGTGTTTTTTTCGTCGTCAGTGTGGCGGTGGCGTTTCTGCTGATTGGCGTTCTGGTCTACGCGTATTTTATCGTCGAATGATTTGCCAGTAACGCCAGTGCGTTACTGCTCATGCGCCGCGCGGGTCGGTGACGGGTGGCGACCTTTTGCCGCTGTTACGGGAGTTGGCGCAGCGCGAGCCGATCCTTTCGGCGGTCCCAGTCTTCCCGCGAGTCCGGCGGCAAATCCCTTTACCAGAGAGGTGGGCCGCGCCGTGCGGCCATGGTCAGCGAGCCAGTAAGCGACGGTCTGGGCTGCCAGATACAGGCATACCCGCACTTTCCAGTGGCGAGGCACATGCGGTGCGCGCAGCAATGCTGCCTGATTGCGCGCATAAGTGCCCAGCCTTGGCGGCGACTGCACGGGCAGTTTCCAGCCGATCAGCGGCACGGTGACATGCCCGCCGCCCAGGCGATGCGGCATGAGAATGTCGTTGGCCGTCCAGCAGGAATAACCCGCCGACCATGCCCGGAAACACCATTCTATATCGATGGCGTCGATGAAGAAGTCGCTGCGGAAGGCGCCGACATCACGGAACGCTGCCACATCGATGACGCTGCCGGAAGAAATGGCGAACCACACCGCCCTCGAGTCCGCTACGGACCGGCCGGATGAGTGGCCATAGACCGAGGGCGCCTTGTGTCCCGGTGTGGCCGAGACAGGTGTGGGGCCGATGAGGGCAGGGTGCTCGCCCATGCGGCGCAGCATGTCCATGCGCGCCACAAGCGCCGACACCATGCCGGCCGGCGGGCTGGAATCCTGATCGAACAGAATGACGTGGCCGACATCGTGAAAATCGGCATCACCGGAGTCGACGCGGGCCATGATGCGTTCGTAAGCGCTGCCGAGGCCGATGTTATCGCCGGGGTCGTCGATATGGATAGGCGTGTCGTCCGCTGCCTCGCGCAGTACGGCCTCGTCGCCGGCAGACATCGGCGAGTTGGCGACGATGACCACGGCCGCGACTTCGCCGGCGATGGCGCCGACAAGATCCCTCAAGATGGGGATCTCGGGATTGTAAGTGACGATACCCGCGACAATCCGCTGCATAATCCGCCGCCAGAAAGTTCAGTCGATAAAAATCTGGATACTTATGTTCGAGGCGAACATCGAGCGTCAATATAATTATTAATTTGAATATCATAAAAAATTAAAAACTGTTTCGGTCATGCTCAGATTAATGTGTCGCGTTTTCAGCATAATTGCGCGTGATATGAAGTATATCTCGACACATATGTCGCATTCATGCGCGAATATGCGGCGGCGCACATTGGCGTCTGTGAGGCGCGGGGAGGGCGTTGACCTGAGGCGTGCTGTCCGATAATGACTCGACGCGCTGTCTTTCCATTCGCTGGCGAATGGGCTTCGTCCGTGGCGTTATCCGGCGTGCCGCGTTGCTCCGGGGACTTTCCGGCGAAGCCTGTGCTGGCGGATTTGCTGTTCAATCCGTTGTTCGGGTGCCCTTATTCATGTCCCTTCGCCCTACTTCCAGAGACTGGAGCCTTGCCAATAAGGATTTTGCGCAGGGCATGAGATCCTGGCAGATCTGGACGCTGATGGGCGTCAGCGATATTCGCCAACGTTACAAGCGGTCGCGCTTCGGGCAGTTCTGGATTACGCTGTCGATGGCGGTGTTCGTCGGCGGTATCGGCATCGTCTTCTCGGCGCTGTTCAACCAGTCCGTCGCCGAATACGTGCCCTATCTTGCCGTCAACTATATCATCTGGACGTTCATGTCCGGGGTGGTGTCAGACAGCACGACGGCCTTCGTTCAGGGAACGGTTTTCCTGCGGCAGGAGAATCTGCCCAAATCGATTTTCGCGATGCGGGTGATCGTGCGCAATCTCATTGCGCTGGCGCACAACCTCATCATTCTGCCGCCGGTGTTCCTGATTTTCGGCGTCGTGCCAAGCTGGGCCATCCTGCTGGCCATTCCCGGCCTTGCGATGATGCTGGTCGCGGCATTTCTCGTCACGCTGCTATGCGGCATCCTGTGCACCCGTTTCCGCGACCTGCCGCAGATTATCGCCAACCTGCTGCAACTGGCGTTCTTCCTCACGCCGATCATGTGGCGGATCGACCAGCTCGGCGACAGCGGCTGGTGGGTGTTGCACCTCAATCCGTTTGCGATATTCCTGCGCATCGTCGCAGACCCGATCCGCGGATATGTGCCGGAAACGCTTGATTACGTGTCGGCGGCCGTCGTCATCGGCATTCTGCTGGCGATCACCTGGCCGCTGTTCGCGCGTTTCCGCGCCCGCATCGTGTACTGGCTGTAGGACGCATCGCCGTGCGACCATCATCGGAAGGGTAAGAACTTGCCGTCAATCGATCTCGTCAACGCGACCGTCGAGTTCCCGATCTACAACGCGCGCGGACGTTCCCTCCGTAACACCCTGCTGCAGCGCGTCGGTGGGGCCGTGAGCACCGAAGCCGACGGGGTGACGGTGACGGCGTTGCGCGACGTGAACCTCTCCCTGCGCAATGGCGACCGGCTGGCCATCGTCGGCCATAACGGTGCGGGCAAGTCCACCCTGTTGCGAGTGTTTTCGGGGGCGTATGAGCCTTCCTCGGGGCAGGCGGATATCGTCGGCAACGTGGCATCGCTGCTCGACATCACCATGGGCATGGACCCTGAACTGACCGGGGCGGAAAACATCATCCTGCGCGGCGTCTTCCTCGGCAAGACCATTGATGAAGCGCGGAAGATGATTCCGGAGGTGGTGGAGTTTTCGGAACTGGGCGAATATGTCGATCTGCCGATGCGCACCTATTCCAGCGGCATGACACTGCGTCTGGCCTTCGCCATCTCGACAGCCCGTGCGCCCGACATCCTGCTGCTCGATGAGCTGATCAGCGTCGGCGACAGCGTCTTTGCTGCCAAGGCCCGCCAGCGCATCGAGGCGATGATGCAGCATGCGAGCATTCTCGTCCTGGCCTCGCACGATGCCAAGACCTTGCGCAAGTACTGCAACCGCGCCATCATGATGTCGGAAGGTCGCCTCGTGGCGGACGGCACGGTCGATGAGGTGCTGAGCGCTTACGGCCTTGTCGATGAAGACGACGGGAAGCTCTGACTTCCCGTCATTTCCGACATATTTTTGAAACCGCGTTCTACGCTATTCCGCGCTCAAACCGCCCCTCGGTTTGAACGCGAATCATTTTACCCAACAGGTTTGTCCTCTGCGCGGGCGTAGATATCCTCAAAGCGAACGATGTCGTCTTCACCCAGATAAGGGCCGGACTGCACCTCGATGAGGTTCAGCGGCAGCTTGCCGGGGTTTTCCAGCCGGTGGACGCAGCCGAGCGGCAGGAAGATGGACTCGTTTTCGCGTAGCAGGATCTGCTCCGAGTCGCGCGTGACGAGGGCAGTGCCATTCACCACAACCCAATGCTCGGCGCGGTGGAAGTGCTTCTGCAGCGACAGTTTCGCACCAGGATTGACAGTGATGCGCTTCACCTGGAACCGCTCGCCGGTGTGGATCGACTGGTAATATCCCCAGGGGCGGTGCATCTGCACGGTCTGCGTGGCAGCGGCGTGGCCATCCTTGCGCAGGATTTCCACGAGTTTCTTCACGTCCTGATCGCGATCCTTGCGCGTCACCAGCACGACATCGGGCGTGGCGATGACGACAAGATCCTCGACGCCCAGCGCCGCGATGAGCTGGCCTTCGCCGCGCAGATAGCTGCCGCTCACATCTTCCGCCACGACATCGCCAACGAGCACATTGCCGGAGACGTCCTGCTTGCCGATTGCCCAGAGGGCAGACCAGCTTCCGACATCGGTCCAGCCGCAATCGGTGGGGGTGACCACGGCCAGATCCGTCTTTTCCATCACGGCATAGTCAACGGCTATGGACGGGCTGCGCGCGAAACTGCCTTCATCGAGGCGGATGAAATCCAGATCCTCGCGCGCCTTGTCGAGAGATTCAGTCGCCGCGGACAGCACGTCAGGCGCCAGTCGCTCCAGCTCTTTCAGGAAGGGGCTGGCAGGCAGCAGGAAGATGCCGCTGTTCCAGAGATAATCGCCGGATTCGACATAGGTGACGGCGGTTGACGCATCGGGTTTCTCGACGAACCGCTGCACGGAGAAAACGCCGGGAACCTCAGTCTGCGTATCGCTGCGCTGGATGTAACCGTAGCCGGTGGCGGGCGACGTGGGCTGAATGCCGAACAGCACGAAGCGCCCGGCCTGCGCGGCGGGCAGACTGTTGCGGACGGAGGCGGATAGCGCCTCCGCATCCTGCACCACATGGTCGGCTGCCAGCAGCAGGACGAGGCCCTGCGGGTCGCGCCGCGCCTCCAGCAGCGCGGCGACGGCCGCCGCTGCCGTGGTGTTACGTCCCTCCGGCTCCAGTACGATGGTGGCGTCTGTCAGCCCGAGCGCACGCAGCTGCTCGGCAATGACGAAGCGATGCTCGACATTGGCGATGATGACGGGCGCGTTGAACAGGGCGCGGTCGGCGACGCGCAGCACGGTTTCCTGCAACATGGAGCGTTCGCCGGCCAGCGGCAGCAACTGCTTGGGGAAGGCCTCGCGCGACAGCGGCCACAGCCGCGTGCCGGTGCCGCCGGACAAAATAACCGGGGTAATTCGCTGATTGATCGTGCTCATGTCTCGTCCGATACCTGTCACCATTCGTGACAACTGTTTAGCATGGTCAAGGGGGTTGCGGGCAACCCGTTATGACAGCTCATCCATGGCGCAAATTCAGCAGAAGCATTTGTCAATCGGGTGGAAGTGCTGGGCGGACAAGGATTCGCGGTGAATAAAACCGCGCGAGAACCTGCCTGATCGCGGCATGCGCGTTCTTGCAAATGTTACCGTGGTTTGCATGCTCGTCTGTCTGCCGAATAAAATGCAGGCTGCGGTCTATTATAATGCGAGCGCCCACAGCTCTTCGTGTCACGAAAGGCTGCGAAGATGTTTGCTGCTTGCACCGGCGGCGCTATACCGGAATAATCGGATTATCGAACGCGAAATTGCCCGGTGGAAGTTGCTATGTGCGAGATAGCTCTTCACAAGACGGCTCTGGAGGTGCGGAATGACCGTATGGCGCATGACGAGGCGGTGCGCTGCCCTGATTTTGGGCGTGGCGCTGCTGTGCGGCGGGCCGGCTTTCGCCCAGCGCACGGACCTTGCAATCGGCGTGCGGCTGGAGCCTCCGCATCTCGACCCCACCGCCGCCGCTGCCGCGGTCATCGGTGAAATCACCTACGCCAACCTGTTCGAAGGCCTGACGCGGATCGACCGCGAGGGCCGTGTCATCCCCGGCCTTGCGGAGAGCTGGGAGGTGTCGGATGACGGCAAGGTCTATACGTTCCGGCTGCGGCAGGGTGTGTTCTTCCATGATGGCAGCACCTTCGATGCGCGCGACGCGGTGTTTACGCTGGAGCGCGCCATCGCGCCCGACAGCATCAATCCGCAGAAGGCGCTGCTCGAACCCATCGAAGCGGTCGAGGCGGTGGACGCTCATACCCTGAGCGTGCGTCTGAAGCGACCGACGGCGCAACTGCCGTTCATCCTCGGGCTGCCGGCGCTTGTCATCGTGGGGCATGAAACCGCCGAAACCAATCGCGCCATGCCGAATGGCACCGGGCCGTTCCGGTTCTCCCGCTGGCATATGGGCGACCGGGTGGATCTGGTGCGCAACGATCGCTACTGGGGCGAGAAGCCGGCGCTGTCGCGCGTCACCTTCCGCGTTATCGGCGATCCTTCGGCGGCTTATGCGGCGCTGATGGCCGGCAATATCGACGCCTACACCAACTTTCCCGCGCCGGAGCACCTGCCGCAGTTCGAAGCCGATCCGCGCTTCAAGGTCGTTGTGGGCCGTACGGAGGGCAAGACGGTTCTGGCCCAGAACAACGCACGCAAGCCGCTGGACGATATTCGCGTGCGCCGCGCCATCGCGCATGCCATCGACCGCAAGCTGCTGATCGACGGCGCGTTATACGGCTATGGCGATCCCATCGGCTCGCATTTCGCACCGCAGAATGCCGGTTACGTCGACCTCACCGGGCGCTATCCCTACGATCCCGAGGCGGCGCGTGCCTTGCTGAGGGAGGCGGGCGCGGAGGGGTTGCGCCTGAAACTGGCTCTGCCGCCGCCGTCCTACGCGCGCCGCTCTGGCGAGATTATTGCGGAGCGGCTGCGCGATGTCGGTATTCAAGTCGATATCGTGCCGATGGAATGGGCGCAGTGGCTGACGGATGTGTTCCGCGACAAGAATTATGACCTCAGCATCGTGTCCCATGTCGAGCCGAACGATCTCGATATCTATGCCCGCGACGATTACTACTTCAACTACGACAGTCCCGAGTACAAAGCGCTCTACGCTGAACTGGCGGCGGAACAGGATGAGGAAAAACGGCTGGTTTTGCTGAAGAGCCTTCAGCAAAAGCTTACTGACGATGCGGTCAACGGCTTCCTGTTCCTGCTGCCCAAGCTGGGCGTATGGGATGCCCGGCTGCAAGGGTTTTGGGAGAATGCGCCGATTCCGGCCAACGATCTGACGGGCGTGCGGTGGGAGCGTTGATGCCATCCTGCCGGGGGCGGAGTGGCGCAGCATGATCCGCGCGTTTGCTGCGGGTGTGGCGTCGCTGCTGGCAACGCTGTTGGTGGCGTCCGTGGTGATTTTCGCGGCCATGCAGGTTTTGCCCGGCGATCCGGCGCAGGTGATGCTCGGCGTCAACGCACGGCCCGACACGCTGGCCGCGCTGCGGGAGCAACTCGGTCTCGATCAGCCGCTGGCGGTGCGCTATTGGACGTGGGTCTCGGGGCTGCTCACGGGCAATCCCGGCGTCAGCCACACGTATGCCGTGCCCGTTTCTGATCTCATAGCTGCGCGATTGGGTGTCAGCCTGCCGCTGGCGGCGCTGGCGCTGGCGCTCGCTGTGGCCATTGGGCTGCCGCTGGGTATGTGGGCTGCCGCGCGGCGGGGCAGGGCGGTGGATCGGGGTGTGCTGATCGTGGCGCAGCTTGGCATCGCGGTGCCCAACTTCTGGCTGGCGATGCTGCTGGTGCTGCTGTTCGCGGTGACATTGCGATGGCTGCCCCCCGGCGGCTTCCCGGGGTGGGACGCCGGTGCCGGTCCCGCTCTGCTGGCGCTGGTGCTGCCGGCGGTGGCGCTGGCGTTGCCGCAATCGGCGATTCTGGCGCAGGTGATGCGCCAGTCGCTTGTCGATGTGCTGGCGCAGGATTTCGTCCGCACCGCCCGCGCCAAGGGCCTGACGCGTGGTCAGGCGCTGCGCCGCCATGCCCTGCGCAATGCCTTTATTCCCATCCTCAGTGTGCTGGGGCTGCAATTCCCGTTTCTGCTGGCCGGAACCATCATCATCGAGAACGTCTTCTTTCTGCCCGGCATCGGGCGGCTGGTCTTTCAGGCCGTCAACCAGCGGGATCTCATCGTGGTGCAGAGCGTGGTCATGCTGCTGGTCGCCATCGTGGCGGTGGTCAACCTCCTGGTGGGCCTCGCTTATGCGGCGGTCGATCCCCGGGTGCGGAGGGCGGCATGAACCGGGATTTTCTGAACGCACGGCTGCTGGCCGGGGCGATCATCGTCGGCGGCGTTTGCCTGATGGCGTTGATCTCGCTCGTATGGACGCCCTACGATCCGCTGAAACTGGACATCGCCAATCGTTTTGCGCCGCCGGGGCCACGGCATTGGCTCGGCACAGATCAGCTTGGCCGTGACGTGCTGTCCTTGCTGATGCGCGGTGCCGTTGGGCCGGTGGGGGTGTCGATCTCGGCGGTCACCATCGGTCTTGTCGTCGGCGCAACGGCGGGTATGCTCGCCGCCAGCAGCGGCGGTGTCGCGAGCTACGCCACATTGCGCACCAGTGATTTCCTGTTCGCCTTCCCGGCGTTGCTCATCGCCATCCTGCTGCGCGAGACATTGGGGCCGGGCATGCTCAATGCCATGGTCGCTATCGGCATCTTCTATATCCCCATATTCATACGTGTTTCCTACGGTGCGTCGTTGCCGGTGTGGCGCAGCGGTTACGTCGCGGCGGCGCGTGTTGCCGGGCGTGGCAGCCTGTGGATTGCCACCGTGCATGTGCTGCCGAACATCGCCGGCGTGCTGACCGTGCATACCAGTGTGCAGCTATCGCTCGGGGTGCTGGCGGAGGCATCGTTGTCCTACATCGGGCTTGGCGTTCAGCCGCCGCAGCCAAGCTGGGGCCGCATGCTGCTGGAGGCGCAGACGCTGCTGCCTATCAGCCCGCTGCTCGCCATCGCGCCGGGACTGGCCATTATGGTCACGGTCATGGGCTTCAATCTGCTCGGCGCGGGCCTGCGGCAGGCGCTCGACCCGCGCGGCGCGTTTATTCCTGAAAGCGAGGCGGTGCGGTGACGCTTCTGACCGTCGATAATCTGGAAGTGGATGTGGCCGGGCGTCCTATCCTGCGCGGTGTCGGCTTCACGCTGACGCGGGGGGAAACGCTGGGCATCATCGGCCGGTCGGGGTCTGGCAAGTCGATGACGGCCCTGGCGCTGATGCGCCTGCTACCGCAGGACGGGCAGGCGCGGGGGCGCATCGTTTTCGATGGCACGGATCTGCTGTCGCTGGATGAGGCGGCGATGTGCGGCATTCGGGGCCGGCGCATCGGCGTGGTGTTTCAGGAACCGCAATCCGCGCTGAACCCGTTGATGACCATCGGCGCGCAGGTGGCTGAGGGCATCCGGCAGCATGCGGACGTGACTCGCCGGGAGGCGGCGTCGCTGGCTGCGGAAACGCTGGCGCGTGCCGGGCTTGATCCGGCAAGGGTGTCGCCTGACAGGTTTCCGCATGAATTGTCCGGCGGGCAGCGCCAGCGCGTGGCCATCGCCATGACGGTCGCCATGCGGCCGGACATCATCATCGCGGATGAGCCGACCACGGCGCTCGATGTCACCACGCAGGCACGCATTCTCGATCTGCTGCGGACGATCCTGCGCGATGACGGACCGGCCTTGCTCCTGATCTCGCACGATCTGGGCGTGGTGGCGACCATGGCCGACCGAATCGCCGTGATGGACGAAGGCCGCATCGTCGAAACCGGGCCGACGCGCGGTTTCGCAGGCCGGGCACACGCCCCGCAGGTGCGCACGCTGATCGCCGCCGCGACGCTTTCGCGGGAGATCGCCGCTCCGGTGCCTCCATTGCCTGAGCATACGCCGGCAGAACATCCGCCGCTGCTCGCAGCCGAAGCAGTGTCGCGCCGTTTCGGCTTGCCCCGTGCCCACCCGCTGGCCTGGCGGCAGTATCGGCGGGCGGTCGATCAGGTGAGCCTCTCTGTCCAGGCTGGCGAGAGCGTCGCGTTGATCGGCGAATCAGGCTCTGGCAAAACGACACTTGCCAGTCTGATGCTGGGCCTGCAAACGCCGGATGCCGGGCGCATCGCCTATCGCGGGCAGGATATCGCCGGAGCGGGGCGCGATGTCCTGCGCCGCATGCGCGCGGATGTGCAGGCGGTGTTTCAGGATCCGTACTCCTCTCTCGATCCGCGCCGCAAGGCGGGCTGGATCATTGCCGAGCCGCTGCATCTGGCGGGGCCGATTGCAGCCGATGAACGGGACGAGCGCGTGGCCGAGGCGCTGCGCGAGGTCGGCCTTTCGCCGGACGACGCGAACAAGTATCCGCACGCGTTTTCGGGCGGCCAGCGGCAGCGGATCGCGATGGCGCGCGCACTGGTTACGCGACCCCGGCTCGTGGTGCTCGATGAGGCCGTGTCGTCGCTGGATGTCGTGGCGCAGGCGCGGATTCTGGATCTTCTGGCCCGGCTGCGCGCCGATCACGGGTTGGCTTATCTCTTCATCACCCATGATTTGCGCGTGGCAAAGGCCATCGCAAGGCGCGTGGCGGTGATGCATGACGGGCGCATCGTCGAGGAGGGTATGACGGCGGAGGTGCTCACCGATCCGCAGCACCCTTACACACGGGCGCTGTTGGCCTCGCAGCCGGATTTCAGCGCTTTCGCCGCTTGAGTGCGGGAGATACGCGCCGCACCGGCTTCGGTTTGCCGCAGACGACGATCCGCGTTTGCGGGCCGATCAGCGCCAGCAGGCGTTCGGCCTTATCGCGCGGCACGGCGATGCATCCTTCCGTGGGCGCAAAGCCATCGCGCGCCAGATGCAGGAAAATGGCGCTGCCGTGGCCTTGAATGCGCGGACGCAGGTTCCAGCCGAGATCGATAACGATGTCATAGACATGATCGTCCCGCCACATGGTTTCGTGGCGGGCGGCAAACGGCAGGGTGACGTGGCGATTGTAGCTGCGGTGGCCGGGGGCGTCGCACCAGCCGTCGGACCGGCGCAGCGGCACGAGCGGCACCGTGGTTCGGGGCCTGGAGACGCGGTCGGCGCGGTAGTAACCATGCAGGGGCCGATGCGCACCGGCCGGGGTCGCGCCGTCCCCCTCCCGCTTGGCGCGGGTGATTCCGCCCTTGCCAAGCGCGCAGGCAATGACCACGTTTCCCGCGACGATCCGCCCTCGCCGGGGGTTATCGGGGGCGGGGAAGACGTGGATCGTTCTGAGGGCCGCGCGTCCTGTCATCCCAAACCTCGCTGTGTTTTCAGGTCAGAGTGCTTTCCGGTCGGGCTTGGGCATCGAATCGACAAGCATTCGCTGAAAATCAAAAAGTTAGAGTATTTTGCGTTTTCAACTGGTGGCACATGCTATCTTTCGCCACTCTTAACCGTTCATATGAATGGCGACCAGTCGTCGCCGGGATCCCGGAGATTGTCCACGCATGCCACGCCTTTTTCAGTTGTTGATCGTCGATGATGAAGCGGACTTGCGCGATACGTTGTCAGAGCAGCTCGTGCTGACTGGCGATTTCGAGGTCACGTCCGTTGCCTCCGGAGAGGCGGCGGTCGAGGCTGTCGGCGCGGGCAACTTCGACATCGTCATCATGGATGTTGGCCTGCCGGACATGGATGGCCGTGAGGCCGTGAGGCTCATTCGCCGCAACGGCTATCGCGCGCCGATCCTGATGCTGACCGGCCACGCCGACGATGCCGACACCATTCAGGGGCTTGAGGCGGGCGCCAACGATTATGTCGTCAAGCCGTTCCGCTTCGCCGTCCTGCTGGCGCGCATCCGCGTGCAGCTCCGCCAGCATGAGGCCAGCGAGGATGCCGTGCTCAAGGTGGGGCAATATACCTTCCGCCCGGGTGCGAAACTGCTGGTGGACAGCAAGGGCTCGCGGCTGAAGCTCACAGAGAAGGAAACCGCCATCCTGCGCTTCCTCTACCGGGCCGAGGATCAGGTCGTGCCGCGCGAGACCTTGCTGGCGGAAGTGTGGGGTTACAACGCGAACGTCACCACGCACACGCTGGAAACGCATATTTATCGCCTGCGCCAGAAGATCGAGGAAGACCCCTCCAATGCGTCGATCCTCGTGACGGAACCCGGCGGCTACAAGCTCGCGCCGTAAATCCATGCCGATTCCGGGTCGTTAAGCCGTATAAAAATAATTGGTCATTGATTGGATATTCATTTTTCGGGTTTATAGGATGCCCGAAAAAGGATCTGTCACGTCTGCATTTGCTACGCCATATATTATATATTTTGGCATGGTTCTTGTTGATCTGGTTTTTGCTGATTAATTAAGCGAACTGGCAATGAAGCATGGGGCGTGAATCATGAGCTTGAGCGATGATATCGCCTTGCTGTCGGCCTTGCCGGTGTTCGCGGGTTTCGAGCAGGCGGCGTTGCGGCGGCTGGCGCAGTCCGCCCAGACCCGCAATATCCGCACTGGCGAGGTGCTGTATCGGCAGGGCGAACCGGCGGAGGGCGGCTATGTCCTCGTCAGTGGCAGCCTCTCCTTGCAGGATGCGGATGGCCGGCGGCGGCAGGTGTCGCCCGGCAGCCTGCTGGGGGAGCCGGCGCTGGTGATCGAAACCCAATGGCTCACAACGGCGGTGGCCGATGAGGACAGCGCGGTGCTGCGGCTGTCGCGGGCGCTGATGGGCCGCGTTATTCAGGAGTTTCCGCATTCGGCCGCTGCCTTGCAGCAGGCGCTTGCAGTGCCGTTTCGGCGTCTGAGCATGGAACTCGATGTCGTCAGCCGCTTGTTGCAATCGGCGCAGGGAGCGCTTGAGCAAGGAACGCTTGAGCCCGCGTCCGGCGCGGTGGCGGATGAGCAGGCAGACGACGACGCCTCGCGCTCATGAAAGCGCAGGGGCGGCCTGCATGCAGGCCGCCCCCGTTCAACCGTTCCCCTTATTGGTTGCCCTGTCCGGTTGATCCGGATCAGAGATTGTAAGCGCGCTCGCCGTGCTCGGCGACGTCGAGCCCTTCGCGCTCGACCTCCGGGCTCACGCGCAGACCCACGACCAGATCGACGATCTTGAAGATGATGGCCGATCCTATGCCAGACCAGACTATTGTCAGCAGCACGCCCTTGATCTGTGCCCAGACCTGCTCGCCGATGTTCACGGCCACACTCACGGCTTCGCCGGGGCTGGTGACGTAGTCCACCAATCCAGCGCCGCCCAGCGCCGGGGCAACCACGATGCCCGTGCCGATGGCGCCGACAATGCCGCCCACGCCGTGGATGCCGAACACGTCGAGCGAGTCGTCATACCCGAGCGCGTTCTTGACCTTGCTGACGAAGTAGAAGCAAACCGCACCGCCAACGAAGCCAAGGACAGCCGCACCCACGGGGCCTGCAAAACCGGCGGCGGGTGTGATGGCGACGAGGCCGGAAATCGCGCCGGACGCCATGCCGAGCATGGAGGGCTTGCCCTTGCCGGTCCACTCCACGATGAGCCAGCCGAGGATACCGCCAGCCGTGGCGAAGAGCGTGTTGACGAAGGCCAGCGCCGCGCCGCCGTTGGCTTCCAGGTTGGAGCCGGCGTTGAAGCCGAACCAGCCGACCCACAGAACGGCGGTGCCGATCAGCGTCATGGGCAGGGAGTGCGGCGGCAGGGCTTCCTTGCCGTAACCGATTCGCTTGCCGATCATGATCGCGCCCACGAGGCCGGCGATACCGGAGTTGATGTGAATCACGGTGCCGCCGGCAAAGTCGAGCGCGCCCCACTTGAAGATGAGTCCCGCATCCGCCTCGACAGCGGCGAGGTTGGCCAGGGCCGCAGCACGGGCAGCTTCATCGGTCGCTTCCTGCACCGCGCGTGCCGCGTCGGCGAGCGCGTCGGGACCGGCCCAGTACCAGACCATGTGCGCAATGGGGAAGTAGACGAAGGTGAGCCACAGCGCCGTGAACAGCAGGATGGCGGAAAAGCGCGTGCGTTCCACCAGCGCGCCGATGAGGATTGCCGGCGTCAGGCAGGCGAAGGCCGCCTGGAAGGCGATGTAGGCATATTCCGGCACGTAGACGCCGTTGGAGAACGTTGCCGCCAGCGACGATGCATCCACGCCCGAGAGGAAAAGCTTGTCGAAACCGCCGACGAAGCTGTTCAGGCCGCCGCCGTTGGTGAAGGCCAGCGAATAGCCGTAGACGATCCAGATGATCGAGGTCAGCGCCATGATGGCGAGCACCTGCGACAGAACCGAGAGCATGTTCTTCGCACGCACCATGCCGCCGTAGAACAGCGCGATGCCCGGCAATGACATGAACAGCACCAGCACGGCGCTGATCAGTAGGAAGGCGGTGTTGCCGCTATCGGGCACGGGTGCGTCCTGCGCCAGCGCCGGCGTCGCTGCCAGACAGGCCGCGAGCGGAGCAAGGAAAAGGCCGCGAGATGCGGAACGGATAAGCTGCATTGATTGAACTCCTTCCATCACAGGGCGTCACGGCCGGTTTCGCCCGTGCGGATGCGGATCGTCTGCTCTATGGAGGAGACGAAGATCTTGCCGTCACCGATCTGGCCGGTGTGGGCAGCGTTCTTGATGGCGTCGGTTACGGCGGCGGCGCGTTCGGCCTCCACGGCAATTTCGATCTTCAGCTTGGGCAGGAAGCTGACGGCGTATTCCGCGCCGCGATAGATTTCCGTATGGCCCTTCTGGCGGCCATAGCCCTTGACCTCGGATACGGTGAGGCCCTGCACGCCCAGCGCGCTCAGGGCATCCCGAACTTCGTCAAGCTTGAAGGGCTTGATAATGGCCACGATCAGCTTCATGGCATTGTCTCCGCTTGCGGGTTCGGCACGCACCACGCGGCCGATGCGGAGGTTCAATCAAGGTTCATGCCAACTTGGGTGGCAAGGCGCACTGGCAGCGAAAAAAAGTGGCGGCGCGGGTGGCAGGCCGCCGTGCGCCTCGCTTGAAAAGCCATCGCGTGGCGGCGGAACGCGCGCATTTGCCCGCCGATGCGGCGCGTGGCATCGCCGCCGCCGCGCTGACGGCGGCAGTTTATGCCTATATCTTGGGCAATGATCAATAAACAGGCGTGATTTTGGCGCTCGTGTGTCCGCTCTTCAGGGGGCCTGTCCCTGTTCAGGCGGTGGGATCGACGGGCCGGATCAGTCCTTCCTGCGCCACGGTGGCGACATGGAGGCCGTCTCTGGTGAAGAACAGACCGCGCGAGAGGCCACGCGCGCTGCCCGAAAACGGGCTTTCCTGCGAGTAGAGCAGCCATTCGTCGGCGCGGAACGGACGATGGAACCACATGGCGTGGTCGAGGCTGGCGCCCTGAATGCCGCCCTCGAACACCGAGCGGCCATGCACTGCCAGGCTGGTGTCGAGCAACGTCATATCCGATGCGTAGCCGAGTACACAGCGATGAATTGCCGGATCATCCGGCAGCGGCGCCGTGGCGCGTATCCAGATGTCGAAGGATGGTTTGCGTGCCCCCTGCGTGCCGGGTAGAAACCGGCTGTAATCGACCGGACGCAGCTCCACCGGGCGCTCGCGCTCGAAATAATTGCGGATCGGCTCGGGCATCTGCTGCAAGAGCGCGGCCTGCAAATCCTCCTGCGCCGTCTCCTCCGGCATCGGCACGTCAGGCATGGGCGGCTGGTGGCGCAGGCCGGGCTCATGGGCATGGAACGAGGCAATGAGCGTAAAGATCGCCCGTCCGTGCTGAATTGCCTCGACATAGCGTGTCGTGAAGCTGCGGCCATCGCGGATGCGCTTGACCTCGTAGACGATCGGAATTTTCGGATCGCCGGGATGGACGAAATAACAGTGCATGGAATGCACCGGCCGGTCGGCCTCCACGGTGCGCGTGGCGGCGACCAGCGCCTGGCCGATAACCTGCCCGCCGAAGACGCGTTGCCAGCCCTCTTTCGGCCCGATGCCGCGAAACAGGTTTTCCTCAAGCTGTTCAAGGTTGAGGATGTCGATGAGACCGAGCACGGCTTTATTCATGAGCAATACATCCTCTGACGATACCGAACGCTTGTTTTATAGCGCGCCGTGCCGCCGCCCGGCAACCATCGCTCCGTCGTCCCCTGCCGGTTGACGGGAAACCTGTTCCAGCGGTACGCATCGTGCATATATATGGAAGTCGCCAGAGGCGGGGAGAGGCTGATGACCGAAGTTGCTGATAGCCCGGCTACGGGCAAGACGGTAGCGGACGCGCGCACCATCGGGGTGGTTGGCGGCGGAGCGGTCGGCCTTGCCGCTGCCCTGGCGCTGCGCCACGCGGTTCGCGGACGCTACGATGTCACGGTCTACGATCCGGCTTTGGCGCGTGAGCCGGTGCACGAAAAAGGCCGGGCCTATGCGCTGGCCCGTGGTTCGCAGCTGATGCTGGGTGTGCTCGGCGTCTGGGATCGCCTTGCCGGGGATGTCGAACCCGTTACCCGGATGCGCATAACCGACAGCCGCCTTGGCGATGCCGTGCGCCAGCCGCTGCTGTCCTTCGATGAGGAGGAGGCCGGCGACGGGCCGCTGGCGCATATGGTGGAGGGCGACGCGCTCATCGCCGCCCTGCGTGATGCTGCATCGGAGGCGGGGATTCGTTTTGTCGCCGCCGGCGTCAGCAACGTCGAGGCATCTGCCTCGCGCCCGGCGCGACTGACCCTTGCAGATGGTTCCGTGCATCATGCGGCGCTCGTCGTGGCGGCGGATGGGCGCAACTCGCCCTTGCGCAGGCGGGCGGGCATCGGTTGGACGGGCCGTTCCTATGGGCAGGCGGGTATCGTCGCCACCATCGGCCATGAGCGTCCGCACGAGGGCGTGGCGGTGCAGCACTTCCTGCCCGCCGGCACTTTCGCCATGCTGCCTCTCACGGGCAACCGCTCGTCCATCGTTTGGGTGGAGCCGGAAGACGAAGCGCGTTTTCTGGTGACGCTGGACAGTGAGGATATCATCCGCGCCGTGACCCGGCGTTTCGGCGACACGCTTGGCCCCTTGACGTTGCTCGACACGCCGCGCGCCTTTCCGCTCGCCATCGGCGTTGCGCGCCGTTTCACCGGCGAGCGGCTGGCGCTGGTTGGCGATGCCGCGCACATCGTGCATCCTCTGGCGGGGCTTGGGCTCAATGTGGGATTCCGGGATGTGGCGGCATTGGCCGAAGCCGTCGCCGCCAATGTCCGTCTCGGTCTCGATCCGGCAGGCGGGCGCGTGCTGGAAGCGTATGAACGCGCGCGGCGCTTCGATGTTGTCAGCACCGGCGCGGCCGTGGACGTGATGAACCGGCTGTTTTCAAACGATATTTTTCCCGTTCGCATAGCGCGTGATCTGGGCGCCGGCATTGTCGACCGCCTGCCGGGTGTGAAGCGGCTTCTGGCGCGTGAGGCTGCCGGTCTCACCGGCGCGGCTCCGCGCCTGTTGCGGGGAGAGGGGCTGTAAGCCTGCATCTGCGGCGCAAGCCTCGCAACAGCTTCCGGGCGCAAGGAATAAAGCGGCAAAATGGATTGCAGGCGGGCATGACCGGTCAACGGGATGTTGATGGGTGGATCGCGCATGGCGGCGGCGATTGTATCAGGTTCGGCAAGGGTGTAGGCTTGTGACGTGCTGGAGCGTTTTCCTGATCGGGTGAAAATATCCGAACGACAGGACTACGCTCGACATCGAAAAGTCCGGCCACTTTCGCGTTTTCCAAAAACGCGGAGACGGCCTTGGGGATACGTTATCCGCCGGCAGGCAGATTGCTTGAAACACTTAAAGTTGCTGGGGATTGACCTGTTAACGGACTTGCATGAGGCGTGTGTGCCACAATTTGACCTTGCTTGACCGTGACTACTGTCAGCACGTTTCAAGGAGAGCGACGTCGTATGCCAACAATCGCCCTAGTAGATGATGACCGTAACATCCTGACATCGGTATCGATTGCGCTGGAGGCGGAAGGTTATCGCATCCAAACCTACACCGATGGCGCGGCTGCGCTCGAAGGGCTGGCCAAGGATCCGCCGGACATCGCCATTTTCGATATCAAGATGCCGCGCATGGACGGCATGGAGCTTCTGCGCCGGTTGCGGCAGAAGTCCGATATGCCGGTGATTTTCCTGACATCGAAGGATGAGGAAATCGACGAGCTGTTCGGCCTCAAGATGGGCGCCGATGATTACATCCGCAAACCGTTTTCGCAGCGGCTGCTGGTCGAGCGCGTCCGCGCCGTGCTGCGCCGCGCCGCGCCGCGCGATCAGGCTGCTCCGCGCGAAAACGAGACGTCGCGGGTTCTGGAGCGCGGCTTCCTGAAAATGGACCCCGAACGTCACACGAGCATGTGGCGCAACGAGCCCGTTACGCTGACGGTGACGGAGTTTCTCATCCTGCAGGCGCTCGCCATGCGCCCCGGCGTGGTCAAGAGCCGTAACGCTCTAATGGATGCAGCTTACGACGACCAGATTTATGTCGACGACCGCACCATCGACAGCCACATCAAGCGGCTTCGCAAGAAGTTCAA
This sequence comes from Pseudochelatococcus contaminans, assembly GCF_014195635.1. GTDB lineage: Bacteria > Pseudomonadota > Alphaproteobacteria > Rhizobiales > Beijerinckiaceae > Pseudochelatococcus > Pseudochelatococcus contaminans. The sequence goes on along the minus strand of NZ_JACICC010000002.1, from coordinate 110,488 downwards.
AGCTGTCGACGACAATTTCGACATGATCGAAACGCTCTATGGCGTCGGCTACCGCTTCAAGGAAGCCTGATTCAAGGCTGTCAAACCCCATGACTGTCAAACCCCATGACTTTGTCAGAGGGAACAAAGCCGGCTTCGAAGACTTTATCGACAAAGCTTCGGCTCCGGCGCGATGAAAAACGTCAGGCGTGAATGGCCGGGGTAAAGTCTCGCGTCGCTGAAAAGCATTCCTTTACGGAAAATAGATAAGAGCCGTGAGAATGTCAGCGCCTGAGAACCGTCCGTGATGGGCTTTCCGGCACAATGACCGGCAAACATTGCCGGGCGATTGGCCGCAACGAATTCGGAGCATCATAATGACTTCTGTTACCTCGCATTCCGAACACGACCAGCAGAACACCGTGTCTTCCTTTGGCCTGCGTTGGGCGGCATTGCGGGGCATGCTCGACTCGCCGCTGATCAACGCCGACGATCAGCGTTCGCTGCGCGAGGAGCTGGTGCGCGAACTGAAATCGATCGAGCGGGCCGTAGGCGGCCTGACTGCCCGCAACGAATACGAGGTTGCGGCGAAGATCGAAATCATCCGCCAGAGCGTGACGGAATCGGTAGGCAAGGAACAGGTGTGGCTTATCGACCTGCTCGACAGCGTTGGACAGGACGTTTCACTGCTGTCCAAGCGCTTCCGCTCCGGCAGCACGCCAGCAGCGACCGGGCAGTTGGGCTCGACGTCTCGCGCAAGCTCCTGATGCGCGCATAAAGCGTTTTCAAGCAAAGCGAATACGGCTTTTCTTCTCCCCGGAGATGAGTCGGAACCTGTTTTTATCGGCCAGAATGCAAAGCGCAGGAAAAAATGGTCCTGCGCGAATTGTGTATGGCACAAATCCGTATTTCCGCCGTTGTACTTGATGAAACCCGGTTGATCCCGATGCCGGGGCAGTGGGGCGGGATGATTGACATCGCGCGAAGCGTCAACTTGCTGTATCAATACCCGTGTTCGGCCCGGCGTCCGCCGGTGGTCTTTCCGGGATCGAGGTGAGGAGGAAGAGACATGCGTAAGGTTTTGCTCAAAGTTTCCATTCTGTCGATGATGGCTGCTGGCCTCGTTGCCTGTAACACCAGCAACCCGACCGACCGTGCTGTCGGCGGCGCGCTTATCGGCGGCGCTGGCGGAGCACTGGTTGGCGGTCTGGCTTCCGGTTCGGCTGGCGGTGCTCTGGCCGGTGGCGCAATCGGCGCGGCTGGCGGCGCCATCGTCGGTGCCGCCACGGCTCCCCGCTGCCAGGAATACTGGTACCAGGGCCGTCGCTACCAGCGCTGCAACTGATCATAGAACAAAACTCCCCGGCGACCATGGCGGCCGCCGGGGAGTGAAATAAAGCTGATGCCGTGCAAAACTACACAATCACGGACGGCCTGTCACGATCTCAATTGCAGTCAGCTTGTCAGCGTTTTCGGTGCACTGGACTGTGATATCGACCCAGGTTATGCCGTCTGATTTCTTGCGCCCCTGACCGGAGACGGAAACGTTCGTGCCGGATATTTTGGCTGCCGCAATATCTTGTTCCGTAAAGCCAAGCCGATCATAATCATGTCCGCCGCTGGCGAGATCATAACCGCTGGCTACGCAACGCGCGACTTGTGGCGTTGCCTTCTGATCCTCGACCAAGGTCTTATAGTTACCGGCATAATCCCGCGAGGGTTTCGGAACCGGATTAGCCTGAGCTGCGCTCACAAAGCCGAGGGCGAGAATACCGGACACAAGAATAGCGGCTTTTTTCATCACGAATCTCTCCGTATGTACAACGACAGCATATCTATTGGGCATAGAATGCATCGGCACCGGACAATACCAGATTCGAAAGTGATTTAAACTGCCCATATTCTTCAGTAACCAGCACCAATTCTTTGATTGGACTGGTGCTGCTGGCGAGGATTGAACTCGCGACCTCTCCCTTACCAAGGGAGTGCTCTACCACTGAGCTACAGCAGCGTCTGGGCGGTGTGACCTGCCGCCCCTCATAACGGGGCGGACATTGCCAGCACCGGGATCGGGCGGCAAGGTCTTGATGGGGTTGTCCACAAGCGAAGCAGTGGAGCGCCCCAAACCGTGCGCACACCCATAAGCAGGCATGGCGCACCCGTCAACCCCCGGCATACGGGATTACGCCGGCAAGATGTATTTTTTCACTGCCTGTTTCATGCGTCCTCCTGCGGGGCGTGTAGCGGCAGGCCGAGCTTGCCCCATACGGCCACGAGCGCATCCGCCAGCTGGTCGATCAGTTCATCGGAGTGGAACGGCGTCGGCGTGATACGCAGCCGTTCCGTGCCGCGTGGAACGGTGGGGTAGTTGATCGGCTGGACGTAGATGCCGTGGTCGTCCAGCAGCAGGTCGCTGGCGAGCTTGGTGCGCTCCGCATCGCCGATGATGACGGGCACGATATGCGTCGGGTTTTTCCGCACCGGCAGCCCGGCCTTGACGAGCACTTCCTTCGTGCGCTGCACCTGCTTGCGCTGAGCGAGGCGCTCGGTATTGCTATTCATCAGGTGGGTGACGGATGCCGCCGCCGCCGCGGCCACCGCGGGGGGCAGCGCCGTGGTGAAGATGAACCCGTGGGCGTTGGAACGCACGGCATCGATGATCGAGGATTTTGCCGCGAGATAGCCACCGATGCAGCCGAAGCCCTTGGCGAGCGTGGCTTCGATGATGTCGAGCCTGTCCTGTGCGCCGACTTCCTCTGAATACCCCCCGCCGCGCTCGCCGTAGATGCCGACCGCATGCACCTCGTCGATATAGGTGAGGGCGTTGTACTTGTCCGCGAGGTCACACACGGCATGGATGGGGGAGACGTCGCCATCCATGGAATAAACGCTCTCGAAGACGATCATCTTGGGCCGTTCGCGCCCGGCGGCTTTCAGCAGGTCTTCCAGATGCTCAAGGTCGTTGTGGCGGAACACGGCTTTTTCCGCTCCCGAACGGCGCACGCCCTGAATCATCGAGTTGTGGTTCCACTCGTCCGACAGCAAAAGGCAATCGGGCAGCAGTTTCGCCAGTGTGGCGATGCCGGTTTCGTTCGAAACATAGCCGGAGGTGAACACCAGCGCCGATTCCTTGCGATGCAGATCCGCCAATGCCCTCTCAAGCGCAACGATGGGGCCGCTGGTGCCGGAAATGTTGCGGGTGCCACCCGCGCCGACACCCATCTGGCGCGCGGTGTCCACCATGGCGCCAATGGTATCGGGATGCATGCTCATGCCCAGATAATCGTTGGAGCACCAGATCACGACATCGGATGTGCCGGTCGGCGTTTGCCGGGTGGCGTGCGGAAAGCGCGCGGCATCTTTTTCAAGCGTGACGAAAACGCGGTATCGCCGCTCCTGATGCAGGGTGTCGAGGGCGGCGTTGAAAAAATGATCGTAATCCATCTGCTGTCCATCACGGCCGCGGCAAGCAGAGCGGGCATGGCGATCCGATCGGGCGCTTAGATCGGATATTTCGTCTGCGGTTGCTGCTTGACCAGAAGCGTCCCGGTTCCGGAGCATGACGGTCCAGCCGCATGGCACCGGGACTGTTGCGCATTGTTTGTTCGTCAGTATCGTTCCAGTCAACGATAAATCAAGACTTTCCACGCCACGTTAGCACGCGCAAGTGGCGGTATCGCCGCATGCGCGGGGGCGAAAATGGCATTATTCAGTTGCGCGAGGCTGTTCCGGTGAGTAACGCTTGGCATTCAATGGTGCGCCGGCTCTTGCTCGGCCGGGGTGAAAGCAGGCGACAGGGACGTTTCTTCCGGCTGGCCAGATTGTCATGAACGCAACCGCCACAGATCGTCAGGCGCGGCTCTCGGCCGCCCTGCGCGAAAACCTGAAACGCCGCAAACGCCAGACGCGTGAGCGCGAGCGGGATGCCGCCGCCCCGGCGTGCGATGCGCCGCAGCCCGCGCCGGACGCGGCGCCGACCGTGCCCGAAAGGCCGGATGACTTGAAGGGAAGTGACTGAATGGACCGGATTAGGATTGTCGGCGGTGCGGAGCTGAACGGCGCCATCCCGATTTCTGGCGCGAAGAACGCGGCGCTGCCCCTGATGATCGCCAGCCTGCTGACCGATGAAACCCTGCAGCTTCACAACGTGCCGCGCCTCGCGGACGTGGCGCAGCTCCTGCGCATTCTCGGCAACCACGGCGTCGACCACGGCGTTGCCGGAAAGCGCCCTGGACAGACGGCTGTGACGGGCCAGAGCGTGCGGCTGCGCGCTCGCCATATCATCGATACAACCGCCCCCTACGATCTGGTGTCGAAGATGCGGGCCAGCTTCTGGGTGATTGCGCCTCTGCTGGCACGCATGGGCGAGGCGCGCGTCTCGCTGCCCGGCGGCTGCGCCATCGGCACGCGGCCGGTCGACCTGCTGCTGATGGCGCTGGAACGCCTCGGCGCGACGATCGACATCGAGGGCGGGTATGCGATTGCACGTGCGCCCAAGGGCCTGAAGGGCAACGATATCGTGTTCCCCAAGGTCACGGTGGGCGGCACGCACACGGCGCTGATGGCGGCTGTGCTCGCGGACGGAACGACCGTGATCGAGAATGCCGCGCGCGAGCCTGAAGTCGCCGATCTTGCCCTGTGCCTCAACACGATGGGCGCGCGAATCACCGGGGCAGGCACGTCGCGAATCGTTGTTGACGGCGTTGCGCGCCTGCACGGCGCCGAACATAACGTGCTGCCAGACCGCATCGAGACCGGCACCTACGCCATGGCCGTGGCCATGACCGGCGGCGACGTGATGCTGGAAGGCGCACGTCCGGACCTGTTGCAGGATGCGCTCGATACGCTCGTGCAGGTGGGAGCGGAAATCTCTTCCACCAACGAAGGCATCCGCGTGCGCCGCAACGGCCACGGCATCAGCGCCGTGGACGTCACGACCGAACCGTTCCCGGGCTTCCCCACAGACCTGCAAGCCCAGTTCATGGCGCTGATGACGAAGGCGAAGGGGACGTCGCGTATCCGCGAGACCATCTTCGAGAATCGCTTCATGCATGTGCAGGAGCTGGCGCGGCTCGGGGCGCGCATCCGCCTGGACGGTGATCTTGCCTATGTCGACGGCGTTGAACGCCTGACCGGCGCGCCCGTAATGGCGACGGACCTGCGGGCATCCGTGTCGCTGGTCATCGCCGCGCTGGCGGCAGAAGGGGAGACGACGGTGAACCGCGTCTACCATCTCGACCGCGGATTCGAGGCTCTGGAGCTGAAACTCGGCCAGTGCGGCGCGAACATCGAGCGCATCAGTCATTCCTGATATCCGCCGCCTTGCCCAACGCCACCTTGCCGCTGTCGCTTCGGGGACGTTTGCGGGAGATGGTCTGGGGATGGGGCGTCGGGACGCGTTGATATATTCGTGATCGTCATCAAACACGCTTGCGTCGCGGTGCAAGGCGGATCACCTTGCAGCTGGCGTTCCGGTCGGCTGATGTTGCGGCCGGCGCCAGATGTGTAGGAGCGTGCTGCCTGTGCCATAAGCCTCGGTGAGGGGCGGGATGCTTTGGCGGGCGGCATGTGCTTTAATGCCGTGTACCTTCATTCGGAGACTGGGAAAGATGACGACGCGTCGACATGTGATTACGGCAATGGCCGCCGGAGCAGCCGTCGGACTGATGGGGCCGGGCGTTCGCCCCGCGATGGCGCAGGACGCATCTGTCGTCACGCTTGCCGAACAGGGGCCTCTCGGCGATGTCGTGCTCGGCTCGAACGACGCCAAGGTGACGGTGATCGAGTATGCCTCTCTGACGTGCGGCCATTGCGCGACATTCCACCAGGATACTTTTCCGGCATTCAAGGAAAAGTATATCGACACCGGCAAGGTGCGCTTCATTCTGCGCGAGTTCCCGCTGGATGATCTGGCCCTGCTCGGCTTCATGCTGGCGCGTTCCAAGGGCAACGAGCATTATTATCCCATCACGGGGCTGCTGTTCGACCAGCTCGGTCGCACGTGGGCGAAGCCCGGCGACGACAAGCCGCTTGATTCGCTGCTCGCCACGGTGCGGCAGGCCGGCATCACGCAGGAAGATTTCAACGCCACCATCAAGGATCGCAAGCTTTACGATGGCGTGACGGCGGTGCGCGAGGCGGCATCCAACAAGTTCAGCATCAACTCCACGCCGACGTTCTTCATCAATGGCAAGCGTCATCTGGGCGCACTGACGATCAACGATCTCGACAAGGCCATCGAGCCATTGCTCGCGGGCTGATTCGGATCATTCGTTCCGAGGGTATGCCTTGAAGCTCAACCGGCTGCGAATCGTCGGCTTCAAGACTTTCGTTGAACCGAGCGAGTTCCTGATCGAACCCGGCCTTACCGGCGTGGTGGGGCCGAACGGCTGCGGCAAGTCCAACCTTGTCGAGGCGTTGCGCTGGGTCATGGGCGAAAGCTCCTACAAGTCGTTGCGTGCATCCGGCATGGACGATGTGATTTTCGGCGGCTCGTCGACGCGTCCGGCGCGTAACAGCGCCGAGGTCATGCTGACCATTGATAACACTGCGCGCACCGCGCCAAGCTTCTGCAATGATTCGGATACGCTTGAGGTGTCGCGCAAGATCACGCGCGACAGTGGCTCGGCCTATCGCATCAACGGTCGCGAGGCGCGGGCGCGTGATGTGCAATTGCTGTTTGCCGATGCCGCGACGGGCGCGCGTTCGCACGCGATGGTGCGTCAGGGGCAGATCGGCGAGATCATCGCGGCAAAACCGCAGGCGCGCCGGCGGATTCTGGAGGACGCTGCTGGAATCGCCGGTCTCCACAGCCGCCGCCACGAGGCAGAACTGCGCCTGCGTGCGGCGGAGGACAACCTGCGCCGCCTTGAAGACGTCATGCATGAGATCGACGGACAGGTGGATGGCCTGCGCCGTCAGGCCCGTCAGGCTGGCCGTTACCGCGCCTTGTCCGCCGATATTCGCCGGCTGGAAGCGGTGAGCCTCCTCATCGCCTGGTGTGAGGCGCGGGATCAGGTCGCAGGGTCCGCAGCTGCCTGCGGGCAAGACGAATCAGCTGTAACCGCTTGCGGCGAGCGGCAGGCGCAGACGGCCTATGCCCAGGGCATCGCGGCGCATGCGTTGGCGCAGGCCCGGGCGGCCGAGGAAGCGACCGCGCAGAACTATCAGAATCTGGTGCAGCAACACGCCCGGCTTGAGGCCGAGGAAAAGCGCGCCCGCGAGCGCACCGCGGATGCCGCGCGCCGCATCGTCGAGCTGGAACGGGATATCGTGCGCGAAAAGGCGCAGGCTCAGGATGCAGGCACCACGATTGCCCGCTTGCGCGATGAAGACGGGGCGCTGGCGGCACGGCTGGAAGGCGCGGATTTCGATCTGGCCGAGGCCGCTGAAGTCGTGGCCATGACTCTGGCGGCGCTTGAGGATGCCGACGCCGAACTGGCGCGCGTGCAGGCCGGCGTGGCGGATGTCGCAGCGCGCAGGGCCGAGTTATCCCGCCGCTTGACGCGCGAGGAAGAGCGTCTGGTTGAGCTGACGCGCGAGCATGATCATGTCGCACAGGAGCTGGCGGCGCTGATCGAGCGCGCAGGGCCAGATGATGTGGACATTCTTGCCGGGCGTGCCGAAGCCTGTGAAGCGCTTTACGAGGAGGCCGAATCATCTGCCGATGCAGCCCGCGCCGCGTTGACGGAGGCGCGCGCGGAGGAGGCAGCACTACGCCAGCCGATGTCGGAGGCGGAGCGGCGCGTGCAGCGAATCGAGGCGGAGATCGCCGCACTGCGCCGGTTGGCCGCGCCGGACGCACGCGGCGGGGGCATTTCGATTCTCGATATGCTTCAGGTCGCCAAGGGATACGAAACGGCTTTGGGCGCGGCCTTGGGCGACGATTTGCTCGCCGGGCTTGACCCCTCCGCGCCGGCCCACTGGCGCACAACGTGGCCAGACGAGAATGACGACACGCCAACGGCGGCATTTCCGCCGGGTGTGGAGCCTTTATCCGACAAGGTCTCTGGCCCGCCCGCGCTTGAGCGCCGCCTGCGGGCTATCGGCATCGTGGATCGCGAATCAGGTGCCGAGTTGCAAGCGATATTGACGCTGGGACAGCGGCTGGTGACGCGCGAAGGCGACGTATGGCGCTGGGATGGCTTCACCAGCGCCGCCGATGCGCCATCGGCAGCTTCGCGTCGTTTGGAGGAGCGCAACCGGCTCGCTGATCTCGAAACCGAAGCGGAGCAGGCGCAAGAAGAGGCGGGCGTTGTCCGCGACCGCCTCGACGCGGCGCAAACGCGGATTCGGTCTGCCGCCGAGGCGGAAACACGGACTATCGATGCCCGGCAGGCCGCTCGTCGCACCTTGGAAGATGCTCGTGCCGCGCTGACCGCTGCCGAACGCGCCAATACGGCCACCGCAACACGCCGCGCGGCGCTGGAGGAAGCTGTCTCACGTCTTGCAACGGGGCGCGATCAAGCAGGGGAGGGGGTCAAGACGGCTTCCGCCGAGCTGTCGGCCCTGCCGGAGGTGGATGAAGCGGGATCGGCCCGCGCTCGTGCTGCCGCCACTGCGGCGCGCGGCGCGCACGGCGATGCAGAGCGCTCATTACAGAGTTTGCAGCGGGATGTTGCGGCGCGGCGACGGCGGCGCGATGCCATCGCGGCGGAGTTACGTGCGTGGGATGAGCGCGCTGCTCGCGCTGCCGGCGTGCTTGAGGACATCGGCGAGCGGCTCGACATCGCCCGCGAAACGCAGATTGAACAAACCGAGGCAGCAGAAGAGCTGTTGCTTCAGCACGCCGTTGCCGCCGGAGACGCTCGCGAGGCAGAGGCGGCCGTTGTTGCAGCCGGCGAAGCGCGCCGCGCGGCAGAAACCGCTCTTGTAACGGCGGAAACAGCAGCGCGCGCCGCCTTGGATGCGCTCTCCGCAGCCCGAGAGGCGCGAGCAAGGTCTCAGGCCGTTGCCGAGGCCGCGCAGGAAAATCTGGTTCGGATCAGCCACCGCATTGCCGATGCGCTAGGCATCGCACCGGAGCAGTTGCGAGCGCACGCAGGAATTGAAGAAGAAGCGGAAATTCCCGCTGCCGATGCCGTCGAAAACGATCTGGTTCGGTTGCGGCAGGAGCGTGAGCGCCTTGGTGCTGTCAACCTGCGGGCCGAGGAAGAACTGGCGCAGATGCAGGACAAGCGAGAAGGCATCGGTGCCGAGCACGATGAGTTGACGGAAGCGATTCGGCGTCTGCGCACAGCCATCGGCAACCTGAATCGCGAAGGACGTGAGCGGTTGCTGGCGGCCTTTTCCGAAGTGAATACGCATTTCCAGCATCTGTTCACGCTGCTGTTCGGCGGCGGTACGGCTGAACTGACGCTGATTGATTCGGATGATCCACTGGAAGCGGGTCTTGAAATATATGCCCGCCCGCCGGGCAAAAAGCCGCAGGTGCTGACCCTGCTCTCTGGTGGGGAGCAGGCGCTGACGGCGATTGCGCTTATATTTGCGGTGTTTTTGACAAATCCGTCGCCGGTTTGCGTTCTGGATGAGGTGGATGCGCCACTCGACGACGCGAATGTCGAGCGTTATTGCGCGCTGCTGCGCGACATGGTGGAGCGAACGCAAACGCGCTTCATCGTCATCACGCATAATCCGATCACCATGGCCGCCATGGACCGCCTGTTCGGCGTGACGATGGCGGAAAAGGGTATATCGCAATTGGTATCGGTGGATCTGGCCGTGGCAGAGACTATCCGCGAAGCTGGCTGATGTGTTGCCTGAATGACCACGTCGGCGGAAATCTGCGCAAGCAGGCGGAAAAAATATGCGCCAGGGCGATTAATGTATTGAAAACAATGCCTTATGCGCTTTTTTGACGAAGTTGACACTGAATGCGGCTGTCACTATGTTGCGCCAAATTCGTTGGAATTGAACGGTTGCGGCTTTGGTCGCACGCCTTGCTGTTCCAAAGCTGTCCTCTCGCATAACGGCCTGTCGAATGTCGGCTGATATCCTTGTGCTGCCGTTCCGGCTGCGTGAGGTTTCTCTTTCACTGCTTAATGTGTCGTATGCGCATTATGACGGGGGTCGGCATGTCGAAAGGTGAAGACGGTGATCTTGCCAAACGGCTTGATGAACTGGGCCGCAAGCTGGCTGTGAAAGAAGAAGAGGCTCGCGCCGCCCGTAAAGCGGATGAGCCTAAGTCACAGGGCGATGCGTCGTCCGTTTCTGCCGCCTTGCGGTTGTCCGGCGAATTTATCGCCGGCGTCGTCGCCGGTGGCGGCATCGGATGGGCGGTGGATACCTATCTGGGGCTGTCGCCCTGGGGTTTGATTGTTTTTCTGCTGCTGGGCTTCTTGACAGGCGTCTGGAACGTGCTACGGGCAGCGGGCTATCTGAAGACGTCTCGCGACAATGCGTCGTCCGGACGTTGACGGAAATGACATAGGGGGTGACCGGCTGACTGTGTGTCGGCTGGTCCGGGGCATTCGAAGCGGTCACAGGTGGCCGCTGTCAGACGAGCGGGAAAGAGGCGGCCATGGCAAGTCCTACCGAACAGTTTGAGATTCGGCATTTTTCCGATCCGCTGTTCTTTATTGGCGGTTCGCCGGTCACCGTGACGAACTCCGCTCTCTTCATGATTGCGACCGTGGGCGTGATTGTCGTCTTTATGCTGGCAGTTACGTCATCGCGTTCCGTGATTCCGGGGCGCTGGCAAAATGCCGGTGAGTTGCTCTACGAGTTTGTGGCAGATACGGTACGACAATCGGCGGGCAAAGACGGTCTGGTTTTCTTTCCGCTGGTGTTCTCCCTCTTTGCCTTCATTCTCGTCGCCAACCTGCTGGGCATGCTGCCATACTCGTTTACGGTGACGAGCAGCATCATCGTGACGGCGACATTGTCGCTGCTCGTGATTTTGACGGTCATTGTTTACGGTGTTGCCAAGCACGGCGTGAAGTTTCTCAACATCTTCGTGCCGTCGGGTGTGCCTGCATGGCTGTTGCCGCTGATTGTCGCGATTGAGGTCGTTTCGTTCCTCTCGCGTCCAGTCAGTCTGTCCGTGCGTCTGTTCGCCAACATTCTGGCTGGCCACATCGCACTCAAGATCTTTGCGGGCTTCGTCGCCGCACTTCTGGCTAGCGGCACCGTCGCAGCTGTGTTGTCGCCGCTGCCGCTTCTGTTCACTATCGCCATCGTCGCGCTGGAATTTCTGGTTGCGGTGCTCCAGGCGTATGTCTTCGCCGTGCTGACCAGTCTTTATCTGCACGACGCCCTGCATCCCGGCCACTGATCCGATATCGGCCGGTTGTTCCGCCATCACGACAAGTGTCTCAAAGTCTAAGGAGCTTTCCATGGAACTCGCTGCTGCTGCTAAGTACATCGGTGCCGGTCTCGCCACGTTTGGTCTCGCTGGTGCTGCTCTTGCTCTGGGCAACCTGTTCGGTCAGTACTTCGCTGGTGCCTTCCGCAACCCGGCGGCTGCCGAAGCCCAGCGCGGTACGCTGGTTCTCGGCTTCGCTCTCACGGAAGCACTCGGCATCTTCTCGCTGCTGATCGCGCTTCTGCTGCTGTTCGCTGTCTGATCAATCACACAGAGTGACGGCGGTTTTGCCTTCGGGGTGGATTATCCCGAAGGCTGTCCGCCATCAAATGATGGGTCTCGTTGCCGATTGTGGCGCGCGTGGGCCCGTCTGTCTGTTTGGCATCCGGCGTTAGGGTCGGATGTTGCGTCCTCATGAAGGAGGGGTTGGCAGATGGCTAAAGCGATTGAAAACGGGGTTGATCTTGCTGAGGAAGTTGGCTTCCCTCCGTTCGACACCGATACTTTCGCATCCCAGATTTTCTGGTTGGTGCTGACGTTTGCTTTTCTTTACTGGTTTGTCTCCAAGATCGCCCTGCCGCGTCTCGCCTCCGTGATCGAGGAGCGCAAGCAACGTGTCGAAACCGACCTCGCCGATGCCGCCAGGCTCAAGGCGCAGGCCGATGAAGCCTTTGCCGCCTACGAGGCCAGCCTCGCTGCTGCCAAGAATAATGCGCGCGTTATCGCCGAGGAAACGCGTGCCAGTTTGGCGAGTGAGAGCGAAGTCCAACGCAAGTCGTTGGAACAGGATCTGGCGACTCGTATCGCAAACGCCGAAAAAACCATCGACGACACCAAGACCAAGGCGCTTAGCCATGTTGGCGAGATTGCTTCGGAAGCCACGTCGTCGATCGTCGAGCGTCTGCTTGGCAGCGCGCCGACTCAGGTTCAGGTTGATAAGGCGGTCAAGTCCGCACTTGATCGATAGGAGACGACAATGTTTCTGGAAGCAGATTTCTGGGTTGCCGTCTCTGTTCTCGCCTTTCTGGCCGTTGCATTCAAGTTTGGCCTCGGCAAGATAATTGCGAACTCGCTCGACAATCGCACCAAGCAGATTGCCAGCGATCTCGCTGAAGCCCGTCGTTTTCGCGATGAAGCCGAAGCATTGCTAAAGGCCTATGAAGCCAAGCGCGTTGCTGCGGAGCGGGAAGCTCAGACGATCATCGATACAGCGCGCACGGATGCGGCCAGTGCCGCCGCTGAAGCACATGCGCGTCTTCAAGAGTTCGTGGCACGCCGCACCGCTGCTGCCGAGGCCAAGATTGCTCAAGCTGAAGTGCAGGCTACGGCTGACGTCCGTGCAGCTGCTGCCGACGCTGCAGTTCGCGCGGCTGAAGAGATTTTGCGTGACAATCTGAAAGGCACTCAAAAGGCCGAGCAGATTTTTGAAGATAGCCTGAAGGAAGTCCGGGCACAGATCCATTAAGCTGCTTGTGCTAACATCTGTTTAGCAGGTCAGGCGCCGCTTTGATGGTGAGACAGCCTGCTACGGTTCACTTCGTCATTGTCATGCTATATCGATAGACTATTAAAAGCTCCGGAGCATTGGCTTCGGGGCTTTTTCATTTTAAAAGATATTATAAGCATCTATATCGATTGATTGATGCTTTACTGGTGGCCCTCTGTCATTTCCATGCAACCGCTCTCAAAATTCTTAACCTGATTATGTTCTGTGACCCTATATTTGATGCGGGGTGCATTTCATCGGCGTTGTATTTGTGCCTATAAGAGACATCGAATTTGATTGATCGCGTGTCGGGTTTGTCGCCTCGGGAATACAGGGTGGAGTTGATGGTGAGCGCTCTGACGATTAGCCGGAATAGATTGCCTCTTCTCCGGGCCGCCGTGTTGAGCGTGGTGGCGCTCATATTGGCTTCATGCGCTGGAAACCCTCGCGGTGTGCTTTCTCCGGTTGCCGAAACGGTTCCGGGAGCGACTAGGGTTGATATGATGGTCGTGACCACCCGTGAGGAAGCAGCAAATCGCGCCGAAATGTTCTCGGGTGAGCGCCGTGAGCACGCCGCCTTTGCTGATATCGTTGTCTCCATACCGCCCGCCAGTGCTCGCAAGCCAGGCGAAGTGCAATGGCCGCGCCGTTTGCCCGGCAATCCCGCGACGGACTTTGTGGCCTTGCAGGCGGACTTCCTCAATGAAAAGCAAGCGCTTCAGCGTTTTCAGCGCGTGCTCAAAAAGACACCCCAACGCAGCGTTCTCGTGTTTGTGCACGGATACAACAATCGCTTTGAGGATGCCGTTTTCCGGTTTGCGCAAATCGTAAACGACTCAGGCGCAAAAGTGGCTCCGGTCCTCTTTACCTGGCCGTCACGTGGCAGCCTTCTTGCTTATGGTTATGATCGTGAGAGTGCCAACTTCTCGCGTGATAGCCTGGAGAATCTGCTGACGGTGCTCGCACGCGACAAGAGCGTTGGCGAGATCTCGATTCTGGCGCACTCCATGGGCAACTGGGTGGCGCTGGAGGCTCTGCGCCAGATGGCAATCCGCAATAACGGCCGCCTTGCGCCGAAGATAACGAATGTTATGTTGGCCGCTCCCGACGTGGACATCGACGTCTTCAGAACGCAGATTTCGCAGATTCGTGCGTCCGGAAAGCCCGGTGGCAAACCAGCGAACTTCGTATTGTTTACCTCGCGCGATGATCGTGCGCTTGCGGTTTCCCGGCGGGTGTGGGGCAGCAGCGTCCGCCTTGGTGCGATCAACCCGGCAATCGAGCCGTTCAAGTCCGAATTCAACCGGAAGAATGTGACCGTCGTCGATATGGCCGGGGTGCGCACCACCGACAGGCTCAATCATGGCACGTTCGCCGAGAGTCCCGAGGTCGTGCAATTGATTGGCGCTCGCGTCGCCGGCGGTCAGACGCTGACGGACTCACGCGCTGGGTTCGGCGATCACATTATTCAGATTACCTCCGGTGCGGCGACATCGGTCGGCACAGCCGCAGGTCTGGTTTTGGCTGCGCCGGTTGCTGTGTTGGACGCGAAAACGCGCGAAAACTACGGCGGCCAACTTCAGGGATTGGGCCAGTCCCTGTCCGGCACGGTGGAGGGGGTGCAGTAAGCAAGCCCCTTTTTGATGCGAAGATAAAAAAATCGGCCCCGTCAATGTTGGCGGGGCCGATTTTTATCCGAAAGGGGTAATATCTTTTTGGCAGGTATCAGACCGTGACAATGATTTTGCCAAAAACTTTTCGTCCCTCCAGGCGGTCCAGGCCGTCCTGGAAGTGGTCGAGTTGGTAGACGGTATCGATAACAGGGCGGATGTCTGAGGCCATCTTGTCCAAGGCCTCACGGATATTGCGAAGATTACATCCGAAGGAACCGAATATCTTATATTGCTGCTGGAAAAGCTGCATCAGGTTCATCGTGGTCGAAACGCCCGATGTCGAGCCGCAGGTAACCAGACGGCCGCCGCGCTTGAGGCTGAGAAGCGAGCCGTTCCAAGTATCAGCGCCGACATGCTCGAACACCACATCGACGCCCTTGCGCCCCGTCAACTTGCGTACGACGCCCTCAAACCTGTCGGTGCGGTAGTTGATGACGTGATCTGCGCCGAGAGCTTTGACTTTCTCGCCTTTTTCATCATCACCTACGGTGGTGATGACCGTGCAGCCAATAGCCTTCGCCATCCGGACCGCTGCCGTGCCGATGCCCGATCCCCCGGCGTGCACGAGAACGGTCTCGCCTGGCTCCAGCTTGGCGTTGTCAAACAACATGTGTTGCACGGTACCGAACGCGATAGGCGCACAGGCAGCTTCTTCGAAGCTGACTCCATCCGGTATCTTGACGACGAGTCTCGCCTGCATATTGACAAGCTCGCACGTAAAACCGTCGACATGAAAGCCCATGATGCCGGCGACGTTTTCACACAGATTATCGCGCCCTTCGCGGCAGGCCCGGCATTCGCCGCACGTTTTCG
The DNA here is from genome assembly GCF_014195635.1 of Pseudochelatococcus contaminans. Lineage (GTDB taxonomy): Bacteria > Pseudomonadota > Alphaproteobacteria > Rhizobiales > Beijerinckiaceae > Pseudochelatococcus > Pseudochelatococcus contaminans. The sequence goes on along the minus strand of NZ_JACICC010000002.1, from coordinate 95,235 downwards.
CGCCATAGAGTGCCACGCGATCACCAACCACAACATTATCGACGCTCTCGCCGATCGCAACGATCTCGCCTGCGGCTTCCGCTCCAACTGTCAGTGGCAGCTTGCGCTTGGCGAAGGCCATGCCGCGAAATCCCCACACGTCGATGTGGTTGAGGCCGACCGCCCGGACGCGAACCTGAACCTCGCCGGGACCGGGAGAAGGGGGGGCAGCGACATCGACAAGACGCAGATCGCGGTCGCCAAAAAGTTGCAGGGCACGCATGAAACTGTTTCCTCGCAAGACCGTTTTCGCGCGAAGCCGCCGCCGCTTCGCTGAAGAAAAACATATTCAGTGAATGATCGCACCTGCCTCCTGCCTTGATGAAACAGGAGGTCAGAGTTCAGCGGTGAATGCCAATCTGGGCTGTAAGGCCACCGTCGATCGGCAAAACTGCACCTGTGATATACGCAGCAGGGTCGGAGAGAAGGAAGGCAGCAAGGCCGGCCACCTCCTCGACACGGGCAAAGCGTCCCGCTGGGATCTGCTTTTCCATATTGGCGCGATATGCGGCATAGGGGGCCAGCATATCGGTATCGATGAAGCCGGGCGCAATGTAGTTGGCGGTTACACCGCGTTTGGCCGTTTCAACGGTGAGTGTGCGCAGATAGCTCAGCAGCGCACCCTTCGAGGCTGCATAGGCGCTGTTGCCGGGATTGCCTTGCAGCGCCGCGACAGAGCCGATGGCCACGATGCGTCCGGCACGCGCGCGGATCATCGGGCGCACCAGCGCCTTCACCAATTGCGTGAACGACCAGAAGTTGACCTGCATAATCGCTTCGGCATTGTCCTGCACCAGCACGGCTGCAAGCGTGTCATAAGATTGCCCGGCATTATGGATGAAGCCGAAATAATTTTCGTCGGCAGCCGTTTCGCCAAACGCATTGATTGCCCCGCGATCGGAGAGGTCGAGAGGAAGCGCGCGGACGGTGACGCCGTTCTGTGACAGTCGTTCGGCGGAGCTATGCGCGGCATCGCCGGATGAGCGGTATGTAAAGTCAACGTCGAACCCCTGTGAAACCAGGGTTTCGACAATCGCAGCACCCAGGCCCTTCGCGCCTCCTGTTACGAGAACACGCTTGCGGCTGTTGTTTGTCGCTTCTGTTGTCATGCTGTGGGTTCTGATGTCAGGACGAGGCAGGTGTTTTGCCCGCCGAAACCGAATGAGTTGGACAAGACCCGCTTAACATTCGCGTCCCGGGCGACGTTGGGCACGACGTCCAGCGCGATAGCGGGATCTGGAATTTCGTAGTTGATGGTGGGCGGCAAGCGTCCATGAAGCAGTGTCAGCAGCGAAAACACGGCTTCCACCGCGCCGGCGGCACTAAGCGTGTGGCCTACCATCGATTTGTTGGATGAAATCGGCACTAGGCTGGCACGTTCCCCAAATACAGCCGTGGAGGCCAGCGACTCCATCTTGTCGTTTTCGGGCGTGCTGGTGCCATGGGCGTTAATATAATCGATGTCGTCCGGCGTCAGGCCAGCATCGGTGATGGCCTCGCGGATTGCAGCAATGGCGGGAGCACCGTCCGGGCTGGTGCGGGTGCGGTGGAAGCCGTCGCCGTGCTCGCCGCATCCTGCGACGAACCCAAGAATGGTGGCGCCGCGCGCCCGCGCCGCATCATAATCTTCCAGCACCAAAGCGCCCGCGCCTTCACCCATGACGAACCCGTCGCGGTTCTTCGAGAACGGGCGGGAGGCGCCTTCCGGGTTGTCGTTATTCGTGGAGAGCGCCGAGAGCAGCGAGAAGCGCACCAGCGCTTCCACGTGAACGGAGCCGTCTGTGCCGATGGCAAGCGCTGCTTGCGTTTCGCCGCGGCGGATAGCCTCCACACCAAGCTGGATCGCTGTGGCTCCCGACGAGCAGGCCGTTGACAGCGAAATCGGCGAGCCGCCAATGCCGAAACGTTCCGTCAGCCGGTCGGCCGTTGTGCCAAAGAGGAAAAGGTCGTGCCACTCCGCAAAGGCACCGGATGTGGCTGTGCGGAGCAGGTCGGCATAGGAAATGTCGCTCGTCTTGCCGGATGCACGTGCCAGCGCAATGCGCTGTGGCCACTCGATCTCGACCGGCGGAACCGCGAGGAACAGCGAGCCCGGAAAATTCCCCGGTTTGCCATCTGCTGGCAAGTGGCCGATGCCGGACTGTGCGATGGCCTCTTCAGCGGCCAGAACCGCCAGCCTCTCCGACAATACAGGTGCGCAGGAGGTGGCGTCGGGCAGAAAATCAACCGTTGCGGCAATGGTTGTCCGCAGGTTGCTGGTTTCAAAGCGGGTGATGCGATGAACGCCGGAGCGCCCTTGCGTCAGCGCCTGCCAGTTGTCGGCCTTACCCTGACCGAGCGAAGTGACAATGCCCGCGCCGGTGATCGCCACCAGCGGTCTGCCTTGCCTGTCGCGGGTGGGGGATGAGGATGCCGCCGTCATGCTGACCTGCTTCCGTTTGGTGCGGCTTCAAGAAGCGCAAGGCCTTCGCCGCGCTTGTGGCCGACGCTCGTGACAACAGCCTGGTGCAAACGTCCTGCCTCCAGAGCGGTGGTGGCCAGCGCCAGTCCGAGTGGGAACTGCGCTTCCAACGTGTTGCCGAACAGATCGCCGGTGGAATGCACCGGAATTCGCGGCACCAGCTTTGTCAGCGATCCACGCTCTTCTTCGGTAATGCCCGCGACGCCCGTCGCGCCGGAGAAGACAGCGCCGCCTATGCCACGGAAGGCTTTTGCACTGTCTGCCCACAGCTTTTCAACAGAGTTGCCGACAGAACCCGGATGCCTGCGAGGTTGGTTCGAGGAGACGCCGCGCAAAACTGCCAGTGGCTTCGCACCACGAGCCTCAGCGTGCTCGCGCGCTTCCAGAACGAGAAAAGCCGCGCCGCTGCCAAGAATGAATCCGCCACCTTCGCCCGGCCGGTCCCATACGGACGCGTAATGCTCTTTCCACAGATACCCGCCAAGCTCGTAAATCAGCAGGGCATCGGCACGTTCGGCGTTGTAGGAGCCGCCGACGAGGAAGATATCGCCCTGTGCTGCCTCAATACGGGCGTGCGCAACACGAACTGCGTCAACGCCCGCCTGCTCCTCGCCCATGAAAGTCCGCGATGCACCGGTGACGCCATGAACGATGGCGATGTTACCTGCGAGCAGGTTCGAAAGTTGCGCCAGAAACAATGTCGGGCGCAGATCGCTCATCAGCCTTTCGTTGAGAAAGGCGTCGGGGTTCTCAGCCGAGGCGATGCCCGACAGGATCTGCCCGTCAACGGCATAATCACGCTCGCCGCCGCCCGCTGACACAATCATGTGCATCTGCTGACGCAACGGATCGTCGCGAGGGATACCGGCGTCTTCGAGCGCCAGCCCTGCGGTGTATACGCCGAGCTTTTGCCAGTTTTCCATCTGCCGCTGATCGGCTTTCTTGGGAATCTGCTCTCCCCATTCAAGCGGTGCGACAGGATGCACGGGGAAGGGGGCAAAGCTGTCCGTATCGATCTGCGGCGGATTATCCTCGTCGAGCGCGGCAAGATGCGCCTGACGTCCCTCGCCAAGGTTCGAAACAAGGCCGATGCCGGTGATCCATACGTCGCGGGCAGGGCTGTTTGACATGTCAGGCGTTCTCCAGAACGAGACCGATGTCCGCAGCCTGCGCGCGCATCTGCGCAGACAGGCCATCCGGGAACGGCAGAAGACGGAACATCAGTTCCGCATCGCAAATGGTTTTGCCGTCGCTGGCTATCTTGGTGCGCGTGACAGCATAGCCGGAACCCTGATGCACGCGCGCCGCGCTGATGACCAGAGGCGCGCCCGGGCCGACGAATGACCGGAATTTTGCCTTCTCGACACTGGCGAGAAAAGGCATATGCGTGAAACGCAGCAGACCGAGAATGAGATAGCCGGAAGCCTGTGCCATCGTCTCCGTCAGCAGCACGCCGGGCATCAGCGGGTGGCCAGGAAAGTGCCCTTCGAAAACAGGGCTTTCCAGCGGAACCGTGGAATGGGCCTCAAGCCGTTCGCCTGCTTCGTCGAAGAGGGCGACACGGTCGATCATTTGAAAATATTCAAGGCGCATGGCTGGCTATTGACCGTGCAACCCGCCGCATGGAAAGCGACAAGCAAATTGGCATGAAAACTCTCCAGAGGCGGTATCGTGCAGCGCTTTCATCAACTTGAATCAGCATAACAAGACTGATTCGAGAGTAGATGATCCGAGGGGGGTATTGTCCAGCAATAAATGGCCGGCATACCGATGCGCATGGATGAACCGAGGCGCGCTTACCCGCCGGCTGGCGACGCACCTCCGTATGATCGGGGATGCGCCTGTCCTGCTCCGATCAGCCCTTGGCTGCGACCAGCTCATCGATGCGGGCGGAGAGGTTCTTCAACACGAAGTACTGCTCGGCCGGGACCTTGCCCTCGTTGACTTCCTGCGTCCATTGCTCCAGCGGCAGCTTGATGCCGAACGCCTTGTCGATGGCGAAAGCAATGTCGAGGAAAGCGAGCGAGTCTACGCCGAGATCGTCGATGGCGTGGCTTTCCGGCGTGATCTGGTCGCGCGGGATATCCGACGTATCGGCAATAATGTCGGCGACGGTCTCGAAAGTGGATGCCATCGCGGTACTCCTGATTCTGTTGCCGCAAGCCATGTGGCGCGGCAAATACAAAGACTTGCGCCGGACTCGTCCGGGCGCGTCGATCCGGGATGTTTCCCTATACATGAGCGCCGGCGCTTATCCAAGCACCGGCGCTCGCTGTTTTTACAATCACGTGACGTTGTTCAGGCCCCTTTGTGCTCAGGCAGGGGTCTGAACAGGTTCAACTTACGCGGCAAGCTGACGCAGAACATAGTGCAGAATACCGCCATTGCGGAAGTATTCCAGCTCATCCAGCGTGTCGATGCGCACAACCAGTGGCACACGCTCGACGCGGCCATCGGCGAAAGCGATCTCGGCCTCGATCTTCTGGCGCGGCTGAAGTTCCGCACCCAGACCGTGGATGGTGACCTTCTCGTCGCCCTTGAGACCCAGCGTTTCCCACGAGGTGCCTTCCTCGAACACGAGCGGCAGAATGCCCATGCCCACGAGGTTGGAGCGGTGAATACGCTCGAAGCTCTGCGCGATCACGGCGCGGATACCGAGCAGCTTGCTGCCCTTCGCCGCCCAGTCACGCGAGGAGCCCGTGCCGTATTCACGGCCGGCGAACACCACAACCGGCACGTTCTCGGCCTTGTAACGCTCGGCCGCATCGAAGATCGACAGGCGCTCGCCAGACGGATAATGAACCGTCCAGCCACCTTCGACCACGTTGCCGTTTTCGTCGTGCACCATCTGGTTCTTGAGGCGGATGTTCGCGAACGTGCCGCGCATCATGACCTCGTGGTTACCGCGACGCGTGCCGTACTGGTTGAAGTCCTGCGGGCGCACCTGATGATCGCGCAGATAGCGGCCGGCGGGGCTGGCTTCCTTGATCGAACCGGCGGGGGAAATGTGGTCCGTCGTGATCGAGTCGAGGAAGAGGCCGAGCACGCGGGCGTTGACGATGTCCTCGACCGGCACCGGCGTCTTCGTGATGCCTTCGAAATAGGGCGGGTTCTGCACGTAGGTGGAGGACGCGTCCCACTGATATGTCAGGCCGCCCGACACCGTGATACCGCGCCAGTTCTCATCGCCGGTGAACACGTCCGCGTAACGGCGGCGGAACAGTTCCTGCGTGATGTTGCGGTCGATGAACTCCTGGATCTCGTGCGAAGACGGCCAGATGTCCTTGAGGTAGACCGGCTGCCCGTCCGAACCCGTTCCGAGCGGCTCTGTCGTCAGGTCGACCTGCAGCGAACCCGCGATCGCATAAGCGACGACGAGCGGCGGCGAGGCGAGATAGTTGGCACGCACGTCCGGGCTGATACGGCCTTCGAAGTTGCGATTGCCCGACAGAACAGCCGTCGCGATGATGCCGTTGTCGTTGATCGTCTTCGAGATTTCGTCTGCCAGCGGGCCGGAGTTGCCGATGCAGGTCGTGCAACCATAACCGACGATGTTGAAGCCGAGCGCGTCGAGATCCTTCTGAAGACCTGACTTCTCCAGATATTCGCCTGCCACCTGCGAGCCGGGTGCAATCGAGGTCTTCACCCACGGCTTGGACTTCAGGCCCTTCGCCACCGCATTGCGCGCCAACAGGCCGGCGCCGATCATTACGCTCGGGTTCGAGGTGTTGGTGCAGGAGGTGATGGCCGCGATCACGACATCGCCGTGGCCGAGGTCGAAGTTCTTGTCTTCAACCTTGAAGCGCTTGGCGATTTCGCCGGCTTTCTTGAACTCGCCTTCCAGCGCGTCGATAAAGCCCTGCTTGGCGCCGCCAAGGAGGATACGGTCCTGCGGACGGCGGGGACCGGCCATGGAGGGCACGACATCGCCAAGGTCCAGCTCAAGCGTGTCGGTGAATACCGGGTCGGGCGTTTCCTTGGTGCGGAACGTGCCCTGCGCCTTTGCATAAGCCTCGACCAGCGCCACGCGGTCGTCGGCACGGCCGGTCTTGCGCAGGTAGCTGATGGTGGCGTCATCGATGGGGAAGAAGCCGCAGGTCGCACCGTATTCCGGCGCCATGTTACCGATGGTCGAGCGATCTTCGATGGTAAGGCCGTCCAGACCTGGGCCGAAGAACTCAACGAACTTGCCGACCACGCCCTTCTTGCGCAGCATCTGGGTGACGGTCAGCACCAGATCGGTGGAGGTGACGCCTTCCTTCAGCTTGCCGGTGAGCTTGAAGCCGATGACTTCGGGAATCAGCATGGACAGCGGCTGGCCGAGCATTGCGGCCTCAGCCTCGATGCCGCCCACACCCCAGCCAAGAACGGACAGACCGTTGACCATGGTGGTGTGCGAATCGGTGCCGACGAGCGAGTCGGGATAGGCAACGGTTTCGCCGTTCTCTTCGCGCGTCCAGACGGTCTGCGACAGGTATTCGAGGTTCACCTGATGGCAGATGCCGGTGCCCGGCGGCACGACGCGGAAATTGTCGAACGCGTCCTGGCCCCAGCGCAGGAAGCGGTAGCGCTCGCCATTGCGCTCGTACTCTTTCTCGACGTTGTCGTGATAGGCGCGCGGGGTGCCGAATTCGTCCACGATGACCGAGTGGTCAATGACCAGATCGACGGGAACGAGAGGGTTGATCTTCTGCGGGTCACCGCCGAGACGGTTCATGGCGTCGCGCATGGCGGCCAGATCGACGACACCGGGAACCCCGGTGAAGTCCTGCATCAGCACGCGGGCGGGGCGAAACGCGATTTCCTTCTCAACCTTGCCCTTGTTGTTGAGCCAGTCGACAACGGCGACGATGTCGTCGCGCTTGACCGTGCGCTCGTCCTCGAAGCGCAGCAGGTTTTCAAGCAGCACGCGCGTCGAGAAGGGCAGGCGGGAAGCACCTTCAAGGCCGTTCTTCTCGGCCTCGGGAATTGCGTAATAAATGTAGGATTTGTCACCCACCTGAAGGGAGCGGCGGGATTTAAAGCTGTCGTTGGATGTTGTCATTGCGTGATCCTTGCGGGGATGTGAGACACGAATGCCAAGCCTGGAAGCGCCGTACGCGCGCGCCGCCCCGGGAGTGCCCAGGTCCCCGCGCGTCACGCGCGCGGCGCAGCCTGCGAGCTATATAGTCAGTTTTACCGCGGTGCGCTAGACCGTTAATAGCGGTTCTAAAGAGCCTCACTCCGGAAGGCAATTCCCCAGAAAGGAATTATTCCAATTTTATACTGCGCTGCCCCATTCCCCGCCCTGAGTCTTTCGGCTGCGGATCTGGCTTGCCGCCGGGGTGGGCGGCTGTTGTTTTCCGGAATTGACTTCACGGTTCTCGCGGGCCGTGCGCTGGTGGTGACCGGCGCGAACGGCGCCGGCAAATCCAGCCTGCTGGCGTTGCTTCGTGGAAGCCTGAAGCCTGCTGCGGGCAGGGTCGTGCTTGACGGGGCGGGGGAGCGCACGGTCGCGGAGGCAAGCCACTTCATCGGCCATGAAAACGCGCTCAAGGGCATGCTGACGGCCAGCGAGAACCTGGCCTTTGCCCGCGACGTTCTCACGGGCGGTGTATGCGGCAAGGCGGGGATGTCGACGGATGAGGGGCTGGCGAAACTCGGCGTCGCGCATCTCTCACGCTTGCCGGTGGCGTATCTTTCCGCCGGGCAAAAGCGGCGCGTTGAATTGGCGCGACTTTTTGTCGCAGTCAGGCCGATATGGCTACTCGACGAACCGACAGCGGGGCTGGACGCGGCGTCCGTCGGGCTTTTCCGGCAACTGATGCGTGATCACCTCGCTATTGGTGGTCTCATCATCGCAGCGACTCACCAACCGTTCGGCCTTGCCGGTGAGCAGATATTGCGAATCGAGGATTGCGCCGCAACCGCTGACGACCCGGAGGCGTGGTGATGCGTGCGTTTGTGGCCATCATCCGCCGCGATCTTCTGATTGCCAGCCGCATCGGCGGCGCGGGGGCGTTGCCGCTGGTTTTTTTCCTGATGCTGGTGACGCTGATTCCATTCGCTATCGGCCCGGACCTGAATCTGCTGTCGCGTATCGGTCCCGCTATTTTGTGGCTGGCGGCGGCATTGGCCACTCTCATCGGCCTCGACCGGCTGTTTCAGGCTGATGCGGAGGATGGGTCGCTCGACCTCATTCTTGCCAGCGCTTTGCCGGCAGAACTGGCCATCGTCGCCAAAGGGTTTGCGCATTGGCTGACGACCGGGCTGCCGCTGGCGCTATGCTCGCCGCTATTCGGTTTGCTGCTGGCGTTGACGCCGCAGGCGATGATGGATGTCGCGGCAAGTCTCCTCGTCGGAACTCCGGCACTGACATTCGCGGGTGTTACCGGCGCGGCGCTGACGGCCCGGCTGCGGCGGGGCGGGCTGATCCTGTCCATTCTGGTCACTCCGCTGATGATCCCGGCGCTGATATTCGGTGTGTCGGCGGCGCAGGCGGCGTCAGTCGGGGCGGCCTCGTTTTTCGCACCGTTTCTGGTTCTGTGCGCCATCAGCCTGTTGAGCATCGTTATCGCGGCTGTCGCCGGGGCAGCGGCCTTGCGCGGACCCTGATCGCTGTCTTCACAATAGCGGATGCAGGGCCAAGGTGGCGTAATATCGCATTGCTCCGCGCAAGATGCGGCCATAAAACACGAGAGTCCAGATGCTCTGATGGAAACGGAGCAGGTGCTGTAAATTCCATATTTGCCGTAAGTTGCGATGGATCGATTTGAACGCAAACTGCTCCGGGAAGCTGAAAATACCGGCTGCGCATCGTGTGACTTGAAAGGAGACCGGCGAGGACCATGCTGACGGTATTGGCGAATCCCACCCGGTTCATGGCGCTGTCCGGGCGTGTGCTGCCGTGGCTGGCGATGGCGGCGGCGGGTTTGCTTGTGGCCGGGTTCGCGCTGGTTTTTCTAACCGTGCCGGATGATTATCAGCAGGGTGCAACGGTGCGCATCATGTATGTGCATGTGCCCGCCGCGTGGTTGTCTCTGTTTCTCTATCTCATCATGGCGATGGCGGCTGTCGGTACGCTGGTGTGGCGGCATCCGGTCGCCGATGTCGCGCAGAAGGCGGCGGCGCCTATCGGGGCGGCTTTTACCTTCCTCTGCCTCGTGACCGGGGCGATATGGGGCAAGCCGATGTGGGGAACGTGGTGGGTGTGGGACGCCCGGCTCACCTCCGAGCTTGTCCTGTTGCTCATCTATCTCGGCATCATGGGTCTGTGGCGAGCGTTCGAGGAACCTTCAGCCGCTGCACGCGCCGTGGCCGTTATGACGCTGGTGGGGCTTGTCAATCTGCCGGTGATCAAGTTCTCCGTCGACTGGTGGAATACGTTGCACCAACCCGCTTCCGTTTTCCGGCTGGATGGCCCGACCATTCATTCCAGTATGCTCTGGCCTTTGCTGATCGTCGCTGCCGGTTTTTCGTTGCTGGCTCTCGCGCTGCATCTGTCCGGCATGCGGACGGAGATCCTGCGCCGGCGTGTGCGCGCACTGACGCTTCAGCAGGCGAGGCGGTCCGAGGTGGATCTTGGCCATATTCGTGCCTCGGGCGCGGGACTGTGAGGCCGGGCCGATGACCGTATCCTATCTCGGCTACATCCTCGCGGCCTATGCCGCTGCCGCTGCCGTTGTCGGCGGCCTCATCCTGCGGGCCGTGCTGGATCACAGGGCACAGGTGCGGGAGCTTGCGGCGCTGGAAGCGCGCGGGGTGCGCCGCCGGTTTCGCCGCCCGGAGGACGAGGCGTGAGGTCCGATGTCGCGCCGCCGCGCCGCAATCTGCTGCGGTTTCTGCCGCTGGCGGTTTTCATCGCGCTGGCAGCGTTGTTTCTCAGCCGCCTTGGCGGGAGCGATCCCTCGCGCGTGCCGCCGGCGCTCATCGGGCGTCCCGTGCCGGTTTTCGATCTGCCGCCGCTCGATGGCGTGATGCGCGAGGGCGCACCTGTACCCGGACTATCAACGGCGGATTTTGGATCGGGGAAGGTAACAGTCGTCAACGTCTGGGCGTCGTGGTGCGTGCCATGCCGGCAGGAACATCCGCTGTTGATGCAACTCGCCGCTGATCCGCGCATCGAGGTGGTCGGTATCAATTACAAGGACACGCCGGAGAACGCCCGGCGTTTTCTGGGGGCGCTCGGCAACCCTTTCGCCCGCATCGGCGCGGACGAAAAGGGCAGGGCGGGCATCGAATGGGGCGTTTATGGCGTGCCGGAGACGTTCCTTGTGGGGGCGGATGGCGCCATCCGCCACAAGCACATTGGCCCGCTTACGCCGCAGGCTCTGGACACGCTGCAATCTCTGGCCTCAGTGAAAGGCGACAGGTCTTGAGGCAGCCGGGGCGGAAGCGTCAGCTTTTTGCCTGCTCCTGCGGCGAATGCTTCAGGATCAACGGTGTTTGGGCAAGTGCGAAGATCATGGTGATGGGCATCATGCCGAACACCTTGAAGCTCACCCAGAAGTCGGTGCTCTGCGTGCGCCAGATGATCTCGTTCAGCGCGGCGAGGCCGAGGAAGAACACGCCCCAGCGGAAGGTCAGCTTGCGCCAGCCTTCGGCATCGAGCTGAAACACACTGCCGAAGATGATCGGCAGCAGCGGCTTGTTGAACAGGAAAAGCCCGCCGAGCAGGATGCCGCCGAACAGGCTGTTGACGATGGTCGGCTTGAGCTTGATGAACAGATCGTCGTTGAGCCACAGCGTCATCGCGCCGAACCCCACCACCACGACGCCGGACACCAGCGGCATGATCGGCACCCGCCGCTCCAGCACGTAGTTCACGCACAGCGCGACCACGGTCGCCACCATGAATACGGCGGTGGCGGAGAAGATGCCGACATGGTCTGCACTCATCTGCGCCGGCAGCAGCGGGCCGATGAGCGGCGTGAAATATTCCGGCCGCGAGTTCGCCACGAAAAACAGGGCAAGCGGCCCCATCTCCAGCAGCAGTTTGGTGACGGGCGGCAGCCCTTCGTGGCCGGTGTCGATCTTCTGGTTCATACTGTCATGCTTCCTGCGGCGCGCTTTCCGATCAAGCGGAAACGCTCGATTGATCAGAATTCGCGCATAAAAAAATGCCGATCACGAATTGCTCCGTTCGTGATCAAGGCCTGCAATGGCGCGGGCAAAATCGTCCGCCGCGAACGGTTCCAGATCCTCGACGCCCTCGCCGACGCCAATATAGTGCACCGGCAGCCCGAATTTGTCTGCAATGGCGACCAGAATGCCGCCACGCGCCGTGCCGTCGAGCTTCGTCATCACGAGGCCTGTGACGCCTGCGGTCTGGCCGAAGATCTCCACCTGATTGACCGCGTTCTGCCCCGTCGTGGCGTCGAGCACCAGCAGCACCGCATGCGGGGCGGTCTCATCGCATTTCTTGATGACGCGGATGATCTTTTCCAGCTCGGCCATCAGCCCGGCCTTGTTCTGCAGGCGGCCCGCCGTGTCGATCAGCAGAACATCGGTGTTGCTGTTCTGCGCTTCCTTCAGGGCGTCGAAGGCGAGGCCGGCGGCGTCCGCACCCTGTTCGCGGCGGATGACGCGCGCGCCCGTGCGTTCGCCCCACACCGTAAGCTGCTCGATGGCGGCGGCGCGGAAGGTATCGCCTGCTGCCAGCATCACCGAGCGGCCTTCGTTGCGGAATTTCTGCGCCAGCTTGCCGATGGTCGTGGTCTTGCCGGCGCCGTTCACGCCCGCCATCAGGATGACGAACGGTTTCTTCGCCTTATCGATGACGAGAGGCCGCGCCACTGGCTCCAGCACCGCGCCGATCTCGCGGGCGAGGATGGTCTTGACCTCTTCAGGGTCGATGGACTTGTCATAGCGGCCCTTGCCAAGCGCATCCGTGACGCGGGTGGCCATGGCGACGCCAAGATCGGCCTGGATGAGGATGTCCTCAAGCTCTTCCAGCGTCGTGAAATCAAGCTTGCGCTTGGTGAAAATGCCGGTAATTCCCGACCCGATGTTCGAGGACGTGCGCGACAGGCCCTCCCGCAGCCGCTGCCACCAGCTTGTCTTCGCGGCGGGTTCCGGCTCTCCCTCGGGCGCGATCTCCGGCTCTGGTTCCGCCGAGAAAAGCGGAGCGGGTTGCTCCTCTGCGATAACGGGCACGTCTTGCGCGATAGCGGGCGGGTCTTGCGGCTCGTCCGGCGGCGTATGGGACGCGTCTGCCGGGGGCTGATCCTTCCCGGCCTCATCTTCGGCCGGAATGTCATCGTCGCTGACTATATCATCGCCTGCTGCTGCATCATCGGCAGCCGAATGCGGAGTGGTTTCCGGCAACTTCTCCGGTTCTGCGCCGGTCGGAACGTCGGTTTCCGACGATGATTCGGGGGCGGGCGATTCGCTGGCTTCGGACGCCGTGCCGGATTCTTGCGGCGCAGCCGGAACGGTTTCGTCCTCGCCTGCCTGCGTGGTGTCTTCCGGCGGCGGGGTCTCGTGCTTCTCGTCCTGCTTGCGGCCGAAGAGGCGGGAGAACAGGCCGCGCTTCTTGCCGTCCTGCCTGTCGTCGTCGGTGGTCATCTCGGTCGTCCGTTCATGTCTTGTCGGAAGATGGCACTTGTCCGAATATGACACTTGCCAACCAGCGTTGTCCTCGATAGCCCGAACAGCATGAACGGGGAAGTCTCGCAAACCGATATAATGCGTCGCGTGCTGTATCGCGATGCCCTGATGCTCGTTATCGACAAGCCCGCGGGCTTGCCTGTGCATCGCGGCCCGCGCAATGCGGCCTCACGCAACGCCGGCGGCGCGGACACGACGCTGACCGACCTTCTGCCGGACCTGCGCTTTGGCCTGCCCCGCGCGCCGGAGCTTGTCCACCGGCTCGACCGGGACACCTCCGGCTGCCTCGTGCTGGGCAGGCATCGCAAGGCTTTGGAGCGGCTGGGCAAGCTGTTCAGCGGCAATCGCGCCAGCAAGACGTACTGGGCCATTGTCGAAGGCGCGCCAGAGGCCGATACAGGCGAAATCGATCTGCCGCTTGGCCCGCGCGATCCGGATCGGGGCTGGTGGATGAAGGTCGATCCCGCGGGTCAGCCCGCGCTCACGCGCTGGCGGGTGCTGGGCCGGGCGGATGGCTTTTCGTGGCTGGCGCTGGAGCCGGTGACCGGGCGCACGCATCAGTTGCGTGTTCATTGCGCAGCCAGCGGGTTTCCGATTCTCGGCGATGCCATCTATGGCAATGCGCCGCGTGCCGGCGGTCCAGGGTTATATCTGCACGCGCGCGCCATCACGCTGCCGCTTTATCCAAAGCGCGATCCGATCCATGTCGAGGCACCGCCGCCGGATGCCATGGCGTCCTGGCTCGGCCAGCATGGATTCGATGTGCCGCTGCCTTCAGGCGGCAATCAACTGCCGTCCGTCATGCCCGGCGATGGTGACGGGCAGGAGATTGCCGGGGCCGGGTGAGCCGGCGATCCGTACCGGCGTGAATGCCTCTGTGCGGCCGATGCCGCCACGCTCCGTCAGCACGACGCGTTCGCGCCCGATCTCGCCGGCCAGATGGTTTTCCAGCAGTCGCGCGCCAAGCCCGCGCAACCGCGCCGCACGCTCCTTCACCAACTCACGCGGCACCTGCGGCATGCGCGCCGCCGGCGTGCCGGGGCGTGGCGAGTAGGGGAAAACATGCAGGTGGGTCAGCCCGTAAGCGAGGATCGACTCGCACGTGCGGGCAAACATGTCCTCGGTCTCCGTCGGGAAACCGGCGATGACATCCGCGCCGAACACCATGTCCGGGCGCAGGGCACGCACTTTCTCCACGAATTGCAGCGTATCCGCATGGGAGTGGCGGCGCTTCATGCGCTTGAGGATGAGATCGTCGCCCGATTGCAGCGACAGATGCAGATGCGGCATCAGGCGGGAATCGGTGGCGATGGCATCCAGCAGGTGGTCGTCCGCCTCGATTGAGTCGATGGACGACAGGCGCAGCCGCATCAGGCCCGGCACGTGGCGCAGGATGTTGCGCACGAGCAGGCCGAGCGTGGGGTGGCCCGGCAGGTCCGCGCCATAGCTGGTGATGTCTACGCCGGTGATGACGGCCTCGCGATAGCCGTTATCGACAAGGCGCTTGAGGCCATCCACCACCGCGCCCATCGGCACCGAGCGCGATGGTCCCCTGCCATAGGGGATGACGCAGAAGGTGCAGCGATGGTCGCAGCCGTTCTGCACCTGCACGAAGGCGCGGGTGTGCCCCTCGAACGCATCCACCATTTGCGGCGCGGTTTCCCGCACGGCCATGATGTCGCTCACCGCCACGCGCTCCAGCGCCGGCGCAAGCCACGTTTCGGGACGCATCTTCTCGGCGTTGCCGATGACGCGCGACACCTCAGGCATGGCGGCAAAACGCTCCGGCTCGATCTGCGCGGCGCAGCCGGTGACGACGATTTCCGCCGCCGGACGCTCGCGCTTGAGACGGCGGATGCTCTGACGGGCATGGCGGGTGGCTTCCGCCGTCACCGCGCAGGTATTGATGATCACGACATCACCCCGGCCCGCCGCCTCCGCATGGCGGCGCAGGGTTTCGGATTCGGCGATGTTCAGCCGGCAGCCGAAGGTGACGATATCGACGCTCATCAGGCCGCTGTATCCTGGAAAAGCGAAGGGGGCAGGCTATCGCGCCACTCGAATTCAGCCGGCCCGGTCATCCGCACGGTTCCGCCTTCGCGATAGTCGATGATGAGGGAGCCACCCGGCAGTTGCACCTCGACGCGCTCATCGGCAAGCCCGCGCCGAATCGCCGCCACCGCCGCTGCGCATGCGCCAGAACCGCAGGCGCGCGTCTCGCCCGCGCCGCGTTCCCACACCCGCAGAAGGATGTGCTGCCTGTCCACCACCTGCGCCAGCGAAATGTTGGCCCGCTCGGGAAACAGCGGATCGTGCTCCAGCCCCGGCCCGATGGCGGGCAGGTCATAGGCTGCCGCATCGGCAACGAAGAACACCGCATGCGGGTTGCCCATGCTCACGCCAGCCGGAGCATCGAGCGCGGGAAGACCGGGCACGTCCCGACGCAGCGGCAGTGCATTCGTGTCCGCCACGTCGTGGGCAAGCGGAATATCCTGCCAGTCGAAGCGCGGTGCGCCCATGTCCACGCTGAACACGTCATCCCCGACGCGCTGGCAGACAAGCAATCCGGCGGCGGTTTCGACGGTGGCGGTGTCGCGGTCGCTGTTGCGCAGAATCGCCCATGCCACGCAGCGCGTGCCATTGCCGCAAGCGCCGGCCTCGGAACCGTCATTGTTATAGATGCGCACGAACGCATCCGTGCCCTCGGATCGGGGCGCGTGCAGCACCATGAGCTGGTCGAAGCCCGCGCGTGCAAATCCGGCGATGGCACGCGCCTCATCGGCCGTGACGATGTGCGACGTATGGCGAAGATCGAGCACGACAATCTCGTTGCCGAGGCCGTTCATCTTCAGAAAGGGCAGGTTGGCGAGCGTGTTCAACTGACTGTCCAATAGGGTGAGCGTGGGCACCGGCATAATATGAGCACCGGCGTATGCAAAATATGCGAGCAAGAATAAGCGACGAACGGCCATATATATGATGCAATCTCCGCCGAATGGCTAGAGGCTCCCTGTGGCCCGCAGCAGCCGGTTGCAGAAGAATGCGCGGATGTACTTGCCCGCGGGGCCGCAACTCCTGTCAGCCGGGCAGATCGGTCTGGATGCAACTTTTTCCCGGTCTTTCAATTTTCGCGTTGGTATGGCTTGATGAGCGCACTCGTCCTGCCTTTTGCGCAAGCGGGCGGGAAAGCCGGAGATCGGGTGATCATGCGTATGGGCTCTGCCAACGATCGCTTCTTGGCGAATCGCCTGCCGTTCCGCCCTGTGCGGAGGGCTGGAGCGATGGCGCTTGCCGCCGCGCTGGTCGTGTCCGTGCCGATGTCCGCCAATCCAGCGTCAGCCGAAACAGCCCAGTCTGAGCCCCGCACCACGCCGGCCGCGCCGTTCATCTCCCACTCTGACAAGATGTCGCTGTCCCCCACGGACACCGCGCGTCCCGAAACCGTCGACCCGTCTCGCGCCACCCTTGCCCCGCCGCCCGCCGAGGCGGTGGATGTGGAGCAGGTGGATATCGCTGCCCGGAAAACGGTTATTCTGTCATCGGAAAGCACCTGGGAGAAGGGCTTCGAGAGCCTTGCCGCCGCGTTCCGCACTCTCGATGAAGTGGTGATGGCGGCAGGCTTCGACGTGCGCGGGCGGCCGTTTTCCGTTTTCACCAACACCGACGACGCAGGTTTTCGGTTCGACGCCATGCTGCCGGTCTCCACTCCGGATAATGACGATGAAGCCCGCGAGGCGCTGGAGCAGGCGCTTTCGGAGCACGTCGCCGCACGAACGGATAAAGCTTTGCCCGCGCCGCAGGTGCGCTTTGGCGTCAGCCCGTCCGGCAAGGCGATCCGGTTCGTTCACGCCGCGCCGTATGACGACATCGACACCGTTTACGAGGCGATCACCGCCTATCTCGACAGCAAGAACGTGCTGGTGCAGGACGCCTTCATCGAGGAATACGTCACCGATCTGACCGATCCCACGGATGAGTCGCTGGAGGTCTATATCTACGTCCAGCCCAAGGAATCGCCGGCGCGGGAAGGCTCGCCGCCTGCGGGCGCGGCAGAGGAACCGCCGCTACAGGAATTGCCGGTTCACGAGTAACGTGGTCTTTTTTGGACTTGACTCGCCCCGCTTCATCGCCGCATAAGATCCGGATATATCCGCCCGAACCCTTGTTCGTGAGCCGCCGACCGTGTTCCGGGCCATGCCCGGCCGGAGGTCAACGTCCGACAGCGCGTTGCGCCCTCGGGCGCGCTATGGCTTTGCGAATCGCAATCGTGGGCCGCCGGACGGATGATGGAGAGAACTGCATGGTTGGCGAAACGGGCCGCGCCGAAATGGCGGGGCCGGGTCTGGTCCGGATGTCGATGGAGAGGTGTGTTGCCGTAATGGGCCGCGCGCTTCCGGGGCTTGCGCATTGCCCGTCCGCACGGCCATATCCAGTCAACGGATAATCGGAGACAGCCATGTTCCAAAGTCTTTCCGACAAGCTTTCCGGCATTTTCGACTCGCTGACCCGCAGGGGCGCGTTGACCGAAGCCGATGTCAACACGGCGCTGCGTGAGGTTCGCCGCGCTCTGCTGGAAGCGGACGTCGCGCTGGAAGTCGTGCGCAGCTTCACGGACAAGGTGCGCGACGCCGCCGTTGGCGCCAACGTGGTCAAGTCGGTCACGCCAGGCCAGATGGTTGTGAAGATCGTCCATGACCAGCTCGTCGAGACGCTGGGCAAGGACGCCGTCACCATCAGCCTCGATGCGCTGCCGCCCGTCGCCATTCTGATGGTCGGTCTTCAGGGCTCGGGCAAGACGACGACCACCGCCAAGATCGCCCGCCGCCTGACCGACAAGGACAAGCGCAAGGTGTTGCTCGCCTCGCTCGACACGCGCCGCCCGGCGGCGATGGAGCAGCTGGCCGTGCTTGCGCAGCAGGTGGGCGTGGCTTCCCTGCCCATCGTGGCGGGGCAATCGGCGGCGCAGATCGCGCGGCGTGCGCTGGAGGCGGCGCGTCTGGGCGGCTATGATGTCGTGATGCTCGACACCGCCGGCCGCGTCACCATCGACGAAGCGTTGATGGCCGAGGTTGCCGAGGTGAAGGCACTCGCCGATCCGCATGAAGTGCTGCTCGTCGCCGACAGTCTGACCGGTCAGGATGCGGTCAACACCGCGCGCGCCTTCGATGAGCGCGTCGGCATCACCGGCATCGTGCTCACCCGTATGGACGGCGATGGCCGTGGCGGTGCGGCGCTGTCCATGCGCGCTGTCACCGGCAAGCCGATCAAGCTGATGGGCACGGGCGAAAAGATCGATGCGCTGGAGGACTTCCATCCTCAGCGCGTGGCCAACCGTATTCTGGGCATGGGCGACATCGTGTCGCTGGTCGAGAAGGCGGCGGAATCGATCGACGCCGAAAAAGCCCTGCGCATGGCCGAGAAGATGCGCAAGGGCCAGTTCGATCTGAACGACCTGCGCGATCAGATCAGCCAGATGGAGCGCATCGGCGGCATGAAGGGCGTGCTTGGCATGATGCCGGGCATCGGCAAGCTCAAGAACCAGATCGACAATGCCAATCTGGATGAGCGTGTTCTGGGCCGCCAGAAGGCGATTATCGATTCGATGACGCCGAAGGAAAGGCGCTCGCCGGATATTCTCAAGGCCAGCCGCAAGAAGCGTATTGCCGCCGGTTCCGGCACCCGCGTCGAAGACGTCAACAAGCTGCTGAAGATGCACCGCCAGATGGCGGATATGATGAAGGCCATGGGCAAGGGCGGGCGCGGCGGCATCGCCGGGGCGCTTGGCAACATGTTCGGCCTTGGCGGCGGCATGCCGCAGATCGATCCTTCCAAGATTACGCCCGAGGCGCTGGAGGAGATGAAGAAGCAATTGCCGGCGGGGCTCGCCGGCGGTCTTCCCGGTGGTCAGTCAGGCGGCTTGCCGCCCATGCCGCCGGGTGGACTTCCGGGGCTTGGACGTCCCGGCGGCGGTTTACCGGGCCTTGGCAAGCCCGCTCCCGGCAAGTTGCCGGGTGGTTTGCTCGGTAATCCGTTCGGCAAGAAGAAGTAAAAATTGTTTGTCGTTTCAATTGACTAAAGGAAGAACAACTTATGGCTCTCAAGATTCGTCTCGCCCGTGGTGGCGCCAAGAAGCGTCCCTACTACCGCATCGTGGTTGCTGATGCGCGCTCTCCGCGCGATGGTCGCTTCATCGACCGTCTGGGCTCCTACGATCCGTTGAAGGCGAAGGACGATCCGGCACGCGTCACCATCGACGCCGAAAAGGCGAAGGAGTGGCTGGCCAAGGGCGCGCAGCCGACCGACCGCGTGCTCCGCTTCCTCGATCAGGCTGGCGTCGTGACCCGTCCGGCCCGCAGCAACCCGAAGAAGGCCGAGCCCGGCAAGAAGGCTCAGGAGCGCGCCGCAGAGCGTGCCGAGCGCGCAGCCGCTGCCGCAGCACCTGCGGAAGAAGCCGCCGAGGCGTGATGGTGACAGGCGCGGATCATGGCTGAAAACAGACGCGACCGCGTCCTTGTCGGCGAGTTCGGCCGCGCCCACGGCGTTCGTGGCGAGGTGCGGCTGAAGTCCCACACCGGCGATCCCGCCGGCATCATCAAGTACAACCCGCTTGAGAACGAAGGTGGCGCGCCTGTCGTGCTCCTCGGGCTCAGGCCGGTGTCGGGTACTTCTGATATGTTCGTTGCCCGCGTCGAGGGTGTTTCCAGCCGCGAGGCTGCGGAAGCACTGACACGCGTGCAGCTCTATATCCCGCGAGACCGTTTGCAGGTGGAGCTGGAGGAAGACGAGTTCCTTCAGGCCGATGTCATCGGTGCGCGTGTCGAGAACGAAGCCGGTGACGTCATCGGCCGTCTGGTGGCGTTTCATGATTTCGGTGGCGGCGACGTCATCGAGATTGCCCCCGCGGCGGGGCGCCGGCCCAGTGCGCTGGTGCCCTTCACCAAGGCATTCGTGCCTGTCGTGGATGTTCCCGGTGGGCGCATCGTGGTCGCGGATGGTAGCCTGTTCGACGATGACGAGAATGCTCCCCGTGAGTGACAATACAGGCTGGCGTGCCAGTGTGCTGACGCTGTTTCCGGAGATGTTTCCGGGGCCGCTCGGCATCAGCCTGTCCGGCGAGGCGCTGCGGCGCGGCGACTGGACGCTCGACGCTTACGATATCCGCAATCACGGCCTTGGCCGCCATCGCAGCGTGGACGACACGCCTGCCGGTGGCGGGCCGGGCATGGTGTTGCGGGCGGATGTGCTGGCCGCTGCCATCGATGCTGTCTGTGATGCAAGCGACTCGCGTCCGCGCCTGCTGATGAGCCCGCGCGGCAGGCCGTTGACGCAGGCCCGCGCCCGTGCACTTGCGGACGGCGAGGGCGTGGTCATCGTCTGCGGCCGTTTCGAGGGCGTTGACGAGCGGGTCATCGGCGGTCGAACTCTCGAAGAGGTATCGATCGGCGATTACATTCTCTCCGGCGGCGAGATCGCGGCCATGGTGACGCTCGATGCGTGCGTGCGTCTTTTGCCCGGCGTGATGGGGCATGACGAGTCGGGCACCGAAGAGAGCTTCGAGACGGGCCTGCTGGAGTATCCGCACTACACCCGTCCGCGCGAGTGGGAGGGAAGGGCGATTCCCGATATTCTGCTCTCCGGCAACCACGCCGCGATTGCCCGGTGGCGGCAGGAGGAATCCTTGCGGCTGACGCGCGAGCGTCGGCCAGACCTGCTGGACCGCCAGCGGAAATGACGGCTCGACATCCGCCATCGGGTCGTGTATAGCCCAGCATCCCTTGCATCAGGAACGGATCGCCAGACTTCGCTTCCGGCAGGGATAAAACAATTGAAAACAGCGCGCCGAAACGCTTGCGCCGCAAGGTGCGTCGGCAGGAGTCAAAGACCAATGAGCAGCATTATCGAACAGCTCGAAAAAGAGCAGATCGCCAAGCTTTCCGCCGCCCGTGAGACGCCGGAATTCCAACCGGGCGATACCGTCATCGTGAACGTCCGCGTCAAGGAAGGCGAGCGCAGCCGCGTTCAGGCCTACGAAGGCGTCGTGATCGCACGCGGCGGGTCCGGCCTGCATGAGAGCTTCACCGTCCGCAAGATTTCCTACGGCGAGGGCGTGGAGCGCGTGTTCCCGGTCTACTCCCCGATCATCGAGTCGATCAAGGTTGTCCGCCGTGGCCGCGTGCGTCGCGCCAAGCTGTATTACCTGCGTGATCGTCGCGGCAAGTCCGCCCGTATCGCCGAGCGCGTCGACCGGACGCGTCTGGCCAAGAAGGGCGAAGTCAAGGCCGCTCCGCCCGCCGCCGAGTAAGATTTTATCCCGTTTGGGATTTTTGGGGCAGCCCGCGAAAGCGGTGCTGCCCTTGCTTTTTGTTTCGCCATAGAGCTTTCATAAAAGAGTTTGTTACCCGGCAAGGGCTGTGATAAGAACAATTCTCATGAGAATGGTTTCGTGTGACAACTCGGTGATGCGCACCGTTGCGCGGCAGGTCGTCCGGCTCAGGTGGCCGACGACGCAGGAGTTTGCCGCGTTGCACGATCACGCACGCCTGCCGTGGCGCTTCTTCGGCCGTTTCAGCGCATCCCTTGCCGCCGGCCTTAGTCGCTGACGTCGGCAGTATCCGGCGTCAGTTCCGGCCGTATCGATAAGCGGCTTTTGTCGATTTTCCAGTTTTCTCCTGCGAAGCAGCGCCCGTAAGGGTGCTTCCGCACCATATTCCAAGGTAAGGCCATGAGCGCCAGCCAGAATCACGGCAACCCCCGTACCCTGTATGACAAGATCTGGGATGACCACGTCATCTCCGAGCAGGAGGACGGCACCTGCCTGCTCTATATCGACCGCCACCTCGTCCATGAGGTGACCAGCCCGCAGGCATTTGAGGGCCTGCGCGTTGCCGGTCGCAAGGTGCATGCGCCCAATCGCACGCTGGCGGTTGTCGATCATAACGTGCCGACAACTGATCGCTCGAAGGGCATCGACGATCCTGAAAGCGCCCAGCAGGTCGAGACGCTGGCGATGAACGCCCGCGATTTTGGCGTGGAATATTATAATGAGCTGGACATGCGGCAGGGCATCGTCCATGTCGTCGGCCCGGAGCAGGGCTTTACGTTGCCGGGCACGACAATCGTTTGCGGCGACAGCCACACCTCGACCCACGGCGCGTTTGGCGCGCTGGCGCACGGCATCGGTACGTCCGAGGTGGAGCACGTGCTTGCCACGCAGACGCTGATCCAGAAAAAGGCGCGCAACATGCGCGTGACTGTCGACGGGCAGTTGCCGGAAGGCGTGTCGGCCAAGGACGTGGTGCTGGCCATCATCGGCGAAATCGGCACCTCGGGCGGCACGGGCCATGTCATCGAATTCGCCGGCGAAGCAATCCGCTCGCTGTCGGTGGAAGGCCGTCTGACGGTGTGCAACATGACCATCGAAGGTGGCGCGCGCGCCGGCATGGTCGCACCGGATGAGAAGATCTACGAATACCTGAAGGGCCGTCCCAAGACGCCGCGCGGTGATGCGTGGGATGCGGCTGTTCGTTACTGGGATAGCCTGCGCACCGATGACGGGGCCTTCTTCGACCGCGAGGTCGTGCTGGATGGCGCACGCCTGCCGCCGATCGTCACCTGGGGCACCAGCCCGGAGGACGTGGTGTCGGTGACCGGGGTTGTGCCCGATCCGGATCAGATTGCCGACGAGATGAAGCGCCAGGCCAAGTGGCGCGCGCTCGATTACATCGGCCTGCGGCCTGGCACGAAGATCACCGACGTCGAAATCGACCGTGTGTTCATCGGTTCCTGCACCAATGGCCGCATCGAGGATATGCGCGCCGCCGCGCGCGTTGTCGCCGGGCATAAGGTGCATGAGCGGGTCAAGGCGATGATCGTGCCGGGGTCGGGCCTCGTGAAGCAGCAGGCGGAAGCCGAGGGCCTCGACCGGATTTTCCGCGATGCCGGTATCGACTGGCGTGAGCCGGGATGCTCGATGTGTCTGGCCATGAACGCGGACAAGCTGGAGCCGGGCGAGCGCTGCGCCTCCACCTCGAACCGTAATTTTGAGGGCCGGCAGGGGTTCAAGGGGCGCACGCACCTCGTGTCCCCGGCCATGGCGGCGGCGGCGGCGATCGCCGGCCGTTTCGTCGACGTGCGCGACTGGCGCTGACCATGAGCGCGTCGGATTCGGAACGCTGGCGCGACGCACAGGCCCCGGGCCTCGATGTTTTCGAGGATCTGGCGGCGGCTGCCTTTGCCGCGTTGCCGCAGGACTTTCGTAATCTGGCGCGCGATGTCATCATTCGCATCGAGGACTTCCCCGATGACGAAACGCTTGAAGCCATGGAGTGCGAGACGCCTTTCGACCTGCTCGGCCTGTTTCAGGGCAACGGGTTGGCGCAGGGCGGCGGCATGGTGTGGACGGGGCAGATGCCCAACACGATCTTCCTCTATCGGCGGCCGATTCTGGATTACTGGGCCGATCATGAGGAAACGCTGGGCGGCCTGATCACCCATGTATTTGTGCACGAGATTGGCCATCACTTCGGCCTTTCGGACGAGGACATGGAAGCCATCGAACGGCAGGCCGAGTCGGAAGGCGACTGACATCATGCCGGCAGGGCAGGGCCGGTTATCGAAACACGGGATTTCGACAATGGATAAATTCACCCAGTTGACGAGCGTCGCGGCGCCGCTGGAAATCGTCAACATCGACACCGACATGATCATCCCCAAGCAGTTCCTGAAAACGATCAAGCGCACAGGCTTGTCGCGCGGTCTTTTCGCGGAATTGCGCTTTAACGAGGACGGCTCCGAGAACACGGATTTCGTGCTGAACAAGCCGGCTTATCGCAAGGCGGAAATTCTTGTGGCCGGCGACAACTTCGGCTGTGGCTCGTCGCGCGAGCATGCGCCCTGGGCGTTGCTGGATTTCGGTATTCGTTGCGTCATTTCGACGTCGTTCGCGGATATTTTCTACAACAACTGCTTCAAGAACGGCATCTTGCCGATCCGCGTCACGCCGGAACAGCTTGAGCTGCTGCTCGACAACGCACGCCGGGGTGAAAATGCACGCCTCACGGTTGATCTGGAGGCGCAGACGATTTCCGCTGCCGACGGCGAGATGATTCTCTTCGATATCGACCCCTTCCGCAAGCATTGCCTGCTCAACGGGCTTGATGATATCGGCCTGACTATGGAAAAGACTGGCGAAATTACCGATTACGAGACGCGCAATACGACTGAGCGCCCCTGGGTGTGACGTAATCGGCTATGGCAGTCGGCTCCGGATGATGTAAGACGGGAATCGCGGGCGGCGGGCCGCTCGCGGCTCACGAGATAACAAGCGAGGCGCCATCAATGACATCCTATAATCTGCTGATCCTGCCGGGTGACGGCATCGGCCCGGAAGTGGCGGGCGAGGTCGAAAAGCTGGTTGCATGGTTTTCGAATCGCGGCACCGTGCGTTTCGAGGTGGAGAAGGATCTCGTCGGCGGTGCGGCTTATGATGCCTCCGGCCTGCCGATCACCGACGAAACCATGCAGCGCGCATTGTCTGCGGATGCGGTGCTGTTCGGTGCGGTCGGCGGCCCGAAATGGGACGGCGTGGCGTATGATGTCCGCCCCGAAGCAGGCCTGCTGCGGCTGCGCAAGGATCTGGGGTTGTTCGCCAATCTGCGCCCCGCCATCTGCTATCCGGCGCTGGCCGAGGCATCGGCGCTGAAGCGGGAATATGTCGACGGACTCAACCTCGTTATCGTGCGCGAACTCACCGGCGGTGTGTATTTCGGCGAGCCGAAAGAGGTCGTCACGCTTGAAAACGGCGAAAAGCGCGCTGTCGATACGCAAATTTACACCACGCATGAGATCGAGCGCATTGCGCGCGTGGCTTTCGAGCTGGCGCGTCGGCGGCAGGGCCGCGTGGCATCGGCTGAAAAGCGCAACGTGATGAAAACCGGCGTGCTGTGGCATCAGGTGGTCAGCGAGGTGCACAAGGATTATCCGGATGTCGCGCTGGAGCATATCCTCGCCGACAACTGCGGCATGCAACTTGTGCGCAATCCCAAGCAGTTCGATGTTATCGTTACGGATAACCTGTTCGGCGATCTGTTGTCGGATGTCGCGGCGATGCTCACCGGCTCGCTCGGCATGCTGCCTTCGGCGTCGCTGGGTGCGGAAGACCTCGTCACCGGCAAGCGCCGCGCTCTATACGAGCCGGTGCATGGTTCCGCGCCGGACATTGCCGGGCAGGGGCTTGCCAACCCGCTGGCCATGATCGGCTCTTTCGCCATGGCGCTGCGCTATTCCTTCGGGCTGGTGCAGGAGGCGGATCTGGTGGAGAAAGCCGTTGCAAACGTGCTCGCTGCCGGTGTGCGCACCAAGGATATTGCCGCGCCGGGAGCGCCGACTGTCGGCACCGCCGAAGTGGGCGACGCTGTTATCCGCGAGCTGGATGCGCTCACGCAGTGATGTCGTTCGCGCTTGCGGGCGTAAGATGTGAAGAGTTGTCAGTTTTTTGATGCGAGAGGGGAGGGCGGCGGTTAACGCAGCTCTCCTTTTTTGTGTCAGATCCCTTCCGGGCCGACAGGCAGTGGCACTGCGCCGCATTCCGGGAGCTGACGCTGGGCAGCTGAGTCGAACAGCCTTGTGAGCGCTGTATCGCTGGCGACCTCGGTCAGGGTGAGGTGATCGATAAAGCAGGCGATTTCCGGCGCGGTGACGGGCTCGTCATCGCAGGTCCAGCCCAGAAGTTGCAGCGTTGTCTGGTCGACGACATTCAGCCTGTATACCTGACACGCCCGCTCACGCCCGCCGAAGCTGAGTTCCGCGCCGGCCACTTCCGCGATGCCGAACTTTGTGTCCTGCGTCAGTGTGTTGCCGAGACTGATAACGCCGACTCCGGACTCCGCGCCGCGCCGCGCCAGATCGACGAACAACGTGGAGGGCGGTGGGGCCTCTTCACCCATGCGGTAGACGACGAGATGCAGGTGCAGGCCCGGGGAGGCGAAGTCGCCGAAGCTCAGCAGATCGAGCCGCCCGCCGCGGCCGTGCTCGCGCGCCTCGTAGCTGGCGGGAAGATCCACCAGCTCCAGCGAGCGCATACGATACAGCGGCTCGGCATCCGGGATTTGTGTCCAGATATCCGGTCTGGCGGTGAGCCGTTCGCCAAGGGCATCGATGGCCGGTGTGGAAGGGGCGTTGTAGGCGGTGATGCCGGGATGCGTCTGCACGGTTTCATCGCCGAACGGGCCGATATCCAGAAGCGCTATCGCCGCAACGCCGGCGAAAAGCGTGAGACTGAATGCCAGTGAAACCCACGATAGACGACGAGACGACCGGCGGCGCGCGCGCCTGCCACCGCCTCGCGGCGGTTGCGTGTCTTCGGCGTCGTGAGAATAGCCGTGCTGCTCTCCAGATGCCATGAAGGCCATGCCGGACTCCGTCGGTGTCTGAGGTGGTTTTGCCAGAGGGTGCTTGCGCTGATCGACCGTTGTCGATTGGCAGCATTCTACACGCGGATGGTCTTTTCGGCGCGGTGGTTCATGAAATTCTGCGTGGCACCACTAATGAGAGGTTAATTCGCTGCTTTGTCCACAGCGAATTAACAGGCCACGCTATAGCTTCAGACGGCTTTGCGAACCAGCCGCGCGGCAAAGAAACCGTCGAGGCCGGCAAGCCGCGCGGTGTCGTTGGGGAGGTATTGCGGCAATGTCCGCAGATCGCCAGCGGGCGTCAGCGCCTCCTCTATGCCGCCGACTTCCGTGGCCGAGATGGGCGCACGAGCGAAATCCGCATGGCGGGCCAGGAACGCGGCAATTTGCTCCTCGCCTTCTTCCGGCTCCAGCGAGCAGGTGCTGTAAACGAGGCGTCCGCCCGGGGCCACCAGTGCGGCGGCATGGTCCAGCAGCCCGGATTGAAGCGTTGCGAGGCTGGTGATGTCCTGTGGTCCCCGCGTCCACGCGACATCGGGATGGCGGCGGATGGTGCCGGTGGCCGAGCAAGGGGCATCGAGCAGAACGGCATCGAACGGCCCGCCGGTGAAATCGCGCGCGTCGGATGCGACGACATCGGCGGTGAGGGAAAGCCGCGTCAGATTGTCGCGCAGGCGCTCCAGTCGCTCTGGCGAGCGATCGACGGCTGTGACGGTTGCGCCGGCTGCGGCAAGCTGCGCCGTTTTGCCGCCGGGGGCGGCGCAAAGGTCCAGCACGCGTTCGCCCGGCTTGGCGCCGATCAACAGCGCCGGCAGACTGGCCGCGGTATCCTGCACCCACCATACGCCTTCATCGAAGCCCGGCAGTTCGGCAATGCGCGTGCGCTCGGTGAGGCGGATCGAGCCGGTCGGCAGCACCATGCCATTCAGACGCTCCGCCCAGAGGGCCGGGTCGGACTTCACGCTGATGTCGATGCCCGGCTCGCGGCGCTGGGCTTCGACGATGGCCCGGGCGACGGTCTTGCCATATGTCTTCTGCCAACGGTCAAAGAGCCAGCGCGGTGCATCAACCACATCGGTATCGGCCAAAATGGCCTCCCGCGCTTCGGCTATGCGCCGCAGCACGGCGTTCACCAGCTTGGCGTAGGGAAAGGCGTTGCGGTCCGCGCGGGCATGATGCACGGCAAGATCGACGGCGGCGCGATCCGGGATATCCAGCAGCAGCACCTGTGCTGCGCCGACGATCAGGATTTCCGCCAGCAGGCCGGACTTGGCCGGGATTCCCTTGGGCATCCGGGCGTCCAGCGCGGCGTGAATGGTGCCGAGTCGACGTAGGGCAGCGGTGGCAATGGCCCGCACGAGGGCGCGGTCGCGCTCATCCAGCGCCGCTCCTTCGCCCTCGCCAAACTGGTGCGCAAGCGCGTCGTCGAGAGTCAGGCCGTCGTCGGTGATGTCGCGCAGCACGAATGCCGCCACGCGGCGGGGCGGCAGCCCGCGCGGGACTGGCGGCGTGCGGCCGCGCCCCGGAGCGGAGCGGCGAACAGCCGCGCCTGTGGAAGCCTGATCCTTGCGAGCGCCGCCATGCGGCCGGTTGCCTTGCACGCTGATAATTCCCTAATATAAGTGACTGACCTGAATGCAAACTGCCCCAAGGAGCCGCCAATGGCATTGCCCCCGGACAATTCTTCCGCCAGCGCGATCCCGCCTGACAGGCAATTGACGCCCATGCCCGTCACAACCAAGGTGCTGACGCCTGCCGCTGAGCGGGCGCTGGCCGAGGCGGCCCGGCGGCGGGCTGAAATCGACGGCAAGGCCAACGAGCTTGCCCGCCAGCGCGAGATCAACGGTCGCGGCGGACTGGAACCCGTGCGCTATGACGATTGGGAAGTCAAGGGTATCGCCAGCGATTTCTGATCAATGTGGCTCTAGCGTGCCGCCCGGGCGTGCTCCAGAAAGAGGAACACCTCTTCCTTCAGGCGCTCGGCGCTGCTCGCGAGATCGTTGGATAGTTCCAGCATGAAACGGGACGAACTGGCCAGATCATTCATGCTGCCGGAGATGCCGGCCATGTTATTCACCACTTCAGCGGTACCGACCGCGAGTTGCTGATTATTGTGCGATATCTCGTTCGTAGCGCTGCTCTGTAACTCGACCGCGTCTGCGATCGCGCGTGATACACCGTTGAGCGCGCCAATTACCGTATTGATTTCATGAATAATCTTGACGACATCAGCAGTGGATTGTTGAACGCTGGTAATCTGACTGCCGATGGCTTCTGTTGCGCGCGCCGTCTGCTGAGCCAGCGCCTTTACCTCCGTGGCGACGACGGAGAAGCTGCGTCCATGTTCACCGGCTCTTGCGGCTTCGATGGAGGCGTTGAGCGCTAACAGGTTCGTCTGGTCGGCTATATCCGTGATAACACTGACGATGTTGCCTATACTTTGCGCGTCGGAGGTTAACTTGCTGATCAGTTTTTCAGCCTGGCTGGCATCTTCTCTTGCCCGGTCGGCGAGTGCAGCAGCTTCCGTCGTTTGTCGCGAAATCTCGGAGATGGATGAGGCAAGCTCCTCCGATGCGGTAACGACAGCTCCTACACTGGTGTTCGTCTGTTCAAGAGTTCCAGCAATATTGCCCGTCTGTCCCAAAACGCGGTGTGATATAGTGGATATACCGGCTGCGGTGCTGTTGAGTCCTTTTGCGTTATCGTCCAGATGCTCAACAATGCCGCCGACCTCGCTTTCAAGCTTGTTGGCGAGGCCACTCATCTCCGCGATCCTGGCGCGCTGGCCAGCATCCAGATAAACTCCGATCACGTAATCGATATCCAGCATGACTGCTTTAATCAATGCCAGTTGCAGGGCGAAGGCTTCATTGCGACGTAGCAGTGCCAGCGGGTGGCGGAGCATCACGATCTTTTCAAGCAGTGAGCAAAGCAGGAAATTGTAACTGCCGATGTATAGGCTGGGTTCCAGCCCAATACGGCTGTGGACTTCACCTATTTTCCTGATCGAGGCGACATATTCGGTGTCAAATTTCGCGTCGAGAATAATGCCCCAATGCCGGATCTGCATCGCCTTGGCATGCAGGATGTGTTCACGGTTATTGAAAAACGAGTGTGTTTCCGGAAATTCGGACAGGTAGTCATAGAACTTGTCCATGACATCCGGCAGAGCATTCAAGATTATGGTCTTGTTAGCTTTAAGGATAGCACGCTCGCTATCGAGGACCTGGTGGAATTCGTTTTTTGAGGAGGTCTTGGTGTCAATTTCCCCAGTTGTTTTACGGGGGGGGGGGGGGGGTATACTGATTGATTTCTTGACATTACATATCCCGCAATATGATTTTCGCTAAATATAAAGAATAGAAATCATACTAATATTATATTTTACTCGCACAATTCAATGTGTATATTATGCAATAAATTCAAATCCAATCCTGATTCTCCTTATAATGCATGACATTGTAATGCGTATGACATTGATGTACGTGAAGTAATCATGGTATAAGCTAAGGTGAGTTTGAATTATTGTATTGTGTTAAAAATTGTGTAATAATATTCAGTTATTTAGATTTTTATGTATATATAAAAATAGATGTTTCAGTACTGATTAGAGATATTCCTATTTTTATGGTTTGTCGGAATGATTGGCGATTACTGTTCTGGATTGAGGATGACCCTGTCCCGGACTCATTGAACCCGGGACAGGGCGTGATGTGCATCAGCCGTGGCGGTTCTGGCGGTTGTCGACAAGATCGTCCACAACGCTCGGATCGGCCAGCGTTGACGTGTCGCCCAGATTGCCGAATTCGTCTTCAGCGATCTTGCGCAGAATGCGGCGCATGATCTTGCCGGAGCGCGTCTTCGGCAGGCCGGGAGCGAACTGGATAAGGTCCGGCGAGGCGATGGGGCCGATTTCACGGCGTACCCACGCCACCAGTTCCTTGCGCAATTCGTCAGACGGTTCCTCGCCCTCCATCAGCGTGACATAGGCGTAAATGCCCTGTCCCTTGATGTCGTGCGGGTAGCCCACAACGGCAGCTTCCGACACCTTCGGATGGGCGACGAGCGCCGATTCCACTTCCGCCGTGCCCATGCGGTGGCCGGAGACGTTGATCACGTCATCGACGCGGCCGGTGATCCAGTAGTAGCCATCCGCATCGCGGCGAGCGCCATCGCCCGTGAAGTAGCTGCCGGGGTAGGTGGCGAAATAGGTTTCCTCGAAGCGCTTGTGGTCGCCGTAGATAGAGCGCATCTGGCCCGGCCAGCTATCCGTGATGACGAGGTTCCCCTCGGCAGGGCCTTCCAGCACCTTGCCTTCGCTGTCGACGATGGCGGGCTTGACGCCGAAGAACGGCAGCGTGGCGGAGCCGGGCTTCAGATCGATAGCGCCGGGCAGCGGGGTGATGAGGAAACCGCCGGTCTCCGTCTGCCACCAGGTGTCGACGATCGGCGTGCGGTCGTCACCGACGACGCGGCGATACCATTCCCACACCTCGGGATTGATCGGCTCGCCCACGGACCCGAGCAGCCGCAGAGATGCGCGCGACGTCTTCTTCACCGGCTCCTCGCCAGCCTGCATCAGCGAGCGGATGGCGGTGGGGGCGGTGTAGAAGATGTTGACCTTGTGCTTGTCCACAACCTGCCAGAAGCGGGAGATATCCGGATAGGTCGGTACGCCCTCGAACATCAGCGTGGTGGCGCCGTTGGCGAGCGGGCCATACACGATATAGGTGTGGCCCGTGACCCAGCCCACATCCGCCGTGCACCAGTAAACGTCGCCTTCCTGGTAATCGAAGACGTACTGATGCGTCATGGACGCGTAGACCAGATAGCCGCCCGTGGTGTGCAGCACGCCCTTGGGCTTGCCGGTGGAGCCTGAGGTGTAGAGGATGAACAGCGGGTCTTCCGCGTTGACCTCGACGGCGGGGG
Source organism: Pseudochelatococcus contaminans (assembly GCF_014195635.1). Classification (GTDB taxonomy): domain Bacteria; phylum Pseudomonadota; class Alphaproteobacteria; order Rhizobiales; family Beijerinckiaceae; genus Pseudochelatococcus; species Pseudochelatococcus contaminans. The sequence goes on along the minus strand of NZ_JACICC010000002.1, from coordinate 63,810 downwards.
CCTCCGTCGTCACCTGCTCGATGGCTTCGTGATACCAGACGTCACGGCCCGGCTCCATATCGACATCGCCGCCCGTGCGGCGCACAACGAGCACATGGTCGACGCCGGCGACGCGCTTCAGCGCTGCATCGACGTTGGCCTTCAGCGGCACCTTGCGGCCGCCGCGCAGGCCCTCGTCCGCCGTGATGACGAACTTCGAACCGGCGTCCTCGATGCGGCTGGCAAGCGAGTCGGGAGAGAAGCCGGCGAAAACGATGGTGTGCACCGCGCCGATGCGCGCGCAGGCCAGCATGGCGTATGCGGCCTCCGGGATCATCGGCAGGTAGAGGGTGACGCGGTCGCCCTTCTCGACGCCGCGGTTGCGCAGCACGTTGGCCAGTTCGCCGACGCGGTCGTGCAGTTCCTGATAGGTGATGTGCTTCGACTCGGACGGATCGTCGCCTTCCCAGATGATGGCGGTCTGGTTGGCGCGGTGGGGCAGGTGACGGTCGATGCAGTTATGCGCGACGTTCAGCGTGCCGTCCTCGAACCAGCGGATGAAGACGTTGCCCGGCGCGAACGACGTATCCTTGACCTTCGTGTAGGGCTTGAACCAGTCTATCCGCTTGCCGTGCTCGCCCCAGAACGTATCCGGGTCGGTGACGGATTGCGCGTACCATTCCTGATAGGTTTTCGCGTCGATCAACGCCCGCTTTGCCCACTCTTCGGTAACTTTATGGATATGTTCCGACATCGCTTCTCTCCCGATTGCCCGTCATTCGGCCAAGGTGCACATTGCGGATGCTACCACAGGCTTCGCGGACTTTGATGATGGTCCTATTCCGGATCCGTGCCATTGAATGTAGGCGCAGACGCCGGGGCGCGGCAACCCTTGGAAGCATTCCACTTTCTGCTAATGCATGCCGCAGGCCGGTTGTTCTGAAGAGCACTTATCGCTCGGACAGTTCGAGCACGATTTGCCACTCCTCGTCCGTGACGGGCTGCACCGACAGGCGTGAGTTGTTAACCAGAATCATATCCGACAGGCGCGGCTCCTGCTTGATTTCATCCAGCGTTACGGGATGCTTCAACGGCCGCACGGCCTTGAGATCCACCATCCCGAAACGTCCGCTTTCATCGGTGTGGTCGGGGTAATACTCCCGGATGACCTCGACGATGCCGACAATCGCCTTGCCCTGGTTGGAATGGTAGAAAAAGCCAAGATCGCCGTTTTTCATGGCCTGCAGGTGCTTGCGGGCAAGATAGTTGCGCACGCCGTTCCAGTGTTCGCCCGCGTCGCCGCGCGCCACCTGCTGGTCCCATGACCACACGTCGGGTTCGGATTTGTATAACCAGTGCGCCATCTCATGCCTCCGGTTTCAGCGGGCGCGTCATCAACGCCTCTATCGCCTGATCGACGGTAACGCGCTCGGCCACCAGCGCCTCGACCGCCTCGCATACGGGCATCTCGACGCCCGCCTTTCGCCCGCGAGCGAGGAGGGCCGACGCGGTGAAGGCGCCTTCCGCCAGCTTGCCGCCCGACGCCTGCGCAACGGGCACGCCCAGACCAAGCGCTTCGCCGAACGCGAAGTTGCGTGATTGATTCGACCCGCAGCTCAGCACCGTGTCGCCAAGCCCGGACAACCCCATCAACGTTTCCGCGCGCGCATCAAGCGCCCGGGCGAAGCGGGTGATTTCGGCAAAGCCGCGCGCCACCAATGCCGCACGGGCGCTTTCACCCAGCTTGCGGCCGTAGACCACGCCGCAGGCGATGGCCAGCACGTTCTTGGCCGCGCCGCCAATCTCGACACCGCGAACGTCATCGCCGTGATAGACCCGCAATGACGGACTGGACAGATCCTGTGCAAGGGCCGCCGCCAGCGTCAGATCGGCGCTGGCGAGGCTGACTGCCGTAGGCAGTCCACGCGCCACATCGTCAGCAAAGCTCGGGCCGGAGAGAATGGCCGGTATGGCATGCGGCACGGTTTCCGTCACGACATCGGTCATGAACAGGCCCGTATCCCGCTCGATGCCCTTGGCACACACGATCAGCGGTGTGCCGGGGGGCACGAGCGCCGCCACAGCGCGCAATGCGCCTCGCATCTGCTGTGCCGGAACGGCCAGAAGGATGGCGGCGGCCGAGGACAAGGCCGATTGATCCGCCGTCACCTCGACATGCGGCGACAGCATGACGCCCGGAAGATAACGGGTGTTTTCGCGCGTCTGCGCCATCGTGCGCGCACGTTCGGCATCGCGGTCGATCAGGACGGCGGCGCGGTCCTTCTGCCCGATGGCGTTGGCCAATGCGGTGCCCCATGACCCTGCGCCCAGAACGGCGATGGGCCGGTCCAGATCGGTCATGCCGGCAGCTCCTTGCCAGCATCCCGCGCGGCCTCGGGGGATTCGTCGTCGGTGGGTGCGAAGGTCGGATCGGCGGGGAGATCCGCTTTGACGCTGTCGAGCGGCCAGCGGGCGCGGGCGGGTGCTGAAAGATCGTCGGTCACGCCGAGGCGCAGACGCTCCAGCCCCGCCCAGGCAATCATCGCGCCGTTATCCGTGCACAGCGCCGGTGGCGGCGTCACGAGCTTGATTCCGGTTTCCGTGGCAAGCTGGTGCAGCGCCGCGCGGATCGCGCCGTTGGCAGCCACGCCCCCGGCCACCACCAGGGCATTGGGACGTCCCGCCACGCCTTCGAAAGCGCGCAGGCCCGCACGGGTCCGGTCGATGATGATGTCCACGATGGCCGCCTGAAACGAGGCGCACAGGTCGGCGATGTCGGTGGCGCTGAGCGGCGACACGCGCTCGCCCTCGATGCGAACGGCTGTCTTGAGGCCTGAGAGCGAGAAATCCGGAGCCGCGCGCCCTTTGAGCGGACGCGGCAGGGCGAATCGGTCGCCGTCGCCCTTCAGCGCCTGCTTTTCCACCTCCGGCCCGCCGGGGTAGGGCAGGCCGAGCATCTTGGCTGTCTTGTCGAAAGCCTCGCCGATGGCATCGTCGATGGTGCTGCCGAGCCGCACATAGTCGCCCACGCCGCGCACCGCGACAAGCTGGGTATGCCCGCCCGACACCAGCAGCAGCAGGTAGGGGAAATCGACATTGTCGGTGAGGCGGGGCGTCAGCGCATGGGCTTCGAGGTGGTTGATGGCGATGAAGGGTTTGCCGGTGACCAGCGCCAGCGCCTTGGCCGTGGTAAGCCCGACGATGACACCGCCGATGAGGCCCGGCCCGGCAGCGGCGGCGACGGCGTCGATATCCGCCAGCTTCAGCCCGGCCTCGTTGAGCGCCCGCGCGACGATGTGATCGATGACCTCGACATGGGCGCGCGCCGCCAACTCCGGCACCACGCCGCCATAGGCCGCGTGCTGCGCGATCTGGCTGAGGATGGCGTTGGACAATATATATCCGCGACCGCTGGCGTCCGCCTCGACGACGGCCGCGGCGGTTTCGTCGCAGGTGGATTCAATGCCGAGAACACGGCCCGAAGAGCCGGCAAGAACACGCATCAACAGGGTTCACCACGATTTGCTGTTTCGAGCGGCGGCGCCGCGTATGGATTGCCTTTCCTTTACCTCACCCTATAGTCCTCGGCAAACAGTCGCAATCCCGCGCTCGCAATCCAGTTGCCCGATCCCGCCGGTTGCCCGATCCCGCCAGCGAAACGGGCGACCCGGCGGGCAGAAAGGAACGAACCCAGGTGTATTCCAAGCCGTCTTCCAAGCCGTCTTCCAAGCTGCCCTCTACATTGTCTTCAGGAATCTCGTCGCCGGAAGCGCCCGTGCCGCTGGTCATCGGCACCCGGGGCAGCCCGCTGGCGTTGGCGCAGGCCCGTCAGGTCGCGTGGCGTTTGTTCGAGGCCCTGAACGGGGGTGCGCAGCATGCACAGACCGGCGAGGAAGCGCCGGAGGGCATCGTGATCGCGGCGATCAAGACGACGGGCGATCTCATTCTCGACCGGGCGCTGTCCGAGGCGGGGGGCAAGGGCCTGTTCACGCGTGAGCTGGATGCCGCGCTGCTGGATGGCCGCACGCATCTGGCCGTGCATTCCGCCAAGGATCTGCCCACCGAACTGCCGGATGGCCTTGTCATTGCCGGTTGCCTGCCGCGCGAGGACGTGCGGGACGCCTTCATCAGCCTGCGAGCATCGTCATTGGCAGATCTGCCGGCAGGGGCGGTGGTGGGCACGGCGTCGCTCCGCCGCCAGGCGCAGGTGCTGCGTTTGCGCCCGGATCTGCGCATCACGCTGCTGCGGGGCAATGTCGGCACGCGGCTGCGGCGGATCGAGGCGGGCGAGATCGACGCCACGCTGCTCGCCATGGCCGGTCTTAACCGCCTTGGCCTCACGCACAAGGCTGCGGGGCCGATTCCCGTGGAGGCGATGCTGCCGGCCATCGGTCAGGGGGCCATCGCCATCGTCACACGGGCCGAGGATGACGCCGTGCGCGCTCTTGTGTCTGCCATCGCCGACCGGCCCACCGGCATTGCGCTGGAGGCCGAAAGAGCGTTCCTGCGCGTGCTCGACGGCTCGTGTCGCACGCCCATCGCGGGCTATGCGCGGGTGGACGGTGACCGCATCGACTTCAGCGGCCTGCTGCTGTCCGAGGATGGCCGGGAGACCGTGGCAGTGACGCGCGCCGGTTCCGCCGCCGATGCGCGGGCGCTGGGCGAGGATGCGGGGCGGGAGGTTCTGGCGCGCGCCGGACCGGGCCTGCTGCCGCACCGCGCGGGCGGAAAGGACTGAGCCGGTGACGCGCGTGCTCATCCTGCGCCCGAAAGCGCCCGGTTTGCGCACGGCGTCGCGGCTGGCGGCGCTGGGCGTGGAGGGCATTGCTGCTCCCGTGGTCCGGATCGAGGCAGTGGATGAACCCATGCCCGACGGGCCGTTCGACGCCATCGGCATAACGAGCGCCGCGGCATTGTATCGTCTCGCCAGCTTGCCTGATGCGATGAAGGCGCTGCCGGTGCTGGCCGTGGGAGAGCGCACGGCGCTGATGGCGCGCGAGGCCGGGTTCGGCCATATTCATGCGGCGGATGGCGAGCGTCATTCCATGGCGGCGATGGCGCGGCATTTTTTCGCACGCCATCAGCATCTCGCCCATCAGGCGATGCCACGCGCCGGGCGCGCTCGATTGCTGCTGGCGCTGGGAGCCGACCACAAACACGACACGCCGGCGCTGCTGGCGGCGGCAGGCGTCGATGTCGCGCCGTGGATCGTTTATGCCGCACGCGCGGCGGAAGCGTTGCCGGACATAGCGCAAGCGGGGCTGCGCGATGGAACGATCGACGCCGCCATGCATTATTCGCGCCGGAGTGCGATGATCGCGGCGGAGCTTGCGGCCCAGGCCGGGCTGTGGCCAATCTTCGCGGCTCTGAAACATTATGTCCTATCGGAGGATGTTGCCGCGCCGTTGCGAGAACGGGGTGTAACAAGGATTTTCGTGGCGGAACGGCCGCATGAGGATGCCTTGCTGGCGCTTTTCTCCGGGATTGACCGGCGTCAAGGCTCGCCATGAAGGCCGCGAGGATGATAAGAACGGGGGGCGAGGCAGTCATGATGGCTTCACCTTCATGACGTTGGTTTCAGGCTCAATTTATCGCCTTTCGACGTTGCGACAGGACAGCAGGGAGGAACAGCTTCATGACCGATGAGAACTCCGGCAGCGTCGGCTCAGGCCGTTCGAGGCCCCGCCGCGAACCCGTGACGCTGGATCAGAAGCCCCTGTCCGTCACCGTGACGCCGTCCGCGAAGCCGGATGAAGGATCGCCCGATTCGACACCCGTTGCCGATCCCGCGCCTGCGGACGCCGCGCCCGCCGAGGAAACAGTTGCTGCCGTATCTGAAGCGCCCGTGGACTCCGCGCCGGAAACATCCGGGACCGCGCCCCTGACGCCCGACGATGTTCCAGCGGAAGACGCTGGCCGGCAGACCGTTATCGAAGAAGAAGCCTCCCCTCAGGATAACGCCGCCACGCGGCAGGAAGCGGGGTATGGCGCGGGTAACGGCGGTGCAGAGCCGCCACCTCCACCGCCTCCACCTCCGCCTGCATCGGCTCCCGCTCCCCGCAGCAGCCTTGGCGGCGTGCTCATCGCGCTGATCGCCGGCGGTATTGCAGGCGCGGGCGTCTCGGCGGCTGTGCCTTATCTGTTTGGGCCGCAGGCGCAACAGGAACAGCGTATCGCAGCCATCGAGGAAACGGCTGCGGCGCGCGTGGCTCAGGAAACAGGCACGCTCCACGCTGCCGTCGTCGACCGCGTGGCCACGCTGGAACGGCAGCTTGAAGAGCTGGCCCGCCGCACGGACGATGTGTCCGCGAGCCCATCCGGAGCGGACAATGAAACCGTCGATGCGCTTCGTGCGGATGTGACCCGTTTCAGTGACGCATTCGGCCTCGAAAAAGAGGAAATCGGCCGGCAGGTTGCCGCTGTCGGTGAGCGCATCGGCACTGTCGAGCAGACCATTACGGAGCTGGACCCCGCCCGCATCAAGCAGGCGCTGGGCGAGGGCGCCAGTCTGAACCAGCGCCTTACGGGGCTTGAGGAGACAGTGCGCACGAAAATCGGCGGCATAGATCTGGATCGCCTTGCCGCCGCTGCCGATACGCAGGCCGGTGAGATCGCGCGGCTTGCCACCCGCGTCGCCGCCACCGAGGGGGCGGTTGCGGAAACCGAGCGCCGGGAGCAGGCGGTCACTGCCGCGCTTGGCCAGCGGGTCGTCATCGTCACCCGTCTTGCGGTGCTGGAGCGGCTGGCCTCCGCGCTCACCCGTGGCCAGAACTACACGGCGGAGCTGGATACTTTGACGCGGCTTGGCATCGACGCCACGTCCCTCTCGCCGCTGCATGGCGCGGCCAACGGCGTCGCGGTGCCGGCATCGCTTGCAGCGTCGTTCTCGAACGCTTCGGCTTCCTTCCCCATCGAGGAGTTGCCGCCTGACGCGGGCATCGTTGAGCGGTTGGCGGCCAGCGCATCGCGGATCGTGCGCATCAGCTCGGTGGATGGCGAGCCGTCATCTTCGGATGTTGCCGGGCAGGTCGAGGCTGCGTTGCGCCGCAACGATACCGCCGCGGCCCTTGCCGCATGGCGCAACCTGCCGGAGCAGGCGCGGGCGCATACGCAGGCGCTGGGCGAAACGCTGGAAAAGCGCGCGGCTGCGGAAACGGCGCTGTCCAGCCTCATCAACCAGCAGATCAAGGCGCTCGAAGCGTTGCCGGCGACGTCCGGACAGGGGGGCTGAGCCCATGCTGCGCATTGTCGGATTCATCATCGCTCTGGGCCTGATCGCGCTCGGGATAAGCTGGCTGGCGGACCGGCCCGGCGATGTCTCTGTCGTCTGGCAGGGCTACCGCATCGAGACCTCGGTGGTCGTCGCGCTGGCCGCTGTTGGCGCGATCGCGGTGGCGGTCGTGGTTCTGTGGGGCTTGTTCCGCTATGTCTTCGGGCTGCCGGGCGCGATTTCCCTCTCGTCCCGCGCACGTCGCCGCGCCAAGGGGTTTACGTCTGTGTCGCGCGGGCTGATCGCCGTGGGCACCGGCGATTCTCCCGGCGCGCGGCGTCATGCCACCGAGGCGGAAAGACTGCTTGGCCGCGAGCCACTGACGTTGCTGCTGAAGGCGCAGGCGGCGCAGATGTCCGGCGACCGCGCCGGGGCGGAGACAGCCTTCACGGAAATGCTCGAAACATCCGAGACGCGCGTGCTGGGCCTGCGCGGTCTCTTTGTGGAGGCACGCCGCAAGGGCGATGATGCGGCCGCGCGCGCTTATGCGCTGCGCGCCAGCGAACTTGCGCCGAAGGTGACCTGGGCCAGCGAGGCCGTGCTGGAATATCAATCTGCCGATCAGGACTGGCGCGGTGCTCTGGCGACGCTCGAACGCCAGTCGCGGCAAAAGGCCATTGGCCGCGATACAGCGAAGCGCCTGCGCGCCGTGCTGCTGACCGCCAACGCCCTGTCACATCAGAACAGCGACCCGCAGGAAGCCACGCGCGAAGCCCGCGAAGCGGTGAAGCTGGCGCCCGATCTGGTTCCCGCCGCCGTGCTGGCGGGCCGTTTGCTGTCGCGCGAGGGGAATCTGCGCAAGGCAGCGCGGATTCTGGAGGCGGCATGGAAGCTGTCGCCGCATCCCGACATCGCCAGCGCCTATCTCGATCTGCGCCCCGGCGATTCCGCCCGCGACCGTCTGGAACGCGCGCAAACTTTGGCTCGCATCGCGCCGAACAATCCGGAATCGCGTTTGTTGAAGGCCGCTGCCGCGCTTGAGGTGCGGGATTTCGACAGGGCGCGTCAGGCCATCGCGCCGCTGCTGGACGATCATCCGACCGTGCGCACATGCCTGCTAATGGCCGATATCGCCGAAGCGGAGCATGGCACTGCCGGCGAATGGCGAGAGTGGATCGGCCGCGCGTCCCGCGCCCCGCGCGATCCTGCGTGGATTGCGGACGGCATGGTTTCGGAAACCTGGCTGCCGGTGTCGCCGGTGTCGGGGCGTCTCGACGCCTTCCGGTGGAGCGCGCCGGTCGAGCAGATCGGCGATGACACGCAGCTTCCGCAGGAAGAAACCGAGAGCGCAACCGATAACGAGCGTGATGCCACGGTGCTCGCGGCCCCCGCCGCCGCGATTGCGGGCGTGGCGACCGTCGCATCGACGCATGAGCCTTCCGAGGTCGTGACGCCCGTTGTGGAGGAGCCCGCGGCGGTCTTCACCGAAACTATAGAGACGCCTGTTGAAGCTGTACCGCAAACGGCGTTGCCTGAAGCTCCGGCTCCCCAGCCGCCGTTGCCGGCAGAGCCTCTGCCAGAGGACATTGTGCCGCCTGCCGGTTCCACTGCCGTTGCTGCGATCGTGGATACTCCGGTGCAGGTAAACGTCGCCGAGCAGCAAGAGGACGGTCAGACGGTGGTTTTCCCGCTCGCCCATGCCCCCGACGATCCTGGCCCCGACGCCCCCGACGCGCTCGCGGATGAGCCCGTGGCCATTCACCGCCCGGGGGTGAAGCCGTGATGCGCTGGACGCACCCGTCTGGCGCATGAAGGTTTGGGAGAGATGCAAGACAGTCCTTGTCACGCCTGAAATGACGGCGTAGATGAGGACTGCGCGGCGCATGCCGTTATGGCTAACGACCGGGGAGGGTTCCTTGCTGCACATTTCGACACGCGGAGAAGCGCCGGAAATCAGCTTCACCGACGCCATGCTCACAGGGCTGGCGCGTGACGGTGGACTTTATGTACCGCGCGAGTTTCCCGTGTTCGACGCCCCAACCATCGCGGGCTGGGCCGGGCAGAGCTACGAGCAGATTGCACAGCATGTCATCGGTGCGCTGACCGGAGGCGAAATTCCCGCTGATACGCTCGCCGCCATGATCCGCGAGGCGTATGCCACCTTCCGGTACGACGCTGTTTGCCCGCTGGTGCAACTCGACGACAACCTGTTCCTGCTCGAACTGTTCCACGGCCCGACGCTTGCGTTCAAGGACGTGGCGATGCAGCTTCTTGGGCGGCTGATGGACCACGCGCTGAAACAGCGCGGCGCGCGTGCCACCATCGTCGGCGCAACCTCGGGCGACACGGGCAGCGCGGCCATCGAGGCTTTCCGCGGGCTGGATCAGGTCGATATTTTCATTCTTTACCCGCAGGGCCGGGTGTCGGACGTGCAGCGCCGGCAGATGACGACGGTCGACGCTCCCAACGTCCATGCCATTGCACTGGAAGGCACCTTCGACGATTGCCAGAACATGCTCAAGGCACTGTTCAACGATCACAAGGTGCGCGACGAACTGGCGCTCTCGGGCGTGAACTCGATCAACTGGGCGCGCATCATCGCGCAGACGGTGTATTACTTTACTGCCGGTATCTCGCTAGGCAGCCCGCATCGCCCGGTGTCGTTCGCCGTGCCCACCGGCAATTTCGGCGACGTGCTGGCGGGCTACGTGGCCAAGCGCATGGGCCTGCCTGTCGGGCGGTTGCATGTTGCGACCAACGTCAACGATATCCTCGTCCGCGCGCTGGAAACAGGGCGGTATGACCTGCGCGAGGTCACGCCTACATCCGCTCCGTCGATGGATGTGCAGATCTCCTCTAACTTCGAGCGGTTGTTGTTCGATGCTTTCGGCCGCGACAGTGCAGCCGTGCGGCGCGCGATGGACCAGCTGCGCCAGTCCCACGCCTTCACCATCGAGAATGAAGCGCTGACCCGTATCCGCAGCGAGTTCGATGCCTCCGCCGTGTCGCAGGAACAGACTGAGGAAGAGATCGCCGCCACGTGGCGCGGCACAGGCTATGTGCTCGATCCGCACAGCGCCATTGCCGTTCGCGCCGGACGCCGGGCGCTGGAGAGCGATCCGTCGACGCCGGTCGTGGCGCTGGCGACAGCCCATCCGGCCAAGTTCCCGGCGCTCGTCGAGCGGGCCACCGGCGTCCACCCGCATTTGCCGCCGCATCTGGCGGATCTGTTCGAGCGGCAAGAGCGTACGGTGGTTCTCCCCAACGATCAGGCCAAAGTGGAAAGCTTCATTCGCCAACATGCGCGCGCGGGCAAGTAGTCGCAGAATGCCGGACGGCAGCGGGCGTGTTCGCCTTTCCGCGCTCGACAACGGGTTGCGGATCGTCACCGAGGTCATGCCTCATGTCGCGACTGCGGCGCTTGGCGTCTGGATCGGCGCCGGCGCGCGGCACGAGCGAGCGGACGAACACGGCCTGTCGCATCTCCTGGAACATATGGCCTTCAAAGGCACGGCCACCCGCGACGCCCGCACCATCGTCGAGACGATTGAATCGGCCGGCGGCGACCTGAACGCCGAAACCGGCGTCGAGCATACGTCCTACACCGTCCGCATCATGGGCGAGGATGTGGCGCTCGGCATGGATATTCTGGCCGATATCCTGACCAACTCCGTTTTCGATCCGGATGAGCTGGCACGGGAAAAAAACGTTATCCTGCAGGAAATCGGCTCCATCGAGGACATGCCGGACGAACTGGCGACGGACCTTTTTCTGGAGTCGGCTTTTCCAGGGCAGGCGCTGGGACGCTCCATTCTCGGTACGCCGGAGTCTGTGAACGGCTTCAGCCGCGAGGCGATTCTGGCCTATCTTGCCCGCAACTATCGCGCGTCGCGCATGGTCGTTGCTGCTGTCGGCGCGGTGGATCATGCGCAGGTGGAAGCGCTCGCCCGCAAGCTGTTCGGAGCAATTCCCGCCGGTGCGCCGGAGGCTCCGCAACCCGCCGTTTACTGCGGTAGTGAGAAGCGGCTGCGTCGCAGCCTGGAGCAAACGCACCTGCTCGTGGGCTATCGCGGCATGCCTTTTCTGGCGCACGAGGCTTATGCGATGCAGGTTTTCGCGCATCTTCTCGGGGGCGGCATGTCGTCGCGGCTGTTTCAGGAGGTGCGTGAGCAACGCGGGCTGGCCTATTCCGTCGATGCTTTCCACTGGGGTTTTTCAGATGCTGGCGTGTTCGGCATGTCTGCGGGCACAGCGCCCGCTGATGTCGGCGAATTGCTGCCCGTGATGCTGGGTTGCCTGCGCGAGGCGGCGGAGCAAGCCTCCGACAAGGAGGTAGACCGCGCCCGTGCGCAGTTGAAGCTGTCTTATCTCTCGGCGCTGGAATCCCCGGCAGCGCGCGCGGATCAGATTGCGCGGCAGGTGCTGTCGCTGGGAAAAGTCTTGCCGCACAAGGAAGTTGTCGCCAAGCTTGACGATGTAACCAGCAGTGACGTGCGATTCGTGGGAAGTGAGTTGATGAAGTCCGCGCCGACCTTCGTATCCGTTGGCCCCGTCTCCGGTGTCCTCAGGAGGGCGGGCGTGATTCCGCGCCTGCTGCGGGAAGGTTGACGCATGACGTGGTTCCAGTTTTCCACTGCTGGCAGTCAGTCTCCTTTCGTGCGCGGCGCGGGCATTCATCTGCGCATCCCGCAGATGCGCGACTTCGAGGCATGGGCAGCCATTCGTGAGGAAAGCCGCTCATTTCTGGAGCGATGGGAGCCGACCTGGCCTCCGGACGATCTGACCCGCCCGGCTTTTCGCCGCCGCATCGCGTGGTATGAGGAGGACGTGGCGCGTGATGCATCCTATCCGTTTTTCCTGTTTCGCGAGGAAGACGGCGCATTGATGGGCGGACTGACGCTTGGCCCTGTGCGGCGCGGCGTGGTGCAGACCTGCACCCTCGGCTACTGGATGGGCGAGCGTTACGCCTGTCAGGGATACATGACGAAGGCGGTGATCGCAGCGTCGCATTTCGTTTACAGTTCGCTTGGCCTGCGCCGGATCGAGGCATCGTGCCTGCCCATCAACAGGCCATCCATCGGCCTCCTCGAAAAAGTCGGTTTCGTGCGGGAGGGATATGCTAGAGAGTATCTTTGTATAGCTGGCGTATGGGAAGATCATTTCCTGTATGCCATGCTGAAGGATGAGTTCATGCGTCGCTACAGCCCATGAGCCGGAAACGGCCATGGCGTTGCCGTCCCTGCCGTGCTAACGGAAGGGCTGGTGTCCGGTAAGTCTGCTATTTCGTCGCAATTCCGTTCGACAAGGTGGTTCGTGCTTTTTCGGAAGCGGCTTTAGATAACGAGATCTGTGCGTTGTTTGTGATCCGCGTTTTTCTTCTGGCGACGATGGTTTTTTTCGCTTCCGGGCTGATGCATCAGGCGTCGGCTGTCGAACCCGTGCGGGTCGCGCCGGATGCGCTGGCCATCGATCTGACGTCCATCGTCCAGCACCACAAGGCGGAAAGCGATCTCATCCAGATATCAACCGCGCCGGGATCGGACGGTATCGTCCGCCGCGTTGCCGTGCGCGCGCGCGAAGGGGGCACCCGGCCGGACTGGATCGTGTTCGCGCTCACCAACGACACCGACGAGCAGCTTGAACGCATACTGGTTGCGCCGCATTACCGGCTGGTGGGTTCCGGCATGATCTGGCCGGATCTGGGCTCGTCACGCATCGCGGCGATCACCGCGAGTCAGGGCATCCGCCCGGAGCGGCAGGAGGCCACCGGGGCCGATATCTTCAACATCACGCTCGATCCCGGTTCCACTGTCACCTTTATCGCCGAATTGCGATCCTCGGGCCTGCCGCAGCTCTACCTTTGGGAGCCGGAGGCCTACAAGGCCAAGACCAACGGGCTGACGCTTTATAAAGGCATCATTATCGGCATCGCCGGGCTGCTGGCATTGTTTCTCACTGTCGTCTTCGTGGTGAAAGGGGCGGTGATCTTCCCCGCCGCCGCGGCTCTGGCCTGGGCAGTGCTGGCCTATGCGTGTATCGATTTCGGTTTCTTCCAGCAGCTATTCCCCATAGCGCCATCCACCAACATGGTTTATCGCGCCGCTGCGGAGGCGGTGCTGGCTGCGACCTTGCTGGTGTTTCTGTTCGCCTATCTCAACCTCAGCCGCTGGCATGTGCGCTACAGCCACTTCACCTTGGCGTGGCTGGTGTTTCTCGGTGCGCTGGTCGGCCTGGCGGCATTCGATGCGCCCGTTGCGGCGGGGGTTGCGCGCATTTCCATCGCGGTGGTGGCCGGAATCGGCTTCATCCTCGTCGTACATCTTGCCAGCCACGGCTATGACCGCGCGGTGATGCTGATCCCGACGTGGTTCCTGCTGCTGGTATGGGTGACGGCGGCGAGCCTGACGATCAACGGGCAGTTGACGCGTGATCTGGTGCCATCGGCGCTGATGGGCGGGCTTGTGCTGATCGTGCTGCTGATCGGTTTCACTGTGGTCCAGCACGCCTTTGCCGGAGGCGCGCTGGCGCAGGGGCTGGTGTCGGACACGGAACGCCGGGCGTTGGCGCTGGCCGGATCCGGCGATGTGGTGTTCGATTGGGATGTCAGCGCCGATCGTATTCATGTGGGTGAGGAACTGGAAAGCCTGCTGCTGCTTGCGCGTGGGGCGCTGGACGGATCAATCGGCAAGTTTGTCGATGCGATGCATCCGTTCGACCGGGATCGGTTTCGCGGCACTCTCGATACGGTACTTGAGCAGCGTCGCGGCCGGCTGACGCTGGACTTCCGGCTGCGGGCGGCAGATGGGCAATATTTCTGGTTCAATCTGCGGGCGCGCCCGGTGGTGGGCGCCGATGGCGAGGTCATTCGCGTTGTCGGCGTGCTGGCGGATGTGACCGATGCGCGCAACGCCGAAGAACGTTTGTTGTTCGATGCCGTGCACGATTCCCTCACCGGGCTGCCTAATCGTCAGCTTTTGCAGGACAGGCTGGAGTCGGCGCTGGTGTTCGCGGCTCAGACGCCATCCATCCGGCCCACGGTGATCTACATCGATCTCGATGGTTTCCGGGAGGTGGTGGAAGCCGTGGGGCCGACTGCCGCCGACTCGATCATGCTGACGTTATCGCGCCGGCTGGGACGTTTGTTGCGCCCGCAGGACACGATTGCCCGCTTCGGCGGCGACGAATGGGGCGTCATCCTGATGTCCGAGACGGAGCCGGAGCGCATCATCGCCTTCGCGGATATGGTGCGGCGATCAATTGCGACTCCTGTCAGCTTTGGCGACAGGGAAATCTTCCTCAAGGCGTCCATCGGCATTGCTCTTTATGGCGCGCAGGCGGCCGAAGGCGAGGGGGGGATGGTCAAGAATGCCGAAATCGCCATGCTCAACGCCAAGCAGCACGGCGGAGATCGCATCGAGGTGTTCCGCCCGGGCATGAGCGCCCAGCGCCTTGCGCGGCTGGCGCTTGAGGGCGATCTGCGGCGTGCTATCGAGCGGCATGAAATCCGCCTCATCTTCCAGCCCATCGTCAGTCTCGATGATCGCACCATCGCCGGCTTCGACGTTCGCCCCTATTGGGATCATCCGCGACTTGGGCGGCTTGAGGCCGATGAGTTTGTGCCGGTCGCAGAGGATATCGGCATTATTGGCGAGATCGGGCAATATGCGCTTGAACGCACGGCCCGCGAGTTGGCAACGTGGCAAATGGCGCTTGAGGTTGAACCGCCGATTTTCGCCACTCTGACGCTGTTCAGCGCGCGGCTGCTGCGCCATGAGTTTATCGCCGATGTCAAACGCGTGCTGTCGGCACATGCCGTGCGTCCGCAGTCGCTGAAGCTCGGCTTCCGGGAAGCGATGTTGACCGAGAATCCCGAGTTCGCCGCCCAGATGCTGATCCGTTTGCGCCAGCTCGGTGCGGGACTCGTGCTCGACGGTTTCGGCACCGGCTATTTCGCGCTGTCGCAGATGCGGTATCTGCCGTTCGATACGCTGCGGGCCGATCGTGTTTTCGTGCGCGATCTTGGCGATGGTTCTCGTCCCGGCATGCTGCGCTCCATCATCACGCTGGCGCAGGATCTGGACATGGATATCATTGCCGACGGTGTGGAAAATGAAACCGGCGCGTCCTCGCTGGCAGATCTCGGCTGCCGCTATGCGCAGGGCTTTGCCTTCGGTAACGCCATGACGGCGCACGACGCTCGCCGCTTCCTCGGTGCGACATCGGCGGCGGCATAGGGGTTACGCCTGTCGCCCTCCAGATCGACGCGAGGTTTCGGCGGGTGGGTCAGCTTGTCTGGCGGGAAATGCCGGTTCAGGCGTGGCCGGCTTGTACTGACAGCGTGGCAATATCCGCGCCAATGCTGCGCAGGGCCATGTCGTACTTGTGCTCCGGCGCGGTCTCGAACAGCAGCGTTGCAGTGGCGGGGCAGTGAAGCCAGCCATTGGCCTGTATCTCGTTTTCGAGTTGGCCTGGCGCCCAGCCTGCATAGCCGAGCGCGAAAAGCTTGCGGGATGGACCGGTGCCACCCGCAATGGCGCGCAGAATGTCGATGGTGGCAGTCAAGCAAATCCCATTGTTCATCGACAGCGTTGAATTGTCTACGGAAAAGTCCGGCGTGTGCAGCACGAAGCCGCGGCCACCTTCAACCGGCCCGCCGCGTAACACATCGATGTTGGCAATTTCCACCGGCAGGTGGGCGGCTTCTTCTTCACCAACAATGTTGAGCTGCACCAGCAGGTCCGCAAATTCGATCTCTGTCGCCTGCTTGTTGATCACGATACCCATTGCGCCATCTTCCGAGTGGGCGCAGAGATAGACCACGGTGCGTGCGAAATTATCGTCCACCATGCCGGGCATAGCCACAAGCAACTGGCCATCAAGATATTGATCGGAATCTGTCTCGGCATGGCCAAAATGCATGATGCTCTCCTGATATCTTACATGCTATGCGAGAAAATAACCGAATGGAATCTCTTTTTTCCTCGCGTCCGGGTGGCAAAGCCATCAAGTGTTCCCAACAAAACCTCCAAACCGTGGTTGGCAAGGTTTCATGAAGCACTTCACGTTCGAGACAATCTCCTGGATTGAACGCAAATGACTAAAAAGCATGATAATCAAAGCGTTGTTTCTGTCCTTTTCAGAATGTCTGATTTGGCCAAGGGTGTTCCTGCCGGATGAAAATATCTGGTGGACAAGAATGCGCTCATATCAAAAACTGCCGTACTCTTCCCGCATTCCAACAAAGTGCGAATTGTCTCTGGAACAGTTTGGGCTCAAGTTCAGCCGTTGAGTTGAATGCAATCTAGCCCCTCCATAAGGGAGATAAGCCATAATACGCTACTCGCTCGGCCCACGGTGGCTCAAAAGGGGCATTTCAACAGCTGCTGCCTGCGTCTTGGCGCCCATTGCGGTCATGATGCTGGCTGTGTGGTGTTTGTCGACGATAGCTGTCGCATCGCCGCTATCCACCGTTCGCGCCAAACCGGGCCAGCCGGCGCAGGTGAGGCTGTTCCCCGCCGGACGTGACGAAGCCAGCGGTCGTTTTCGTGCCGTGGTCGAAATCGCCCTCGCTGACGGATACAAGACATACTGGCGCGAGCCGGGTGACTCCGGGGTGCCGACGGTTTTCGATTGGGGGGCGTCGGATAACGTTGCGGATGTCAACGTGCGCTATCCGGTGCCGCAACGCTTTTTCGACGGCACCGGCCATGCCATCGGCTACTTGAGCACGGTGCGCTTTCCTGTTGAAGTGACGCCCGTCGCCGCAGGAAAGGCGGTGGAGCTGCGCGTCAATATCGATTTTGGCGTATGCCGCGACATCTGCATTCCGGAGCAGGCAACGGTGGCCGCCACGTTGTCGGATATCGAGCAGATCGCCGGATTATGGGAGGATGCCGTCGCTCTGACGCCTGTCACGCTGGAACCGGGCGGCACGTCGCCGGTGGCGCGAGCGAGTATCGTGGGTTCGAACCTCATCCTCACCATCGACGGGACAAAAGGGGAGGGGGCTGAACTGGCAGGAGAGGGCATTTTTCTGGAGGGGCCAGCGGGATGGTCGTTTGGGCTGCCCGTGCGCGCGGACCATCAGAATGGGGCGCTATTTTCCGTACCCGTTCGCCATCCGGCTTTTGAAACGCCCGTCGATATCGACGTCACGCTTGCAGCCGGGGTGGCGGAAGATCGCGCTGTCGAAACGCAGGTCAAGGTTCTTCCGCCGCAGTAATCTGTGAGCTTCCAGTACATCAGGTCCATCCCCGATCACCGGGGACGCACCTGATGCAGCATGAGGAAAATGCTGAACGCTGTAACGACGGCGATAATCGTGATGGCTGTCTGCATGATTTTCACCAGAATGGGATGGCGGGACGATTGGCAGAGATCAATTTGCGGTGGCGGGCATCGCAACAGAGTTGGACTTTGCATCCGCGAGTGGTCAACTAACCGAACAACAGTCGTGTTGCGCGGATAGACTGGCCTGCGACGGCACAATATTGGTGCATGGCTGGCAATGTGCGATGCCATTGCCAGTTGACTGCAAGAGTTTAAAAGGAGTGCGCTTCCAGAGGGGCGACGCGGATGAATATTGCCCGGAATCGTGGCGAAAATCTGCGCCAATCGGTTCGTTATTCGGGTCAATTCAGCGTGTTGGTGAATCTTTTGTTACTATCTGTAAACACGCTGCTCTATTCGCCCTTATAAGTGCGTGCCGATCGCCCTGTCAGGAGACATCCAAAGGCCGGGCCGCTATCAGCTCTCGTTGCTATCCGGCAATGAAAACAACTGTGTATGCCGTAGCGACGGGATCTGGGCGCGCACCTGAGCCACCATGGCGGGGTCGATGCTGGCCAGTATGATACCGGGCTCCGAACCGCCTTCCGCCATGACGCGTCCCCAGGGATCCACAATGATGGAATGCCCCCACGTATGGCGGCCATCGTCATGGGTGCCACCCTGCGCGGCAGAAATCATGAACGCGCCGTTTTCGATGGCGCGCGCCCGTTGCAGAACCTGCCAATGCGCCTCGCCCGTCTGCCGCGTGAAGCACGCCGGAGCCGTCAGAATGACCGCTCCGACCTCCGCAAGAGCCCGGTAGAGATAAGGAAAGCGCAAGTCGTAGCAGATCGAAACGCCAAGTGTGTAAGTGTCCTCCCCAACCGCGAGGGGGGCCGTCACTGCCTGATGCCCGCCGGCGTAAGTGGCGGATTCGCGCCAGCTTTCCCCGTTCGGCAGATCTACGTCAAACAGGTGAATCTTGTCATAGGTGGCGGCAATTTCACCTTTCGGGTCTATCACGATAGCCCGGTTGGCAATGCGGTCGCCCTCAAGCAGGGGCAGTGACCCCAGATGGACGGTGACGCGTTTTTCCCGCGCAACCTCGCGCGCCGCAGCAATCAGCGGATCGTGAGTCTGATCCTCCGCCTTGGCGAACAGTTCCTTGCGATCCCGCACCAGCAGGGATGTCATCTCCGGCGTCTGGATATAAACGGCCCCGGCGTCAGCCGCCTCCCGGATACCGTTGATTGCGGCATCCCGGTTCGCGGCGGGATCGCGGGAAGACCGCATCTGGACACAGGCGACGACAAGGGCCGCATCACGGGCTGTGTCTTTCGGGGCGTCGTTCGTGGCCATAATGCTGCCTCCCGGCATGAGGATGAAGAAAAATTAGGCAGAGCCTGCCAGCAGGGTGTCGAGTTCGCCACGCGCGGCGAGGGCGTGTAGATCGTCAGAACCGCCGACATGTCGGTCCCCGATGAATATCTGCGGGACGGAGGTGCGTCCGCCCGCGCGCGCGATCATCTCATCGCGAGCTTCCGGGTGTTTCTCGATGTCAATTTCCGTGAAAGACGCGTTTTTGGAAGACAGCAGCGCCTTGGCCCTGACGCAATAGGGGCACCATTCCTTTGTGTAGATCGTGATATCGGGCATTATCATCTCCTGTCCGGTGTGCGGTGGCTTTGGGTGATCATTTGCCAAGGCACGGATGTCAAAATCATCCTCGCCACTGAAATACCCCCAGCTGAAGCTCATCGCAGCGAAAAAAGCGGAGCCGCATCGGTTGATTCCGCACAGCGACTGTTGTGTCAGTCTGCCATTACAACTCTTGCAAACACAAGCACATCGACGTTGACCGCGCCGGCTACGAGCAGCGTGCGGGCACAGGCGTTTGCAGTTGCGCCGGTGGTCATCACGTCGTCCACGAGCAAGATGCGGCGTCCCTCGACAAACGGCCGCCGCTGCTGCGAAACGTGGAAGGCCGCCTGAAGGTTGCTTGCCCGCTTGGAACGGGAAAGGCCGACCTGTGACCGCGTGTACCTGCGCCGCTCCAGCACCTGCGGCTGCCACGGAACGCCGGTCAATCGCGATAGTTCCGCCGACAACGTGCCTGCCTGATTGAAGCGCCGCATCCACAGGCGGCCATAGTGCAATGGCACAGGAACGATCATATCGGCATCGGACAAAATGTCCGGTCCGGCGCGCATCATCATACGCGCCATAAGCCGGGCAATTTCCAGCCTGTCGCCATATTTGAGGCGGTGGGTGAGGGTGCGCGCGCCGCCCTCATAACGCGCCGCTGCCCGCGCGCGTTGAAAAACGGGCGGGTTGGCCATGGCTTCGGCCGACAGAATCGGTCCACCCAGATCCACAGCGAAAGGCAGGCCCAGACGTTCGCAAAAAGGACGTTCAAGCAACGCAAGCTCGCTCCAGCACCGGGCGCACAATGCGTGGTGGTCCGCAACGGCTGTCATACACAGAGGGCATGCGGGCGGATAAAGCAGATCGAGCAGCAGCTGACGCTGGCGTGAAAGATTATCGCTCAATCTCTTTGACAGTATCCGTGTCTCACCGAAAAGAGAGAGCAGTCTCGCTGATGTTGATTGAGGCAGGCAAGGTTGATCTGGCGCTTCTATTGCATATGGAAGAGCCCGTTGCGTGTTCTGAGCCATAGGTGTGTTAGCTGCGGCACTCTGTATATTGCGTAGATCCGTCATGCAGAAATGCCCAAAGGCAGATGGAAGATTGGCATCGTGCCAGCACATCCAGCCTGCCTGCCAAGTCTTTCCCCTGCCGGTTGCGCCTGTCCATGTCAATGCGCTACATAGCGCGCATGACATCCGAGCCCAGCCTTTTCGACCGTTCACTACAGCGCCGCCGCCTGATCCGGGCATTGCGGAGCGAGACAGGTTATAGCGATTTCCTGCTATCGCGGGTGGTCGAAGATCTTGTGGACAGGCTGGCGGCCGTCAAGCGCAACTTCAACGTTATGCTCGATCTAGGCACCCCGGTCCCCGCTGTCGCGGCAGCATTGTCCAGATTGAACCCTGCTGGAAGCGTGGTCCGCGCATCCCCGGTTTCCGGACCGGAAGGGCGGGGCACCGTCGCCGCTGATGAGGAATTATTGCCGTTCGCCAGAGAGTCCTTCGATCTCGTCGCTTCCATTCTCGCCATGCAGAATGTGAATGACCTTCCGGGGGCATTTGTTCAGGTGCGTCGCATTCTAAAGCCCGATGGTCTGTTTCTGGCAGCGTTTTTCGGCGGAGAAACCCTGAAGGAACTGCGGGCGGCATTTGCTCAGGCTGAATCGGAAATCGACGGGGGTATCAGTCCACGCATCTCACCTTTCGTGGATCTGCGCGATCTGGGTGGGCTTTTACAGCGCGCGGGGTTCGCGCTGCCTGTTGCGGATGTTGACCGGGTAACAGTTCGTTATGGCAGCCCACTGTCGCTAATGCGCGACCTGCGCGGAATGGGCCTCACAAACACGTTGACGGAACGGAGTCGCCGCCCGTTGCGTCGGGCGACGCTCTTGCGCGCCTGCGAAGTCTATTTTGAGCGATTCGCGGACAAGGATGGGCGGCTGCCCGCGACATTCGACATTCTCTGGCTGTCCGGATGGGCTCCCCACGAAAGCCAGCAGAAACCTCTCAGGCCCGGTTCGGCAAGGACACGCCTGGCAGATGTCTTGCAAGACCGCTCCTTGCCGCCTCTGCCGGACCATAAAGCCTGATATCGCGTGGCCCGACTTTACAGATAGCCGAGTACCAGAAGAATCAGGATGATCGGGATCGGTATACCGATGATCCATAACAGCGCGCCTCTTAGCATTATCGTCCTCCATTATGCGTTTACATTCCGTCTCCGGATATCGAAGCAACGCGATACAAAGCCATTACGTTCCACCGATGGGCAATAAACCGTTCAGCCGAGTACTACAGTTTCGTATTATGTTGTTTTTTGTTCGGCGAGCCACGGCAATCGCAAATGCGCCCGGTCTTAGAACTGCAACTCCTTGGCGCTGGCATCCTGCGCCCTCCATGGCAGAAGGTGTGAATCAGAGCCAAACCGATTTGCATCGTCCGGCCGATTCAATCAGTCGGGGAAATGCTCTATCTTATTGATTTTACGCGTTTTATATGGACCATAATTCCAACGGGGTTCTTGCGCTCAATAATTACCGATGATCGTCTCGCAGGCATGCTTGAGGACGGATTCCCACTCCTCCGCCTGCACATCGACAAAGCCGAGGCCACGTAAAAGAAACAGCCCCTCCATTGCCAAAACTGCTTGCCGAATCTCGCGTCCACGTAGTGTATCCGGCTCGAATTGCTTGAACAGATGACTGTAGAAGGTTCTGGCCGGGCCGACCATGTCCGGTGCGTGAACCAGCGCAACCATCAGGAAAGCCGCCTGGCGGGAAAGGGAGTCATTCTCGGCGAGGGCCTGCTCGACATGAGCAAGAAGCTGGCGCCTGGAATCGCCGCCATCGCTCTCAGCTCGTGCGCGTACGGCTGTGCTGAAGCGGCTCATCTCACGTTCCAGTGCGGCCGCGACGAGCGCGTCCTTCGTCGGAAAGCTGTAAACGAGGCCGCCTTTGCTGATTCCCGCGCGCTCGGCTACCGCATCCAGAGTAAAGAATCGTCCGCCTGATTCAAGGATCACCGCATCCGCAGCGTCAAGAATGCGATCCTTGTCGATTTCTTTTTTCCGCGCCACGAACTTTTCCCTTTAATTTCCGACTGGCCAGTCATATAAGATTTCCGACTGGTCAGTCTTATTCGATGCATGGTCATGGGACAAGCCTGCAAAGTGCCCCGTGGGTCGTGATGGCCCTTGGGTCGTGATGGTATGAGGCTGGCCGCATTTTTTGAGGTTGTCATGGAACAGAAACTTGCTCCGTCTCCTAAGCTCACACTGGCCGAATCGCTGCCGCTTGTCATCATCCTCGGTGTCGTCACCGCTTTCGATGCGATGGCGATCGATATGTATCTTCCCGCTTTCGGCGATATCGGTCGATCTCTGAATACAGATGCTGGCACGTTGCAAACGTCACTATCAGTGTTTTTGATTGGTCTTGCCGTCGGTCAGTTTTTTTATGGTCCGCTTACTGACAGGTTCGGACGTCGTGCGCCGCTGGTTGCCGGTATTGTGCTGTTCATCGCGGCATCCGTGCTGATAGCAGTTGCGCAAGATATGACGACTTTCATGATCGGGCGTGTGCTGCAGGGGCTGGGGGGTGCGGCCGGACTTGTGATCCCGCGCGCGATTGTCGCGGATCTTTATGAGCCGCGCGAGAGTGCGAAAGTGTTCTCGATGCTCATGCAGGTCATGATGGTAGCCCCCATCGCCGCGCCGCCGATAGGGGGACTATTGCTCGGGGCTTTCGGCTGGCGCTCGATCTTCTGGGTATTGGCCGGGATCGGCGTCCTCGCGGTTTTCGCGACAATGAGGGTCGTTCCGGAACCATTGCCGCCCGCCGCCCGCAGCAAAAGCGGTATTATTTCAGCGCTGATGGCATCGACCCGCGTGTTACGACTGGGACGTTTCTCCGCGTTTGCGCTGTCAGGCGCCTTCACTCTTGCCGGGATGTTTGTCTATATCGGTTCTTCGGCGTTTATCTTCGTCGATTATTTCGGCCTGACGCCGACGGTCTATAGTTTCATTTTCGCAGCGATCGCCATCGGGGAAATCCTGTTTGGATATGTGAATATCCGGCTGCTGAATCGCTGGCGGGAAAGGCAAATCCTTCCCATCGGTCTGGCGATCCACGCGGGCTTCGTGGCGCTGCTGGTGGCTGCTCTGCTTGCCGGCTTCGATAGTTTGATCATTGTGGTGCTGTTGTTGTTCTTGTCGCTGGTCAGCCTGAGTCTAATCTTTGGCAACGTGACTGCGTTGGTGATGGAAAGCGCACCCGGGAATAGCGGCTCCGCGTCCTCACTATACGGCGTCCTGCAATACGTCTTTGCCGGTGCCGTGGGGGGGCTTTTGGGGTTGGTTCATAACGGGACGCTGATTCCGCCCGCTGCGGTTATGCTGGTCTGCGCGATCGGGGCCATGATCGCATGGTGGATTGCCGAACGTAGCTCGCCGACGACTCCTGCTTCCACACGTTCCACTGCCGAATTGAGTTAGGTCGGTTACTTTCGATAGGCAGAAGCGCGGATAGTACGACAAGATATGGCTTGCCTTGCCTGTAAAGCCATGTCTTGTCGGAATGGTGCTTCGACTGTCGTCGAGAAGATTTTCCCGGTGGATAATTTGTTAGGCAACGCTTGCGGAGCCAGAGGCACGGCGCTATAAGCCTATCTCTATCAGCCGCTGAGGGGTTTCGCCTGCAGCTGATCTAGCGATGTCGGAGCGTAGCGCAGTCTGGTAGCGCACCTCGTTCGGGACGAGGGGGTCGGAGGTTCGAATCCTCTCGCTCCGACCATGTATTACAATCACTTAGCGGCAGATGTAGATTTTCACGGGGCGCATTGCGGGACACATTCACGCTTTCCTCCGTCCTGCTCGTCCCGAAGTGAATGCGTCACTGATCCCGGCGTGATGATCCGGATGGTGGTGACCGTAGACCTCTTCCACGACTTTTTCAGACATCCCGGCAAACCCCGCCACATCGTAAACCGGCATGCCCGCCTGCATCAGCCATGTAACCGTCGTATGCCGGAACGTGTGCCTGACGATGTCGTCGCTAAGCCGGGCGCGAGCTACTGTGGCGCGAAACGCCTTCTTCGGATCTGCCGGCTTGCCATTATACTCGACGGGGTATCGCAGACCCATCGCCTTCCATCGCTTCATGTGCGCCATCAAACGGGCGGGTATGCGGATTGGTGGCGCTCGTTTGTTGGGCCGTATTTTCTCGTCAGGCGACATACGGTAGAATATACCCGCGTCGAGATCGAAGAATGGCCGACCGTCTTCCGGATAAAATGATGCGCGATGAACGCGGGCCGATCTGGATCCAGTATACAAGGCGGCCAGGATGTATCTGGCAACGTGGCGAGTAGTATATTTGGCGGTATCCTCACCCTTCTGTATCTCTTTCCGCCGCCAAGCTGTCCAGAGCAGCCGGGCTACTTCGTCGCGCGTCATAAATCGGACCCGCCCTCGGGGCTTGGGCGGGAGCGTCACCTTGACCGATTCGCGGCATATGCCCTTGCGGATGGCCATCGCGACTGCGGCGCGGAGATCTTCCAGTTCACGTCGTGCGGCCGCAGGCGTTGTGCGGGCCTTGGCGTAATCTTTACAGCTATCCTCGTGGATGTCGGCGAGGGTTTTGTCTCCCCAGAAGTCGAGGAGCGTATCGATTCTGGAGGCCAGCTCGCCCTTCCTCGCTACTTCATCCTGCTTTTCTGTCAGATAGAGCGTGAGGGCGTCGGCAACAAAAACGCCATGGGCTGGGGCGGATGAAGGCAGTCCGTCTTCGACCCTGAGCTTCGCAAGAAACCGCTCTAGTGCCTCTTGAGCCCCCGAACGGTCGCTCTCGCCGCAGCCAGTGCTGTAGCGGCGTCGCTGGTAGTATATGATCCAGACCGCCCCCCGGTCTTCCTCGGCTGGACGGAGGACAAGCTTGGGGGGCTGCAATCGACGCGACATTTTTCCAGCATCTCACGAATGGCGGACAGTGACGTAAAATCTTTATTGGCGATCCGCCAGATTGACAATCGGCCTCGGGCGGCTTCCCGGCGAAGGCCGGCAACAGTCATGCCGCCGTGGGGGAATGCGAGCGCGATCGCATCCTCCAGCCGAACCGGCGCTTCATCGTTCGTCATCCATCTCCCCCCTTCTCTTCTCCTGATAGAGGGGGGAGGGGTGTGTTGAGGACATCACGGGCGCGGATGGCGGCGGCAATCGCAGCGCTGGCTGCCTGCTCACCTTCCCACCGCCCTATGATGCGCTCGGGTATTGGCCGTTTACATTGAAGAGGTCGATTCGGCCCGAATGATTCCGCCACCTTTGCACACGCCTCGCGCTCTTCTGCCGGATAGGCAGGCGGTGGTTCGGTCTGGGCGGTGGTGGCGACCATTTTCTTGGCGTCAGGAATATGGTCTGCGGGCGGCTCGGCGCGGTTGGGCGTACTCCAAGTCCGCTCAATCAACGATATGAGTTTGTTTGCTTGGCCCATCGACCACGCCTCTCCAAAGACTGCTCGACAAACCCGGTCCTGATGATGAGCCGCGCTCCATGGCAGGTTACTGGCGTCCCAGCCGGCCCAATTCATGCAGGCAGTAGGCGGTTCGGTTCCGATATGGGAATCACCATATCGGGCGTCGTCCGGCGCTTTGTTGTCGTCAACAGCGGCTGGTGATGGCGGGGCGGCAGGTAACGGCATCCAGTGTGTGGGCTGGAACGCCACTGGCGAGCCGGCGTAAAGCCAGTCGTCATCATCCCACCAAAGCACGTCGATGCCTGTGATCGCGCTGAAGTCGTTGTCCGGCGTAAAGCAGAGCACGGGCGTACCGTCTTTCGGCGCGGTCGCAATCGGAAGCCAAGTCTCCCCGCGAACGTCATCCTTGTGGCCCGATCCGCCACAGTACGGGCAGTCGAGATCACTGGTATCAGGCAGATCATGGCCATAGTTAACAAAAGCGGCGATTGAACCATCCCTTACCCCCGCTATGAGACGCTGCTTCTCTCTCTCCCTCTCCCGTGCTGTCGCCCAAGCGACAGCTGCGTGCCAAATTCTGACCTCGTCATTTGTGTGGATGCGGCCCGGTCCGTATTCGCTTAGGGGCCATGCGTCAAAAGAGCCTGGCGCGTCAGTCTGCATGAGCCTGCAACTCCTGTATCTTGGCCCGCAGTTCGGCATTTTCAGCGCGGAGCGGGGCGATATATTCCTCGTGGATGAACTCCATGATCTGGTGCTGCCAGCGGGCCAGAGCCGTGACGACGAACGAGCCCTTTGCCAGATCAGTTGACATTTGCCGCATGGCAATATCCCGGTCGTCCGATAGCTTTCGCCTACGCGCCATCGCTGTTACTCCGGTAGGGGCTGGCGGCGAGGGCGTCTAAATAGCCGGTGAGATTGAACCCGCCTGCCTTCTCAAGCGCCCTCAACTGCTCGTCTGTCGGCTCCACCGGCACGACAACCGCTGTACCGTCCATTAGGGCGGTGGCGGCGTCTGGGGTGAGGTTCAGGGCGGTAAGAACAGAGTCTGCCTCGGCATCGAAGCTGGTCCAGTAGTCGTCATCGCCGTGGAATGCAGTGCATATTGCGCGCGCCAATCTTTCGCGTGCATCGGTCATGGCTCTGCTCCAGCGGCTTTAAGGGCGGCGCGGGCGGGATCGCGTTGTTTGTATGGTACGAGATACCCGCGCCTCTCATCCCATGCGAGAATGTCCTTCAACGCTTCCACCAGCTTCGGATAGGCATTGCAGGCGTGGACTATGTAGGCGGTTCGCTCGTTGATGTCGGCCTCATTGGTCAGCCACCCGCCGGTTGAATTCTGGATGCTGCCGGCACCGTCGCCGTTTGCACTCCACGGCAGGCTGTCAGGTATCTTGACTGTCATGGCGTGTCCTTTCCTTGAGCATGGCGTCGGCGAATTCGTATGCGAACTGAGCCGCGAGCGCGGGCGTCTCTACCCGCACCAGCAGGTCACGGAGGGTGGAGAGGTCATAGGTGGTCATTGCCGGCCTCCGTGATCGGCGAGGTATCA
Source organism: Pseudochelatococcus contaminans (assembly GCF_014195635.1). GTDB lineage: Bacteria > Pseudomonadota > Alphaproteobacteria > Rhizobiales > Beijerinckiaceae > Pseudochelatococcus > Pseudochelatococcus contaminans. Next base: position 36,687 of record NZ_JACICC010000002.1, on the reverse strand, counting down.
ACCTGAAGCAGCGCGTCAGATGCTGCCGTGATGGCCGCGCGGGCCTCGTTCAACTGCCGCCGCAGTTCATGACACTCAGCTGCAAGCCGGGTGTTTTCCGCTTTGAGGCTGTAAACGCGGCCTTCGATAAGCCGGAGCTTCTGCTGTATGTCGCCGGATGGGCCGAAGATAAAATCCAAGATGCCCCAGCCCATCACGCCGCCTCCATCCCAAGTGCCTGTAGGTAAAGCTCAAGAATCGCCTCTTCCTCGGCGCGCTCATCGCGCGATTTCTTGCGGAGCTGGACGATCTTGCGAATGGCCTTCCCATCGAAGCCACGACCCTTCAGCTCGGCGTACACTTCCTTGATGTCGCCGGAGACGCTGGCCTTTTCCTCTTCGAGCCGCTCGATACGCTCGATGAATGCTTTCAGCTCATCGGCTGCTACGCCGGTATCTGCGGTGTCAGTGGTCATTGGAGGATTCCTCGAAGCTGGAGAGGTCGGCGTGCCAGCCAGCAATTCGCCCATCACCATCAATGGTCATGATGACGTAATCGCCGTATCCATTGCCTCCGGGGGACATGATCCTTGGCACATAGCCGTCGATGCTGATGATCTTCTCTTTGTGTGCGTCGAGAAGGGTGTACTTCCCCTCGTCGCACACCTTGTAATGCAGGTCTGCTGTAGTACCTTTCGGCCAGCCCACAATGATGCCTGTCTCGATCTCAATGACTGGGCACCATGTGTCGCCGTCGCGGAATGGGATTAGAGCTCCTTCATCGTCTGTGCCGCCGTTTACAATGGCATCCTCCCAATATCTGACGCCGCAGTCGGCATGCAGGTATTTTGCATCATATTCGGTTGCGGTTTTGATTGTGATCTTAGCCACGTCGGTATCCTCCAATTGGCTCGCCGGTCAATCGATCCACGGTCTGCCCATTAATCTTGCGCTTGATCTTGCTGTTCTTGCTGCCGGGCATTCGGCTCGGCGGCGTGAGACCAAGGTGCTTTTTCCGCACACGGTCGACCTTCGCCTTCATGGCGCGATCATCCGCGGTCTTGGCCTTGTGAGCCTCCCGCAACACGGGGGCGAGGTTGCTTTCAGCGTGCCTCCCGCCATTGCAGAGGGCCGTGATATGATCAAAATCGTATGGGTCGCCCGGCATAATCTTCCTGCCGGTGAGGTAGCAGCGGCCCTCGTGGTGCTCCCAGATGCGGAGCTTGACGCGGGGAGGTATGGCGGCATCTGGTGTCGCGCCCTCCCACTCGGGCACACTGCGGCCAGTCATACCGCCCTCAGAACCTTGGCACCGCGCAGGAACTCACTGAATTTTAGATCCGGCCAACAGTCGGAAACTCGGAGCCAGTATTCATACCGAGCCTTCGCCGGAGACGTGGACACGACTGTCGCGTCGAAGCCATCAAAGGTCACGACGAAGGCGCGATGCGGGTCGCGGATCTGTTTCAGGTGATCGGTCAGAGCCTTGCATCCATCGCCGGTCACGTGGAAGGTGGCCATCCCGGTGACATCATTACCGCCGCGCCAGAGCGGCGATGCGCGCATTTCCTCAGCCTCTGTCCCGTTAGCGTCGGTCACGTAGTGGTTTCGGTAGGTCTCAGCCATAGGGTCCAGCGGCCGCCCAAGAGCATGGTCAATCCGGTCCATGTGCTCATCTTCGAGGTAACGGTTGATCTGTGTCATGCCGCCCTCGCGCGCTCTTGCAGTTCTGCCGGAGCAACCCCGATCAGGTCGGAGAGGTATTCAAGGACATCGGTTTTACTGGCCTGGAAAGCCTCCTTGCCCATGGCCCTCGTGGATTGGGACTGAGCGGTGGCCACGGTCACTGTCGCGGCCTCGACGGCCACGAGGGCATATTCATCCATCGGTTTGATAAATGCGGCTAGACGATGAGCCTCGGCCTTTGACGATGCTACAATTGAACGCACGTCTCGGTATCCGGCCTTGATCAGCGCAAACTTACGAAGGTGCTCGTCGGACGGGAAGTCACCTGCCATGTGCTCGGGAAGATTCTCCCATGCCTCCCTGATCGCAGCGAAATAGTGCCGATGGCTCCGACCGGAACGCGCCTCGATGGACTCAAGATCGTATTTCTCTCCGACAACGAAATATTTGTCGCAAAGACGGGCGAAGTATCGGTTGATCGGTCGGAACGCTTCGCCGTCCCAAACGAAGGGGAGAGGCGTCGGGGCGCTCATGCTGCCTCCCTCCCGTAGAGGGCATCGAGCGATGCAACCCTATCATCGACCTCCTTGAGGAACGCGATTACCTCGGCCTCAAGCTCGCTGATAAGCGCATCGTCCCTCGGTACGCGCTTGACGAATAGCCGCAGATGCTCTGGCAGTCGCGGGTCGTACGAGACGAAATCACACCACTGACGGCCGGTCGCGGCCATCTGCCACTGCATCTGCGTGACGTATTTACTAGCGACCTTCTGCGTGGTTAGCGTTTCGAGGTGGGTGGCTGTGTTTGGGCATTTAATCTCCACCAGCCCGTCATCTCCGACAAGCCCGTCCGGCGAAGCGCCCGAGGCCGCGATTGTTGGGTGGTCGACGAACCCGATCTGCGCCACGTCGACGCCAGCATAAAATTCATACGCGACACGGGCGTCCGGCTCCATGTCGGTGCCCCATTGCATTGCTGCGTTTGTGTAGCTCTCTGTTGGATTGCCGGTGAGGCGCTGGACGATCAGTTCTGCGGCGTAGTTCGCGCGCGAAGCCGAGTAGCCGGATTTCGTGCGGGCAGTGACATCTGCGACGCGCGATGCCGTCACCTTGCCGAGCCTGATCTGGTGCCATTCCTGCGAGCCTTGGACGATATCTGTCATCGGGACGCCCCCCTCGTCGCGCGCTCCGACGCCGCCCGCTTGATGCCGGCGATAGCGGAGGCGAGCTTTGCCGCTGGCAGGTCCGGCAGCGCATCGATCTTGTGGAAGCGACAGAACCGCGCAATATCAGTCCCGGTGTCGCCTAGAGCTCGTTGCAGTTCTGATAGCTGTTCGGCGCTGATCGGCTTAACGTCATCACCCGTGAGGCCAGCCTTGCGGCCATCGTCGTCCTCTCCCGCGACTCGGATGTTCAGCAGAGCGCAAGCGGCATATCTCTTGCCGTAGCTGATCGCCGAGCCGATGGCTTGGATATCATTCCGGCCGGGTCCCTTGTCCGGCGCTGTCACGAAATCGGTACTATCCTTGTGGCCGCCATTGTGCAGGAGGGTGGCTGTTACAGTCACCGTGTTGTTGTTTTGAGCGATCTTGAACGAGAGCCCAAACCCGTGCCGGGATATGATCGGGATGATGCCATCCTGGATGTCCTCCCATTTGGCGTATTGGGTGTTGTTGTGCCCCTTGCCCCGCCGGGAGATTGCTGGGAGGTTCGGTGTCATCGCGGCGAACGCCTCGCTGTAGGCGCGCTCTGCCGCCCGCTGCTCCATTCGCTCTTTCAGGTCGATGAACCGCTCGATCCGGTCTGGATCGATGTTCGGATCAAGGGCCATGCGCTCGATGACGCTGAGGATGGATGCAGCCTCAGATGCAGCAGAAATGGGCGCGGCGCTGCTTGTGTTCTGGGGAGCCGGCGGCTCGTCCCTTTCAACGATGGCGACAGACATAGCAGTATCCTTGTCAGCGCGAGGCATTGCGCGCTGCGAGAAAAAGCAGGGCTAGGGAGGGGCCGACTGCCGCGATAAACGCAGCAGCGTGATACAGGGCCTCGGTCACGCGGCGCTCTCCACGAAGGAATCTACCCGCTGATCCGTGATCGCGTTCCGGCTGATCTTCTTCGCCAGTTCCGCGATTGGATTGATGATCGGTTCTTCGAGGCCGCGCTCGCGGGCAAAGTCGATGGCCCTGTGGAGCAAGCGCAGGTAATCGGCTTCGGCGGTTTCCGAGGTGAACCTTGCGTCACGAGCGAAGGCGACAGCCTTGTCGGCTACTTCGTCAGCCGTCCCATTGAAGTGCTTCCAGATCTCATCCGAAACGGAGACATATCTGCTTGTGTCTGCGCCTGCCGGGTAGTGCTTGACGTATCCGGAGATCTCTCCCGACTTCAAAAACACCGCCGCTTCAACGCCCTTATAGTCCTTGCCACGTAGGATTGCCACAGCCTCTTTGAGGCGGTTCTGGACGCTCTCAACTGTCGTCATGCCGCGATCTCCATCGTCCATTCGCAGCGCAGCTCATTGGCGCGCTCGATAACCCGCTCGAAAAACCACAGCGCTTTCATGCCGTAGCCGTTGATGTTGATCCGCTCGTCAATGAGCACCTGCCAGCAATCGCCGTCGACAGTCGTATCGACTCCTGCGTCTGCAATGGCTCTCGCTCCACGCTCTATCGCGTCAGCCATCGTGCGGTGGTGATCGGTGATCATCACGCTGCTCTCCTGCCTGGTTTGACGTAAAGGCCGCGATCCGCATGCAAATCGCGGAGGTAATCGGGATCGGGCTCGCGGTCGAATTTCAGCTCGATGTCCCCGGCGTCTGCGCGGCGCTCGATTTCATCCGCGATCAGCGCAAACAGAGGATGATGCTCAGAAAGGCACTCACTCCCATGGGGGGCGTCTTTCTTCGTGGTGTCGTCCGTGCGCAGGGAAATGCTCTCGACGCGCTCGATATAGGCCCGGCCCTGCTCGTCGTCCCAGGCTATCGCCAGATCAGCAATGCCATCCGTGATCATACCGATGGAGACGCCTGGACGGATCAAAACCGGGAACTCGTCAAGGGGGTAGGTTTGGGATTGGGTGTTCATACTCGCCTCCGGAATTTCGGTGGAGGGCGGAGGCACAGGCGCGCCTCCGCATGACGGATCAGCCGTAGCCGTTGCCGTCGCCGTAGCCGTCGCCGTCGCCGTCGCCGTCGCCGTCGCCGTCGCCGTCGCCGTCGCCGTAGCCGTTGCCGTTGCCGTCGCCGTAGCCGTCGCCGTCGCCGTCGCCGTCGCCGTCGCCGTAGCCGTTGCCGTTGCCGTTGCCGTCGCCGTAGCCGTAGCCGTTGCCGTCGCCGCCCGCGAAGTGGAACTTGTTACTCATCCGAGGGCTCGTGGATCTTGGCGAACGTGGCGCGCGCAACTTCCGTCGTCGGGATGATCTCGATAGCCTGCGTCAGCTCGATAAACGGGATTTCAGCGGCGATGCGGGTGCTTTCCGTGCCGACGCCCTTTGTGGCGACCTCGGACAGCGTGAACGCGCCAGACCAGCGGTAGAGGCGACGAGCATCGCGGAGGAGGACGTTCGTGCCGTCTTTCGCGATCAGCGTGCCGAAATGGACGCCTGCCGAATAGGTGCGGATGACGACGTGTTGTCCGATGAGGGGAGACGCTGGGGGCTCGAACGCCACAAGTTCGCTGGCAGCGGCAGCCAGAACGGGGGCAGTCGGTGAGACAGAGTAGTCGCCGCTGATGATGGCGCGGATCAGCACCTCACGGTCGATGTCGATTGAAACTGTAGATGTCATTGCTCTCTCCATCCCCCTGCGCTGTGCGCTTCGTGGGGTATGGGGAGACAATACCGATAATTCGGTTTTCATGTCAACCGTAATTTCGGTTATTTTCTAAATAATCGGTTTTTTCAGTATCGCCTCGCTTCCGGCATGGGGTATAAGGGATGATGAGAATAGGGGAGAGCCGCGCATATTTAATTGGGTCGCCGCATCCCTGTCGGCCTGCTGGTTCGCCATCGACCTGCAAAAATAATATTGACCTGCTGAATCGTTGACGGCCTGCACCGCATGTGCCATGGATATGCACCCGATAACTGGAGCGCCCCTAATGAGCAGCGGCCTGAGTAGAATAATCGCCAATCATGACAAGTCTCTGGAAGATGGTTTTATCTCCCATGTGTCATTTAAGAGAAGATCATATGCCGTATCCAACTTGAGAGGCGGTATTGGCAAATCAACCCTTTCATTTAATTTGGCATGGCTATTTACCCGCGATGAGCCAACTTTAGTCGCTGACCTTTGCCCTCAACGGAATCTTACCGAGTCAATCATGCGCGGCGAGAGCCCAGAGGTAACTATTAGCGACGCAATGCAGCCAAAAGTACTTGGCCCAGCATTTGGGGAGATCCCGGCTGATATATCTTACATGATAAGCGCCTACAATGACCAGTTTAAGGGTGGTAAAAAAGGTGTTTTTGTCGCTGGTGATGGTCGGCTATTCGCATTTCCGTCTGCACTTTATCAGCAGCTGCAGCAGGCGATGGCGGCAGGGAACAAGAAGGCAGTCAATAATATACTGTTCAGTCTTAAGGATATTCTTGAGAATGAGGCTGAATCAAAGGGCTGTACAAAAATCCTCATGGACTGCAGCCCGTTTTACGGGGGCGGGACGCATCTTGCTTGGTGTGCGGCTGATGCGCTGATTGTGCCTGTGAGGGTCGATGAGCACTCTATAGAATCTCTGGACATCACACTTAACATGTTATCCAGCCCAGATAGTGACTTTAACATTTGGGCGGAGCGTGCTGGCGGGATGAGGGTGCCAAAAGTCGCGGCAGTGGTTATGACCATGGTTGGAGCTAGGAGCCCTAAAAAGGGGGTGAAAGACAGGGCATCGCAAATGTATGTTGAGAAGGCCTATGCTACGGCCTCGAGATATCCAGAGCTGTTTGATGTGGCAGACCCAGCTGACGCCTTCGTGATAACTGATGACTTCATGTCTGCTGGCCGAATTAGCGGCGCTGAGGGGATTCCAATACCAAAGCTAAAGGTGGGTCAATTCCATACAGTCAACGGGAGCCGCCTACAGGTAAACCAGTCGCAAACAAAATATAAGAAAGAGCTTGAATACTTGGTCAGCGTATTGTGATTCGCCCGATTAGAGAGTCCAATAAAAAGCCCCCAGTGTAAGCCGGGGGCGCGCTAGCGTGCCATAGAAGTCCGGTGGGGAGAGCCCGGATAGCATGCAAATCAAGATCTAGCGGAAACATATCGGGAATATCGAAAAAATACCCACTAAATATAGATGGTGGCCTTGAATGGCTGCGCTCAAGTGCACATGTGCAGCGGGCTGCGCAATCCTGCACAGCAAAAAGCCGGGCTGGCAGGCCCGGCTCTCTTGCAGCAAGGCCCGGTAGGGCTTGCAGCGGCTACTTTCGATAGGCACGATATGGCTGTTTACGATTCCGCTGTCAAGCACTCCGGCGCGATTTTTCGGAGTGAGATTTTATGCAGGGGCATTTTGAGTTAATTCGGCACCGTGTCGAAGGCGGAGAAGTTATCCCCCAGCGGCCACAAGACGGCTATATCAACGCGACAGCGATGTGCCGGGCGGCGGGCAAGCGATGGCCGGACTACTGGCGGCTGCCTTCTGCCAAAGAGTTTGCTGATGAGCTCTCGGCCGTCGTGCATATTCGCACGACGGAGCTTATCCAGACGAACGCGGGCGGTGAGCCTCGCTTGCAAGGCACGTGGGTTCATCCCCAGGTCGCTATCCATCTCGCTCAATGGCTCTCCCCCCAGTTCGCAGTTAGGGTCAGCAAGTGGGTTTACGATTGGATTTCTGGTAACGCACCTCCAGCAGTCATTATGCCGTACCATTTGAGGCGGTATACAGAGAACCAGCCGAACGTCCCTGATGGTCACTTCTCGGTACTGGGAGAGCTGACAATTCTGCTCATTGGCCCCTTGGAGCGCATGGGGTACACTCTTCCCGAGGCGATGCTGCCGGATATTTCGCAGGGGCAGATGTTCTGTAGGTGGCTTCGAGATAGTCATAACATCGACACCGAATCCCTACCGAAATACCGACACGTATACGAAGATGGTCGCGTGGTGAGCGCCAAGGCATACCCAGAATTTCTCTTAGGTGATTTCCGCCGCCATTTCCGCGAGGTGTGGCTGCCTCGTAGGGCTGTGGACTATTTTAGGCCGAGAGACAGCAATGCATTGCAATTTCTCCCTAAGCTCATCTCTATTTCTGCGGCACCGCCGCCCGCTGCCATAAGATATCGCAAAGCGTCGTGAGCGAATTAAGGCCTCGCTTCGGCGGGGTCTTCTTTTATGCGGCGCTCCGCGCCCATCACATCCTTGATATACGCGCGGCCACGCCAACTAAAACCGCGTTGCGGGCCTGATAAATTCCAGAACAAACGCACTCACCTTAACTATGTCGTCGCCGTCACAGGTATCGGCATCGAGAATTATGTCATCCTGAAACTTCGGGTCATCGCTGTCGGGGCGCAAAGCAAACCTGCCGTCTGACAGGCGGACCGCCCTTTTGACAGTTGTCTCGATCATGTCGCCGCGCAGGCGCTCCACAACGACCCAGTCCCCGTCATCCAAATCACGAGGTGCTGCATACACCTGCAAACACAAAACAAACGAGCCGTCACGCGCTTGTCGGTTGATTGAGTTTCCTCGAACGACCAGCGCAAAGACATCTTCCTTGCGCCAGCGTGAATCGACGGGAAGCGGTATATCGTAAGCCTCAAATTCAGTATACGAGACCTCCCTCCACGTTCCGGCCGCGACCTCGCCTATCACCTTGACGTAATCAATTTGAGCGCTACTGGGGGGCGTGGGAAGGGGGGAGACGGGGGCATCTAGCCTTCGCAAGCCTGTTTTCAGAAACTCCGGCGTTACGCCGAGTGCACGCGCAAGCTCCAATATTTTCCGCGGATTCTTGGATTCCCCGGCCTCTATCGACTGTATGCCTTGCTGACTCATGCCGACACGCGCGGCCAGATCCACTTGGGATAGGCCGGCTCTCCGCCGATATTCCGCCACGCGCTCGCCGATATTGCTCATAATAGTGTCGATACCGAAAAAATAACCGACAGTCTCCACCGATAAAACGGTTGTCATAAAACCGAAAGGTCGGTATATATCGGTTATGGCTGAGAACAACGCACTTAAGCGGGCGGTTGAGGCAGCGGGCGGTCAAGTCCGACTGGCAAAAACGCTTGGCATCGCTCAATCGACGCTTTGGCATTGGATCTCGCGCACGAAGCGCGGGGTTCCAGCTGAGCATGTCCGCGCCATCGAGGCTGCGACCGGCGTCCCTGCGCACGAACTGCGCCCTGACATTTTCTCCGCCCCAGAAAAGAGAGCGTCATGACCACCATCACGACGCTCTCCGGTTTATCGATCTTCCCCGGCTTCGAATGGCTGGGGTGCATCGCCGGGATTGATCTCGACGATCCGTCTCCGGGTTCGCGCTCTCTCGCGCTTCCTTTGGTTGCGCAGAACGTAGGCGCGCATGACGGCCTCTCGCGAGAGATCGCCCAGCCAAATCACGTTGTCGTCTTCGATGTCGGTGTCGGGAATCCCGACGCCATCAGTCACATCCATTCAGCTTCTCCATCTGCACAGGTCGTCCAAACCCATGGCCAAGAAACCATGGAGCCGTTTGCAGATGTGCGAAAAGTCTTTGAGAAATTCGCAAATAGCCACGGAGGCTAACCGAGTGCCGACCGCGTTCCTCGATAATATTGATCCAGTGGACCGGGCATCGTCGTGGTCGCATGAACTGGTCATGCGCGAGTCACGCGGCCCCGGAGATTACCAAAACGCGATGAAGCGCGTCGGCAGGAAAACAGGTGTTGGATACAGCCTGCTTTGGTCGCTGCGCTACCGCCCTCCCAAGGATCTGCCTACGTCCGCATTTTTGCGGCTCTGGCGGGCATGGGAAACCGTGAGGGAAAATCAGATGCGAGCACTAGAGCATGACTTTGCCAGAACGAGAGCCGAAGCCGGCGATGAGCACGATTCTATTGTTGCGACTTCGCATGTTCTGGACTCGTATCGCGGCCAGAATGAAACGCCGCTGGCGTCTACTGATCACCGGCAGATGGCGGTGACGGGAGGCGAGCAATGAGGCCGCGCCGTAAGGTCTCGCTAACCGAACAAATGGTCCGGGCCGCCGCTGCTGCTAGCAATGACGGCGTTGGCCTCAAGATCATATGCGATGCTTTTGGCTGTGGCCAGAGCCTCCTGCAATCAGAGCTGCGCACGATCGGTCATCCCGGCAAATACACCGGGGCCGTCATGGGTGTTCCTGCGGCTAAGATCGCTGCACGGGCGCACTGGCCTAAATTGAAAGCCGCAATGGCTGAAGATGGCGAACAGGTCGCGCGCGTTGCTGAGCCGCTCCCCGTCCGCCCACGTGCCACCTATCGGCCCGTATCGGATGAACTGGGCATTCGCGTCTACACCAGCCCCAATGGTGTATCGCTCCCGTATCTATCCAGCATCTACGGGGAGGCGCGGGCATGACGTACCAAGTTTCACTCCCGTGGCCGGCTACAGCTCTATCGCCGAATGCTCGCGCGCATTGGGCTGAGAAGGCGCGCGCAACGAAGAAAGCTCGCTTTGACGCGCGCATTGCTTGCATCGACGCTGGTATTACCAAGCTGCCGTGGGAGCGGATGCATGTCGATATCGTATTCTGCGCCCCCGACTGGCGTCCATACGATAGCGACAATGCGCTTGCCCGCGCAAAAAGTAGTCTCGATGGCGTAGCGGACGCCACCGGCATTGATGACCGCCACTGGACCTACGCAATCTCGCGTGGAGAGCCTGTAGAGGGCGGTCAGATCCTCGTCACCCTATCGGAGGGCGCGGCATGAGCGAGCGCATTCCTATTCGCAAAGATCCAGCGCGCCTGTCTGTACCGGCTTCCCGCGCACTGAGCCTGCTCACAGGGGGGGGGCTTCATCATGATCGAGTTCACCGCTGACGAGCGCGCCGTGAACGGTCGCCGCATCTTTGCCATCCCAGCCGGTCGCCGGGTTACTGATGCTAACTTTGACGAACTGGCGTCCAAAGGCCGCATCGTGGCGCGTGAGGATGGCCTGATACCGGGCGCATCGCAATCGTGGGTGCCGGCATGACCTCCATCGACACGGGAAATGCAGTCACGGAAAGAGCGCGCCCGAAGGCCGCGAAGGTCTGGGAACGCGACAGATACAACTGGTATGTCGAGGGCGAGGATTGCACCTCCGCGCTGCTGACCGTTGAGAAGTTCCGCGGCCTGACGCTGGATCCCGCATGCGGGAAGGGCAACATCGTCCGAACGATGATCGCGCACGGGTACGATGCGGATGGCTCTGATATCGTGCGCCGGACGGATGCGAACTGGTTTGTCGGTGAGATCGACTTCCTCGCTGATTGCGCATTCAAGCTGGGACACTGCGATTCGATCGTGACCAACCCGCCATTCTACGGCGGCAAGGGCACGGAAGCGTTCATCCGTAAGGCGCTGACGATTGCGACGAACAAGGTTGCCGTCTTTGCCGATCTGAAATTCCTCGGGAGCGATGGGCGTGCCGTTGGCCTCTATGCCGAGCGCCCGCCGAGCCGTGTCTACATTCTGACGCCTCGGCCATCGTGCCCGCCAGGTGAGTATCTGGAGCGTGGCGGCAAGGCCGGCGGCGGCACCGCCGATTGGGTTTGGCTGGTCTGGGATCTCCAGTCTCCACACACCGGCACGACATTTCATTGGCTGCGCCGAAACCCATCAGTCTCTGCTTCATCCCCAATACAGAGAGAGCGCGTGCAGTGAGTGTAGTTCCTTTCGAGTCCGCTGAGGATATAGCCTACAGGGCGTTCCTTGAGGCGAGGGAGCGCGCCATTTATACCGGCGACAGGCAGGATGCCCAGCGCGCTCGCCGGCTGTTCGCGGTCTATTGCGAAACGATACTGCCTGTTGAACGCCGCTCGCCGCGCGATCCGGTCACCCTGCGCATTCTCGCGCCCTCTGAAATCGGGAGGCGCAGTTGAACGTCGCCCCATCACAAGAGTCGTCGCATGAGGCTATTGCATCTGAGCAGGCGCTGCTCGGCGCTCTGATCCTGTCACCAGATAGCTACTCGACCGTTCAGGCAATCGTCCGGCCAGATTATTTCTCGGAGCCGATTCATCGGTTCGTTTACGAAGCTATTTCCGAGTGTCGCGAGGCAGGGCGCAAGGGCTCGATATCCGAAATCATGCAGGCCATTGGCGCTCGCAATGCTGGCTCCGATATCGGCGGCATATCGATGCGGGATTACATCGCTCGCGTGACCAATGAAACGTCGACGTTGGCAGCATCGGATTATGCGCGCGTGGTGAGAGATATCTACGTGCTGCGCAGGTTGCAGGACATCGCCCTATCGAATGCCGACATTGATGGCGGCGGCCTTGCGGAGCACCGGCTCTCCGCGGCATGGGATGCACTCGACAGCCTGAGGGCTGAAACGGCAGAGAGCGGCGGGACATGGCGTCCTGTCGGTGAGATTGCCAGCAGTGTCGTGCGCCGGGTCCAGGACATCAGAACCGGCGAGGCCGGTGAGCCGGGGGTCACAACCGGATTTCCGGATCTCGACCGCATGATCCTCGGCTACCGCCCCGGAGAACTGATTGTCATCGCTGGTCGGCCGGGAATGGGAAAATCGGTCGTGGCGTTATCGTCCGCTATCGCGCTTTCTGATCCCGACCATCCGCGCGGTGGAGGCGTGGGATTTTTCTCTCTGGAGCTGAGCGATGATTCCGTTGGTGCGCGGGCGCTGTCAGATATCGCCTATCGGAGCAAGCATTCCCCAACGCACTCGGATATTCGCGCAGGCCGGCTGGAGGATCACCAGTGCGACGATATCGTAGACGCGCAGCGCGTCCTGGATGGCCGCCTGATCATCATCGATACTCGGTCATCCATCACCGTGGGCGAGGTTGAGGCGCGCGCGCGTGCGATGCAGCGCCGCTACGAAAAAATGGGCCGCAAACTCAACGTGATCTTCATCGACTATCTGAAGCAGGTCAAGGCCACTGACAGGTATCGTGGCAACCGCGTCTATGAGATAGGCGAGATCACCACAGGCCTGCGCGAGATCGGTAAGAAGCTCGGCATTTGCATCGTGCTGCTGGCCCAGCTCAACCGCGGCGTCGAGGGCAGGGAAGACAAGCGCCCCTCGATGGCAGACCTGCGAGAATCTGGCGATATCGAGAACGACGCCGACGTGGTGATGCTGCTCTATCGGCCGGCCTATTACCTCCAGCGCGAGTTGAAGGCGGCAGCATCAGATGAGAAGGCCATTGAGCTGCACGACAAGCTCCAGGCAGCCGAGAACAAGCTGGAAGTCATCATTTCAAAGAACCGCAATGGCGAGGGCGAGCGGACGGTTGAGCTGTTTTGCTCCCCCGGCCACTCAGCCGTGCGGCAACTGGCGAGAGGGTTTTGATATGGCAGAGGCGGATTGGCACAAAAGATATCACAAGGCGACGCTTCACTCGTGGAGAATCCTTACACTTGAGGAGCGCGGGGCTCTCGTAACAATTATGGACTACATGTACCATATTTGCTCCCCCATTGATAATGATCCTGCATTTATCGGTCGCCTGCTAGGCGTGAGCGAGCAAAAGGCCCAAAATTTCATGGGGACTTTTGCTCGATATGGATTCATGCATGTTATGAGTGATGATCCAAATGCTTTGTCCTGCATACCAGTTGAGCAGTACGCGGATGAATTTTTCAGGGACATACTTAACGAAGCGGAGATGTCGACCGACGACTCCAACGAGACTGCGGCATCACATGGTTGCGTTGTGCCTCTACGTCTTATTTCTGGTGGCGGAGAGGTGGAATGAGCAAGAAGCATATTCCATACTTCGATTTTTATCCGGCCGATTTCATGAACGGTGTGCGCGGACTAACCCCACAAGAGGTCGGCGTCTACACCATGCTCCTGTGCCGCATCTACGAAGAGAGCGGGCCCGTCGATCTGCATCATTCCCGCTTGGCAACATACTGCGGCATGCGCGTCAAAACCTTCACAAGCGTTGTCGAAAGACTGATCGATCTTGGCAAGCTTCTGCTGGTCGATGGGGCTCTTCATAACTCACGCGCGATGACTGAAATATCAAATCGCGCGGACAAGTTGAAAAACAAATCCACGGCCGGGAAGGCAAGCGCAGAAATAAGGAAGGAAAAACAACGACAAATCGCAGCACCTGTTGAACAGGTGTTCAACTATACAGACACAGATACAGAAGCAGATAACAATCCCCCCTTACCCCCTGTCTCCGAGGCACCTGCCGATGAGGGCAAGGTTGCCGCCCCGGAGAGAGAGATTGGCGAATGGACGCAGCTGATGATCGATATCAAGGCTGCGTTTGAAGCGGCTGGCTCGATGAACCTGCGGCCTGACACGGATTACGTGGGCGCTTGGCGAGATCTCGGGTACAGACCCCCGATCATCCTTGCTGAGATCAAGAGCACGCTGGCTCGGAAGCCTCACGTCAACACTCTGAAATACTTCAATAACCAGATCCGCGAGGCCCATGAAAGGGCTGCAAAACAGCCCGCCGCCTCGCCCCCGGTGGATGAGGGCAAACGTTTGAACTACCTGCGCGGCATGGTCCAGGAATGGCAGCGCGAGCCGACGACATGGCCGTCGCGCCTTGGCCCTCGGCCGGGTGATCCTGGCTGCACGATCCCGGCAAACATCCTCGCGGAATTTGGCGTTCATCCTTGTGATAGGAGGGCTGCATAATGGCTGGATCAGTGAACAAGTGCATCATCGTGGGCCACCTGGGCCGTGATCCGGAGGTGCGCCGCTCGCAGTCTGGCGCCCCGATTGTCGGCCTGAACGTAGCCACGTCTGAGAGCTGGCGATCAAAGGACAGCGGCGAGCGTCAGGAACGAACCGAATGGCATCGTGTGGTCATTTTCAACGAACATCTTGCCAAAGTCGCAGAACAATACCTGCGCAAGGGCAGCAAGGTCTATCTGGAAGGCCAGCTCCAGACTCGCAAGTGGCAGGATAAGGACGGGCAGGAGCGATACACGACCGAAATCGTGCTCCAGCGTTACCGTGGCGAACTGGCCATACTCGACAGCAAGCGCGAAGACGACGGCGGGTCACGCAGCTCATCCGGCAATTACGCGGCTACGAAGGGCGGTGACACGTCTGGTAGCTATGGCGGTGGTGGCGGGGCGTATTCGTCTGATGTGGACGGGGACGATATTCCGTTTGCGGCTCAATGACGCTGATAGGAGGGCAGGGCTTTGGCAAAGAAGACGCGTCGTAAGCAGGCGAAGCGCACTCCGTCAGGACGGATCTCGACGGCCGGTGCAACGGTTAATCCTCGCGAGACGGTCACACAGCAGCCCCATCGCCGGTGGCTGCCTGAGAAGATGCGGAAAGACCAGCGTGCAGAGAGCGCGTTGGGGCGGCTATATCTGGCGGGGTTCCTTACAGAGGGGCAGGTGGTGGCCGGCGAGCGTTGGCGGCGCCTGATGGCCGACTACGCGCGAGTAATCGATGCGCCCCGCCCAGCGTCTGGCGTACTGGCGCGGATGATCGAGGAAAAGGCTGGACCGGATACAGAGGCGCCACCAGACGATGAAGTGCGGAATGGTGTCGCGATTTCGGATGAGGAATTGCGCGATCGTGTGCTGGAGGCAATGCGTGCGGCAAGGGGTGAAATAGCGGCAAGGGATAGTTCTGGTGCCGTGATGCGGATGCTGACGAGGGTCGTCATCGATGATGTTGACGTGCAGGATATTACCTATCTGATCGTCGGCCTACATTCCCTGGCCACGTTCTGGCGAACGTTCGATGACGGGTATCGGCCAATGCGAGCGGTTCGAGCCCCAAGAGAAGAAAACGCGGATATTCATGAAACGATCACTTGACGTTCGGGGTTCGTTGTGGCATTTACCTGTAAATAGGTAGTGTGAGATAATAGCGTCTGGGCGAGAGTTCAGGCGTTTTTGTTTTTCTAGAGTCGCAATTCCCACGGAGTCTTCCATGCCGCTGATCATCACGTTCACCACGGATGAGGGCGGCAATGACCGCGTCTCCGTAGATGGCTCTGTCGAGGATGCGACTGTAACGGTCACTGTCCAGCGCGCTTTACCCGATGGCATATCCGTGACGAGGCAGGCAAGCGTATCGCATGGCGATGGAGCCTTGATAGGACTTGGCTCTTTCGACCTCGATGAGGATGAGGACACGCTGAACGATCTGCCGATTTGAACTGTATACGCTGGCGTCAGTGAACCTGCACGCACACGCCTGCTCTCCTGACATTGTGACTACTCATGAACAGTCGGGTGGCCGCGTTACTGCAAAGTTCGAAGTTGGAAAATCCTGGAATTGTCGTGATGGTCGATGATGTTATTGCGGGCGGCGCTTGCGTTGTCGAAAAGAGCAGTGTCGTTAATACAAGCATGAACATTTGCGGCCCCCCCGTTTGCTAGCGTGAATGTACACTGGATCCGTGACACCTGCGCGTAGCTCAGTGGTCAGACCCGCCGGCTCATAACCTGCTCATCGCAGGTGCAAGTCCTGCCGCGCGGTCCAGGTCATTTACCGTCCAGCATCGTCCGGGCGGCTTTTTTGTATGAGGACGTGAGATGAGCACTCCCAAGAGAAATATCGATTGGGAGGCAGTGGAGCGCGAGTATCGCGCCGGTCAGCTCTCGATCCGCGAGATTGCGCGGGCGCATGGCGTTTCTGAGTCCTTCATCCGCAAAAAGGCCAAGGAGCAGGGGTGGGAGCGGGCACTCGCCGAGCGAGTGCGCACAGCGGTGCGCGAAAGGCTTGCGAGAGGCGACGGTGCGCAAGGGGGTGCGCACCCTCAACGCGCGAGCGACGACGAAGTTGTCGCGGCGGCTGCGTCTAGGGGGTTTGGTGTCGTCACCTCTCATAGGCGAGACCTTGAGCAGTTACACGGCATCAAGCGCGTAATAGCGGACAGGCTCGCTACCTATCTCAACGGTGGCGAGCCTGACGGCCCTTGCCTGGGGGACCGCGAAAGCGTAGGCGATCTTCTGGAAAAGTTGGCGCGGGTGAATGCGCGCCTTATCCCGTTGGAGAGGCAGGCGCATAACCTCGATGATGACGCGCCCGATGCAGGCCGGCCAACGGCGCGAGTGCGGTTCGATCTATCCCGGATGAGCGATGAAGAACTTGAGGCATGCCGAGTTCTCGCTTCCGCCGCTGAGCGAGATCGAGAAGGAAAGTGAGCGGCGGCGCCTAGGGCGGTCGCACTTGGCGTTTACTGAGGCTTTTTTCCAAGAGGCGCAAGGACAGGCGTTTTCTATTGGCGGGCACCATCGCGTGATGTGCCGTGCTCTCGACAGGGTATATGCTGGCGAGATCAAGCGCTTGATCATCAATGTGCCGCCCGGCTACTCGAAAACAGAGCTGGCCGTCGTGAACTTCATGGCGCGGGGGTTTGCGATTAACCATGGCGCGCGGTTCATCCACGCAAGCTACGCGCAGGCACTTGCACTGGACAATTCGGCGAAGGCGCGTGACGTTATCGCGCTGGAGGGGTATCAGGCGCTATGGCCTGTGGCGCTCAGGGCAGACACGTCGGCAAAGGGATTGTGGCGCACGACTGCTGGCGGCCATGTCCGCGCTGCGGCGTCAGGCGAGCCGATCACCGGCTTCCGAGCTGGAAGGATGCTTGAAGAAGGTGAGCCATGGAGGTTCACTGGCGCACTCATTATTGATGACCCTCAAAAGCCGGATGATGTTTCCAGCGACACGACGCGGAAATTCATCAACAACCGTTGGCAGAATACATTCAAAAGCCGCCTTGCAGACGAAAGCGTGCCGGTCATCGTGATCATGCAACGGCTGCACGTCGATGACTTCGTAGCGCATCTGCTGGAGACGTCGGGTGAGGAATGGCACGTTCTGAAGTTGCCGGTTTGGATCGACGATGAATGCGCACAGGTGCACCCGAAGGCAGTCATGATCCCGCATGATCTTTCTTCGGGGCCATTGTGGGAGAAGAAGCACGACGCTGCACAGATCGGCATCCTGCGTTTGCACGCGCAAGAGTTTGCCAGCCAATATATGCAAGACCCGGTTGTTTCTGGTGGCAATTTGTTCAAGGCTGAATGGCTGAATGAGTATGATGACCTGCCGCGACTGAAGTGGCGGGCGATCTATGTCGATACGGCGCAAAAGACGAAAGAACGGAACGACTATTCTGTTTTTGAGCATTGGGGCGCGGGGTATGATGGTCGAGCATACCTGATCGATTTGGCTCGCGGGCGGTTTGAGGCGCCTGAGCTTGAGGCGACGGCGTTGGCATTCTGGGCTAAGGCTAAGGGTCTGAGTGCTGCGGATTATGGCCACCTGCGCAATATGGTGGTCGAGGACAAGGTGTCCGGCACAGGGCTGATCCAGACCTTGAGTCGCAAGGCCATCCCGGTCACGGCGCTTCAGCGTGAGAAAGACAAGTACACCCGAGCGCTAGACGCCGTGCCATCAGTGGCGGCAGGTCTGGTGTCGGTCCCCAAAAGCGCGCCGTGGCGGCCAGTGTTTGATGCCGAATACGCGTCATTCCCGGATGGAACACACGATGACCAGATCGATCCTTTCATAGACGCCGTGGTCGAGATGTGCGGCGGCGGGACGGCGGCAGAGATTCTCGCGCTAGCCTTCGCAGACTAAGCAATACAACAGGTTGATAAGCATGGCGCGCAGACAAAATCGGAAGCGCGCCGGCACCGGTGCGCCCAGGCATCAGACGACGGACTCTTTCCAGAACGTCGCGGCCAAGCTTGGCATCGGCACGAACAATATCGCATCCGGCGGCACCTATGCTCAGAATGCTATTACCCGGCAGCGCGCCCAACTCGAATGGATGTACCGCGGCTCTTGGATTGTCGGTCAGGCTGTCGATTGCGTCGCGGAGGACATGACGCGCGCCGGCATCGACATCACGTCGTCCATAAGCCCTGAAGACATTGATGTCGTGCAAGCTGGGTTTGAGAAGCGCGCCATCTGGCAGGCGCTAAACGACACGATCAAATGGTCCCGACTGTACGGCGGCGCTATCGCGGTCATTCTGGTTGAGGGTCAGGACGTATCAACGCCACTCCGGGTTGAGACGGTGTCCAGGGGACAGTTCAAGGGTCTTCTCGTTCTTGACCGATGGACTGTGGTTCCGGCCCTGGATGATGTCATTGAGGATTACGGCCCCGATCTCGGGCGGCCAAAATATTACGATGTCATGATCAGCGCTCCGGCGCTGCGCGGTAAGCGTGTGCACTACAGCCGTGTGATCCGCATGGAGGGTGTCGACCTGCCGTATTGGCAGCGTGTGGCGGAATACGGCTGGGGCCTGAGTATCGTCGAGCGATTGTATGACAGGCTGCTCGCCTTCGACAGCTCGACGCAGGGCGTGGCGCAACTCGTGTACAAGGCACACCTGCGCACGGTGTCAGTGGACGGGCTGCGGGAAATCCTCGCCGCCGGCGGGCCGGGCGAACAGGCGCTGACCCGCATGTTCGAGATGGTCCGGCTGATGCAGTCCAATGAGGGACTGACGCTGCTAGACGCGAAGGACAATTTTCAGGCGCACAGCTACACGTTTTCCGGCTTGTCGGATGTTCTCCTTCAGTTCGCCCAGCAGATTTCCGGTGCGCTGCAAATTCCGCTGGTGCGGCTGTTTGGGCAATCCCCTGCCGGGTTAAACGCGACAGGCGACGCGGACATCCGCAACTATTACGACATGATCGCGCAGCAGCAGGAAGCGAAGCTTCGGGCCGGCATCGTCAAGCTTCTTGCTCTGATTTACCGATCGGACATCGGCAACTCTCCGCCGAAGGACATGAATTTCAAGTTCAATTCGCTCTGGCAGATGTCCGAAACAGAGCGCGCCACGATTGCTGTAGGTGTCACAGGAGCGGTGGTGCAGGCCGCTGATGCAGGTCTGGTAAGCCGCGCTACTGCCCTGAAGGAGCTGAAGCAGTCTGCGGACGTCTCAGGCGTTTGGGACAACATCACCGGCGAAGATATAGCGGAGGCGGAGAACGACCCGCTCCCGAGAGAGGGGGGCTACGAGGATGTGCCAGCATTGCCAGGGCCTGACGCTGCCGAAGCTGGCGATGACGCCGGTGACTATCGACCGGGCGCCGCAATCGAGTAAGAGCGCCTGGAGGGCATCGCGGCGCATTGAAAATGAGTACGCTCAAAAACTGCGCGGGGTTGCTCGGGCGGTAGATGTCATTGTTTCAGGATTTGATGCCGGAAACCCCGCACAAATCCCCGCCATTGAAGGCGCTCTCACGCGTTACTCCGGCACAATTGGCGGATGGGCGGAATCTGTAGCGCGCCGCATGGTTTTGGAGGTTGAGGCTCACGATAAGCGGCGGTGGATGCAGGTGTCCCGCAAAATGGGGCGGGCTCTGCGACACGAAATCGCAAACGCTCCTACCGGAGAAGTGATGCGAGCGCGGATGGCTGAGCAGGTGCGGCTGATTACGAGCCTGCCCTCTGAGGCCGCCCAGCGCGTCCATGATCTTACGATCGAGGGCATTACGCAGGGCACGCGAGCGAGCGAGATCGCGAAGAAGATCATGGAGGCAGGCGACGTGACCGCTAGCCGGGCCAACATGATCGCCCGCACTGAGGTATCGCGCACGGCTACGCTATTGACACAGGCAAGAGCGGAGTATGTCGGGAGCGATGGCTATATCTGGCGCACGTCCGGTGATAGCGACGTCCGGCCATCTCACAAGGCGATGAATGGAAAATTTGTGAGGTGGAGCGAGCTGCCGGAGTTGGACGGCATGGTGGGGCATGCCGGCGCGCTCCCAAATTGCAGATGCTACCCGGAGCCCGTCATTCCTGACGATTGAGCGGTTGCCCATCGTTCTGTTGGGGCATGTAGCCTTTATCGCGGAGCCTGACTGCGGCTAGGCCGAGCGCGATCAACTGACGGATGGCCTCGGCCTCAGTTTTGATTCGTTCCTGAAAGCGGAAATCATCAATCTCCTGCACCATCGTTTTGGGCAGGGACACGAGCTTTCTGACGGTGGTTTCAGGGTTGATAGCCATAGGTTGCTGCTCACTTTGGCAGGTAGCCTTTGTCGCGGAGGTACTCGCGCAGAGCCCTGCGGATTGCTTCGGGGCGCGAGAGCGCCTCTCCGCTGTCTACAATGAGCTTGTCTAAGGGGGACAATAGATCGTCATGAAGGCGCGTGACCACCTGCTGCCCTTTACCTGTGGGGGCAGGACCGCGCTTGCCTTTCCGTGGTAGCAAAGTTTTTTCTTGTTCGCTCATGGAAACAGTGCTACCACGGTAGCAGGCCGATGGGAAGCGCCAACTTCCTCACCGGCCCTAACCGATGACCGATCTATTAGGGAGATCGACATGGCTGCGAAAGCTAATAGCACGCGCACGTCTGTAGCGCACCAAACGTCCGACATTGACCCCAACACTTTGCCGGACCTGTACTCCATCGTCATCACCGGCCCTGACTCTGAAGTGCTCACGAGCGGTGAGCGGCATGTATTCAGCCGGACAGATCTGTATGGGAAGGGCACTCTCGTCCTACTTTGGCGTCGACCTGACCTCGCGAAGCCGGGGCAGGAGCTTATTTTCGCACAGCTCAAGAGCGACATTCCCACCGGTGCGAGGTTCGGTGGCCCGACGCCTCCGGGCGTTGATGACGTGATCTTCGCCGAGACGATCAGCACTAAACAGCAGATGTCCTTCAAGATCGCCGGTCTTCTCGCGATCCACAAATGGCTCGGTCCGCTCAAGCGCGGCCAGCATGTCCATGAATTTGTCCAGCAGCATGTCGAAGCCAAAAAGGAGCCCGCAGCAATGATCCAAAATGCCCCGGTTCAGCAGAATGCCCTTTCGCCGTTTATTGGCGTCGGCGCGGGTGCTGGTCCGCTCACCATGTCGAGTAGGGAAATTGCCGAGCTGACGGAGAAGCGGCACGATAACGTCGTCCGCGATATACGCGCCCTGCTGGATGCGGTGCTACCCGGCTGGGCGAAGGATTCCTCAGTTTTGAGGGATCAAGGTATTTCAATCACTTACGACAATCGGGGCTACATTTCCGAAATCCGTCTTCCGAAGGATCTCACCATTACGCTCGTGGCCGGGTACGACGCGCCGCTGCGGCTCAAGATCATCCGCCGCTGGCTGGAGCTGGAAGCGGCGCAACCGAAGGCCCCCGCCGCCCCTACGACCTACCTCGATGCACTCAAGGCTCTCGTGGCGTCCGAAGAAGCAAAGCAGATTGCCGAGCAGCGTGCTTTGACGGCGGAGAGGACGAAGGCCGAGATCGGAACCCGCCGCGAAGCAACAGCCATGAACACCGCCAGTCAAGCGGTGAAGAAGGCGAACAAGCTTGAAGTGGAACTGGACCGTTCTCAAGAGTACGCGACCGTCAAGCGCATGTCGATGCTCTACCATGGGCAGGAGTTCAACTGGCGGCTGCTGAAGCGCGCCTCGATTGAAATGGGTATCCCCGCTATCGACGTGTTCGATCAGAATTACGGATCGGTGAAAGCGTACCACGCCGATGTCTGGCAGGAAGCGTATGCGCTGGACATACCTGGGCGCGACGACGTCGCAGCATAATCGCGACAATTACTTCATCTCATCAGGCTCGCTTCGGCGGGCCTTTTTATTGAGCCAAGAACCGACATGACCATGACGACAGACCGTGCGCCGGCAACGCTGGTGGACGAACAGATCGGCGCATCTCAACGCCTGACGCCCGAGGGCTATCTGCTGTGCATGGACGTGCGTATCGCCCGCACGGGGCCGATGCTCTATGCAGCCGGAGAGGTGCCCGATCTTGAGCCGGAAGCTGGCCGGGGCATGATCACGGTCGAGCGCGACGCCGAGACGCTGTTCGATCCTGACGCGATCCTGTCATTCGCGGGAAAGCCGGTCACGAACGACCATCCTGCCGGTTTTGTGGTGCCGGAGACATGGCGCAGCCTCGCGATCGGCACGGTGCTCAATCCGCGCCGGGGCGAGGGTGTGCTGTCGGATTATCTGATCGCCGATCTGCTCATCACTGATGCCGACGCAATTTCTGACGTGCGCGCAGGCAAGCGCGAGGTTTCGTGCGGCTACGAGTGCGAGCGCGAGCAAATCCGGCCCGGCCTGGGCCGGCAGACAAGGATCGTGGGCAATCACGTTGCCCTCGTGGATCGGGGCCGCTGTGGCCCATCATGTGCAATCCAGGACAAGGAGCCCGTTGTGGCCAAGAAAGCACGCACGGTCTGGGACCGTATGAGGACGGCCTTCAAGGCCAACGACGAAGCGGCCTTCGAGGAGGAGATTGAAGCCGCGCAGGATGAAACCGGCGGTGACGAGCCGCAGAAGATCGTCATCGAGGTCAAGCAGCCCGAGCCGGAAGCGCAGGTAGCGGCCGATGAGCCGGATCCGGCTGATCCCCTCGCCGCGCTGACCACGCAGTTGGCGAATATCGCTGCCCGGCTGGATCGCCTTGAAGGCGGGGCGACGGCGGACGATGACCCCGAAGAGAATGCTAAGGCAGAAACCGGAGACGACGATGGCGAGGAAGAGAAAAAGGGCGAAGCGACGCTCGATTCCGCCGCTATCCGCGACGCCTTCACCGACACGCTGGCGCGGGCTGAAATCCTCGCTCCCGGCATCAAGCTCCCCACGTTCGATGCAAGGGCCAAGCGCAGGGTCACGCGTGATGCGCTCTGTGGCCTTCGCTCTGCGGCGCTCAAGGCTGCCTATGCCAATGATAGCAAGCGCACACACGTCGAAGCCGTTCTCGGCGGTAAGCCGGCCGATTTTGCGGCAATGAGTTGCGACACCGCAGAGATCATTTTCCGCGCCGCGTCGGAGCTGGTGAAAACCGCGAACAGCCGCCCGGCGGCGCCGAGTCGCGGGCATATCCCGCAAGGGCCGATGACGGCCGAACGCTATCAGCAGCTCATCAACGATCGCCGCGCCAAGCGCGCATAACCTGAAAGGTCCATAACATGGTCGCATACAAAACTCGGGTGCCGGCCGGCTTTGCTGGCTCGGTCTCGCGCACCGACAGTCTGACGATCGAGCAGCAGATTGTTGACAGCGCAAAGCCCCCCAAGGCCTTCGGCGCTTTCGCCAAGCTGGTCTCCGGAAGGATCCAGCCTCTCGAAGCGGGCGATGCCGCTACGGACGTGTACTGCCTGACCGTCCGCGCTTACCCCACACAGTCTGTCACCAATACCTTTGGTGCCGCTGAGCCGCCCGCGTCGGGCATCATCGACATCCTGAGGCGCGGCTACATCTCCGTCAACCTCAAGGCCGGCACCGCCGCCAAGAATGGCGCGGTATACGTCCGCGTGGCGGCCGTCACCGGCAAGGCTGTTGGCGACATCGAGGCGGCGCTCGTCGCAAACGAAACCGTTGCTGTCGCTGGCGCCTATTTCACGGGGCCGGCCGACGCCAATGGCGTGACCGAAATCGCGTACCGAATCTGACGCCTGGCGTCGTCACCCCTGACATTGGAGAGATACATGACCTTTAACTCGCGTGACCTCGCGGGGACGACGGCGCTTGTCAAGTCCCCGGCAATCTTGCGTCCGTCCCTCTACACTCGTGACGCATTCACCACCTTCGACCAGGCCACCTATGACAGCGCCGGTGCATTCCTGATTGGTGAGCTTGAGCGGCTCGACCCGGTCGTTCATGAGCCGCTGATTGCCACGACATGGGAGCGCGACATTGACCTGCGCACCGATGTCCAGATCGGCGATACTTCCACCAGCTATACGCTGTCCACCTTCGCGAGCAACGGCGGTGTCGTGCCGGATGGTATCGCATGGGCCGGCGCGGAAACCACCACTCTGCCGCGTATCCAGCTCGATATTAGCAAAATCAGCGCTCCGCTGACGCTGTGGGCGAGTGAGGTGGCGTACACTGTGCCCGAACTGGAGTCTGCCCGCTTGACGGGGCGTCCCATCGACGTGCAGATGCTGGCCGGCCTGAACCGCAAGCACCAGATGGACCTTGATCAGGTCGCATACGTTGGGTCGTCGGACATCGGTGCGACCGGCCTCCTGAACTCGACGCACGTCACGAACTCCAGCAACGTCGCTAACGGCGCTGCGGGAACAGCGACGTGGAAAACCAAAACGGCCGATGAGATCCGCAAGGACGTCAACGAGCTGTTGATTTCGGTCTGGGCCGCATCGGGCTATACGTCGCCCCCGACAAAGTTGCTGGTTGCTCCTGAGCCGTTCGGGTACATCTCGACCACGATTGCATCATCGGCTGCGAACACCACGATCTTGGCCTTCCTGAAGGAGAATAACATCCTGACGGCGGAGCGCGGTATTCCGCTGGAGATCAACTCGGTGAAGTGGCTCGACAAGGCGCTCCTGCCCGGCGCGTCTACAGATCGCATGGTTGCGTACAGCCAGCGGCCGGAATTCGTGCGTTTCCCGATCGTTCCGCTTCAGCCCGTTGCGCCCCAGTATCAGGGCATCTGGGTCAAGGTGCCGTACTACGGCCGCATCGGTCAGGTGGAGGTCGTGTATCCTGAGACGGTCGGCTACCGCAGCGGAGTCTGAGGCGATGGCTACAATCAACGTAACAAAGCCTTTCACCCTCCTGCTGGACGACGGTACGACGCGTCGTTTCGAGGTCGGCGGGCATGATGTTACCGATGATATCGCGGGCCATTGGTGGTCGGGGGAGCACAGCGCGCCGGCATTGGAGGCAGAGGCCGCGCTGCCCGCTGGTGAAGCGGACGGTCGCGAGGCCTTGCTTGCTCGCGCCGCCGAACTGGGCGTCAAAGTCGATGGCCGTTGGAGCAACGAAAGGATCGCTGCCGCCATCGCAGAGGCGGAGGTCGCGTGATGGACGTCTCCGGGTTCCGCGCCGCTTTCCCTGAGTTTGGTGACGTGACGCGGTTCCCGGACGCTCGCATCTCGTTCTGGGTGGGAATAGGGCAGAAGACGCTGGTCGTGGATCGATGGGGCGATCTACTGGATTATGGCCTTGGGCTGTTCGTGGCCCATAATCTGGCGCTTCAGACTCAGGCCGTGGCGTCATCATCGAAGGGCGGCACGCCGGGGGCAGCCAGTGGCGTGGTGTCGTCCAAATCCGTCGATAAGGTGAGCGTTTCCTATGATACAGGATCATCAACGGTCGATGGCGCGGGCGCGTGGAATCTCACCACTTATGGCGCGCAGTTCATTCAGCTCTCCCGAATGATCGGCGTAGGGGCAGTGCAGCTATGAGCGTCAAAATTGTTACAGATCGGTTGCAAGAGTCGCTGAAAATCATCCGCAGGCTCACAGACAAGCAGGTATATGTTGGCATCCCCGATGAGAAAGCAGGGCGTAGGGATGGCCCGGCATCGAATGCTGTGATCGGCTATGTTCATGAGTTCGGCAAGCCGGACATGAACATACCGGCGCGACCGTTTCTGATCCCCGGCATAAAATCCGTGGAGGACAAGATCGCCAAACGCATGGGGGCCGGCGCAAAGAAGGCGCTGGCAGGTGACAAGGAGGCTGTCACAAAGGTTCTGACTTCGGTCGGGATTACGGCGGAAAATGCGGTCAAAAAGGTCATCAATAGCGGCGAGTTCGCCCCGCTCTCAGAGCGAACGCTTTATCAGCGTAAAAACCGGAAAAAGGCACCCAGAACGAGTGAAAAGCCTCTGATCGACACCGGGCAGCTTCGCAAATCCATCACTCACGTCATCGGCAGCAAGGGCAGGGGAGAACGGTAATGCCCCTGCTCGACGTATCGGACATCTTGAACGATCCGATGTTCGCGGACGAACTTGCCGTGACACGGGTGACGCAATCCGTCGACAGCCATGGCCGCGTCAAAGAGACATCTCAGACCACAACTATCAGCGGCGTGGTCACGGCAGATACCGGCGATATCCTTGATCGCATCGATACAGGATCGCGGCTCAAGGGCTCGATCATGGTCCATACGCAATTCCAGCTGACGGCTGGGTATGGTGACGTCGCCGCCGACATCCTCAGCTGGAACGGTCGCAGCTACACTGTTTCCAATGTCAACGACTATTCGCGGTACGGGGCCGGGTTCGTCGCGGCAACCTGCGACCTGATCTCACCCTAACACAACCCATAATATCAACGAGGCCACCCATGTCCGCAAGAACCAGCGCGACGGGCGGATACCTCACGCCTGCGTCAAAACCGTCCCCGCTGGAAGATGATGATCTTGAAGATTTCCTTCAGGAGATGGTCGCCGGCATTACGGGGCTATCTGCGACGATGGTACGCCCCCGATGGCAGCCGATCCCGCCGAAGCAGCCGTCTTCTGAAACGGATTGGGCGGCCGTTGGCATTGTCCACCGAGAGCCGGACGATAACGCCGTCCAGATCCACAATTCGGCAGGTGAGGGCTCGACGACGCTGAGTCGGCACGAGGTTGTCAGCGTGACTGCGAGCTTCTACGGCCCGAACAGCCATCGCTATGCGGGCATCCTCCGTGATGGCCTGTCGATCGCTCAAAATCGCGAGCCGCTGCAACTCAGGGACATGGGCCTTGTCGATGTCGGTGCAGTCGTATCGGTGCCCAGCCTCGTGCAGCAGAGGTGGATCAGGGGTGCAGATCTAACCATCCGTGTCCGCCGCGAGATTACCCGCGAATACGCAATCCTCAACCTTAATTCAGCGCAGGGCGCAATCAACGGCGATCCCTGGGAAGTGGAGAAGTGACCATGGCCAAGGGCTTGTCAGTCAGCAATGTTGTTAACGTCACTCTTAATATGTCGCCGATGGCGGCCCCGCGCCGCAATTTCGGGGCGCTCTTAATCGCGGGCGCGTCGCCCGTTATCGATATCGCCGAACGCATCCGGCGCTATACCGCTATCGACGGCATTGCGCAGGATTTTGGCACTGACGCGCCAGAGTATAAGGCCGCGTCCCTCTTTTTCTCCCAGGCTCCGCGCCCGGCAGAGGTGTATATCGGCCGGTGGGCAAGGGTGGCGACGGCTGGTGTCCTGCACGGCGGGGTTCGGTCTGTCGCTCAACAAGAGATTGGCGCGTTCACCGCGGTAACCGCTGGGTCGTTCAAGATTGCAGTTGATGGGGCCCCGAAGACCGTATCAGGTGTCGACCTGTCAGCGGTCACAAACCTGAATGGCGTTGCGACGGCGGTCAATGCAAAGCTGACTGGCGCGGTGATCACTTGGGACAGCGCAAGCAATCGCTTCGATGTGACCAGTGCAACGAGCGGTGTTTCGTCAAAAATTGGCTACGGTAGCGCTCACTCCACCGGGACTGATATCTCGGGACTGCTCGGATTGGACAGTGCGCATGCCTCTGTGCCAGTCGACGGCGCTGACGCTGAGGCCCTTATCGACGGCGTTCGGGCTTTGGCCGACGTTTCGTCGGAGTGGTATGGCCTGTTGATCGCGGCAGGCGATTTGCCCGACAATGATATTCTCGCGACAGCTGAGTTTATCGAGGTCACAGGCCACAGCCGTATTTTCGGCGTCACAACGCAGGACTCCCGGTCACTCGATGCGTCCTATGCACTTGATATCGGCAGCCGCATCAAGGCGCTGAACTATCGCAACACATTTGTCCAATACTCATCATCCAGCCCGTTTGCTGCAGCGTCGTTGTATGGCCGCGCCTTTACCGTGGACTTTACCGGCAACCGCACCACCATCACGCTCAAGTTCAAGCAGGAGCCGGGCATCGTCGCAGAAAGCCTTACTGAATCTCAGGCCGCTGCGCTGCACTCCAAGAACATCAACGTATTCGTTCGCTATGCCAACGATACAGCCATCATCCAGGAAGGCGTGATGGCGAATGGCTACTTCTTCGATGAAGTGCACGGCACGGACTGGCTCAAGGATGCGGTACAGACGGATGTTTTCAACCTGCTCTATCAGAGCACGACGAAGATACCGCAGACTGACGAGGGCACGCATCGCATCGTCACGACGATAGAGACCACATTGGTACAAGCCGTGAACAATGGCCTTGTGGCTCCCGGCGTGTGGCTCGCTGACGGCTTTGGCCAGCTACGCACTGGGGATACGCTGGCCAAGGGTTTCTATGTCTATGCCCCGCCTGTCAGTACGCAGGCGCAAGCAGACCGGGAGGCACGCAAATCTGTTCCGATTCAGGTGGCCGCCAAACTCGCGGGCGCTATTCACAGCACCAATGTAATGATCAACATCAATCGATAATGGAGGCTCAGCGTGGCAACATACAGCTTTCTTGACATTCAGGCCGCGATTTCTGGGCCTGGGGGGAATATTTCTCTTAGTTCTGTTTTGACGTCCACGATTTCCCTCGGGAATGAATCCGGCGTTGCCGAAGAGGGCATCACCGTGGAAATGGCAGACGACAAAAATACGATGATGATCGGGGCTGGCGGGCAAGGGCAGCATAACCTGCATGCCGGCCGCGCTGGCACTGTAACAATCCGCCTGCTGAAGACCAGCCCGACAAACGCGCAGATGACGGACATGTACAACTATCAGACATCGTCCAGCGCCTACCACGGCAGGAATACGTTCTCGCTGCGTGACGTCGTTCGCGGTGACAGCATTACCGGCCAACAGGGCGCTTTCCGCAGATTCCCATCCAACAGCTATGCCAAAACCGGG
The DNA here is from genome assembly GCF_014195635.1 of Pseudochelatococcus contaminans. Taxonomy (GTDB): domain Bacteria; phylum Pseudomonadota; class Alphaproteobacteria; order Rhizobiales; family Beijerinckiaceae; genus Pseudochelatococcus; species Pseudochelatococcus contaminans. Next base: position 7,368 of record NZ_JACICC010000002.1, on the reverse strand, counting down.
CCGATTATGGAGTGGGTATTCGATTTCGTACAGCTTGATCAGAAGATCGGCACCGGCACGCCGGAAATTTGAGGGCCGCCAGCATGGACAGTCAATTTGAAGCGAGCGGCCATACATATCGATATGGCCGGATAGATGCCCGTCGTCAGGCGCATATCGTGCGCCGACTGGCGCCGATGATGGTCAGCGTTACATCCGCATCCGAGGCGGGATCATTGTCCGATCTGGCCTCGATTGAGCCACTGACAAAAGCCGTCGCGGCGATGACCGATGAGGACTTTGATTACGTCGTCGACATCTGCCTTTCTGTTACGTCCCGCCAGCAGGACGGCGGGCTTGGGTGGGCTCCGGTATGGAGCGCAAACGCCAGACGCATGATGTTCGACGACATCGATCTGCTGGCGCTTCTCGGCATCGTGTCCCAGGTCATTCAGGGGAATCTCGGCGGTTTTTTTCGCGCCGGCCAATCCGGATTGAACGCAGAACGACCGGCGGCCCCAGCTACGAGCCTGTGATACTGCCCGATCACGAGGATTGGCTATTGAGGCCGGCCTTGAGGGGAGTATGCCGTTACGAAAGCCTCGTTGACGGCACACTCGACCTTGTGGATGTCGCGATCATGAACGAGGCGCTGGATGCCTCTGACGAGAACTCGGCACGGGCGCAGGAGGCAGCGAAGAAAACGTAGACTGCGTTAAGCCGCAGCCTCGATTTCCTTCCGCGCTGCCGCTGCGAGAAACGCGGATCGGGTAAGACCGCGCTGTTTTGCTGCAGCATCAATGGCCTCAACAAGCCCTGAGTCCATCGATACGTTGACCCTGATCCATGCGCCTCTCTCACGGATCAGCGGAACGTAGACATAGGTTGCCCCCTCGCGCTCCTCTGCAAACTCCGGATCGGCCAGCACGCCATCCAGCGCGCGCGGAGGGGGGATTTCATCGCCATCCGCCACCATCACAGCGACATGCCCCGACAGGGCCTCGATTGCATTGGCCACCGCCTCATCAACCGTAGACCCCGCTGAGATGCAGCCGGGAAAATCGGGGAAGCTGACGCCGTAATCGCTGCCCGGGTCTTTATGAATAAATGCCACGTATCGCATTGAGACCTCCTAGTGGGGCTATTTGAGCCCCGCCTGCTTCTTGATCGATAGGAGCGTACCCTTCGGCAGATCCTTCTTCGGATGCGGCACCGTCACCTTTCCCGGCTTCGTCGGGTGCTTGTAGTGATGGTGCGAGCCTGTGGTGCCGACCAAATACCAGCCATCGGCCTCTATCTGCTTGATGATGTCCCGGCTGGAAGTCATGAACAGCGCTCCTTTGTTGTGTATATTTATACACAACGGCGGGGCTTGCGTCAATATTTTTGTGTTCAAATTTGCGCAAAACAGATCGGACAATAACCACCATGGCCGATAATCCCAACGTCATTCGTGAGTTCCTCGTCGCCCTCGGCTTCAAGATTGATGAGGCTGGTGCGAAGAAATTTGTCGAGGGCGTCAAGAGCATGACGCAGACTGCTCTTGCGCTCGGATCGGCAGTACAGGTCATGGCAGCGACCGTGACGGCTGCCACTGCCCGGCTGTCTCGGGAAATGGAGGCAATGGCCTATTCGTCGGACAGGCTTGGATCGTCTGCCGGGAAGATCAAGGGGATCAGCTATGCCGTTGAGCAGGTCGGTGGCTCGGCTTCCGGCGCAAGGCAGTCGATGGAAAACCTCGCCCGGTTCATGCGGGACAATCCGGGCGGAAAGGGTGTTCTCCAGCATTTTCTAGGCTCTGGCGTCAATCTCAACGACACCGCTGCGACATTCAAGGCGCTGGGCGAGAAGTTTCGCACGATGCCCTACGCGAACGCTCGCGCTTTTGCTGAGCGGTTCGGCATCGATGAAAGCACCTTTCAGGCGATGCTGGAACCGCTCGACAAGTACATCGCTGAATACAACTCCAAGTTGCGAAAGCTCGGGCTCGATCCCGATGAGGCAGGGCGATCCGCCAAGGAGTTCATGGGCCACTGGCGGAGCATGGGCGAATCCATTTCGGTTATTACCGATAAGATCGTCCACTCGTTAAACAAGGAGCTGGGGCCGCAGATCAAGCAGTTTACGGAGTTCCTCGACGAGCATGGCAGCAAAATCGCCCGTGTCGTCAGCGACATTGCCAAGGGCGTCCTCGACATGTCGCGGATGATCCTCGATGCAATCGTCAACTTCAATGATCTGGACCCTGCCGTGAAGGCCGCAATGATTATGATCGGAGGGCTTGCCGGCGCGGTATGGCTGCTGTCCTCGCCCATACGATTATTGGCGCTGGCGGCGGCCGGACTTGTCACGCTGTATCAGGATTACAAGCGGTGGAAGGAGACGGGCGAGGTCGGGCTCGTTGATTGGGCAAAGTGGGAACCCACAATCCAGAAGCTGAAAGACACCCTCGCTACGGTTTCTGACTGGCTCAAGAAATTGGGCGGGGATGAAATTGGCGGCATCGGGGCGCTGCAAATCGCATTCACCGGGTTTGCCGCCTATGTCGCCGGTAAATGGGTGACGGATATTTTGGGGGCGTTTCTGAAGGTCGGGGCAGGGGCTACAGACCTCGCTAGGGGCGGTGGCGGCAGGATGGGCCTTCTTGGTCTGTTTGGCGGTCTGGCCCGTGCTGGCGGCGTCGCTCTGGGGGCGTTCGCTGGATACGATTCATACAAGCTCGCGACTGATGAAGAATACCGCCAGCAATCCACGGACAAGATCCAGCAGCGCATTGATGAAGGAAAGGCAGCGGAGAAGTCGGCATGGAATGCAAGCCCGGCTGGCCGAGCCTGGAATTGGGCAAAGGGTAAGCTTGGGTTTGGAGAAGGGGGAGGGAAGCCGGCGAGCGGTGGTGAAGGAGGCGATAACCGAACGTGGTGGCAGCGTAATGCTCCATCGTGGTTGGGAGGGAAGGAGAGGGGAGAGGGTGCGGGCACGTCACCAGCAGTCGACGCGTCGGGTTATGTGCCATTTTCCGGAGTGGAGACACCGGAGCAAAAGGCGTTACTCGCCACGATTGCATCAAGCGAATCCCCAGCCTACAACGTCATGTACGGAGGGCGTCGATTCAGTTCTTATGCAGATCATCCTCGCGTAGACGTTCCTATCAGGCGCGGGCCAAACGCCGGAAGAACAAGCTCTGCCGCTGGCCTCTTTCAAATGCTAAAAGGAACATGGGACGGCGCTGCAAATGCGCTGGGCCTGAAGGAGTTCACCCCTCCCAATCAAGATAAGGCGGCATGGTACCTAGCGAGAACGAGATACAAAAGAGCCACGGGGCGGAATTTGCACGACGACCTTCGCTCGGGCGATCCCGAGACCATTGCGGGGATTGGCAGGGCGCTTAGGGGCGAGTGGACGAGCCTCCCTGGAGGTATTGAACAGGGGCAGAATGCGCAAACGTTGATCAGGCGATACAATAAGTATTTGGAGAAATTTCAGAGAGAGCATCAGCAAAAGATCGACGCGCAGCCGCAACCTGAACAGCAAAGTAAGCCGCACGCCACGCTTCTGGATGCCGTTCGGCAGGCAAGTCAAGCTCTCGCTGGGTACGCCGAAAGCGGCGGCCTAGCCCGCGCGAATGACAACATTGCGGCAATGATGGACGCGCGCCCCTTGACCCCCGACCCGAGCGTCTTCAATAGGTCAACGGTGATGAATTATAATCCGAAAACAGATGTGAACATAACGGGTATGAGCGATGCGCGCGAGGCAGCAGAGCAGTTTGCGGGAGTGCAAATGAGGGTAAATCAGGGATTTCTACGGAACGTCGCGAGCGCAGTTCGATAATTGATTATGCTATGCTGACGACAGGTCCGCCGGCTAATGGTACTGTATTGTTTCTGTGGGAAGGATTGTGACGTGGGTTGGGTGAAGCGGGCTATTATTTTTGCGGGAGCATTTATGGCAGGGGAAGCTATCGCGCGCCCCGCTGATTGTATGCTCGCTGTTCGCGGTGAGATACTGATCGACGGCCCGTGCGACTTCAGCCCTATCGCCCCCGGTCCAGATATTCGGAAGGGCAGCTTTCAGATTACTGCCGGCGACCGATTCGCAATTATCAATATCGAGCCTAGTGGACAGTCGCTCGGCTATTACAACGAGTTTCCAGGCAGCCAGAAGCCGAGCGGTCGGTTGGGTAGAATGCGGCCAGATGGCGCATGCTGGAAGAACCAAGAGGCCGAGATTTGCGCATGGAAGCCAGGGGAGAGCCGCGGCGATGTGGTGCAATCGGCGGATCGGGTTATCCGCTGCGAGCGAAAAGGGGCACCGGAAATTGTCTTAAGCCTTGGCGACCATAAGGCATTCGGTGACATGGTGAGTTGCATTTCGGGCGATTTTGTCGCGGATCTGACGCCTTGTGCTCCTGATGGTGGGTATGGCTTATCCGCCCCAACGGGCAGCGCCGCTTTGGTCGGGGTCACAAAGCGCTGGCAAGAGTTGGACGGGCATTCGGGTGGGATTACCAACTTCTTCTCTACCGTCGATAAGCTGTCTTTTTCGGGGGGCTGGGGGGCAGCGTGGGATTGGGAGTTTGTTGCAGACAGGCTGACAGGTGACGCGCGATTGACGGTTAAAGGTGGCAAGGCGCTTGAATATAAATGTGTGGCAGTAAAGCAGAAATTTTAAGGATCATGCAGCACGGGCCGGGCGTTCACCATGCTTTACACGTTCTCGTTCGCAAGCTTGAATGCGTCCGACTTCGCGAATATCACACGCACGCCTTTAGCGTGATCTTTCAGCCCTGCTTCGGCGGGGCTTTTTGTTGAGCGCGCTCCTTCGCAGTCTCTATCCCTAGATCAATCAACCGGCGGATGGCTTCTGACCGTGATGGCAGATCATCCTGCTCTTTCCGCCAAGCGTCTATGGTCGCCACCTGAGAGGGGGCGATGACCATTTGTAGGCGCACAGATTTCAGTTCTCCAGACATACGCGGAAGATAGTCCAGTTACACAACATGCGCAATGCCCTTGACGGCATGACAAAGTTGTGTAACTTAAGCGGGCAAGCAAGGTGTTCCCGCACCAAGCTTGCCCTAACCGATCAAGCCTATGTAGGAGGCTAGAATGGCTATCCCCGCCAATAGCACACGCGCGCCTGTAGCGCACCGCCGAACCGACATCGTCCCCCATGAACTGCCGAAGCAGTACGCCATCCAGTCGGACGGCATCCATCAAGTTCCCATGTTTCAAGGAGTTGAGAGGCAAGTATTCAGCACGGTTATCCCGCCGAGGAAGAGAGACGCCGTGGCGTTGTGGCGTCGGCCGGAAACGCTGGGGCCGGGCGATCACCAAGTTGTCGTGTACATCCTGTCGGAAAACCTGCCCGCGAACGTGAGGTTCGGCGACACCGCCAACGCCCGCACCCCGGAAGACGTGCTGATCTACGTCGAGTCGGTCGACCACAGCGCGCGGTTTGCTTATCGCGCATCGGAGATTGAGGCGATCCACACTTGGGTATGCCCGCTGCCGGCTGGCCGGGAGACATACAAACTCATCCAGCAGGAGCGCGAGGCGAACAAGGAGCCGGTCGCCGCCGCACAGAATGAGCTGTCGCTGTTCACGCCGACCGCTGGCGAACCGCTCGCCATGTCGAGCCGGGAGATTGCCGAGCTGACGATCAAGAACCACGCTGACGTTCTCCGTGACATCCGCAACATGCTGGAAACGCTGGGCGAAGGGACTGCCAGCAAATTTGCTGGCAGCTACAAAGACGCCTCCGGCAAGTCGAACCCGGTCTTCAACCTCCCCAAGCGCGAAACCCTCATCCTCGTTTCCGGCTACCGCGTCGACCTCCGCGCCAAGATCATAGACCGCTGGATGGAACTGGAAGAAGCGGTGAAGCAGCCTGCCAAGCCCGCTGCACCCGAATTCCCCATCCCACAGACCTTCGCCGAAGCCCTGATGCTCGCTGCCAATCAGGCTGCACAGATCGAGCACCAGAAAGTACGGATCGAGGAAAAGAACGCGCAGATCGCCGACATGCGCGAGGACGTCGACGCCCTCGACCGGATCGCTGGTGCTGACGACCTGTTCGGTCTCCGCCAGGCAGTCGCCATGCTTCAGACCACACAGAACAAGTTCGTCGCATGGTTGCAACGAAACGGCTGGGCTTATCGTCAGACCGGCAGCAAGCGGCTCTTAGCATATGCCGACAAGCGCAAGGCTGGCTACGCTACGAACAAGGCGACCATATATGAGAAGCCTGACGGTAGTGAGGGGATCAACGAGACGTTGAAGTTTACCCCTGCCGGAATCGTCAAGCTCGCAAAGGCTCTGAACGTGACGTTGACGGACGGCGATTTACGCACGCTTCGCGGTGACAAGGGGGAGGCGTCATGATGCGGCCCGCCGAATCGACTTGTGTTCACTATCTGTTCTGACTAACATCGGCTCATAGATAGGTTGCCGGTTCAGCTAGCTTGACTGAATCATAGCAGCGCCCCAGTCTCGCCATAATGTGGATGGCTGAGACGGGGTGCTTGGGATGGCGTTGGAGTTTTCTGCAATGCATCTGATTGTTGGCGAGAAAACCGCGAGCATGTCTGATTTTTCTCCAATTGTGGGGGAAGACAGCCATAGGTACTTGCATGGTCACAGCGTGTATAAGGTAGAGATTTTTTCTGATAGTAGTACGTATTGGTGGTCAAGTTTCAAGTATGGTGACAAGACGTCATATAGCGAAGATGTTGCAAATCTTACCTTAGGTATTGATGAGGCCAACCCAAGATCGAAAGATCAGGTGGAGCTGTCAAAGCAGTTATTCTGCTTGTATGATGACAAAGAAAAATGCCTGTATATATCCGATGCAAAGAAGAAGTCATTTATTGCACATTATTTAAAAAGCAAGATCGGAAAGAAGGTCGAGATAAAGAATTTCTATAAAAGTGTAGATGATTTTTTGAAGATAATTCAGAGTGTTGAATCTGTAAAATTTACGGCGAAGCGTAATTTATTCAGCATAGATGCGGCGGTTACAAAAATACTCCCGAGCCCCGGAGACGTGTACGGTCTTGGGATGCCGGAGGCCTTTTCACTAGGTTCAGGACCTATTAATTTGGCTTTAGATGTGATTCACAGTCTCCATTGAGGAGGCTGCGATGGGTGATTTGTTTTTGTTGAGTGAGTGCCAGATGGCGCGGATATCGCCGTTTTTCCCGCTGCCGCATGGGGTTCCGCGCGTCGATGACCGGCGCGTGGTCAGTGGCATCGTCTACGTGATCAAGAACGGCTTGCAGTGGAAGGATGCGCCGAAGGACTACGGTCCACACAAGACGCTTTACAACCGCTTTATGCGCTGGAGCCGGTTGGGCGTGTTCGACCGCATCTTTGCCAGCCTCGCCGGCGA
>NZ_JACICC010000001.1 GCF_014195635.1 Pseudochelatococcus contaminans | reverse complement strand
TCATGATCCGGCTCCCGGTCCGTGAATCCGGTTCGCGTTTCCTGGAACGAGTTCATGAAACCTCGCCCCGGTTCGCGAAACCTGGCACCCCGACAGAGTTTTCCACACTCGTCGCGCCCAAAAACAAGTTAGATGTATTGTTATATTCTAAGTTACGGGCCGGATTTCGTTCGCTGGGCCAGAGACTTAACTGCGATCCGTGCGTGCGAAGTACAGTGCCGGTTGCGTTCGAAGTACAGATAGTCGGTGCGTTCGAAGTACAGATGCCTTCCACATTTTTTCCACAGGCCGACGACGGGCGTGCCGGCAGAATGTGTAGAAACTCGCGGCCATCTTCGATCTCACGGGTGAGACGATAGCCTGGGAGGGACTGCCGCAGGATCAGGCGGCGCAATTGCAGCGCAAAATCTGAGGGTCGGGCGAGAGCCCCGGACTTCTGGTGCAGATGGGCGAAGTCGAAGCGCCAACCCTGCGGCTGGTGGCCGGCATGTTTGCGGGCGACGCGGTAGAGCCAGCGCTCCAGGCCGCCTGTCAGCCGGAAATAGGCGGGATCGATGGCGAGGACGAGCGTGCGGTCGATGACGCCCCGATAGAGCCAATCGGGCAGGACGAATTCCATGCCCTCGACACGGCCGTCCTGTCGGGTCAGCAACTCCCATTCGTTGATCCAGGAGAACTGATGACGCCGCCAATGCTTGTCATGGCGGATGGTGGTGCGGATCGAGGTCGATTGCAGCCGGTCGAGCGCGCCTTTGAGCAGATCATAGGCCCGAATCCCGGTGCCGCGTCCGGTGGCGGTCAGCAGTTGGTAGGGGGTGAAGCGCAGGAAACGCGATGTCCTGAGGCCGAAGTTCTCGGCCTCGACGATCTGGCTGGCTGCCCAGATCAGGACATCGGCGTCCCAGATCGTCGCCATGCCATGCTCGGGCACGGCGAACACCTCGACCTCAATGTCGCCGGCAGCATAGCGTATGGGGACCGTGCGCCTGGCCTTGGCCAGCGAGAAGAATGGGCGTTCCATCAGATCGCGCTGGTCACGGGGGCTGGCGGCGCCCGTCGCGACCACGAAGGGGTCGAGAAGCGCGCGCTCGGAGGTGGGCAGGCGGCGTTGGGACATGCGCGGCGGCCTCAGCGAGCGGCCCGACCGAGGATCGGCTGGGGTTGCACATCCTGTCGCCGCGCCGGCAGCACGCTGCCCCGTGGATCGGAGGTTGACGTGACGGTGCCCTTGTCGGCCCAGGCTTCCAGTTCGTCGATCGCGTAGACGACGCGTCCGCCGAGCTTGCGGAAAAGAGGGCCGGTCCCATAGGTCCGGTGCTTTTCCAGGGTGCGAGGGGAAAGGCCGAGGAACTCGGCGGCTTCCTTGGTGCGCAGAAAGCGCGGCGGCAAAAGAGCGGAATTGAGGTGCATGGACGCCTCCGTGGGCTGGGGTGGAACCGCTCAGGACAAGCGGCGGACACAGGCCACGGTGGCGAAGGAAAGGGTCGTGGAGGGAGGGGGAATTCAGGGGGTATCAAAATCCCCCACCCCTGGTCGCAAAACCGGCTATTGGCGGCGGCGAAACCGCAGGAGCCTGCGATAGTCGCCAGCGATCATGGCCGCGCCATCCTTCAGAAGATCGCTGACGGCATCGCGCAAGGGTGAGGTCTTCCAGTGTTCGGATGCAATGCGTTCGACGCCGAAGAGGACACGGGCGATTTCGCGTTGACTGGCGTTGTGCTCTCGGGCGTCGACAGCGCGCAGCATGGCCTTGAGCCGGCGACGCTGCTGGGCGGTCATTCGCTGATCGGGCGGAACCTTATAGCCGTGAAGATATCTGAGCAGACGATCGAGGGCGGCGATGCGATCAAGGCCGCTCCTGCCGAGATGAACCAGCGCCGCAAGAGGTGCGTCGGGGCTGCTGCCTGCTGGGACAACAACGTGAAGACCGAGTTGTTCATGCTGCAAGAGTATATGCAGGGTTTCGGGTGTGGCCCTGACATCTTCGTCGAGAAACACACGGAGCGAAACGGGTTCCTCTCCTGGCGGAGGAACTCCGGCCACAAGGCGAAGGACGCTGGTATTGACGCTTTCGCTCCAGAATACAGGTTGTTCATCTGCCGAAAGCCGTGGTCTTGCCGCGAAATCGCAAACCCCAACGGGCCTCCATAGCTGAAGGAATAGCGCTTTCGAGGCGTCCGAGGCGCTTCAGGCTGGAATAGTCTTGCTGATAATCTTTGTTGCGCCGCAGACATTCCCAGGCGAGATCGTCCACGCCTGCCTGTTCGATGAAGTCATAGATTGCGTCAGCGCGCCAGCGCGATGTGTCGGGTCTCATGGCACTCCTCCCACCTGAAAACAGATACACGTCAGACGCGAAATGATTCCGGCAGTTTTGTGCTTGGGGAAGGTCAGTCCGCCGCAAACCGCGTTGCGTATCCGGCAACGCGGCAGGAATACGCCTCAGTTGGGCCGGCCGAGACGCAGCATCTTGTAACCGCGCTCGGTCATCCAATGCGCGCGCGCCAGATGAGTGTCGTGCATCCGGCGGGCGCGTTCCAGTTCGGTCGTTGGATCGATACCGAACAGCACCTCGACGGCTTCTTTCCAATCGGCCCCGTCCGCTTCGGCATCGAGCAGGCGGACATAGAGCTTGATGTGCTCACGGTCATAGTCGGTGAGCAGATCGCCTGTTGGCGCTTCGTTACGAAAGGCCAGCGTCGTCATTTCGGCCCATCCCTATATCGCTGACGCGGCTCATCAGAATGCCGCGCACAATATCGCAGAGATGTGACAGGTAAACCGGGAATCATCACAGGAAGTTGAAGCGATTTGGATTGGGCGGCTTCACGCCGGTTCCTGATCTCGTGATTTGCGTTGTGAAACATCGATCATCACCCCGATATGCGGGCCGGAATTGATGAAGACGATGCCGGCCGCTTCGAGCGCCCTGCGCACTCCATCGGCCGTGCTCTCGAACACGCGCTCGCCATTGACCGACTCCATGCGCTTGAGCGCGGTCAGCGAAACGGCGGCCCTGTCGGCGAGCATCTCCTGTGTCCAACCCAGCAATGCGCGCGCGGCCCGTGTCTGTTGGGCGGTGATCATGCATGATCACCTCCACCGGCACTGATCCGCGCGCCAGAACTACGGCTATAATAGCCGTGTTTTGCTATTATGGCGACCTATAATCGTCGTCCAGGCTGTCGCGGAGAGCTGACGGACGTGATTGATTCGGTTCCTGCGGCCCGCCTCGTTGATGCCCGGATGCTGCGCCATCAAAAGCGTGGTGCAGCAGCGAACGGAGATTTGATGCGGGTAACAATTTTGCCGATAGCAATCATCGCCGCCTTTGTCCTTGCCGGCTGTACATCCGCTCATCAGGACGCACGCCCTGGAGCAGCGCTGGCGCAGCCGGACGTTGTCATGGATGCCGATCCGCCGCCGCCGTTCACCTATTGGGCGCCTGAGGGCTCGATGATCCGCAACCATCCGCGCATTGCGGGGGTGTGGATCGCGGAAACCGAGGGTATCCCGGACAAATACTATTTCGGGGATCAATGCAGGGCATCCGAGTTTCAACGCTATGTCGGGCATGACCTGGATATGTTGCCCGAAAAGTCGGGCGACGCGGTTCGGCGCCTGGCGTGCTCCACCTGTTCGGTCACTTCCGATCTTGGTTGGGCACGCATGAATATCTTCTATGACGAGGAAACACGTATCATCGAGACGATCTCTTGCGGGTGAGAGAACTCACGTCAGGGACAATTGAGAACACCCGGCGGGTTTTGCCGCCGGGTGTTAGGTTCTCGCTTAAAACGGGATCTCATCTCCGTCGTCGATGTGTTTGCCGTCGTTTTCGGTCTGCTTCGCCCGGCTCAGGAAGTCGACCGTCTCGGCAATGATCTCGCAACCGTAGCGGTCATTGCCCTGCTGGTCGGTCCACTTCGTATAGTGGATGCGGCCGCGAACCAGAACCTTCATGCCCTTCTCGCAATACTGCTGGATCGTCTTGCCGAGGCCGTTGAAGGCGGTGATGCGGTGCCATTCGGTGTCCTGAACCCGGTAGCCGTTTTCGTCCCGGATCACCTTGCCTTCCGAGTAGCGGGGGCGCGAGGTGGCCAGCGTGAAGTGGGTGATGCCGGTGCCGCCCTGGGTGGTGTGGGTTTCGGAGTCCTGACCGATGTTGCCGGCGAGAATGACGATGTTCTGCATTGTAAGTCTCCGTTGCTTCTCGGAGGGACCATCCCTCCGACGAGACCCGGCCAAGGCCGTCGGGAGGCTCCCGCACTGACGCCCGGCGGCAGCTTGATCCCCAAGGCCCGGCGTGGGGCGGGCAGCCGCGCTTGCGCGGCAACACGGGCCGGAGCCGCGGGGGTTGCTGGAGAAAACAGAACGGACTTAGGGGATCAGTCAGTCGGAGGGATTGGAGCCTTTGAAAGCACAAACGGGGACACGTAGCCGAACACTTCGTCCTTGCCGGCAACATCGGGGAGGCTCTGGTTGTCCCACACCTTGCAGCGCCAGCGCAACATCACGCCTTCACCTGCCACGGCTCGCCTGCCATGCGCCAAGCAGGCTGGGACGAGAAAAACGGTTACCGGGCTCCGGGCGTGGCGCTGAGCTCAGTCTCATTGGCTGAAGGCGTGATCCAGCAGTATTGCGAGAAGGGGATGATAAAGGTGTTCACGGCTTGCATTCGCTACACAAGGGCCGAGACCGACCCAGCAGAGCAATGACACTACTCGCCTGCCAGACCCACGCCCGATGACCAGGCTTCCTCACGAGGCCAGGCAGATGGAAAAGAAAACGGCATGATCAGCACCCGCACGACTGCTCGATCTTGAGTGGGAACCGAAAACTTGGCAGGCGCATCCAGCCTTGGTTTCGATAGGAAGCGGCGGAGCGTGGCGGCCGGATCAGCGCGACAGAACGGAGACACCGAGAGCATTCAGATTGACCATCGCCGCGATGCCGATGAAGAGACCGCCCATGCCGCCGAGCAGATTGAGTGCAAGCGTGGAATCGACAGCGTTCTTCGTGACGCCATAGACCAGCGCGTAACCGGCGATGGTGGCGGGCACGGCAAAGACAGCGAGCGCGATCAGACGCAGAGCGGGTTTTTTAGCAAAGCCGAGAACCGCGATCACGAGCGCGACTGACAGCAAAGCCGCGCCGATGGCCGCGACACCTGACATCAGGACGCCGGCTCCCGCACCCCAAGCATATTGCGCGGCAGAGATGGCGGCCATGACAGGCAAGGCATAAATCGCGAGATTATAGGCGATCACGCAAGCCGCGATGGTGAGTGAGATGGCGAGCAGAATCAGCGTCATGAGAGAACCTCCAGCTGAACGGTTGAGGATCACCACAGGCTGCCGGAAGATACGCTCCGCCTGCGACTATGCTGCTTCACCGGTTCTGCAAGGATACCAAATTGGACGATGAACATGGCGCCGTGTCAAGTATTGGCGGTTCAGGATAATGTCTCAGTTCGAATTTTCCGCTATGGGGTGGAGGCTGTGGGAAAACTCAACAAGAAAAACATTGAGTAGAAAATGATTCTCCCCAAGGCAAAAGCTTCGGCGTTTTCGGCCCATTTAGAACCTTTAAGCTGAGGATTTCGTCGTGAAATCTACGAAATTCAGCCCTCAGGACACGTGGGTGGAATAGCGTTCTAGCGACGATTGAGAAGACCGAGTTTTCACACAGCCTCGGGTGGTAAGCGGAACGGCACTTTTCGGGCGGCTACGCCCAGAAAGCTGACTTCACCGAGTCCACGAGTTTCGGAGCCCAGTTTCGTTCAGTCTTCTTCGCCGGTGAGTTCTTTCCAGCGGCCGACGTCGACATCGACAAAGCCGGCGGGATAGGTTCGCCCCATGGCGATGAATGCAGCGTCGCCCTCCGTATGGAGGTCGAACACCGCCGACGCCGGAAGCGAAGCTTTTAAATAGAGATCGAAGACCGATTTCTCTGGGATCGCGCCGCGCGCGCGTCCGAAGGTCGCGACCACCGCCTTGCTGGCGGCATGCCTGTGACGGGTCGCCTCAAGCGGGACTGCGATCTCAGCGATCCGTGCCTTGCCGAGCCGTGTCAACGGCGCGGAAAGCGCCGCGTCGCTGACCCAAAAGGAAGCCACCTCGCCGCCCCAGCGTGCCATTAGTGGAGCGACGCCGTTGTCGTCGATCGCAATGGGATGGGAGACCATCCAGAACTTCTCGGAGCGGGCGTCGCGCTGCTCGCTATGAAACGGGCTCGCGTCGTAGAGCCGATCGCCGATCTCGGCTGGCAGGGCGCCCGAGACAACCAGCGCATCGAGGCGGCGGCGCAGGGTGGTCGGGGTGGATAAGTGGATGCCCGAACGGCGCAGCTCCGCGACTTCGGCGTCGGTCAACCGGGTGTAGTGGAAGGCGCGGATGGTGCGTGACGCCATAAGATCTCCCACTCTGTCAAGCAGGGCATAGTACGCGGCCGCATGCGGATTGTCTGGGCGCATGATGGGACGGTCGGGGCCGTCGACGTTGTCGTAGGACAGGAAGATGGCGTGATCGGTATCGAAGTAGCCAATGATCTCTTCCGCCTGCTCTTCGAGGACTTCAAGCAGGCCAAAATCCAAGGTGCGCGCGTCCCAGACATCGATAACACCCGGCATGGCGCTACCCTTCAAGGAGCGCGCCGTGCCGATCCAGCACCTTCATCAGAGCGGTGTTCGCGGCGGTGAAATTGCCAAGCTGGCCGGCGAGCTTGTACTGCCATTTCACGCCATGGAAGAGGTTGTTGCGATAGCGGAGAATGATGATCAGGACGGCGGCGACGCGATCGCGCGGATCATTGTCGCTGCCGTCGATGACAGCGCGGATCAGCGGCTCTTGATCGTTCTTTCGCAGATGCAGGTGGTCGAAGTGACCGGTAAAGGCGCCATTTGCGAAATAGCGTTGCCGAAAATAGCCGAGCTCCGGATCGAAGGACGGCGCGTCGAGTGTCCCGTCCTTTTGCCAGTCATCTACCATGTCGGAGATGGACCGGGCACTTCCTTCGGTGTTGAGCAGGCGGGACTCGAAAAGGGCCCAGAGCAGCGAGAAGTCCGAGATGGCGCTCACCTCCTCGTTTGAGAGGTGATTGAAGCCATGCGCCTTCGCCCTAAGCCAGTCGGTGATTTGTGTCATGAGCAGGTCTATAGGTCAGTTTCAACGTCCGGTATACATCAAAGCTAGAATCATAAATGTGTTTCGAATTCAACGAGTAGAAATTAGAGAATGACAGTATGCCTTAGTATCTGAGTAATTATGGTATGGCGGCCCACGACGGTTCGTCGTGGGGATGAGCGTGCTGATACGGGGTTGTTTCATCAGGCGAACGGGGAGGATTCATGCCAAAGATCAGACCTATAGACATGGCCACGCTCGACCAGATCTTCGACATGGGCGGTGGTTATGTACTCAATTTTTCCGACCGCACGTTCGCCGAGTTCTTTGCGGATGAACTTAACGTCGATATCAATGACGACCTGTATTACGCCGAGGGTGGCTCAAAGGGAAAGCGGCTCCGCTACTACCTCAAACAGGCAGACACCGAGACAGCGGTGAGGACCCTGCAGGCGCTCTGGGAGCATCGGGAGGCATTCCGGCAGATGCGGGGTCTTCCCGATGATGTGCCGAACGCACATGGTCGTCTGCTCGACATCATCGATCGGCTGCGTGGTAACAAGCCTGCCACTGAGAGCACGCTGGTGCGTCCTGCCTACAGTTGGCCCGCTCTCGAACAGATACGGCAAGACCTGATCTCACTGAACAATCATCCACCCCACGATCGTGGCTATCGCTTCGAGGCGTTCCTCAAGTCCTTGTTCGACACCTTCGGCATGAAAGCGCGGGATCCATTCCGCAATCGGGGAGAGCAGATCGACGGTAGCTTCGTCCTAGATGGCGAAATATATCTGCTCGAGGCCAAATGGCAAAGCAACTTGACCGGTATTGGCGATCTCCATGCCTTTCACGGCAAAATCGAACAGAAGGCCGCCTGGGCCCGAGGGCTCTTCGTCAGCTACTCCGGCTTCTCACAGGACGGACTGGTCGCATTTGGGCGTGGCAAACGGATCGTCTGCATGGAGGGGCTTGACATCCATGACGCACTGCAGCGGCAAATACCGATCAACCACGTCATCGAGCAGAAGGTTCGCAGGGCCGCCGAGACCGGCAACTGTCTTATCCGGGTGCGCGACCTATTCGTCTCCTGACTGCTTTCCGCTGTCGCCCTGGATGGGATAGAAGCAATTCGACCCAGAAGCCGAAGGAAAAAAATTGCGGCCGCGTTTGAGAGCCAGCGGTTGCTCTAAAAGCACGCTACGTTCTTGATCGTGCTCAATAGCTGTCGGTCTGTGATCGACCCCCAGTTTCCCGTTGCCCTATTTCCGACGGACGGCGGGTTTCGGGTGCCGACGAAAGCTCCCCGAACGGCTGGGATGGTGTCGGTAGCGGTAATTCAAGAAATTCAGATTGAGGCACTGCCCGGCTGAACCAGCCGCCGGGCGGCGGCGCTTTACGCGCCGCCGTCGAACTTCATGACCGGGATGCCGAGCTTGCGGGCCTTGTCCGCAAGGTTCTCCTGGATGCCGGTGCCGGGAAAGACCAGGACGCCAACCGGCAGGACATCGAGCATGGCGTCGTTGCGCTTGAAGGGCGCGGACTTGGCGTGTTTGGTCCAGTCGGGCTTGAAGGCGACCTGCGGAACCTTGCGGGTGTCGGCCCATTTCGCCGCGATCAACTCGGCGCCCTTGGGCGATCCACCGTGCAGCAGCACCATATCGGGATGCTTGGCATGGACCTGATCGAGCTTGGCCCAGATCAGGCGATGGTCGTTGAAGTCGAGACCGCCGGTGAAGGCGACCCTGGATCCGGCGGGCAGCATCACCTCGGTTTCCGCCCGACGCTTGGCGGCGAGGAAGTCCCGGCTGTCGATCATCGCCGAGGTCAGATTGCGGTGGTTGACCATCGATCCTGAGCGCGGCCGCCAGGCCGATCCGGTCTGGCGCTCGAACTGTTCGGCGGCGACATCGCGGAAGAGTTCCATGCTGTTGCGCCGCTCGATGAAGGTCTGCCCCTCTGCCGTCAGGCGCTCAAGCTCGACCGACTTTACCTCCGAGCCGTCCTGTTCCCGCTGGCCGCGACGCTGGGCCTGCTCGTTATCGTCCAGATCGCGTTCGATCCGGGCGGTGGCGCGGTGGAAGAGATTGACGGTCGACCACAGCAGTTCGTCGAGGTCGGGTTCGAGGCGGGTGTCACTGAGCGTTGCGATCAGGGCGTCGAAGATGTCGGCGACGGCGCCAGCGACGGCATTGCCTTCGGGAAGCGGCCTTGGGTCGGGTTCATCCTCGAACGGACGGTAGCCGTAGAGCTGGAGTTCGTTGAGGAGGTGATCGGTAGGGGATGAAGTGTGTTGCGGCTCGAAACCTGCGTCATCATATTCGGTCATCATGGTGTTCGCCCTTGTCGGATCGACCGCGCCCATCGCGGCCTTCGCAGGCGACGAAAGCTGTCGGGCGGCCCGGACCTGCACCCGCAGCGAAGCGGAGGGCCAAGCCTCCAGCGCTGGATGGCGCAGACCGGCTATTTTGCCTCGCGATGCAAAGCGCCCAAAGGGCGCGGCGGAAAATAGCCGGGCGCAGCCATTGCCGGTCAGGGCCGTTTGACGGCTCGATCGCCCTCTCAGAAGGCCGTGGGCGGCGGCCTCTCCGACCCAGAAGGAAACACCCTGACCGGATATGGCAGGTTCCGCGCTGCCGTGCTCATTCCCCAGCCTGACCGATGCCGCCTCACATTGCGAAAAACCGGCTGACGTCTTCGGGGACGATCTGAACCCGCAAGGCCGACCGTAGTGCATCGATGCCGAGCTGGCGCAGATCCTCATTGAAGTCCCCGAGCACCGGCGACAGGACAATCGCCTCGATCCCGACGCCTCTGGCCCGTTCGACCAGGCGGTCTCGCGCGCCATCCCCCGCCGGATCGGCATCGCGCACGATATAGAGCCGTTTCAGCGTTGCCGGGAACAGGATGGCGGCAAGGTGAGCCGCTGAGAGCGCGGCCATCATCGGCATATGGGGCAGACCCGAGCGGGCCGACAGCACGGTCTCGATCCCTTCGCCGGCCGCCAGAACATCATCCGCCACACCGAAGCGGACGCCGTGCCCCAGGAGATTGCCCATCGCCCGCCTCGGCGTTTCGACAGGGGCTTTGCCGCTACCATTGGGCAGGAGCCAGGTGCGATGCGCGCCGGTCTGGACGCCGCCAAGGTCGGTGACGGCTGCGATCATCGCGGGCCAGGTCTCGGTGGGCGCGTGCCCCTCGGGACGATAGTAGCAGCGCGGATGGAACCGCAGGCTGCCGGTTTCGTGCAAAGCCGTAATCGCACGTTTGCGCAGATGCGTTTCCACGACTGTCCCGCCAATCGGTTGCGCCATGGCGAACAGACGCTGCGCTGACTCCGTTGATCCCGCTGGCGTTCTTCCCGCGCGGGGGTTGGGATGCGGATCGGGCTCCGACCTCGGCAGGCTGAGGAAGGACCGGGCTTCCTCAGTGACGTCCCTGAAGTCGATGAGGCCGCAGCTTTCTCGGATGACGTCGAGCAGGTCGCCGTGTTCGCCCGTTGCCGCGTCGGTCCATTTGCCCGCTGCACCCTTACCGGATTCAGGTCCGGTCAGGCGCACGAACATCGAGCGGCCGGCGCTGTTTTGCACATCGCCGACCAGCCAGTAACGTCCAGCGCGTTTGCCCGACGACAGATAGTGGCGGCATACCGCCTCGGCCTCCCGGCCGAGACGGTGCGCGAGTTCGGAGGCGTCGTGGCGAGCCATTTATGCCGCCTCCCGTTCACCGATGCGCTGGACGGGATACCGCTCCAGCACCTTGGCCAGAACGGCCGGGCCGCTGGTGTCGATCGGCACGAACATCCGCAATTTCCACGAGATGATTTCGTGGAAGAGGCCATAGGCCCGCAGGCGGTCCCGCATGACATCGGTGAAGCCGGACAGCTCGATGCGATTGGCGCCCATGACGCGGCTGCGGCGAAGCTGAAGCCCTTCGCTGAGGTCGAGGATGGTCTTGCCGTCCGTGAGCGCCATGAAGGCGTCGTCCGGCGTCAGCGACGATGTGCCGGTCGCCATCGCGCCGGCAACCCAGGCGGGCGAAACACGACGGCCGACGATGCGCTCACCCTCGTCGGTCTGGAGCCGGTAAACCCGCGTCGAGTCGTTCGGCAGGCGTTTCCAGATCGGCAGCAACAGACCGCTGACGACATGGATTGTGCTGTCGACGAATTCCGGCACCTCGGCCACCTCCTTCTCCCAAAGCCGGGTGAAGGTGGACTGATCGGTCTCGACCCAGTGGGTTTCGTCCATCATCTTGACTGGGACGTTGTGCGCCTCCATCGGCCGGATCAGGCGGATGCGCCGTTCAATCTCGCCATCGTCGAGCATGACGCTGGTGGTCGGGATCTGGACGGCGGCGCGACCAGAGCGCTCGTTGATGAGGAGCTTCGCCCGAGGGTCGGCGAGTTGGTCGAGGGCCGCGTCGAGCGTGACCGGCCGGTTGCGCTCGCGCTGGGTGATGGTCAGCAGCCGGGCCTCGGCCCCGGTGCCGGGATGAACGTGGATGGTCTGGCGGTCGTTGACGGTGAACGATTCCGCCCGCAGCGTTTCGAGTCCTACATCATAGCTTCCGCTGGCGATGGCGCCCTCGATCCTGGCGTTCAGCAATTGCTCGAAGGCGGTGAACAGCACGCCCTGCAATTCGATGGTGAGCGCCAGCAGCCGATTGAGAAAGGTGGTGATCGGCGGCAACTCGTCCTTGATGCCGGTAGAATCCATCAGTTTGAGGCCGGTAGCGTCCTCGAACATTTGCAGCGAGCAGCCTTCGACCTTGCCGCGCACGATCAGCATGTAAAGCTGGCGCAGCGCATCACGCGCGTAGTGGGATTCCAGATTGTCTTCGGGCCGGAACAGGCCCTGTCCGCCGGTCTGGCGCTGGCCTCGCGTGATCGCGCCCAGCGTGTCGAGACGCCGCGCGATGGTCGAAAGGAAGCGCTTTTCCGCCTTCACATTCGTCGAAATCGGCCGGAACAGGGGCGGCTGCTTCTGGTTGGTGCGATTGGTGCGGCCAAGCCCCTGAATGGCGGCGTCGGCCTTCCAGCCCGGTTCGAGCAGATAGTGAACGCGCAGGCGCTGGTTCTTCGCGCCGAGATCGGCGTGATAGGAGCGCCCGGTGCCGCCGGCGTCCGAGAAGATCAGGATGCGCTTCTGATCGTCCATGAAGGCGGCGGTTTCCGCGAGATTGGCCGAGCCGGCGCGGTTCTCGACGGCGAGACGATCAACGCCGCCGGGGCTGGTCATGGAGTCGGCACCCGACCTGCGGACGATGCGCCGCGAGCGTCCCGTCACCTCGGCCACCATATCCGTGCCAAAACGCTGGACGATCTGGTCGAGCGCGCCCGGAACGGGAGGAAGCGAGGCGAGTTTCTCGATCAGCCGGTCGCGGCGGGCGACGGCCTCGCGGCTTTCGACCGGCTGGCCGTCGCGATAGACGGGGCGCGACGATAGATTGCCCTCGTCGTCGGTGAACGGCTCGTAGAGCTGCACCGGGAAGGAATGGGCGAGGTAGTCCAGGACGTATTCCCTCGGCGTGATGTCAACGCGGACGTCGTTCCATTCCTCGGCGGGAAGTTCCGCCAGGCGGCGTTCCATCAGCGCCTCGCCGGTGGAAACAATCTGGATCACGGCGGCATGACCGTCTGCCAGATCGCGGTCGATCGCGGCGATCAGGGTCGGCGTCTTCATGCTGGTGAGCAGATGGCCGAAGAACCTCTGCTTGGCCGATTCAAAGGCGGACCGTGCGGCGGACTTGGCCTGCCGGTTCAACGTGGCGGAGCCGCCATCGCCGCCGCCGGTGATGTTGGCGGCCTGCATCGCGGCGTCGAGATTGTTATGGATGACGGCAAACGCCCCGGCATAGGCGTCATAGATGCGGGTCTGCTCCGGCGTAAGCTGGTGTTCGACCAGTTCGTATTCGACGCCATCATAGGAGAGTGACCGCGCCGTATAGAGGCCGAGCGCCCGAAGATCGCGAGCCAGCACCTCCATCGCCGCGACGCCGCCGGCCTCGATGGCTTCGACGAATTCCGCCCTGGTCGAGAACGGAAAGTCTTCGCCACCCCACAGGCCGAGCCGCTGCGCATAGGCGAGATTGTGAACCGTGGTCGCGCCGGTCGCCGAGACATAGACGATGCGGGCATTCGGCAGGGCGTGCTGGAGGCGAAGCCCCGCGCGCCCCTGCTGCGAGGCGGAGACATCGCCGCGTTCGCCCTTGCCGCCCGCCGCGTTCTGCATGGCGTGGCTCTCGTCGAAAATAATCACGCCATCGAAGTCGGAACCCAGCCAATCGACGATCTGGCGGACGCGCGAAACCTTCTCGCCGCGCTCATCGGAACGCAGCGTGGAATAGGTGGTGAACAGGACGCCTTCGGGCAGTCGAATGTCCTTGCCCTGCGGGAAACGCGACAGCGGCGTGACCAGCAGACGCTCCATGCCGAGCGCCGACCAGTCGCGCTGCGCATCTTCGAGCAGCTTGTCGGATTTGGAGATCCAGACGGCCTTGCGCCTCCCTCTCATCCAGTTGTCGAGGATGATCCCGGCCGACTGGCGGCCTTTGCCCGCGCCGGTGCCGTCGCCGAGCATGAAGCCGCGACGAAAGCGGACGGCGTTTGGTGCATCGTCGGGGGCTGCCGAGACGACATCGAAGGTCTCGTCCAGCGTCCACGAACCGGCGAGGAAGTCCGAATGGGCATCGCCGGCATAGATGACGGTCTCAAGCTGTGCGTCGGATAGCAGGCCATCGGTGACGATGCTGGCGGGAAGCCGCGGCCGGTAGCTCGGCCTGGGTGGCGCGACGCTGGACATGGCCGCCGACTGCACCAGCCTGGTGGGATGGGCCGCAGCGCCGGGAATGCGGATCGCCTGCAACCCGTATTCTTCATAGATGGCGTCGGTGATGCGGCCGTCCTCGGCGGGCGTCCAGTCGACGGTGTCATAGGCGAGTTCGACGCCCTCGGGCTCGGCGACGGTGCGGACGGGAGAGGATGCGGCGGCGCGGGCGAGATAACCGCGAACGGTGCGCGGCGCTGCGAGCGCGGCAACGGGAACGGCGACCGAGGCATCGACCGGCAAGCGCGCCGGAACATGCTCGCCTATCCAGCCGATCAGGGTGGCAACATCGGGCGCGATCCCCGGCGAGGCCGGGAATACGGTCGGATCGTCGGCGGGCAGCTTGTCGATGACGGTCAGGCGGGTGTCGATCGTGGTGCCATGCTTGGCATAGACCGCGCCGTCGATGGGCGCGGTGAACACCACGCGGCCATGTTCCTGAAGCCGGATGAAGGCCGCTGCCCAAGCGGGCGTATCGGGTGCGAAGCTCGATCCGGTGATCGTCACCAGCCGGCCGCCATCGGCCAGACGCGCCAGGGCCGAGGCGACATGGCGATAGGCCGCGTCGGCCATCCGGCCGGAGACATTGGCCATCACTGAGAAGGGAGGGTTCATCAACACCACGCTCGGAACGAGCGCCGGATCGAGATGATCGTGGATCTGCGCCGCGTCGAAGCGGGTGACGGGATTGGCCGGAAAGAGGTGGGAGAGAAGATCGGCGCGGGTCTCCGCCAGCTCGTTCAGCACCAGCGATCCGCCGGCGATCTCCGCCAGGATGGCGAGAAGCCCGGTGCCTGCCGAGGGTTCCAGAACCCGGTCGGCGGGGGTGATGGCGGCGGCGGTAGCGGCGATCAGGCCAAGCGGGATCGGCGTCGAGAACTGCTGGAAGGTCTGACTTTCTTCCGAACGGCGCGTGTGGGTGGGCAGCAGCCCGGCGATCTTCGTCAGTAGCGGCAGGCTGGCGGCCTGAGACCCGGCTTTGCGGAAAAGCGCCTTTCCGTATTTGCGCAGAAACAGCACGGTCGCCGCCTCGCAGGCTTCATAGGCGGTTTTCCAGTCCCAGGCGCCGGTGGCGTCGGACGCGCCAAAGGCGGTTTCCATCGCGCCGCGCAAGGTCGCGGCATCGACGCGCTGGCCGCGTTCGAGATGGGGAAGGAGGAGAAGTGCTGCCTGATGGACGGCGAAGGCCGTGTCGGCGGCAGGAACGAGCGGTGCGGCCGGAAGCTGAGCGGCGGCAGTAGCATATGTCATGGGAGGGAACCTCGGAGAGCGAAGCGGGATGAACCGGGTGATGCTCTCTCTCGACCGCACCGGCTCAAACCCCTTCCGGCCCGCCTCTTGCTCTCAAATGACCGGCCGTGGCCGACATGGAAAAAGCGCCCTGCCGTGAGGTGGGGCGCTCGGAATGCTCAGTCGATGGCTTGAAATATTTCCGACGCTTCGGGGTGATCCGCTGCAAAAGCGTAAAGGCGGCTATATCCCTCGGCCAGAAGGACGGATTCGTATTTGAAGGAAAGATGCGAGAGGGCGAAAAGCGTGGCGATGATGCCAGCGGCGCCGGCGGAGACGTCGCCCTCGTAGCCATTGGTCTCGCAGGTGATCCGGTAGCGGGGCCTGGACGTCGGCACGAGATAGAGAGGCTTGCCTTCATGCTCGTAGAAATCCCAGAAGCCCCCGCCATAGTCGCGTGGACTGAGCAAGCCCATCAGATTGTAGAGCGTATTTTCGGCGATGATCAGATGTTGCCGACCGAACAGGGTTGGAAGGAAAGTCTCGCGACGCTGATTGGGAACAAGCGTGGCATGGCATATCGTGGTTTCGGGTGCTGACATGGGGTCTGTGCCTCCAGAGAGCAGGAACGGATCGAGCCGCGCAGCGCTCTCGACCGCACTGGCTCAAACCCGTTCCGGCCCACCTTTTCCTTTCACTGGCGGAGTCGCTACACCCCGCCGTTCAGCCGAAACGTCGGCCCGACGCCGAGAACGTGTAATCGTTGGCGGCGATGGTCTGGTCGACGGCCTCGTCCGAGGAGAGCCAGTCGTATTCGCGTTCGAGCTGGCGATAGAGCCAGCGCGCGAGATCGCGCAGCGCCTCGATCACGGTGTCCTCGGCGTCGGCGGTCATGTCCTGCCAGGTTGGGCTGTCGCGCTCGACGGAGATCCCCATGCAATATTCGTGACAATAGTGACCGCGAAGGCTGGCCTCGGCGTGAAGCTGGTAGAAATTGCACCGCTGGATTGCCTGTAAGGCGTCGGCGATGCGGTGCAGCATCTCGTCCTGCGGCGCATGGGCCATGATCTCGGCCGAGGCAGACTTCCGGTAGGAATAATGGCACTCGAACGACGCGCCATCGCCTTGCGACCAGAAGCCCCTGAACCAGATGCAGGGTTCTTGGCCAGCGCCGCCGCCCATGAGGCGGACAGTGCGGGTCTTGAAGCGGATGCCGAGGATTTCCGCGATACGCTGGAAATCTTCATAGACGGCATCATGCCATTCGTAGTCGAAGCCGCCCTCGCGATACCAGGCGCGCGCCTTGTCCTTCGCCGCATCAGAAAGCTCGTCGAGCCGATAGACGGTCGTTTCGATGATCTCAGGCATTGGGATCACCTCTGTCCAGCACCTCGGCAAGCCAGCCATCGGTATAGGTCCAGGCAACGGTTTGGCCGGTGGCCAGATCAAGGACGTGTGCCCCGCCGCCGAACGCTCCCACCCGTGGTTTCGAGCATGTCGTTGCATACTGGAATCCCCATAGTCCGGTCAGGCCGAACTCGGCAGCGCAGCGTTTGACGAACTGGATGACATGCTCGGGATCGCCGGTGACGTCATCGCGTATCCAGAGCTGCGTGCCGCCATGCTCGGGCTGGATCGAAAGCAGGAAACTATCCGAGGGCGGGTCTTCGGCGGCATTTTCCTCGGACTGCGCATTATAGAGGTCGAGCGCGCGGGCAGCGTTTTCGGGAGTGCCTACGTCGAGTAGGCAGGAGAAATGGGTGTAATAATCGGCCATGATGGTCTCCGAACATGACAATGCCCGGCATCACGCCGGGCAGAACTGGGTGGAAGATCAGGCGGCTTGCGGCAGGCTGAGTAGTTCGGCCGCGGTCTCACGCCAGAAGGGATCGACCAGCCGCGCTTCAAGCAGGCTGGCGCGGTAACGCAGGTTGCGGGCCGATCCGTGATCGCCGTTTCCCGACGCCGAAAAGGCCATGCCGCGCAGCCGGCTGGCCTCGTTCACGATACGGCGGGCCTCGCAGTCAGAGGCAACCGGCTGCTGCCAAAGGATGATCCGGGCGCGGACTTCTCCGGCGAGCACCAGAGCCTGTTCGCGGTCCTGAATGACCATGACGCGCGGGTGAAAACATAGCCTGTCGTCGGAACTGGCGTGGATGTCGCCACGCGACAGGCGCAGGGCGGCGAAACTCATGGCCTCTTCAGGAGACGGGCATTCGCCGAGCAGGACGATACGGTCGAAGCTGGCAGGATCGTCGCCGCCGTCATAGCTGACGGTGCCAATACAGAAGGCGCGCAGCGATGAATTCTGGGCGCGATAGAGCTGGGGAAGAACTTCGGTCGTAAGGATCTGGCCGATCGGCCGGAAGGTCGCAGCACGAGAATAGGTCATCGGGATCACTCCGCGACGGGCGGCGGAAGCCTCTCCTCCAGCCTTCAACCCGTCACGGCCAACCGGCCCACACTCTCCCTCTCTCTGGCCGGAGGCATTGACCCCGGCGCTGCTGTTTGCGATGAGCGGCCATCGCAAGATGGAAGGCCCGGTCGCGTCCTTGCACGATCCGGGCCGTCGATGTGAGGCGCAAGCGCCTTATTGCCAGGGATCTATTTCGAGTTCGACCATATCCTCGTCGCCGTCGAACTCGCTCGCCACCATGGCGCCGTGGGTGCCGTCCCCTGCCTGGAACACGACGATTGCGACCATCAGCGTGGTGGCGAGGCTGGCGGCGAAGGCTGTGGCATCTGTATAGGACATGGTTCCGGCTCCTGTCTTGAGAGGCGGAGGACCATCCCCCGCGCGACAGGCGCCCGAAGTGTCTGACCGGATCTGCAATCACCGCAGGCGTTCGGGCATGTCCCGAATCCGTGCGGCGGCACGCTCGCGTAGCCGACCCTTGATGGGTTGATTGATTAAGAGCCGGATCGGACCAAGGTTTGCGAATGGAAGCGGGGGATGGTGTTTCGCATCTGACTGGAGCCGGAAACCCCTATGCGAGATGTCATGCCCGCCGGCCTTGCCGCCACGCTGATCTTTGGGAAGACAAGTGTTCCGCGCCACGACGGCATCCGGCTTGCCATCGGGAGAATGAGGTTGCTCTATGGTCGGACGCGGCATCGAACCGCTGGCTTTAGGCCAGAGGCATTGCATGGTCCGGGACGAAGCCGTCAGCGCCACAGGCCGTCCGCGGTCTCGCGGGCGATCATCGCTCGGGCTTTCATCATCACCGCGTCGCCGGTGGTGTCGATATGATGAAAGAACCGCGCTGCCGGTCCATTCTCCGACCAGTCTGTGTAGGTGCAATATTCCCGCGTGGTCAGCTTGAAGACCAGCATGTCGCTGGCCCAATGCGGTTTCGGTTCGAGATCGACGACAAGCCCGTTCCGGCTTTCCTCCCACGGCAAGCTGCGCTCGGTGGAAGGGTTTTCGCGGTCCTGCGCGAAGATCGCGTCGATGGTGATGGACATGGATGGCCTCCTGAAAACGAAAAAGGCCCGGCCTCCTGCGGGGAGACCGGGCCGGATGACAAAACAGCGATTGCTGCTCGCTGTTGCGATCAGGCTGCTGCCCGGCCTTCAACGACATCGGCGCCAACCTCGTCGGCGGTGACATCTTCCAGTCGGGCCGAACGGTATCGGTTCTTCAGCAGCCACAGCTCGGCGGCCTCACGGCTTTCGGCCAGGTGCAGCAACTCGCTGTTGCCCCCGAAATCCTGAAGCACGCGCACCATGCCGATGGCGGGGCGCTCGACGATCTCGAAGGATAGATCGCTGTCGACCGAATGCGAGCGCATGACGGTCACGAGGATCACGCCGGCACTGGCGAAATTGCCTTCATGCAGGGTGATGGAGGCCGGAGAGGAATAGGTCGGGCGCTCGCGCGCCGGTTCCTTCCTCACCAGCCGGCCGACGCCGTTGCGGCGCTCCCAGGCCGCGAGCTTCTTGGTAAAGCGGGCCGGCGGCTTCGGGGCGTGGTCGGTGTAGCGGATCAATGCCCCGAGCGGCGCGGTGTCGTGGATGATATTTGCGGACATGAAAGAGGTCTCCGTGAAACAAGAAAGGCCCGGCGGATGCCGGGCCTGATGGATCGAAGGTGTGGAAAGGAACGGGGCGACCGGAGCCGCCCCATCGGTGAGGATTATTCGGCAGCGATCATATGCGCCGCATCATCCTTGGCATGGACGTCATCCTCGTCATCACCGGCAAGGAAGTCCGGCAGCGCCTCGACGTCGTCCTGCGCGCCCGCATCGTCCGGGGCCTGATCCGGCTCGAACAGACGCAGCGGCTCGGGCAACCAGCCGGTCTCGGCCAGCAGGCGTTCGGCCTCCTTGGCCATATCGCCCTTCTTCAGGTGCTCGATCAGGGAAGCCGCGCGTTCGCCAGCGCCCTCGCGCACCGCTTCGAGGATGCGCGGCTTGGTGACACGGCCGAGATAGTTCTCGACCGTCGGCTGCCATCCGGCGTTCTCCACCATGTCGAGACCCGTCGCGCGCGCCAGCCGGTCGGCCTGCGCCAAACGCTGATCCAGGCTGTGCTGCGACACCCCGGAGCCGCCGTAACGGTCGACCTTTTCGTAAAGCGCATTTACGCCATAGGCGACGCAATGGGCGAGCAAGGCCATGCGGCTGGCGTCGTCGAGCGCGGCGATCCAGTCCCAAAGCGCGTCGTCATCGGTCGGCAGGTCCGCCTTCCAGTCCTCATACCGCGTCTCGATCCCCTTGGCCGAAGGGCTGTCCTTCAGGTCCGTGCCCTGGGTCGAGAAAAAGTGGTGACGCACGGTGACTTCCAGGCATCCGTTCGGCGCGGAATAGTGGTATCGCTCCATCACCAGCCGGTGCAGCAGCGCCGTCATGGCGACATGGGGATTGTTCGCCAGCGCATCGTGTAGCGCCAGCGTCCGGTGGGCCGTCAGTTCCGTGACCAGCCGTTCCGGCAGCGGCTTGATGACGTCATCTTCCTCCTCGGGTTCGGCCGGCTGACCGCCGACGGTGATGACCGCGCGCTGCACGGCCGGGTCCGAGGACACCGCACCATCGGATTCCGCGCCTTCGGGGTTGTTCTCGGCGTCCACGGCCAGGGGCGCTTCGTCCTCGGGACGGACATAGCCGCGATCGATCGACAGACGGCCTTCGCGGTTGATGCTGATGAACACGCCGGCGCGGGCCATCTCCGCCGGATCGTAGATCACCGGCCGATCCTCGAAGGCTGCGAGCGCGGTTTCGATTTCACCGACCCGCTCGTCCACCGCGTCGGGATATTCCTCGGCCTCGGCATATTCGGCTTCCAGCGCCTCATATTCGGTCGTCAGGGCGTCGAAACTCGCCTGTTCCTCATCGGTCAGCGGGGTGGTCGTGCCGATCAGCCGGCGCAGGCCATGACCGTAGCCATAGGGCGTCTCGACGCGCGCATCGACCCACTTCCAGCCTTCGGCGGCGATGACCTCGGCCTCGGCCTTCAGTCTGTCGTCGGTGAGCTGGTCGAGCAGAGCGACATCCTGAAGCCAGCCGCCATCGTCCGACTGGAACAGGTCGTTCAGCACGATGCCGCCAGCCGTCTCATAGGCATCGACGCCGACGAACTGCGCGCGCTTGTCGGTTGCGCGCACCGTCGTCTCGGTCAGCATGCGCCGGATCTGATGCGGCTCCTTCGACCAGCTATCCTTGATCGCGTCCCAGACCTGTTCCTGACGGGCGTGATCGGGATTGACGGTGAAGGCCATGAGCTGCTCCAGCGTCACGCCGTCTTCGGCATAAAGGTCGAGCAGCGAGGGCGCGACAGACGCCAGGCGCAGGCGCTGCTTCACCACGTTCGCCGAGACGAAGAAGGCCGCGGCGATCTCTTCTTCGGACATGCCCTTGAGGCGCATATCCTGAAACGCGCGATACTGGTCGAGGGGGTGCAGCGGCGCGCGCTGGATATTCTCGGCCAGGCTGTCGTCCTCGGGGAGGATGTTGCAGCCGGCCTCGCGCACGACGCACGGCACGGGCGCGGTCTTGACCAGACGCTTGGCCTTCACCAGCAGTTCGAGCGCCCGATAGCGGCGGCCGCCGGCGGGAATCTCGAACATGCCGGTCTCATTGCCATCGGCATCAACGACGGGACGCACATTGAGCCCCTGAAGCAGGCCGCGCCGGGCGATGTCCTGCGACAGTTCCTCGATCGACACGCCAGCCTTGATGCGCCGCACGTTCGACTGGCTGAGGATCAGCTTGTTGAAGGGAATGTCGCGCGAGGACGACAGGGTGATCTTCTGAACGGCAGTAGCCATCGTGGTAGTCTCCGCAACGGGCGCCGAGAGCCTCTCTCTCGACCTCAAACCCGTCACGAAAACCCCCACACTCCTCTTACTCTCTTGCGGCTGGACAGCCCGGAACGCCGTGGCTGCGCAAAGACGGAAGCCGCCTTCGCGCGCCGCACCGACCCTCACATTCGTTCAGCCAGAGATCGAGCTGGCCCCGGTCGGTATCCGTCGTCAGATCCACGGCATCAAGGGGAACAGCCGAACGGTGCCAATAGACCTCGCCACGAAACCCGCGAAACCCGGTGCGGATCGTCCGGTCGAGATCGGCGGCATCGGCCCAGGCATCGGGATCACTATCGCGCATGTCTCGCCAGCGCGCGTCGGAGTGGAACGGCAACCGATGTAGGCGCTCTTGGAACGCTGCACTACGAGGATTCCCGAAGTGCTATCCGATTGTCCAAAACCGTTTCAAAAACCGTTTCAAATCGGATTTTTGCAACGGTTCGTTTTTCGTAAGTCTTTGAAATATTTGGCGCGCCCGAAAGGATTCGAACCTCTGACCCCCAGATTCGTAGTCTGGTGCTCTATCCAGCTGAGCTACGGGCGCCTTCTCGTCCGGGGCGGTGTTTCGCAACCCGTCGATGACGCGTTAGTATCGATGAGTCGGGCTCTTGGCAAGCCCTAACCGGCAAAATTATATGAATTATTGCGCGGTATTGATGTAACCAACTGATATAAAAAGTGAAAAATTGTCATCGCTTTGTCGCCGGCAAGTGGATGACGAAACACGCGCCTCTCGTATCGGGTTCGAGTGTGATGCTGCCGCCGTGCAGGCGTATCAGTTCTGCGGCGATTGGCAGGCCCAAGCCTGAGCCTCCCGGCCGTGTTGTGCCTCTGAAAGCCTCGAACAGACGTTCCCGCGCACGGGGCGCGAATCCTGGGCCGTCATCTGCGAAACGAATCTCCGCTTCTGCAAGCGCGTCCTGATCGTCATCTGCTTCCGGTTGAGTTCTGCGTTCCTCAGGGGAGAGGATGCGGGCACTGATGGAAATTGCGCGGGTTAGGGGCCTGTCGTCCGAAGCGCTGACTGTAGGTTTGCCATTTGTATTTGTAGCAAGTGTACTCGTAGCATTGGTGCTCATACCCTGCTCCAATGCTTGCACGGCATTGCGGCCCAGATTCAGCAGCACGCGCGATAGTTGATCCGGATCTCCGTAAAGCGTCAGATCTGCCGGGACGTCAGCTGAGAGGCGGATGGGCGTGTGATCGCCAAGGCCGAGGTTATCCCTGAGCTCGTCGATCAGCGGCAGCAGCTTTACGGGCCTGCGCTGCGGTAGCGCCTCCGTCACACGGCCATACGAGAGGGCCGATTCGCAGAAATTGATCGCCCGGTCGAGATTGGCGATAAGACGCGGCGCAAAACGCTCCACCACGGGGTCCGAGACTTGCGCCAGACGGTCTGACATAAGCTGTGCAGCGGTGAGCAGGTTGCGCAGTTCGTGGCTGATTTTCGAAACCGCCAGGCCCAAGGCAGCCAGACGTTGCTGCTGGCGTAACTCCGCTGCCAGCGTGCGCTCCATGCGTTCAAGCGCCTGTTCCGCTTCGCCGATTTCGTCTCTGTTGCCGGATGGAATGATGATGCGCGCGGGATTTCCCGGCTCGCGTTCGAAAGCGGTGATGTGCCCTGCCAGCCGACGCACGGGGCGCACGATCAGCCGCATCAGCGCCCAGTATAAGGCGATAGCCGCCGCGCCCCAGACAAGGAAGGACACACCCGCAACTCGCACCGCGAACGCCAGCATGGCGGACTTCAACGGCGCGGGGTCCATGATAAGCTCGACAAAGGCGACGTCGCCGGTCCCATCACCAATGACACGGATGGCGCGATCATTGTTGATGAACAGGTCTGCCAACGTGTCGCACATCTGCTCCAGCCAGCCGGTATCACGCATATCGTAAGTGCGCAGCGGCTGGTTGGGCATCAGGTCGTTAGACAGCAGATGGCGCGCTCCGCTGCTGCCCAGCGCTATTCCCATCACACCCACGCCGTCGAGAAGGCGCTCTTCTACCGCCGGGGAAATGGATGCATCCGGCGAGGCCTCGACAACCAGTGCCGCGATCTGCGCCGCGGAGAGGCGGTCGTTAAGCCAGCTCCGGCGAAATGCCGTGATAGCCGGAACAAGGCCGAGCAATTCCACAACCAACGCGAATATCAGCATCAGCACAAGCAGGCGTATGGGCAGGCTGATGATCCGACGGTTTCCGGCTTTCCCTTCAACCTTGGAGGAATCGCCGGGAGAGTCGTCTGGCTGCGCGGTGTGCCGATTCATGATCATGCTTCAGCCGCGAATCCTTCGCCAGAGACGTGCGAGGCGCAGAAGCATGCTGCCTGCCAGCGGCCATCCGTAAATCGACAGGCGCGTGGCGCGTCGGGTCAGGCTGTTCAGCGCAATATCCGGAAACGACAAACGCGCCAAGTCGTCGAGTTTCAGTTTGCGGCTGATGGCCAGAGCCCAAAGGCCGGCAACGTCGAGCGCACCGTCTCCAGCAATCGCGCAGCCGACGATGCGGCCGCTGCGGGTGGCAATGACCTTCAACTCTCCGGCTGGCTGTGACAAGATGCGATGCCGTGCGATCCGCGACAGATGGTGCGCGTGGGACGCACGTGTCACCTTGATGCGCCCGTGGGCATCCCTCGCGGCGGCCTCGCTTGCGCCGACGATAGCAACCGCTGGCGTTGTCGGGATGGCGCGGATCGACGGAGCCGACGGCTGCCTGCGGCCTCGCAGCAGGCTATCGACCAGAAAATCCGCGTCGTCGTCCAGCCTGAACGAGAAGATATCACCGGCCCTCGTGGCATCGATAACGGACACGCGCGAATTTGAAGTACGGAGTGCTGCGTTGACGACTGGCTGGCCGTTGGTGGTCGATATCCGCGCGGTCGCCCAGTCGGGGTCGGTAAAGCGCGCGCGCAGGCGAGGGGCCAGCAAGACCTGTGAAGGTTCGAAATGATGCGGCCCATTGTGTCCAGAGATGTGAACGACGGCCTCTCTGCCGCGAGCCTCGATCCGCGTTACACGTGCGTCGGGATCAATGACGACGCCGTCACGAGCAAGGCCAGCCAGCGCCAGCCGGATGATCTCGTCGTCAAAGGCAGCGCTGTCGTCATCGGGAGAAGGCAGCAGCGTGACATCTGCGCCGAGATGCCTGTGCGCCTGCGCCAGTGCCAGGCCACTGTCGGACATGCCAATCACCACAAGCCGTTCCACTGGCCGGGAGGCAATGATCGGGCGATCCGGGGTGAGGTAATCGATTTCGTCGATGCCGGGAATGCCGGGAATATCCCATTCCAGATCGGGAGCCAGCACGAACTGGCGAGCTGCGATGCGGTGGTCGCCTGCGCGCAGGGTTCTTGTGTCCTCGAACCGTGTTTCCTCCGTCAAGATGGAGACTTGCAAGGCGCGAAGGCGTTTGCTGTCAGTGCGCAGCGCCAAAGTCTCACCGACGAGACGGAGGTGGCGCACAAGCCCTTCGCCGGATAGCCGCGGGGCGGTGAGTTCTTCGCCGTGTGTGGCAGGCAGGCTATCCCGATCACGTAAATTCAGCCTGTCGATGCTGGTGGCGGCATAGATGAGCTTGCCCGCTTCAACCAGAGCCAGCGGAGCATAAAATACGCCTGCTGGTGTAGTTGCTGCCGTTGGAGAGGTAACAAGCAATGTCGAGGCGCCAGCTTCCGCGGCCTTCAATGCAACCAGTCGGGCAGGCATACTGGAGCCGACGATGCAGAAATCGACCTTCCGCGGTTCGGAGGCAGTAGGCCGCGGCCCTGCATGGCTGTTCGGCTCTGTCGCGGGTGCTCTTGCTTGTGCCTCGCGCGGCGCCACGTTGTGTTGCGTTAATTCACTTTGTGTCATGCCGCGATGTGTCATGGCGCGGCGCCTCCAGAAAAGTGGGGGCATTGATGTGGAGAACGCATTGTCGGCAGCCGAATATTGCATGCCGTGGACGATGGATAAGTATCGCCGGAACATCTGCTGCAATGACAGGCGATTGGATATCTCATGCCCTGTTCCTTCAATGTCTGCAAAAGAACCGGCCCGCAGGAGATGATTCACGGATGACGATCCGGCACGTTGCCCATGGACTTTCTTGATACCTGACAATTGATTCAGTCGCAAAAGGAAACCCGCTTCGCCAACATTTGTGGCTGCGGGATCAAAGCCGCCGACCGCACGATATTCGGTATCGCAGTTTCATCGACGAATATGGGTGCGTCAAAAAGGTGGGAGAACAGGCCGGACTGAAGCACAGAATGCAAAGTGGGCGTTGACTTTCTGGGTGAATCCCGTCATAAGCTCCAATCGGTATGGCGGTGCCTGTCGTGGGCGCCGCTTGTTGTTTTGTTACAAACGACATCATTAGTTTTGCTGGTCGTCGCCATTGCAAGGCGGCGATACAGGGCGCGGGCGAACGCATCGATCGCGCTGTTTTTCTGTTATTCGTGCGACCGGAGTTCAAGGCCGTGAAAAGGACTTATCAACCAAGCAAGATCGTTCGCAAGCGCCGCCATGGTTTCCGTGCGCGCATGTCGACCAAGGGCGGCCGCGCCGTCATCGCTTCGCGCCGCGCCAACGGCCGCAAGCGTCTGAGCGCCTGAGCAGGCTTTCAGTTTGTGCGACGCCTTCCCCGCGCCATGGCTCTGTGATGCCCAGGCGCGGGGAAGGCGTCGCACGTATCAAAATGCCTGTGCGCTTCATTGTCGGAATGGGTAGCCTTCTGATGAATTCAGAACCTGCGTTCCGAGCTTTTTGCCGTACCAAAGCTGGCATTCAATGTGCCTGGACATGTGACGGGATGCCGGCGCATGTCAGGAAAGTATCCGCGACAGGCGAGCAGACACCCGGATCTGGGCCGGGTTTCCGGGCATGGTATCTGTAATGAACACTGTCCCTGGAACCGTGCCTGACGCGCCCATCGCCGGCGCTTGCCTGAATGGCGATTCGGGAGCTTCTGCCACGATTCCTGCATCCGGCAAGCTGCCGCGCCTCCTCAAGCGGGCTGAATTTCTCGCTGCCGCTGCGTCAGGACGACGCGTGCACAGCAGCCGCATGACGGTGCAGGTTATGCAGCGCGCCGTTGCGACAAAAGGCAGCGACGTTTCCAGCAATAAAGCTTCTGGCCGGGCGACCGAGGAGATTCGCGGTCCCCGTTTTGGCCTGACTGTCACGAAAAAGACCGCGAACGCGGTTGGGCGCAACCGCATCCGACGCAGATTGCGTGGCTTGCTGTCCCGGTTGAAGCCCTTCTGGCCACAGGCCGATATCGACTTCGTCATCATTGGCCGGGCGGAAATGCTGACCGCCAAGGCGGATGTCATCGAGGCAGATCTCAAACGGGCCTTTTCCTCGCCGCCTCGACAGGGTAATCCTCGTGTCCGGCAGGACCGGGCGCCGAAAAGAGGACGCGGCGGGGGCGATGCCCGTTCACGCAACACGACACAACAAGATCCCACGGGTGGTTCATGAGCGGCGACCATAAGAATTTGATTCTAGCCATCGCGCTATCGTTTCTAATCTTGATAGGCTGGCAGTATTTCTTCGCCGACGAGCTTTCGCCGCCCGTTCAGGAAACGACGCAGACTCAGCCGGTCAATCCGACGTCTGATCCGGCCGTGCCTGTTCCGCAATCGGCGACAGCCGGGCAGGTGCCTTCCCAGCCAGGTGCGCCCGCAACGCCGGTCTCTCGCGAGCAGGCCGTGGCGGCTAATCCGCGTGTTATCATCGATACCCCCGCCATCAAGGGGTCGTTCTCCCTTATCGGAGGGCGTATCGACGATGTGGCGTTGCGGCACTATCGCGAGACGGTCAATCCTGACAGCCCGATCATCGTTCTTCTGTCGCCGCCATCCAGCCCTGAACCCTATTACGCCGATTTCGGCTGGGTCGCAGCGGATGGCAGGACTGTCGCCTTGCCGACACCAACGACCGAGTGGACGGCTGACAGCGACCGCCTGACGCCTGCGGCGCCGGTGACGCTGACGTGGGATAATGGCGAAGGGCTCGTTTTCCGTCGCGTGATCGCTGTCGATGACGACGCGATGTTCACTGTCACGGACAGTGTTGAGAACGCCACCGGCGAAGCGCTGACGTTGCATCCCTGGTCGCTGGTGACGCGTCGTGGCACGCCGAAGACGGAAAATTTCTATCTGCTGCACGAGGGCATGATCGGTGTGCTCGGCAGTGAGGGCCTGCGCGAGATCTCCTTCGCCAGCATGGCCGAGGAGCCCAAACTAGCTACCGGCGGCACCGGCGTGGAATTTGCCAACACGGTTGGCGGATTTATCGGCATCACCGAGAAGTACTGGGCTACCGCGCTTATCCCCAATCAGGAAACGCCCTTCGCTGGTCGCTTCTCGTTGCGCACGGGTGCAAACGGTCAGCCTATCTATCAGGCAGACGTTCTGGGGCCAGCAAAGGCGCTGGAACCGGGCGGCCGCATCGAAAACCGCATGCACCTTTTCGCTGGCGCGAAGGAGGTGAGCGCGATCTCTCATTACGAGACGACGCTTGGCATCAAGAATTTTGATCTGCTGATCGACTGGGGCTGGTTCTACTTCATCACCAAGCCGATGTTCCTGCTGCTTGATTTCTTCTACAGGCTGATCGGCAACTTCGGTGTCGCTATCCTCGTGGTGACGGTGCTTGTGAAACTCGCCTTCCTGCCGCTGGCGAACCGCTCCTACGCCTCCATGGCGAAGATGAAGGCCGTTCAGCCTGAGATGGTCGCCATCCGCGAGCGCTATAAGGAAGATCGCGCCAAGCAGCAGCAAGCCCTGATGGAGCTTTACAAGAAAGAGAAGATCAACCCCATCGCCGGCTGCTGGCCGATGTTGGTGCAGATCCCGGTTTTCTTCGCGCTCTATAAGGTGCTGTTCATCACCATCGAAATGCGCCATGCGCCGTTCTTTGGCTGGATCAAGGATCTGTCCGCGCCCGATCCGCTGCCGGTTCTGACGTTGTTCGGCCTCATTCCGTGGGATCCGGCACAGGTTCCGCTCCTTGGACCGTTCCTGATGATCGGCGTGTGGCCGGTGATCATGGGCTTCACCATGTTCATCCAGATGAAGATGAACCCGGCGCCGCCGGACCCGATCCAGCAGACCATGTTCACGTGGATGCCGATCATCTTCACCTTCATGCTGGCATCGTTCCCTGCCGGTCTGGTTATCTACTGGTCCTGGAACAACCTGCTTTCGGTGATCCAGCAGGGCTACATCATGCACAAGAACGGTGTGAAGATTGAGCTTTGGGGTAATTTGCGAAACATGTTCCGCAAGAAACAACCCAAAAAGGGCTAGAGCAGTTTGCGTTCAAGGTGATGGATCGATCTGAACGCAAGTTGCGGTAAAATATAGAAGTTAGAGCGTGGGATGTGCGGGACTGTTCTCGTGCATCCCTTTTGCCGCATTTGCGGTTCGGAAAGCGTTCGTTCACACTCAAAACCTTGGACCGTTATCGCGTTTCAATCAGACACGAAATGGCCTGGCATGATGCAATGGCAAATGACTGATCATCCTGAACATGACGAAATAGTGCGCAAACTGTTTGCAGGCACGGCGGAGTTCTTCTGGGGAACGGGGTCTCTCGGAGGCTTGCCGCCCATGCATGGGCTGGAGATCGCTTTTGCCGGTCGCTCCAATGTCGGCAAGTCGAGCCTTGTCAACGCGCTGACGCGCCGCAAGGCGCTGGCGCGAACGTCGAGTACGCCGGGACGCACACAGGAACTCAACTTTTTCCGCATCGGCGAGGGGCAGGAATCCGCCTTTACCCTCGTGGATATGCCTGGTTATGGCTATGCGGCGGTTGGCAAGGACAAGGTCGCCGCGTGGACGGATCTGATCTACGCCTATCTACGCGGTCGCGCCAATCTGGCCCGCGTCTACGTCCTCATCGACGCCCGGCATGGCCTGAAAGACAACGATCTCAAGGTTCTCGACAGTCTCGATAAGGCTGCAGTGTCATATCAGATCGTGCTGACCAAGGCCGATGCACTGAAGCCCGGCCCTCTCGCCGATCGCATTCGCACGATCGAAGAATCGATCATCCGTCGCCCTGCGGCGTATCCATCAGTGATCGCAACCTCAAGCCGGACGGGCGAGGGAACTGTCGAATTGCAATCGGCCATTGTCCAATTGCTCCACGAGCGCGCGGCACTATAGCGTCGGCTTTTCAAAATTTATATTTTACGGGATGCTGCCGCTTGGTTAGGCCGGATATCTCGTTGCGTTCCTCACGCACCAAGCGCCTTTCTGAGCGCCTTGAAATCCCGCCACGCCAGACGCTTTTGGGATGGTTGGCGCAGCAGATATGCGGGATGCAGCGTTGCCAGCGCCCGAATGTCGCGCTTTCCGGTGTTATAGTCGAACCATCGTCCCCGCGTTTTCAGGATACCCTCTTTCACGCCAAGCAGGGCCTGAACGGATGGGCCACCAAGGCACACCAAAATATCCGGATCGCATAACTCGATCTGCCGCCGGATGAACGGATGGCACGTGGCTGCTTCCTGCGGCGTCGGCGTCCGGTTTCCCGGCGGGCGCCATGGGACGATGTTGGCGATATAGGCATTCCTCGTGCGATCGAGGCCAATCGCGGCAAGCATCAGATCGAGCAGGCGACCGGACCTTCCGACAAACGGCTTGCCTTGAAGATCCTCATCACGCCCCGGTGCTTCACCCACAAACATGACGCGGGCTTGTGGGGTGCCGTCAGCGAATACGAGATTTTTGGCAGTTTTTTTCAGCGCGCATCCATCAAATCCCGCCAGCGCGACCCGAAGGGCGTCAAGGGTGTCAGCGTTGCGAGCCAGCTCCTGAGCAGTGAATACGGGGTCGTCGGCTGTCGCGAGAAACCCTGCATTGCCTGGCGACGCATTGGCTGTCGCAGCGAGGCGCGGTTGCGTTGGCGATGCGGGAGACGGAGCCTGACGTTTGATCTGTGCTGCAGACGGGCGTGCTTCTGCGCTCTCGCGGAAACGATCCACCGGCGCATCGTCCAATACGATATCGACGCCCGCCTCGACGTAAAAATCAAGCAGCGCGGCGATTGCCGCCCGGGATTCGGGACTGTTGTCGGTTATATCGGACTCGGACATGATATCTTATACGATGATACGCGGCAGGAGGTAAACGCTCCAGTAACACCCCGCCGCATATCGGCATTTGTAAAAGCCTGATGCCTGACGCTCCGGTGCCGCGTTCAGGCGCGTGGTTCCAGCGGAACCTCCGCGGTAGCGGGCTGCACTTCATGCCGACGGCGCAAGCGCTTCTGTGCCTGTTCACGCACGAACAGGAAGATGCCCGCACCGACGATGATGGCCGCGCCGATCAGCGTCGTAGCCTCGGGAATCTCGTTGAAGAACGCGTAACCGAAGACCACGGCCCAGATAATCAGTGTGTACTGATAAGGCACGACGACCGATGCGGGTGCGAGTTTGAGAGCACGGTTGACGCACAGATAGGCGCACATCGAGATGATGCCCAGCAGACCCATCATCAGGAAGCCATTGGTGCTTGGCGTCATCCAGCCGACAGGCGCGGCCACGACGCCAAAGACCAACCCGCCGATGATCTGAAACGAGATCAACTGCAGATCGCCGGTGCCGCGAGACAGGCGCGTCATGACCATCAGTCCCGAAAAGCCGAGACTGCCGGCAAGTGCAATCATCGACGGCCAGGAAAACTCGGTGATCGACGGCCCGAGCGCGATCAACACGCCGCAGAAGCCGACAACCACGGCGGCCCAGCGTGCGGGGCCGACACGTTCGCCGAGGAACAGTGCTGAAAGAGCGGTGACGTAAATCGGCCCGGCAAGATAGAAGGTCATGACATCCGCCAGCGGCAGATAGGCCACGGCCCAGTAGAACAGGGCGACCTCAGCCGTGCCGCAGAAGGCCCGCGCGATCTGGATAAAGGGGCGCTCGACGGAGAAGAACGTCGCCCGTTCCCGCCAGATGAAAGGCGCCAGAATCAGCAGTGCCGCCGCCGAGCGGATGAGCAGCATCTGCCCAACGGAATGATCGGCCACGAGCCATTTGCCCATGACGTCATTGGCGCCAAAAAGGAACAGACCGAACACCATCAGGCCGATACCGGCAAGCGTGGTGTTGTTGCCCGCCGCAAAGGGGCGGGCGATGGATGTGTCGGACATGACAAGAAGCCGCAAGCAGTTGGAAAAAGAGGGAAGTAATGCTTCCCTTATCTGCATGTACTATGTCAGATTTGCGGCTGAAGTATTAAGATGGAGAAAAAGCGTGGCTGACCTGCAGCAAACGCATTCTTCCGCCGCTGATAACCAGCCCTGA
Organism: Pseudochelatococcus contaminans; assembly: GCF_014195635.1. Lineage (GTDB taxonomy): Bacteria > Pseudomonadota > Alphaproteobacteria > Rhizobiales > Beijerinckiaceae > Pseudochelatococcus > Pseudochelatococcus contaminans. The sequence goes on along the minus strand of NZ_JACICC010000001.1, from coordinate 894,907 downwards.
CAGCACCCCCCAGTTGACGACGCCGCTGTCGAGGTCGATGCGATGATGGCTGCGGAAGTCGACCGTCCTGCGCGGAATATGCCCGTGAATCACGGCAACTCCCTCGGGGTAGGGGCCGGGCTGATCCAGCCATTCCCGGCGCGTCCACATCAAAGTGTAAGGGTCTTGCCGGTCGAGCGGGCGCTTCGGGTCTATTCCCGCATGCACGAACACAAGTTGATTGATGCGGTGCATGAAAGGCGTGGCTTCGAGCCACTGGGCCAGATCCTCACCGAATCGGCGGCGGAACTCTTCCGGATTGACATTCCAGGGGTCGAGGTCGAGTTCCTTGAACATGCTGCCGCCACCGGCATCGATCCACGGCCCGATCGCATCCGACCGGCCGGCCAGATAGGCGAGAAAGCGGTCCTCGTGATTGCCGCGCAGGGTGATGTTCACCGCCCCCTCTATTCCACGTCGCGCCAGAAGCAGCGAATCAATGTTTTGCGGCCCGCGGTCGATAAGGTCGCCTAAATGGATGACGGTTGCGCTGCGCGGGCCGATTTCATCCAGCTCACGCTTGATGGCGTCGTGCATGACGGCCAGCAAATCGGCATGGCCATGAACGTCGCCAATGGCCGCCACGAGACAGTCATCCGGCAGCGCGCGAATGGCGGGCCGCCAGTTAAAGCGAAGTGTCGTGTGGCCGTTCAGCGTTTGCATTCAATCGTCCAGATTATTCATGGCAAGTAATGTGACGATTCTGGCGTCGTTTCAACCCGGTTAAAGTGCAGCCTGAAATCGCGTTCGCCGCCCGCTGAGCGCTCCGCGGCAAAGCTCCGTTGCGGTCGCCGCGCTTGAAGCTTGCGTTGCGGCCTGCTAACTGCTTCCTGAGAGTGTATGGATTTGTGCGCCAAGGGCTGATCAAGCTCGCGGATGCCTTTAAATGAGAGAGCTATGGCCTCCTTTCAGTACGTTTACCATATGAGCGGCGTTTCCAAGGCCTATCCCGGTGGGAAGAAGGTGCTGGATAACGTACACCTGTCGTTTTATCCCGGCGCCAAGATCGGCGTGCTGGGTGTCAACGGCGCGGGTAAATCCACGTTGCTGCGCATCATGGCCGGGACGGACAAGGAATTCACCGGCGAGGCGTGGGCCGCAGACGGCGTGCGCGTCGGCTATCTACCGCAGGAGCCGCAGCTCGATCCGAACAAGACCGTGCGCGAAAACGTGCTGGAAGGCGTGGCCGAGAAAAAGGCTATTCTCGACAAGTATAATGAGCTGGCGCTCAATTACTCCGAGGAAACCGCCGACGAGATGACGCGGTTGCAGGACGAGATCGAAGCGCAAGATCTTTGGGATCTCGACAGCCGTGTCGATCAGGCGATGGACGCTCTGCGCTGCCCGCCCGACGATGCCGATGTCGCATCGCTCTCGGGCGGTGAAAAACGCCGTGTGGCGCTGTGCAAGCTGCTGCTCTGGCAGCCGGACCTGCTGCTTCTCGACGAACCGACCAACCATCTCGATGCTGAAACCGTGTCGTGGCTAGAGGGGCATCTGCGTCAGTATCCAGGCGCGATCCTGATCGTCACCCACGATCGTTACTTCCTCGACAATGTTACCGGCTGGATTCTGGAGCTGGATCGCGGCCGCGGCATCCCTTACGAGGGCAATTATTCCTCGTGGCTGGAACAGAAGCAGAAGCGTCTGGTGCAGGAAGGCCGTGAGGAAGAAGCCCGCCAACGCACGCTGGAGCGCGAGCGCGAGTGGATTTCGGCCTCGCCGCGCGCCCGTCAGGCCAAAAGCAAGGCGCGTATCCAGCGGTATGAGGATCTGGTGCAGAAGGCCAGCGACAAGGCTGCGAGCACGGCGCAGATCATCATCCCCATCGCCGAGAGGCTGGGTAACAATGTCGTGGACTTCGACGGCCTGACGAAGGGCTTCGGTGACCGGCTGCTGATCGATGACCTCAGCTTCAAGCTGCCGCCCGGCGGCATTGTCGGCGTTATCGGGCCGAACGGCGCGGGTAAGACGACGCTGTTCCGCATGATTACCGGACAGGAAAAGCCTGACAGCGGCTCCATCACCATTGGTGAATCTGTGCAGCTTGGTTACGTCGATCAGTCGCGCGATGCGCTCGACGCCAAGAAAACCGTCTGGGAAGAAATCTCCGGCGGCAATGACATCATCTATCTGGGCAAGCGCGAGATCAACTCGCGTGCGTATTGCTCCGCATTCAACTTCAAGGGCGGCGATCAGCAGAAGAAGGTCGGCATGCTCTCCGGCGGTGAGCGCAACCGCGTTCATCTGGCCAAGATGCTCAAGTCCGGCGCGAACGTTCTGCTGCTCGACGAACCGACCAACGATCTGGACGTCGACACCCTGCGGGCGCTTGAAGAGGCGCTGGAAGACTTCGCCGGCTGCGCCGTTATCATCAGCCATGATCGTATGTTCCTTGACCGTATCGCGACCCACATTCTGTCCTTCGAAGGCGATAGCCATGTCGAATGGTTTGAGGGTAACTTCCAGGACTATGAGGAAGACAAGAAGCGGCGTCTGGGCATCGACTCCACGATACCAAAGCGCATTCAATACAAGAAATTCAGCCGCTGACGCAGGTTGCGGCAGAATATAACAAGCTTGATCGTGTCCCGGCCTTTGAAAGGTCGTGACACGTTTCAACAAGCGGAATCGGGGACGGACATGCCACAGTGGGACGCAGTACAATATCTCAAGTTCGAGGATCAACGGACGCGTCCGGCGCGGGATTTGTTGGCGCAGGTGCCGGTTGAAACGCCGTCGCGCATCGTCGACCTTGGCTGCGGTCCCGGCAATTCGACGGAATTGCTGGTGCGGCGTTTTCCGGACGCGCAGGTAATCGGCGTCGACAACTCATCGGACATGATTGCCAAGGCGCGTCAGCGTCTGCCAGACGTGCAGTTTGTGGAAGGCGATATCGGTGCGCTCTCTGGCGCGGCTGGTGGGGCATGGCGGGATGAGGGGCCTTTCGACGTCATTTATGCCAATGCCGCGCTGCAATGGGTGCCGGATCACGATACGTTGCTGCCAGGGCTGGTCGAACTGCTCGCGCCAGGTGGCGCGCTGGCCATCCAGATGCCGGATAACCTTGCCCAGCCATCGCACAACCTGATGCGTGAGGTTGCCGGGGCAGGGCAATGGTCTTCGCGGCTGGCTGGCGTGGAGCGGCTCCGCCTTGCTGCGGTGGGCGAGTATTATGACATGCTCATTCCGCATCTTGAGCGGGTGGACATCTGGCATACGATCTATCAGCATCCGCTTGACGGTGTCGATGCCATCGTCGAATGGGTCAAGGGAACGGGCCTCATGCCGTATATCGAGCCGTTGGACGTTTCTGAGCGCGCTCTTTACCTCACGGAATATACCGAGAAACTTGCAGAGTTTTATCCCGAGCGCTCCGATGGCAAGGTCTTGCTTGCTTTCCCTCGCATCTTCATCGTCGGCCGGCGCTAGAGCATTTCGGCACTTTATTGAAAGGCCGAAATGCTCTGGTAAATACTGATACAATAGCTTTTACTGAGCGGCGGCGTGGTGATCACGTCGCCGTTTGTGTCGTCACTGTTGCCGTCGCCGTCGCACGGCTGGAACGGCTTTCCAGAAAACGCGCGAACCAGTACAGGCACATGATTCCCGCCGGCACGACGACAAGGCCGGTAATTGTGCCGCTCGCGAGACGCGTGCCTTCCGTGAGCGCGGTATAAATCTGGCCTGCGCTGCTCAACACGGAGCCGAGAGCAAAAACCGCAAGCCCATGACGGCCGATCAGCGCCAGTGAACGCCCCCATTGGAACCGAAGCATTTGCTCGCCGACACGCAATTGGGTGACGAGATAGGCCAGCGCGAGAAAATGCATGAATCGCATCACGCTCATATCGGTTTTGTCGAAACCGCCCAGTCCGTAGACAGCCGCGAACAGGCCGGGGGCGAAGCCGAACGCATCCGTGGCAACGATAGCGCCAAAGGCCACGAGCACGGTGGAGACGATCATCAATGGCCGCGAGGCTGGAAGGCTTAGCTTGTCGCGTTTCCACAGCACGCCGATCACCATGCCGGCGACGAATGCGAACTGCCAGGCGAATGGGTTGAATGCCCACAAGCCCGGCAACGGCCAGCTGGGTAAGTTGACCTGCGGCAGTTGCGCGACGATATAAATCGCCACAGACACCGCCAGCGAGATCAGGGGCGCTCGCCAGACCGCAAACAGGATGAACGGGGACAGGAACACCAGCAGAATATAGAGCGGCAGGATGTTGTAATATCCAAGCTGGTGCCCGAGGAAGACGATGCCAAGCAGCGCTGTCGCCGGCTCCTCAAAAATCACGTCGCGTCCGTGATCGAGAAGAAACGATTCGTTGCCCGTCAGCACGAATGCGTTGGCATAAAGGGCGATGGCCGTGAATGTCAGTAACAGATGCACCATGTAAAGCAGGGACGTGCGCCGCCATGCACGGTCCACGACACTGGCGGTGTCGCCGCGAGCGGTAAAACGTCCCCATGCCAGCGCCACGGACAGGCCAGCGATAAAAACGAAGGCTTCGGTCGAGTCGGAAAAGCCGAAATTGCGCGGCGTCAGGCGGTCGACGATGTTGCCGGGGATATGGTTGATGAAAATGACGATCAACACCAGCCCGCGCCAGAAATCGATGGCAGCGATCCGCCTGTTTCCCGGGCCTGAAGCTGTCATGGCAACATACGCCAATGCATTATCCTCCTCCTAATGCAGTTTGTCACATGCTCTCCGGCATGTTCGCGGGCATCTTGAAGCGGGAACGCGGCTAAAAGATGAGAGTTCCGGTCCAAAGCGATCAAATCCCCATTCTCGCCGGTTTGTGAGACGGAGATTGATAACGCCGGATGCAAGGGATTGCTACATATCGAAAAAATAAAGGGCCGGTCTCTTCGAACGGCCCCTTGTCACGAACGCCTGGACGTTCCCCAATCAGAACTTTACGCCAAGCCGCAAACTGCCTTCGCACAATTCCATTCGCGCGCATGAAGTATCTTGGCCATTCATCGTGTATCCCGGCATATAGCTGTGGACGCAGTTTTCAATAGTAGTGCGATGTGTTTGTTGGCCAGATTCCAGTTAATGACCGGTCGTCTTTGACATCACATTGATGACAAGAACCCCCGCGGTGATAAGCGCGAGGCCGATGACGGCCGGTGTGTCGAGCTTCTGGCCGAAGGCGATGAGTCCGATGATGGTAATGGCGATCACGCCGATCCCGCTCCAGATCGCGTAGGCGATACCAACCGGAATCGTTTTGAGCGTCAGCGAGAGAAAATAGAACGCCAGGGCATAGCCAGTCGCCGTGACGATGCTCGGCAGGAGGCGGGTGAAGCCTTCCGAGTATTTCAGGGCAGAGGTCGCGATCACCTCACAGATGATCGCGATGCCCAGATACAGGTAGCCGTTGCTCATTGAAAAAGCCTGGCGGTTACGGGCAATATGCCGTCCCGCATTCAGCGGACAATGAGTGTGCCCGCGCCGTGATCGGTATAAAGCTCCAGCAGGACCGAATGCGGCACCTTGCCGTCGAGAATGACGACGCCCTCCACCCCTTGTTCGAGCGCATAGATGCAGGTTTCAACCTTGGGGATCATGCCGCCGGTGATGGTGCCGTCGGCAATGAGCCTGCGGCAATCCTCGATGGTCAGCTCGGGCAGGAGCTGCCGGTTCTTGTCAAGCACTCCGGGCACGTCGGTCAGCAGAAGCAAGCGCTTGGCCCGCATCGCACCTGCGATTGCGCCGGCAAACGTGTCGGCGTTGATGTTGTAGGTCGCGCCATCATCGCCCGGGGCGACGGGGGCAAGAACGGGGATGAGTTCCGCTCCCAGCACGGCATCGAGCACGGCGCGGTTGACACGCTGCGGCTCGCCGACAAACCCCAGATCGACCGTCTTTTCCGTTTGCGTCTGCTCGTCGACGACGCTGCGCGATACTTTACGCGCGGTGACCATATTGCCGTCCTTGCCACACAGCCCGATGGCCCGGCCGCCTTCAGCGGCGATGGTGCCGACGAGTTGCTTGTTGATGGAGCCTGCCAGCACCATCTCCACAACCTCGATCGTGGCTTTGTCCGTGACCCGCAGGCCCGCCTGAAATTCCGACTGGATACCCAAGCGGCTCAGCATGCCGCCGATCTGCGGCCCACCGCCATGCACCACGATGGGGCGCACGCCGGACTGTTCCAGCAGCACGACATCCTCGGCGAAATTGGCCGCGGCAGCGGCGTCTCCCATGGCGTGGCCGCCATACTTGATAACAACCACCTGCTGGTCATAGCGCTGCATATGCGGCAGAGCCTGCACGAGCATTTCGGCGCGGGTAAAAACGTCCGGTGCAGGAGATGAAGAGCGGTCCGTCATGTCGGTCGGCTACCTGATAAAAGATTCGCATGGTCGATCCCACGCTCTTCTACAGGACATACAAGCTGATGTCGTCTGCCAATTTTCATGTTGCAACGCAATGCCAGCGCTCGCAGAAGGCGTTCGCTCAAGCTGAGGCTTTTATCAGATATTGCTAGTGTTTGCGGTTGCGTATCCAGCGCATGCTGGCCCACACGACAATCAGCATCGGCACGGCCGCGGCGGACATGACCAGCGTTTTGTCCCAGTTCAGCACCTCGATCGGCGCGGAAACGGCATATCCCAATATGCCGATGGCGTAATAGGTGATGGCGATGGTGGAAAGGCCCTCGACTGTGTGCTGAAGCCGGAACTGGCTCTTGGCTGTCTCGGCGATGGTTTCCAGCACGGTCTTGTTCTGGATCTGCATGTCCAGTCCGATGCGTACATCGAGAAGCGACACGGTGCGGGCAATCTTGGTGGATAACGCTTCGAGCCGTCGCTCGATGGCCGCGCAGGTCGACAGTGCCGGCTCCACCCGGTTGCCGATGAAACTGGACAGGCTGGACCCGCGGCCCAGCGTTGTCTCGCGCAGTTTCTCAAGCCGTGAGCGCAGTATGGTGCCATAGGCATGGGCGGCGGCAAAACGGTAACCCAGCTTTTCCGATATCTGTCCGGCCTGAACGGACAGAGTGACAAGCCCGTCAAGCTTCTGTCGCACCTGATCGGTCGTTTCAGCATCCGACAGGCTTTCGATCAGCGCGCTCAGTTCTATCTCAAGCGCGCGCAGACCGGGCGTGACATCGCGCGCCAGCGGCAAGGCAAGAAGCGCCATCGTCCGGTAGGTCTCCATCTCCAGCAGCCGCCGCAGCACGATGGCGCGGCGGAGCGGTGACAGCGAGCCGGCAGCAAACTCGATGCGGATGAACTTGTCGGCATCCGGCACGAAATCCGTGGCAACCTGCGCGCCACCCGATTCCACCGAGATGAAGCAAAGGCTGGGCAGCGAGAAACCGGGCAGCAGGTGCTCAGGAATTGAGTCCTGATCAATCAGATCGACGCGGATTGCCCCAACGAGCTGCGCCTCGCCCAGTGCGTCAAGACCGATGTCGTCCGGCCAGTTGGTGTCGTCATGGCGGGCAGCACGCCACGTAATCGTCACGAATTCCGTGTGAAACTCCCACGTGACCTGCCGCAACGGGGTTGTGAACACATAACGCCGCGCGCCAGCCTCGTTGGGGCTGACGTCCAGATCTGCTGCGAACGCGAGGAAGCGCGCGATGGTCTTTGTCATCGCACCGGATTGCGGGTCCACCGTGAAGACCAGACGGCGCACGCGGGCTTCGGCGTCGATCAGGTCGACGGGCCGCGCGTGAATTTCCGCCAGAGCCGCATCGCGATGAGGGTGCTCATGCGGATAAGGGGCTTCCGCCATCGGTATTCTCCATCTGCCGACCACCACTCCGGCTCCTGATCAGGAAAGAGAGATATTTCAACTCTGTATGATCTTCAAGGCCATACCTTGCCTCGCGCTGACCGATGTCCGGCTATGGATATTTTTCCGTTTCAGGTGCTGGAAATATACTGGTATAGAGTATATGTGAATAGGGTCGCGAACGGAAACAGGCTGCATTATGCCGCACTCGCCAGAAGAGAAAAAACGTGCCCTGACGCGTCTTCGCCGCATCAAGGGACAGGCCGAAGCGCTGGAGCGGGCAGTGGAGGCGGGGACGGAGTGCGGCGTGCTGTTGCAACAGATTGCAGCCTTGCGCGGCGCTGCCAACGGGTTGATGGCCGAGGTGCTGGAGAGCCATATGCGTGAGACTTTCGGGCAACGGCAAGAAAACGCAAGCGGAGGCTTTGCCGATCACGATGCGGATATAGAAGAGATCATGCGTCTGCTGCGGACTTATCTCAAATAGCGGCTCGATGACCTGCTTCAAGTTTGAAATAACTGCGAATTGATAAACAGAAGGGAACATCGTCATGAAAACACGTGCAGCAGTCGCCTGGGAGGCAAACAAGCCGCTGTCCATCGAGACTATCGAAATCGGCGGCCCCAAGGCAGGGGAAGTGCTGGTCGAAATCATGGCCACGGGCATCTGCCATACGGATGCCTATACGTTGTCCGGGCTGGATTCCGAAGGCAAGTTCCCGGCCATCCTTGGCCATGAGGGCGCTGGCATCGTGCGTGAGGTGGGCGCGGGCGTTACGTCTTTGAAGCCGGGCGATCACGTTATTCCGCTCTATACGCCGGAATGTCGCGAGTGCAAGACATGTCTGTCGCAACGTTCGAACCTCTGTACGTCGATCCGCGCGACACAGGGGCAGGGGCTGATGCCGGACAAGACCACGCGTTTTTCCTGCGACGGCGGCGAGGTGTTCCATTACATGGGCTGCTCGACGTTCTCCAACTTCACTGTGCTGCCGGAGATCGCACTGGCGAAGGTGCGTGAGGACGCGCCTTTCGACAAAATCTGCTACATCGGCTGCGGTGTCACCACCGGCATCGGCGCCGTGATTTACACCGCCAAGGTGTGGCCGGGTGCCAATGTCGTCGTGTTCGGCCTCGGCGGCATCGGTCTCAACGTCATTCAGGGCGCGCGAATGGTGGGCGCGGACAAGATCATCGGCGTGGACATCAACCCCTCCAAGCGGGCGATGGCCAAGAAATTCGGCATGACGGATTTCGTCAACCCCGCAGAGATCGGCAACGACAAGGTGGTGCAGGCCATTCAGGATTTGACCGATGGCGGGGCCGATTTTTCCTTTGACGCTACCGGCAATGTCAACGTGATGCGCCAGGCGCTGGAATGCTGCCATCGCGGGTGGGGCGAGTCGATCGTCATCGGCGTGGCGGAAGCGGGCAAGGAAATCTCCACCCGTCCGTTCCAGCTCGTTACGGGGCGCGTCTGGAAGGGCACCGCGTTCGGCGGCGCGCGTGGCCGCACTGACGTTCCGAAAATCGTCGACTGGTATATGGACGGCAAGATCAACATCGACGATCTGATTACTCACACCATGCCGCTCGAAGAGATCAATACGGCCTTCGATCTGATGCATGACGGCAAGTCCATCAGGTCTGTCGTGGTTTACTGAGGCATCTGCAAGAAAAGTGCTTTAAGCGAGACGAATGTCATCCGGGAGGATACGATGAAGCAGGTTTCGGCCAGCAAGGCCTATGAGGGCGTGCAGCACGTCTATTCCCACCCATCCGAGGCGTGCGGCGGGGAGATGACATTCGCCCTTTATCTCCCGCCCCAGGCGGAAAAGTCGACGGTGCCGCTGTTGTGGTATCTCTCGGGCCTCACCTGTACGCATCAGAATGTGATGGACAAGGGCGAGTACCGGCGCGCGGCTTCCGAGCATGGCGTGGCGATTATCTGCCCGGACACCAGCCCACGCGGCGCGGACGTGCCGGACGAAAAGGACAACTGGCAGTTCGGGCAGGGCGCCGGTTTCTACCTCGACGCGACGCAGGAACCGTTTTCCAGACACTACAACATGCGGCGCTATATCCTGTCGGAGCTAACCGATCTGGTCGCCGAGAATTTCCCCGTCGACATGAAGCGGCAGGGCATTTTCGGCCACTCGATGGGTGGACACGGCGCGCTGACCTTCGCGCTCAGGAACCCGGATCGCTTCCGGTCGGTGTCGGCTTTCGCGCCGATCGTCCAGCCATCGACAGCAGACTGGTCGCGGCCGGCGTTCGAGAAATATCTGGGCTCCGATCCGGCGAACTGGCGCGAATATGACGCCACGAACCTGATAGAGGGCGGGTCTCGCATCAGCGAAATCCTTGTTGACCAAGGAACCGCCGATCAATTCCTCGACAATGGCCTGCGCCCATGGCTCCTGCGAGACGCCTGCCAAAAGGCCGGCATCGACCTGACACTGAACATGCGCGAGGGGTATGATCACTCCTACAACTTCATCTCGACCTTCATGGCCGACCACATAGCCTGGCACGCGGCGCGGCTGGCAGCATAAAGACTGCAAAGATTGGCATGTCACTATTTAAAATGGTTTGCGTTCGATTAAACTGTATTATCGAACGCAAACTGATTTTTTATCTTGAAATATTGATCCGATATTCTGGTCGCGTCAGCTTCCTGTAAACAGCAGCATCAAAAATACGCAGAACAGGGTGAGGTGCAGCAGACCCTGCAATGCCGAGGTGCGCTGCCCCAGATAGGTAAGCGTCGTCACCGTCATGGTGAGCGCGAACAGGATGGTTTCCCCCGGAGAAATACCCAGAATAACGGTTTTCCCGGTCGCGAGCCCGACGATGAGGACGGCCGGCACCGTCAGGCCGACCGTGGAAACGAAGGCGCCGAGGCACAGGTTGACCGCACGCTGCGTTTCATTGTTGAGCGCTGCTTTAACGGCGGTGATCGATTCCGGCGTGAAGACGATAATTGCGATGAGTACGCCGCCCAGTGCGACCGGAGCGCCCGCGCTTGCCACGCCGTAGTCGATTACAACGGCAAGATGATGCGCGAGCAACACGATTGGCAGCATGAGCGCGATCAGAATAACCGCATGGGCGATGGTCTTGCCTGAAGCAGATTTGTCGCGCTCTACCGCCTTCTGCTCGCGGGGAGCGGGGCGTGCCGTGCTTGGTCGGATGGACAGATTCCCCGGCTCCGGCTGTATAAACTGGTAACGATAATGCCGGGTCTGCAACAGCAGGAATGCGCCATACAAAATGATGGTCAATGCAGACAGCATGATCGCCTGCACTGGAGTAAATATTCCGTCTGCTTTGCCGAGTGCGTTCGGCAACAGCAGTGCGACGCCTGCAAGCACCACCGTCATCGAGATGAACGCGAGCGCTCCCTGCGTATTGTACTCCTGCTCGCCATAGCGTGCCGCACCGACGACGAGGCAGATCCCGGTGACGAGATTGAGGATGATCATCATCACGGCGAAGATCGAGTCGCGCGCAATCGTCTGCGTTTCTCCCGGTCCCGCCATGACCGCCGCAATCAGGATAACCTCGATGGAGACGATAGACAGCGTGAGGATCAGCGTGCCGTAAGGTTCACCCAACTGGTGAGCGAGTTCGTCAGCTTCTCCGACCACACCGAACGAGGCCATGAGAATGGTGACGAAGAGCACGATGAAGCAGATGACCGCCACTGTCGGCGGCATCGATTGCGATAGCCAGGAATGACCGCCCAATTGAAAGACGACGACGACAAGCCATGCGGCAATCAGGCGGAACAACGTTCTGGGCGTGATAACGGCACGAAGATTGGAAACGAAAACGGAGGACATGAGCTTCCCCTGTCGGGGCCGTCCCCGCCCGATGTCATCGCGACCGGGTCGTCCCGGCCGAGGCTTCAGGAAGCATCAGAATTGAGATTTTTTACCAAAGCGCATGCCATAAGTCAAAGAAACTCAGACGCGCCGCGGGCCAACCAATGCTGCCAAGCCAACAAGCAGCCAGCCAATCATCAGCGTCGTTCCCCCGGCTGGTGCTGCCATCGGAAACAACGATGCATCCGCCAGCGCGCGGAGCGCCAACTGGCCGCTGAAAAGTGCAACGCCAACCAGCACCAGCAGGCCGCCGAAGCGCCCGATGTTGGCGTGTACGGTTCCGGTTTTGACAAGCAACGCGATGCCGATCAGTGCAGGCGCATGAAACAGCAGAAAGTTCGCCGCGGTATCGAGTCCCGAGCCCGCGCCGGTAATGTGACTTGCCGCAGCGGCTGCTGCCGTTCCCGCCACACCGAAAATCGCCCCAAGCACGACAAACGCGCGTTCCATCGGAACCTCCACAATATCCATTCTATGAAGTGCTTATATCAAGCATGGGTGGGCGTGTCTCTTAATCCGGGACCAAACCCGTGCGGTCGCTGAATTAACTCCATACATATGAAACGGGGCCGGTCAGTGAAGAATATCAGAACTTGACGCCAAGCCTCAAGCTGGCTTCATGGCTCAGGAAACGATCACCGATCTGAGCCTTGTATTCACCCCTGATTTCGAATTGATCCTGGGTAAACAGTTGCATGCCCGCCTTCAGATCGACAAGGAAATCAGGCACCTCGACCGATGAGGTATAATTAATACCGGAAAAAGCGCCGGAGCCCCCTCGAAGAGGGGGCAGCTCATGGCGGAACTGAGTGACGTGTGGGCATCTAGTTTATGAGAAACACTGGGACAAATTTTATTTTATTAAAAATCAATCTATAATAATAAAAAAACAATCAGTTATTGTTTGTTTTTTATTTTATTTTCTGAATATTATTGTTTTAATGCATTATTATGCATGAAATACATTTTTCTAATAAAATATAGACGGCGCAATGGATCGAGCAGATGCCACCCAAAACATGTCGGTTGTCACCCATGCTTGCGAATAGCTTCTTGTCTACGTTCGTGCAGTGCTCGTCACGCGTATGTCACCCGCCGCTGGTAGCCAGTTTTCTGACTCGAAAGGGTCTTAAATGGCGGAGTTTGTGATCGCGCAAATGCCCGCACCTGAAGAAGAGGCCGGTCGAGACTGCATCGACCCTTTCTATTCAGGGCAAAGAGGAATTTTGCGACTTGGGCGCCCGGCGGGCGGCAGGTGGGTTGTAACAGCAGGAATGGCCACATGGAACACGACAACACGGAAAACAACCCGGCTGATTGGCTCAAAGCCGAGCTGGAAGATACGCTTGATGAAGATTTCGAGCTTGAAATGTCGGAACCGGCCCTGTCGCTTGAGTTGCGGCAGATGTTCAAGCAGGCCCATTCCGACACGATTGATCGGCGGGTGTATTTCACCGAGCTTCTTCGTCTCCAATCTGAGCTGATCAAGTTGCAGGATTGGGTTGCGAAGACCAAGCAGAAAATTGTCGTTATTTTTGAAGGTCGTGACTCTGCCGGTAAGGGCGGCGTCATCAAGCGCATCACGCAGCGGCTCAATCCGCGTATCGTTCGTGTTGTGGCTCTGCCCGCGCCCAGCGATCGTGAGAAGACGCAGTGGTACTTCCAGCGCTACGTGCCTCACCTGCCGGCTGGCGGCGAGATCGTGCTGTTCGACCGCTCCTGGTACAACCGTGCCGGTGTCGAGCGTGTGATGGAGTTCGCCACCCCTCACCAGGTCGAAGACTTCTTCCACGATGTTCCCGAGTTCGAGCGTATGCTCATCCGTTCGGACATCAAGGTGATCAAGTACTGGTTCTCCATCACCGACGAAGAGCAGCAGCTCCGGTTCCTGATGCGCATCCACGATCCGATGAAGCAGTGGAAGCTGTCGCCGATGGATCTGCAGTCGCGCGTTCGTTGGGAGCAGTACACCAAGGCCAAGGAAGACATGTTCGCCCGCACGAGCATTCCCGAGGCTCCCTGGTATATCGTCAAGGGTAACGACAAGAAGCGTGCGCGGCTTAACTGCATCGATCACCTTCTGGGCCTGCTGCCTTACGAGCCCGTTCCGCACGAAGAAATCACGCTGCCGGAGCGCGTCTTCAACCCGCACTACGAGCGTGAAATTCTGCCGGAAGAGCTTTTCGTTCCAGAGAAGTACTGAGACGGACTTCACTTTACGTCTTTCGGGCGAAGCAGGCTTTGCTTTGCCCGGGGGCCGCAAAATAGAAGCGCATCGCCTGTTGGCGGTGCGCTTTTTTCATCAGCGCGACCGTGCGGCAGGATTTATCGGCAAAAAAGAGAAAGTGCGTTTCGATTACTGTGACGGTGTGCGCAGGAATGCAGCAGGTCGTGGGCCGGTGTTGCTGTCCACAACGACAGGTTTGGCTGTTTCCACAGCACCGCTCCAGCCGCCGCCAAGCGCCTTGTTGAGCGCAATGTACTGCGCCGCGATGTTGACGCGGCTTTGAATGAGCGCATCCTCGGCGGAATACAATGAGCGCTCCGCGTCCAGCACCTCGATAAAACTCGTTGAACCGCTTTCGAACAGGGTACGGGCGAGGCCGGCTGCTTCGCGATAGTTCCTGACCGCCTCCGACAGCTTGCCGTAGCGTATCCGCTCCTGAGCGAGCGCCACGATGGCGTTCTCCACTTCTTCCAGGGCCACCAGCACGCTTGAGTGCAGCGCAAGAAACTGCTGATCACGACGGGCTTGTGCTGCCGCAACCGCCGCACGCAACTGGCCCGCATTGAATACCGGCACGCTAAGCGAGGGGCCGAACGACCAACTGATCGAAGAGTTCTTCGCCAGATCGCCCAGCCGCACCCCGGAGGTCGCGACATTGCCGGTGAGGCTGATGGAGGGATAAAGCGCCGCTTCAGCCTCGCCAATCCGCGCGGTTGCTTCCGCCAGCCGGCGTTCAGCCGCAAGGACATCAGGCCGCGACAACAGAATATCCGCCGGAACGCCCGCCGGCAGTGGCAGGCGGGGGGATGGAACCGGCGCGGTTTTAGTCAGCAACCCGGCAAGCGCATTTGGTGCCCGCCCTGTCAGGACACCGAGGCGATGGATGGCCTGCGCCATTGCCGCTTCCTGCGTCGGAATGCCGGCCTCGGTGCTTGCTACCTGCCCATCGGCGTTCGCCACGTCGACGCGGGAGGCGCTTCCGGCCTCAAACTTTGCCCGTGTTAACCGTGCGGTTTCACGTTGTGTCGCCGCGGTGCGGCGGGCCAGCGCTATGCGCGCCTGATAACTGCGCACATCGACATAATTCACGGCAATATCGCCGATCAATGTCACCAGTGCTGCGCGCAGGTCATCCTCGGCTGCATCGAGGCTATAACGTGTGGCTTCGACATTGCGTTGGTTCGACCCGAAGAGATCGACCTCCCAACTCGCATCCAATCCGGCTCGTAGAGAATTCGATATACGGCCAGACGAGCCGCCATAACTTTCCGCGCCGCCGCGACCGCCCGCGGCGCCGGCACTCTGGCTGCGCGTCGCGCTTGCCGATCCATCGATGGATGGGAAGAGGGCGCCCGTTGCCTGATTGTAGCTGGCGCGCGCCTCTCGCACGCGCGCCTTGGCGGAGGCGACATCCAGATTCCCTGCGACGGCTTCATCGACAAGGCGGTCCAGAGTTGGGTCACGCAGTTTCTTCCACCAGCCGGCAAGTTCAGCCGGCTTTGGCGATTGCGCAGACTTGTCATTGCTCCAGCGAGAGGGAACGTCGATGACGGGCTTTGCATAGTCCGGGCCGACCGCACAGGCTGATAGAGATCCTGCAATCATGAGCGCCGCAAGTGTACGCGCAGAGGAGAGGGGCGTTTCCGCGCCGAAGGCAATTCTGATCATGCCGAAAGCAATCTTCTGTCGAGGAAGTCCGGCATTGTCGCCTGCCTGCAAGGATTCGATCTGTTCACGTGCCCGTTATCAATGGCATACCCCTCGCGCCAACTCCACCCCGGGCCGGATTAACATTTGGAAAGTTGCGGTGGATGACGCGCCGGCCTCGTTGCTCCGCACAGGCAGAGATGCCTGATAGCAGCGCATATCCGCTTGCAAAGTGGAGCATGACACGCTAAAAATGCAATTGCGATTTATTTGCAATAAGGATGGTTTCATGTTTCATCTGGCGAGACGAACTCTGCTGGCGGGTGTGCTCGGTACGGCGCTGGCGGGCATTTTGGGTGGCGGTGCGGCATTGGCTGACGAAAAGCTGAACGTTGTGGCGACAACAGGCTTCATTGCCGATGCAGTCAGCCGCGTTGGCGGCGATCATGTACAGGTTCGTGCGCTGATGGGGCCGGGCGTCGACCCCCACCTTTACAGACAGACGAGTTCCGACATAGCCGCTGCTGCTCGTGCCGATGCCGTGTTCTGGCATGGACTGCACCTTGAGGCCCAGTTGGGCGAGTTCTTCGATGCTCTAGCGCGCCGCAAGCCGGTCATCGCGCTGGCGGACAAGCTGCCACGCGACCGCCTGCTGGCAGATGAGGACAATGCCGCGTTGCCGGATCCGCACGTCTGGTTCGATCCGCGCCTATGGACCGGCGTGGTAACCGCTGCACGTGACTCGCTGATCGAGTTGCAGCCCGAAAGCCGTGCGGCCTTCGAAGCCAATGCCGACAAGTACATCAAGGAAATCGACGCTATAGCCGACTATGCGGACAGGGTGCTGGCCTCTGTGCCGGAACAGGCGCGTGTTCTGGTGACGGCGCATGACGCGTTCAACTACTTCGGCCGGGCTCACGGCTATGAGGTGGCGGGTATTCAGGGCATATCCACGGAAAGCGAGGCGGGGTTGAAGCAGGTCGAGGATCTGGTCAACCTGCTTGTCAGCCGCAAGATCGGTGCGGTCTTCGTCGAGTCTTCGGTGTCGGATCGTAACGTCCGTGCGCTGATAGAAGGCGCAGCCGCGAAGGGGCACAAGGTGGTCATCGGGGGCGAATTGTTCTCCGATGCAGCCGGTGAGCCGGGTACTTACGAGGGCACGTATATTGGCGTGATCGACCACAACGCCACCACCATTGCCCGCGCATTGGGTGGAGAAGCACCGGAAAAGGGCGCCAACGGCAACCTTGCCGGCCAGTAATACCCAAAGGCGGGCATGGGGCGGTTCACCGTTTCACGGCACGGTGAACCGCTTCGCTTATCATCAGAAACATGCAGATTGAGATCCGTTACGGAAGTATTTTGCGATGACCTGATCAAATCCGGCAGGACCTACTTCAGACTGTTCTGGCCTTTCGACTCGTCTTGCAATGCTTGATCCAGCCCTGCGTGGAAACTCGCGCCCTGCCGATAGGACAAATCGTGCGGCGATTGTCCGAGCTGATGAAACTGTTCGTGGGCGAGCCAATTACATAATTCGTGAGAAGCTCCGAATAACCGGCTGCTCCCACGGCATGGCCACGTTTCCTGCACGACCAATACCGACACGTGGAGGCACCAGCGAACGCTGCCCATTTCCGGCCGACGAGGCAGTGTGCATCAATCGTCCATCTTGAGCGCGGCAATGAAGGCTTCCTGCGGAATCTCCACTTTGCCGAACTGACGCATGCGCTTTTTGCCTTCTTTCTGCTTGTCCAGCAACTTGCGCTTACGTGTTGCGTCACCGCCGTAGCATTTGGCCGTAACGTCCTTTCGGAGCGCACGAATTGTCTCACGCGCAATGATCTTGCCGCCGATCGCCGCCTGCACCGGGATCTGGAACATATGCGGCGGAATCAGCTCTTTGAGCTTTTCGCACATGGCCCGGCCACGCGCCTCGGCGCGAGAGCGGTGCACCAGCATGGACAGCGCGTCCACTGGCTCGGCGTTGACCAGAAGCGACATTTTCACCAGATCGCCGACGCGATATTCGGTGATCTGATAGTCGAACGAGGCATAGCCCTTCGACACCGATTTCAGCCGGTCGTAGAAATCGAACACCACTTCGTTGAGCGGCAGATCGTAGACGACCATGGCACGCTTGCCGACATAGTTGAGGTCGACCTGCTCACCGCGCCTGTCCTGACACAGCTTGATGATGGCGCCCAGATACTCGTCCGGCGTCAGAATGGTGGCGCGGATCCACGGCTCGGAAATTTCTTCGATCTTCATGACATCCGGCATGTCGGCCGGGTTGTGCAGATCGATGGTGGTGCCGTCCCGCATGGCGAGCTGATACACGACAGACGGTGCGGTCGAGATCAGATCGAGGTTGAACTCGCGCTCCAGCCGCTCCTGAATGATTTCGAGGTGCAGCAGCCCGAGGAAGCCGCAGCGGAAGCCGAAGCCCAGCGCCGCGGATGTCTCCATCTCATAGGAGAAGCTGGCGTCGTTCAGCCGCAGCTTACCCATGGCGGCGCGCAGATCCTCGAAGTCCGCTGCATCGACAGGGAACAACCCGCAGAACACAACCGGCTGCACGGGCTTGAAGTCTGGCAGGGCCTCGGCGCAGGGGCGCTTTTCATCGGTGATGGTGTCGCCGACTGCGGTATCGGCCACTTCCTTGATCGACGCCGTCAGGAAGCCGACTTCGCCAGGGCCGAGCGAATCGACGTTTGCCATCTTGGGCCGGAACACGCCCACGCGATCAACCTGATAACTCGCGTTCGTGCCGATCATACGGATGGTCTGGCCTTTTTTCAGCCGGCCATCGATGATGCGCACAAGCACGACCACGCCGAGATAGGCGTCGTACCAGCTATCCACCAGCAGCGCTTTCAAGGGCGCATCCGCATCGCCGACGGGCGGCGGCAGACGGGTGACGATAGCCTCCAGCACGCCCTCGATATTGAGGCCAGTCTTGGCCGAAATTTCCACAGCTTCGGAAGCGTCGATGCCGATGACTTCCTCGATCTGCTCCTTCACGCGCTCCGGTTCCGCGGCGGGCAGGTCGATCTTGTTGAGAATCGGCACGATTTCGTGGTTGGCGTCGATGGCCTGATACACGTTGGCAAGCGTCTGCGCCTCGACGCCCTGCGAGGCGTCGACCACGAGCAGCGATCCCTCGCAGGCGGCCAGCGAGCGCGACACCTCATAGGCGAAGTCGACGTGGCCGGGCGTATCCATCAGGTTGAGGATATAGACCTTGCCGTCCTTCGCCCGATATTCGAGGCGCACGGTTTGCGCCTTGATGGTGATGCCGCGTTCGCGCTCGATATCCATGTTGTCGAGCACCTGCTCCACCATCTCACGGTCGGACATGGTCCCCGTGGTCTGGATGAGACGGTCGGCGAGCGTCGATTTGCCATGGTCGATATGGGCGACGATCGAGAAATTTCGGATGTTGTCAAAGCTGTGAGCACTCATGCCGAACGCCATATCAGGCCGCGCGTGCGCCGCCAAGAGCGTCCCGCGCGTGTCCATCAGAATCTTGAGCGGAAATAGCCTCTCTCTGCCGCCGCAGGGTAAAAATGGCCCGGCCATTGGCTCGGAGATGTCTGGACGACCTTGACTCAGAAGCGCTGAGGACTAGTTTGTCGCATCTTTTCATGTCCGCCGTGTGCGCGGGCCAAAATTGTGGCATGGTTCGGCGATGAGCGCTCCCGATAGCAACGATCCCCTTCACCCCACCCGCTCTTTTCAGGGACTTATCCTGACGCTGCAACGGTTCTGGGCCGCCGAAGGCTGCGTGATCCTTCAGCCGTACGATATGGAAGTGGGCGCGGGTACGTCGCATCCCGGCACCACGCTGCGCTCGCTCGGGCCAAAGCCATGGAAGGCGGCCTATGTACAGCCCTCGCGCCGCCCAAAAGATGGCCGCTATGGCGAAAATCCCAACCGCTTGCAGCATTATTACCAATTTCAGGTCATCCTGAAGCCCAACCCGCCGGATTTGCAGGAGCTTTACCTGCGCTCGCTCGCAGCAATCGGCATCGATATGCGGCTGCATGACATCCGATTCGTCGAGGACGATTGGGAAAACCCCACCCTTGGCGCGTGGGGGCTGGGTTGGGAGTGCTGGTGCGACGGCATGGAGGTGAGCCAGTTCACCTATTTCCAGCAGGTCGCCGGCATCGAGTGCGCGCCTGTTTCCGGCGAGCTGACATATGGGCTGGAACGCCTCGCCTGCTATCTCCAGAACGTCGAGAGCATCATGGATCTCAACTTCAATGGCCGTGAAGGCGCGGAGAAGGTGACATACCGGGACGTGTTCCTTCAGGCCGAGCAGGAATATTCGCGCTATAACTTCGAGCACGCCAACACGGAAGCGCTGTTTCGCCGCTTCCGCGAGGCGGAGGAAGAGTGCCGCGCGCTGCTCGCCAGCGGGGCGGATGACGCGAACAAGCGCCACCTCATGGTGCAACCGGCTTACGATCAGTGCCTCAAGGCCGGGCATGCGTTCAACCTGCTCGACGCGCGCGGCGTCATCTCCGTGACCGAGCGGCAGAGCTACATTCTGCGTGTGCGCGAACTTGCCAAGGCTTGCGGCGCGGCATGGTTGTTGACGGATGCCGGTGGCGCCGCCTGAGAATTGCCGCGCTCGTGCGTTTCCCGCATTGTTTATAGATGTCCCATTCTGAAAAGCTCGCCTCATGCCCGATCTGCTCCTTGAACTTCGTTCGGAAGAAATCCCCGCCCGCATGCAGCGCAAGGCGGCGGAAGACCTGAAAAAGCTCGTCACCGATGCATTGGTGGAGCAGGGCCTCGCTTATGAAGGCGCGCGGGCTTATGTCACGCCGCGGCGTTTGACGTTGCAGGTGGTTGGCCTTCCCGCCCGCCAGCCGGACGTGGAGGAAGAGCGCAAGGGGCCGCGCGTAGGCGCTCCGGACGCCGCCATTCAGGGCTTTTTGAAAAGCGCCGGCCTCAATTCCATCGAGGAGGCCGATATCGTGGCGGACCCGAAGAAGGGCGAGTTCTACGTTGCCCGCATTCGCCGCGAGGGGCGCAAGACGCCGGCCGTGCTGGCGGACATCGTGCCTGCAGTCGTGCGCGGCTTCCCGTGGCCAAAGTCCATGCGCTGGGGCGCTGCATCTGCCGAACCCGGCAGCCTGCGCTGGGTGCGGCCGTTACAATCGATCCTGTGCACGTTTGGCCCGGAAACCGAAACGCCGGACGTCGTGCCGTTCGAGATTGACGGCATCGTCGCATCCGACGAAACCCGCGGGCATCGGTTCCTGTCCCAAGGGCCAATCCTTGTACGCAGCTTTGAGAAATACGTCGAAGCGCTTGAAAAATCACATGTTGTCCTCGATCTCGATGAGCGAAAGCGCCGCATCGAGGCGGATGCCAACACGATTGCCTTCGCTCAAGGTTATGAGATCGTGCCCGACGAAGGCTTGCTCGAAGAAGTCGGCGGGCTGGTGGAATGGCCGGTGGTTTTGATAGGCAGCTTCGATGCCGCTTACCTCCAGGTGCCGCCGGAAGTGATCCGGGCAACGATCCGCGCAAACCAGAAATGCTTTGTTTTGACAAAGCGTTCTACCGGAAAGCTCGCAAACAAGTTTATCCTGATTTCCAACATCGAGGCTCGCGATGGCGGTGCGGCGATTGTTGCCGGCAATGAACGCGTCGTGCGCGCCCGGTTGTCCGACGCCCGATTTTTTTGGGAAACGGATCAGAAGCCCTTGCCGGAGTTTGCCGGCAGCAGCCTGAAACCGCTCGATCAGCGGCTTGAGCGGCTGAAGGCCCTGAACATCGTGTTCCACGAGAAGCTCGGCACGCAGGCCGCCCGCATCGAGCGCATCGTGTCGCTCGCACGCCGGATTGCGCCTTTGGCTGGGGCCGATGCTGACATCGCGGCGCGTGCGGCGACATTGGCGAAAGCAGATCTCGTCACCGAGATGGTGGGCGAGTTCCCTGAACTGCAGGGCCTGATGGGCCGCTATTATGCGCTGGCGCAAGGTGAGGACGCGTCTGTCGCTGCCGCCATCGAGGAGCATTACAAGCCGCAGGGGCCATCCGATTCCGTGCCGTCCTCCGCCGTATCGGTGGCGCTGGCGCTGGCTGACAAGCTCGATACGCTCGCAGGGTTCTGGGCTATCGATGAAAAGCCCACCGGCTCCAAAGATCCGTTTGCCCTCCGCCGCGCCGCACTTGGTGTGATCCGCCTTATTCTGGAAAACGGGTTGCGTGTGCGGTTGGGCGAACTGATCGGCGCAGCGCTGGATGCACTGCCTGTCTCGTCCGACAAGACGGCTGTTTCGGCCGATCTGCTGTCGTTCATTGCTGATCGCCTCACCGTTTATCTGCGCGACAAGGGTGCGCGGCATGATCTCATTGCCGCCGTGTTCGCGCTCGACGGGCAGGACGATCTTACAGCTGCCGTGCGGCGCGTTGAGGCGCTGGGAACCTTCCTTGAAACCGACGACGGCGCCAACCTGCTGGCCGGTTATCGCCGCGCTGTCAACATTCTGCGAATCGAAGAAAAGAAGGATGGCCGCACGTTCAGCGGCGGCGTTGATGCATCGCTTGTTCTCGCCCGTGGTGAGGAGCAGGAAAAGGTGCTGGTTGAAGCGCTGCGCGTGGCCAATGAATCCGTTCGTGAGGCAATCGCCCGTGAGGATTTCGAAGCCGCCATGCGTGCGCTTGCGGCGCTCCGGCCTGCCGTCGATGCATTCTTCGATGCCGTGACGGTGAATGCCGATGACGCCGATCTGCGCGCGAATCGCCTGCGGACGCTTGACGCTCTCCGGTTGGCCACCTTGACCGTGGCCGATTTTGGCGTCATCGGAGGCTGACAGGTCCAGAATAGCGATGAATATGGGCAACACACTGCGAATCAACATGCGTCGTGTCGTGAATTGTTCATATTCCAGAGTGGAGTCGATTGCATTTTTCCCGCGGATGCGCCAAGCGACTACGCCAAGCGACCGTTATCCGGTTTGACGCGTTGCTTTTCCGCCATGATGGCGGGCTTATGCGGCAGCGGACCTGATCGTGGCGTTTATCGTCCTTGCGGCGGTTAAGCGCGTGAAGTAAATGCGAAGCGTCGAGGCCGGATCGGCATGAGACCGAACGGTCACGGTCGTCCGGTCTTGAAGCGGGATGGTGCTGCGCGGAGGGCTTTCGGGCGCCTTCGTCAGGGTTCATTTCTAGTGGAAGCATATGCTTTCGGGCACCGTGCAGGGTGGTCCGGAATCATGCTCTAAAAGGCGAACGCCAGATGACAAAGTGGGTCTACACATTCGGTGATGGTCAGGCTGAGGGTTCTTCCGGCTTGCGCAATCTTCTTGGCGGCAAGGGGGCAAACCTCGCGGAGATGGCCAATCTCGGACTTCCCGTTCCGCCGGGCTTCACCATCACAACGGATGTCTGCACCTATTATTATGACAACGGCCATGCCTATCCGCCGGATCTGGAAAAGGCGGTTGAGGACGCGCTTGCGTATATCTCCCGCCAGACCGGGAACGTTTTTGGCGATCCGGCCAAGCCGCAGCTCGTGTCTGTGCGTTCCGGCGCGCGGGCGTCGATGCCGGGTATGATGGATACGGTGCTCAACCTCGGCCTCAATGATGAAACGGTCGTTGCGGTTGCCAAGGCTGCCGGTGACGAACGTTTTGCCTGGGACAGCTACCGCCGCTTCATCAATATGTACGGCAACGTGGTTCTTGATGTCGCGCACCATCATTTCGAGGAAGTGCTCGAAATCTACAAGGAACGCAAGGGCATCGAACTCGATACCGAGCTGTCCGCCGCCGACTGGCAGGAACTCGTCAAGCAGTACAAGGCGATTGTCGAGCAGGAAACCGGCAAGCCCTTCCCGCAGGATCCCAAGGAACAGCTCTGGGGCGCAATCGGCGCCGTCTTTGGCTCGTGGATGAACTCCCGCGCCATCAAGTATCGTGAACTGCATGCCATTCCGGCAAGCTGGGGCACGGCTGTCAACGTTCAGGCCATGGTGTTTGGCAACCGCGGCGAAACGTCCGCGACCGGCGTCGCCTTTACCCGTAACCCTTCCACTGGCGAGAAGGAACTTTACGGCGAATTCCTCATCAACGCACAGGGTGAGGACGTGGTGGCCGGCATTCGTACGCCGCAGGATATCACTGAGAAAGCACGCGTTGCCTCGGGATCGACGCGCCCGTCGCTTGAGAATGCGCTGCCGGACGCCTATGCGGAACTCGTGCGCATCTATACGCTGCTCGAAAGCCACTACCGCGACATGCAGGATCTCGAATTCACTATCGAGAACGGCAAGCTGTGGATGCTTCAGACCCGTAACGGCAAGCGCACCGCCAAGGCGGCGCTGCGGATTGCGGTCGATCTGGCCAACGAAGGCGTCATCACCCAGCATGAGGCTGTCGCCCGCATTGAGCCGGCGGCGCTTGACCAGCTTCTGCACCCGACGATCGATCCCAAGGCCGACCGCAAGGTGCTGGTCACCGGCCTGCCGGCATCGCCGGGCGCGGCCTGCGGTGAGATCGTCTTCACCTCCGAAGCCGCCGAAGAGGCGAGGAAAGTTGGCCGCAAGGTCATTCTGGTGCGCGTGGAAACCTCGCCAGAGGATATCCATGGCATGCACGCTGCCGAAGGCATCCTGACGACGCGTGGCGGCATGACGTCCCACGCTGCCGTTGTAGCGCGCGGCATGGGCAAGCCTTGCGTGTCCGGCGCCGGTTCCGTGCGTGTCGATTATGCGGCCGGCACGCTCACTTCGGG
Organism: Pseudochelatococcus contaminans; assembly: GCF_014195635.1. Classification (GTDB taxonomy): domain Bacteria; phylum Pseudomonadota; class Alphaproteobacteria; order Rhizobiales; family Beijerinckiaceae; genus Pseudochelatococcus; species Pseudochelatococcus contaminans. The sequence goes on along the minus strand of NZ_JACICC010000001.1, from coordinate 870,588 downwards.
TGGCGTCACGCTGAAGGCCGGTGACATTCTCACTGTCGACGGTGGCACCGGGCAGGTCATCGTCGGCGAAGTCAAGATGCTTGAGCCGGAGCTTTCCGGTGAGTTCGCGACGCTCATGGGCTGGGCTGACTCTGTTCGCCGCATGAAGGTGCGCGCCAACGCCGAAACGCCGCTGGATGCCCGCACCGCGCGGAATTTCGGCGCTGAGGGCATTGGCCTGTCCCGCACGGAGCACATGTTCTTCGACGCGGAGCGCATCGTTGCCGTTCGCGAGATGATCCTGTCGGATGATGAAAAAGGCCGCCGCGCGGCACTCGCCAAGCTTCTGCCGATGCAGCGTCAGGATTTCGTGGAACTCTTCACGATCATGCAGGGCCTGCCGGTGACCATTCGCCTGCTGGACCCGCCTCTGCACGAGTTCCTTCCGCATTCGGAAGCTGAAATCGCCGAGGTCGCCCAGGCTCTTGGGGTTTCCGCAGACAAGCTCAAGGCTCGTGCGCACGCGCTGCATGAGTTCAATCCGATGCTCGGGTTCCGCGGCGTTCGCCTTGCAATCGTTTATCCCGAGATCGCCGAGATGCAGGCCCGCGCTATTTTCGAGGCTGCGTCGCAGGTGGCCAAGGAAACCGGGGAGACGATCAAGCCGGAAATCATGGTTCCGCTCGTCATGACCAGTGCCGAGCTGGATCTGACCAAGGCTCGCATCGATGCCGTTGCCAAGGAAGTGGCGCAGGAAACCGGTGTGACGCTCGACTATTATGTCGGCACCATGATCGAACTGCCCCGCGCGGCGTTGCGTGCCGGCGATATCGCAAAGACGGCGGAGTTCTTCTCCTTCGGCACCAACGATCTGACACAGACGACGCTTGGCATCAGCCGCGACGACGCCTCCACGTTCCTTGGGGACTATGTTGCGAAGGGCATTCTCGCAACGGATCCCTTCGTCACCATCGACCGCGAGGGCGTTGGCGAACTGGTCGCGCTCGCTGCCCGCAATGGCCGCGAAGCGCGTCCCGGCATCAAGCTCGGCATCTGCGGCGAACACGGCGGCGATCCGGCTACGATCGCCTTCTGTGAAGAAACCGGCCTGGATTACGTTTCGTGCTCGCCATACCGCGTGCCGATTGCCCGCCTTGCCGCTGCACAGGCTGCTCTCAACGTAAAGGCCGAAGGGCAGGCCTGATCGCCACCCTCGACTCATCATTTTACGGGCGCGGCTGCCTTGATTGGCAACCGCGCCCGCTTGTTTTTAATTCGCGATAAAACAGTCAGCGAGCAATGCCGTTCGTTTTCTCGCACTCTTTTTAACCAAGCCTCAACCTTGACGACCGATAACCATGAAAAGATTTCGTCAAGTTGAGTTGTGGCCATGCGTCGACGTCGATCCGGAATTGTATGGGCTTTTGCCACGGCTGCGCCTTGGGCCTTGGCTGGTGGCATGCTGGTATCATTCACGGCGACAGCCGGCCAGCAAACGGATGTGACCGGCATCAGCCTGTCACACGTGTCACGAACCATGGCACTCACGGATGCAGATATCGTTCCCGGTGTCACGCGGGCGACGGCCAGCATGATCGGCCTGCCTTCACCCGCAGTGCAGGCATCCATCGGATCGGCATCGTTGACGTTCGCGTCCGCCGACGAAGAAACCCCTCCGTTGCGCGATGAGATCAAGCAAGGTTCCACTGGATGGCCAGAAACCGTGCGGACGAAGAAAGGCGCACCCCTGACGGCGCTTCCAGCCACGATCAGTCGTAGCGCAAGGGCGGCGACTTTGGGCCGTGGTGCATTTTCTCAGGCGCTGCTGGCGCGCGACATCGAATTGCTACCGCCAACGTTGTTGATGGAAGGCACGACGGAAATCCCCACTGCCGATGAAATGTGGACGATGGAGGAGATCAGCGACGAAGAGGCGATTGCCATTCGCCACGCGCTCGCCCCGCGCACCACACCGGCTTATGTACGGGCAGCTGGCACGATCATCATGCTGAGCGACGGCTCTACACCCGCGACGGCAGCGGCAGAGGCGCTTGCGTCGGTAACACCCGTTCCGGCGGAAATCATTCCGGTTGAGATCGCTGCCGCGCCTGTTTCGCTCCAGCCGGGACAGACCTTCGGTAATATGTCGGCTATCGTCAAATCAGGGCCGGTAACCGCTGGATACACGCACCTGATCAAGGCGGGCAACATGCAGCGCGAGGCGCAGTGCCTTGCCGAGGCTGTTTATTTCGAAGCGCGCGGCGAGGCCGAGGCGGGACAGGCGGCGGTGGCGCAGGTAGTGTTGAACCGCGTCAAGAGCGGCCTGTATCCGTCCAGCGTCTGCGGCGTGGTGTATCAGAACCGCCATCGGTTCAAGGCCTGCCAGTTCTCATTCGCCTGCGAGGGGCGGTCGTTGCGGATTACGGATCAGCATTCCTGGCGGACGGCTGTGCGCGTGGCCGATCAGGTGATGGCCGGGACGATGTACAACGCCGAAGTGGGTGGCTCCACGCACTACCACGCCAATTATGTGCGCCCCTTCTGGGCGAGCCGGCTGAAGAAAATGGACGTGATCGGCCGCCACATCTTCTACAAGCTCAAACCCGGACAGACGTGATCACGCAGGGATGGGTTGCGAAGCGGGTTGCATGGTGCCTTCAAGGAGCGGTTGCAGCCGGCTGATCGCTGCCGCAGCGTAGTCCAGAAATGCACGCACGCGCACCGAACGCCGCAGGTCGGCATGGGTCAGCAGCCAGAGACTTGTGGCGAAATCGCTGTTGGGGGGCATCAGCCGCCGCAGGGATGGCTGGGTATCCGCGATGAAACAGGGCAGGGGGCCGATGCCGATGCCCGCTTGCACAGCTTCCGACAGACCAAGCACGCTGTTGACCCGGTAGGCGATCCGCTCCTGCGGAACGGTTTCGGTGACGTAGCGCACGGCCTTCATCGAGGCAAAATGATCATTCATCAGCACCCAATTCCTGCCCGTCAGGTCTTCGATGCCGACGGTTTCGTCGCCGAAGTCAGAGCGCCGTCCGTATAAAGCCCAGGCCAGCGTGGCGAGACGGCGTCCGACCAGCGTTTCGGGCGGATTGTCGGTGGCGCGAATGGCGATATCGGCATCGCGGCGCGACAGGTTCAGCAATTGGTTGGAGAGCAGAATCTCCAGCCGTATTCTCGGATAGGTTTCACGAAATCCGGCAAAGATCGGCATCAGCATGTGCATCAGCAGCGTGTCATTCGTTGTGATGCGTAATTCGCCGGCGGGGGCATCTCCGCAACCCATCAACATGCGCCCCAGCGCCGAAACATCGTCCGCCCAACGCTCCGAGATGGCGAGCATTTCCTCGCCCGGCGGTGTCGGTATGTAGCCGGAGCGGTGCCGGTCGAAAAGTTTGACCCCGAGCAGATCCTCCAGCGCGGCCAGACGGCGGAACACCGTTGAGTGGTTGACGCCCAGCGCCTCTGCTGCGCCGGTGAGCGAGCCGCTGTCGCAGATGGCGCGGACGAGCCTGAAATCGTCCCAGGAAAGACGGCTTGTCGAGTCACTTGTGACAGGATGACGGTGCTGCACGGATGGGCCTTCTGTTCAGGACAATATGGGAGCGGAGTGCGAGGGCGGAAGTGATGGCCATTTTGACCATTCCCGGAGCACGGTGGCAATGGTGTCATCGTTTCCCGTTCCTTGCAAATTTGCAAGCAACGGTCTGCGGACTTACCTGCTGTCAGACCATCCAACGATGATATGTTGCCGCACCTGTCCCTGAAAGGAGCACCTGCGATGGTTGCGAAAGTTCTTGTCCTTTACTATTCCACCTATGGTCATGTCGAGCAGCTTGCCTACGCGGTCGCCGAAGGCGCTGCCGCCGAGGGCGCGGAAGCCGTTGTGAAGCGCGTGCCGGAAACCGTGCCGGAAGAAATCGCCCGCAAGGCTCACTTCAAGCTCGATCAGAAGGCTCCGATCGCCACAGTCGAGGAACTGCCTGAATACGACGCCATCATCTTCGGTTCGCCGACCCGCTTCGGCTCGGTTACCTCGCAGCTGCGCTCCTTCCTCGATCAGACGGGCGGCCTGTGGGCCAAGGGCGCGCTGATCGGCAAGGTTGGCTCCGTCTTCACCTCCACCGCCACCCAGCACGGCGGGCAGGAGTCGACCCTCATTACCTTCCTGCCGACGCTGCTGCATCACGGCTTCGTCATCGCTGGTCTGCCTTACTCTTTCGATGGCCAGACGCGTCTGGACGAAATCGTCGGCGGCTCTCCCTATGGCGCAACGACGATTGCTGCTTCGGATGGCAGCCGTCAGCCGTCGCAGGTCGATCTCGATGGCGCGAAATTCCAGGGCGCTTATGTCGCCAAGCTGGCTGCCAAGCTTAAGGCCTGATACTTCTTTTCAAGCCGAGGCGCTATCTGTGCGTTTTGCGAGCATTGTCACGAGAATGGGCGGCCTTCGGGGCGCCCTTTTTCGTTGGGGTGCGTTATGCGCGGGGCGCGGCGGCGCGGCGCAGACGGTCATTGATCGCCTCCCCAAGCCCATCGTCGAGAATCGGAGCGACGGCGATTGTCCTGATACCGGGCAGGTCCAGTGCCCGCAGGCCGGAAAAAAGTCGCGCAGCGGCTTCTCTCGAATCGCCCGCCGGACTCAGGTTGAAGACCGCTGCTGCATGCTCCGTTCCCGGAACGGGATCGCCGAACAGTAAGGCGGCCTCGCCGGATTTGATCTGCGTGGCATCAAGCCGCACGTATGCGCGCGGCGCATAGTGCGATGCAAGCTGGCCGGGGGCAACAGGCGCGGAATCAAGCCCGCTGTCATCCGTCGCTCTATGCGCAGATGTGTCGTAGGGAGGGCTATCGATTCTCTCGCCGAGCACTTCCTCCAGTGCTTCTCTGGTCACGCCGCCGGGGCGCAGCAGCACCGGCCTGTCGCCAAGGCAGGAAACGATGGTCGATTCGACGCCGACATCCGTGTTGCCGCCATCGATCACTGCGGCGACCCTGCCATCGAGATCGCCCAGAACATGCGCTGCCGTCGTTGGGCTCACGCGTCCCGAGCGATTGGCAGACGGTGCAGCGATGGGCCGCCCTGCCTCGCGCAGCAGCGCACGCGCCACAGGGTGCGCGGGCACTCGCACGGCAATGCTGTCAAGGCCCGCGGAAGCCAGATCGCATATAGGACAACCGGCTGCCTTGGGCACCACGAGGGTCAGCGGCCCCGGCCAGAACGCATCGGCCAGCTTGCGGGCGGTGGCGTCAAACATGCCATGCCGAAAGGCTTCTTCACTGTCTGCATAGTGGGCGATCAGCGGGTTGAAGCGCGGGCGCTCCTTGGCTGTATAGATAGCGGCCACCGCTTCCGGGTTGGTTGCGTCCGCGCCGAGGCCATAGACGGTTTCCGTGGGGAAGGCGACCAGGCTCCCCTGGCGCAGCAGCGCGCCTCCACGGGCGATATCCTCGGTGACAGAAGTGAGCAGCAGTGTCATATCTGGCGAATCGTCAACAGTTGTCATGGATTGCAGGTATAGGTGTCTTTTACCAAACGGGAAACGGCTGTCGACACCGGGTAGCGTTGACGACGGTTTGAGCCCCGCATAAGCATCTTGTCACGCGTATGCCGTTGCGTTTCCGCGACGGATCAAATCAGGGATTATCGGTATGCTGATCGTCTACAGCGTCGCGCCTGCGGGCGTGCAACCCCGTGGCGGCAACAATCACGCCGATGCGGAAGTGTCTGCCGACACGCCGCTCACCGGCTCGCGCCTCGTGCGACACCAACTGGAGCCCGGTGAGCCCATACCGGCTGATGCATTGTGGATCGATCTCGTCCAGCCGACCCGCTCCGAGGAGCGCCTCGTCGAGCAAACCCTGAACATCGAAATGCCGACTCAGGAGGATATGGACGACATCGAGGCCTCCGAGCTTCTCTACCATGAGAATGGCGCGCGCTATATTACCGTCAAGCTTATCGTCGCTGTCGATGACGAGCCGGACATGGCCGGCGTTACCTTCGTGCTGAAAGGCAACACGCTGGCGACCGTGCGTTACGACGAGCCACGCGCATTCCCGATGTATGTCACCCGCGCCTCACGCGCGGGCGGGGCGGGCACCACCGCCGATGCCATTTTCCACGGACTGATCGAAACCGTCATCGACCGCACGGCCGAATTGTTGCAGGCGACGGCGGAGCAGATCAACGCGCTTTCGCGCTCGGTCTTCGATCCCAAAAGCAAGGCCGCCAGCATTGCTCATCAGCAGACGCTGCGCTCTCTGGGCAGCGCCGGCACCCTCATCGCCATGAGCCGCGAAAGCCTGGCCTCGCTGGAGCGCGCGCTGCTGTTCATCACGGCCAGCTATCGCGGCACGGGGGCAGCGGGCGATCTGCGCAAGGATATCCGCAGCACCCTGCGGGACATCCAGTCTCTGGAGGAATATGCCAATTTTCAGTCCGGCAAGGTCCAGTTCCTGCTTGACGCGACGCTCGGTCTCGTGAATCTCGAACAGAACAACATTATCAAGTTGTTTTCGGTCATGTCGGTGGTGTTCATGCCGCCGACGTTGATCGCCTCGATCTATGGCATGAACTTTCAGGACATGCCCGAACTGGGTTGGGACTTTGGCTACCCCGTCGCCATCATTGTGATGATTATGGCGGCCGTCACACCTTACTTTTTCTTCCGCTGGAAGGGGTGGCTGTAAACAGGGGTTGTTGCCAATATGTTCCGGCCGCTTTATAACTGATTCCAACGCCCGGCCGGGGCATGCGGATACTCCTGAGCGATGCTTGTTCACCTTTCGATACGTGACATCGTGCTGATCGATCGCCTCGACCTCGCCCTTGGTGCGGGGTTGACGGTGCTGACCGGCGAAACAGGCGCGGGTAAATCCATCCTGCTTGATGCGTTCGCGCTTGCGCTCGGCGGGCGCGGCGACGGTTCTCTGGTGCGCCACGGCGAGGCGCAGGGCCAGGTGACGGCGGCGTTCGAGGTGGCTGAGGCACATCCCGCCCGCCGGGCCGCGGCGGAGTTCCTGGATGACGGTGAAGACCAGATCATTCTGCGCCGTGTTCAATATGCGGACGGGCGCACGCGGGCTTTCGTGAATGATAGGCCCGTCAGCGCGCAGACGTTGCGCGGCATCGGCGTGCATCTGGTGGAGATCCACGGCCAGCATGACGATCGCGCCTTGACCGATCCCGCATCGCATCGGGCCATTCTCGATGCGCTCGGCGATCTTGGGCCGCAGGTGGAGGCGGTTGCGGTGGCCTATCATGCTTATCAGCGTATTCGGAAGGAACTGGCCGCGCATACCGAGCGCGTCGAGACAGCGCGTCAGGAAGCCGATTTTCTTCGCCATGCCGCCGACGAGTTGGCCACGCTGAACATCGAGGCAGGCGAAGAAGAGGCACTGGCCACCCGCCGCCAGATCATGATGCAATCCGAAAAAGTCTCGCGTGAGTTGCAGGAGTCCTATGACGCTGTCGCGGGCCGCGCTTCGCCTGTTGCTGTCATTTCTGCCGCCGTGCGCCGGCTGGAGCGGCGGGCCGATCAGGCGCCGAACCTGATCGCGCCATGCGTGACCGCGCTCGACGAAGCCCTGAACGCCATCGAGCTTGCCGGCTCGGCGCTTGAGCAGGCACTGCGCGAGGCCGAATTCGATCCGCGTGAGCTTGAGCAGACGGAAGAGCGGCTGTTCGCCATCCGCGCGGCAGCCCGTAAATTCAATGTGATGTCGGACGAGTTGCCCGTGCTGCGCGAAAAATTCGAGGCTGATCTGGCTGCGCTCGATGCCGGTGAGGGGCGGCTCGCCGCGCTGTCGTCGGAATTGGCGGCGGCGGAGGCCACGTATCTCGCAGCGGCGCGCGAACTGAGCAAGGCGCGTCAGGCGGGAGGTGCGCAGCTTGATGAAGCTGTCAATGCGGAGTTGCCGCCACTCAAGCTGGAGCGGGCGCGCTTTATGACGCAGGTTGATACGGATGAAACCATCCGCGCACCGGATGGCTTCGACAAGGTGGAATTCTGGGTACAGACCAACCCCGGCACCAAGCCGGGTGCGATGATGAAAGTCGCGTCCGGTGGTGAGTTGTCGCGCTTCATGCTGGCGCTGAAGGTCGTGCTGGCGGATCGTGGTTCCGCGCCGACACTGGTTTTCGACGAGATCGATACCGGCGTCGGCGGTGCGGTTGCGGACGCCATTGGTCACCGGATGGAGCGCCTGTCGGCGGGCGTTCAGGTGATGGCGGTGACGCATGCCCCGCAGGTTGCAGCGCGTGCCGTGCGGCATCTGCTCATCGCCAAGGAGATGGTTCCGGCGGGAGATGAGGAACGCGTCGCCACCCGTGTTGCGCCGTTGGAGCACGATGAACGGCAGGAGGAAATTGCCCGCATGTTGGCCGGTGCAACGATCACGGCCGAAGCCCGCGCCGCCGCCATCCGGCTGCTGAAGGGGGCGTGAGCATGGCTGCTGATTTGCGCACCGTCGACGTCGCGGTGCTGACCCCGCGCGAGGCGAAGCGGGAGCATGAGGCGCTGGGCCAGGATATTGCTGCCCACGACATGCGTTATTACAACGAAGATGCGCCGACCGTATCGGATGCTGAATACGATGCGCTGCGGCGGCGCTACGAGGCGCTTGAGGCCCGGTTTCCCGCGCTCCGCGATGGCGAAAGCCTGTCCCTCAAAGTGGGGGCAAGACCTTCGGAGAAATTCGCCAAGGTTCGCCACGGCGTGCCGATGCTGTCGCTGGCCAACGGTTTCGATGACGAAGACATTGCGGAGTTCGTCGCACGGATTCGTCGCTTTCTCGACCTGCCCGCGGATGCCCCGCTTGCCTTCACGGCCGAGCCGAAGATCGACGGCCTTTCATGCAGCCTGCGCTATGAAAAGGGCGAGTTGGTGCGGGCTGCGACGCGCGGCGACGGCGAGGTGGGCGAGGATGTCACTGCCAACGTGATGACGGTCTCCGGCATTCCGCATCGCCTCGCGGGGGGCGGTGTGCCGGATGTCATCGAGGTGCGTGGCGAAATCTACCTGCGGCATGAGGATTTCGCGGCACTCAACCGCCGCCAGCAGGAGGCGGGAAGGCCGCTGTTCGCCAACCCGCGTAACGCGGCGGCGGGATCGCTGCGGCAACTCGATCCTGCGATCACGGCTTCGCGCCCATTGGCATTCTTCGCCTATGCATGGGGCGAGGCCACGGCGCTGCCGGGCGATACGCAATATGGCGTCATCGCCGGATTCGGACGGTGGGGTCTGCCAATCAATCCGCTGATGAAGCTCTGCCATTCGGTGGAAGAACTTGTAGCGCATTACCGGGCCATCGAGATGGAGCGGGCCACGCTCGGTTACGATATCGACGGTGTGGTTTATAAGGTGGACAGCCTTGCCTTGCAGGCGCGGCTGGGGTTCGTCTCGCGAAGCCCGCGCTGGGCGCTGGCGCATAAGTTCGCGGCTGAACAGGCGACGACTGAACTGCTCGCCATTGAGATTCAGGTTGGGCGCACCGGCGTTCTGACACCTGTCGCGAAGCTGCGTCCGGTCACGGTGGGTGGTGTCGTCGTTTCCAACGCGACGCTGCATAATGAAGATGAAATCGCCCGCAAGGATGTGCGCGTTGGCGACACGGTGGTAATCCAGCGCGCGGGCGATGTCATTCCGCAGATTGCAGGGGTTGTGGCCGAACGGCGTCCGCCCGGTTCGGTTCCCTACGAGTTCCCGCATTCATGCCCGGTATGCGGGGCGCATGCTGTGCGGGAGATCAACCCGCGCACAGGCCGGCAGGATGTGGCCCGCCGCTGCACGGGTGGGCTGACGTGTCCGGCACAGGCGGTTGAGCGGCTGAGGCATTTTGTTTCCCGCAACGCCCTTGATATCGACGGGCTGGGCGAAAAGCAGATCGAATATTTCTATGCCGAAGGTCTCGTGCGCAGCCCGCAAGACATCTTCACGCTCGCAGAACGCGATGCGGGAAGCATGACACCGCTGCGTGCGCGGGAAGGGTTCGGCGACACCAGCGTCCGCAACCTGTTCGCCGCCATAGATGCACGCCGGAATATGCCGCTGAACCGCTTCATCTTCGCGCTGGGCATTCGCCATGTCGGGGATACCACGGCGAAGTTGCTGGCGCGTCATTACGGCAGCTTCGACGCTTTCCGGCAGGCGGCGATAGCGGCGGGGCAGGGCATTTCGGCTGAGGTGCTCAATAACGAGGCCTGGGCGGAACTCACTTCCATCGACGGCATCGGCCCGGTGGTTGCGGATGCTATCGTGGCCTTTTTCGACGAACCGCATAACATCGAGACCCTCGACGCACTGCTGGCGCAGGTCGACCCTCAGCCCATGGAGGCATTGGGCGGCGATAGCCCGGTGGCAGGCAAGACGGTTGTCTTCACAGGGTCGCTGGAGCGGATGACGCGCGACGAGGCGAAGGCGATGGCCGAACGTCTCGGGGCGAAGGTCGCGGGATCGGTTTCGGCGAAGACCAACCTCGTCGTGGCTGGCCCCAAGGCGGGTTCGAAGCTTGAGCGTGCAAAGGAACTGGGCATCGAGGTCATCGATGAAGCCGCCTGGCTCGAACTGGCTGGTGCGGGCTGATCCATGACCGTTCAATCCGAGTATCAATCATCGACGGCTGATGAAATCAGGCAGGGGCTTGCGGATATCGCTCCTGTTCTGGTGGCAATGGTGCCCATCGGGCTGCTTTTCGGCGCGATCTGCACCACAAAAGGCTGGGCGGCATCGGACGTGTGGCTGATGTCGACGCTGGTGTTTTCGGGCGGAGCGGAGTTCGCCGCCATCGGCCTGTGGAAATGGCCGATTCCCTATCTGGCGTTGTTCGTATCCACGGCGCTTGTCAGCGCACGTCACATTTTGATGGGCGTCTCGCTGGCACCGAAGATGCATGCCTTTAAAGGTTGGCGGCTGTGGGCAGCGGCGTGGTTCATGACAGATGAGGCGTGGGCGCTGGGCGAACGGCGGGCGCGTCGGCAAACCATCACGGTCGCCTATTGGTTTTTCATGGCGGTGCCGGTGCATCTCGTGTGGGTGGCGTCGACGGTCACCGGGTCCATGGTGGGGCCAATGCTGGGTGATCCGGCGGCGATTGGTCTCGATTTCGCGTTCACCGCGTTGTTCATCGGTCTCATCGCGGGTTTCTGGAAGGGCGCCACCACCGCATGGGTGCTGGTTGCCAGCGGCGGTGCATCGGCTTTGGTAGCGCTGACAATCGGTGAGCCCTGGAACGTGCTCGCCGGCGCGGCGGCCGGGATCGTGGCTGCATGGTTCACGGCTACGGAGCCGGATGAGCCGGAGTCTTCATCGCCAGAGGGGCATCTGCTGTGAGCATCGATCCGGGAATGCTGCTGGCAATCGCGATGATGTCCGCCGTCACCTACTTCACCCGGCTGGCGGGATTTTTGCTCGCAAGTCGCCTGTCTTTACGAGGCCGCGCGCGGGCCGCCATTGACGCAATCCCTCCTGCTGTTCTTTTCGCGCTCATTGCTCCCGTGGTTCTGACCCATGGCTGGCCGGAAACGCTGGCTGCGGCTGCGGCAGGTATCGCCGCGCTGCGCCTGCCACTGTTAGGCGTGATCGCCATCGGGATCGCTGCCGTGGTCATCTTGCGTGCCCTGTTTTAACGGGCCGGGGCGATGATCGGAGCGCATCAACCTCCCGCTGAACTGACGATTCCTGAAAGTTTGCCGTTGTCACAGCTCATCGCGCCTCTCGTGGCGGCTGAAGATGCGTTGGCGCGCATGGATGAGCGCCTGCGCACAAGTCGCATCCGAGAGGGCTTCATCTCGCGTCTGCATTATGCGGATGCGTGTGCATCGATGTGGCTCGAAGGCGAACTGGTATCGCTGGAAGATCTGGTGCTTCATGACGCGGCGGCGGATGTCCGCGCCCCGACGCCGCAATTGGCGCGTGCCCGGACGGTCCTGCGCACGCGGCGCATCATCTCCGATCAACCGCCGGGCCGGGCACTGGAGCGCGGCGGCCTGGCCTTGCTGTCAGGCAAACCGGCAGCCGATAAAGAGTTCGCCACCGAAATGTACCGGCACGGCAGCAGGTCGGCCGATACCGACGAAACAGGACTTGACGACGCGCTTTCGGCGTTGGACGAGGTTCTCTCGCGCACTGGCCGGGTTTTGTCGGGCGAAAATATCGAGACTCCTCCATCGCCCGCGCTGACGCCAACAGAAGATCTGCGCCGCATGGCTGATTCGCTTGAGCACCTGCCGCCGTTGCTGGCTGCGGGGCTGCTGTGGGATCGGTGGGAGGCGCATCCGCCTGCTTCCGGGCGGGCATGGCTGGGGCGGCAATTGGTTGCGGATTATCTGCGCGCGCGTGGAAAGGCGGCCGCGCATCTGCCCGCGATCAACAGCGGTCTGCGTGCTGTTCCATGGGAGCATCGCAGGGCGCGGGACGGCGGCGCCCGCCTGCGGGCCTGGCTTGAAGCGGCTCAGGCCGGTGCGCTTGCGGGCCTGCGCGAGCATGATCGCCTGGTGGCGGCGCTGGCGACGCTTGAGCGCAAAAGTTCTGGCCGCCGTGTCACGTCCCGTCTTCAGGATCTCGTTGAATTGGCCGCCGCGCATCCATTATTGACAGCGGCGACAGTGGCGCAGGCACTGGGAATAACCCAGCGCGCGGCCCGAAATCTCGTCGCCGAACTGGGGCTACGGGAAACAACAGGTCGTGGGCGGTATCGTGTCTGGATGTTGTAACCTCTCCAGCCTATGCTGAAATGCTGACAATAATCTCCTGTTTGGAGCACCGACATATTCCTTTCATCGTTGTAGTGCAGTACCAGTCACAACTGGAACGACTTGTGCGCAATTCTGGGATCGGCGACATTCGTTTCGCCGCTGAATCAGGTATTGCCGACACGGCGTTACGGATTTTGCTCTGCGTTCGTACCGACTGGAGGTCACGATGAAAGAAGCGATCACGCCGCAACAGGCTGCGGAGATCATCCCGGATGGCGCCGTATTGGCCATCGGCGGTTTCATGGGCGTGGGCTCGCCCCACCGCGTCATCGATGCGCTGGTGGAAGCCGGTCGCAAGGATCTGACGGTCATCGGCAACGACGCCGGCCGTCCCGATTTCGGCATTGGCCGTCTCGTCCATGCCCGCGCAGTGAAGAAGCTGATCGCCTCTCACATCGGTCTCAACCCCGAATCGCAGAAGCAGATGATCGCAGGCGAGATGGAGATCGATCTCGTACCGCAGGGAACGCTGGCCGAGCGCCTGCGCGCTGCCGGCCACGGCCTTGGCGGCGTACTGACCAAGACCGCCATCGGCACCATCGCCGCCGAGGGTAAGCGCATCATCGAGATCGACGGCGAGGAATGGCTGTATGAGCCGCCGCTGCCGGCTGATTTCGCGCTGATCCATGCAGATCGGGCCGATTACATCGGCAACCTCACCTATCAGCTCACCGCCACGAACTTCAACCCCATCATGGCGATGGCCGCGAAAACCGTCATCTGCGAGCCGCGCGTCATTGTGCCAATCGGCGTCATTCCGCCGGATGACGTGCGCACTCCCGGCGTCATCGTTGACCATCTGATCGCGAGGGTCTGATCATGGAAGCACTTGAAATCATCCAGCGTCGCGTTGCGCGCGAGCTCAAGCCTCTCTCGCTGGTCAATCTCGGCATCGGCCTGCCTACCGGCGTGTCGAAGTTCGTTCCGGACGAATATTCCGTGTTCTTCCAGTCCGAAAATGGCATCATCGGCATGAGCGCCCGTCCGCCGGAAGGTATGGAAGACGAGGATCTCACGGACGCCGGTGGCGGTTTCGTGTCGGCGCTTCCGGGTGCCGCGACGATCGATAGCGCCATTTCCTTCGGCCTCATCCGTGGCGGTCACGTGGATGCAACCGTGCTCGGCGGCCTTGAAGTCGACGAGAACGGCCAGCTCGCCAACTGGGTCGTGCCCGGCAAGATGGTGCCCGGCATGGGCGGTGCGATGGATCTCGTGACCGGCGCTCGCCGCGTGCTTGTCGGCATGCAGCACACCGCTCGTGGCCGCCCGAAGATTGTGCCCAAGTGCACGCTGCCGCTGACCTCGCTTCGCCGCGTGACGCTGATCATCACCGATCTGGCTGTGATTGAACCCACCGACGATGGCCTCGTGCTGCGCGAACGCGCTCCTGACGTTTCGGTCGAAACCATCCTGGAAAACACGACGGCCAAGCTCATCGTGCCGGATACCGTTCCCGAAATGGAACTGAGCATCCGCACGCTCGAAGAGGCGCGGCGCGCAACTTCCGAAGCAGCCTGATCGACAGGCGCCCTGATGATTTGAAACGCGGTGGGCATCTTGCCTGCCGCGTTTTCTTTCCGTTAACTAGCAAAATAGCGCTGCATGATTCCCGGTCCGACAGAGTTGTGGTCAAGGTTTCGGCAACGTGCGGTCAAACCGTGTCCGAAATCCGGACTTCGGTTCTCTCGCGTTCAGGTCGAGTGATCGGTTTGAATGGCGATTGCCGTTAAGTGAAAAAACAGAGGGGAATTACAGATGCGCCGTCTTGCCTTCACCGTATCCGTCGCCGCCATTATGAGTGCGGCCCTTCCGCTGGCTGCGCCCGTGGTTGCCAAGGAATGGAAGACCATTCGAATTGCCTCCGAGGGTGCCTATCCGCCCTTCAACTACACGGATCCGTCGGGCAAGGTCGTTGGCTTCGAGATCGAGCTCGCCGAGGCTATCTGCGAAAAGGCGCAGGTGACATGCACGTTCCAGGCGCAGGATTGGGACGGCATTTTGCCGGCATTGCTGGCGGGACGTTATGACGCTGTTTTCGCTTCCGTCTCGATCACCGACGAGCGCAAGAAGCAGGTCGCATTTTCCAAGCCCTACCTCGTGTTGCGTGCCAGCGTCGCGGTGCCGAAGGATTCGCCGCTGACCGATGCGTCGCCCGAGAGCCTGAAGGGGAAGGTGCTGGGCGTGCAGTCCTCCACCAACCACACCAACTATGCCGAAGGCGTCTATAAGGGCTCCGATATTCGCCTCTACCCGAACCAGGACGAAGCGAATACCGATCTGGCGGGCGGACGTATTGACGCCACGATGGCGGATAAGCCAACCATCGTCAACTTCCTGCGCAGCAAGGAAGGGCAGGCATGCTGCAAGCTGCTGGCTGATCTCGACAATGTGTTCGAGTATCACGGCGAGGGCATCGGCGCCGCCGTGCGTAAGGAAGATACCGAGCTGAAGGCGCTTCTCGACAAGGCCATTGATGAGGTGCATGCGGACGGCACCTTCCAGCGCATCGCCGATAAGTATTTCGACTACAAGCTCGACTGAACGATCTGCCGCTGCATTTGACATGTGGGCGGTTTTAAGGTTTGACAACGGTCGACGTCGAATTCCGGAGGGTGGGATGCCACCTTCCGGAATCGTGCTTTTATAGACATTGTCCCGGTTCGGGGCCGTATGCTGTTCCTCAAGCCGCCAGCGTTTGCCGAAAGGCTTCGCGCGGCCAAGATCAATGATGATTCCATGATGCGTGTCACGCAGGGGTGGACGCAGGGGCGCGCGGATGTCGGCGTCTGAACTGCTGAGCCTGTTATCGTTTGGTGAAGGTGGATGGGGCGACGAGCTTCTTAAGGGAGCGCTGCTCACCATTGCCCTCGCCGTCGTCACATTTCCGTTCGGCATAGGGCTTGGGCTGCTGCTGGCGCTTGCGCAGCGTTCCGGCGGGCGCATCGCGCGCAGTCTTTCCGTGACATTCACATGGGTTTTCAGAGGCTTGCCGGAGCTTCTGACGCTGTTTCTCGTATTTTATGGCGCGCAGATCGGGTTGCGGCAACTGTTTGCCACTATTGCGCCGGGCGTGATTATCGAGATTCCCGCGTTCCTCGCGGGCGTCGTCGCGCTTGGAGTTGTCAATGCATCCTACGCGAGCGAAGTCTGGCTCGGCGCTTTCACGGCCATTCCGCGTGGTCAATATGCGGCAGCGGCGGCGCTTGGTCTGTCGCGTAGCCAGACACTGCGCCTTGTCATTTTCCCGCAGCTCCTGCGTGTCGCACTGCCGGGCATCGGCAACCTGTGGATGGTGTTGCTGAAGGATACGTCGCTCGTCTCTGTGATTTCGCTCACCGAGTTGATGCGTGCCACGCAGGTCGCAGCGGGCGCGACGAAACAGTATTTCGTGTTTTATGTGCTGGCGTTCGGTGTTTATCTGGCGATCTCGGCCATTTCCGGCGAAGCGTTCGGGCACCTCGAACGGCGTAGCGCGCGCGGGCGGGAGCGTGGAGCATGAGCGAAATCATCGCTTCCGTCACCGGCCAGTTGCATGCCGCGCTGGTTGCGCTGTTCGGCTTTCTCTTTATTCCGTTCGGCGACCCCGAACTCTGGGAGCGGTATGGCAATCGGATTGTGTCCGGTCTTGGCATCACCATCCAGATCGTCATCATCACCTGCACCATCGGCACGGTGCTCGGGCTGATTGCGTCCTTTGCGCTGGCGTCCGGTAACAGATGGCTGCGCGCGCCTTTCCGGCTCTTCAGTTATTCGGTGCGCGGTACGCCGCTGCTGGTGCAGCTTTTCCTCGTGTATTACGGCGGCCTTCAGTTCCGTGGCACGCTCGAAGCGCTGGGTGTGTGGTGGTTCTTCCGTGAGGCGTGGTACTGCGTGCTGCTCACCTACACGCTCAACACCGCCGCCTATCAGGCTGAAATCTTTCGCGGCGCAATCGCTGCTGTTCCGCAGGGGCAGTGGGAGGCGTCGCGCGCGCTTGGTATCGGGCGCTGGCAGGCCGTGCGGCTCGTTATCCTGCCGCAGGCGATGGTTATGGCGTTGCGGCCGCTTGGCAACGAAGTCATCCTGATGATCAAGGCCAGCGCTTTGGCGGCGCTCGTGACGGTGCTCGATCTGATGGGCGAGGCGCGTTATGCGTATTCGCGTACCTACGATTTCACCATCTACATCTATGCGGCAGTGCTGTACCTGATCCTTGTGGAGATCACCCGCCGCATATGGCTGGTGCTTGAACGTCGCCTGACACGGCACATACCCGATGCGACGGCCTCACCCCCGCCGGGTGCATAAGCAGATCCGGCGGGAAGCGCGCGAATTTATTTTGCCGGTCCGGTCTCGACCGGCAGATCCTGACGCGAGCCCCAGTCAGACCACGAGCCGTCATAGAGCGCTTTCGCCGGTTTGCCGATAATGTCCAGACCCAGCGCCAGAACCGCGGCTGTGACGCCAGACCCGCAGGTGACGATGACCGGCTTGTCGGTATCGACGCCTGCGCTCTCGAAAACCTGCGCAATGTCGTCCGGCGTCTTCAAGCGCCCGTCATGGATGATTGCGCTGTAGGGAACGTTGCGGCTGCCCGGAATATGCCCGGAGCGCACGCCCGGGCGCGGTTCTGCGGCCTGTCCCTGAAATCGCGGTGCGCCGCGCGCATCGACGATTTGAGACGTACCGCTGCGAACGTGCGCGAGCACCTCTTCTGCATCGACAGCTTTTTCCAAAGCCGGTTTTACGGAAAATGTCGTGGGTGGGCGCGTGACATGTCCGGATTCGACTTTCAGGCCCAGCCGCTGCCATTCCGGGAAACCACCATCCAGAACATAGATGTTTTCGAAGCCATAATGGCGAAAGGTCCACCAGACGCGTGCGGCTGAGAAAAGACCCGCGCCATCATAAACGACAATCGTATCGCTATTCGAAAGACCGAGCGCTCCCACCGCAGCGGCAAAATCGGCTGGCGGCAGCAACGTATGAGGCAGGGGGGATGTTTTGTCGCTGATCGCATCAATATCGATACGAATTGCACCGGGAATGTGCGCAGCAAGATATTCAGCTTCGGGATCGCGTTTCTGGTCCGGAAGATACCAGGAACCGTCAACTACGACAACAGACGGGTCTTGCTCCCCATCGCGAAGTCCGAGTTTTTCAGCAAGCCATTCTGGCGACACGACAGGCGAAGACATAATGCACTCCCGGAATCGGCGGGCGGTTCATTGGTGAACCGCCCGGGGAGGGCATTGTGCTCGTGCGATCAGGATGGCGCAAGACTTGATAAAGTCATAAGCGCCATGCCGTTATCAACGCGGCGCAAGTATCATGATCATCTGACGGCCTTCGAGCTGCGGCTCGGTTTCAACCTTGGCCGTGTCGATGGTATCCGCCTTGACCCTGATCATCAGCTTATAGCCGATATCCTGGTGAGCCATTTCGCGGCCACGGAAACGCAAAGTCACCTTGACCTTGTCGCCTTCCTCGAAGAAGCGATGCATCGCCTTCAGTTTGACGCCATAATCGTTATCGTCAATACCCGGGCGAAGCTTGATTTCCTTCACCTCAACAGTCTTCTGGCGCTTACGTGCCTCGGCTTGCTTCTTCTGCTCAAGGAACTTGTATCTTCCGTAGTCGAGCAGCTTGCAAACCGGCGGCTCCGAGTTCGGAGCGATCTCGACGAGATCAAGCCCGGCTTCCTCAGCCAGACGCAGAGCATCGAAAAACGACACGACGCCGCGGTTCTGCCCTTCCTCATCGATAAGCTGAACTTCACGGACGCCACGAATATCTCTGTTGGCGCGCGGCCCTTCTTTTTGCGGAACCGCTAACGATCTTATGGGACGGCGAATGGCTGTTGTCTCCTGATTGACGACGGGCAGGTCGTGGACAAGTCCCGGATCAACCGAACAACAGACTGCCTTTCCTGCCGCGACGCTAAGCCTCGATAATGAGGAACATTTGCACAAAGTCCCGTAAAGTCAATAGCATCAACGTCTGCAGCGACAGAAAAACTGTTCTTCTATCACTGCTTCGGCGGTGCGGCGCGGCCGCCCAGCAGGTGCCCGTAGACGTCAAGTGTCTCGTTCACCATGTATTCCAGCGAGAAATGCGCTTCCACATGCCGCCGCGCCCTTGTTGTGAGCGCCTGACGCGCGGAGGCGCCAAGGGCGAATACTTCGTTGATCGCATCGGCCAGCGCTTCGGCATCGCCGGGCGGTGTGCGCCAGCCCGTGCGCTCGCTGACGGGCACTTCGGGCGGGCCTAGTACGGTTTCGGGCACGGCCCCCAGGTCCGACACGATGGCTGGCGTGCCCATCGCCTGCGCTTCCACCGCCACGCGGCCAAACGCCTCCGGCTCGATCGACGGCACCACGACGATGGCGGAAGCGAGCAGGGCGGCGGGCATGTCCGTACAATGTCCAACGCGGCGCACGACGCCTGTGAGCCCCTTGTCGGTGATGTCCTTGTCGAGTTGGCGAACGTACCCGTCCCGCCCCTGCGGATCGCCGGCGAGGATGAACACGACGTCCTGAAGGCCCTGCTTATGGAGAAGGTTTGCTGCCTCGATCAACACTCGCTGCCCCTTCCATGCGGTGAGCCGCGCCGCAAGCAGCACGATGCGTTGATAGGGCGCGACATTCCATGTCTTGCGCAGGGCATCCACACGGTCCGGCTCGACCTTGTCCGGCCGATAGCGCGACAGGTCCGTTCCGCGATGAACGACCTTGATCCGCCCGAGGGAAACCGGATGTGCCGCTTCGATCAGTCCGGCGGTGTAGCGCGAATTGGCGATCACCACGTCGCCGCGCGCCATGACGGAGTTGTAGAACACCTTCGCGGAGGATTTGCCGGAATAGCTGCCATGGTACGTCGTCACGAACGGCAGCTTCAGCGTGCGAGCCGCGATGAGTGCAACCCATGCCGGCGCGCGTGAACGTGCGTGGATCAGGTCCACACCCTCGCGCCGGCAGATGCTCATGAGCTTGCCGACATTCATTGTCATGGCGAGCGGGTTCTTCGTGCGTGCGGGAAACGGAACCCAGATGCCGCCCATGGCCTGCAACTCGCCAACCAGCCGTCCGCCCTCCGTGGCGACGAGCGCGCGTGCACCGGCTTCCGCAAGACCGGCGGCGATATCGACGGTCGTCCGTTCCGCGCCACCGGCGTCGAGGTCCGGTACAATCTGGAGAACGGTGCGGCCCCTCAGGGGCTGCGATCCCCGGGGCAGCGCGTGGCCAGTGGGCGCTGCTTCGGAAGCGCGTGGTCGCATCGTCTGGTTCACCGTAGTAAAAGGCTGCAATAAGATTCGTTTCTGATCATGCTGATAGTGGAGTTGAACACAGTGAACCAGCCTAAACCGCAATATTTAATTAATTCAACGGCCAATGGCGATCGAAAACTCGTTTTTTTGCTGCGTGAGGGGCAGGGGCCGGCCGTGATATGGCTTGGCGGCTTCCGTTCTGACATGCGCGCCACCAAAGCCGAGGCGCTCGATGCCTGGGCGCAAAAGAACGGCCATGCGTTCCTGCGCCTCGATTATTCGGGGCATGGCGAATCGGACGGACGGTTTGAGGATGGCACGATATCCGACTGGCTCTCCGACGCACTCGCCGTTATCCGGGAGCGCGGCGGGCCGTCTCCCGTGCTGGTTGGGTCGTCGATGGGCGGCTGGCTGGCGTTGCTCGCCGCCCGGGCACTGGCGGGTTCGCCGTCTGCCCCATCGGCACTGGTCCTGATCGCGCCCGCAGTCGATTTTACTGAAAAACTAATGTGGGCTTCGATGTCGGAAGAACAGCGGCGTACCATTTCGGAGACCGGGCAATTGCTGGTGCCATCTGCTTATGGCGAGCCGTACCCGATCACGCGGCGCCTTATCGAGGACGGCTCAAGCCACAATCTGTTCGGCGCACCGATCCGTCCCGGATGCCCTGTGTCCATCCTTCAGGGTATGCAAGATCCCGACGTGCCGTGGCAGCATGCCCTTGAACTGGTGGAGCACCTGCCGGGCGAGGCCACGACGGTCACCCTGATCAAGGACGGCGATCACCGCCTGTCGCGCCCGCAGGATATCGATTTGCTCGTCAACACAGTGGATCGGGCTGTCCGGGCGTAACAAATGAAACGCCGCCGCATGAGCCATGCGGCGGCGCTGTTAACGTGGGTTTTGCGGAGCCGAAAACGCTTTAGTGGACGTTGACGGCCTCCAGATCATGCGCCCATGCGTTGGCGAAACTGCGGCCGCGATCACTCGCGCGCCAGAATATCGATCCGCCGGATGATGCGCTGGGCCTCCGGCCGGACGAGATCGATCGACAAGAGACCGTTTGCGAGGTCGGCCCCCAAAACCTCCATGCCGTCAGCCAGAAGAAACGACCGCTGAAACTGCCGTGCCGCGATGCCGCGATGCAGGTAGTGCCTGCTTTTGTCTTCTGTTTGCCGGCCCTTGATAATGAGTTGGTTTTCCTCAACCGTAATTTCAAGCTGCTCGCGCAAGAAACCCGCGACGGCCAGCGTAATGCGCAATCTGTCCGGGGCATCGGCCTCGCCGGGAATGCGCTCGATGTTATAGGGAGGATACCCGTCATTGGCTGTTTTCGTGACGCGATCGAGAGCACGCTCGATCTCGTCGAACCCGAGCAGGAACGGTGATGACAGTGATGGCGAACGAGACATTCCGAAGCCCTTTTTGGCACTTCGTTCCAGTTGATTCTCGCTCGACCCGCAGCGGCAGCATCGTGCGAAAACGGCGTTTCACAGATATGATCATCGTGCGGGGCAAGGTCAAGCCTTGCACTGGAATGGCTTTAAACATAAAGATATATTTATACGATAAGAAGAATCTCCTTGCGGCAGCTTCGTAGCGAGGTTTTTTTGATCACGCTGTTGCACGATTCCAGCTGTTGCATAATTTCAGGAGTGCTTTCCGATGCCGGCCCCCGCGCCCGTTTCCCTGTCGGCGATGCTGACCACGCTCAAAGCGGCGGGAGAAGAAACGCGTCTGCGCATATTGGCGCTGCTGACCGAAGGCGAGCTGAACGTCTCCGACTTGACGGATATTCTGGCCCAGTCGCAACCACGCATTTCGCGCCATTTGCGGTTGCTGACCGAAGCCGGCCTGATCGAGCGGCAGCGCGAAGGTGCCTGGGCCTTTTTCCGGCTTGCCGACCACAGCGCCGGCGCTGTGGCCGTGCGCGATCTCGTGTCGCGGCTGGATGTTCAGGACACGCAGTTGCAAGCCGACCGTGAGCGACTTCAGGCAGTGCGCCGTGCGCGGGCGGATGCGGCGCAGGCGCATTTCTCGCTCGTTGCCGGGCATTGGGATGCGATGCGCTCCCTCCACGTGCCCGAGGAAGCGGTCGAGGGTGCAATTCACGAAGCTCTGGCTTCGTTGCGGTTCAATGCGGTGTTGGATCTTGGCACCGGCACCGGGCGCATGCTCCAGCTCATTGCAGCGCAGGCGGAGCGGGCTGTCGGGGTGGATGCGAACCACGGCATGCTGGCCGTCGCGCGCGCCAATCTGGAGCGAGCCGGGTTGAGCCAGGTGCAACTCCGGCAAGGCGACATTCATGCCTTGCCGGTGGAACGCAACGCGTTCGATCTGGTGGTGATCCATCAGGTTTTGCACTATCTCGACGATCCCGCCCGTGCCATTCGGGAGGCAACGGCTGCGCTGGCGCCGGGTGGCCGGCTGCTGATTGTCGATTTTGCCGCCCACGAGCTGGAATTCCTGCGCGAGAAGCACGCGCATCGGCGGCTGGGTTTCACTTATGAACAGATGACCGGCTGGCTTGAGGATGCGGGGCTCGATGTCGTTTCGCATCGTGACCTGACCCCGCCCAACCCCGCGGCAGATCAACTGACGGTGTCGCTGTATCTTGCCCGCGACAGACGCATCATCACCGACACCATTCCCGATCAACCTCTGCACGCGATTGCCTGACCGGAGTTCCGCATGTCCTCCCACGCTAACCATTCCGGCTTTCGCGCCAGCAGAAATACGTCGCGCCCGGCGAGCGTCTCTTTCGAGTTTTTCCCGCCCAAAACGCCTGCCATGGAGGAGACGTTGTGGGCCTCCATCAAGCGGCTGGAGCCACTCAGCCCGGCC
Source organism: Pseudochelatococcus contaminans (assembly GCF_014195635.1). Classification (GTDB taxonomy): domain Bacteria; phylum Pseudomonadota; class Alphaproteobacteria; order Rhizobiales; family Beijerinckiaceae; genus Pseudochelatococcus; species Pseudochelatococcus contaminans. The sequence goes on along the minus strand of NZ_JACICC010000001.1, from coordinate 847,762 downwards.
TTCGTGTCCGTGACATACGGTGCGGGCGGCACCACGCGCGAGCGCACGCATACAACGGTGAAGCGCATCGTTGATGAAACGCCGCTGCGCCCGGCGGCGCACCTGACCTGTGTTTCCGCAACGAAGGGCGAGGTGGATGACGTTATCCGCTCGTATCTCGATGCCGGCGTCCGCCATATCGTCGCGCTGCGCGGTGATCCCGCCGGCGGCCTCGGCACGCGCTATGAGCCGCACCCGGAGGGTTATGCATCGACACCGGCCTTGATCGAAGGCATCCGGGCTATCGGTGATTTCGAGGTGAGCGTCGCCGCTTACCCGGAGAAGCACCCGGAAAGCGATAGCTTCGCCGTCGATATCGATGTGCTGCGGCAGAAGGTGGATGCCGGCGCAACGCGGGCTATCACGCAGTTCTTCTTCGATAATGACGTGTATTTCCGTTATCTGGACAAGGTACGCGGAGCGGGCATCAACATTCCAGTGGTTCCCGGCATATTGCCGGTGCAAAACTTCCGCCAGACTGCGGCATTTGCCGAGCGCACCGGTGCCCACGTGCCTGCATGGCTGGCGCATCGCTTCGACGGGCTGGACGATGACGCCGAAACGCGTCGTCTGATTGCCGCTGCCGTTGCGGCGGAGCAGGTGTTCGATCTCGTGGACCGGGGCGTCACGGATATCCACTTCTACACCATGAACCGCGCCGATCTGGTTTATGCCATCTGCCATCTGCTAGGCTTGCGCCCGCCTGCCACCATTCAGCAGGCTACGGCGTAACGGGATGACGTCGCGCCCAAAGCGGGCGCGGCCATTCTTCTCTGGAAATATTCGGATCGACGCGCTATCTGCTAGGAGGCGGATGCGTCAGCGGCCTGCGATAGTCGCCACGGATGGTGACGTTCGTGTGTTGCAGACTAGGTGCGGACGGCATCCCGCGAACGGCGCGTTTCATGCTTTGGGACGCCATTTGAAGGGCGTTCCCGATGAGCGGTTTCCGATGAACGATTTCCTGGATAACAAAGTGTCCCGATCCACCTTTCGGGCGGAAGAGCGCTTGCCGCGTCTCGTGGTTTTCTCGGGTGCGGGGATCAGCGCTGAATCGGGGATCGCCACTTTCCGCGATAGCGATGGTCTGTGGCACGGGCACGATCCGCGCGATGTCGCGAATTACGACACATGGCGCGCCAATCATACGCTCGTGCATGAGTTCTATAACCATCGGCGCGTCGAGCTGGGGCGGGCTTCGCCGAACCTCGCCCATGCCGCGGTCGCGACATGGCAGCGGGCTTATCCGGGCCGGGTCATCAACATCACCCAGAACATCGATGATTTGTTCGAGCGCGCCGGTGTCGTGGATACGGTGCATCTGCACGGGTTCCTGCGCAATCTGCGGAACATCCGCACCGAAGAATTGCGCGATATCGGCTATTCCGGTTTCGACGCCACGACGGACCCGGACCGGATCATCAAGCCGGATGTGGTCTTTTTCGGCGAAATGGCGCCGCTCTATCGCGTGCTATCCGACATCGCCAACACTCTCGACGCCAGCGATACGGTCATCAGCATCGGCAGTTCGGGCGCGGTTGTGAATATCGACCCCATCGTGGAAATGACCGGCGCACTCGGCATCCTCAACGTGCTCGACAACGTTGTGGGTGCGATAGACGAACACGTCTGGGACAAGCGTTTTTACGAACCGGCCACGCTGGCCGTTCCGGCTATCGACGCCATCGTGCGCGAGCGCATGGGGCTGGCCGCATCGAGCGAAGTTTGAAGGCGTGCCGCTGATATGACAACATCCGCATCCTCGATTTCGGCTATAGACCGCGCTGATCTTGCCGGGGCATTTCTGCCTGTGCGCGAGAGTGAGCCCGTTGAGTGGATCGTTAGCGATTCCCCCGTGCCCTATGAAACGGCCGTGAGTTTCATGGAAGAGCGGGTTGCGGCTATTGCTGCCGGGCAGGCGTCCGAGGCCATTTGGCTGGTTGAACACCCTCCGCTCTACACGGCCGGCACGTCGGCGCAGGGCACTGATCTGCTCGATACGCAGGGGTTTCCAGTCTATACGACCGGACGCGGCGGGCAATATACCTACCACGGCCCCGGCCAGCGTGTGGCCTATGTCATGCTGGATCTGCGCCGCCGGGCCGCCAACGGCACGCCGGATCTGCGGCGCTTCGTTGCCGCATTGGAGGCGTGGGTCATCGACACGCTTGACGCCTTCAACATACGCGGCGAACGGCGGGAAGACCGGGTCGGCGTATGGGTGCGGCGTCCGGAAAAAGGTGAGGGCGTGGAAGACAAGATCGCGGCCATCGGCATCCGCGTGCGGCGCGGCGTGACGTTCCACGGTATCAGCCTCAATGTCGATCCGGAGCTTGATCACTACCGCGGCATCGTGCCCTGCGGCATTCGCGGTTTTGGCGTCACGAGCCTCGTTGATCTCGGTTTGCTCGTCAGCATGAGCGATGCTGATCTGGCATTGCGCGCGGCGTTCGAGCCAATTTTCGGCCCCACGCAAATCGGCAAAGCGCCGTGAGCGGTCTTAATCTGCTCAAGTTGTGCGTCGGCATCGACTCTGTGGCCGAACTCACTGCCTGGACGTCCCAACGTTCGGGCGAGCATAGCCATACAACGCGGATGTTTCCCAAGCGCAAAGACGAACTGCTGGCTGGTGGGTCACTCTATTGGGTGATCAAGGGGCAGATCGCATGCCGGCAGAAGCTGCTTGATCTGTGTGAGGTGCGGGGTGATGACGGGATTTCCCGCTGCCGGCTGATACTTGACGACGCGGTCGTCCCCGTGGTGCCGCGTCCGTTTCGCGCGTTTCAGGGCTGGCGCTATCTCGATATCAAGGATGCCCCACCGGACATCGGCGCCGGCGAAACTGCAGAAACCGCTGAGATGCCCGAAAGCCTGCGCCGCGACCTTGCCGCGCTGGGGCTTTTATAAAGCCTTTTATCCGGCATGACGCAAAAGCGATTTTGAAACAGAGCGGAAAAACAGCATAATCCGAGAATGCGTATGTCGGGCGATTCATGGATGTAGCTGCAAGCCTCATCGGCAAATGTGCTTCGCCACTAAACCAGTGCCAGATGCAGTCAGAAACGGGAGACCAAGGTGAAAACGCTGACAATCCTCTCGGGCTGTATGCTTCTGGCGGTTTCGGCCTTTGCATCTCCAGCCTTCGCACGTTCCGCAGATAATCAAGGGTGCGTTCAGCTTGGCGGCAGCAAGGCTGCCTCATCTGTGGCGGGGTGCAAGGGTGGGCCGCTACAGCCCGGCGATCCGCGCCTTGGTGCACCAGTCGTTCCACGTGCTGCCGAGCGCGGGGGGCCGGCCGGAAATTCCTTTCAGGTTGGCGGCTCGTCCGTAACGATCTCGGGTTCTGTCCGCGTTGAAGGAGTATTCTCACGGTGACGGCAGCATGATTTATTTGCTTGGCGGCGCTGTCGCCGTATGGCTGTTGTGGTGGCTGGGCCGTAACTACGCCGATGCCGATACGAAGCAACTTGCCGGGTTGTTGCGCAAGATCGGCGGCTGGGCCGCTATCGCAGTCGCGGCGTTGCTGCTGTTTCGCGGCCGGATCGATATCGCCCTGCTGCTGGGTGGTGCTGGCTGGTGGCTGGTGCAGGGACGGCGATTAGATACGTATCTGGGCGGCCGGTTTTCCGTCTGGGGAAAAAACGCTGAGCGAGATCCTCACGCGGGGCCTGTCAATCGCACGGGACAGGGGCGGATGACCGAAGAGGAAGCTCTTGAGGTTCTTGGCCTTCAACCAGGGGCGACGGAAGCGCAGATCCGCGAGGCCCACCGAACCTTGATGAAGCGGCTGCATCCCGACCAGGGGGGAACGAATTATCTTGCTTCCCGGGTCAACCAGGCCAAAGATGTCTTGCTGCATGGACATCGTTAAACGCTCCGCCCCTTGCTGTTACGCATACTGAAGGATAAGGCCGGGCTGAACTCCGGCTCGTCCGCGTCTGGTGTATCTCCCGGGCAGGAAAAGCATTTCCTGCTCCGCATCTTGTCGTTTCTGCCGATCAGCTCTTCGTGGCGAAGCAGTCGAAACCGCTACGCTTCAGGCTCTTGCACGCTGCCTGCGCGCCTTCCGGATCGAAGCCGGAGAACCGGGCGCGGAACAGCGTGACATTGCCGCGCACGACCTTTTCCGTGAACGGCGATGCATTGGCGAGCAAGTCGCTCGCGCGGCTGCGTGCCTGCTGCAACAGGTGATGCGCCTTGTCCTCGTCAGCAGATGCACCAAGCTGAATGATCCAACCGCTTGCGCCTGCCGCCGCGCGTGGTGCTGCTGCTACCGCAATTTGCGGCTGGGGAGCAGCGGCTGTGGCTGCGGCAACCCGCGCGACCGGAGCCGGCACCGATGCCGTCAATATGGACGTGTCCGGACGCGGTGCGGGGACAGGCGCCTCGGCATAAGCCAACGCGTTGGTGGTTGATCTGACCTGCGCACCGGAGGAAGGCGTTGCAGTTGCGGCATCTGCGGAAGCTACGACAGGCCGGATGTTCGAGAGGTCAACCGGCTTGCCGATGGCAAGCGGCACCGTATCCGACAGCGGCTGGGATGGCGGCACGAACACAGTGCGGCGCGGCGCCTCCGGCGGCGTTGCAGCGACGCGCAATTCCGGAGCGCGGGCGCTCGGCGCTTCCACGACGAAAGGCGTGCGGCGACGGCCTGAGTGTGCCTGCGGCAATGTCTGGCTAAGGATCTGCTCCATGCGGCGGTCGCGCTGCGCGCCCGACCGGCCACCGAGAACCGTGGCGACGACGTGGCGGCCGTCCGCACGCATGGACGTCAGAAGGTTGAAGCCGGAGGCGCGCGTGTACCCGGTCTTGATACCGTCGACACCTTCGACGCGACCGAGCAGCCGGTTATGGTTGCCGATGCTCTGCCCGGCATAATTGAAGCTGCGCGTACCGAAATAGGCATAATAACGCGGGAAGCGATCCTGAATCGCGCGGCCGAGAACAGAAAGGTCACGGGCGGTGGTGATGTTTGGCGGATTGGCGGGCAGGCCGTGAGGATTGCGGAAACTGGTCTTGCTCATGCCCAGCGCCCGCGCCTTGGCTGTCATCATGCGGGCGAATTCAGCCTCGGTTCCTGCGATGTTTTCCGCCACGACAACGGCGACGTCATTGGCCGAACGGGTGATGAGGGCCTTGATCGCGTTTTCCACTGTAATGGTGGCGCCTGCTCGCACGCCCAGCTTGGACGGCGGCTGGGAGGCAGCGTATTTCGTGACCTTGAGGTTCGTGCCAAGCTTGTAATGGCCGCTTTCGAGCTGCTCGAACAGCAGATAAAGCGTCATGACCTTGGTGATCGATGCTGGAATGCGTGGCGCGTCCGCATTTTCGGCGAACAGGGTGCGCCCTGTGTTCACGTCCACGACGATTGCAGCGGAAGGGGGGTCGTAAGCTGGTGCGGCGACGTTTCGCCGCGCTGCATCGGCAGGTGTCGCAACGCTCACGATGAGCGCCGCAGCCAGACCGGCCATGCCAGCATAGTTTCCGATGGACTGACGTCCTCGTACAACGCAACCCCAAATCATGGCCGAAGCCCCCGTTCCGGATGATGATTCACTGTTTCGACGCGGCGCACGGCTCGTCGCGTTCCCAACACAGTCAACGAACGTATAGGGACGCGGTTACGGAGGCGTTAATCCGCACCCAACTTCGGCATCGGATTTTTCCAACCGACGTTTTTGCAGTGCAACATGTGTATTGACATTGATTGTGCAGTGCACATATGGTGCGTATGGAACTAATGCGTCATTATCAGGCAGGTGCCGCGTAGCTTTTCGCGGAAAGCGATATGCGGTCCGCGCCTGGTTTTCCGGGGCGTTGAGTCACAGCATCAACCACCACGGGCGAAAACCCGGCTCTAGATATGAAGGAAACTGAGATGGCTACGCAGTACGATAACTTCCAGAATTTCGGTAAGGAAAACATCGAAAGCTCGCTGAAGGCTTTCAACGTGTTTTCAAAGGGCCTGCAGACGGTTGCCACGGAGCTGGTTGGCTATTCCAAGAAGTCGTTCGAGGAAGGTTCCGCTGCTCTGGAAAAGTTGGCTGCCACCAAGTCGCTCGACAAGGCCATCGAGGTGCAGACCGAGTACGCACGCAAGTCCTACGAGAACTTCGTTCAGGAAAGCGCCAAGATCGGTGAGATCTACAAGGAAATCGCTCAGGAGGCTTTCCGCCCCTACGAAGGCGCTTTCAACCGCGCGCGCTGATCGGTCACCGCCGCATGGCTTCGCCGCCGAGGTGATTCCAATGCGTTCAATAAGCTGCCCGCAGGGGGCATTTCGACCCCGGTGGGGCATCGGATAACCCGGCAAGGCAGCAGAATGTCATGAAGCGGCTCGATGCTCAGATGCATCGAGCCGCTTTTGTTTGTTTCGAGCTTTACCAATTGGCCGTAAAACGGATGGAACATCATAATCTTTCACGGCTCAATCCCCAGGGAAGGTTCGTAACGTAATTATCGGGCAAGGACTGGCAATGATCGCTTGCCACGACTAGATTGTGTATGGATGATGAACGGATCATAGTGACGCGTCGACGATGCGCGCTCTCATGCGATGAGCGCCGCGAATGACGTGTCGAGGCTGGAATCAGGGGCGCGGACGACGGCGTCGGGGTGTGGTGCATACGGCTATGACTGGGGCGGGAAAAGCGCTCCGCGCGTGGGAAACATTAAGCGTTTCACGCCGCGGAAAATCGATGGTCGGGAACGGAGCGACGCTCGCGCGCGTTTCGCCGGGTAAAGATGTGCCCGCCGTGGCCATGGCCGACAAGCGCTCCCGAACTGTTTCCGTGCCGGATGGGCCGGGCGCCTCGGTTCTGACGAGAACCCGCACGCGTGTACGCCGGCCGAATATGTACAGGGTTCTCCTGTTGAACGACGATTACACACCGATGGAGTTTGTCGTTCACATTCTGGAGAGCTTTTTTAACAAGAATAAAGAAGAGGCAACCCGCATCATGCTTCACGTGCACCAGACAGGTGTTGGTGAATGCGGAATTTTTACATATGAAGTCGCTGAGACAAAAGTAACGCAGGTTATGGACTTCTCGCGAAAACATCAGCATCCTCTCCAATGTGTCATGGAGAAGAGTTAAGGGCCCGCCAGCCGGAGAAAGGATCCTCCCGTGCCGACATTCTCCCGCAGTCTTGAACAAGCCCTGCACCGCGCTCTGGCTTTCGCGAACGAGCGTCAGCATGAGTATGCCACGCTTGAGCATCTGTTGTTGGCGCTGATCGACGATCAGGACGCCGCAGCAGTTATGCGCGCCTGCAACGTCGACATCGACGCCCTGCGCCGCAATCTGGTTGAATATGTGGATGGCGAACTCGCCAACCTCATCACCGCTGGCCGCGAGGACTCAAAGCCGACAGCCGGCTTCCAGCGTGTTATCCAGCGGGCCGTCATTCACGTTCAGTCCTCCGGGCGAGAGGAAGTGACCGGCGCGAATGTGCTCGTCGCTATTTTCGCCGAGCGCGAAAGCCACGCAGCCTACTTCCTGCAAGAGCAGGACATGACGCGCTATGACGCCGTCAATTACATCAGCCACGGCATCGCCAAGCGTCCCGGCGTCACCGAGGCACGCCCGCCGCGCGGGGCCGACGAAGAGGTCGAGCCGCGCGCGCAACCCAATGAAGAGGGAGACGGGCGCGGCAAGAAAAAGAGCGACGCGCTCGAAGCCTATTGTGTCAATCTCAATCGCAAAGCCAAGGACGGGCGCATCGATCCGCTTATCGGACGCGGCCCGGAAGTCCAGCGCACCATTCAGGTTCTGTGCCGGCGGCAGAAGAATAATCCGTTGCTTGTCGGCGACCCCGGTGTCGGTAAGACAGCCATCGCAGAGGGCCTGGCGCGCAAGATCGTTACCGGCGACGTCCCGGATGTGCTGAAGGATGCAACCGTCTTTGCGCTCGACATGGGCACCTTGCTGGCAGGCACGCGCTATCGCGGTGATTTCGAGGAACGTCTCAAGCAGGTGATGAAGGAAGTCGAGGCGCATCCGAACGCCATCATCTTCATCGATGAAATCCATACCGTTATCGGCGCGGGAGCAACCTCCGGCGGTGCGATGGATGCCTCAAACCTGCTCAAGCCTGCGCTGGCTTCCGGCGCATTGCGGTGTATCGGCTCGACGACCTATAAGGAGTACCGCCAGTACTTCGAGAAGGATCGGGCGCTTGTACGTCGTTTCCAGAAAATCGATGTCAACGAACCAAGCGTTCCGGACACCATTGAGATCGTCAAGGGGCTGAAGCCCTATTTCGAGGAGTTTCACAAGCTCCGCTACACCAACGATGCCATCAAGGCAGCGGTTGAGTTGTCCGCGCGCTACATCCATGACCGCAAGCTGCCAGATAAGGCTATCGACGTCATCGATGAAACCGGCGCATCCCAGATGCTGCTTCCGCCCAGTCGGCGGAAGAAGACCATCGGCACACGCGAGATTGAAGCCACGATCGCCACCATGGCGAGGATTCCGGCCAAAACCGTTTCCAAGGATGATGCCGAAGTGCTGGCGCATCTGAAGGAAACGCTTGAGCGCGTTGTCTATGGTCAGGATGCGGCCATCGAGGCGTTGTCGTCGTCCATCAAGCTGGCGCGCGCTGGCCTTCGTGATGGCGAAAAGCCGATTGGCAGCTATCTGTTCGCCGGTCCGACGGGCGTCGGCAAGACCGAAGTTGCGCGCCAGCTTGCCAACGCGCTCGGTGTCGAGATGCTGCGCTTCGATATGTCGGAATATATGGAGCGGCACACGATTTCCCGCCTCATCGGCGCGCCGCCCGGCTATGTCGGCTTCGATCAGGGTGGTCTGTTGACGGATGGCGTGGATCAGCACCCGCATTGCGTGCTGCTCCTTGACGAAATCGAAAAAGCCCACCCGGACCTGTATAATATTCTGTTGCAGGTCATGGATCACGGCAAGCTGACGGATCATAACGGCAAGCAGGTCAATTTCCGCAACGTGATCCTCATCATGACCACGAATGCGGGCGCATCCGACCTCGCCAAGCAGGCTTTCGGCTTCACCCGCACGCGGCGGGAAGGGGACGATCAGGAGGCGATCTCACGCCTGTTCACACCTGAGTTCCGCAACCGTCTCGACGCCGTCATTTCCTTCGGACATCTGCCGAAGGAAGTCATTGCCAAGGTGGTGGACAAGTTCGTCATCCAGCTCGAAACCCAGCTGGCCGAACGCAACGTTACCATCGAACTCAGTGATGAGGCTCGGGAGTGGCTGGTTGAAAACGGCTATGACGAGGCCATGGGTGCGCGCCCGCTCGGCCGCCTGATCCAGACGACGATCAAGACGCCGCTTGCGGATGCCGTTCTGTTCGGGCTGTTGCGGAATGGCGGTGTCGTGCGCGTGGTGGTGAAGGAGGAGGAGGGCATCCGTTCTCTGGCGCTTGATTACCCTCAGGAACCGGCCACGCCACAGCCTGAAAAAAGCGTCAAGAAGGCAGTCTCCCGCAAGCGTGGCTCCGACGACAGTGATGCCGGTGGCGATGCCGCACCGAATGACGTCGATGATCCCGGCCCGTCTGGCGTTGACGATAGCGGCGATCCGCCTGCTGGTGCTCCGAGCAAGCGGCGCACCCCTTCTGCAAAGGCGGACGCAGGTGAAGAGCCAACTCCCGCCAAGCCACGCCGCTCACGCAAGACCGCGAAAACCGCAGATATTTCTGAAACACCTGCAAGCGGCCCTATTGACGAAAAAGGACAAACGGACAAAGCTGCGCCAGCAATAAGGACAGTGCCGAAAGTGCCGCTGACACGGAGTTGATGGACAGATGAGTATACGGACTGTGAGCCGGCGCGAGCGTGCGCGTCGGCGGCGGCATCTGGAAGAGGTTGCCGCCTGGATTATCCTGCCGGTGATTGTCATCATCACATGGGTTGTCGGCTCGCAGGTGTATAAAGAGTTTGAGGAGCCCATCTCAAGTTTCATGCAAAGCATGAATGCTGAGCCGTAAACAGATCGCGCCGCTTGCACTCGCATAACCCGCCCGCTGTTTCGGGCGGGTTTTTGTTTGGCTATTCAGTCGGAAGGGGATCAGGCGCTGCGGCAATACACAATAAAACGGGCCGGTGAGGATCACTCACCGGCCCGTCTCAATCCAATATACAGGCAGTCAGATTTTCTCAGCTCTTGCGCGACCACCAGCCACTACGCTTCGGACGTGGTGTTTCGTCGATGACGGCAGCGACCTCCCGTTCCGATGACCATGAGGTCGGCGCGGGCTGTTCTTCATGATTGTCGGTATCTTCAATCACGGCTGCATCCCCGACCGCTTCGGAGTCCGGGAAGTCGGAGTCAAAAGCATGTGCGGGCTCGTCTTCGTCAGTTTCGTGTCCGTCAGCGTTATTGGCTTCGTCACCGTCAGTCTCGTCGGCGGCAACGCGTTCAGCGCTTTCGATTTCCCAGGCATCGACGCCAGCGGTATCTTCGCTGACGGCAGAGAACGTGTCCTCTACGGCCTCGACACTCTCGCTACCCCCCGTCGCCAGAACGGTTTCGTCGGTCTCATTGGCATCATCGTCGCCGTTGTCTTCCAACTCGCCATCTTGCTCGCCATTCGGCTGCGATGCGGCAGAGCCATTCTCGCCGTTGCGACGCCCTCCACGGCGGCGACGGCGGCGACGGCGACGAGCACCATTTTCGCCTTCCGACGACTCGTCAGAAGAGGCAGACACAGTTTCCTCGTCGTCCGCCTCATCCTCATCCGATGATGATACATCAGCACTGACGACAGCTTTGCCCTGATTGACGTTACGCTCAGCGGCAGCTGGCCTCCTCCGGTGGCGCGTCGTGGGTTCGGTGTCTTTGTCCTCGTCCTCATCTTCAACGGGGGACGTGGGCTCAACCTCGATCTGCTGAATCTGCACGCCGGTCGCTGGTGCACGGGGCGCAACCGCAGCCTCACCACGCTCCAGCGCATAGTAATTGGTGCCGGTCAGGTTGAGATCGTCGGCAAGAACGGAGATGACAACACCGAAACGTGTTTCCAACTCGCGCAAATGCACGCGCTTCTGGTTCAGCACGTACAGAGCTACCTCGGTTCGGGTCTTGACATTAATGTCGTAACCAGCGTTTCGCAGCAATGCTTCTTCTATGGCGCGCAGAATGTGAAGCGCAATGGAAGGCGTGGCACGCACGAAGCCGGTGCCCGCGCAATGCGGGCAGGGGACCGAGGAACTTTCCAGTACGCCGGTGCGGATGCGCTGGCGCGACATCTCCATAAGGCCGAATGCGGAAATCCGGCCCACCTGGATGCGCGCGCGATCATTCTTGAGGCAGTCTTTCAGCTTCTTTTCGACATTACGGACATTGCGCTTGTCCTCCATGTCGATGAAGTCGATGACGATCAGCCCGGCGAGATCGCGCAGCCGCACCTGCCGCGCCACTTCCTCGGCGGCTTCCAGATTGGTGCGATAAGCCGTATCCTCGATGTTGTGCTCGCGGGTCGACCGGCCGGAGTTCACGTCGATTGAAACGAGCGCTTCCGTCGGATTGATCACGATGTACCCGCCGGACTTCAAAGTCACGTGGCTGGAGAACATCGCGTCGAGCTGCGCCTCTACACCATGCCGTGCGAACAGGGGGTGGATATCCTTGTACGCCTGCACTGCCTTCGCATGGCTCGGCATGAGCATGCGCATGAAGTCCTTCGCCTCGCGATACCCTTCATCGCCGGAGACGAGAACCTCATCGATGTCCTTGTTATAAAGGTCACGGATCGCGCGCTTGATCAGCGAGCCTTCCTCGTAAACAAGCGCGGGCGCGCTGGATTGTAGCGTCAGCTCACGCACGTTCTCCCACAGACGCAGCAGATATTCGAAATCGCGCTTGATCTCGGACTTGGTGCGAGCGGCGCCGGCCGTGCGGACGATAACGCCCATTCCTTCCGGCACTTCAAGCTCCTGCGCAATGGCCTTGAGGCGCTTGCGGTCGGGAATATTCGTGATCTTGCGGGAGATACCGCCACCGCGCGCGGTGTTCGGCATCAGCACCGAGTAGCGTCCCGCCAGTGACAGGTATGTGGTCAGCGCCGCACCCTTGTTGCCGCGCTCCTCCTTGACGACCTGGATCAGCAGCACCTGACGGCGCTTGATGACCTCCTGGATTTTGTACTGACGGCGCAGGGGGCGCTGCCGGCGATCGGGCACCTCTTCCAAAGCGTCGTTAGAACCGCCGACATGCTCGACGTGATCGTCATCACCATTGCCGTCGCCGTTATCGTCTGTCTCGTTTGCGCTGGTATCGTCATCGCCCGGCGCTTCCGCCGATGTCGAAATCCGCTCCTCGGAACCCTCGCTGTCGTCATCCCGCCGGGCGACGCGGGTCTTGCGCGCGCCGCGCTCGTCATCGCTGTCCTGGTCGCGCTCGGCGCGAGCCTCTTCTTCAAGCAGCGCCTGACGATCCGCGACCGGGATCTGATAATAATCGGGGTGGATTTCGCTAAATGCGAGGAAGCCGTGGCGGTTGCCGCCATATTCCACAAAAGCCGCCTGAAGCGACGGCTCCACCCGCGTCACCTTCGCCAGATAGATGTTGCCACGCAACTGTTTGCGATTGGCGGATTCGAAATCGAATTCTTCTACCTTGTTTCCGCGCACCACGACGACCCGGGTTTCCTCCGGGTGCGAGGCATCGATAAGCATCTTGTTAGCCATGTTGAACTCTCGAACAGGCGTTCACACCGCCACGCGGCCACTGCGAGTGGCGGGCTGCACGATAAACCGGCTGGCTTGAAAGCCTGCCCGAATCTGCGAGCCGCGCGGCGACGAAACGCAAGAATGCCGGACAGTGTCCGGCTTAAGGGATGTTGGATCTGGAAAAATAAGAAATCTGAAATGGAATGCGCTCGCGCCACCACGGGCTTTGCACTTGCAAAAGCGCGGCATAGAGACATTTGCGACCCTGCGGTCATGAACTGAAGATACGCCGGGCAACAAGCCACACGGTTCGCCGAAGGGCGAACGGGATGATGCGATGCGATCTCAAGCGACTGACTCAATGCACATTCCAAAATGACGAGCCGTACTCAATTTTGAGACACGCCCCGGCAACACAATCCGACCGATCCGCCGACGGAGGCGGAGCACAATGGAATGCCTGCGGCCAGACCGCCCCACGCGGCCCGGGCCTGTCGTAGCATCGGACGCACCACGACAAGGCATTCTGAATGCAGCTTACATGGAGCAGGTGGACGGCGCATTGACCCGTCCTCACACTTGCCAGAAACCCGGGCAACGCGCTCATACCGGCGGGATCATCCGCACGGACATACGCGAACCGGCTTCCGCCAACGCACACTCCATCAACCCGGACATCGGCACGCCACGTGAATCGTGACAGGCGAGCCTTCAAAAACCTTTGCGCACGCGCGCCTTATATTAAAAAAGAGCGCAGCGACAACGCAAAGCACAGGCCACCAGAGATTCGCCCCGAACAAGAGAGGGGCAAAACACGACGGCACCGAAACCGGATCATTTTCATTACAGAACGGCATAGCCATTTGGCAAGCGTTATGCACCATGTGATTTGAGAATAAGTAACGGTCCGACGCAACCACCATCTTTCGTCAAACGGTGTGTGGTGGTGCCTTTTAAGATGTCAGGGGCTTTTCGCGCTGCTCAACATCCGGTAAAGCGTGGTTAACTGTTTCTCCATTATGTTGTTGAAAGCGTCCTGGGAAGGGCATCGGCATCGGATGAATTTCTGGAATGGCATCAACCTGTTGGCAGCGTTCGGCGTTCGCGGTTTCAATCGCGGCGGCGAGCGTCTGCGTATATGCGGGGATTCGCGCACTGGCCATGGCCTTCCGTTACTCCAACTCGTTATGGCTTTCCTGACCGCACTTCTGTTTGCCGGCAGCCCTGCCTATGCCGCTGAGCCGGCGAAAAGCGGCCAAGGCGACCTTCGCGCCGTTGAGGTCAACATCACAGGAGATAGCGACCAAACCCGTTTCGTCCTTACCTTGTCGGGGCCGGTCGAGGCGCGTGCATTCCTGCTTGAGCGGCCGGACAGAGTCATCGTCGATCTGCCGCAGGTTGCATTCAACCTGCCAGCGGCAGATGAGACGCCTGAAGGGAAAAAGCCGGCGACTCTGGTGTCATCCTATCGGTATGGCCTTTTTGCCCAAGGGCGCTCACGCATCGTCATCGACTTGAAGGAGCCCGCTCTGGCGACGAAAGTTGTCAACGAGGCCGCAACACATGGCACGATTCTGACAATCGAGTTGACCAAAGCCGATAGGGCAACCTACAGCCGTGCCGCAATGCAGCCAATGGTGGAGGCAGCCGCAGCGTTGTCTCAAACCGAGAACGCCCGGGTGGCTGCAGCGCGCGCATCGGCCACCGCCGCCGAGGAGCGAGACAATCGGCCGCTCATCATGCTCGATCCCGGCCACGGAGGGGTCGACCCGGGAGCCATGCGTTTCGGTTTGCAGGAAAAGGATCTCGTCTATGATTTCGCGCAGCGTTTTCGCGACAGGATAGAGGCAACAGGCCGCTATCGCGTGCAGATGACCCGCAACGATGACAGCTTTGTATCGCTGGGCGGACGCGTGCGCATTGCACGTGAGGCCAAAGCCGATCTGCTTATCTCGATCCACGCAGACTCGCTCAGCCGCAACAGCACCGTTCGCGGTGCGACAGTCTATACAAGTTCTAACACGCCCACCGACGCGGAATCCGCGCAACTTGCGGCGAAAGAGAACCTGGCGGACCAGATTGCCGGCGTCGAGGTGGAAGAAGATACCGACGATGTTGTCGGCATTCTGGCCGAACTGACGCGTCGCGAAACCAGAACGCTTTCAAGCTACTTCGCCGACGGCACGATTGAGGTCTTGCGCAAGGAAGTGCACCTTACGCGCAATCCGCATCGCTCCGCGGGATTCATCGTTCTGCGTGCGCCGGATGTACCTTCGGTCCTGATCGAACTGGGCTATATTTCCAGTGAGCAGGACGTGGCGCTGCTTACATCCGAGGAGTGGCAGGGCAAGACGATTACCGCACTGTTAAAGGCGCTCGACAAGTTCTTTGCGCGGCAAATCGCGCAGCAGCAGACGGACAGCGGGTGAGGGTGCCTGCTGATCACCGGGCCCGTCCCCGCCCGCAACAAGCAATGCGTGGACATCACATTCAGGTCGAATGGGGCTGCACGGCCTTTCAGCTAATAGATTCTTTATGCTAGAGGTATTATGAATCATATGCGCGCAGGGAGAGCCGCACCTATGGGCGTCAAGCCCGGGTTGACTGAAACAAGGGCGACAGGCCTTCACATATGAGATTTCTGCTTCGGTTCGTCGGGTTCGTGTTCGCTTCGCTGGCGCTGCTTTTCATCGGCGGCGCTGCAGTGGCGGGTCTTTTCATCTGGAAATACACGCAGGATCTGCCCGACTATTCTCAGCTTGCCAATTATCAGCCGCCAGTGACGACCCGCGTACACGCGGGGGACGGCAGTCTGTTGGCCGAGTATTCGCGTGAGCGTAGGCTCTATCTTCCTATTTCGGCTACGCCGAAACTCATCATCGACGCTTTTCTTTCTGCCGAAGACAAGAACTTCTATACGCACAACGGCGTCGATCCCGAGGGAATCGTCCGCGCCGTTGTCAGCAATGCGCGCAGTGGCGGTCGTCCGCAGGGGGCATCCACCATTACCCAGCAGGTCGCGAAAAACTTCCTTCTGACGAACGAACGTAGCTACGATCGCAAAATACGTGAAATTCTCGTCGCTCTGCGGATGGAGAATGTCTACACGAAGGAAAAGATTCTTGAGCTGTACCTGAACGAGATTTATCTCGGAATGGGGAACTACGGAATCGCTGCGGCGGCGCTGAATTACTTCAATAAATCGGTCAATGAACTGACGCTGGCCGAGGCGGCGTATCTCGCCGCCCTGCCCAAGGGGCCGAACAACTACAATCCCTACACGCGGAATCAAGCGGCTGTCGATCGCCGCAACTGGGTGCTCGACCGCATGGTCGACAATGGCTATATCACCGCTGAAACTGCGGCGGAAACCAGGGCCGTACCCCTCACGGCAACGCCGCGCACGCTGTCGCCGAATACTTATGTGGCAGGCTATTTCGCCGAGGAAGTGCGTCGGCAGATTGCGGAGCGCTACGGCCATAACGAGCTTTATGAGGGCGGTCTTTCCGTTCGTACAACTCTCGATCCGCGCTTGCAGGCCGCGGCCCGAAAGGTGCTGACGGACGGGCTCGTCCGCTACGATGAGGCGCGCGGCTGGCGCGGTACGGTCGAGACCATTGAGCTGAATGGCGATTGGGGTGAGGTGCTGGCGAAGAAGCCCGTGCTTGGCGACATACGGCCGTGGGAACTCGCGGTGGTCCTGTCCGTGGACAGGACAGGGGCACGGATCGGTCTGCAACCGGGTGTCGATCCGGGCGGTCGTGTCGATGCCGAACGTCGCACCGGGCTGATTACGGCGGACGGCGTCCGCTGGACCCGTCGCGGACTGGCGCAGGTGCTGTCGGTCGGGGATATTGTCTACGTGGAACCGCAGTCCGGCAATACGGGCAACTATCGCCTCCGGCAGTTGCCTGCGGTGTCCGGGGCCATCGTTGCCATGGACCCCGCGACAGGCCGTGTATTTGCCATGGTAGGCGGTTTTTCCTTTGATCAGAGCGAGTTCAATCGCGCTATTCAGGCCCTGCGCCAACCCGGCTCCGCCTTCAAGCCGTTCGTCTATGCGGCAGCTATCGACAATGGTTACACCCCGTCCAGCATTGTCGTCGATGGTCCGATCGAGATCGACCAAGGACCGGGCATCGGCATGTGGCGGCCCGAAAACTACGAGCGGCGCTTTGCCGGTCCGCGCACACTGCGGTACGGACTTGAGCGTTCCAAAAACCTGATGACGGTGCGGCTGGCACGTGATGTCGGTATGCCGCTCATCATCGAATACACCAAGCGTTTCGGCATCATGGATGATATGCCCGCCATGCTGTCCATGTCGCTTGGGGCAGGCGAGACAACAGTCATGCGCTTGACCGCAGCCTACGCTATGTTCGTCAACGGCGGTCGCCATATCCGCCCGACGCTGATCGACCACATTCAGGATCGCTGGGGCAAAACATTGTTCCGGCACGATCAGCGCGTCTGCGATACCTGCACGGCGACCACATGGGAAAATCAGCCCGAACCCACGCTCATCGACAACAGCGAACAGGTTCTCGATCCGCTGTCCGCGTATCAGGTCGTATCCATGCTGGAAGGCGTGGTGGAACGCGGCACCGGACGCATTGTCGCAGAGGTTGGCAAGCCACTGGCGGGCAAGACCGGAACCACGAACGACGCCAAGGACGTGTGGTTCGTCGGCTTCTCTCCGGATCTGGCCGTGGGCGTCTATATGGGATTTGACCGCCCACGCTCGCTTGGCGCAAAGGCACAGGCGGCTGCTTATGCAGCACCGATGTTCCGTGACTTCATGAAAATTGCATTGGAGGACAAGCCCGCGACGCCGTTCCGCGTGCCGCCGGGTATCAAGCTGGTCAAGGTTGATGCGAACACGGGCAAGCGCACTTCTGGAAGCGGCAAGGGGGTAATCCTCGAAGCCTTCAAACCTGGCACGGCACCTCCGGATTCTGGGGGATCGGCACAGGTCGCGGAGTTCGGCGAACCGGGGCAGCCTGCGGAAGCGCCAATGGCCGATCAAGGCCCGGGCGGGTTCGCAGCGGGCGGCCTTTACTGATTTTGACGGAAAGTCTATACAGCCGGCTTGCGTCCGGTCATATCGGGGCATGCTTGCGAGCTTGCCTCTGATAATCACTTTAATGGCAGTACGAAACATATGCGCGCAGAAATCGAATCGTTGGTCGATAACGTCAAGCAGTCCGTGGGACTGCTGAGGAGGCATCTTTGACTGGGATGTCGCACAAAAACGCCTTGCCGAACTGAATGCTCTGGCTGAAACGCCTGATTTGTGGAACGATGCCGATGCTGCGCAGAAAATTATGCGCGAGCGCACCGAGCTGGATGAGGCCATTGCAAGTATCAAGCGGATTGAGCAGGATCTGGCCGATGCTGTCGATCTGATCGACCTCGGTGAAGCTGAAGGTGATCAGGAAGTTGTCAACGAAGGCGAGGAAACCATCCGCGCCTTATCGGTGGAAGCAGCTCGGCGGCAGGTGGAGACGCTGCTGTCCGGCGAGGCGGATGCCAATGACACGTTCCTTGAAGTCCACTCTGGCGCCGGGGGCACCGAGAGTCAGGATTGGGCGTTGATGCTCATGCGTATGTATACGCGCTGGGCTGAACGGCGTGGCTTCAAAGTCGAAATGCTGGAACTGACCGACGGCGAAGAGGCTGGAATCAAATCCGCCACTTTGCAGATCAAGGGTCACAACGCTTACGGCTGGACGAAGACCGAGTCGGGTGTGCATCGTCTGGTGCGCATTTCGCCGTTCGACTCCGCCGCGCGCCGGCATACGAGCTTTGCGTCGGTGTGGGTTTATCCGGTGGTTGATGATCGTATTCAGATCGACATCAAGGAATCGGACTGCCGCGTGGATACCTTCCGCGCCTCTGGCGCTGGCGGGCAGCACATCAACAAGACCGATTCGGCAGTACGTATTACGCATATTCCGACCAATATCGTCGTTTCGTGCCAGTCCGAGCGCTCGCAGC
The DNA here is from genome assembly GCF_014195635.1 of Pseudochelatococcus contaminans. Classification (GTDB taxonomy): domain Bacteria; phylum Pseudomonadota; class Alphaproteobacteria; order Rhizobiales; family Beijerinckiaceae; genus Pseudochelatococcus; species Pseudochelatococcus contaminans. The sequence goes on along the minus strand of NZ_JACICC010000001.1, from coordinate 829,071 downwards.
ACAAGAACCGCGCGACGGCGTGGAACATGCTTCGCGCACGCCTTTATGAGCTGGAGCTGAAAAAGCGCGAGGAAAAAGCCAGCGCGGAAGCAGCCAGCAAAACGGATATCGGTTGGGGACATCAACTGCGTTCGTACGTGCTTCAGCCGTATCAGCTGGTCAAGGATCTTCGCACCGGGGTAACCTCCGGCACTCCGTCAGACGTTCTGGATGGCGAGATCGACCCCTTCCTTGAAGCTGCTCTGGCCCAGCGAGTCTACGGCGGCGGGGGCGATGTCGAGGATATCGACTGATCACGGCATCGAGCAAAGCGGCGCGGCTCTTTTCATCAACTGGAGCCGTGCAAGTACTTGCGAATTTGATGCTGTGATGCAACATTGAAGGTTCAGGTCCGTATTTCGCGCTCCCGGAACACCCTCCCGGAATGACATTCCGGGAACGACTTGGGGGCGGCGGACAATAACAACAACATTATCGCTGCTTTTTGGGTGGCGATTGGCTCACGAGGCTCAAGAATATGGCGGGCGAACGCGCGCAAAATCTGCAGGATACGTTTCTCAACCACGTCCGAAAGAACAAAGTCCCGCTGACGATATTCCTCATCAACGGTGTGAAATTGCAGGGCGTGGTCACCTGGTTTGACAATTTCTGCGTGCTGCTCCGGCGGGACGGTCACTCCCAGCTCGTCTACAAGCATGCTATTTCCACGATCATGCCTGGCCAGCCAGTGCAACTCTTCGATCAAATCGACGAGACAACTGACAGATAAGAAGGTGAAAGGTTGCTGTATCGCTTCCAGACTGGATTTCCATGTCGCTGACTGAATTGCAGGCTCCGACAGCAGGTGGCACACGAACATTTGTCGTTGGCCCCTATCTTACGCGCCGACCTGATCGATCGGCTCCATTCCCGGGCAGCGGCGACAATATCGAGGTAGTCCGCGATACGGATGCCCGCATTGATGAAGCTGTAGGCTTGGCGCGCGCTATCGATCTTGATGTCATCAAGCCGATCGTGATTAATCTGGATGCGGTGCGTCCATCGACCTACATCGGCAAGGGGCGGGTTGAGGAGATTGCGGAAGCCGTCGAAGATGACGAGATCGGTCTTGTCGTCGTTGACTGTGCGCTTTCGCCTGTGCAGCAGCGTAATCTCGAAAAAGCATGGAAAGTCAAGGTCATTGACCGTACTGGCTTGATCCTGGAAATTTTCGGCAATCGCGCTCACACGCGCGAAGGCACATTGCAGGTTGAACTCGCGCACCTGGGGTATCAGAAAAGTCGCCTTGTGCGCTCATGGACCCACCTTGAACGCCAGCGCGGTGGTTTTGGCTTTCTCGGCGGCCCAGGTGAAACGCAGATCGAAGCTGACAGGCGTATTATTCAGGAGAGAATGACACGCATCGAGCGCGATCTGGAGGGCGTGAAAAGGACGCGCTCTCTGCATCGCGAAAGCCGCAAACGTGTGCCGTATCCCGTGGTCGCTTTGGTTGGATACACGAACGCCGGTAAATCCACGCTTTTCAACCGTCTGTCTGCTGCTGAAGTCATGGCGGAAGACATGTTGTTCGCCACCCTCGATCCGACGGCACGCGCTGTAAAGCTTCCGCACGGCGGGAAAGCAATCTTGTCTGACACTGTGGGATTTATCTCGGATTTGCCGACAACGCTCGTCGCTGCCTTTCGTGCAACGCTGGAAGATGTGATCGAGGCTGATGTCCTGCTCCATGTTCGCGATGTATCCCATATTGATACCCAGGCGCAGGCATCTGACGTCAATGAGATCTTGCGCGAACTTGGTATCAATCCCGACTCGCCACATATCATCGAAGTCTGGAACAAGGGCGATTTGCTGGACGAAGCAGCTCATGAGCGATTGCTCACGATTGCTGCATCACGTCCTGCAGACAATCGGCCGGTGCTGATTTCGGCCGTGACAGGCGAGGGGGTCGGCACTCTTCTCACGGTTATAGAAAACCGGATAGCGCAGGGTCGGCGTGTTTACCTCGTGAATCTCGAACCATCAGAAGGTGCACTCCTGAGCTGGCTTTACGAAGAAACCGAGGTGCTGGAGAGACGTGCAGACACAGAGGGTCACTTAGCCGTTGTGGTTCGCATTGCCCCGGAAAAAGAACCACGTCTGCTCAACCGTTTTCCCGACGCACGTACTATTCGATAGGCCCGTTGATTTCAACGTACTCGGCAAATTTTTGGCTCTATTTTAAAGAAATTTGCGCCCAAGTTTTTCCGTCAACTTGAGCGCAAAATACCCTAAGCTTGTGAACCCTTGGCAAGCTGTTTGGCTTCTTCCCAAAGCATCTCCATATCGCCAAGAGATGCGTTGGCCATTGTTTTTCCTGTTCTATCAATATGCCGCTCAATATAATTAAAGCGAGACGTGAATTTGGCATTTGTCGCGTGCGTGGCCGCCTCGGGATCGACGCCGACATGCCGGGCCAGATTGGCAACGGCAAAAACCAGATCACCGATTTCCTCTCTGACTGCAGATTTATCTGCTGCTGTGAGCGCCTCTTCAACTTCCGTCAATTCTTCACGTATCTTTGCAATCACGTCAGCCGTATTTGTCCAGTCGAACCCGACACGCGCCGCCTTGCTCTGCAATTTTTCTGCTCTTGCAAGCGCTGGCATATTGCGTGGGACGCCATCCAGAGCGCTCGATGCGGCCTGCGCGGGTTCTGCACCAAGCCTTTCAGCCTTCAGCCGCCGTTCCTCGGCCTTTATGTCGGCCCATAGAATCTTGACGGTTTCTGGCGAAAGATCCTGAGCATTACCAAACACGTGAGGATGGCGACGAATGAGCTTTTCGGTGATTGCCTGAACGACATCACCAAAAACGAAAGCTCCTTGCTCCTCAGCCATTCTCGAATGAAAAACGACCTGAAGCAGCAGATCGCCAAGTTCATCGCGCAGGTCATGAAGATCGTTGCGTTCTATTGCATCGGCAACTTCGTAGGCTTCTTCGACCGTATAAGGTGCGATCGAGGCAAAGTCCTGCTCAAGATCCCAAGGGCAACCGGTTTCTGGCGTCCGCAACGCCGCCATGATTTCAAGCAGCCGGCTGATGTCACGTGAAGGCGTCATGGCACGTCCAGTTTAGTTCCATAATCCTGCTTAGGCGAATCTATGATGAAGTGTGGTCCCTCCGAAAAAGCACCGCACTGCTGACCGTTTAGAACGGAATGTCGTCGTCAAGATCGCTTGAGAAGTTGGAATGTCCACCGCTCTGGCTGCCTGAGGATTTGTCGATCACGGCCGGGCGTGACGGTTCGGCACCGCCAAAGCTGCCGCCGCCATAGCCACCACCTCCAGAACCGCCCCCGAAATCATCCCCGCCACTGCCCCGGCTGTCGAGAATTGTCAGTTCGCCACGGAAACGCTGCAGCACGACTTCCGTCGTGTAACGCTCCTGCCCGTCCTTGTCCTGATATTTGCGGGTCTGCAACTGACCCTCCACATACACTTTCGTACCCTTACGCAGGTATTGTTCGGCAATGCGGGCGAGATTTTCGTTGAAAATGACGACGTTATGCCACTCAGTGCGTTCGCGACGTTCTCCCGACGCCTTGTCTCGCCAGGTTTCGGATGTCGCGATGCGCAGAGAAGCCACAGGCTCACCAGAGTTCAGACGCCGGACTTCCGGATCGCGGCCCAGATTGCCTACGAGAATGACTTTGTTAACACTGCCCGCCATGCGGATACCCTCCTGATGCCATTGCCGTCAGATAGTCCGGACAATAGCGCAAACCCGGCCAGCCGCCACTGTCAACCTGCGGGCGGCCCGTATTTATGCCCGGAAACAATATGCCAGAAAATTGAAAGCAGATTGTTCTTGAATTGTTCCTAGCTCAATGCGACACTGCATGCAAGTCGGGTTTGTGCAGTATGGACACAGGCGAATTTCCGGTCGACGAAACCGGAAGTGCGCGTGGCAGTTTATGCTGTCGGTACAACAATTTCACGGGCATGATCAATGGCCTCTCTTGACGACCTTTTCGATGAATCGCCGCGCGCACCGGGCTCCTCCCGGCATGTCATCAGCGTTCGTGGCGCGCGCGAGCATAACCTGAAGAACGTTGACCTGATCATTCCGCGTGACCGGCTGGTGGTGTTTACCGGACTCTCCGGTTCCGGCAAGTCGTCCCTGGCCTTCGACACGATTTATGCGGAAGGTCAGCGGCGTTATGTCGAATCGCTTTCTGCATATGCGCGCCAGTTTCTGGAGATGATGCAGAAACCGGATGTTGACCAGATTGACGGCCTGTCTCCCGCCATCTCAATCGAACAAAAAACCACATCCCGTAATCCGCGCTCAACGGTGGGGACGGTCACCGAAATTTACGACTATATGCGGCTGTTGTGGGCACGCATCGGAGTGCCGTATTCGCCGGCGACAGGCTTGCCGATCGAAAGCCAGACAGTCAGTCAGATGGTCGACAGAGTTCTGGCGTTGCCAGAAAAGACGCGTCTCTATTTGCTTGCACCTGTTGTGCGCGGCCGTAAAGGCGAATATCGCAAGGAGCTGGCTGAGTACCTCAAAACCGGATTTCAACGCGTCAAGATAGACGGCACTTTCCACGAGATCGCCGAGGCTCCCGCGCTCGACAAAAAGTTCAAACACGATATCGATGTCGTCGTTGACAGGCTGGTCGTGCGCGCGGATATGGCCGCGCGCCTGTCCGAGTCGCTGGAAACGGCGTTGGATCTGGCAGACGGCATCGCGGTCCTGGAATTCGCCGATGAAAAGGATGACAAGGGCGAGCCGCGACGTCTCGTGCTGTCATCCAAATTCGCTTGCCCGGTTTCTGGCTTTACAATTCCGGAAATTGAACCTCGTCTTTTCTCCTTCAATAACCCTTTTGGTGCGTGTCCTGTCTGTGACGGCCTGGGGCGGGAGATGAATGTTTCCGCGGATCTCGTCATTCCGGATGCGGATCGCAGCCTGCGAGATGGCGCGGTGGCGCCATGGGCCAAGTCCACCTCGCCTTATTATGGGCAGACCCTGGATGCGTTGTCCGCCCATTTTGGTGAGGACATGACGACCCCATGGGGCAAGCTCTCGGAAAAGCTGCGTAAAACCATTCTTTATGGCAGCGGGCAGGAAAAAATCCGCATTCTTTATAACGACGGCAGCCGAAGTTATGAAGTCAACAAGCCATTTGAAGGTGTCATTTCCAACCTGGAACGGAGATGGAAAGAGACCGATAGCGAATGGGCCCGTGAAGATATCGGGCGCTTCATGTCGGAAACGCCTTGCGTGGCCTGTAACGGATTCCGTCTGAAGCCCGAGGCTCTCGCGGTCAAGATTGATGGACGGCATATTGGCGAAATCGGGCTGATGTCTGTCAGCGATGCGCGTAACTGGTTTGAGGCGCTACCGGAAAAGCTGAATGAGCAGCATAAAGCTATAGCCAATCGCATTTTGAAAGAAATCCGTGAGAGACTGACGTTTCTTCTCGATGTCGGTTTGGAATACCTGACACTTGCGCGGGCTTCGGGAACGCTTTCCGGCGGCGAGAGCCAGCGCATCAGACTGGCGTCGCAGATTGGCTCCGGTCTGACCGGAGTTCTCTATGTGCTCGATGAACCATCGATCGGTCTGCATCAGCGGGACAACGAGCGGTTGCTGCAAACATTGAAGCGGCTGCGTGATCTGGGCAACACCGTTATCGTTGTCGAGCATGATGAGGATGCTATTTTGCAGGCTGATTATGTCGTCGACGTCGGACCCGGTGCGGGCATCCATGGCGGCACGATTATCGCGCAGGGCACTCCGGCAGAATTGCTGCAAAATCCGGCGTCGTTGACGGCAAAGTATCTGACTGGTGAATTATCCGTTCCTGTTCCAGAAAAACGGCGCAAGCCGCAAAAGAGCCGGATGCTGACGCTGACTGGCGCACGGGGCAATAATCTCAAGGATGTTAGTGTATCTTTCCCGCTCGGGACGTTCACCTGCGTCACCGGGGTTTCCGGCGGCGGTAAGTCGACGCTTGTCATCGATACACTTTATCAGGCTGTCGCCCGACGTCTCAACGGCGCGATAACCCACCCTGCCCCGTTTGATAAGCTCGAAGGGCTTGAACATCTCGACAAGGTTATCGACATAGACCAGGCGCCGATTGGCCGCACACCCCGGTCGAATCCGGCTACCTACACAGGCGCATTTACACCAATTCGCGAATGGTTCGCGGGTTTGCCAGAAGCGAAGGCGCGCGGATATCTGCCTCGACGTTTCTCATTCAACGTCAAGGGCGGCCGATGCGAGGCATGTCAGGGTGACGGCGTCATCAAGATCGAGATGCACTTTCTACCAGATGTTTATGTCACGTGTGACGTATGCAAGGGCAAGCGTTACGAGCGGGAAACGCTGGAAGTGAAATATCGCAACCGCTCTATTTCCGACGTGCTGGATATGACGGTCGATGAGGGGCTGGAGCTATTCAAGGCTGTTCCTGCCATTCGCGACAGGCTACAGACGCTGTCACGTGTCGGGCTTGGGTATGTCAAGATCGGTCAGCAGGCAACAACCCTTTCCGGCGGTGAGGCCCAGCGCGTCAAGCTGTCCAAGGAATTGTCCAAACGCGCCACCGGCCGCACGCTATATATTTTGGACGAGCCGACAACGGGCCTTCATTTCCATGACGTCGCCAAGCTTTTGGAGGTGCTGCATGAGCTGGTTGAGCAGGGAAATACGGTCATCGTCATTGAACATAACCTCGAAGTCATCAAAACGGCTGACTGGGTTCTGGACATGGGACCAGAGGGCGGCAATGGCGGCGGGCGCATTGTGGCCCAGGGCACTCCTGAAACAATAGCTGCGAGCGAGGCCAGTCATACGGGCCGCTTCCTGCGTGAGGTGCTTGAGCGCCGGCCATTGCGCGGACGTGTTGATGCTGCTGAATAATCACTGCGGTCCAATGGCGGCAAGCTGCAATCGTGCTTGACGTTCGCGGGCTGCCGGGACACATAGTGCGAATGATAAAGCCTGTTCACATCATTGGCGGCGGCTTGGCCGGTTCGGAAGCCGCATGGCAACTTGCCTCCATGGGCGTGCCCGTCGTATTGCACGAAATGCGTCCGGACGCGATCTCGCCCGCTCATAAGACCAAAGCGCTGGCGGAGCTCGTTTGCTCAAACTCTTTCCGTTCGGACGATGCCGAGACAAATGCCGTTGGGCTCCTACATCAGGAAATGCGCGCACTTGGGTCATTGATTATGGCCTCGGCCGATGCTCATCAAGTGCCGGCGGGCGGCGCTCTGGCTGTGGATCGGGATGCATTTGCTGAAGCAGTGACTGCGACGCTCGAGGCGCATCCGCTGATCACGATCGTTCGCGAAGAGGTTACAGTCCTGCCACCGGAGGAATGGGGCCAGACCATTATCGCCACTGGCCCACTCACCTCGGATGCTCTTGCGCAAGCCGTTCACGGTCTGACGGGTGAAGGAGCGCTTGCGTTCTTTGACGCTATCGCACCGATTGTCCATGCGGATTCCATTGATCGCAGTATTGTCTGGGCGCAGTCGCGTTATGATAAGGCAGGTCCGGGCGGCACTGGCGCTGATTATCTCAACTGCCCGCTGACGGAAGAGCAGTACAACACGTTTATCGACGCCCTCCTCGCTGGCGAAAAAACCGATTTCCGCGAGTTCGAGAAAGATACGCCCTATTTCAATGCGTGTCTGCCGATTGAAGTCATGGCTGAACGCGGTCGTGAGACGTTGCGTTTCGGTCCCATGAAACCAGTTGGCTTGACCAATCCCAACAACCCGAACGTCAAGCCGCATGCTATTGTGCAACTTCGTCAGGACAATGCAGCTGCGACTCTTTTCAATATCGTCGGTTTTCAGACCAAGTTGAAATATGGCGAGCAGGCGCGCATCCTGCGTTTGATTCCTGGGCTTGAGAACGCTGAGTTTGCGCGCCTTGGCGGCCTGCATCGCAACACTTTCCTCAATTCGCCCCGCCTTCTGGACAATACGCTTCGGCTCAAGGCTCTGCCGCGTCTGCGTTTTGCCGGACAGATCACCGGCTGTGAAGGATATGTAGAAAGCGCAGCCATTGGCCTTATTGCCGGCCGTTATGCGGCTGCTGAGGCGCAGAACGTCACTTTGCCCCAGCCTCCTTCGACAACAGCCATTGGCGCGCTGGTCGAATACATTACCGGCGGTCATGTCAGTGTGGATGAAGATGAGACTTCAGGCGAGGAGCAGGCCGGCGTGTCCGCCCGGCCATCCTCATTCCAGCCGATGAATGTCAACTTTGGTCTCTTTCCCCCACTCACCGAGCCTCTTCGCTCCGAAGATGGCAAGCGGTTGCGGGGATCCGCAAAGGCGGTGGCGCGCAAGAAGGCGCTTACAACGCGTGCGCGGAAAGATCTCGCTGGCTGGCTTGAGGCGTTATCAGAGATTCCGCCATCGAACTGAAGTCCGCCATAAAACCCAAAGCCGCCGCCACTGCGGAATATCAATGATACTGGTGCGGGGGGTGTAATCTCCCGCGCTCATCTTTTTTAGATAGAACGGCACTGTCGCCAACGGCAGCATAGCGGCCCGGGCCTCTGGCATGATATCGTTGATGGATGCCAGCGCGCGTGAAAGATGCTCCGCAGCTAGCATGCGCATATCGGCAAGTGCGAGGCGGAACGCAGTGTCATCGGTTTTTGACGCGAGAATGGCGTCTCTGTCCAGTCCATGCCGGCTGGCAATGTCGGACGGTATGAAAACCTGACCACGCCGAAGCTGCCATGGCAGCGCGCGCAATAGCCCTGTAACGGCGAAGGCGACCCCGCCATGACCAGCGGCATCGGCACCGCCGGGATCACGGCCATCGGCCAGAATCAAACTGGCCAGCCTGAACAGCGTAGACGAAGTTTCGCCGCAATAGCCTTCAAGATCTGCGACCGATGGCATCATGTCATCGTAAAGATCGAAGACGCGCGCGTCGATCAAATCGTGGAAGGGCTGCAAAGGCAATCGGAAACGGGTGATGGTTTCGGCGAGCGCTTGCGCTACCGGAGGGTGAGACTCATCTGTCGCCAGATTGTCGGCTGCATGTGCGTCAAGCCAGTCCCGCCACCACTGGAAACGAATTTCACCCGGTAACGGTGCGCTGACATTGTCGCGCACACGCGCGATTTCCTGATTAAACGCGTAGAGGGCGAGAAGGTAGGGCCTTTTGTCCGCAGGGGCAAAATATGTTGCCCAGTAACGATCAGGATCGCCGGCGCGGACCAACTGGTCGCAGTGCGACAACGCATCGGCGAGAGATGCATCATGCATCATGGTTGCCCTTACACTGCCAGCAACAGAGCTGAAACCTGCCGATCTTCCGCGAGCAGTACATTGTAGGTGCGTATTGCCGCACCGGTCTGCATCGCTTCATGACGTATGCCGGCATTTGTCAGGAGGGATCGCATCGGTGCCGGCAGCGGGATAAGATCAATGCCACTCCCGACCAAAAACAACTCGATCTTATCTCTTTCCGCTATGATGGCATCGAAATCCGAAGAAGTCAGGTCACGGATGCTCTTGGCTGCCACAGCCCGTATCCCGGACGGTAGCAGCACAAGCGAGCCCCGGTGCGACATCTCCGCAAAGCGAAAGCCACCGTCACCATAAGCGGTTATCGGATGCTGCCCAGGCAGAAAACCGTCATATAGGGCTACGGGTTTGGCCAAAGACTATCGCCTCTTGTTACGGAAGTTGAGCGGCGCGTTCGTCTGCTGCTTCTTCTGCCTCGCCGGGACGCGACCGCAAGCCAAGGTAGATCAGTACCGGCGACGACACGAATATGGCCGAGTATGTACAGATAACCACCCCGAACAGCATGACTTCCGCGAAGCCGCGAATAGCCTCGCCGCCGAAGATCACGAGCGCCAGTGTCGCGAGGAAGGTGGTCGTTGCCGTCATAGCGGTGCGTGACATCGTGCTGTTGACGGAAAGATCCAGCAGTTCTTCAACAGATATCGATTTATAACGCCGCATCAACTCGCGTGTCCGATCGAACACGACGACGGTTTCGTTCAACGAGTAGCCGACAATTGTCAAAATGGCGGCAATCGAGGTCATATTGAACTCAGATTGCGTCACGACAAAAAAACCAACCGTGAGGATGATGTCGTGAATTGTACCGATGATGGCGCCAATGGCCAGTTGCAACTCGAAACGGACCCAGAGATAGGCCATCACGGCTGCAATCGCCAGCACGACGCCGAGTGTACCGGAGCGGACCAGTTCACCTGACACTCGCGGGCCCACAGTTTCGACGCGGCGGAACTCGTAATCTTCTTCGAACAGGTTGCGAGCCTGTTGGACAACCCTGCCCTGCGCTTCCTCACCGCCATCCTGAATGGCGAAGCGCAGTGATACGCCGCCCTGTGAGCCAAACTCCTGAACCTCGACGCCGCCAAAGCCCAGCGACTCGGCGGATTGTCGAATCGATCCGGCATCGGCCTGTCCAGACTTTGCCTGCAACTCGATCAACGTGCCGCCACGAAAATCGATGCCGAAATTGAGGCCGACGGTGAAGCCGAGAATGATCGTCGCCACGACGAGAATCGCCGACAGCGGCAGCGTCACGCGCCGGAAGCGGACAAACCCGAACCGGGTATCGTCGGGATAGATACGAAGCAGACCCACGCTTGTCTCCTTAAGGGGCGGCGATCCACCACCAGGCTAACTTTGAACGGCGGCGTTTTAGAGCATTTCGGCATTTCGTTGAAACGCAGAAATGCTCTATCTTATTGGGTTTACGCGTTTTCTTCACGCAAAGCGGTATCCGCTTTGCTTAAAAACTCTTTAGAATGGCAGTTTTCGCGGTTTAGCCAGTTTGTACCACAACGCCACCATCATGCGCGTCATGGTGACGGCGGTGATCACGGTTGTCAGGATGCCCAGAATGAACACCACTGCAAACCCACGCACCGGACCTGATCCGAGGAAGAACAGGATCAATGCCGCGATCAGCATGGTGGAGTTCGAATCGATGATGGTCGCGAAAGCGCGGTTGAACCCTGCCTCCAGAGCCGTCACCAGTGATCGGCCTCCCCTGAACTCCTCACGCATTCGCTCATAGATGAGCACGTTGGAGTCTACTGCCGTGCCGATGGTAAGCACGATGCCGGCAATACCCGGCAGCGTCAGCGTTGCCCCCAGCAGCGACATCAGCGCGAAGATGAAGACGACATGGACGATGAGTGCAATGTTCGCGATGAAGCCAAACAGACCATAGGTGGCGAACATGAACAATGCCACCAAAACCGTGGACACCGCGACGGCTGCCTTACCAGCCTCGATTGAATCCTGCCCGAGGCCGGGGCCGACAGTGCGTTCCTCGACGATGGTGAGTTTGGCCGGCAATGCACCGGCGCGCAGCAGGATCGACAGATTGTTGGCCTGCTCGACCGTGAAGCTGCCCGAAATCATGCCCGACCCGCCAGTGATCGGCGACTGGATGCGCGGTGCGGAAATAATCTCGTTATCGAGGACAATGGCCATCAGCCGCCCGACATTGGCCGATGTTGCCTGCCCGAAGCGCTGGGCGCCGCGCGAGTTGAAGCGGAAATTGACGATCGGGCGTCCGGTTTGCGAATCGAACGAAGGCTGGGCATCGACGAGATCAGCGCCGTCTACGGCCAATTCGCGTTCCACCGGCAGCGTTTGACCGGGGGCTTCCTGCATCGGCAGGTTGTCCACGTCACCCGATCCGGTGTCCGACACAAAGCGGAATTCCAGCTTGGCGGTACGGCCGAGGATTTCCTTGAGTTGCTGCGGATCCTGCAATCCGGGAACCTGAACCTGTACGCGGTCCGCGCCCTGCCGTTGGATATTCGGCTCGGTCGTGCCCAGTGCGTCCACACGGCGGCGAAGCACCTCAATGGCCTGATCGACCGCACGACGAACACGTTCGTTGATACCGGCTTCGGACAGGGTCAGCTGAATAAGCCCGTCGCTGCCGGTGTTGATATCGATGGAACTTGCGCCCGTCTGGCCAAGAAGCGGGTTGCCGATCGGCTGCGACAACTGACGCAGGCGCGGCAATATCTTGTCACGCGCAGCCTGATCCGGCACCCGGATCTGCACTCCGCGCGGGAGAATGACGATACCGCCCTGAGCGGTCACACGCTCCTCTCGCAGGATGTTACGAACATCGTCACGGAGCAGATTGATCTGGGAGCGCAGCAGGTCGATAGTATCGACCTCCAGCACGACGTGTGAGCCGCCCTGAAGATCGAGACCCAGGACGATGCCCTGATGCGGCACGAGCACACGCGGTATCCACGAAGGCACAGAGGCGATAAAGGCGTCGCGCTGTGCCGGCGTGAACAGACTTGGGGCGGCATAGAGAAAGCCGAGGACTGTCAGTATGAGAACGGCAACAACCTTGCCGGTCGAATAACGGAGCATCGTCGAAGGGCCTTCCCTGCGCTGCCGGATAGCGTTTATCTGAAATTGATTCGCATGTTGCCGCTGTAGCGGCGCATGTTACGACGAAGAGGCCTCGGATTTAACCGGTTCGCTTCTGGAGCGGACCTCGGCGATGGTGCTGCGCACGATGCGCACGCGCACGCCATCGGCGATCTCGGCTTCGATCTCGTTATCGTCAATCACCCGGCTGACCTTTGCGATGAAGCCGCCGGACGTCACGATGGTATCGCCCCGGCGGACGCTTTTGACCATTTCCTGATGGGCCTTGGCGCGCTTCTGCTGCGGACGCAGGATCAGAAACCACATCACCACAAAGATAAGGACGAACGGAATAAACTGGATAAAGATATCGGCGCCGCTGGCGGCAGGTGCCGCGCCCTGGGCAAAGGCTGTCGAAATGATCACTGGTTTCTCTCCAACGGAAGCCACTCCCCACCCACCATGGCCCACCCACTATGGATATGGAGTCGGAAAGTTGGCCGGACTATAACGATCACGCAAGCGAAATCAAACGATGAGCCGGAGCTATACAGGCCGTCGAGATCAAATTATTGAGGAAAGTGACGATGAAGGGGTATGGCATGCTCTCTGAAAAGGCCATCGGCAAGGCAAAGAAGAAGCCCGCACGGCGTCAGCGCGAGGTCGCCATTCTGACAGAGCTTGCCCGCATCGCCGATACGCTTGCTCAGCTTGCGCCGCCGGCTCCAACCGTCCCTGACACCGCAGCCGCAGACGCTTTCGTCTGGCAACCGCCCGGCTCGCTGGTGCCTGTGCCGCGTGTCAATCGTGTCGAGATGAGCCTTTTGCGCGGCATAGACCGCTCCCGCGATGCACTGGCGGACAACACGGAACGGTTCGCGAAAGGGCTGCCGGCCAACAACGCTCTGCTATGGGGAGCGCGCGGTATGGGAAAATCCTCGCTCGTGAAGGCGGTGCACGCGGATACCAATCAGCGACTTCAAAAAAGTGAACGACCGGCTTTGAAACTTGTGGAAATTCATCGCGAGGACATCGAGTCGCTGCCAGCGCTTATGAATATCGTGCGTCACGATCCGCATCGCTTCATCATTTTCTGCGATGACTTGTCGTTTGATTCCGATGACACATCCTACAAATCGCTGAAAGCTGTGCTGGAAGGCGGCATCGAGGGGCGGCCGCTCAACGTTGTATTTTACGCAACATCCAACCGCCGCCACCTTCTCCCCCGAGATATGATGGAGAATGAACGCTCTACCGCCATCAATCCGGGCGAAGCGGTTGAGGAAAAGGTTTCGCTGTCTGACCGCTTTGGTCTCTGGCTCGGTTTCCACAAATGCAGTCAGGATGAATATCTTGAAATGGTCTATGGTTATGCCGACTTTCTCAAGCTTGATATCAACCGGACTCTGTTGAGGGCAGAGGCGCTTGAGTGGTCGACGACACGCGGGGCGCGCTCGGGGCGCACCGCGTGGCAGTACATCACGGATCTGGCCGGCCGGCTGGGCGTCTCTATCGACCAGTAGCGATTACACAGCAAGAAGGCCGCCTTGATGGCGGCCTTTTCTATGTTTCAGCATTCTACAATGTACTGATGCCTTATAAGCCAGCGAGGTGCGGCAGCGGGTCCACAGGGGTTGATCCCTTGCGAAGCTCAAAGTGAAGCTGCGGTGAGGTGACGTTACCCGTCTGCCCCGAACGGGCAATGGTCTGGCCACGCGCGACCTTGTCGCCGCGCTTCACTTTCAACTCGGCATTGTTTGCATATGCGCTGACCCAGCCATTGTCATGGCGGACAAGCACAAGATTACCATACCCCTTCAACTCGCTGCCCGCATAGGCGACGACACCGCCCTCTGCGGCTTTTACCGGCGTTCCCTCCGGTACGGCGATATTGATACCCTCGTTTCCTTTACCGAAACCGTTGATAACGCGGCCTCGTGCCGGCCACCGGAAGCCGCTGCCGCCGGTATCCTCAGCTTTCGAGGCTTGAGCAGGTTCGGGTTTCGATGCGGCAGCCTGTTCAGCTGCGGGCGGAGCGGCCGGGGTCGGAGAGACTGTGGCAATCGCCTTTTGCTGTGCAGGCGTCGGCTTGATGGCATCCGTGGCGGTCGGCAACGACGCGACGACCTGCCGCGCGGGAGGAGCAACGGCAGGACTGGTTTGACCGAGCCGCGCAGCCTGTTCGTTCAGAGAGCCGGAAACGGTTTCTGCCCTGCGCACCGGCTGTGCGGTTGCATGCTGCGCCGGAGCGGCAAAGGTGCTCTCCACCTGCGGCGCGGAAGCAACGGCCGCGCTCGACGGCAGCGCTCCACCGCCGGGATTGTAGACCGGAATCGTAAGCTGCTGGCCGGGGGCGATCTGCGAAGCGCTCGATAGCCCGTTGGCAGCCAGAATTGCGGCTGAAGGCACGTTGTAGCGCCCTGAAAGCGTGGCCAGCGTATCCGCCGTGCCAACATAGACCGGCGAGCCGCCCTGAGCCGTCCAGCCTTTTGCCGACCCCCCCACTGCCGCCACGGGGCCCGATGCTACAGCACTCTGTGCGGCCTGCCTCACAGGCGAGGCAGATTGGGGCGGCGCCAACGGCGACGAATAGACCTGCGGAGCTGGCGACGGACTGATGCTTGCAGTTGTGGTTGCGTCAGCAGTCTGACCCTGCCCGAATGGATTCGAGAATGGATTGTCGGCAAAGCGCATGGTGTCAGAACTGCAAGCGGCAGTGACACCGGCAAGGAGCCCGGCAATAGCAAGGCGCTGGATGGACCCCACATGCATCAATGGCAGCAACGTTTTTTCGCTCTGAGGCATCGTCCCACCTAACCCCTACGCGTGAACTTCGATGCCCCTGATAAGATCGGATTCTGGTTAAACAAGCGTTGCCAAACCTGAATTTGTCGCGATTTGATTCACCTTGACACCGAATTCTTCACAAACATGGCTTCATAAACACAATTCGGACGAGTGGATCTGCCGTGCTGTCTTTATTCCAGGGTCAGGCATTCCTGGGCCAGGCATTCCAGGGCCAAGCGGAATATGCCTATAGGACTTTTGCGACGCCGTGCGCCAACGGCGGCAACCTGATCAGTCCAAGGTCTTCATGTGCGAACGTGTCTCCATCCGTGGATGACGCAGCGGCATCCTCCTCCGGCACATGCCGGGTGACACGAATCAGTCTTGGCTCACCAGCGACGACAAGTGCGCCGACGAGAATGCCGTCAGGACTCAATGCGTTGAGTAAGACATCGGGGAAAACGTCGGGAACGGCACCGTTAAGCAGGATGCGATCGAATCGCTTGCCGGAAACTGTTTCAGCTGCCAGCCCGTCAGCAGGCAGCACGAGCACGTTATTCAGTTCAAGCGTGGCCAGACGCTCACCTGCGGCCATCGCCAAAGTGCGATATCTTTCCGTCGATATGACTTCATGCGCAAGCCGTGCGAGAACGGCCGAGACATACCCGGACCCGGACCCGACTTCGAATACGCGGTGTTCGGATGTCACCTTCAATGCCAACAACATACGGGCGATGATACCCGGTGCGGTCATCGTCTGGCCGCAGGATAAGGGCAGCGATATATCCGCGCGCGCCAGATCGCTGAAACGACGCGGTGCGAACAGATCACGCGGCGCGAGTTCCATCGCCCGCAGCAGCGCCGTATCTCTGATGCCGCGTTCCCGCAAGGCCAACAGAAAGGCGACCGTTTTCTCCGCGCCTCTTGCCGCAATCGCGTTGCTACCGTCCGGAGGCATCTGCGATACTATTGACGCTGGCCGTGAAAGAGGCTGGCATAGCGTGTCATGCTAGGCTCATGTGTGAGGTCGATCTGCAATGGCGTGACCGCAATCCGCTTATTACGCACGGCCCACAGATCGGTGCCGTCCTTTGGTTCGTGTGGCGCTCGCGCGCCCATCAACCAATAATATGGCCTGCCGCGTCCGTCTTCGCGTTCTTCAACCTTCATGAAGGCGATATTGCGCCGGCCTTGCGCCGTGACGGCAATGCCTTCCACCTCTTCCGATGCGCAGTCCGGAAAATTGACGTTGACCAGCACACCGGGATCGATGCCCGCGTCAACGATTTGTCGGATGACATCCGCTGCATGCGCCGCGCTGCTGTCCCAGCGTGTCTCTGCCCGCCCGCCGGGACCATAGACCTGCGACAGGGCAATCGACGGAATACCGAAGATGGTCCCTTCCATAGCCGCCGCGACGGTGCCGGAATAGATCACGTCCTCGGCTACGTTTTGGCCCCGGTTGATGCCTGACAGCACGAGATCCGGGAGTTCATCCTGAAACAGATGCCGGACGGCCATGATGATGCAATCTGTCGGCGTGCCGGAGACGGCGAAGCGATTGCCGCCAAGCTCGCGCATCCGCAGCGGATCGTGCAGGGAAAGGGAATGGGAAACGCCGCTCTGGTCGGTCTCCGGTGCAACGACCCAGACATCCGACGACAACTCGGCTGCGACCTTTTCAAGTACGCCAAGGCCTTCAGCATTGATTCCGTCGTCGTTGCTTACCAGTATGCGCATGTTCGCCCCCCTGCCCGGTCTGTCACCCTCAGTCAGCCGCCGCGACACGCTCGACGCCGCCCATGTAAGGCCGCAGCACCGGCGGCACCGTTATCGAACCATCGGCATTCTGCCACGTTTCCATCACGGCAATGAGCGCCCGGCCAACCGCCGTGCCGGAACCGTTCAGCGTATGCACGAAGCGAGGCCCCTTGCCATGCGCTTTCTCGTCATCCGGACGATAGCGCGCATTCATGCGCCGCGCCTGAAAATCACCGCAGACCGAGCAGCTTGAAATCTCGCGATAGGCTTCCTGCCCCGGCACCCAGACTTCGATATCGTAGGTTTTTTGAGAGGCAAACCCCATGTCGCCGGTGCAAAGTGTGACGACACGATAATGCAGATCCAGCGCCTTCAATACAGCCTCGGCGCAATGCAACATGCGCTCATGCTCATCCCGGGACGCCTCTGGCGTCGTGATCGACACCAGTTCCACCTTGCTGAACTGGTGCTGGCGCAGCATCCCGCGCGTATCGCGTCCCGCAGCACCCGCCTCTCGGCGGAAGCACGGCGTCAGCGCCGTGAAACGAAGCGGCAGTTCGCCTTCCGGCAAAACCATTTCCCGCACCAGATTTGTCAATGGCACTTCAGCCGTTGGAATCAGCCATTTGTTGTCGGAAACTGCAAACTGGTCGTCGAAGAATTTTGGCAACTGCGCCGTGCCGAACATGGGTGCATCATTGACCAGTAGCGGCGGGTTCACCTCCGTATACCCGTGGTGCTGGGTATGCGTGTCGAGCATGAACTGACCGAGCGCCCGCTCCAGCCGC
Organism: Pseudochelatococcus contaminans; assembly: GCF_014195635.1. GTDB lineage: Bacteria > Pseudomonadota > Alphaproteobacteria > Rhizobiales > Beijerinckiaceae > Pseudochelatococcus > Pseudochelatococcus contaminans. The sequence goes on along the minus strand of NZ_JACICC010000001.1, from coordinate 811,313 downwards.
GCCAGATGCCCTTTGAGCACGACAAAGCGCGATCCGGACAGCCGCGCCGCCGTTTCAAAATCCATCAACCGAAGTTGCTCGCCGAGATCGAAATGCTGCCGCGGGGTAAAATCGTACTGCCGTGGCTCGCCAACGCGGTGATACTCGACATTGGCACTTTCGTCCGGGCCTTCGGGAACTTCGGCCAGAGGCAGATTTGGGATTGCGGCAAGCACGTCATCCAGTTCGGTGATCGCAGCTTTCTGAGCTTCGTCAGCCTCCTGCATGGCGTCCTTGAGCGCTGATACCTCGGTCATCAGCGTCTGCGCGCGCGCCTCGTCCTTGGCGGACTTCGCCTGCCCGACTTCCTTTGACAGCGCATTGCGCTTTTCCTGCAGTACCTGAAGCGAGGCAATCGCGGCCTTACGGCGATCGTCAATCGCAAGGATGGTATCCGCCGCTGGCGCCAGCCCTCTGCGCGCGAGATTGCTGTCGAAACCTTGCGGGTCGTCACGGATAGTGCGGATGTCGTGCATGACGTTTCAGAACGGCGGCGCGCGAGCGACGTCGTTTCTCCTCAAGCTTTGCCATTGCCTGCGCACAAAAGGCGCGTGAAATTAGTCCTGTTCACGCGCAGCCTGCTCAGCAGCGCGCTTCTTCTCGATCATACGAACCGAGACGATGGAAAGCTCGTAAAGGAGCAGCGTCGGGATCGCAAGAGCGATCTGGCTGATCACATCCGGTGGGGTGAGCACCGCAGCAATGATGAACACGATGACGATGGCATAGCGGCGCTTGGACTTCAGATAAGCGGAATCAACGACGCCTGCCCGGCCAAGCAGATTCAGAATAACCGGCAACTGGAAGCATATTCCGAACGCAAATATAAGCGTTGTAATCAGCGACAGGTACTCGCTGACCTTCGGGAGCAGTTGGATAGCTGCCTGCCCCTCAGCGCCGGATTGTTGCTGGCCGATCGAAAACTGCATCACGATAGGCATGGCGATAAAATAAACCACCAAAGCGCCCAGGACGAAAAACACAGGTGTAGCGATGAGATAGGGGACAAACGCCTGCCTCTCATTGCGATAAAGGCCGGGTGCCACAAACTTGTATATCTGTATCGCGATGACAGGAAAAGAAATGAAGGCCGCGCCAAATGCCGCGATCTTGATCTGGGTGAACAGATACTCCAGCGGGGCCGTATAAATCAGCCGGACATCAGCTCCCTCGCCTGCCGCGAAGACATATGGCCAAACCAGAATGTTGTAGATCTGCTTTGCAAAGGCGAAAGATACAAAAAACGCGATGATGAAAGCCGCCATTGCCTTCAGCAAGCGCGAGCGCAGCTCGATCAGATGATCGATAAGCGGCGCACGGGAGGCCTCGATCTCATCTTCCAGCGTATCTGGAGGCGGTAACGCCTTGGCGTTCAGGGGATCATCCCCTTGTACGGATTCGGAAGTGCTCATGCTCCACCCTCCCTGTCGGGTGTCCGGCGCGGATGGGCCGGAAAGGCGGAAAACCGCACTTTTCTGTAAAGACGCGACGACCGGCGAGTTGGGCTGGCCAATGGTTTGACCACGTCACGAGGTGCGGCAACAATGACACGCGCACGTTTGCCCTTCCGCCGCTTGGGCAAAGCCTCCGCTGGCAGCGATTCGATATTCGCAGGGGTATGTACAAGCGGAGGAGTTGCTGCAGCGGCATTTTCCGCAAGGCTGCTGAAACGCGACACACCATCCGGCCCGGGCGTGGAGGACGCGGTTGACGTCGGCTTCTGAATCGCATCACGCAATTCGTCACGCACGTTGCGCAACGGGTCGAACGTTTTGGATGGAATATGACCGGCAGCCGTTTTCACCTTGTCGACGGCGTTATGCAACTCATCCAGCTCCGCCTCGCGCATCGCCGCGCTGAAATGCGCCTGAAAATCCGCTGCCGTGCGCTTGAGCTTTGCCAGCATCTGCCCGGCCGTTCGCAAAACCCGCGGGAGTTCACGCGGGCCGATGACGACCAGCGCGATGGCCCCCACCAGCAGAAGCTCGCTCCAACTCAAATCGAACATGCCGCGCTCTATACGTCTTGTGACGGATAACCCTGACAAACAACATCAGGGCTTTCCTTTAATCAATTGCAATTCAACAGGCTTATCCAGAATCACAAGGCATGCCGTGTGAACGGCAAAGCCCGCATTCGGAGAACGCGTAACCCGTTTTCAGTTGACTTTGGTATTCTCGGTCGCGGCAGGCTTGACGGTGTCATCCTGAGCAACGCGGCCTGTCGCCGTGCCCGTTTCCGCCGCAGGCTTGTCATCGTCGGACAGGCCCTTCTTGAACGCCTTGATACCCTTGGCCACGTCACCCATCAGATCGGACACTTTTCCGCGCCCGCCGAACAGGATCAGAACCAGGACGCCGACCACGACCCAGTGCCAGATGCTGCCAAATCCACCCATAACCTTATTCCTCCGTCCAGATCCGGTAAGCGCCTGCTGACTGGCTGACCGGGTCTGTGCCTTGACTGCGGCTGGATCGCGAATCATGACAATCCGATCCTGCGGCAGCGTTGCGCATAAATGTCATCTTACGTTACGAGGCTGGAAAGGCGAAAACAAGGATTTCATTGCCAGCCTGTCGATAACGTTTTTTAGACCGGCGATGATCAACGGAAACGGTTCAGGCCTTGACAGCGAAGTATGCATGTTGCATGTCACTGCATGAATGGCCGGGTTTTCCGGCTCTTTTAGTTTTACGGACGCCCGTAGAGGCGTCAGCCTGCTAGAGGTTCCGCCATGGCCAAGGCCACAACCATCAAGATCAAGCTGCTGTCGACCGCCGACACCGGCTATTTCTACGTCGCCAAGAAGAACTCGCGCACTCAGACCGACAAGCTGTCTCAGCGCAAGTACGACCCCGTCGTGCGCAAGCACGTCGAGTTCAAGGAAACCAAGATCAAGTAAGATCTGGTTCCGGAGATCAAATATCAACGCCCTTGGAGCCTTGCTTCAAGGGCGTTTTTTATTGCCGGAGCATTGATGGGTGCCTGAAAGAAGTCCGGCCGGGAGCATGCGATAAAACGCGACGCTCACCGGCCGGTGCCCCACGGACCCAGGAGATGCGGCGGACCTGAGCACTCCGTAGGGAATTCAACGATCATTTGTATAGTGAGTCTGGAACAAGTGTAAAACGATTTCGTCGCTGCACCGCCAGACACTCATTTTGCAATGCGGAAAACGGCTTGATGTTCAGGAGGATGGCGGCGCGTATGTACGCACTGTCTCCAGAAACTTCGCCACCGAAATCGGTTTGGAAAGATAGGCCTCGCAGCCGCTGGCCCGAATCCGTTCTTCATCCCCCTTCATGGCGAAAGCGGTTACCGCGATCACCGGGATGCTACGCAAATCCGCGTCGGCTTTCAGCCATTCCGTGACTTCGATTCCCGAAATCTCCGGCAGCTGAATATCCATGATGATAAGGTTGGGCTTGTGTTCCGACGCGAGTTCCATGGCTTCGCGGCCGTTGGTCGCTTTGATCGTGGCATAGCCATGAGCTTCCAGCAAATCGCCGAAGAGCTTCATATTCAACTCGTTATCTTCGACGATCAGTACTGTGCTGACCATGCACGCGCCTCATCATTCCTGTTGCGTCCGCCTCCTCGCGAGAAGCCAAGGACGCGCCTGACGATGTGCATGCCCGGCATTTCCACCCGTGCCGGCTGGCTGTTTTGCATGCAACACCCTATACTCTACTTATATATCAGTAACCTATTGATGAAAGGCAAATTTTGATCATGAATCGTCCAACTGTCGACAAGGCGGATTTTACGCACGAGGCGTTGGCTATCGCCGCGTTGTCATTTCTCGCAAGCGATCCAGAGCGGTTGGGCCGTTTTCTCGCGGTGACCGGGCTTGGGCCTGAAACCTTGCGCGATGCTGCCGCGCGGCCAGGTTTTCTGACGGCTATTCTGGATTATCTTATGAGCGATGAAACGTTGCTTGTCGCTTTTGCAGCGAATGCCGGAATTGCACCGGAGGCCGTCACCCGCGCTCAGGCGCGTCTTGCAGACACCGAGGGTGTGAAAGACGCTGAGGGCAATGCCGGGGAAAACGATTTTTCCTGATACGAAGCGGCAGGAAATGACTCGGTAGCCGCGCTATTCCCTGATTATATAGCGCTACCGGCTGCGGTGGGTCATGATACCTGCCACTTGTCCGGTCACCGATTCGGCGGAAGCCTTCCGCTCCCGTCGCCATGACGACAGAAAGATGAGGCCATGAGCGCTATCGATACCCGGCTTGCAGAACTCGGCATCACCCTGCCCACGCCCGCCACGCCTGTTGCGAACTACGTTTCCTTTGTTCAGTCGGGTTCGCTGCTCGTCATTTCGGGGCAGTTGCCGCTTCAGGGCGATGGCACCCTTGCCGCCCAGCACAAGGGCAAGGTCGGCGCGGATGTCGATCCCGAGGCCGCCGCGGAGGCCGCGCGCCTTGCCGCCATCAACGTGCTCGCCCAGGCTCAGGCCGCTGTCGGTGACCTGTCGCGAATCGTTCGCGTAGTGCGCCTCGGCGGCTTTATCAATGTCGCGTCCGGCTTCACGGCGATTGCGCCTGTCATGAACGGCGCTTCCGATCTCGTCGTCGCAGTGCTTGGTGATGCCGGTCGGCATGCCCGCTCCACAGTCGGCGTCGCCGAGCTGCCGCTTGGCGCGGCTGTTGAAGTTGAGGCTATTTTCGAGGTTGCGTAATGCCGGCTCCCGCGTGGCTGACTGCGCGCCCCATCGCCCATCGCGGGCTGCATGATGCCGCTGCCGGGATTGTCGAAAATACGCCATCAGCTGCGGAGCGCGCCGTGCAGGCGGGTTTCGCTGTTGAATGCGACGTTCAGATCACGGCCGATGGTGAAGCTGTCGTGTTTCACGACTTCACCCTCGACCGGCTGACGCATGGGCAAGGCCGTGTCGATGCCCTGCCCGCCTCCGAACTGGCGGATATCCCTCTCAGGCAAACGAGTGACCGGATAACCCGGCTCGACGCCTATATAGAGGCAATTGCCGACCGCGTTCCGCTGATCGTTGAGATCAAGAGCCGCTTCGACGGCGACCTGACGTTGGCACGCCGCACGGCTGAAATCGTTCGCGGCTGTCGCGCCCGAATCGCATTGATGTCCTTCGATCCCGATATCGTCCAAGCTCTGCACCAGCTTGCCCCGGATAGCCCCATTGGAATTGTCGCCGAGGCAACTTATGCCGCTGACGAGTGGCAGGATCTGCCTGTCGAGCGCCGTGAGGAATTGATGCATTTCCTCCATATCGACCGCAGCAAACCACAATTTATTGCGTGGCATGTCGGTGATTTTCCGCACCCCACCCCCGTTGTTGCGCGCCATTTCGGTGTTCTCGTGCTTGCCTGGACCGTGCGAGGCGAGGAAGATCGGCGGCTGGCTGCCCGCTTTGCCGACCAGATTATTTTCGAGGGCTTAGATCCTTGAAGGTCACCGTTGCAGCATCAATTGCGGATGTTCCTGCCCAGGATTGGGACGCGTGTGCATTGGATTCCGCCTTACGTTCCGCTGGAGGCGATGCCGATAACCCATTTTTGAGACACTCTTTTCTTCTGGCGCTTGAGTCATCCGATTCCGTGCGGCCAGAGTCTGGCTGGCAACCTTTGCATGTTATCGTTCGAGATGAGGACGATGTCATCGTCGCGGTTGCGCCGTGTTATCTCAAGGGCCATTCGCGCGGTGAATATGTCTTCGATCACGCGTGGGCCGATGCCTATGAACGGGCTGGCGGGGATTATTATCCGAAGCTGCTGGTTGCGGTGCCGTTTACGCCTGTCAGCGGCCCTCGTCTTCTGGTGCGTGATGGCCCATTCGCCGAAAAGGCCACGCAAGCGCTGATCGTCGGATTGCGGCAGTTGCGGGAAGCGACCGAGGCATCCTCCATCCACGTCAACTTTGCTTTACCTGAAGAATCCGCGGTGCTGGGCTCGGCTGGATTCTTGCCGCGTATCGATTGCCAGTATCACTGGATCAATCATGATTTTGCGAGTTTCGACGATTTTCTGGCAACGCTTTCATCGCGCAAACGCAAGACCATTCGTCGTGAGCGACGCGACGCGATTGGCAGCGCGACACCGGGCGATGGCATAACCATCGAGCAGTTGACGGGCGACGCCATTACGACCGCGCACTGGGATGCGTTTTACGCATTTTATCAGGATACGGCGTCGCGCAAATGGGGCCGGGCCTATCTGACGCGTGAATTTTACGACGCGATCGACCGGACTATGCGCGATCGCGTGTTGCTGGTGATGGCGCGCCGGGCGGGCCGATATATTGCGGGAGCCATCAACTTTATCGGCAGCGACACGCTTTTCGGGCGGCACTGGGGCGCTATCGAGGAGCATCCGTTTCTGCATTTCGAAGTTTGCTATTATCGGGCAATCGACTTTGCCATTGCCCGCGGGTTGAAACGGGTGGAAGCCGGCGCGCAGGGTGAGCACAAGCTGGCGCGGGGTTACGTGCCTACCATGACTCGCTCCGCGCACGACATCGCCGACCCTGATTTCAGGCGCGCCGTGGCAGCCTATCTGGCGCAGGAGCGCCCGGCCGTCGAGCAGGAGATCGCGCTGCTGGCGGATGAAACGCCGTTCAGGCACGAGCCGGATTAAGCAAAACTGCGCGGCTCTATGAATACCGTGCGGCGAGATATTGACGCGCCGCAGCGAACTTGCCATGCCTGTGGCCAAACACGACTGACGCAAAGCACGCGAAAGGCGAATCCATGACCGCTTATGATCCCGATAACGTTTTCGCCCGAATCCTCCGGAACGAGCTTCCCGCCGCCCGGATTTACGAAGACGACGATGTCCTTGCTTTCATGGATGCCATGCCGCAGGGCGATGGCCACGCGCTCGTCATTCCGAAGATGCCGTCGCGCAATCTGCTGGATGCGGATCCGGAAACCGTCTCAAAGCTGTTCAGGGCGGCGCAGAAGATCGCTGTGGCGGCACGCGCGGCCTTCGGGGCGGACGGCGTATTCATTGGGCAATATAACGAAGCCGTTTCCGGGCAGACCGTCTACCACCTGCACGTCCATATCGTGCCGCGTTTCAAGGATGTCGATTTGCGCCGTCATGCTGAAGGCGGCTTCGCAGATCCGCAGGTTCTGGCCGATCACGCCGCGCGTATCCGCGCGGAACTCGACAAAAACGAAGCCTGATATGCAAGCGCCTCACCCGTTCAACGGGTGAGGCCATTTTGCTCGTCATCCGCGCGTGCGGATATAAGTGCGCAGGCGTGAGATACCCTCGCGGCAATCGTCGAATGACCCGGCGAACGACAGCCGGATGTATGATCCGCCGTTTTCCGGATCGAAGTCCAGCCCCGGCGTGACGGCGACCCCTGCCCGTTCGAGAATGTCGCGGCAGAAACTCAGTGAGTCATCGGTCAGATGGCTCACGTCGCGATAGAAGTAGAACGCGCCTGTCGGCTCCGGTCCTTTATCCAGGCCGAGGTCAGGCAATGCGTTCAGCAATAAATCGCGATTGGCGGCATAACCCGTTTTGATCTGCTCAAGCTCTTCCACGGCATCGAAAGCCGCCTCCGCCGCCACTTGTGACAGGTAGGGAGCGGATATGTAGAGGTTCTGGGCCACCCGCTCCACACCGCGCACGATGCTTTCCGGCACCACGAGCCAGCCGACGCGCCAGCCCGTCATGCAATAATATTTCGAGAACGAGTTGACGATGATGGCCTCGTCGTCAAATGCCAAAGCGGTCTCGCTGGCGACGCCATAGGTCAGACCGTGGTAAATCTCGTCCGAAATCAGCCAGATGCCAAGCCGCCGGCATGCCCGCGCCACTGCCTCAAGCGAGGCGCCATCCATGGTGACGCCGGAGGGGTTGGCGGGGCTCATCACCAGCACGCCCGCAAGCGGTTTGTCCTTGTGCAGACGCTCAATGTCATCGGCCGTCATGACCCAGCCGTTATCGGCGTTCAGCGGCATCGGCACGGCTTCCAGCCCCAGTGCCGCGAAGATGTTGCGATAGGCCGGATAACCCGGCGATGACACGGCAACCCGCGCTCCCGGCTCGAACAGCGCCAGGAAGGACAGGACAAAGCCGGCGGATGACCCCGTCGTGACCACAACACGCGAGGGATCGACCTCAACACCGTAGGCCTGCCTGTAATGGTTGCTGATCCGCGCTCGCAGAGTTTGCAGTCCGCAGGACTCCGTATAACTGACGCGCCCTGCGGACAGAGCGCGGGCGGCGGCCTCGCGGATTATCGCCGGGGTTGCGGCTGAAGGCTCCCCAAGCTCCATGTGGATGACGCTGCCGCCGGACCTTTCGATGGTCCGCGCCCGGGCAAGAACATCCATGGCCAGAAACGGCGATACGGTTTCCAGACGTGACGACAGTCGCCGAGCGGCCGGTGAGGCAGCATCGGAAAACGCAGGTGTGTTTTTCATGGCGGTGACGAACGGCCCTCATGATTCCGGATGCGCCATTCATAAAAGAACTTTCCCGCAAAAAGGAGATTGCTTTGCGGGAGAAACGCATTTGAGATGCCTTAAAGGGCCTTTTCAATCCTGTCGGCGACCGTTTTCAGCACGTGCACGCGGGCGTAGCGCTTGTCCACCGCCGGCACCAGCGTCCATGGCGCGAGTGCCGTGGATGTGCGGTCGACCATGTCGGTGACGGCTTCGTCGTACTGGTCCCACTTGTCGCGGTTGCGCCAATCCTCTTCGGTGATCTTGAACTGCTTGTAGGGCGTATCGGCGCGCTCGTTGAAGCGGTTCAATTGCTCCTCGGGCGTAATCGCCAGCCAGAACTTGGCGATGATATAGCCGTCATTCGTCAACTCACGCTCGAAAGCGTTGATCTCGCCATAAGCGCGCATCCAGTCGGCAGGGGACGCAAACCCTTCCACCCGCTCCACCAGCACGCGGCCATACCAGCTTCGGTCAAAAATCGCCACGTGGTCCTTGGGCGGGATGTTACGCCAGAAACGCCACAGATAAGGGCGCGCACGCTCTTCCTCGGAAGGCGCTGCAACGGCGTGCACGCGGAAGTCGCGCGGGTCCAGCGCCTGCCGGATGCGGCGGATGCAGCCACCCTTGCCGGCTGCGTCGTTGCCTTCGAACACGCAGACAAGCGCGCGCTTGCTGAAAGCAGCCGATTCCGTCAAATCGAAAATGCGCTCCTGCTCTTCCTTGAGTTTGCGCTTGTAGGTATCTTCGTCAATGGTTTTGGTTAGGTCGATGGTGCTGATAATCGACGGGCGCGGCAGATGATAACCCGCAGCGGAATCAGGTTCCGGCGCGGGTGCGGGTGCGGATTCTTCCACTATGAACGTGCTGCGGATAAGGGCCAGAAGGGCCTGACCGATGGCGACATCGCGATAACGGGCATCGGCGGCAGGCACCACGTTCCACGGCACGGAATCCGGCGAGATGAATTGCGCGACCTCGCGGGCGGCCTCGTGCAGCTTTTTCCTGCTATGCGCTGCCGGAACATCCGCCCATTCCTCAACCAGCGGACGGCGGAAATGGTCGCTCTTGCGTTCTTCCTTGTGACGGCGCTCGGCTTCTTCAAAATCGATATGCAGCCAGAGCTTGAGCACCTTGACGCCCTCGTGCCCCAGCATGGTTTCGAACGCTCGCGCCGATAAAACGGACTGCATGAACCCGTCGCGGTCCAGCTTGCCCAGCGCGCGGTCGCGCAGCATGACGTGATACCACGATCCCAGCACCGCGCTGATGGTGCCCTTCGGCGGCATGTCGCGCCAGTAATGCCACTGGTTCGGCCGGTCGTTGTCGTCGTTGTTGCGGATGTCGACGCTGATCGTTTCGAGATAGCGCGGATCGAGCCATTCATAGAGGCGATTCAGCACCTCGCCCTTGCCCGCACCATCGGCGCCGTTGATGAGAATCATGATGCTGTGCGTGCCGCGCTCACGAAGCTCGCGCTGGGCATCGAGCAGTTCGTTGCGCAACTGCGCCTGGATTTCCTTGAACGCTTCCTTGGTGAGCTTGTGTTCAAGCTTCGTTGAGTCGAACAAGGTCTGTCATCCTTTTTGTTGTCGCGGCAGCGCGAGCGAAGAGCTGCATCATGCAGCCGCTCTCCGCCGTTTTCAAGCCGATGCGTGACTTTGCGTCGCAAAGGCAATGGGCAGGATGCCCCTTGCCCCCACAACGTCCGCTGGCCTCAACTTACTGCTGCGCTGGCATCGACCTTTTCGATTTCGCCCATCAGCCTTTTGGCGTCGTTGGAGCCGGGGGCGGCATAATTGTAGTTCTTGAACAGGCCGGTAAGCTTGGTGAAGTGGCGGCGCACGTCGTCCTTTTCCTCGAAGGCGTAAGGCCGGGTGGCAATGGCATAGACCATGTCGAACAGCTCCTTCTGCCGCTCTGGAGAGGCAGAGGAATCGATGGGATCGAACGCGTCCTGCTGCAGGAAGACCATATCGACGAAACGTGCCGCCTCGGCGGTGACGAAATCGTCGGTGCTGATCCCCTCCTCGCCGGCCACCTGCTCCATCTGCGCGATTTCATCGCCGCGCCGCAGCAGCTCGACGAGTTCGTCAACCTGCAACGTCCAGCCCGCGCCCATGTGTTCTGCATACCAGCCGGCGAGCTGTTGCCGATAGCGCGACCACGATTGCAGCGGGTCGATGGCGGGATAGAAACGCTTGTAGGCACGGTCGTAGGAGAGGCCGAGGAAGCACTTCACAGCGGCGAGAGTCGACTGCGTGACAGGCTCCTCGAAGTTGCCGCCGGCCGGCGACACCGAGCCTATGATGGTCAGCGCGCCCTTTTCGCCGTCGTTGGTGGCGATCACACCGGCGCGTTCGTAAACGCCCTTGATGGCGCTGTCGAGATAGGCCGGGAAAGCTTCTTCGCCGGGGATTTCCTCCAGCCGGCCGGAGATTTCGCGCATCGCCTGCGCCCAGCGCGAGGTGCTGTCGGCGATCATCAGCGTACGCAGGCCCATCTGGCGGTAGTACTCGCCAATGGTGATGCCGGTGTAGATCGACGCCTCGCGGGAGGCCACCGGCATCGAGGACGTGTTGCACACGATCACGGTGCGGTCCATCAGTGAGTTGCCGGTGCGCGGATCGATGAGTTGGGGAAATTCCGTGATGGTTTCCACCACCTCGCCCGCGCGCTCGCCGCAGGCCACCAGAATCACGATATCCACGTCCGAATGCCGGGCGATGAGGTTGAGCAGCACCGTCTTGCCCGCGCCGAAAGGCCCGGGAATGCATGCCGCGCCGCCCTGCACGATGGGGAAGAACGCATCGATGATGCGCTGTGTCGTCGTCATAGGCTCATCGGGATAAAGCCGCGTGGAATAGCCTTTCGCCAGCAGGCGGCGCGGCAGTGCCTGACGCACCGGCCACCGCTGTTTCATGGTGATGGTGCGCGTTGCGCCGGACGATGCCTTGAGGCGCGCCAGCGGCTCATCTACCGTCATGGAGCCATCGCGAATCCAGTCGATCGTCACCGTTTCGTCGAGATCGAACGGCACGAGGATCTTGTGCGTGATCGGCCCCTCCGGCACCGTGCCCAGCACATCGCCCGCCTTCACCCGCTCGCCGACGCGGCGGGTAGCGGTGAAGGCCCATTTCGTCGCCGGGTCAAGCCCCGTCACCTCGACGCCGCGCGGCAGGAACACGCCGGATTTCTGCGCCAGCCCTTCGAGCGGATTCTGCAAACCGTCATACACCTGCCCCAGAAGGCCAGGCCCCAGCAGGATGGACAGTTGCTCGCCGGTTTGCTCCACCGGGTCGCCAAGCCCGATGCCGCCGGTGCTTTCGAAAACCTGCGCATCGGCGATATCGCCCTCCACGCGCAGCACCTCGCCCTTGAGCCGCTGGCCCGGAGCGCGCGCGGGGTGAATGTAGATCACCTCGTTTTTCACCAGCCGCCCGGTTTCGGGGTCGTTCAGCCGCAGGCGGATGATATCCTCCTGCACGGCGACGACGCTGGCCGTCGGCTCGGCGGAACCGGATGCAGTGTCGGTGGAATTTGGTCCGGTCATGGCACAGCCTCGAATGTCGGAATGGCGTCTGTCAGTGCTTCATCGAGCAGATGGCTGAAGCGCGTCGTGGCGGCGGCGGTGTCGTAATGCGCCCAGTTGTCGACCACGGACCAGCGAAGCAGGTAGATCGCAACGGCCTCAAGATCGAACGTGTGATTGTCGGCATAACGGTCGATGGAGTCCCAGACCGCCTTGAGAATTATGCGCTCCATGCCCGCCGTATCGCCGCTTTCAAGTTTATCGCGCGCTTCGATCACCCACGGAAAGGCACGGGAGATGCCAAAAGCGGGATCGGACCAGTTGGCCCGGATCGTCTCCCGAAAACGGCCATAGCCCCAAGGCGTCTGCGGTGCGGGCGCGTCCTCTCCCGCATACCGCTTTCGCAAGGCGGTGATGACCGTGCGGATTTCCAGCCGGTCGCGAAAGAGATGACGGAGCGTTTCACTGCTCAGCGACGCCATCACCTTGTTGGCGCGGGCCAAAACGGTAGCGTCATCGTCACCAATGCGCAGATGTTCCCACGACAGCACGTCGACCATGGCTTCGAGTTCAGCCCGGTCTTCGGAAGAGAGCATGCCCAGTCGTTCCTCGATCTGCGAACGGCTGATCGGCGGCACATGCGCTTCCAGGAACCCGCCGAGATCGGGCAGGCTCGAAACCAGCAGGATGTACGAATCCTTGCCACTCATTTCACGACGCCTTCCAGCAGCGCGCGGAACCGCGGCTGCAGGTGGGCGAGGATCATGTCCGCCGTGGCCTTGTCTGTGAGATCGACCGATACACCGCGATCCACAAGCTGGATGCGCAGGCCGCCCTCATCGTCATCGGCACGGGCGAAGGTCACGCCGTCGCGCAACATGGCCGCGGCCGAGGCAGCGGCGAAGTGGGTCAACGACCCCTCCTTCAGCTCCTCCGGGTTACGGCGCAGTTCATCGAGGCCGACGGCCGCGCGGGGCAGCCTGAACACGACTTCCTTCGAGCGATCGACGCCTGCTTCCTCGCGCACACGCCCGGCGACGGCCAGGATCATCTGCTTCAGCAGCTCCTCGTCGCGCATGGTGGCGGAGATGGTCTTGAGGACATCGCCGGCGAACCGGCTGGAGAGAAAGTCCTTCAGGTCCAGCACCGTGTCGCGCGCGGCGGCCTTGAGGGCATCCTCGCCGGCGCGCTGGAAGTTGTTCGCCTCGCGCCGCGATCGCTCCAGTATCTCGGTGGCCTGCAACTGCGCTTCCTCGACGGTGGCGCGTGCCAGCGCCTGCGCTTCGGCCACAATCCTGTCGGCTTCCGCCTTGCCGGAAACGACGCCCTCGTCCCGCAGGCGGGCGATCAGCGTTTCCACGCCGGATGCCGTGCGCTGTGATCCTGTCTGCTCAGCCATGCGGCGATCCTCCCCTGCCTGTTATCAAGATCCGATGGAGCCCGCGAGCACGAGCGCGAACACGAAGGCGAAAACCTGAAAGCCTTCCACGATGGCCGCCGGCGCAAGGCTGAGGCCGAAAATCTCCGGCTTGTTCTTGGAGGCGGCGATGGCGCTGGCGCACACGCGGCCCTGATACATGCCGGCATAAAGCAGCACGAGCGCGGTGATGATGCCGATGCCGAAAAGCGCGCCGCCGTTTTCGGGCGTGATCGGCTGTTGCAGCGAGAACATCACCACGATGCCGTAGATCACGTTCGAGGACGGCATCAGCGACACACCGAGGAACCGGCCATAATTACCGTCCGTCTCCAGCATGGCGCCGATGGCTGCCTGCCCGGCAAGTGTGACGCCGATGGCGCTGCCCAGCGCGCCCAGACCCATCGGCGCGAATACGCCAAGCCACCCGAGGGCGATGATGAACTCATTCATGAATTGCCTCTTTCATTTGGCGTGTGCCGGCTGCTTCCCGGTCGGCGCCGGTTGTGCCGCGCGTCTGGCGAATGCCCGGAAGGGGTAGCCTTCTTCGCTCAACCCCCAGCCGAAAAACTCGATGAAATTAAGCCGCAGCCCGTGCACCACACCGCTCATGATGCCGAGCCCGAAATTGACGCCATGCCCCAGCAGCAGCACAAGGATGGACAGCAGCACGTAAATCGCCGGACCTTCGCCGCGAATGTCTGCCGCCAGCGAGTTGAATGTCGCTGCGAGCGATGCGCTGGCGAGGCCGAGCGCGAACAGGCGCAGATAGCTCAGGATATCGCCGAAGATCTTGGTGATGCCGGTCAACGCCATTGCGCCCTTGACCGCGCGCTCGCCGAAACCCGCCCCCGGCTGCGCCGTCGCGCCGCCAAGCACCACAGCCGCAAGGCCGCCGAACAACAGAAGCGATGTCAGGCCGGTGGCCAGCGTCTCGCCGTCGCCGAGCCACATGAGGAATCCGGCCCAGATCGATACGATCCAGCCGATCGACGTCAACGATTTGCCGCTGATGACAATGCCGCCATTGATCGCGTTGACGTGCCGGTAAACCCACGCGTTCGCCCCAAGGCCGATGCTGAGATGGATGACGCCGATGCCGACCGACAGCTTCATCATGACATCGAAATCATGGACATCGATGATGGCGAAGCGGGACAGGAAGCTGCCTTCCGGCAATTTCAGCCCGAAATACGATCCCGCCAACACGCCGTAGAATATCGCCACCGAAGACAGCGCCACCAGCAGCACGCGCGCGCGGCGCGTTGCCGGGCTTTTGCCCAGCTTGCCCCAGAACAGCACAACGAACAGCGCAATAATGGCCGCATAACCGGCATCCGCCAGAATCATGGCGAAGAAGAAGCTGAATGACACGAACACCACGAGGCTGGGGTCCCAGCTGCGATAGCCCGGACTGGTGTAAAAGCGTGTCAGGTCCGCGCCGCTGGCCACGCGTTCGTGCGGGTTCAGCAGGGTCGGCGGCTGATCGATCGCGGAGGGCTCCTCCACGACAAGCGCCAGTCCGTGATCGCGCGCGAAGGTTTCGAGGTCTTGCGTGGCCCCCTCCGGAGCCCAGCCCTGAAGCGCAAACACGCGATCATCGTCGAGCGTCTGCTCCGCAACGGCACGCCGCTCATCGGTGTCGGCGGCATCTGCGAGGCGCAGACCGAGCGGCAAAAGCCAGCGCGTCAGTTCCGTACGGCGCACCTCCGCTTGCTCGATGTCGTCCCGCGTATCCTCAAGCGCTTCCTGCAGATCGCTCAATGGTAACGCGCCGGTACGGCTGCGGGGGACCGGCAGAATGTCGGCAGGCGGCTCATCCGGCGAGATAATGGCTACATAAAGCGACGTCGACCCGCGGCCGACGATCTGCCAGGGCAACTCCACCGCGTCGAGAGCGATCCGTTCGCTGATCGGCAGCACATAGAACCACAGCCGCTGGCCACGTAGGTCATCGATAGGCGGCAGCTTGAAATCGCCCCAGCGCTCCAGCGTATCGATGCGCTGCTCCAGTGCGTCAACACGCTCGCGCAACTGGTTGAGACGGGCGCGGTTCGCGATGATCTCGTCCACGACCTCGGCCTGATCGAACTCTGTCGAGGGGCGCAAGGGCCGTAATTTGTAGGGCGCTTCTTCCAGATGCCGGAAAGCCGTTTCCGTGCGCCGGCGCAGCACCGGGTTATCCGTGGTGAGCGCACCCGGCGCGCTGAGCGGAATGAGATGAACGCATCCCAGATCCTGAAGGCCGGAAAGAACGGCTTCCTTTTCGCCGATCAGCCCGCACAGGGTGATGCGGCGCATGGGCACGATGGTCATGCGTCACCTCCCGCTGTCCCCGCCACCTTGCCCGCCGACGACACCACTTCCTGCTCACGCTTGCGCTTGGCCATTTTCGCGCCGACAACCGCCGCGCGTTCGGTATCGCCAATCGCCACCATGATGCGGCGGATATTCTTCTCCGCCTGCGGAATCAGTATCTTGTCGAACAGGTTCACGCGCTGGGTCGTGCGCGTCACGGCGCGGTCCAGCAGCGCGATGGCCCGCTCCGCCGTTTCCGCCTCGATGCGCAGCCGCGCGGCTATCGTCAGTCTGCGCACCACCTCATCCACCCAGTGCGGGCGAACGAAGAAGCCATAAGGGCGTGCCGTGATGACGATATCTTCCACCACCGGCACACGCACACCGGCGATGTTCATTTCGCCGATGCGGACGGAATCGACCTTCACCAGCTTCTTGAGCTTGATGCGCCGGTCCGCGAGCATGGGCACTGCTGCACCAGCCTCCTTCACCGCCTCATCATAAGCCTGACGCGCCCGCGCTGCTGCGATGCGGGCTTTGTTGCGCTCCGCCATCAGTTGCTGGCGCTTGAGATCGAGCGCCGGAAGAAAACGCTTGCTGGCGGCGAGGCTGTCTTTTTCGCGCGCAAGCTGCGCTTTGCTCAGGGGGATCTGGCTCATCGTCGCCCCTTCAAGCCGGATGCGGGTAATATTTGTCGAGCAGGTTCTGGCGAATGAGCAACTCTTCCGGCGAAAAATTCTCCGCCATGGTAGCCCAGCCAAGGTCGAGCGCCTCTTCCAGCGGAATCGATACCGCGATATCCATGAAGCGTTCCTTGAACGCCTCGCCGAACCGCACAAGCCGCTCGTCATAATCCGAGAGGTCGAAGGCCATGGCCTTCTTGCGATCCGCCTCGCGCGCGCCGGCATAAAGACGGATCATGGTGTTCATCACCGCCGAATGATCCTCGCGTGTCTCCTTGCCGATGACGTGCTGCTTGAGGCGCGACAGCGAGCCGAACGGGTCGATCAGCCCGTCGCGCAGGTAAAACTGACCTTCCGTGATGTAGCCCGTGTTATCGGGCACCGGATGGGTGACATCGCCGCCCGGCATGGTCGTCACCGTCAGGATCGTGACAGAACCCGCGCCGTGGAACACCGTGGCCTTTTCATAGCGGCGCGCCAATTGCGAATAAAGATCGCCCAGATACCCCCGGTTGGAGGGCACCCGCTCCATGGCGACGCCCACTTCCCTGAGCGCATCCGCGAAGGCGGTCATGTCGGTGAGCAACACGAGGACGCGCTTCTTTTCCTCAATGGCGAATTTCTCAGCCACCGCCAGCGCCATGTCCGGCACCAGCAACCGCTCCAGCGGCGGATCGGCGGCCTGGTTGACGAACATCACCGTGCGCGAGAAAACCCCTGCGTCCTCGAATGTCGAGCGGAAGCGCCAGTAATCGTCGAACGTCAGCCCAAGCCCGCCGAACACCACGATGTCGGCATCCGCCTGCACACCGATCCGCGCCAGCAGCGGATCGTAGGGCTCGCCGGCGCGGGCAAAAATCGGGATCTTCTGGCTTTCCACCAGACAATTGAACACGTCGATCATCGGAACATTGGTGCGGATCATACGTGAAGCCAGCGCGCGCCGCACCGGGTTCACCGAAGGACCGCCTATTTCCACCTGCGGATCGTAATCCAGCGCCGGCCCGCCATCGGAGACGCTACCGTCACCGGAAAACACGCGGCCCAGAATGTTGCCGGAAAAGGCCACGCGCGGCGGGTGGCCGAGAAACTGGGCTCTGGACCGGGTCGACAGGCCCTGCGTGCCGCCGAACACCTGCAGCGACACCTCGCCGGCACCAAGCCGCACCACCTGCGCCAGCCGGCCGGTGACTCCGATATCACCTTCGCCTTCGCTGACGATGGCAAGATCGCCATAGCGCGGGCCGTCCGGATCATCCTCCACCACACCCGGCGCGCGCGAAGGCAGCGCAATACGCACAACCTCCCCCACGATTGACAGCACCCGGTCATAATGGATGGAGAGTGTGCTCATACTCGGCTGCCCTTCATTGATTATCTCGCCGGACGATATATACTATCTAAGGACGATAACAGGACTTTTTATTGAAACCGTGACATCTGGCAAATCTTTTCTCACAACATATTAACCTAAAGCCGATTCATCGTGCAAAATTCATAAATTTTGTATTATTCCTAAAATGGAGAACGGCAATCCTCTGCCTGCAAAGTAAGCATATTGGCTTCAATAACCGATTGAAACGGCTCATGCGCACTACAACACCAGTATCCGCATGATAACTTCTGGAATCCGCCGCATGAAGCGCCTGCTGGTTTTGCCCTTTCTCATCGCGATTCCGGCCGCCGCCACCCGCGGGACCTGTATCGGCTGCCGGCGATTGCATCGTCATGCTGCACGGGCTGGCGCGCACTCAGGCTTCATTCACGTTGATGGAAGAGGTTCTACACGCCTTCGATTATACTGTCGTCAACAAGACCTATCCCTCCACCGAGGCATCGATCGAGGATCTGCTGGCTTATGTCAGCGATTCCATCGCGTCCTGCGGCCCCGCAAAGACGGTGCATTTTGTTACTCATTCCATGGGCGGCATTCTGGTGCGCGGCTGGCTCGCCGGACGGACGGACCTCGCAACCGGCACTGAATCGACAGAGACCGACATGCCGCGACGATTGGGGCGGGTCATCATGCTGGCGCCGCCCAACCACGGCTCCGAACTCGTCGACGCGTTCAAGGATCTATCGCTGTTCGGCACCATGAACGGGCCGGCTGGCCTGGAACTCGGCACAGACCCGGAGAGTATTCCAAACCGCCTCGGCCCGGCGCATTTCGATGTCGGCATCATCGCCGGCGACGTGTCGCTAAACCCGCTGACATCAATGTTCTTCCACGGCCCGAATGACGGCAAGGTGTCCGTCGACAGCACGAAACTCGAAGGCATGCGCGATCACATCGTCCTGCACGCCAGCCATACCTTCATCATGAACAACCCGCTGGCGATTGCGCAAACGCTTTCCTACCTGCGCGATGGGCGTTTCATTCCTGAACTCACCATGGATGAGGCTTTCCGGCGCATCATGCAGTGGTAATCACCGCTGTTCTTTCGCTGAAATCGGAAAGTGACGGTCGATCCAGTCCCGGATCAGCACCAACGTCGCCTGATCCGCCAGCAGTTCAATATGATTTACGCCAGGAACCACGGCATATTCGCCGGTGGCGGTCTGCGCGGCGATCAGCGGTTCGTATCGGGCGGCGTCGAACGCCTCATCGGCATCCCCCGCAACCACGAACAGGGGCTTTCGGATGCAGGCGAGATCGCGCCGATAGTCGGAACGCGGCGCAAAGGACGTGTTCAGCCGATAGGAGTATCGCCCGGTAACCGTCGCGCCATAGGGACCCTCCAGCACTTGCCGCGGCATAGCAAACGCGATGACGGGTAAATGATTGAAAGCAGTAATCCCGACAGCGTTGAGCATGGACAGCCCGATGATGCGAGGTATCGCAGCGGATGCCCATGACTGTAAACCACGCCTGACGGTTGGCGCATTGTATTTCAGAAATGGAGCCAGCAGAACATAGCCATCCACCTTGCCTGTATGATCGCCTCCGGCAAAACGAACCGCCAGCCCGCCGCCGGAAGAGTGACCGCCCACGATGACGGGGAGCCCCGCCACACGCTTGACCATCGATTCGATCAGGTCAGCGAGATCATCTTCCAACTGACCGATATAGTCGATGTCACCCCGCCGCCGGGGACTATCGCCATGGCCGCGCAGATCCGGCACAACGACGAGTGCAGTCGCTTCCACGGCGAGCCAACGCGCCATCGTATGGAACTGCATGCCGTGCCAGCCTGAACCGTGAATGAGCACAACCAGCCTGCGGGCCGCAGCCGCGTCGCCATAAATTCTGTAGCGTAGTCCCTCTCCGTCTCTCGCCGGAACCGTTTTCAATGTCGGCATATCGGCATAATCCGCCGCTATCGCTGAATTGAAATCAATGCCCTCGCCCGTCGGATGCGAAGTCTTGGGTTGCGAGATCGCAATCAGCGCCAGAGCGAGCAACAGGTAGATCGCCACAGCACCGGCCAAAAACACGCCGGACCATATAACCCATTCTGGCATGACTTATTCAAAGTTCCGGTTGTTTCGCAGAGAGTTTAAAGTCAGCACGATATCGAACCAAAACACCTTTATCAAATCGCAGACGCGCGTCATACAAAGCCTCTTCGCACACCGAGGAAGAGCAATTCATCATGTCGATGGCCGCGGACGATCGTGCTCATGATGTGCGCCGCTTTGGGAATCCCCAGAATTAAATCGTCACGACAACCTCGCAACACCAGCTTGTCGCATTGGGGGCAGCGCCTGCTGTAATGCGCTATGCACGGGCATAACGACCTCCACACCTACGTTCTTTTACGTGATCGTCACTGGCTGTCTCGGACATACGACCAACTCATGCGCACCACATTACCGCTCCATTGCCCCATGACGCTCCTGGAATGTCATCGGCCCGGCATAACAGCGACGTATGTTGCGCTCTGGATGCCGCAATGGATAATAACGGTCATGAGCATGTCAGCTAGTCCGACGCAATCACTCCGCTTTACGATTTTCAAATATGTGGTTTATGGCCTTCTGGTCCTTAATATCGGTCTTTTTCTGATTTTCGGCGAACCGCACGAAGCA
Source organism: Pseudochelatococcus contaminans (assembly GCF_014195635.1). Lineage (GTDB taxonomy): Bacteria > Pseudomonadota > Alphaproteobacteria > Rhizobiales > Beijerinckiaceae > Pseudochelatococcus > Pseudochelatococcus contaminans. Next base: position 790,879 of record NZ_JACICC010000001.1, on the reverse strand, counting down.
ATCGACTCGCTTGGTTGGATGCTCCTGCTTGGATCTTTCGAATACGAGACCTCAACCTCAGACGAGGATTACAGTTCTCCGCTCGAAAAATATATACTCTGGACACTGCAATTCATGGGCTACGCCTTTGCTATTTATGCCACCTGGAGCTACTGGCAGGTGGAGCAATGGGCTGATTTCATCAATGCTTCCGCATGGCTCTGCGTCTGTGCGGCGATTTCATATGATGTCCATGTGCCGGGCGAGTACGGCGGGCTGGAATGGCGCATCCGCAATCTCGTGAAGGGAGTTCTCTATGCGATCCTCTTCGGAGTTGCAATCTGGTGGGCTTATGACGGTCTCGTCGTGGACCAAAGCGCCCACGCTCTTCTGGAGTTATACGACGCACTTCTTTGGATCGTCTGCTTCGGAGTTATCGAACTCAATATATTCGCCAGCGAAAGCGAAGACGAAAATGAATATGAAGCAGCGACATCCTGAACATGACAAGCAGGCGTGCTGACTCTGATCAGGGGCCTCCAATAAAACCCTGGGATTGAGGATGGTCGAATACATTTGGCCATCCTGCAAGGGGCCGAACGCAATCGATACTGGTTGCGCCGGCGAAGGTTTGTCAGAGGCTCCTGGACAGTGCTGACGGATTTGGCCCAGGCGACCCCCGCTGCAAGCGCGGCGATGGATGCGAAGTTGTGTCTGGTCTTCTCGCGTCGTAGGGCGACACGCTTGAAGCGCTTGAGCATTCCGACTGCCTGCTCGATACGTGCGCGCCTTTGTAGATGGCCTTTATGAAAAATCCCGGCTTGTCCTTCTCGTTCGTCCTTCGCGGAATGACGGGGATGATACCGCGTGACCGCGCCGCCTGCCGGTTAGCCTTGCTGGCGTAGCTCCTGTCGCCCCCGAATCGACTTCAGGGGCAAACCCGGGCACTCCTCATGTGAAAATCCGTCCATACAGCCTGACAGGCTGGAAACCTCTGACATCAATACAACAGATATATGCATCATCTTATAATAAAAACTAAATGAACTTACATTACTTTTATCAAACAGCTTTCTAATTTTATAATAGAATTTATATATCTATTTTAAGTTATGACCTTTTAAATATCATCACTGTGCGCACTCCAACTGAGGTTGGAAGAGATAGATTGAATTAATCGGCAGACACATATCGCATATTCAAATATATGGATATTATATATTTGACTTATTTCCGTTGAAATATCAGCGTCATGATGCGAGGATACCTATACTTCCTGGCGCTGATTCAAGTAATTATGATGAAGGAGACTGAGAGTGTCTGATATCGATCTGAAGCAACCCATCCGCGGCGATAAGGGCGCGAACGTTCTCGGCCCCCGCAACCCTGAGGTTGAAGCGCAGAATCCCGATATTCTGCTTCCGCCGGAGACGGATCATGGCGGCATTCCCAACTTGAAGTTTCCTTTCGCCCTTGCCCACAACCGTCTTGAAGATGGCGGCTGGGCACGTGAGGTCACGCATCGTGAGCTGGGTAGCCTGGAAGAGCTGGCCATCGTCAACATGCGCCTGCCGGCCGGCGTGGTGCGTGAGCTGCACTGGCACAAGGAAGGCGAATGGGCATATGTCCTCAAGGGCCGGGTCCGCTTCTACTTGGTTGACGATCAGCGCCAGACGCTGATTGAGGATCTGGGACCGGGCGATCTCTGGTTCGCCCCGGCAGGTTTCCCGCACGCCATTCAGGGCCTTGACGAAGAAGGCACTGAATTCGTTCTCGTTTTCAATGACGGCAACTTCTCCGAGAATCAGACACTTCTGGTCACCGAGCTGTTCGCACACACCCCGCGTGAGGTGCTGGCGAAGAACTTTGGCGTACCCGTCGAAGCCTTTAACGGCATTCCGGCTGAAGAGAAGTACATCTTCCGTCAGCCCGTTCCGCCGCCGCTGGAGCAGGTCCGTGCGGAGCTGGGTGCTGTAACGTTTACCGATAAATACGTTTTCCGCGCCTCCGAGATTGCACCGACTCCTTATCCGGGCGGCGCTACCCAGGTGGTCGATTCGCGCACGTTCCCCGCTACCGAACTCGCAGCTCTATTCATTGATCTGGAGCCGGGTGGCCTGCGTGAAATCCACTGGCATCCCGATGCAGACGAGCTGCAGTATTACATCAGCGGAAAAGCGCGCGTAACCGTGTTCGATGCTGTCAACAATGCTCGCACCTTCGATTATGTGGCTGGCGATGTTGGCTATATTCCGAAGACGCTCGCTCACTACATCGAGAATACGGGCGACGAGCCGGTGCGTGTGCTGAACATTTTCCACAAAAGCGAATATAAAGACATCTCGCTCAACAACTGGCTTGCTCTGACACCCAAGCACCTGGTTGAGGGCCACCTTGATGTTGGCGATCCGCTGATCTCATCGCTGCGTGCCACGCGCCAGCCTGTCACCAAGGGTTGAACATGAAGCGGGGGCTACGGAGCCCCCGCTTCAACAACGGCGTGCTCATTTGCATGTTAAAAAGGAGCAGACATGGAAGAGTTCATGTCCAAGATGCTGGTGTTCGATCTTATCCCGATCATCGTCGTGATGATTTTGGGTTATGCGGCCGGCAAGGTGAATGCCTTCCAGGCAGATCAGGCGCGCGTCTTTAACAAGCTGGTTCTGGATTTCGCCCTGCCCGCGGCTTTGTTTGTTTCGATTGTCCGCGCAGACCGGGCGATGTTGGTTGAGAACGCGGCACTGAGCATTATCTCGCTAGTCGGGCTGGTTGCTCTTTTCATGGTCTCTTACTTTACCGTTCAGCTGTTCTTCAAACGGACCAAGGCCGAAGGAGCTGTCTGCGCGCTGATCGCGGGCTCGCCGACCATTGGCTTTCTCGGTTACGCGGTGCTTGATCCGCTTTACGGAACCGGCGTCGAAACCGGCCTTGTCATCGCAATCGTTGCCATTGTGGTGAACGCGATAACCATCCCGATCGGCCTTTACCTGCTTAACGCAGGCGGTGGCGGTGACAAGTCTGCCGGCGGCGCGTCGCAAGGCAATGCTTTGCTTGCCTCGCTCAAAGAGCCGGTGGTGTGGGTTCCGATTCTCGCCGTGGCGTTGGTGCTTGTCGGCATCAAGGTGCCCGATGAGGTCGACCCGACGTTTGACTTGCTGGCCAAGGCCAACTCCAGCGTCGCCGTGTTTGCTGCGGGCCTGACCCTTGCCGCTTACAAGATCGAGCTGGATTGGGAAGTTGCGTACAATACGTTCTTCAAACTTGTCCTGATGCCGGGCCTGTTCCTGATCGCGGGCTGGGCTGCGGGACTCGACTCGCTGATCCTTCAGATGCTGGTTCTCAGCGTGGCACTGCCGCCGGCATTTTCCGGAATCATCATCTCCAGCCGGTTTCAGGTGTATACGCGCACGGGAACCTCATCGCTGGCGGTCAGCGTGCTCGGCTTCATCGTCGCAGCGCCGGTGTGGGTCTATCTGGCAAGGCTCGCCGGAAGCTGACGCAGCTTCCGCGATATTATGGAAACGATAACGCACGTTCCGACTTTATCGGAACGTGCGTTTCTTGTTTCGAGACTATCGCAGGCCTGCAATTCGATCTGGAGGCAAATTCTGCGTTGTATTTGCGCTCTATGTCGCTTCGGCGCGTGGAACGAAAGAGGAAAGCCGCCTGCCGCACCTCGATGCCAGGACGCTTCTGGTCGAGGCAGAGCCCCCCACAAAAGCCAGTGAAGTTATGGGTGTCCAGACCACACCTCAGCCTTAACGTTATTTCTATAATAACCGCATGGAACCTGTCGCCGCCGAGGTCATTTTGTTGCCATGCCGTGCGGCGTATATCACCTTTATCATGAAACCTGTGTGAGGCGGCAATGAGCCTGGGCCTGATAGCACTTCTTGACGATATCGCGGCTCTGGCAAAGGTTGCCGCCGCTTCTCTGGACGATGTCGCGACGCAGGCGGTGAAAGCCGGCACGAAAGCAGCCGGCGTGGTCATCGACGACACCGCGGTTACGCCGCGCTACGTCACCGGCTTTTCGGCAGCGCGCGAAATTCCCATCGTCGTGCGAATTGCCATGGGTTCGCTCCGCAACAAACTGCTCATTCTGCTCCCGGCAGCCGTTATCCTGAGCCTCGTGCTGCCGCAGGTCATCACCCCCCTGCTGATGCTTGGCGGCCTCTATCTTGCTTATGAAGGGGCGGAGAAGGTCTTTCAGGTCATCGTTCCGCATGCAGCGCACGAGCACGAAGAAACGCTGGAGCCGATAGCGACGGATGCCAGCACGCTGGAAGATCAGCGCGTGGCCAGCGCCATCAAGACAGATTTCATCCTGTCGGCGGAAATCATGGCGATTACCCTGGGCGTGATCCCGGATGCGTCATGGCAGATGCAGGCCGTCATCCTCGGCATTGTCGGCATCGGCATCACGCTTGGCGTTTATGGCGTGGTGGCGCTTATCGTCAAGGCGGACGATTTCGGCCTCATGCTGTCGCGCGTCACCTGGCGCTCCATGAGCGGCAGCGTGATCCGCGCCATCGGGCGCGGGATCGTGAAAGCCATGCCCGGACTTTTAAAAGGACTGGGAACAATCGGCACGATTGCGATGTTATGGGTGGGAGGCGGCATCGTGCTGCACGGCCTGGAGCAGTTCGGGCTGGCAGGCGGCGCCCATATCGTCCACGACCTTTCCGTCGCAGCGGAAGAGGTCGCCGGTCCTATTTTTGGCTGGTTTGCCGGTGCGGCAAGCTCGGCCATTTTCGGTCTGGTATTGGGCGGACTGGCGATCCCGATCGTGAGCTATTGCGTGGCGCCGATCTGGAAACGCGCAACAGGCATGCTGAAAGGAGCCTGAGTTTCGACACCTTATTGCAGCGCCATAAATCTGCTGCTCTAAGAGGCACTTATCGGCGTGTTACGTTGAATTTTGTTTTTTTGATGGACATTTGACGTTTATCACTGTAAAAAGGCATTGTTTTTGCCTGTGATGAGTGTTGAGCTCGTAGACATTGAGTGCTCAACGCTCTCGGAATTCGCTGTTCTTTTGACTACATTCAAAGGGCAGGCGCTGGCACTCAAAACAGTCGGCGGCTCCTCTGTCGCTGTCAAAGAATCAACTGACATATTCGTAGCGCGGATATTTGTTATCCGTGGCTGCGGATTATAACATGAGGAGAGTGCCTTCGCTGTTGAGCTGGGCATTGCACATATGGATTTGACAATTGAAAAAGATGCGGCTGCGCCAGCAGCCAGTCCAATCAAGATCAGTCTGAAAAACGTTTATAAGATTTTTGGCGAGCGCCCTGAAACCGCGCTCGAACAGTTAAAAAGCGGCAGAAGCAAGCCCGAGATTCTTGCCGATACCGGATGTTCTGTTGGCGTCAACGATGCCAGTTTCGACATCATGGCCGGCGAAATCTTTGTGATCATGGGATTGTCCGGATCCGGGAAATCGACTCTTCTGCGCCTGCTCAACCGGCTGATCGAACCGACCGCCGGCGCCATCGAAATCGATGGCGTAGATGTCACTCAGATATCGTCCCGCGAGCTGATCGACCTGCGCCGGCGTGACATCAGCATGGTGTTTCAGTCTTTCGCGCTGCTACCGAACCGCAACGTCCTGCAGAATGCCGCTTTCGGCCTTGAGGTCGCGGGCATTGGCGAGAGCGAGCGGAAGGAAAAGGCGCTTAATGCGCTGCGCGCCGTCGGCCTCGAAGGCTATGCGGAAAGCCATCCCGACCAACTCTCCGGCGGCATGAAGCAGCGTGTAGGGCTTGCCCGCGCCCTTGCCAGCGAGCCGACGATCCTGCTGATGGATGAAGCGTTTTCCGCGCTCGATCCCCTGATCCGCACGGAGATGCAGGACGAACTGGTGCGTCTTCAGGGTGAACATAGCCGCACTGTCGTATTCGTCAGCCACGATCTCGACGAGGCCATGCGCATCGGCGACCGGATTTGCATTGTTGAAAACGGCAATGTTGTGCAGATCGGCACCCCCGATGACATCGTGCTCAATCCGGCCAACGATTACGTCCGTTCGTTCTTCCGCAACGTCGACGTTTCGCGGGTGTTCAAGGCAGGCGACATCGCGCGCCAGACCCAGGTGACCCTTATCGAAAGGCAAGGCGTTTCGGCCGCCGCTACATTGGAGCGCATGAAGAGTTATGACCGCGAATATGCGATTATTCTCGGCCGTGACAGGACGTTCCACGGCATCGTGAGCCGGACATCGCTGGTCGACAATATCCGCAACAAGGTTATTGACCCTTACCGGAACGCTTTTCTGACCGATGTGGAACCAATTCTGGCCAGCGAACCGCTGTCGGATGTTCTGGGCAGGGTGGCCAGCAGCTCATCGCCTGTGCCGGTGGTCGACGAGAGAAACCGTTATGTCGGTTCCATCACCAAGTCGGCGCTTCTTGAAACGCTCGACAGAACGACCTGACATCTAGGAACGGACGGACGGATGAACTTTAACATCGGAAACGGCGTCGATAGTATTGTCAATTACATTCAAGACAATTTCGGCTCGACGCTGGACTTCATTTCGGCGGTTATTGGCTTTGTGACGAATAACATTCAGGAATTCCTGCTTGCTATTCCCATGCCTGCCGCTCTGGCAATTTTTGTCATTCTCGCGCTCTGGCGCGTTGGCGTGGGCTTCGCCATCTTTACGGCCGTCTCGCTCTGGCTGGTTGAGCATATGCAGCTCTGGCCGGAGATGATGAGCACGCTGTCGCTGGTGATCGCTTCAACGCTGATCGCAATCGTCATCGGCCTGCCGCTCGGCATCGCCATGGCGCGCAGCGACCGGGTCGCAGCCATCACGCGGCCTGTGCTGGATCTGATGCAGACGATGCCCGCCTTCGTCTATCTGATTCCGGCCGCAATGTTCTTTGGCCTTGGCGCGGTGCCCGGCACGATTGCAACAGTGATCTTCGCCATGCCGCCGGTCGTCAGGCTGACCAACCTCGGCATCCGGCAGGTGCCTGCCGAATATATCGAGGCCGGCAATGCCTTCGGCTGCACCGCATCGCAGCTATTGTTCAAGGTGCAACTGCCGAATGCCCTGCCCTCCATCATGGCGGGCATCAACCAGACGATCATGCTGTCGCTGTCGATGGTGGTGATCGCGTCGATGATCGGCGCCGGCGGTCTGGGCAACACCGTGCTGACGGGTATTCAGCGGCTGGATGTCGGCACCGGATTTGAAGGCGGTATCGCCGTTGTGATCCTCGCGGTCATTCTGGACCGGCTCACGCAGAGCCTCGGCAAGCAGGGTGCCAACTTCTGGCAGGTGCTTTTCCGCAAGCCCGCGAAGACTGAGCAGGAGGTCGCGCAACCCGCGACCTGACCTCACCCGCGCTTACGACAATACACGCTGATTAATTCGCTCATTCTGAAAAGGAGCAGGTATGTTTAAAACACTCGTTTCCATGGGTCTGGCTGCGGTTCTGCTCGGCAGCGTTCCCTCCTCCGCGATGGCGCAGGACACCAAGCCGGTCAAGCTCGGCTGGTCCGCATGGGCGGACGGCGAGTTCGTCACCAAGCTGGCCGCGAAGCTCATCCAGGACAACTACGACCAGAAGGTTGAGCTGATTCAGGTCGATATCGCTCCGCTGTATCAGGGTGTCAGCCGCGGAGATGTCGACGCGATGATGATGGCGTGGCTGCCGCAGACGCATGCCGACTATTTCGCGCGCGTCAAGGATAAGGTCGATACCCTGGGAACCGTCTACGACGGAGCCAAGCTGGGCTGGGCCGTGCCGGCCTATATTCCAGAGGACGCGATCAGCTCCATCGAAGACCTGAAAAAGGACGATGTTCGCGAGAAGCTGAAAGGCCGCATCGAGGGTATCGATCCGGGAGCAGGATTGACGCGCCTGTCCGAGGCTGCCGTGAAGGACTATGACCTGAACCGCTACAGGCTACAGATTTCCAGCGAGGCGGGCATGCTGACGACCATCGACCGCGCCATCCGTTCCGACGACTGGTTCGTCGCGACGCTCTGGAGCCCGCATTGGGCGTTCGGCAAGTATGAGCTGCGTTACCTCGACGACCCCAAGAACGCTCTTGGTGAGGCAGAGCACGTCGATATTCTTGCACGCAAGGGCTTCAAGGAAGACAACCCCAAGGTTGCCGAGTTCCTGTCGCGCATGAAACTGCCGATTGAGGATCTGCAGAACGGCATGTACGAGGCTCAGAACACCTCCTACGATCAGGCCATTCAGAGCTACATCGAGAAGCATCCTGACCAGATCAAGGCCTGGTTGGGCACCGCGCAGTAAAATTGCCGCGCTTGGTGTGATGACATAGCAAGTGGCCCTTATAGCCACGGAACAAGCTGGCCAGGACTTGTCCTGGCCAGCTTTATTCTTACTTCAGCCAGCGTTCGGCAGCGTTATCCAGCTCACCGCGCTTGTCGTTGAGATCCCAAGCGAATTCCATGACGCGCAGATAGTCGTTATCGTCGACAGGCAGCATGAAGCCGAGGAAGCTCTCGGGAGTGAGCGGATCGTCGATGAAAATCGCGGCCAGACGCGGATCGGCATTGCTGTAGTGCAGCGCCTCATAGGTCTCGGTGATCATGACATCGCCCTTGCCTTCGGCGATCAGGGCCGGGATTTCGGCATTCTTTTCGTGCGTGCTCACCTGGGCATTGCCAAGGTTGGCCAGAACGAACGCCTCGTTGGTGCCACCGGGGTTCTTGATGACGCGCACGTCCGGCTTGTTCAGATCTTCCAGCGCCTTGAACTTGTCCGCATCCTCGCGCCGCACAAGCGCGACCTTGCCGAACGACGCATAGCCCGGCAGCATGGCGACCTTGCCGATGCGGTTGGCGTTGCGCGTGATGCCGCCGACAGCCACATCGAATTTGTCGGCCTGAAGGTCTGCCATCAGGTTCGGCCACGAGGTCTGGACGTATTCGATGGTCCACCCTTGATCAGTCGCAAGCTTCTCAATGATGTCGATATCGTGCCCCTCATAGCCGTCACCTGCCTTGATGGCGAAAGGACGATAATCCCCGGGCGTGCCAACGCGCAGCGTCTTGCTCTCCGTGATGCGGTCCAGACGCGGACCTGCGACAGCGGCAGACCCAAGGCCGGCGGTGCTTATGACAAGGCAAGCCGCGACCATCGCGAGCCGGCGGGTGATTGTTTGCATGGTGTTTCCTTTCTTCTTGTATTTTTAAACAGTTAACGCATTTTCAGAGCCAAAGGGACACTGCCTCCGGCGTCCCCTCCGACGAGGCAACGCCCGCTGTTTTCGACCGTTCTCAACGAGTTCGATCAAGGACCGCGCGGACTTCTGCGTAGCCGAATGGATCGGGCGCTTCAAGGTATGTCGCATCAACTGCCGGGCGTTTCGTTGCCCTTGCCCACACGCGCATGTTCAATGGATCCTGAAGCCCGTCTGATCGGATAATTTGCCTGAATATTATTTTGGCGCGCGTTTCATGGTGCGGATCTGAATTTACAGCAATTTAAAATTGAATATAAGAATGAATACCATTCCCATACATACCGCAGATTTAAATAATAAAACTACATAAATTGCGGATATGCACATCCCGCCGATCATATAAACTTGTGCTGCAATGCTTATCACGATATATCGGTTGTATAGGCAGCTTGCAGGTTGATCTATTGTGAATTTAATTAGAATAGTTAAAAATAAATGCGCCGTTAATCCTGACCTGCCGGTAGCCATGATCTTATTATTGGGGGAGATTTCGTTACCATGAAAAAGCTGATCACCGCCGGTCTCACTGTCTTTGCCCTCAGCCTGCCGAGCTGGGCATCGGCACAGGACCTGACGATTTACTCCGGCCGCGGCGAAGCGCTGGTGGGCCAGGTCATCAAGCAGTTCGAGCAGGAAACGGGCCTGAAAGTGGACGTGCGCTATGGCGGCACGTCGGAACTCGCCACCCTGCTGCTTGAGGAAGGCGACAAGTCTCCCGCCGACGTGTTCTGGGCGCAGGATGGCGGCGCGCTGGGCGCGGTCAATGCGGTCTTCGTCGAGCTTCCGGCAGCCGTGAACGAGGGCGTTCTGCCCGTGTTCCGCAATGCGGACAACAAGTGGGTGTCCACCAGCGGACGCACGCGCACGCTGGTCTACTCCAAGGACCGCGTGAAGCCCGAGGATCTGCCGGCTTCGATCAAGGACCTCGCCAACGAAAAGTACAAGGGCCGCGTCGGCTTCGCGCCCACCAACGGTTCGTTCCAGGCATTCCTCACGGCCTTCCGCGTTGCCGAGGGTGACGATGCCGTTCGCGAATGGCTCAAGGGCCTCGTCGCCAATGACGCCAAGAAGTATCGCAACAATGGCACGCAGCTTGAGGCCATTGCCAACGGCGAGATCGATTTCGGCCTCGTGAACAACTACTATCTTGGCCGCTACCTCGCCAACGACAGCAAGTTCCCCGTCGCGCAGACGGGCTTCGGCAAGGGCGACGTCGGCAACCTGGTCAACGTGGCCGGTATCGGTGTTGTTTCGGCCAGCGACAACAAGGAAGGCGCCCAGCGCTTCATCGAATACCTGCTTTCGCCCGCCGCGCAGCAGTACATCACGACCCAGGGCAATGAATATCCCGTCATCAGCGGCGTGATCCAGAACCCGACCCTGCCGCCGATTGCGGAAGTTCTCGAAAACGCACCTGCGGTGGATATCAACAAGCTGACCGATCTCGAAGGCACGCTCGCCCTCCTGCGTGAGGCGGGCCTGCTCTGAGTACACCGGTTACCGCATGGCGGGCGCACGATGGCCGGCGCCCGCCCCTGATATTGCGCGTCGCCGCCCTCGTCATAGGGGCGGGCATGCTTCTGCCCATGGCCTACCTCGTGCTGAGAGCGCTGGAGGCCGATACCGCTACGCTCGGCGAGATCGTGTTCAGGGCGCGCAATCTCATGCTTCTGGTCAACACGTTGCTGCTGACCTTTTCCGTGCTGGCGGTGGTGACGGTTATCGCACTGCCGCTGGCATGGCTCGTGGTGCGCTCCGACTTGCGGCATAAGAGGCTGCTGTCGATTGTCAGCGTGCTGCCGCTGGCGATCCCCGGTTATGTCATGGCTTACGCGCTGATCGGCATGTCCGGCTATTACGGTTTCGCCAACCATTTCTTCGGCATCCGCCTGCCACGTCCCGAGGGACTGGCCGGTGCGACGCTGGCGCTCTCGCTCTATACATTCCCTTACCTTTTCCTCAACCTGCGCTCGGCGCTGCTTGGCCTTGATCCGGCGCTTGAGGAAACCGCCCGCAGCCTTGGCCATTCCCGTTGGGGGGCCTTTCGGCAGGTTGTTCTGCCGCATCTCATCCCCGCGATCATGTCCGGCTGGCTGATCATCGGGCTTTATGTGCTGGGGGACTTTGGCGTCATCGCGCTGATGCGCTATGAAGTGTTCAGCTACGCAATTTTCACGCAGTATTCCGGCGCGTTCGACCGCATCTATGCCGCATGGCTGTCGCTGATGCTGCTGGCCGTGACGCTGACATTCGTGCTGGGCGAGGCCGCGCTGACACGCCGCCGCCGGCACGCGCGCACCGGAACAGGCGTGCGGCGACGCGCCGCGCCCGTGCCGCTGGGGCAATGGCGTCCGCTTGCCTGGCTCTTCCTTGGCTTTGTATTCATCGCATCCCTCGGCCTGCCAACGCTTGTGCTGATCCACTGGATGACCCTCGCGGCATCGAATGTCGATTTCGTCGCGCTGATGGGAGAGTTGTGGCGGGCCTTTGGCCGAACAGCCGCGGTGGCCGCACCGTCGGCCCTGCTGGCGGCGGTGCTGGCGCTGCCGGTGGTTTATCTCGTGGTGCGGTTTCCGTCGCGCTTCTCCACCGTCATCGAGCGGCTCGTTTATCTCGGCTATGCCATTCCGCCGCTGACTTTCGGCCTGGCGATGGTGTTCTTCGCGCTGCGTTCCGCGCCCTTCCTCTACCAGAGCCTTGCATTGCTGATCTTCGCCTGTTCGATGACATTTCTCGCGCTACCCGTCGGCCCGCTGCGCACGGCGCTGCTACAGATCGGCACCCGGCCGGAAGAGGTGGCGCGCTCCCTCGGCGATCCGCCGTTCAGAGCCTTCCGGCGCACCGTGCTGCCACTGTTGCGGGCGCCCATCGTCGCCGGGGCGCTGCTGGTGTTCATCGTGGTGGTCAAGGAGTTGCCGATCACGTTCCTGCTCGCGCCCGCCGGCTATACCACGCTGGCCATGACCGTTTTCAGCCGCACGTCCGAGGGCATGATGGCGGAGGCCGCCCCGTTTGCCGCCGCCATTGTGCTGTTCTCCAGCCTGTTCGTCGGCCTTATTCTGCGTTACGAGGGTCAGAAATGAGTCAGCCCGCCCCGACAGCCGACACGCTGCTGGCCGTCACCGGCCTTGGCAAGCGCTTCTCACCCGCGGCGCAGTGGGTGGTGCGCGATGTCAGCTTCAGGCTGGAGCCGGGGGAGATTTTCGCACTCATCGGCCCTTCCGGCTGCGGCAAAACCACGACTTTGCGCATCATTGCCGGTTTTGAAACCGCCGATACGGGAGACGTGTCTCTCAACGGCCGCTCGGTCATGGCCCTGCCACCGGATCAGCGGGAAATCGGCATGGTTTTCCAGGATTATGCGCTGTTTCCGCATCTCACAGTGGCGGCCAATGTGGGGTTCGGCACAAGCAATGTCACGCGAGAGGAACGCGCGGCGTTGGTTGCGCGCCACCTCGATATGGTCGGCCTTTCCGGGTTGGGGGAGCGTTATCCCGACGAACTCTCCGGCGGCCAGCAGCAACGTGTGGCGCTGGCGCGCACGTTCGCGGCAAAGCCGAAGCTGATCCTGCTCGACGAACCCTTCTCCAATCTCGACGCGGCGCTACGCCACAGCACCCGCCGCGAAATCCGTGAAATTCTCAAAGGGACGGGCATCGGCGTCATATTCGTGACCCACGATCAGGAAGAGGCGCTGTCGTTCGCCGACAGGATCGGAGTGATGCGCGCGGGCGGCATCGAGCAGATTGGCACCCCGCAAGAGGTTTACAAGCGGCCGCGTACCCGCTTTGTGGCGGAGTTTCTCGGCCGCACCAATCTGGTTGAGGCCGACGCAAACGGCGATGTCGCCGCAACGCCCATGGGCCCGGTTGCGCTCGGATCACCTGCCACGGGCCGGGTGCTGCTGTCGCTGCGGCCGGAAACGATTGCCATCACCCCCTCTCCCACCGGACCAGGCACGGTGATCGGGCGCGACTTCAAGGGGCATGACTGGACATATCTCGTCGATATCGACGGCAACCGTTACCAGATCGACGTGATGTCCGAAGCATCGCTGACGATTGGCGAGCGCGTCACGCTGACCGCGAACGCCCCCGCCGTGGTGCTGGAGCACGCGCCGCCCGGATGACGCCTGCCAACCGGGCAGATGCCAGAACGGCTCTTACTGCCCGGAAGCAGGCTCCACCGGCACGAGATCGTCGCCGACAACAAAGCGCGGCTCTGCCTGCGCGCGGTCATAGACACGCCAATTCAGCGAAGTCTGCCCAATCCTGAAAACAGCCGTCGCCAGCGTGTTTTCGTAATCCGGATCATCGGGCTGGCTGCGGTAGACAGGCAGGACATCGTCATCCCGATCCCGGAGGATGGTCAACGGATCAAGCACCGTCTCGGCCAGAGCCGCGTCGATGATAGCATCGCCGCGGTTCTGACGGGATCTGGACGAGCCGGTGATTTCCTGCAACTCGGCGCTCATGTCCGGATGCACGAGGTGGTTGGCGTGGCAGGCGGGATGAGCGACCTCCTGCACCGAACAAGCCGCGTGGGTGAACTCGACACCGAATACCCGCGTGTCGCCGCGCTGCGCCAGCGTGAAATGAAATGCCCCTGCCCGCTGTGACGTTTCCAGAAGTAACAACGCCTCGTCGAGCGTCCCGCAGTCCAGCACCGCCCTGCCGAGCACCATGCGCGGCACGCCGGGCCCGGACGACAGCGAGCGGATGTTGTTCACCGCCTGCACAAGCCCGGTTTCAGTCGCCGCGAACGTGTGCCCCGGCAGCGAGCCGGGATAGACGAACGCGGTGAATGCCCAGCCCTCCGCCGGCCGGACATGCGCGAGCGCGCAATGGCCGCGCATGGCAGGATCGCCGTCTTCATTATGAGCCACGATCGGCTCGTCGCCGGGAATCTGCACCGTGGTACAGCCTTCCGGGGCCATTGCCCAGATATCGCCCCGGCTGTTCCACAGGAACACATCGTCGAAGGGCAGTCCGAGCCCATCAGCCAGCCCCTCCAGCTCGCGCCAATAGGCCGGGAAACGAACCTGAGCCGCCTCGCGCATGGCAGCCACGCGCGGGTGGTGCCGATGACGCATGACGGATGCCCACGCATGCCGTTTCACCAGATGGCTATGCACGATGGCTGCTCCGAACCGGCCAAGCTGCACGCCGATGTCGTAGGATGACCCTTCTATCCTGATGGACTGAAGCCTTGAACCCGTATCATTCGACATGCTGGAGAAACTCCTGCAAACGCGGATTGTCCGGAGAGGCAAGCAGGGATTTGGGATCGCCGTCGACCGTGATCTTGCCCCCTTCCATGAAGATGAGGCGCGTGCCGACCTGACGTGCAAAGGCCATTTCGTGGGTAACCACGACCATGGTCATCCCCTCTTCCGCCAGCGACCGCATGACCTGCAACACCTCGTGCCGCAATTCAGGGTCAAGCGCGGAGGTCGGCTCATCGAACAACATCAGCTTCGGCTTGATGGCCAATGCCCGGGCGATGGCGACACGCTGTTGCTGCCCGCCGGATAACTCTGACGGATAATGCCCGCCACGCTCGGCCAGCCCCACCTTTGCCAGCAATGCATTCGCCTGCTTGTTGGCTTCCTTGCCACCGATGCCGCGCACATGCCGCAGGCCGAAGGCGACGTTTTCCAGCGCCGTCATCTGCGGAAACAGATTGAACTGCTGGAAAACCATGCCCGCCTCCTGACGGATCAGGCGGACCTTCGATCCGCCGGCGCGCACGCTGATGCCGTCGACGATCAGATCGCCGGAGGTGATTTCTTCAAGCGCATTGATGCAGCGCAGCAGCGTGGACTTGCCCGACCCTGACGGCCCGATCAGCACCACCACCTCGCCAACCGAAATGGACAGGTCGACCTCTTGCAGCACGACCACAGGGCCAAATGCCTTGGTAACCTTGCGGAACTCGACGATGCTCATAGGATCCGCATCCTCTTCTCGGTTATGCGCAGAACGAGGGTCAGCACGCCCGTCATCAGCAGGTAGAAGATTGCGACAGCGGTCCAGATCTCGACGGCTCGGAAGTTCGACGCCATGATTTCCTGCCCCTGGCGTGTCAACTCGCCAACGCCGATGACCATGAACAGCGACGTATCCTTGAGGCTGACGATGAACTGGTTGCCGAGCGGCGGTATCATGCGGCGGAACGCGACGGGGCCGATGATGTACAGCAGCACTTTCCACATCGGCAGGCCCATGGCGAGCCCCGCTTCCCGCAGGCCCTTATGAACCGAGAGAAACGAGCCGCGCACGATTTCCGCGATGTAGGCACCCGCGTTGATGGCAATTGCGGTGATAGCGGCGGTCAGCGGATTGACGCGGATTTCCGCCAGCACCGGAAGCGCGAAGTAAATGAACATGACCTGCACGACAATCGGCGTGCCGCGGATCAGCTCAACGTAGAGAAAGGCGATGGTGTTGGCGATACGGTTGCCGAAAGCCCGCATCAGCCCCATGACGAAACCGATCACCAGGCCCCCGGCAAGGCCCGAAAGCGTGATCAGGATGGTAAGACGCGCGCCATTCAGCAAAGCAGGCATCGCGTCCGCAATGACAGACCATTCAAAATCCATGGCAGCATTCCACTTGAGGAGAGGTGGATGCACCGGCCATGCCGGCGCATCCGCTCATCAGATCAGCCTCAGGGATCAGCCCTTAGGTTCCGTGCCGAACCACTTCTTGTAGATTTCGTTGTAGCGTCCGTCCTTCTTCAACGTGGCGAGAGCCTCGTTGACCTTGGCAACCAGTTCACTGCCCTTGGGAAAGCCGATGCCGTATTCATGGCCCATCAGCTGGTCGCCAACGGCTTTGACTTTTCCCTGGCCTGCGGTGGCGATGTAGTAGAGCACGTTGGGCGTGTCGTGCATGGCGGCGTCCACACGGCCCGTCTGCAACTCAAGGTAGGCATTGTCGATATTGGGGAACTGACGCAGCTCGGTGTCCTTGAAGTTTTCCTTGGCGTAATCGGCAGTTGACGTGCCAGTTTTGACGGCGAGAGTCTTGCCCTTCAGATCCTCAGGCCCCTTGATGTCGCTGTCGGCCGGCACCATCAGCATGAGGCCGCTGTCATAGTAGCCGTCGGAGAAGTCGATTGCCCGCAGGCGCTCGGGCTTGATGGTGATGCCTGCAAGCGCCGCATCCACCTGCTTGGTCTGCAAGGCAGGAATGATGCCGTTGAAGTCCATGGGCTGGAGCTTGTACGTGACGCCGATTTCCTTGGCGATGGCATCCCACAGGTCGATGTCGAACCCGACGTACTTGTCCCCTTCCTTGAACTCGAACGGCACGAATGCCGTGTCGGTGGCGACGATCAGATCCTTGGCCTGCGCGGGCTGCACAAAACCGACTGCGACTGCGAAAGCCATGGCGGCGAGATGACGGATTTTCATTATTGTCCCCTTCTGTTTACTTTGAGAATATTACGTCATGTCTTTATCGAACTTTGGATACCGTCGATCCCGGCCTTGATGGCATCGGCCAGACGTTCGACGATACGTTCAACATCGTTGCGATCAACGATGAAGGGAGGAGCGAGCAAGACGTGGTCGCCTTGCACGCCGTCAATGGTGCCACCCATCGGGTAGACAATCAAACCGCGCTTCAACGCTTCCTTCTTGATGCGCGCGTGCAGCTTGAGCGCCGGATCGAAAGGCTGCTTCGTGGCGCGGTCCGCGACAAGCTCGATACCGCGAAACAGCCCCCGGCCACGAATGTCGCCAACGTGCCGATCGTTCCCCAGACGCTCGACCAGCTGACGCTCCAATTCGTTACCCATCGCCACGACGTTTGCAAGCAACGATTCACGCTCGATGGTCTGCTGCACCGCAAGCCCCGCCGCCGCCGCCATGGGGTGCCCCATGTAGGTGTGGCCGTGCTGGAAGAAGCCGGAGCCGTTGGCAAAGGCGTCGAAAATCTTCCCGGATAACAGCACCGCTCCCACGGGCTGGTAGCCGCCGCCAAGGCCCTTGGCGACCGTCATCAGGTCAGGCGCGATACCATCCTGTTCGCACGCATGCAACGTGCCGGTGCGGCCCATACCGCACATCACCTCGTCCAGAATGAGCAGCACGCCATAACGGTCGCAGATCTCGCGGATGCGCTTGAAATAATCCCCCACGGAGGGAACCGCCCCCGCGGTGGCCCCGACCACAGGCTCGGCGATAAAGGCGATCACTTCATCCGCGCCCAGCTCAAGGATCTTGTCCTCAAGCTGCTGCGCCGCGCGCGCGGCATAAACTTCGTCGCTCTCTCCAACCTGCTGCATGCGATAGGCAAAGCAAGGGTCGATGTGGTGCGTATTGATGAGCAGCGGCTGGAATTGCGTCCTGCGCCATTCATTGCCGCCGGCGGCCAGCGCACCCAGCGTGTTGCCGTGATAGCTCTGCCGACGTGCGATGATATGCCGCCGCCGGGGTTGGTTCGTCTCGACGAAATATTGCCGCGCCATCTTGATGGCGGCCTCGACGGCTTCCGACCCGCCCGAGACGAGATACACGTGATCAAGACCGGCAGGAGCATTGCGCACGAGGAGATCGGCCAGTTGCTCCGCCGGCTCGGTGGTGAAGAAGCCGGTGTGGGCGTAGGCCAGCCGGTCAAGCTGCTTGTGCAGCGCATCGATAACCGCCGGATGGCCGTGCCCGAGGCACGACACGGCGGCGCCGCCGGATGCATCGATATAGACGTTTCCTTCAGCATCGAACAATTCGATGCCCTTGCCGCCAACGGCTGTCGGCAGGTGACCATGAATAGCGCGGTGCAGGAGATGAGTGCTCATGGACATTCTCTATGGACGTTCGTTCTTGTTATCGGTTGAGCGACCCGGCGGATGCCGAGGCGTGAGATGCGTGTTGAGCGCCGCCGACTGCCGATCCATTCGCGTCAACGCCTGCCCCGACGTTTCGCTGTTGCGCCCGGCAACGAGCGCGCCGAGGATTTCCGCCACGATAAACGCCGGCGTCAGCGTATGCAGAAACGACGGGCTGTCGGTCGGCACGATCAGCGCGGTCGTCGCAAGTTGCGCCAGCGGCGAAACCGGACTGTCCGTAATGGCGATGACGGGCACGCCGCAGGAGCGCGCATAGTCGGCGGTTTCAACCGTCTGGCGTGTGTAGGGGGCCACGCTAACCGCAACCAGAGTATCGTCAGCGGTTGCATGACCGAGAACATCCGCGCCGATGCCGGCGATGGCATACAGCATGATCGCCTCTTTGCCAGCCAGCGACAGCTTGTAATGCAGGTACCACGCAACCGGATAGCTGGACCGCAGTCCGAGACAATAAATGCGCGACGCATCGCAAATGCGGTCGACGGCTTCGAGCATCCTGGCCAGCTCAGCAGATTGCCCGAGCGCCGCCATCTGCCTGGCTGCGCCATCGAGCATATCCGCGGCCAGCGCCAGATCGCCCTTCAACTTCTGGTTGCGGGCCTGTGCGTCGACACGACCGGCAAATCCCGTCGCGTCGTTGCGCATCGCATCCGCATAAAACCTGCGAATATCGTCGTAGCCGGAAAAGCCAAGGTGCTTGGCAAGCCGCGTCATCGTCGCCGGCTGCACCCCGGCCTGCCGAGCCTGTTCCCGCATCGACAGAAGCGCCACCTCATGCGGCGATTCCAGAATGTAACGCGCCGCAGTCTGAAGCTGCCCGGACATCCGGTCAAAAGCGCGAACAATTTTTTCGATGACAGATTCGGTCTGCATGCTGAATTCGTAACACCCCTGATCCGTCATTGCAACATTCGTTTCGTCGATGCATAATTAAGATACAAATGGCGCAAACCGGAGCAGGCTGGTGAATAAAAATCAGGATGAAACGCTGTCGAACGCGGCGGGAGTAAGCGCGCAAGCGGCGGCTGCGTCAGCCCGGATCGGGTTCGGCGCGCCCGTGACAATCACTGTCGCACCCAACGGCGGACGGCGAACCAAGGTCGACCACCCCGCGATTCCCCTGACGGCCAATGAACTGGCACGAACGGCGGCTGAATGCCTCGATGCGGGCGCTGCGATGATTCATGTTCACGTTCGGCGGCCCGATGGCCGCCACCTGCTCGATGCCGGCGCCTATCGTGAAGCCATCGCCGCCATTCGCAGCAAGGTCGGGCAGCGCATGGTGATTCAGATTACCAGCGAGGCGCTGGGCATCTATGCGCCTGCCGAACAGATCGCCGTCGTCAAAGCCGTGCGCCCGGAAGCCGTATCTCTCGCGTTGCGTGAGCTGGTGCCGGATGCGGGCGCGGAATCTGCTTTCGCCGAGTTTCTTCTCTGGGCCAAGCACGCAGATGTACAGCCGCAGATCATACTTTATGATCCGGCAGAGGCAGTTCAATTATCCGGCATGATCGAGCGCGGCATCGTGCCGTGGCAACAGATCCCCGTTCTGTATGTGCTTGGGCGCTATACTGTGTCGCAAACTTCGCAGCCGGATGATCTGCTGCCGTTTCGCGCCAGCGCCGCGCCGGACTTCGATAACTGGAGCGTTTGCGCCTTCGGGCGGCATGAAGCCGCCTGCGTCACCGCCGGCGCCCTGCTTGGCGGCCATATTCGTGTCGGGTTCGAGAACAACCTGTCACTGCCGGATGGAGAACAGGCTCCGTCCAATGCCGCGCTGGTATCTGTCGTCGCAAGCAGCATTCGCCAACTGGGTCTGACACCCTGCAATGCGGATGAAACACGCCATTTCTTCACGCCGCGATGAAGAGCGCCCCTGCCCGCGGCAGACATAGACGGCGCAAGCCGCGCGGAATGGCCGGGTGCAGGGGGGAAACAGCCGCACAATCTCAGGCAAACATATTGATGTTTGCCGCAAAAATATATTTGTCTTGAGCAACAACTTTCATCAAAGGGATGCAGACGATTTATATTCTGAGGGCATGATGTGGCGCGGTGAGCCGTTATGCGCTCAATGAACCGTAATGGAACATCGATAGAATGGTTTGGATGCGTGCCCCCACGCTCCGAGCACCAGGCATGGGCCTGTATACGTGTCGTTCCTGTTTCTGTTTTCCGAGAGTGTTTCATGACCTGCATTGCCGCATATCTCTATCGCAACGGGAAACGCCAGGAGGGGGATGTCTACAATAATCCCCCGACTGATCTGCAACCGGGTGATTTCGTCTGGATCGGCCTTCTCGAACCCACGGCGGAGGAGATGACGGCTCTGCAAAAGACCTACAATCTGCATCCGCTCGCGGTGGCGGATTCGCGTGTCTTGCGGCAACTTCCCAAAGTGGATGTCTTCGGAGACCAGTTGTTCGTCATCGCCAAGACGGCTCATCTTGAAAACGACCGCATCTACTATGGTCAGACGGCAATTTTTGTCGGTGAGCAGCATATCATCACCGTTCGGCAGGGTTCCGCGCGCATGCACAGCGACCTGCGCGCCCACCTTGAGGACTCGCCGCAACTGCTGAAACATGGCCCGGACTACGTTCTCTACGCCATTCTGGATTTCATCGTGAACGGCTACGTGCCGACCGTGCAGACCATCGAAGACAGCGTGCTCGACATGGAGCGGCATATGCTGTCCTCCTTCCTCGGGCGCGACGAAATCGCACGGCTGTTTCACCTGCGCCGCCAGCTCATTCTCTTCCAGCGCATTCTCGGCCCGATGTCCGAAGTCACCGGCCGGCTGGCGACGGTCGAACTGCCGGTCGTCAATGAAAAGTCGCACCCGTTTTTCAAGGACGTGCAGGATCACGTCAAACGCGTCGAAACGACCGTCGAGGGCTTGCGCGAAATCATGATCAGCGTGTTCGAGGCCAGTAACCTGTTCGAACAGCAGCGTCAGGGAGACATCACCCGCAAGCTGGCCGCATGGGCCGCTATTCTGGCCGTTCCAACAGCCATAGCGGGCATTTACGGCATGAACTTCGATAACATGCCGGAACTTCATCTGACTTATGGATACTACTACGTTCTTTGCGTTATCGTCATTCTATGTAGTATTCTGTATTGGCGATTCAAAAAGAGCGGGTGGCTGTAATCCTGAGATCCAACTCATATTTGTGACTGCCAACTTTATATCGGGACGCGGCAATCAATATTTGCCGCGTTCATCGAGCTGTGCTTCAGTACTCTGTCCTACTTAAAGCTTTTCGGCATTTCTCTGAAACACAAAAACACTCTATAATATTGTTTTTACACGTTTTTCACGCAGAGCGGATATCGCTTTGCGTGAAAACGCTTTAGGCACCCATAATCAAAGCTATCGTTTCTATAATTAAAATAAAAATGAATAATTATGTCATGATAAGTAAATATTTATCTTGAATTGGCAGTTGACATCATTTTTTGCTTTCTGATACAAAAACGAGAAAATAACGAGAAGAAATTCGCATATCACTGATTTAATCGCAAGAAATCATGATAACATGCCTGATATTGATGCGAATATGAATCAAATATCAGTGCATTTGACCGGAGGTCGACCATTCGAACTTTGCGTTTTGATCTCGTATTTTCCTTACTTGGCTCAATTATCCTCTTTAAACCGCACCTGTTTTGCGCACGGTCAATTCGATAATCCGTGTACATTGTATGCTCAGGCAACTTGTGTTCAGCCCGCTTCATCGAATTGAGCACAAGGCGCGGTAAAACAGCACTTGAAGCGCCCGTTCTGATTTCGTCAGAGCGCCGGTGTTTTGGAAATAACCGGGCGATCGACCTGTTATCGCCATCTGGCGGAGCAGTATTCCACCGGGAGGAGAGTGTCCCATCAGCATTCCGATGGGATTTCATGTGTTCGACACTACAGGAGAGTGAGATGTCGCAGGAAGATCTGGAGAAATCTCTGCGTGACGACCTTTTGGATGATGTCTACGCGTCCAGCGCGCTTCGCGGTGCGCTCCCCAAGTATGAATTTCCTGAAAAAGAGCAGGTGCCGCAGAATGTTTACGCGGCTGTCCGCGATGAGCTGATGCTGGACGGCAACTCGCGCCAGAACCTTGCCACCTTCTGCCAGACGTGGGTTGATGAAGAGATCAACCAGCTCATGGCGCTGTCGATCGACAAGAATATGATCGACAAGGACGAGTATCCGCAGACAGCTGAAATCGAGAACCGCTGCGTGCACATGCTCGCTGACCTGTGGAACTCGCCCGATCCGCGCGGCACGCTGGGTTGCTCCACGACCGGCTCATCCGAAGCTGCGATGCTGGGCGGCCTTGCGCTCAAGTGGCAGTGGCGCAAGCGTCAGGCTGCGGCTGGCAAGCCCACCGACAAGCCGAATATCGTCACCGGCCCCGTGCAGATCTGCTGGCACAAGTTCGCCCGTTACTTCGACGTCGAACTGCGTGAAGTCCCCGGCGAAGGCGACCGCCTCATTCTCAACGCGGAAGAAGTGCTGAAGCGTGTCGACGAGAACACCATCGGCGTCGTGCCGACGCTGGGCGTGACCTTCACCTGCCAGTACGAGCCGGTCAAGGAAATCAGCGACGCTCTCGACAAGCTGCAGAAGGACACGGGCCTCGACATCCCGATCCATGTCGACGGCGCTTCGGGCGGCTTCCTCGCGCCGTTCTGCGCACCGGAACTGGAATGGGATTTCCGCCTGCCGCGCGTGAAGTCCGTCAACTCGTCCGGCCACAAGTTCGGCCTCGCCCCGCTGGGCGTGGGCTGGGTCGTGTGGCGCGAGAAGACCGACCTCCCCGAAGAGCTGATTTTCAACGTGAACTACCTGGGCGGCAACATGCCCACGTTCGCGCTGAACTTCTCCCGCCCGGGCGGCCAGATCATTGCGCAGTACTACAACATCCTCCGCCTCGGCCGCGAAGGCTATACGAAAGTCCAGGGCGCTTCCTATGACACGGCGGAATATCTTGCCGCCGAGATTGCCAAGCTGGGTCCGTTCGAGATCATTTTCGACGGTGACCGCAAGGCTGGCATTCCGGCGCTGGCCTGGAAGCTGAAGGAAGGCGCGGCTATCGGCGGCTACACGCTTTACGATCTGGCCGACCGCCTGCGCAGCCGCGGCTGGCAGGTGCCGGCCTATTCGATGCCGCCGAACCGCGAAGACCTCGTGGTGCAGCGCATTCTCGTCCGTCACGGCGTGAGCCACGATCTGGCGAGCCTGCTGCTGGACGACATGAAGCGCGCCATCGAATACTTCGAGAAGCACCCGGTTTCCAACCCGCTGACGAAGGAAGAAGCCACGGGCTTCCACCACTGATACACCTTGAAGCAGGGCGCTGAAAGCCGTCAGCGCCATCTTCCGCAAGGGTCGTTTGTCGGCGCGATTGTCCCGCGCCGACAAACTGTTTGTTACGACATGAGGCCGCAGGTGGGGAATCTCGCCGCCAGCCGGCATCCCGCCATGGCAGTTTACGATCAGGCCGCACCGTCGGCGTGACCATAAACTGCCCCCAGACACCATTGGATCGCGGTCAAGATCGACAAATCCCTCCGGGGAACGCAGCGGCGCTTGCCAAAGGGCCGTTCCCCCTCTCTTCCAGTGCCCGATTTATGGAGAATCGAAAATGGCGACAAGCAGCACGCCAGCTCCAGCAAAGCAGTTGACGCTTCTGGGCTTTTTCGCCATCACCGCTTCGATGGTGATGGCGGTTTACGAGTATCCGACCTTCGCGACATCCGGTTTCAGTCTCGTCTTCTTCCTTCTTCTGGGTGGTTTTCTCTGGTTCATTCCGGTTGCGCTGTGCGCCGCCGAAATGGCCACCGTGGAAGGCTGGGAAGAAGGCGGCGTCTTTGCCTGGGTGTCCAACACGCTAGGCGAGCGCTGGGGCTTTGCCGCGATCTCCTTTACCTATCTGCAAATCGCCATCGGCTTTATTCCGATGCTTTACTTCGTCCTGGGGTCGCTGTCCTACATCCTGTCGTGGCCGGCCCTGAACGATGATCCGGTGGTGAAGACCATTGCCGGCCTTGTCATTCTGTGGGGACTGGCCTTTACCCAGTTCGGCGGCACGAAATACACCGCACAGATCGCCAAGGTCGGCTTTTTCGCCGGCATCCTGCTTCCGGCGGTGCTGCTCGTGGTGCTGGCCATCGTCCACCTGACGAGCGGCGCACGGCTGGAAATCGAGATGACCGCCGCCACGTTCTTCCCCGATTTTACCAAGATCGGGACGCTGGTGGTCTTCGTGGCCTTCATCCTCAGCTATATGGGTGTGGAAGCGTCCGCCACCCACGTCAACGAGATGAAGAATCCCGGCCGCGATTATCCTATCGCCATGTTCCTGCTGATGATCACCGCGATCGTCCTCAGCTCGATCGGCGGCCTGTCGGTGGCTTCCGTCATTCCGCAGGATCAGATCAACCTCAGCGCCGGCGTCGTGCAGACGTTCCAGCAGCTTATTCTCAGCCACGGCGCAGGGCTGGAATGGGCCGTGCGCCTCGTGGCCGTGCTGCTGGCGCTCGGCGTGCTGGCCGAAATCGCCTCATGGATCGTCGGCCCCTCGCGCGGCATGTACGTCACGGCCCAGCATGGCATTCTGCCGAACATCGCCGCCAAGGTGAACAAGAACGGCGTTCCGGTTCCGATGGTGATCTTCCAGCTCCTCATCACCACCGTTGCGCTGACCGTTTTCACCAACACCAGCAGCGGCGGCAACATGTCGTTCCTCATCGCCATGTCGTTGACGGTTGTGCTGTATCTGATCACGTACTTCCTGCTGTTCCTCGCCTATATCAACCTGGTGCTGAAGCAGAAGGACAAGAAGCGCGGTTATCGCCTGCCCGGCAGCGACAAGTTCCGCGTGGCCGTGGCGGTGGTGGGTTTCATCATCTCGCTGCTGGCGTTCGTCGTTTCTTTCTTCCCGCCCAGCGGACTCGCCGGCGCGACCGGCGACGAAACCTACGTCACGCTGCTCGTGGTCAGCTTCCTGATCGTGGTGGCCATTCCCTTCATCGTGTATGCTGTCCACAGCAAGCACGGCAAGGTTCCGCAGGCCGATCTGGTCCACATCAAGTCGCATAATGCGCCTGATGGCCATTTCGCGATCACGCCGCGGGCGCGCGCCACCCACATCGTGGTCCCGCGCGATCAATAACGGCAGTCCTCGCCGGCAAGGCGTCCTACGCCTTGCCGAAGGAGCCATGACACGCTTCGTGCCGGGAGAATGCCAAACGCATCTCCCGGTTTTTCTTTCTCCGGAGGCTTCAGTATGACCCAGACAGAAACCGGACGTGCCCGGATCGAGGAAGCCATTGCCGCAGGATACGCGGCAGCGCAGGCGACGGGTGGCGGCAAGAACGCCGATTACATTCCCTTCCTCGCCTCCGTTCCGCCAGATCTGCTGGCTGTCGCCGTAGTCACGGCGGAGGGGCAGGTTTTCAAGACGGGCGACGCCGATTACGCCTTTGCCATTGAATCCATCTCCAAGGTGTTCACGCTGGCCCTCGTGATGGAGGCCATCGGAGCATCCGCAGTGCACGAGAAGCTGGGCGCGGACCCCACCGGCCTGCCGTTCAATTCCGTGATCGCGCTTGAGTTGCATCAGGGCAAGCCGTTGTCACCGCTGGTCAATGCGGGTGCCATCGCGGCAGCCAGCCTCGTGGCCGGAAGCGATGCCGAAAGCTGCTGGGCCAGCATTCTCGACAACCAGAGCCGCTTCGCCGGCCGCCCCATCGCCCTGAGCCCGGAGGTGAACAGTTCCGAGCAGGCTACGAACTTCCACAACCGCGCCATCGCATGGCTGCTTTACAGCGCCGGCACCTGCTACAGCGACCCGATGCGGGCCGTTGATGTTTATACGCGCCAATGCTCGACACTCGTGACCACCGTCGACCTTGCGACGATGGGCGCGACACTCGCGTCAGGCGGCGTGAACCCGGTGACGAAAGAGCGCGTCATCGCCGGCGATCATGTCGCGCCCATTCTGGCTGAGATGATGATGGAGGGCCTTTACACGTCCTCCGGAGACTGGGCGTTCAACGTTGGGCTGCCGGCAAAAAGCGGCGTCGGCGGCGGCATTCTCGCTGTCGTGCCGGGCAAGCTCGCCATAGCCGCTTTCGCGCCGCCGCTGGATGACGCCGGCAACAGCGTTCGCGGGCAGGTAGCGGTTGCGAAGGTGGCCGAAATTCTCGGCTATAACCTGTTCCGGCCGTAGAGAGCAGTACGTCGCGCCGCAGGCGAGCATCAACACGCTCACCTGCGGTGCAAATGACCTTCGACAATGTTCATGTTATCGCCGGAGCGCGCTCTCCGTGCGGGACAGCCCGAAGTGATCGCGCAACGTATCGCCACGATATTCGGTGCGGAAAATGCCCTTGCGCTGAAGCAGCGGTACGACATGGTCGACGAAGACCTCAAGACCGTCAGGCAGAACATCCGGCATGAGATTAAAGCCGTCGGCAGCGCCGGAGAGGAACCAGGCTTCGATATCGTCGGCAAGAACTTCCGGGGTGGCAGCAATGAAACGGTGCCCGCCGCCTGTTCCAAGACGACGCAGAATCTCG
Source organism: Pseudochelatococcus contaminans (assembly GCF_014195635.1). Lineage (GTDB taxonomy): Bacteria > Pseudomonadota > Alphaproteobacteria > Rhizobiales > Beijerinckiaceae > Pseudochelatococcus > Pseudochelatococcus contaminans. Next base: position 764,227 of record NZ_JACICC010000001.1, on the reverse strand, counting down.
CGCACAGTCAGCCCTTCGCTGCGGGCAACGGCCAGCGTCGCCTGCGCGAATGTGTGCCCACCGTCCTTCGGGATCTCGATATCGTCAGGCAACGGCTCATCATAGGAAAGGCGCGCGGGGTCGATCTGGAAGGTGCCCGCGATACGCTGCAACCCGAACTCCAGCGGGAACACGTCCCACAGCTCGTCCTCACGCCGCTTGACCTCCGCCTCCGTCGAGCCGATCAGCGTCGCGAGACCCGGCAGGAACAATGGGCCGCGAGCACGCCCCAGCGCCTTGGCGCGCGCGGTGACATCGGCGGCAAAGGCCAGCGCATCCTCCTGCGTCAGGGCGACGGAAAAGATCGCCTCCGCATGGCGCGCGGCCAGCTCACGGCCATCTTCCGAGCCGCCTGCCTGCACCAGCACCGGCCGCCCCTGCCGGGAGCGCGGCACATTCAGAGGTCCGCGCACCTGAAAATGCTTGCCTGCATGGTCAATGGCATGCACGCGACCCACATCGACAAAGCGGCCGCTGGCCTTGTCCGCAACGAGCGCCCCATCTTCCCAGCTATCCCAGAGCCGGGTGACGACATCCGCGAACTCGGCCGCCCGCTCGTAGCGCTCATGATGCGCGATGGCCGCATCGAGACCGAAATTGCGTGCGGCGCCGGGGTCCGCCGTCGTGACGATGTTCCAGCCCGCTCGCCCGTTGCTGGCGAGGTCCAGCGATCCAAACCGGCGGGCGATGTTGTACGGGTCGTTGAAGGATGTCGATGCCGTGCCGATCACGCCGATCTGGCTGGTATGCGCGGCCACGGTGGCAAGAATGATTGTGGGTTCCAACGCCGGATACGGACGATATTCCGGCCGCTCGGCAAAGGATGGCACGTCCGCCAGAAAAACCGCATCCAGCTTGCCGCGCTCGGCGATTTGCGCGGTGCGGACATAATGCCCGACATCGATGAAAGCATTCGGATCGCTCTGCGGCACGCGCCACGCGCCGACGTGAAAGCCCGAGTGCAGGATATTGATATTGAGATGCAGCTCGCGCTCGCTCATGCTCGCTATTCCCTATTTTTCGATGACAGCATCCCTGTTTTTCATTGAAACGGGGGAGCGCCGTCTATTGTCGATACAGCGCGTTTGTCACGCGGAGAGGCTTCCGTTTTCACCGGGGAGGCCCTCGCGTCGCCAAATCAATGGGCGGAAACGGCCGTTTTCTGTTCGTCAGTCGGAACGCCAACGCCGGGCCGCGTCGTGTCGATGATGCCAGTCACCGCGTATTGTCCGACGTTGCGGTCGTGGTAGACGCGCGGATTGTGTGATGAGATCGTGCGCGCGTTCCGCCAGTGGCGGTCAAGGCCATGAGAGCGTTTCGCGGCGGAAGCGCCAAGCGCGTCGAACAGGATTGTCGTCGCCTCAAGCACAAGATCGGTGACCACCGTCACGGATTGGCTGACCTCAAGCTCGGACAGATCCTGCACGAACTTGCGCCCCTCTTCATCCAGGCTGTCGTCGAAAGCGGCGTCATGCGCTCGCTGCAATGCCCCGGCAGCCTGAAGCACGATCGCCGCCGTCGTGTACGCGATAGAGCGCACGCGGCCAACAACTTGCAGGATCTGCGGGTCGGTTGCGGCGGAAAGGCCGTTTCCGCGCGCATAAACCCGCTTGCGTGAGGCGACATGCTCAGCGAGATCAATGGCGGCAGAGCGGGCGATGCCCGCGAGCGTCGCCAGATGAACGAGCTGGTAAAAACCCGTTGCATAGGCGAAGCGCACCTGCGACGAGCGCACTGACGATGGATCGAGCGCAACATTGTCCAACCGGGTCGTGCCGCTGGCCGTCAGGCGCTGGCCGAAACCATCCCAATCGTCGATGATGGCGACGCCCGCCGCGCCGGCAGGCACCAAAGTTAACCTCACGTCGCCGTTTTCATCAACTGCCGACGCATGCACCCAATCTGCGAACAGCGAGCCGGTGGTGTAGTATTTCTCGCCGTCGATGACCCATTGGCCATCGCGCTGGCGCAGCGTTGTCGACTGGCTTCCCAGAGGATTGGCGCCCGCTTCAGAATAGCCGCTGCCAACAGTCTGGCCCGCTGCAATCCGGTCGATCCACAACTGACGCCATGCCTCATCGTCGCTGTGGAACACGTCCTCGGTGAAACCGAAATGGGCGCGCAGAGCGTTGGTGACATTGGGGTCTGCCACGGAGAGTTCTATCAGAAGAGCAAAAAGCTCGGGCAATGTCGCCCCCTGCCCGCCCAGCTCCGGCGCGAGACGCAGCTTGGTGAAATCCGCAGCGCGCAGCCAGCCGATCTCCTCGGCGGGCAAGGTATGGTCGAGATCGCGGGCGATGGCCTGCTCACGGATACGGGCGAAGATCGGCCGGAACGGCGCTGCGAGCGCGTCGTAACGTTGACTGGGTCCAGCGCCCCATCCCTGCTGAAAATTCGTCATGAAATCTTTCCAGACCCCTCAATGATTCTGCCCGAGAGCGGATTGCCCGGCTCTCACGCCCGACTTGCAATGCAGTCACCGCCGACCAGTGCAGGCCGATGAATGCACCTCCTGTGCAAGGGGTAAAGGTTGGAATATCTAATGTCAATTAATAATATGTAATTAGTATATTAATAGCGAAGGGGCCATCCACTCTTGGCCTTCGCGTGATAAAATCATTAATTGCCAATGTGTTATAATCGGCGCAGCCAAAGGCAGACATTCGGGAGGCAGCATAATTGCCAGCCTCCGATCACTGAAAGGCGCTCATCGAACATGTGCGTCCGCCGAGGTTCCGGCGGACGCGCTTATGGTGGCCAGTGCCTTTACGAAGCAGATTTTGCCTTGATATTACCGAGGTGCCCGCCGCCGCCGAACACATGCTTTTCGCCGAAGGCAGACCGCAACGGCTTGTAAGGCAGCGTGATGCCGATTTCCGGAAACAGCAGTTCCGCGACGCGATAGGCTTCCTCCAGATGGGGGTAGCCGGATGCGATAACCGTGTCGATGCCCAGTGCCTGATATTCCCGCAGGCGCGCGGCAACGGTCTGCGGCGAGCCCACGAGAGCCGTCCCGGCACCCGAACGCACAAGCCCGATTCCGGCCCAGAGATTGGGCGAAACTTCCAGCTTCCGCCGGTCGCCGTTGTGCAGCGCCACCATGCGCGCCTGCCCCACGGAATCCGAGCGGGTGCGGAAATTCTCCTGTGCCGCGGCGATGGTGTCGTCCGACAGACGGGAAATCAGCCGATCCGCCGCTTCCCATGCTTCGTCATCCGTTTCACGCACGATGAAATGCAGGCGGATGCCGAACGTCACTTCACGTCCCTGCGCTGCTGCGGCGGCGCGAACACGGCTGATTTTCTCCCCAACCTGCTCAGGCGTCTCGCCCCACGTCAGGTATTTGTCGACAAGCCCGGCAGAGAAATCGATGGCGGCGTCGGATGAACCGCCGAAATAAATCGGCGGACGCGGCTCCTGAACGGGGGGCAGCGTGAGAGTAGCGTTGTGAGCCTTGATATACTGGCCATCGAAATCGGCATGCCCCGTCTCGATCAGGCTGTTGAAGACCTGAAAGAACTCATCCGCATGGGCATAGCGCTCGTCATGTGGAAGAAAAATGCCGTCGCCCGCCAGTTCCGAAGCACTGCCGCCGACCACGATGTTCAGCAACAACCGGCCATTCGACACACGGTCAAGGGTCGAGGCAAGCCGGGCATAATAGGCGGGCGATGCCGTACCGGGGCGGATTGCGACGAGAAACTTCAGCCTTTCGGTACTGGCGGCAAGGTTGGCCGCCAATATGAACGCTTCCTCGCAAGCTGCCCCGGTTGGGATCAGCACGCCGGAATACCCCAACCGATCCGACGCCTGTGCGATTTCGCGAAAGTAACCCGGATCGGCCGGGCGGTTCAATGCATCGGAACCCAGATAGCTTCCATCACCGGACGAGGGAATGAACCATAGAAAATCAAGCGGTTTGTCGGTTTTTGTCATAACAAGTGTCCTGTATTTCAAAACGATGCCGGAGCGCCGCCAGTAGCGGAGCCATCCGTGATCGATGAATCCTATGTTCTCTGATCCGCAGCAGCGTTTTCCGTCGCGGGGCTTTCCCTGGCGGCGAGCGTCTTGATCAGGTGCGCAATATCCAGCGCATGCTCGCTCACCTGCGGCATTCCCATCAGTTCGCCGAAAGTGCCGCGCGCCAGGGGGCCGGCAATCAGCAGCCCCTTCACAGGCAAATGATCTGCGCCGATAGCATATGACTGGTCGTCACACGCAAGGCCGAGGCCTGTTGCGCATAAGGTCAGATAACCCGCGTCACGCAGGCCGCTGAGGAAAGGCTGCGATTCCAGAATTCCGCCGTGGGCCGGGCCAGTGGTGACAATGACCTTATCGACTGTTTTTTCGATGGTTTCGCCATCCCGGCGCGACTTCAGGGCAATATGAATACCATCTGCATCGGCACGCGCGCCGCGCAGGCTGGCGGCGATGACATCGAGACGCCCCTCGGCAATCGCCCGTTCAAGCACCTGCTCCACCTGCGGAGCGATACGGAACCGATGCACGTCCCAATAGGGCCGCACGTGCCGCACAATCCGCCGGCGCTCTGCAACCGGCAGAAGACGCCATAAGGCCTGCCCCTGTCGGCGCACCGCATCGAGCACCGCGTGCCAGCCGATCCCCTGCGCGTCAGCCTCCCGCAGCGACACGCGGACGCGATGCAGCAACTGCGAAGCGGTTTCCGGCGGCGGAGAGGTGAAATCCGCTTCGAACTCCTGCGGCACGGGCGCATGCCCGCGCGAACGCAGGCCGCGCCTTGATATGGACAGGATCGGACCGCGATGACCTTGCCGGTTGAGCGTGGCGATCACATCAGCAGCGGTAAGGCCATTTCCGACGACCAATACGCGGTCTTCGGCGTGAACGGCCGTAAGCGCCTCGGGGCCGGTATCCCCGGCAATCAAACCCGCATGCCCTGCAAGCGGCGCAAGCGCGCGGGGCAAGCCGGCGTCAGGATGGCTTACGGCAAGCACGACGATATCGGCCGGAAGGCTCTCCGCGCCGTCGCTTTCCACACGCCAGCCCGCCCCATCGCGAGCGACTGCGGTGACTGCGGCCTGCCGATGTTCAATCGCGCCAGACGCAAGATAAGGCTCTATTTCGTGCGCGACATAATCGCCAAAAACACGTCGTCGCGGGAAAAGCAGCCCCGCTGCGTTACGTGCATCGGGATCGTTGGCGGGCGTTATCCTGTCTTCGGCATAGCGCAGGAAACTGGTAGGGTCATCCGGATACATGCTCATGTTACCGGCGGGGACATTGATCCGGTGGGTCGGCTCACGTGTGCTGTAGGCCAGCCCACCACCCAGCTGCGGCCGAGGCTCGAAAACGACAATCCTGGGCCGCCCAGGCCCCGCCCAGCCCGCGGCAAGATGCAGAGCAACCGCAGCGCCGGTGAAACCTCCGCCGACAATGGCAATCGTCGGTTTGTCGCCTGCCTCAGCCATAAGCGAAATCTCCTAACACCTTCTCAAGCAAACCCTACGCCGTCTCGGACGGAAAAAGGCGCGTCAACCAAAGCTATAGTTCCCCGGCTATCATTGAAACCCGGAAAATAGAGAGCCGCGACTGCGCTGCCATCATTTCCGCTTGTTGAGAAACAGCGCCAGCCTGTCGCCGAACAACTGGATCAGCATGACCAGCGCCACCAGAAGAACGATGACGGTCACCATGACCTGCGTGTCGAAGCGCTGATAACCATAACGGTAGGCAAGGTCGCCAAGACCGCCCGCTCCGATAGCGCCAGCCACAGCAGAGGCGTTGATCATCGCCACCACCGCAATGGTGAACCCGGCAACGATACCCGGCCGCGCCTCCGGCAACAAAACATGCCACACGATATGCCAGCGGCTGCATCCCATGGCTTCCGCCGCCTCGACCAGACCGCGATCCACTTCTCTCAGACTGACTTCGGCAATACGGGCGAAGAAGGGGATCGTTGCAACGCTCAACGGCACAACCGCCCCCAAGACCCCATAGCTGGTGCCGACCAAAGCTCGCGTAAATGGAATGAGGGCCACCATCAGGATCAGGAACGGGATGGAGCGCACCACGTTCACGATACTTCCGAGACCTGCATTGAACCACGGGGACTCAAAGACGCCGCCCCTCGTTGTGGTCGCCAGCAGAACTGCCAGCGGCAGGCCAAGCAATAAGGAAATGACGGAAGAAATACCGATCATCAGTAGAGTGTCGATAGTCCCTTCGATCAGGCGATCATATACGATCTGGGACATAGCCAAGCTTTCTCACATCGTCCGAAAGAGATTGTACCCGTGCAAGGATATCGGCATCGGAACGCCCTCGCCTCTCGATGGCGACGAGCAGATGTCCCTGCCCATGTCCCTGAATGCGGTCGATGCCACCGAACAACAACTCAACGCCGCTGCCGAGCGCCTCCACAAGACCGGCAAGATCAGGCCCGCGCCCCTGACCTCCGGTATAATGCAGATCGAGCACCAGACGATCATCGGACGCTTGCGGCTGGTCCAGCAGCCCCTCACGCAGATCACCCGGAATGGTTTTTTGCAGCGTTCGCAGCAAGGCGCGGGTTACGTCATGTTGCGGCGCACCAAAAATGTTCCAGACCTCTCCCTCTTCCACCACGCGGCCCTGATCCAGGACAACCACGCGATGACAGATTTCGTGGATCACGCTCATTTCATGGGTGATGAGGACAATCGTCAGCCCAAGCCGGCTGTTGATATCCCGTAGCAGTGTCAGGATGGCATCGGTGCTTTCCGGGTCGAGAGCCGATGTCGCTTCGTCGCACAGCAGGATCTCCGGCCTGTGCACAAGCGCGCGGGCGATACCCACACGCTGCTTCTGGCCACCGGAAAGTTGCGCCGGATAGGCATCGCGCTTGTCCGCAAGCCCGACAAGATCAAGAAGTTCGGTAACGCGCCGTTCGATCTCGTCACGCCCGACGCCGGCAACCTTGAGCGGCAGAGCGACATTGCCGAATGCGGTTTTCGCGGACAGCAGGTTAAAGTGCTGAAAGATCATGCCGATTCGCCGACGCAACTGCATCAGGCTCGCCCCGGTGAGACTGCCGACATCTTGCCCTGCAACCTGCACGCTGCCCTCGGTTGGCAGTTCCAGACGGTTGAACGTGCGCAGCAGCGAAGATTTGCCTGCACCGCTGCGCCCGATAATGCCGAATATCTCCCCTCGCCGAATCGCAAGATCGACACCGGCGATGGCGGGGGCCTGTGCCCCCGGATATCTTTTGACAAGCCCCGAAACGAGAATGTGCGTCTTTTCTTCCGAAAAGACAGACATCAATCTTTCTCCCACAGGCGGAAGTAGAGGTCGCCGTATTGGTCGTCGAGAACCTTCCGCACGGCAGGGGATGTCTGGTAGATCTTCACAAATTCGGCAATTCGCGGATTATCGCGACCTTCCGGGCGGATCACGAACTTGATGCCATAGCCTCTGGTTTCGCTCTCAGGCTCCCAGAACAACGCGGAAGCGGGATCGATAACGCCGGAAGCCAGCAGGAAGTGAGTATAACCGTGCGCCAGATCCACCTCGTCAAGCGACAGGGGTAATTGATGGAAGTCGACTTCTATAATCTTGAGGTTTTTGGGATTGGCAGCGATATCGGCGGTCGTTGCCCGCAAGTCTGCCTCCGGCTTCAGCTCGATCAGCCCGGCCTTCTCAAGCAAGCGCAGCCCGCGTCCGAAGTTGACGGGATCGCCGGCGAGGGCAACGCGCGCACCATCCGGCAACGCATCCAGACTCTTGTGCTTCTTTGAATAAAGCCCTGTCTTGTTGACGATGCCATCGGCGAACGGAACAATGTAGAGATTCCGCGCCTGTTTGACGGTGTCGAGGAAGTAGCCGTGCTGGAAGTAGTTCGCATCGATTTCTCCGCTGGCGAGCGCGGTATTCGGGGAAACCGGGTCCGTGTATTCGATTACCTTAACGTCGAGGCCAGCCTTCTTGGCTTCCGCCGCGGCCGTCAGGATCGGGTCGGCAAAAGCTGCATTGGTTCCGACGATCAGCGTCTCCGCCACGGCAGCAGCACCAACGCCTGAAACGGCCAAGGCAATAACCCCCGCCAATAACACACGATTGAAGCGACGAATTTTATGCGAATTGAACATAGACAACCCCAGATACTGTCGAAAAATGGAAGGGAATCGGCAAAATAAAACCGTTTAAACACCAAAAACTAGGTGAAACTACCCATTTACTTCCTGTAAAGCACAAGAAATACAAATAACAATTGCGTTGCTATTTATATTTTATGCCTTCTACTATCAGGATGATTCATCGCACGGATTATGATGTCAGGCATCTCATAAGTCAATAAAATCTACAAAATTAATCCACTATTGCCTGCCTGCATGTGAATTCTCCAGGAGCCAAGCCTTTTCGGCTTGCGGAGCGCCAAGTTCTACAGATAATTTAGAGCGTCATATACATGATATCGAGATCAACATTATAATGTAAATTTACATTTATTCCTGATTTAGAAATATATATTCCATAAAAAATAAAGTATGCACCATTCATGATCATGGACAATTTCGCCGGCTATACAGACTATAAAGCTGAACGACACTCCATGACAGCCATCTTGCCATGCAAGTCGCTAACGGATACAGCGAAGGGATAGTTATCTCGCCAAAGATCGCCGGATATGGGAAACTGGTTTCTTTCTCCTGTCCAGTCAGGTGGCAACAATGACGACAAGGTTTTGAAGCATGACCTACCTGAAACTCCGGCGATGGATGTTCGATATCCTTGAACGCGACACCACCGGGGACCGGCTGGCTGATGCGGTGTATTACTTCCTCGTCAGCGTCATCATAGTCAGTGTGCTGGTTGCGGTGCTCGCCACCATGCCGTCACTGCAATTGCACGACAGCGTCTGGGTAAACACTCTGGAGCGTTTTGCGCTTATCGTTTTCGTCGTCGAATATATTGCCCGGCTATGGGTCGCGCCGGAGAATCCGCTTCATTCCCAACTGCCGGCGTGGAAGTCTCGCCTGCTTTATATGATAACTTTCGCAGGCATCATCGACCTGATCGCGATCCTGCCGTTCGTATTGGGATATTTTTTCGACATCAGCTTGCAGACCTTGCTGGTCGTGCGGTTGCTGCGCTTCTTCAAGCTGGCGCGCTATTCGTCCGGATTCAGTGCGCTTTATCTCGCTATCCGGCACGAGCGCTACGCGCTGATGGCCTGCCTGCTTATTCTGTGCGCGTCCGTTCTGCTCACCGCGACGGCGGCCTATCTGGCAGAACGGTCGCTTCAGCCGGAAAAGTTCGGCTCCATTCCACTGGCGATGTGGTGGTCCATCACCACGCTGACCACAGTGGGATATGGCGACGTCGTGCCGCAAACCGATATAGGCCGCATGGTCGGCGCGTTGACCATGGTGACCGGCGTGATCATGCTGGCGCTGCCCATCGCAATTATCTCATCGTCGTTTTCCACGCTGATCCAGCGGCATGACTTCGTCGTCACCTTCCCGATGATTTCGCGTCTGCCGCTGTTCAACAACATCGGCTCGCAAGTGCTGATCGAACTGATGCAGGTCGTCAACTCGCGCGGCATCGTCCGGGGGCAGGCCATCGTGTTGCCGGGCCAGACCTTTCACAACGCCTACATCGTGCTGGACGGATTGCTACAGGCGGCCACCGCCACTGGCCCCGTCACCATTGGCCCCGGCGATATCTTCGGCGCCGTGCCGGGCCTTGAGGACGTGGCCCCGCCGCCCGATTTTGTCCATGCCATCACCGCAGCGCGGCTGCTGTCCATCAACGAAGATGCTGTGCGCATCCTGCTGATGCACCACCCGGAATTGCGAAAGCGGTTCGCGGAAGCAACTGTGCACGCCCCGCCGGGCCGGATCGACCCCCAAACCGCCGCCGCTTCCAACGCACAGTAAAATAATAGACGCGCCTCGTAAAAGAACCGCCGCACCCTTTGGCGCGGCGGTTAATATGAGTTGCGCGGACAGAAACCGCCCTCTGGCGCTGTTGTCTTGCGAGGGCAGCAGATGGGCGCTCAATGACAGGGTTGAGCGCCCGCGTGCGGATTACGTTGCCGGTCTTGCCTGGGGAATGACGCGTTCCGTCACCGCCGCGGCTCTGGTCTGGTCGATCAAGAGCACAGCGATGGTGCCGATGAAGCCTGCGACGCCAATGGCCATGAAATTCTGCTCCAGCGGCAATTGCAAGGACACGAGAAACCCGATCAGCGACGGACCGAGGACAGCACCGAGACGGCCGATGCCGGTGGCAAAACCGATGCCGGTCGAGCGGATCTGCGTGGGATAGTCCTGCCCCGCAAAAGCATAGGCGAGCAGCTGCGTTCCCAAAGTCGACGCGCCGACGATAAAGACGATCACGAACAGCAGCTCCGTCGACCGGGCATAGCCCATCGATACAAGCGCAACGGTTCCGATGGCGTAGAAAGCCGCAAGGACATATTTGATATTGAAGCGGTCGCCCAGCCAGCCGCCGAGCAGCGCGCCGGTAATTGCCCCCACGTTGAAGACAAGCACGAAATTGAGTGACGAACCAAGGCTGTAGCCAGCAAGCGCCATGAGCTTCGTCAGCCACGAACTCAGCGAGTAGACCATGAACAGGCCCATGCCGAACGCCACCCAGATCATCAGGGTGCTCAGGCCCCTGCCCTCATGAAACAGCGAGGACACCGGCGAACTGGCGATGCGGTTCTCGGCCGAGGGGATGATCTTGAGGTTGGGGTCGAGAGGGTAATCGGGAACGAGCTTGCGCACCGTCGCCTTCCACTCTTCGTCGCGGCCCTTCTTGATGAGAAAGGCGATCGATTCCGGCATCGACCGCAGAATGAACGGGATCAGCAGGATCGGAAGCGCCGTCACATAAAAGACCGGCTCCCACCCATATGCCTCGATCAGCTGCCGGCCAACGAGCGCAACGATGACACCACCAACCGAATAGCCCGCGAAAACAAGGGTTATCATCCTGCCGCGCAGCCTTGCCGGTGCAACTTCGGCCATTTGCGCCGTGACGACGGGAACGACGCCGCCAATGCCGAGACCGGCGATGAAGCGCAGAACGCTGAATGTCACGGGGTCGTTCGCCAATCCGCTTGCCGCGGTGAACGCGCTCAAGAGCAGAATGCAGATCACGATGGTTTTGCGGCGGCCGATGCGATCGGCCAATGTCCCGAAGCTGATCGCTCCAAACATCATGCCGAACAGGGCCGAACTTGCCATGAAGCCCGCCTGCGTGGCATCGATGCCCATATCGGCCATGATCGCGGGCAGTGCGACACCGACAACGGCCAGATCATAGCCATCGAGCACCAATATGATAATGCCCCAAAACAACACCACCGCGTGATAGCGGCCGAATTTGGATCGCGCTATCAGCTCTTGCAATTCACTTTGATGCACCTGAACCTCCCATTCAGAATTATCAATTATTCCGGTCTCGGATGCGCCTTTTGTGTGTATTAGCTCTTCTGTCGGAGCAGGTTCCCACTCTCGAAAAGCGAGGCCGTGCGGGGATTGTCCGACCGGATTCGCTTCTCGACATCATCCGTTGCGCGAGGATCGATGTTAGGATGAGTTGCTATGGCAAACGGTGACCTGTCTGAACAAATTTTGCCGTCGGATTTACCAGTCGGCGCACGGCGTGCCGATCGCAGAACGGTGGCGGCCTGCTTCGTGGAGGAGGCGCTTGCGCCCGTCCGGCGCATGGGCGCGCCCATCGAACCGCTTTTGGAGGCTGCCGGCATTGCGTTGCAGGACGGTGCATTGTGGAAGGATGGCGAGCCGATTTCCGCCGAATCCTACGGACGCCTGTGGCTGCAAATCGCTCGCCTGACGCAGGACGAGTTCTTCGGGCTCGGCGCGCGGCCGATGCGGCCGGGAAGCTTCGCGCTTATGGGCCATTGTGTTCTTCACACCAAAACGTTGGAGCAGGCGCTGCGCCGCGCGCTGCGCTTTCTGCGCGTGGTGCTTGACGATCCGTATGGCAGGCTGCTCGTGCGGGATGGCGTGGCGGAAATCGTGCTCGCAGACACAGACGAGCCTCACTCCGCCTTCGCATGCCGCACGTTCTGGCTGATCCTGCTGGGGCTGTGCTGCTGGATCGCAGGCCGGCGGATCGCCCTTCGGTTCGTGGACTTCCGATGCGCCGCGCCGGAGGGCAACGCCGAGTATCAGTTATTGTTCGGCGCGTCGGTGCGCTTCGGACAGGCTCACGACCGCGTAGCCTTCGACGCCTCTTACCTCACGCTTGCGAATACGCGGACCGAGCGGATGCTGAAGGCATTCCTGAAAGATGCGCCGGCAAACATCCTCGTCCGCTATCGGTATGACGGCAGCGTTGTCGGTAAGGTGCGCGCGAAGTTGAAGGAAATGCATCCGAACGTCTGGCCCAACCTCGACCAGATGGCTCGCTCATTCCGGGTTTCGCCTTCCACTCTGCGCCAACAATTGCGGCAGGACGGGCAGAGTTTTCAGGAGATCCGTGACGAGTTGCGCCGCGATCTGGCCATGAAGCAACTCGCCTCCAGCAGCGACAGCATCAGCAAGATCGCCGCCGATCTGGGCTTTGCCGAACCCAGCGCATTCTACCGCGCCTTCCGCAAATGGACCGGGGAAAGCCCAGGCACCTTCCGCAGCCGTACCGCGACCACCGCGTGACAGTGATTTTGCATGGCGGCAGGGAGGCATATCCCTGCCGATTTGGTCACTCCAGCCGCAGGCCGGCTTTATTCGATATCAACCGCGTTATTCCATATTGTCGAGGCTGCGGCCTCTTGTCTCGACACGGAAACTCCAGGTGATGATCGCGCCTAACAGGGAGGTGACGATCAGGATGGTGAACAGCCACGACATGCCGATGTGCTGCAACAGGATCGGGAACAGAAACGCCGTCGTCACTGCGCCGATCTTGGCAAAACCCGCGGCAAAGCCCGCGCCTCGCGCACGGATATGCACCGGGAACACCTCGCCCGCCAGCAGATAAGTCTGTGCGTTCGGGCCCATGTTCGTCATGAAGTTGAACAGCATGAAGCCGACGAAGATCAGCGTCATCTGCGTGCCGCCGGTGTAGCCGGTGGAGAGGGCGGCGATGAACAACCCCAGCGCGCAGCCGATGAAGCCGACGATCTGGAGCCAGATGCGCCCCACCCGATCAGCCAGCAACACAGCGGCGATGATGCCGAAGATGAACAGAATATCCAGCAGCGCCGAGCCTTTGGCGGCATAGATATCACTGGCCACGAGGTCCGCGACGTTCCGATGGTGCGCCGTTGCAACGCCGACCGTGGCGGCCAGAATAGTCGGCGTGAAGATGCCGATGCCATAGGTGCCAAGGTCCTGCAGCAGCCAGGGGACGCTGGCGAAAATCGTCGACCGCAGATTGCGGCCCTTGAAGAGATCGGCGTAACTGCCCTTATGCTTGACGGCCTTCTCTTGCGGGAGTTTCAGCTTGACGGCCGTGGGATATTGCGGATGGCGCTTCAGCAGGCGGACGAGTTGCTTCTCAGCCTTTTCTTCCCTGCCGTGCGCCAGCAGCCATGACGGACTTTCCGTTACCTTGAAGCGAGCCAGAAACACCACCAAAGCGGGGATGATGACGACGGCATACATGTAACGCCACGCCCAGACCTCGGGAACGATGCTCAGGATCAGGAAGCCCACGACCGCGCCTAGCAACGCGCCGATGGCCTGAAAACCGAAGGCGGACAGCACCATGCTGCCGCGATTTCTGGAGGGAATAGCCTCGGAGATGACAAGATGGCCGGTGGGATAATCGCACCCCAGCATCAGCCCCACGCCGAACAGCGCGATGAGCAGCCAGACGAAATTGGGACTTATCGACAGCAGCACCAGGAAAAGAACAAGCACGCCCATCTCGGCGATAAACACGGGTTTGCGCCCGAAATGATCGGACAGGCCACCCAGAAAAAGGGCACCGATCAGAATACCGAACAACGTCGCCGCGCCAAGCAAGCCGTGCTGCAAGGCCGACAAGCCAAATTCATTGGAAATGAGGGGCATGGCAACGCCCGTCATGAAGACGATCAAACCTTCGAAAAACTTGGCTGATGCAGCAAGGAACCAGATCGTCCATTGCATGCCGGTCAGCGAGGCGGAAGCAGTTGGCGTGCCTTCCTTCCAGAACGGCGTTTCGTCGATATAACTTTGAGCCGAACGGCCTTGTGAATCAACGGCATCGGCATTTGATGCACCGACATCTGAAGATATATTGCCCGAGAGCGCCATGCTTTGATATCCTGTATTCGGAACGTATTTTCGGTGCATACAGCGCGCATATGAAACTGGAATGAAACACGAAATCACAATGGACTTCAGCATGTGATATATATATTTATTTGAATTGAGTAGATAATCCGAACAACCATTTCGAAATATTATATATAATGATATAAAAAGAACCTGCATTAACAGTTTGCGCCAGATCTGATACATCCCCGCATGACAACGAGCAAATTGGTTTGGTTGTTCATCTCCATTTTCCAAAAATTGGATGATTGGATAGTCAAGACAGTGAAACAATCACGCCGTAACCTTCACCGGCAAAACGTAATCGGCATTTTTGCCCGGTGGTGTGGCCAGCAATCAGATGGAGCGTCCCCCCGTGCCCACAGAGGCGAAAACACCCGATCAACCGGAAGCGCCTAAGCAGCATCCGGCAGATGGAAAACCGGCAGCAGGCCCGCAAAACGCAGGCAAGGAGCAGCAGGAGCGAAGCCCGCAACAGCCGCGCGGCCCGTTCATGCAATATGTGTTTAACGTTGTCGCACCTGCCCGCTTCAGCATATTCAGCCTGGTACTGCTTCTCGCAAGCATGGCGGCCATTCCTTTTCTGGATTGGCGACGCGGCATCCTGATCGGCTTCGATATCGCCGCATTGATTTTCATTATCTTATGCTGGCCGCTGTTTTACCAAACCTCGGAAGAAATGCATCACGAGGCCAAGTCCAATGACGCCAATCGCATTGGCTTGCTGGTCATCACGGCAGTCGTAACCGGGGCGATATTCATCGTCGTCGCCAGCGTGCTGATGGAGCAGAGCACTCCGGATTTGATCTCCACGCTCCTCATCGTCGCAACACTTATATTATCCTGGTCTTTCAGCAGTCTCGTTTATGCCATCCATTACGCGCATATGTATTATTCATCATCCAAAAATGCCGCGAGGCGTGGCGGATTGCAGTTCCCGTTGGCGGATAATCCCGATTACGTCGATTTCTGCTATTTCGCCATCGGCCTCAGCATGGCGTTCCAGACATCGGACGTGCAGATCACCAGCCGCCGCTTCCGCATCGTCACGACTTTTCATTGTATGGCAGGCTTCGCCTTCAACATCGGCGTCATCGCTTTTGCGATCAACGTTCTGGCAGGCTGACGCGGCAGTCGTCTTACATTTTGCAGATCGAGGCTTACATAAACACGGCGCAGCATACGAGAGGATCAGGATCAGGATCATGACAAAACGCAAGGCCGTATTCCCCGCAGAGCGTCATGCCCTTTATGAGGCACATGGATACTCGGCGGCAATTCACTCCGGCGATCTACTGTTCGTATCCGGACAGGTCGGCAGCCGCGCGGATGGCTCTCCCGAACCCGATTTCGCGAAGCAGGTGCGGCTGGCCTTCGCCAATCTGAAAGCGACGCTCGCTGCGGGAGGATGCAGTTTTGACGATATCGTCGACGTGACAACCTTCCACACCGATCCTGAAAACCAGTTTGAAACCATCATGAGCGTGAAGAAAGAGATCTTCCCGCAACCGCCCTACCCCAACTGGACGGCGATCGGCGTCAACTGGCTTGCAGGTTTCGATTTCGAAATCAAGGTCATCGCCCGCATTCCTGACAACGCCTGACAGGCGCTGTTCGGACCTTACCGCAGCGGGAAGCCCAAAGCGCGGGCAACTTCCGCCAGACGGTCCCGGCCCTTGAGGGCGGCCGCTTGCCCGAGGCGGGAGAGAACCTGCTGCGACCAGAGAGGGTGGCTCAGGCCCTGCCCCTGCCAGAACGCCTCGAACACCTTGTCATAAGTTTCAACCGCCGCTGGCTGGTGCGAGGCATCGTAAGTTTCGCGGTGCAGAACCGCAGCTTGGGGAAGCCGTGGTTTGACGAATGCCGGCTTTTGCGGATCCGGATAGCCGATAGCGAGGCCGAAAACCGGGAACACGGACGGCGGCAGCTTGAGGCGTTCGGAAACCTGCTGTGGGTGGTTACGGATAGCGCCGACATAAACCGCGCCAAGCCCGAGCGATTCCAGCGCGACAACCGCGTTCTGCGCGGCGAGCGCCGCATCGACGACGCCTAACACGAAAGACTCGAGATACTCCGTCCCCTCAACGGCTGCGCCGTGGGCCTTGCCAAGCGCATGCACACGCGACAGATCCGCAAGCCAGATCAGAAACAGCGGCGCTTGCCGGATAAAATCCTGATCGCCGGCAAGGGTCGCCAGTTCCGCCTTGTGCGATGGTTCCTCGACCGCAACAACGCTCCAGACCTGCAGGTTGGATGATGTCGATGCCGATTGCGCTGCCGCGACAAGCGTTTCGAGCAGATTTTTCGGTAGTGCATCAGCAGTGAAAGCGCGCACCGAGCGGTGGCTCAACAACCGGCCGATCACGGCATTCGACAGAATATCCTCCGGCTGTGCCTCGCCATAGCGATCAGCGAGCAGCGACGCCACTTCGTCCGCCGGCAGTTGTTGATCCGTTGCGAAAGCATCCGTCGTCATGGCAAGCCTCGTTCTCTCAAGCAGTTTGCGGGCAACCAGAATTCAAATATTGCAGCGTTATGTCAATATAAATTCTATATTTTTGATATATTTTTTATAACGCAAGCTTTCCGTGCTTTCCTACCGGCAAAACGGCAATCATATTTCAATTGTACCTTGGCATATATAATCCAGATACGGTCAGATTCGGAGGCGAAGGTGGAATATTACGGATATGTTCTGTTAAAATTCATCATCGGATTTGTCATCATCATTACCCATATGAACATATCCGGAAAGACCCAGTTGTCGCAGATGACACCGATAGACTTTATCGGCAATTTTGTTCTGGGTGGCATCATCGGCGGCGTTATATACAGCGATTCCGTTCCTCTCTATCAGTATATATCCGTGCTTTTGATTGGTGTGGTGCTGATATCGCTGCTGAATTTCATCAGCAAGAACCTCGCCGCCTTCCGGATTTTCACCATCGGGGAGCCCATTCCGATCATCAAGAACGGAAAATTCCTGATGGACAACATTCTCCAAAGGAAGGGCAAGATCGATATCCTGAACGTCGCCTCGCAGATGCATCTTCAAGGCATCCACTCCTTTCAAGAAATCTACTATGCCCAGATCGAGCCGAACGGACAACTCACGGCTGTCTGCGGGCGCTCGCGTATTCCCTCCGTCATCGTGGTGAAGAACGGCAACATCATCGCCAACGAATTGTCCGCCGTCGATCTCACGGAAGACGACGTGCAAAAGGCGCTTGCCGATCTGAACATCAAGCCGGAGGATGTTTTCATCGGCGAGTTCTGGGACGGCGGCCTGAGCTTCGTCCTCAACAGCGGCGAGGTCGTGAAACAGCAACCCGCCGACTGATGAAATCACCGACCGGGCCCTTATCCGATTTGCACGCCCGTCAAGCCGACAACGATTGCCAGAACCAGAGCGGACAGCACCAGCGCCCGGACGCCTGATGCAACACGCGGCAGGCTCCACGCGCGCGAGGGCAATGGCTGGCCACGAGATGCTACCATTGCACGTCCCCCTTCTGCCCGACCAGAAGCCTGTCACGAGTGCGGAACAGCAGCGTGGTCAACGATGAGAACAGCACAGCCATGACCAGCAGACCGCCGAACATGTGTCCGTAGGCAGCCCATCCCTGAGACCAGTCGAGGTAATAGCCGAGGCCGGACTTGACGCCGACCATCTCGGCGACGACCAACACGGATATCGCGCTGCCCAGGGCCATGAAAAGGCCCACGAAGACATGCGGCAGCGATCCCGGAATAGCGATTTTCAGCAGCAGGAAACGCTCGCGCGCTCCAAGCGTTCGCGCAACGTCATAATAGCTGCTGTCAATGCTCGACACCCCAGACCAGGTCAGGACCGCGACCGGAAACCATGTCGCGAGCGCGACAAGAAAAACGCTGGCGCTGAAACTGGTCGGGAACAGAAAAAGCGCAATCGGAATCAATGCCGTGGCAGGAATAGGCCCGATCAGCCGCAGAACGGGATTGGTCCAGTATCCCACCCGGCTGGTCCAGCCGGTGGCAAGGCCGGTGACGAACCCTGCAAGCCCGCCGATCACCACGCCCGTAACCAGAAGCAGCAGCGATGAGCCGATGCTGTCCAGCAGCCGCTTGTAATCGGTGATATAGGCATCCAGCACCCCTTGCGGCGGTGGAATATACGGCTGTGGCCACAGGCCGATCTTGGCGGAAGCAATCTGCCATACCGACAGGACTGCGGCGAGCCCCGCCAGCCGAGGCGCATTGACACCGAACCACCGCCCGACCTTGCCAAGACGTGGATAAACTCCATAAGCAACGACAAACAACGACGCGATAATCCATTGCGCCACGGCCAGATCGGACGTGCGTGCAAACTGCTGGATGTTAGGCCACAGCAGCGTCACCGCTCCGGCCAGCACCCAGGCGCCTGCCGCAACCAGCAGACTGCGCGGCGGGCGCAGTGCAATGTCACGGCCGCGCGTCGAGATGCCTTGCTCGGGCGTGGCCGGAGCACCGCCGCCGACGGCTGCATGCGCCCCGGAAAATACCGTCTGATCGCTCACTGTTTCACCCATATGCTGCCATGCCACACCGGCAGGAGGGATCGGGAAAGCGGCCCCGGCCGAACACCGGCGCCGCTTATCTGCGCTATTCAGGCGCGGGGCTTAGCTCAGCACGTCTGCGGTGATGCGACGGGCAAAAGCCTGCGGATCGGTCCGCCGGCGCACGATGCCCACCGTCTTCAGCTCTTCCGTGTAGGTTTCAAGCTGGCCACGGAATTTGTCGTCGACCGGCAAATTGGCATGGTGGGTATGCGAGCGAATGATTTCCGCCAGTGTCTGACGATCGACAGGCGAGTAGTTGGTGAAGAGTTCAGCCGCCTCATCCGGGTTTTCATGCGTCCACTGCGCCGCATCCAGCAGCGCGCGCGTGACGGCTGCGGCATCCTGCCGGCGGGCCTCGATGAACTCCTTGCGGATGCCGATGGCGCAGCATGCCAGATCGGCATATTCGCCGCTGTGAAGACCGCCAATCTCGGTCAGGCCGCCTTTGCTGTTCTTGAGAATGAGGTAGATCGCAGGGTCCGCGTCAATCGAGGCGTGAACCTCGCCCTTGTTGATCGCCTCACCAAGAAGATCCGTGGGATAGACCTTCCACTCAACCTCGGTCTGCGGGTCGATACCGGCCTTGTAAAGCTGAACCGACAGGAACTGCTTGCCGGGGCTGTCGATTGAACGCACGCCGATTGCCTTGCCCTTCAACGAGGCGTAGTCGACTTCCTCCGAACCCGAGCGCGCGAGCAGACGAATGCACCCGCCGTGCACCGCACCCGTGAACTGCACGTTCACGCCCTGCTCCAGCGGCTTGATGTATTGCAGGATGAAGTTGACGTAGACATCGATCTTGCCCGACGACACGGCCTCGACGCCCGCGGCGAAGTTGGAGCCGAAGTTCACGAACTCGACGTTGGCGCCGTGTTTCTCGAAAAAGCCCTTGTCCCGCGCGACCGGGATCGAAATCAGACAGATGCCGGTGCCCGTCCACCCCACCTTGATGGGGTCCGATGACTGGGCAAAGGACGGCACGGACAACAGGCCGCCCGCAAAGGAAGCGCCAACGGCCAGCGCCGATGCACCGAGCATGGCGCGACGCGAAAGCAGCGGCGATTTCAGGAAGGGGTCCGACATTTCTGGTTTCTCCTGTCGACTAAGCTTGGAAACGCGTTGCTGCGTTGCGTGGAGTTTTCGTATTATCAAGGGGTTGGATACTTGCGATTTCCGGG
Organism: Pseudochelatococcus contaminans; assembly: GCF_014195635.1. GTDB lineage: Bacteria > Pseudomonadota > Alphaproteobacteria > Rhizobiales > Beijerinckiaceae > Pseudochelatococcus > Pseudochelatococcus contaminans. Next base: position 744,163 of record NZ_JACICC010000001.1, on the reverse strand, counting down.
CCAAGGCCGCTGTGCGTTACCATTTCACCAGCCCCTTCTGCCAGGACAGCAGCCGGTCGCGGACGCGGAACAGCAGCGTGATGGAGCCCGAGCACAACAAGGCCAGCAGGATAAGCGCGGCATAGACATTGGCGTATGAGGCCCAGCCCTGCGACCACTGGATGTAAAAGCCAACCCCCGCCTTGACGCCCACGAGTTCAGCCACCGTCAGGGCGGTGAAAGCCGCGCCGAGCGCCATGAACAGACCGACGAACACGTTTGGCAAAGCCGCCGGGATGGAGACTTTGAAAATGAGGCCGAGCGGTTTCATCCCGAGGGTGCGGGCGACGTCATAATAGGCAGTGTTGACGTTGGCCACGCCAGACCATGTCAGCACCGCAACCGGAAACCCCGCCGCGAGCGCAATCAGAAAAATGCTGGCGCTCCAGCTCGACGGGAAAGCGAAAAACACGATGGGCAGCAGGGATGTTGCCGGCAGCGGCCCGATGAAGCGCAGCACGGGATGAACCCAATAACCGGCGGCAGTCGACCATCCAATCGAAACACCAATCAGAAATCCGACTGCCGAGCCAATGCCGAATCCGACGACCAGCAGCTTGAACGACGCCAGGAAGTGGGTCGCAAGTTCATCGTATTCAAACGTATAAACCTCGATGATGCCCTGCGCCGGCGGAAAGAACGGCTGCGGCAGCCATCCGAATTTTGCGGAAGCAAGCTGCCATAAAATCTGGATCAGCCCCAGCACAAGCAGCCACGGCCCGGCATGCGCGATCCACGCACCGACACGCGGCAACCAACGGCCAGAGACGGAAAGGCCGATGAACAGAACGCCTGCGAGGCCCGCCGCAATGGCGTAGTTCTCGGTCTCCAGCCAGTCACCGATATCGTCGAGCGCCACCGTTGTAATCGCGGCCACAAGCCAAGAAAGGCCGGCGGCGATGCCGGTCAGCGTTTCGACCTTGCCAGATCCCGCCAGCACCGCAGTCGGTGCGGGCTGCAACATTGTCGCATCACTCATGATGTCTCCGTCATCGGTCGGCAATTCTTCGGTCAGCGGCGTGCGGGGCAATAACGCCGATCTTGCACGCCATACCCGCACGTCACTGGGGCGATGCGAATACTGAAATACAGCATGAACACATAATCATTCTACAAAATCTATATGTCAACTATGATTCTAAAATGCATGACACTTTCATGCTTGATGAGGCTCGACTGCTCATTGGGAGCGCGCACTCGCGGGCCGGGAGAGTCCGAGATGATCGCGTAGTGTCGAGCCCGCATATTCGTGGCGGAAAATCCCCTTACGCCGCAGGATCGGAACAACATGGTCGACGAATGCTTCAAGACCGGACGGCTCGACGTCAGGCATCAGGTTGAAGCCATCGACCGCGCCGGCCGAAAACCATTCGTCAATGGTATCGGCCAGTTGCTCCGGGCTGCCGACGACAAGACGATGCCATGACTGCACACGGTCGAGAATTTGCCGCGCGGTGAGCGACTCGCGCCGGGCTATCCGCAGCACGATTTCACGCGCGCCCTGCGAATGCGGAGACAGTTCAGCCGTGTCGAGCAGCTCTTGTGGCAGCGGCTTATCCCACGCCAGCTCCGCAACATCCACGCCAAGCTGGCGCGCAAGGGCGCCGAGGCGGCGATCGCCCGCAAGATCGTTCAACACGCGCGCCCGCTCTCGCGCTTCCGCTTCCGTGCCGCCGAGGATGAACGACAGGCCCGGCATGACACGTATTGCGTCGGCGGGCCGGCCATATGCCTGCGTCCGCCGCCGCAGGTCCGCGGTAAATTCGAGCGCGTGATCGAGCGTGCCGAGCGACGCGAACACCCCATCGGCATGACGGGCCGCCAGATCCAGCCCCCAGGCGGAACCGCCTGCCTGAAACAGCACGGCCTGCCCCTGCGGCGAGCGCGGTAAATTGAGCGGGCCCTTGACGGAGAAATAGCGGCCTTGATGGTCGATGGGATTGACGGAACCGGGGCGCGTGAATTGCCCGCTCGTCTGGTCGGCAACGAAAGCGTCGTCGTCCCAACTGTCCCACAGCGCGCGGACGACATCGACGAATTCCACCGCCTGAGCATAGCGCTCTTCCCGGTCGGCGCGTGGCTTGCCGCCGAAATTCTCGCTGGTCGCCGCATCCCATGTCGTCACCACATTCCACGCGGCACGGCCACCGCTGAGGTGATCGAGCGATGCGATCCGCCGCGCGAGACTGAACGGATTGTCAATCGTGGTGGAGACGGTCGGGATGAGCCCGATGTGAGTTGTCAGCCCGGCAAGCACCGACAGCAGAATCACAGGATCGAACGAATTGACCGGCCCGATGACCTGCCGCGTGGGGCTGAGCGGAATATTGACACCGTCTGCAAGAAAGATCGCGTCAAACGTTCCCCGCTCCGCAACCTCCGCAATATGCCGCCACTGCGACAGCTTGACGTAACCCAGCGGATCGGTGCCCGGAAACTGCCACGCAGCCGGATGCATGCCTGCCGCCAGCACGTTCAGGCCCAGATGCAGTTGTCGTTTGCTGGCATTGCTCATGTCGTCCGCCCCTTGCCTGCCGCCCCGGCGAGATGCCGGTTCAGCCGGATTTAGCCACCTTTATGGGGTTGTGTACAACATATTTTGATTTAAAATATCATATTTATAGAATAATGGTTCGGCAGCACGAACATCCGGAGCTTTTTCCTTATGACCGACATCCTCACCTCCGCCAGAGAAACGATATCCCGGGACACATCATTCCAGTCCACGGCGTCCCGCCTGTCAGCCTTGCAGCCGCTTTTCGACGAGATCGCCGCCGACAGCGCGACGCGTGACGGTGAGCGCGTCCATCCGCTGGACGTGCTGGACAAACTGCGTGAAGCGCGATTCGGCGCGATTCGCTTTCCTGTCGAGGACGGTGGCTATGGCGCGTCATGGCGGGAGACGCTCGGGGCGATTGTCAAACTCGGCGAGGCGGATTCGAGTGTCGCGCACGTGTTCCGCAACCACCTGCTCGTGTCCGAGCGCTTCATAACGGGCCGCGAGCCGGGCTATAATCCGAAATGGCGCGAGGCCGTGTTGCGGGGCGAGATCATCGCGCTTGCAACAACGGAACTCGACCGCAAGCAGACCGGCGGCAAGGGCGGGCTAAAGACTCTGCTCACACCCGATGGCGACGGCTTTCTTCTCAACGGCACCAAGTTCTACAGCACCGGCACTCTCTATGCGGAATGGACGCTCGTGCGTGCGACTGGCCCGGGCGAGGAAGATCTGTCCGTCATCATCCCCGCCGACCGCGAGGGCGTGGAACGTGTCGACGATTGGGACGGCATCGGCCAGAAGGTCACCGGCAGCGGCACCACCAACTTGCACAACGTGCGGGTGGCGGCGGATGAGATCATTCGCGACGATCGCCCTTACGTGCAACCCTTCTCCAGCACCATCGCCCAGATCGTGCTGACGGCAGTGAACGCGGGCATTCTGCGTGCCGTGCTGCGCGACTCGCGGGCGCTGGTTCTTGGCCGCACGCGCAACTTCTATTTCGCGCCTGCGCCCGTGGCGGCCGACGACCCGCTGCTGCAGCAAACAATCGGCCGCATCGCCAGCGAGGTTTTCGCGGCGGATCATATCATTGCGGCAACGGGAGACGTATTCGACATCTACGCAAGAGCGCGCGATGCCGGCGCGGACGACGAAACCCTCATCAGGCTGGCCCACGACGCATCAGTGGCCGCGGCGAAGGCGAAGGTCATCATCGACGAGTTCGCCTTGCGCTCCGCAAACGCCGCGTTCGAGGTCGGCGGCGCGACTGCCGCGACATTGCGCAAGAACCTTGACCGCCACTGGCGCAACGCCCGCACGCTTTCGTCCCACAATCCGTCAGCCTACAAGGCGCAGCTTCTGGGCGCGTATGATCTCAACGGCACAACGCTGCCGACGCTGGGCTTTTTCTAAAGCCACTTACGCTCAAGCTGCTCTATAGCTTTGAACACAAGTTGTGGTGACATACAGCTTCCCGGCTTTTCATTGAGAGGCCGGGAAGCTTTTTTTATGGATTGCAGGTTACTCAAAAACATTTGCGTTCAGGCCGGTGATCGGCCTGAACGCATGCTTTTGCCGATATCGGCGGTTCAGTCGTTGTAGTTGTTGGCGGCACTGAGCGAGGCGATGAACTTCTTGGTTCTCTCCTGCTGGGGCGATGCGAATATCTCTCGCGGCTCGCCGCTTTCAACGATCAGCCCGCCATCAAGAAACAGCACCTTGTTCGCCACCCGCGATGCAAGGCGAAGATCGTGTGTCGCCATGACCATCGTCGTGTTTTCGCGCGCCAGTTGGCTCAGAACGTCGACGACCTCCTCCGCCAGTTCGGGATCGAGCGCGGATGTCGGCTCGTCGCACAGCAACACGCGCGGCGAAGGAGCAAGCGCTCTCGCGATGGCAACCCGCTGCTGCTGCCCGCCGGACAAGGTCGCCGGCCATGCATCAGCCTTATGCGCCATGCCGACCTTTTCGAGCAGCTCGATGGCGCGCTTTCTGGCCTTGTCGGCAGGCCATTTCAGAACCGTCACCAGCCCTTCCATGACATTGCCGATTGCCGTTCGGTGCGGGAAGAGCTGAAAGCTCTGGAACACCATGCCCGTCTGACGCCGCAGACTCTGGATGGACTTCCAGCCGAGCTTCCTGTCTGGCGTCAGCTCGATCTCCTCGCTGCCGACGCGGATCTTGCCGAAGGTCGGCGTTTCCAGCAGGTTGATACAGCGCAGCAGCGTGCTCTTGCCGCCGCCGGAGGGGCCGACCAGCGCCGTAACGGTGCTCTCGGGCAGAAGAACACTGATATCCCGAAGAACGATATTATCGCCAAATCGCTTCTCGATGTGAGTCAGCTCGATCATTTGCTTGCCTCCAGGAACCCGCCATATCTTGCAAAGCGCTTCTCAAGCCGCGCCTGCAACACCGTCAGCACCGAACTCAGCGCCAGATAGACGAGCGCGGCCAGAATGTAGAGAATGAGCGGCTCATAGGTTGTCGCCACTATTCGCTGCGCCGTCTGGAAAAGTTCAGGCAGCGTGATCGCCGCGGCAAGCGACGTATCCTTCACCAGCGAGATGAACGTGTTGGACAATGGCGGCACGGCCACCCGCGCAGCCTGCGGCAGAATGGTGCGCGTGACCGTTTGCGACCACGACATGCCGATGGAGTAAGATGCCTCCCACTGCCCTCTCGGAACGGAGGAGATCGCCGCGCGAATGATCTCTGACGTATACGCGCCGATATTGAGCGTGAAGCCGATCAGCGCCGCCGGGAAAGCGTCGAGCAGAACGCCAATGCTCGGCAGGCCGTAGAATATCACGAAGAGCTGCACGAGCAGTGGTGTTCCACGGATCACCCATACGTAAACACCTGCAATCGCAGCCAAAGGCCGCGGTGCGAAAAGACGCAGCAAGGCTGTGACCAGGCCCAAAAGAAGGCCGAAGGTGAACGCCAGCAGCGTCAGGGGAATGGTGAACTTGAGACCTGCCCAAAGCAGCGCGGGCAGCGAATCCAGCATCAGTTGGAGCCAGTGTGGCACGGGTGTCACTCATGCTTTGATAGTGGAAGGGGATGTCCGGCATCGTTCACCGAACGCACGGATGCGGCCTTGTCGACGCAAAAAGGGCGGGCGGGAACCGCTCGCCCTGAAAACGCGAATTCAAGCTGGACAATGGAGATACGCAGAGAGGAAAGGTGCGGGGCTTCTCCACGTTTCTGAAGAAAAACAGCCCGTTTTTCTGTCGTTAAGTGCATTTTTGCCCATCGGATGCTTTCAGCCGATGGGCAATGCTTTAGCTGGATACGTCTTCGCCGAAGTACTTTTCGGAAATGGCCTTGTAGGTGCCGTCAGCCTTGATTTCCGCCAGCGCTTTGTTGATAGCGGCGAGAAGCTCGGGCTGGCCCTTGCGAAGAATGATCCCGGAATATTCGGGATTGCCAAACTGCGCTACGACCTTGACGTTGGCACCCGGCTTTTGCTTGTTGAAGTCAAGAAAAGACAGGCGGTCATTCAAAGTGGCATCGGCACGGCCTGTCAGAACGAGCTCGATCGACTGGTCGAAGCCATCCGTACCGATGATCTGGGCACCAGCATTCTGCGCTATCTTGCCGTAGTTGCTCGTCAGGGATTGTGCTGCCTTCTTGCCCTTGAGATCTTCAAATGTCTTGATGCTGTCGTTGTCGCCGCGCACGATCAAGGAGGCTCTTGAAGCAATATAGGGCTCCGAGAAGTCATATTTCTGCTTGCGCTCCGGCGTAATACCGACCTGATTGATGACGACATTATAGCGGTTTGCATCAAGCCCGGCGATCAGACCATCCCATTTGCCTTCGAGGAACTCGGCTTTGAGACCCAGCTTCTGGGCAATAGCCTGACCGATTTCAACATCAAAGCCAACGAGCTTGCCGCTCTGGTCGTGAAACGTGAAGGGCGCGTAGGTTCCCTCGGTTCCGATTTTCAGCACACCGGCCTTTTCGATGGCGTCCCAGCCGGTCTGGGCATGGGCGGGAATGAACGCAGCAGCTTGTAAAACCACGGCAGCGGCAATTGTTTTGAGCCAGTTCACGTCACAACTCCTTGCTAACGAATAAATTACATAAATTCTATAGATATTATTGAAATTAGTCAACGACGAACGAGTGCATGCAGCCGGATAGACCACCAATGCTTGTCCTGAAATTTTTGTGTATTTTATAGCGACATTATTCGCAGGATCTCACATGCATCATTTATGCGAGATCTACTACAATCGCTTTTGCATGATATTTTGCCGCTCTGAGGCAATTTTAAAAAAATGAATATTTTTGTATGCAAAAAATATATATCGTATTTTTGCATATTTTGTTTTTTCTGAGTTTTTATATTTTACGACAATCATCACTGCTACGCTTAAACTTCGAAAGCATGGATTCCGGTCCATCAGCCGGTATTGCCGGCCGGGTTTTGCAGCCGTTCGGCCAGATAGTCGACGAGCGCGATAACACGCCGCGCCGGACGACGTCCGGGCGGATGAACGGCATAGAGATTGGTTTGGGCGATCGCAAACGCATCGAGGACCGCTTCGAGACGACCGGAGGCGAGGTCTTCCTCGATATCGAGACCGACCTTCTTGATGACGCCTGCTCCGCCGATGGCCCAATTGCGCAGCGCGCCGCCATCGTTCGTGCTGCGGTCGCCACTGATGCGCACGCTGAATTCGGCGCCTTTTTCCTGAAAGCGCCACGACATCATCGGCGCACCCGGACGCGCAAGCGCCATACAATTATGCGCTGCCAGATCGCGCGGGTGCGCGGGCCGCCCCATACGCTCCCAATACGATGGAGCCGCGCAAATCCGCCGCCTGTCACGAACCAGCAATCGGGAAACCATCGAAGTTTCGCGCAGCACGCCGATGCGAAGGCCCAGATCGTACCCCTCCTCCGCGAGATCGAGAACCGCATCAGTAAGCATCAACGCCACCCGCACACCGGGATGAGCATGCATAAAAGCGTCGATGAGCGGCACGAGGCGGCTGCGGCCGAAATCGTTCGTCGCGGTGACACTGATTTCGCCCTCAATCTGCCCACTGTCGGCAAGCCCCGTCATCACATCATCGAGATCACCCAGGATGCGCCTGCAATCGATCAGGAAGCGCTCCCCCTCCGGTGTGAACGATAAACGTCGGGTCGTGCGGGTGATGAGCCGCGCGCCCACGCGCTCCTCAAGCCGTTGCAGGCCAAGCGTTACCGTCGAAGGAGAGAGAGCCTGCGCCCGCGCCACAGCAGACAGACTGCCATGATCGGCAATGGCGACATAGAGGCGCAACAGGTCGAGTTGATCCATTTTTCGATAATTCCGAAAGGTGGGTTATTTTGATCGATAATTATCCATCAAAAATGCAATGGTAAAGTGCCAATCTCACAGCGCACAGGCCACAGTGCACGGGTAAAGCGGCTCGCCAAACGCCGCTTATGCCGCCAGATACGGAGACACGACGATGACCGCCAGTCCCGCACCTTTCGCTGCGCACCCCCTTCCCCGTAGAGGCATAACCCGGCGCACCATGCGCCTGCTTGCCGGTGCTGCTCTTGCCATGCCGCTCTCGTTTGCGGCTCTGTCAAATGCCTCGGCACAGCTTGTCCCGCCGGATTTCTCAACCCTACGCCCCGCAAAAGCGCCGACGGCTGCGAATGCGCCAGTGTCGGTGAAAGCGCAGGCGGACATGATTGCGATCCCGGCGGGCACTTATCCCATCGGCAGGGACGATGCCGCAGCGGATCAGAAGCCGGCTCATGCCGTCGCCCTCAAGGCTTTCCGCGTCGACCGCACGGAGGTGACGAACGCGGCCTTCGCGGAATATCTGAACCTCCTCGGATTGCGGGTCAGCGGGCCGTTTGCGGGCGGCAAGTTGGCTGAAAATGCCGGCGAGGATGCAACGCTTTTGCGCGAACAGCGCTGGGGCGTTCACAATCAATATCCCATCATCGCGCTTAACGATGAGAACGCGCGCATCGGCCATGATGGAAACCGCTTCGTATCGGCAGCGGGTTTTGAGGATCACCCTGTGGCCGAAACGACCTGGGCCGGCGCACGCGCTTACTGCAACTGGCGCGGTGCTCGCCTGCCGACCGAGGCGGAATGGGAAGCGGCCGCGCGCGGCACCGATGGTCGGCGCTATCCATGGGGCAATGAACTGCCGGACGCTACCCGCGCTTATGTCAACCGCAACCCGGATGCGACCGCGCCGATCGGATCGCTGCCGGCGGGCGCATCGCCATTTGGCGCGCTGGATATGGCAGGGTCGGTGGCGGAGTGGACCTCCACGCTCAAGCGCCCCTACCCCTACAACGCCGCTGACGGGCGCGAGGCCCCCGACACGCCGGGCGAGCGTGTCACGCGCGGCGGCGACTATCAATATGACAACAATGCGGAAAAGCTTTCGGCATCTCACCGCAACGGCTTTTCCAACAAGCCTTCGCAGGGCCACCGCCAGATCGGCATTCGGTGCGCCGCCGATGCATGAGCCGGATAAAATCCGGCGCGTTTCATGACCACCCAGCCTTTTCATCCATGAGGAGAAACGACGATGATCACGCGACGCATTTTCATGACAGCACTTGCAGCAATATCGGGAATTTCCATGTCCGTTCAAACCTTCGCTCAAGAGACCTCACCCGCGCACGTCTTCAACATCCTGCCGCTCAAGCCCGGCGCTCTGGAAACTTTCCTGCCGGTGATGCAGGCCAATGCCAAGGCCAGCCGCGAGGAGCCGGGCAACATCTCCTTCGACGCATTTCAGGGTGAAGACGGCAGCGATCAGATCCTGCTGTTCGAGAGTTGGAAGGACCGCGCCGCCCACAACGCGCATCTGGAATTGCCGCACCTGAAAGCCGTCGAGACGCGCGCGGCGACCGATTTCTCCGGCACGCCCACCAGCGTATGGGTCATCGACGTTCCCGGCTTGCCGGGACATGAGCGCCCCTCAATCCCTGATGCCGGAACGACGCGCAACGTCATCGTCAGGCTGAACGTAAAGCCTGAAGCGCGCGACACGTTCATCAACGGCTTTGCCGAAGTCATTCCGCAGGCCCGCTCCGCGCCCGGCAACTATATTTTCGATCTCTATCAGGAAGCCGAAAACCCGAACGGCTTCGTGTTGCTCGAACGTTGGGAAAGTGCCGCCGCTCACGAAGCGCATCTCGGGCAGCCCTACTCGCAAAAGCTCGACGGCATCGTCCCGGACACCCTCGCCCAGCCGCCGGAACGCTACCTGCTGCGCGACGTCGCGCCCTGAGGCACCGACCGGGTCACCCCGCCCATGACATTCTTGATCGAGACAACAGAGGCCGGATTGTCATCCGGCCTCATAGGAGAATTTTTGCCGCACCTGCGCCGCGTAGGTCGCACTCCATCTTTGGTCATCATCAAGAGGGCACAGCCTTATCTGCGGGACGGCGCCGGACGCCGCCCCGCTTTTTCGAGCATTACAGGCTGTCGACCACGCCGCCATCCACACGCAGCGACGCGCCAGTGGTGGCGGAAGCCTGCTGCGAACAGGCATAGACGACCATGTTGGCGACTTCCTCGACAGTCGACGCCCGGCGGATGATCGAGGACGGGCGTTTGGCGACGACGAATTCAGCAGCAAGTTCCTCAACGGATTTCCCGGTCTTTTCAGCCTCGTCCTTCAGCGAATCCACCAGCCCGTCGGACAGTGTCGGCCCCGGCAGGACGGAGTTGACCGTTACCCCCGTGCCAGCCAGACGCTTGGCCAATCCGCGGGCGATGGACACCACGGCCGTCTTGCTGAAACCGTAATGGATCATATCAGCCGGAATGTTGAAGGCCGATTCCGAACCGATGAACACGACGCGTCCCCAGCCGTTCTTCTCCATGCCCGGCACATAGGCCCGCGACAAACGCACGCCCGACAGAACATTGATATCGAAGAAGCGCGTCCATTCCTCATCCGGCGTGTCGAAGAAATCCTGATTCTTGTAGATGCCGAGGTTGTTCACGAGGATATCGCAGGCCGGGTGAGCCGCCACCAGCGCGGCGCAGCCTTCAGCCGTTCCAAGGTCCGCGGCCAATCCGGCAAGGCTTGCACCCGGAACTTCGGCGGCAACCGCCGCGACAGCCTTGTCGACAGCCTCCTGGGTGCGCCCGTTAATAACCACCGTCGCACCGCTTTCCGCCAGTCCACGGGCGATGGCAAGGCCGATGCCTGCCGTGGAACCCGTAACGACGGCGGTTTTGCCGGAAAGATCGATCTTCATACCTCTTCTCCTTGCCTGTCACGCATTGCGGCTGTCATTCTGGATCGCCCAAGCCGTCACGGGTATGACGATCCATGCCCTCTCTGACGCTCGAAATCTTGCCGCAGCGAGGGTACGATGAAACAAATAGTGACACGCGCCGCATCGTTCCATACCGGCGGTTCATAACGGGGTTTAAGACTTCCGACATTTCGTTGAAAAGCCAATCCGCTGTATCTTTTTGCTTTAAAGCGTTTTGAATGCGCGCATCGGCATTGTATCATCAAGTTTCATGAGATTACGTCACGAGGGCGGGAACCGTCAGGAGGAATCGTGTCCGACGATGATCTGACGTCCGACCATGATCCGTCATCCGGTTCGCTGTTCGACGACACCATCGACATCGATCAGATGTTACAGGCCCTTGATCGGGATCTGGAACGGCGGCTGTCCATCGCGCGGCGGCTGGAGCCGATCCTGCGCGACATCGTGACTTACTACGGCGTGCCGTCCGAAAACTGGCATTCGTTCGGCGTCGTATTCCGCTTCGATACCAACGCGATCGGAGAAACGTCGATGGAAGTCGGCGGCATGGGGCTGCGCGCATCCGGCACGCGGGAGCGGTCCGCGGGTGCGCCCGCCACGGTCAATATTGGTCCGGGAACGCACGAAGAAAGCTGAAAACACACGGCACTTTCTTCACACAAGCGGTTTATGGCATAGTTCGTCACCAAATGGGCACGGACTGGAGAAGCGACCCTTATGGAATGGATCATTCTCGGCGGCATCGTCGTCATAGCGCTCTACGTCATCTTCATCTACAACGGCCTTGTCGCGATGCGGCAGCGGGTCAATCAGGCTTTCGGCGATATCGACGTGCAGCTCAAGCAGCGGCACGATCTCATTCCGAACCTTGTCGAGACGGTCAAGGGCTATGCCAGCCACGAAAGCGAGACGCTTGATGCCGTGGTCCGCGCCCGGCAGCAAGCCCTGAGCGCTAGCGGGCCGGATGCGCAGGCCGGCGCGGAACATGCCCTTACCGGAGCGCTGGGCCGCCTGTTCGCCCTCGCCGAATCCTATCCGGATCTGAAAGCAAGCGCCAACTTCCAGCAGTTGCAGACGGAGCTTTCCGATATCGAGAACAAGCTCGCGGCAGCGCGGCGGTTCTTCAACAACGCGGTCAGCGAATATAACGCCGCCATCGAATCGTTTCCGGCCACGCTGTTCGCCGCGCGATTCGGCTTCACGCACCGCGAGTTCTTCGACGTGGGGGAGACGGCCCGGCAGCAGCTCGACGCACCGCCGGCCGTCAAGTTCTAGTCCGGCAGCGTAACGATGGCCGCCTTCGGGCTTTACTCTCACATCCGCACCAACCGCATCCGCTCTATCCTGCTGATCGGCGGGTTGTTCTTTCTGGTTTATGTGCTGGTGTTTGCCGGTTCACTGGCTGGCGAGGCGCTGGCGGAGGATGCACCTTTCGATGTGCTGGTCAGCCGTGCGCTGGCCAATCTCGTCACGGCCATTCCGGTGGCGACGCTGGTTGCGCTGGCGTGGATCGCAATCGCCTATCTCTTCAACCGCTCCATCATCGGCGCCGTCTCCGGCGCGCGGGACGTGTCGCGGCAAGAGGCGCCTGCTCTCTATAGCCTGCTGGAAAACCTGTGCATCTCGCGCGGGCTGACAATGCCGCGGCTCGCCATCATCGAAACCGACGCGCTCAACGCCTTCGCGTCGGGCCTGCGAGAAGACCAATACACGGTGACCGTCACACGCGGACTGTTGAACGCTCTCAACCGCGACGAGCTTGAGGCCGTGCTCGCGCACGAGTTGACCCATATCCGCAATAAGGATGTGCAACTGATGGTGACGGCGATGATCATCGCCGGCGTCATTTCATTTTTCGGTGAGATCGCATTTCGCTGGCTGCGGTTTGCGCCGCTCCGCGCGTCCGGGTCGTCACGCGCCAGCAACAGGAATGGCAATAGCGGCGGTGGCGGCGCGGCCATCGCGCTGATCGTCGCCGTCGTCGTTGCAGTGGTGGCAATGGTGCTGTCGGGCGTTATTCGTTTTGCCCTGTCCCGCTCGCGTGAATACCTTGCGGACGCGGGTGCGGTGGAACTGACCAAGAATCCCGATGCCATGATCGGCGCGCTGATGAAGATCTCAGGCCGCAGCGACGTGCCGGCCATGCCGTCATCCATCATGGAAATGTGCGTGGACAACCCGCGCCAAGGTTTTCAGAGCCTGTTTTCGACCCATCCATCCATCGACAATCGTATTGATGCGCTGGTGCGCCATGCGGGCGGCAGTCCGTCTGCCCCTGTCAGGCAGGAAGAGGCGCGCCCCTTGCCTCCGCAGGACGACGCCCTACCCCGCCAGGGACCGTGGGGTCCCAGACGGGGGCCGTGGGGATAAGACCATCAACATAAGGCCGTGGTGCCGCCGCATTCAACCGTGCATGTCGAGCAGGGCCGCGCGGTTGCACAGACGCACTTTGCGTGCCGAGATGAGCGCGATGACGCCCGTGGCCTCAAGCTGCGTGAAGGTGCGTGACACGGTTTCGATCGTCAGCCCGAGATAATCCGCCATGTCCTGCCGCGACATCGGTAGCTCTATGGTGAGCGCACCTTTCTCCGCCGCGCCATCGCAGGCAAGGCGCTGCGCCATCGACAGCAGCAGGCATGCGACGCGCTCCTGCGCGCTGCGACGGCCGAGAAGCAGGTTGTGCTCCTGCGAGCGATGCAGCTCCAGCGCCGTCATATCCCACAGCGCGGACGACATGCCGCCGTCCATCTCCAGCCGGGACCGCAGCGTGCGAAGCCGCACGGCACGCAACGTGGTGCGCGAGATGGCCTCAGCGTAGTAGGCATGCCGGCTTCTCATCTCAAGCCCGACGATATCGCCGGCGACATAGAAACCATCGATCTGGCGGCGGCCGTCATTCAGGATCTTGCAGGTGCGGACCACGCCGCTCTCGACGCGGAAAACCGTGTCGACGGTCTGATCCTCTGCATAAAGCTCGCCGTTGCGGGGGATGACGACCTGCGTACCGATTTCAGCGAACAAGGCTGCGATGCGGTCTTCCGCCGACACAACCTGTTCGTGATCGGCCGGAAGCTGGCGACGAAGCGGCGCGTCCTCGCTGCCGTTCACGCCACGGGCAGGTGCCACGAGGGCGGCGCGCGGAGCAAAATCCGCATGGGGCAGTGGGTGGATATTCGTCATATCGGCGTCCTCCGTGGTCCCCTTCTCCATATCCTGTCATTATAACGGGCGAAATTCGGTCGACTGCGTAAGGGAAATCCCGTAGACCGGCAGCGAGACAGTATCGCACCTCATTTTCGGCCACAGGGCAACCCGGACGAATGCCGAACAGAGATGAGACAGCCGCCAGCCAATGCCAAGTCAATGCCAAGCCCACGCAACAAGTCAACACAAGAAGTCAACGCAACGAGTCAATGCCCAAGCTGAAGCCTGCCACCGAAACGCACGTCCGGCCCGTGAGCGCTCCCGGTGATGCCGCCAGCGAACCGCAAGAGCAGAATCGTTCACCCGCGCGGCATGGCTCGTCCTGCGTCCGGAAAGCGCTTGCCATTATGAATCTGCATCTTTTCGGCGTGACGGCAGACAGCCCGAACGCCGAGCAGAAACCGGGCGCCCTGTCGCTGCTGCTGGACTATGGAACGCCCGTGGTGCTGGTGGGTCTGGTCGCCGCGCTCGCCCATTCCTTCGGGCTGGGGACGAAGCCCGCGCTGATGATGCCGATGATGGCGCTGGTGGTGCTGATTTCCTCCGGGCGCGGTCTGTGGCCGGGGATAACCGCGACGACCCTCGCGCTGACGACATCCTGGCTGATGCGCCGCCACCTGCCGACCGAGGCGCAGGTGGACATCGCGGGCGCCATCGCCTTCGCGCTTCTGGGCTTTGGCATGGCCTATCACGGCGAGCGCCTTCGCCACCATCGCCGCAACGCCGCCGCCGAAGCCATGGCTGCAACGCGCGACCTGAGAATCCGCGAGGCGCACCTGCAATCCATCCTCGATACGGTGCCCGACGCAATGGTCGTCATCGACCGCACCCGCCGCATCCATTCGTTCTCGCTCGCCGCCGAGCGGCTGTTTGGCTACACGGCCAGCGAGGTGACGGGGCGGAACGTCAACATCCTGATGCCGTCTCCCTACCGGGAGGATCATGACGGCTACATTGAGCGTTACCTGCGAACCGGCGAGAAACACATCATCGGGCTGGGCCGCGTCGTGATCGGCCAGCGCAAGGATGGATCGACGTTTCCCATGCAGCTCAGCGTGGGCGAAACCACGGGAACGGGCGAGACATTCTTCACCGGATTCATCCGCGACCTCACCGAGCGACAGTTGACCGAAGCTCGCCTCCAGGACATGCAGGCAGAGCTGGTTCACATCTCGCGCCTCACCGCCATGGGCGAGATGGCCTCGGCGCTGGCGCATGAGTTGAACCAGCCGCTGACCGCCATTGCCAATTATCTGCGCGGCCTGCGCCGCCTGCTGGAAGCGCAGGCCGGCCCGCAAAATGAACAGGTTCTGGGCGCGCTCGCAAAGGCGTCCGATCAGGCGCTTCGGGCAGGACAGATCATCCGCCGGCTGCGCGAGTTCGTCACGCGCGGGGAGAGTGAGCGGCGGGTGGAGAACCTCACCAAGATCATCGAGGAAGCCAGCGCGCTGGCTCTTGTCGGCGCGCGGGAATACGGCGCGCGCGTGACTTACGATCTCGACCCCGAAGCGACATGGGTGCTGGCGGACAAGGTGCAGATTCAGCAGGTTCTGGTCAACCTGCTGCGCAATGCGCTTGAGGCGGTTCAGGATGCGCCGGTGCGCAATATCGCGGTGACGACGAAACATCTCGACGACACCACCATGATGGTCAGCGTGTCGGACACCGGCCCCGGCTTGGCCGACGAGGTGGCGCAAAAGCTGTTCCAGCCCTTCATCACGACAAAACAGCATGGTATGGGTGTTGGTTTATCGATTTCGCGCACCATCGTCGAATCCCACGGTGGTCAGATTTCCGCGGAGTCGTCGCCCGGCAGCGGCACGACTTTCCATTTCACCCTGCGTCGTGCGACGATAGAGGAGAGGGCAGACGATGCATAGCGGACCCGTGCATGTCATTGACGATGATGAATCCGTCCGCGATTCCCTGTCCTTTCTGCTGGGTGGCATGAACCTCACCGTGCTCACCTATTCGTCGGCCGAGACCTTTCTGGAGCAACGGCCATGGGGCCTTGGCGGGTGCATCGTGTCGGACGTGCGAATGCCCGGCATGAGCGGCATCGACCTGCTGCGCACCCTCAAGGAAAGAGGCATCGGCCTGCCACTGATCGTCATCACCGGCAACGCCGACATTCCGCTGGCGGTGGAGGCAATGAAAGCCGGGGCCAGCGATTTTCTCGAAAAACCCTTCGATGACGAGGTGCTGCTCGCGGCCATCGAAAAAGCGCTCGGCACGCACCCGAAAACCTCCCATGTCAACGCGGACACAATCGAGGTGAACCAGCGGCTGCAATCCCTCACCACCCGCGAGCGGGAGGTGCTGGACTGCCTGGTGACCGGGCTTTCGAACAAGAACATCGCGTCGGAACTGGGCATCAGCCCGCGCACGGTGGAAGTGCATCGCGCGCATGTAATGACCAAGATGAACGCGACAAGTCTGTCGCATCTCATCCGCATGGCGCTTGTCGGCGGTATCGATATCCGCAACCGCGCCATCCTGTGACGCCTGGAGTCGCAGTTGATGAAGGTCAAGGCGCACCGCCGCCGAATATGCCGGAATACCATCGTCGCCAGCGTGAGAAATTTGTCTCGGTCCGGCGGCCCCGGAGGGCAGTCACATGTCAGATCCGACTGGCGGATAAAGCATTGTGGCGTTCATCGAAATGCCAGATTGCCTTGTCTTTTTGATCGAACACGTTTTCTCATCGATTAAATGATTCCATTTAATCGGAAAGCGCTCCAGAGTAGCGGTGGCAGCGGTGAATGGTCCCGGCGCAGTTTCTGATGAAGGCGACCCTGATGCCATTGGCAAAGGGGGCGGCAGAGGCGAAGTGAAGAGCGACGGCATCTGCCGATGCGCCTCCAAGAACCGGCTCGTGCTGGTGATCGACGACGATCCCGCCGTGCTTGGATCGTTGAAATTCTCACTTGAGATCGAAGGCTTTTCGGTGCGCTGCTACGACAGCCCAGCGGCGTTTCTGGCCGCCAGCGACCTGCCGCTGCGCGCCTGCCTCATCGTCGACCACAAGCTGCCCGGCATGAATGGCCTCGATCTGCTTTACCTGCTGCCGAGAGAGCATCGCGCGATCATGCCGGCCATCCTAATCACCAGCTACCCCAGCGCGTCACTGCGCAGCCGGGCGGATGCAGCGGGCGTCCGGATCGTGGAAAAACCGTTCCTCAGCAACGCCCTCAGCGAGGCCATCTGTCAGGTCATGTCCGCCACGACCTGACAGACCCCGCTGCTATTACAACTTGTGACGCAGTGGCATGAGGCCGCGCACGATCGTATGATCCTCGACGCCGCGCACGCCGGGAATGCGCTCTGCCGCTACGCGCAACGCCGCCCTCTCCGCCTCGGAGCCGACGCTGCCCCACAGATGAACGATGCCGTTGACCACGACGATCGAGTTCTCGAATCGCCGACCCCACGGCTGCGCGGCCAGTTCGTCCTGCAAGGACTTGCGGATGACGCGATCATCTTCAGCCGACTGCGCGTTGTCATGCAGCGAGG
The DNA here is from genome assembly GCF_014195635.1 of Pseudochelatococcus contaminans. GTDB lineage: Bacteria > Pseudomonadota > Alphaproteobacteria > Rhizobiales > Beijerinckiaceae > Pseudochelatococcus > Pseudochelatococcus contaminans. The sequence continues at coordinate 726,639 of NZ_JACICC010000001.1, read as the reverse complement.
ATGCAAAGGCGCGCACGAGATCGCTGCGGCTGATGATGCCCGCAAGCTTGCCGTCTTCCAGCACCAGAACGCTATGGATGTTGTGGTTTTCCAGCACGTTGACGATTTCGACCAGCTCCGTGTCGGGCGTAACGTGCGGCAGGCCGGTGCGCATGGCATCGCCGGCCTTTTGCGCACGCGAGCGCACATAATCTTCCTGCAAGGCCGTGTCGCTGGTGAAGAATTCAGCCAGCCGCGACAACCGGCGCTGCGTGCCGGTTTCGACACGCCGCAGGAAGTCATCCTCGGAGACGATTCCGGCCACGGCCCCGTCGCCGTCGAGAACCGGCAGAGAGCCGACACGGTGCCGCACGAGCAGATCGGCTACCTCCGGCAACGGCGTTTCAACGTCAACGGTGATGACGTTCGATGTCAGAATATCCCGGGCTTTCATCGACCCCTCCCTCTTGCTTGGCGAAGCTGTTGCGGCGAAGCCTTGGCGGCAAGGCTTCTGCACACAGTCGCCATGGCTCGGCACGATACATCATTCGCATGACGTACAGGATTCCCATAATGCATCCTTCCATTCATCGCTGGATAATGCACCATCAAAACGGGGACTATACAATCTGACAACCACAGTGCCCGGTCTGCTGCCGGAGGGGGTGTTGGACGGGGTGCGCGCTCAACCCATTCCCGCTGTCATCGCAGCCGCGCTACTGAGCCTGCTACTTGCGCCACAGCCCGCCTATGTGTGGCCGATCCTGTTCGATATTGGGACAGGTGCGGGCATGATCATGGGGCACCGGCATTCATCGGCATGCGCACGGGCGGTCGCGTGATTCTTGATTCGGCATAGAATTAAGGGTTCTGAAATTTCAACGGACCAAGGATTGCGGTGCATCGAATATGCACACTTATATATCAATATTCCAAAACTTATATAATTAAAACTTATTTTTACTATTGCAGCCACTTTCATGAATATACTTTCAAATAATATTTTATATTTTCCTGATACCAATCAAAGCAAGGGTATGACAGCGCCTATCAGGCAGCGACATTATCCACTTTTTTAGAATTAATAAAGCATTATCTCAATACACGAGCTATAATAACGCTTTGAATGGCAAAGAAACAAAGTCATCATGTTGCTGAATAAGCACATTGATATGCGAATACATTCTTATAATGTGTGATATCCCCTCAATTGAATTGCGGCCCAGCGTGCATTGCGTCATGCAGATTGATCAGATACAGCGACGCAAGCGCTCATAACGGATTCATGGCAATTTCCTGCTGGTCCGTTTTCCAGCTCAAGGCACAGGGCATTGAACGAACTGCACTTGCGCGGCAACTGTTTCGGCAGATGGCGGGGAATACGGTATGATATTGCATCGATTCAGAGGAATATTGCTCGGAAGCGCGAGCATTGCTTCGTTAGCTTTTCTGGTTGCCACACAAGGTTACGCGCAGGAAAACGATGCCGGCGCAGTAACGTTCGAGCTGCCGGAAATCACCGTCACCGGCGAGAAAATCGAGCGCAGTCTGCAACGCACCGCCAGCTCCGTCACGGTTCTCACGGCGCAGGACATCGCGCGCAGGCCCGGCGCGGATTCAGTATCCGAAGCCATTCGCGGCGTTCCAAACGTGGTGTATCCGGATTCTGTCAGCGCGCCTGTCATTCGTGGACAGGATACGCAAGGCCCGAATACAGGCGCAACGGCCTTCTTCGCCGGCACGGTGCCGCGCGCCACGATCAATCTCGATGGCCACTACCTGAACTACAATGAGTTCTACTTCGGCTCGACCTCTGTCTGGGATGTCAGCAGCATCGAGGTCTTCCGCGGCCCGCAGACAACGTCTCAGGGCGCAAATGCCATCGCCGGTGCGATTATCGTCAACACCAAAGATCCGACCTTTACACCGGAAGCGGCCTATCAGGCGGAATTTGGCAGTTATTCAAGCAAGCGCGCGTCTTTCATGATCTCTGGCCCGCTCGTCAAGGATGAATTGGCGGCCCGTCTGGCGATCGACTACTCCGGGCGCGATACGTTTATCGATTACATCAATCCAAGTTTCCGCCTCGGCGACACCAATCTGGACTTTAGAGCGGCCAGCGCGCGCTTCAAGTTGCTTTGGAAGCCATCAGCTATCCCCGGTCTCGAAACAAAGTTTACTTACTCATATAACTCCACGAACCGCCCCAGCCAGGAGGCGGCGACCCGGCCGTTCAGCAATCTCAACAGCAACGCTGCAACGATGCCGACTTGGGCGCAGGATACGAATACTGGTATCCTCGACATCAGCTATGACTTCTCGAACGGTTTCAAGTTCTTCAACCAGGCGCAGTATACGGACTCGACCGTTCATCGCACGGCCAACGTGCGCGGCAACGGCGATGCAGATATCGATCAGTGGAATGCATCGAACGAAGCGCGCATTACTTATGGCAGCGAAGGCGACAAGCTGAGCGGCTTCGCCGGCTTCTTCTACGCTCACACCAGCACGGACGAAGACCTTTATCTCAATGGCACGTCGACCTTCGACGATACCAAGAGAAATCTCGGCGTCTTCGGTGAGTTGAGCTACCGGCTGACTGACAAGTGGACCTTCACCGGCGGCCTGCGCTACCAGCAGGACCAGATCGAGCGTCTTGGAACATCAGTCTACACACGCACGCCGGTTGATTACGACAAGACGTTTTCGGCCTTCCTGCCCAAGGTGTCGCTGTCCTACGATATCACGCCGGACTGGACTGTTGGCGGTCTCGTCAGCCGTGGCTATAATCCGGGCGGCGTGTCACTCAACATCAGCTCCGGCAGGTGGGTTAACTTCAAGGATGAAACGCTCTGGAACTACGAGCTGTTCACGCGCACGAGCCTGCTTGATAACAAGCTCAATCTAAATGGAAACGTATTCTATACGGATTTCAAGAACGCCCAGTACAATATTCCGGTCGTCATTTCGCCCGGCGTCACGCAGTCGTACACGATCAACGCTGAAAGCGCCTACTCGTATGGCCTTGAAGTCGGGCTGGATTACCGGCTGCTCGACAGTGTCACCGTGCGCGCCAGCGCCGGGCTTCTCAAGACCAAGATCGACGAAGTTTCCAGCAACTCCGAGTATAACGGCAACAAGTTCCCCAAGGCTCCGGGCTACATGTTCACGGTCGGCGCGAGCTGGGACGTGACGGACAAGTTCAACGTGTCCGGCGAAGTACGCCATCTCGACGGTTACTATTCGAACGTCGCCAATACGCCGGAATATAAGGTCAAGGGCTATACAATCGCCGATGCCAAGGCCAGCTATACATTCCACGAAAGCTTGCAGCTTTATGGTTACGTGCGCAACATCTTCGACGAGCGCACGCCGACTTACATTCAGCAGAATCGCAGCGTGACCGGCGGCATCGAAGCCAGCATGACCATGCCGCGTACGTTCGGCGTCGGCGTGAAAGGCACATTCTAACGTCCGGCAGGTCAGTATGGGAAACCCTGTTGACCCCGCCGCACGCCGATCGCACAATCGTCCATCGCGCTGGCTCTCACCGGCGCGATGGTTGTTTGCCGGATAAATCAGGCTGAAGCGCTTCCGCAATCCCCTTCCCCACGCAGGCTCACATGACCACGACAGACCGACAGATCCTCCGCCAGCCGCTGACCTCAGACGTGGTGGAATTGGCCTACAGCGCCCGTCAGGATGCCTTGTTCGTCAGCGCTCCCGACTGGGAAGACGAGACGAGATCGCGTGTCCTGCGGCTCGACCCCGAAACGCTCGCAGTTACCGCGACCATTCCCTTACCCAGCAAAGGATTTGGCGTCGTTCTGGATGATGAGGCCGCGCGGCTCTATCTGACGCAGGGTTTTGATGGCGCGATTGCAGTTGTCGATGTGGAGCGCAATGCGCTTGAAACACGCATCCCCATCGTGGAAAAAACGAACATGGAAGCGCTTTATCGGGCGCTCAACCCCACACCCGAACAACTTGGCTTCGCTCTCGATATGCTGAAACGCTTCGGGATCGTCAACGACTATCCCTACAGGCTGCGAGAACTGGCCGTTGACAGCGGCAAGGGGCGCCTGTTCGCACCAGGCCTTGGCCTCGGGCTGGAGAGCGTGCTTTTTGTAATCGACACACGGCAAAACCAGCTTGAAAAAACGATTCCGGGCTTTGGCTACAACGCCGTAGGCATTGCGCTGGACGAGGTGCGGCACAGAGTATTCGTCTCCAACATGCAGGGCCAGTTGATTGTCGTGGACACACAGACGCTGGAAATTTTGCATACGTTAGAGATCGAGGCCGACCAACTGCTCAATCTGGTCTATGACGCTGCGACCAACCGCCTGTTCGGTGTGGATCAAGGCATTGATCGGGATCGGTGGCGGGATATGCATCTGGGCAAAAGTTATGAGCGCCGCAGCGCCGGGCATCGCGTGTTCGTGCTGGATGCCGATACAGGTAAAACGCTGGCCGAGATGCCGACCGACGAGGTGCCGATCGGTCTGCGCTACGATGGCGAACGCCAGCGGCTCTACGTCACGAACCGGGGCGGCATACGGGTCGATGCCGGTGCGGGCACACTCACCATTTATGATACAGCCGGCTATACATTGCTGGAAACAATCAGCCTGCCGCCCCATCCCAACAGCATGGCGCTCGGTGCCGGTGGAGAGGCGCTTTTCGTCACCGTCAAGAACGATGGCGACAGCAAGAAAGCCGGCAAACAGGAAAGCGTTGCGCGCATCGATTTGCGTTGACGGGGCGAGAGGATGGAAACCTTTACGCCAGGCTCAACGGGCGCCGAACCTGCCACGCGGCACGATCAGCGGCGTGCCGGAGACAGGGTCGTCAATAACGACGCAGGGCAGCGAGAAAACCTGTTCCACAAGCTCAGCATTCACGATGGCGGCAGGTTCTCCCTCCGCCACGACAGCCCCATCCCGCATGGCGATGATATGCGACGCATAACGGCATGCCTGATTGAGATCGTGCAGCACGGCGACGATGGTGCGTCCTTCGGCATTGAGTTCTGCCAGCAGCTCCAGCAGATCGATCTGATGGGTGATATCGAGGAAGGTCGTCGGTTCGTCGAGCAGCAGGATCGGCGTTTCCTGCGCCAGAACCATGGCGATCCACACGCGCTGGCGCTGGCCTCCGGAAAGCTCGTCCACCGTTCTGGCCGCCAATGCATCGACCCGGGTCGCGGCCATGGCCGCGGCGACCGCCGTTTCGTCAGCCGGCGACCACTGCCGCAGGAACGACTGGTGCGGATATCGCCCGCGCGCAACGAGATCGGCCACCGTGATGCCATCCGGCGCGATGGAGCTTTGCGGCAGCAGTCCAAGACGGCGGGCCACCTCTTTGGCCGGCAAATCACTGATGCTGCGGCCATCGAGAACAACCCGCCCCTCCGCCGGGGTCAGCAGGCGCGACAAGGTGCGCAGCAGCGTGGACTTGCCGCAGGCATTTGGCCCGACGATGGCGGTAAAGGACCCATCCGGAATGGCAATCGACAGATTTTGCGAAATCGTCCGCTCGCCATAGCGAAGCGTGACCGTGTCGGCGTGCAGGCGGTGGGACATACCAGTCTTTCCCCGATGAGGCGTGCTGTTCACCTGTATTGCATCGCAAAATGCGTTCCGCAACATGGATGCATGACAGATGTTTGCCGGACAAGACATTCAGGCGGGCGTATCGACCGCAGCGAGGAACGATGATGATCCCACACAACTTCCGCCGCACCGTTCTCACTCTGGCGGCGACACTGGTTCTGGCTGCCCAGCAGGCGCCAGCATACGCTGCCGAGGACGGCTGGCCCCGCCAGGTGACGCATGAAGCGGGCACGCTCACGGTGGAGAAAAAGCCGCAACGCGTGGTATCGACGACCCCGAGCGTGACCGGCGTCCTGCTGGCCATCGACGCACCCGTGATAGCCAGCGCCGCCACGACGCCGGGATCGCTGACGGATGCGAAAGGCTTCTTCTCGCAATGGGCTGGCGTGGCAGACGAGCGCGGCGTGGAGGTTCTCTATCCTCGCCTTGCGTTCGACATCGAGGCCATCATTGGCCGAGACCCAGATCTGGTCATCTCATCCGCCACCGGGGCGGACGCAACGGCCCAGCATCATGCCGAACTCACGGCGCAGGGGCTGCCGACGATCGTCGTCAATTATTCGAACCACAGTTGGCAGGAACTGGCGACAAACCTCGGCAAGGCTCTCGGCCTCGAAACCGAGGCGGCCGCTGCAATCGCGCGCTTCGACGCATATGCCGCCGAAACCGCCGCTGCCATCACCCCGCCGGAAGGCAAGGCCACCATCGTTGCCTACAATGTCGGCGGCAGCTATTCCATCGGGCGGCCATCGAGTCCGCAGGCACAAGTCCTGACCTCTTTGGGGTTTGACATGGTGGGCCTGCCGCCTGCCCTTGCGTCGCAGGTGACGCGGTCTTCGGATTTCGATTTCATTTCGCGGGAGAACCTTTCATCCGCCATCATCGGGGATACGGTATTCCTGCTCAACGGCACGCGGGCCGATGTCGACGCCTTTCTTGCAGACCCGGTGCTGGCCAATCTGCCGGCGGTCGTCAACAAACGTGTTTATCCGCTCGGACCGACATCGTTCCGCATCGATTATTATTCCGGCCGCCAGATGATCGACACCGTCGCGCGGAATTTCCGCCGGTCATGACGCGTCGCCGCCAGTTGCGCCTCCGCGGCCTGCTGGGCGGCGCGGCAGTTCTTGTCGCTGTGGCATTGCTGAGCCTCGTCGTCGGCTCACGGCCGATTCCTGTCGCCGACGCGTTGCGGGCGCTGTGGTTTTTCGACGCGCGCGAGGATACGCATCTCATCGTCCGCGAGCTGCGCGTGCCACGCACCATCATCGCCATCCTATCCGGGCTTGCGCTCGGTGTAGCAGGAGCGATCATGCAGGCTGTGACGCGGAATCCGCTGGCGGAGCCCGGTTTGCTCGGCGTCAACGCAGGCGCGGCTGTGGCGGTGGTCATCGGAGTGGCGATCTTCGATGTCTCATCCATGGGGCAGTACGTGTGGTTCTCCATCGCGGGCGCAGGTGTGGCCGGCGTGGCGGTGTTCGTGCTGGGCCAGGCTCATGAAACCGGCACAAACCCCGTGCGGCTCGTGCTGGCGGGCGCGGGCCTGTCCATCATGCTGGGGTCGATCACCGGCATCGTCATTCTGAATGCGCCGCTTGCCATTTTCGACAGCTTCCGCAACTGGGCCGCCGGGTCTGTCGACGGGCGGGGCCTTGATGTCGCGAAGGTGCTGGCGCTGGCGGTTCTGGTTGGGCTGGTGTTGGCGTTCGCCATTGCCGGCAAGTTGAACGCGCTGGCGATGGGTGAGGATCTTGGCCGGGCGCTGGGCGTGGATGTGCGCATGACGTGGTTTCTCGCCTGCCTCTCCGTCATGGTGCTGGCCGGGGCAGCGACTGCGGGAGCCGGCCCCATCGCCTTCGTGGGTCTTGTCGCACCGCATGTGGCGCGCGCGGCGGCAGGGCCGGATTACCGCTGGATCCTTCCCTATGCGGGCATAGCGGCTGCAGTCTTGTTGCTGTCGGCGGATGTGATTGGCCGCGTCATTGCCATGCCGGCGGAAGTCGCTGCCGGCATCGTCGCGTCACTCATCGGCGGGCCGTTCTTCATTGTCATCGTGCGCCGTTTCCGGTTGATGAAGCTATGACACCAACCGCCAGATCGCTGCGTATCGGGCCTTTATCGCTGCTATGGCGGCCGCGAGCCGCTATTGTCTGCGTCCTCCTGGCGCTGATGGGCCTGCTATTGGCCGTCGTCCTGCTTGGCACGGGCACATTGTCCTTCACCCCCGCGGAGGTCATCGCCAGTCTGTTTGGCATCGGCGATAACGCCATGGCAGACCGCATCGTCGGGCGCATCCGCCTGCCACGCATGCTCACAGCGGTTTTTGTCGGCGCGTCGCTGGGCATGGCGGGCTCGATCTTCCAGTCGATTTCGCGAAACGCACTTGGATCGCCCGATATTATCGGCTTTACCACCGGAGCCGCGACAGGAGCCATCGCCCAGATCATCCTGTACAACGCCGGGCCGCTCGAAACTTCTCTGGCGGCGATTGTCTCCGGCTTGTGCACGGCGGCGCTCGTGTTCCTGCTGGCTCTCAAGGGCCGCACCACCGGCGGCTACCGGCTGGTGCTGGTCGGCATCGGTGTCGGTGCCGTTCTGGCGGGTGTCAATACGGTGTTGCTGGTGATGAGCGATCTCGATCAGGCCATCTCCGCACAAATCTGGTTGGCGGGGTCGCTGAATACGCGCACGTGGGCGCACGCGATTCCGGCCATATGCGGGTTCTGCATCATCGTGCCCGTCACGCTGCTTTACGGCAAACGCGTCACGCTGCTGGAGATGGGCGATGACGCGGCCAGCCAACTCGGCGTTTCGGTGGAGCGCACGCGGCTCGTCATGGTGCTGGCGGCAGTCGGGCTAACAGCCGTCGCCACCGCAGCAGCCGGCCCCATCGCCTTCATCGCGCTCGCAGGGCCGCAGATTGCCCGGCGCCTGACATCCTCTCCCGACATGCCACTGGTGTCGTCGGCACTGATGGGAGCCGTATTGCTGCTCACGGCAGATCTCGTCAGCCAACGTTTCCCGTTCGACATCAACCTTCCCATCGGGCTGACCACCGGCATGCTGGGCGGTTTTTACTTGCTGTGGCTGCTGACAAGAAGCCGGAAAGTCTGACCGTCGCAGCCGGCTGCGCATCGAGCATATCTCGCGTGATACAACAGTACACACGCCCACTGATGCTGTGTCTGGCAAACACCTCCATGTCGCCGGATTATGGGATACTGTTACTGAAAGGTTTTACGCCTTCCTTTGGCCGATCGATGAAGCAGAAAGCAAGTGTTATGCGGTCATCTGCGTGTGATTTTCAACGATCATCATGCGCCGGCTCCATAAATATTCTTAATATATTATTTTATGCCTATAGCACACAACTTTACGAGGCGAATAAACATTGACAAAATAATAATGATGTGATAGGTGACTTCGCTATTGGCTGCCAATTAATGTAATAATATTCTTCAATAAGTAGAGGTCATACACCATGCCGATGCTCCAATTGATGCATTCCATTTCATGGCGGGCGCTGCGACGCAAGGCCGGCGTATCGTTGCTGGCGCTGTCGATGCTGGCGCCCCAGGCTGCTCAGGCCTGCACCAGCTTCCTGCTGCGCACCACCGATAAAGGGGCTGTGTACGGCCGTACGATGGAATTTGGCTTCGAGCTTGAGTCACGCCCGCTGGTCATCCCCCGCAATTACAGTTTCACGTCGGAAGGGCCTGATGACAAGCCCATGCTGTCATGGAAAGGCAAGTATGCGGCGGTCGGTCTCAACGCTGTCAACCTGACGGCGCTGATTGATGGCCTGAACGAAAAAGGGCTGGCGGGTGGAGTTCTCTACTTCCCCGGCTTCGCCGAATATGCGGACGCATCGAAGACCGATCCGGCAAAGTCTCTTGCGCCGTGGGATTTCCTGACGTGGGCATTGACGAACTACGCGACTGTTGAGGAAGTCAAGGCAGCGGTCAATGATGTTTCCGTTGTCGGTGTTATGCAGGAAACCCTGAAGGACGTGCCGCCATTCCACTACACGCTGCACGACGCCACCGGCGCATCGATTGTGATCGAGCCTGTCGACGGCAAGCTCAAGGTTTATGACAACCCGCTGGGTGTGATGACCAATTCGCCTTCGTTCGACTGGCACCTCATCAACCTCGGCAATTATGTCAAGCTTTCGCCCGGCAATGTGCCGCCGCTTAAAATCGGCGATGTCACCATCGAGCCGCTTGGGCAGGGATCGGGCCTTCTCGGTATTCCCGGCGACCCCACGCCTCCCTCCCGTTTCGTCCGCGCCATTGCTTACATCCTCTCGGTGCAGCAGCAGCCAAGCGGGCCTGAAAGCGTGCGTCTGGCAGAGCACATCCTGAATAACTTCGACATCCCGAAGGGTGCTGTCGGCAAGGGTGATGAAATCGATTACACGCAGTGGTCCAGTATCGCCGACCTCGATAACCTCACCTATTACGTCAAGACTTATGACAACCAGATTCTGCGCGCCATCGACCTGAAAGGCTTCAATCTGGATGGCATAGAGCTTTTGACCACAACGCTGACGCCTGAAGTAACGCCCACACCGATTGCGCCCGCAGCCTTCGCACCTTCCAACCAGCAGCAGGGCGCTGCTCCAGCAAAGTAAGCGGAAAAGCATCACGTCAACGCAAGCCGACCGGGGATACCTGCCTCCCGGTGGTGGTTGAAAAAATCCGGGGCGTACACGGCTTCCAGCGTGTGCGCCCCGTTTGATATCCGGCAGCGAGGGGTTACAGACCGGACATCGCCCGTTGTCTCACCCGTGTACGCCCGGTGAGGAAACGGCTTGTTTCTTGCGGCCAAACACCTGCTTGGCTTTTTCGCGTATCGTCTGGAACGTGACGTAAAGCATCGGGATGAGGATGATGCCGAGGCTGCTGGCAGCGATCATGCCCATGAACACCGGCGCACTGACGTTCTGACGCGCCATCATGGATGCACCGTTCGCCCAAACCAGCGGCACGAGCCCGAGAATGAACGCGAAAGATGTCATCATCACCGCACGGAAACGAAGCTTCGCCCCGAGTTCCGCCGCCTCCCGGATGCCGAGCCCCCTCTCCCGTTGCTCCTTGGCGAACTCGACGATGAGGATGCCGTTCTTCGCCGCCAGCGCAATCAGCACCACCAGACCGATCTGGCCGTAAAGATCAAGCGTCAGCCCCCACACAACAATTGCACCGAACGCGCCAAGCACGGCCACCACGACCGATAGCAGAACCGGAACCGGGATGACCCAGCTTTCATAGAGCGCAACGAGGAACAGGTAGGCGAACAGCAGCGCGAGACCCAGAATGATCGCTGTCTGGCCGCCGGCCTGACGTTCCTGATAGGACGTACCCGTCCACTCCAGCGCATAGCCCGCTGGCAGAACATTGCCGACCACGGCTTCAAACGCATCCATGGCGTCGCCGGACGATACACCCGGTGCCGGCGAACCGTTGACGGTGACGGCGCGGTAGTTGTTATACCGTGTGATGACGGCAGGGCCGACGATGGTTTTCAGCTCGGCTATCGCCTGTAGCGGCACCATATCCCCCGTCGCGCTACGCACGTAGATATTCCACAGCGCCGGAATATCGCGGCGGTTGTCGACCTCCCCCTGCACATTCACCTGCCAGGTGCGGCCGAACAGGTTGAAGTTGTTCACGTAGGAGCCGCCGAGCGTCGTCTGCAGAGCGGAGAAGATATCGTTGATGCCAACACCGAGCGCCTGCGCCTTCTCCCGGTCGATATCGAGATACAGCGACGGTGCGTTCGCGGCATAGGTCGTGAAGACACGGCTCAGGGATGGATCCTGATTAGCCGCACCAACCACGGCGTTGACTACGCCGCCCATGGTCGCCGGATCGGCGCCTTCGAGAGATTCGATCATGGCCTCGAAGCCGCCGCTCGTCGACAGGCCGATCACCGGCGGCAGGTTGAAGGGCAGCACCATGGCCGAGCGCACCTGTTGCACACCGCCAAACACTTGCCCGATGAGCACCTGCACCTTGTCCGTGGCGGCCTGACGATCCTCGAAAGGCTTGAGCTGCACGATCATGAAGGCGTTGTTGCTGGCCGAATAGCTGTCCAGCAACGAGAAGCCGATGACCGAGGTGACGTTCTCGACCTGCGGCAGCGCGCCGACCAGTTCCTCGACCTGCCGCACAGCATCGCTGGTCCGCGCGACCGACGCGCCATCCGGCAACTGAACGTTGATGAAGAACGCGCCCTGATCTTCTTCGGGCAGAAAGCCCGATGGCGTCAGCTTCGCCAGGGTGACGATGCCGAACGCGCACACACCCACGATGACAAGGGAGAGCACGGACAGCCGCAGCGTCTTGCGCACGATCCACGCGTAGCCATCCCGCATGCCATCGATGCGTCGGCTGATCCAGCCCATAATGCCGCGCTTCTCGCCGGTGTGACGCAGGAACACTGCGCACAACGCCGGAGACAGCGTCAAGGCGTTGAGCGCCGAGATCAGCATGGACACGCTGATGGTCACGGCGAACTGCCGGAACAACTCACCGGAAATGCCAGGGATGAACCCGATGGGCACGAACACGGACAACAAAACCAGCGTGATTGCGATGATCGGCGCGGTCACCTGCGCCATGGCTTTCTTGGTGGCGTCGACCGGCGAAAGATCCGGCTCCTCCTCCATGACCCGCTCGACGTTCTCGACCACCACGATGGCGTCGTCGACGACGATACCGATTGCAAGCACCAACGCGAGCAACGAAACGGTGTTGGCCGAATATCCCAGCACAAGCAAAACCGCGAAGGTGCCGATGATCGAGACCGGAACGGCGATGATGGGAATGAGTGTGGCGCGCAGGCTGCCGAGAAAGATGAAAACCACAACAGCCACGAGGACGAACGCCTCGATCAACGTATGAATAACCGCCTCGATCGTGTCATAGACGAAGTCGGTCGAGTCATACATGATCAGGGCTTCGAGCCCCTCCGGCATGCGCGATTCAAGCTGCTCCATCTTTTCCGTGATCGCCTCGGAAACGTTCAGCGCATTTGCCCCTGGAGACAGGTAAATGCCGATTGCCACCGATGGCGCACCGTTGAAGCGGTTGAGGGAGTCGTCATTTTCAGCGCCCAGCTCGACACGCGCGACATCCCGAACTTTCAGCACCGATCCATCCGGGTTGGCGCGCAGCACGATATCGCCAAACTCCTCGGCAGTGGTCAGCCGGCCCTGCGTCTGGACGTTGAATTGGAACTGCTGATCGTCTGGAACGGGACGCGCACCAATACGCCCGACGGGCGCCTGCACGTTCTGGGCGGAAATGGCCCTGACAACGTCAGACGGCACCATGCCAAGGCTCGACAGGCGCTCGATATCGAACCACACCCGCATGGAGTAGTTCATGCGGCCAAACAACGAAGCAGAGCCGACGCCCGGCGTGCGCGCCAGTTCGTCAAGCACGTTGATCGTCGCGTAGTTCGTCATGAACAGCGGATCGTACCGATTATCAGGGCTGTTCAGGGTGATGAACTGCAAGATCGACGATGACTTTTTCTGCACCGTCACGCCGAGGGCCTGCACTTCCGCCGGCAATTGCGACAGCGCCGTCTGCACACGGTTGTTGACGTTCACCGTGTTGATATCGGCATCCGAGCCCAGGGCGAAACTCACCGTGAGCGTATAGGTGCCATCGTTGCCGCTGGTGCTTTTCATATACAGCGCCTTGTCGACGCCGATGACCTTCGACTCGATGGGCTGCGCGACGGTGGCTTCCAGAACCTCCGCCGAGGCGCCGGGATAGTTCGCGGTCACCGAGACCTGCGGCGGCACGATATCCGGAAGCTGCGACACGGGCAGGCTGGTCAGCGCCAGCGCACCGGCGATGGTGATGACGATGGCGATGACCACCGCCAACCGAGGCCGATCAATGAAGACATTGGAAATCATGACCATCAGCCTCGCGTAGCTTGCTGTGCAGCAACGGGCTCTGGCGTCACCGGCGCTTGGGGCCGGACGCGTTGAACACCTTCGACGACGACGACATCACCCGCAGCAAGCCCATCAACCACGGTTGCCATGCCAGCACTCGACTGACCGAGCTTCACCCTGCGTACTTCGGCGATATTCTGGCCGTTAACGACATAGACATAGTCGCCCTGCTGATCGATCAGCACGGCTGCACGCGGTATCGTCAGCACCTTCTGCGGCGTCACCGCCTCCAGAATGACGCGCACGAACTCATCGTTGAACAACTCGCGCCGGCCATTGCTATCGACAGGGTTGGGGATCGACCCGCGCAATGTAATGGAATCCGTCGCCGCGGCGACGCTCACGTCGACGAAATCCAGTGTCCCGACCTGATCGTAAATGCGCCCGTCCGGCAGGCGCAGCCGCAAGCGGAGCGCCTTGTCGGTGCCGCCTTCATCGGCGTACTTCTGCTGCAATGCAATCAACTGGCGCGTCGGCACCGGGAAGGTGACATACATCGGATCCTGACTGACAACCGTGGCAAGCGGGGCGGATGTTGCCGAAAGGACATTGCCGGCCGTCACCAATGCACGGCCGATGCGGCCGTCGATGGGTGAGCGGATTTCGGTGTAATCAAGATTGATCTTCGAGATATGCAGCGCAGCCTCGGCGGAGCGCACCTGCGCGGCGGCTGTTCTTTGCGCCGCCAAAGCATTATCCAGTGCGCTCTGAGATCCGGAGCCGGACTTGCGCAACTGGTCGGCGCGGGCAAACGCGGTGTTGGCATTCTCAAGCTGCGCCTGAGCCTGAGCAACTGCCGCCTGCTTCGCCTCGACATCAGCCTCATAAGGCGGGCGCTCCAGGCGGAAAAGAAGACTGCCCTTCGTTACATCCGCACCTTCGACGAACAACTGCTCCTCAAGAAAGGCCGACACGCGGGCGACGATATTGACCCTCTCGATGGCCTCGACGCGGCCATTGAACTCCGTCGTCTGGGTTTGCTCGGTTTCCGTGACCGTAACGACACCAACCGCCGGAGGCCCTCCCCCGCCCGGCATCTGCGCCAATGCTGGCGTGGAGAGCGCAATCAGGCAACAGGCGGCAACAAGGCCATGGAATGATCTGGACATGGGAGTTCCTCAGCAAACATTCCGTGCGCTTATATATACAATCAAAACGTTTGTAAATTAACTTTGTCAGAAATTCCGATCCCGCTTGCTGGCACGCATGGCAGCTTCAAACAGACATCACAGCAGACTGAATGGTTTTGAGAGGGATGCGATATGCAGATGCCGCTTGGGGCGCTGCAAGGCGGCAACAAGTCGTGAAAACGGTGGATCAGCTATTGCAGATCGTGAAACCGAAAGAAGCCTGATTATTCTTGACGCTCAATTCAGTAGAGCCGAATTGCCATATTAACGGCGCAGTGATAGATACATACTGTATGTTTCAATATTCACATAGCAAAGGATAATCAATGAGGCGGACCAAGGAGCAAGCGGCCGAAACCGGGAGACAAATCCTACAGGCTGCAAAGACTTTATTTCTCGACAAGGGATATGACAAGGTCAGCCTCGAAGAAATCGCCGTGGCGGCAGGTGTAACGCGCGGCGCCATCCACTGGCACTTCAAAAACAAGCAAGGACTGCTCATTGCTCTGCGAGACAACACGCAGGAGCCTTTCAGAAAGCTGACGCAAGAACTTTCAGATCACCCGGACTCGGCATCACTGACCAAGCTTGGGGATCTCATTTCGGGAATGTTCGAGCAGCTGCAGACTGATCCGCGCCGGCAAGGCTTGCTGCGCGGCATGATGCGGCTCGATATCACGATGGCAGACAACTCCGAGGAAGGCGGTTCGACGTTCCGCAAAGAGATGTACGAACTGCTTCTCCAGATTTTTCAGGCTGTGGAGCGCGAATCCGGCCTGCCGCAACCGTGGTCTCCGGAGGCAGCCGCACTGCTGCTCAACGCCACCCTTTCCGGCCTCGTGGGAGAGTGGGCCTTGGGCAAAGGACATGGCCATCTGGTGCCCGAGGGCCAGGCCTTCATCAAGATGATATTGTCGCTCTGGACCCCAAAAGGTGCCCATCCTGCTGAAATCACAGCTGAATAAGACACCACTCTTCAGCCGTTAGGCATCAGCCACCGTCGCTTCGCCGGCAGCTATGGCGGCGTGCGTCACCGAAGCGTTCGCAAATTTTGTTTACAAACGTATTGACTGTATATAAATCAGGACGGGATCATTCGAGGAAATCCGATGCCCCGTTTCTCACGTGACTTACGCGCGCCAAGCCGCATAATCCCCTATGCCTCGCACAACCGTTGCGACGCCGGCCTGCATCGGGTTTTGCTCCGATATGATGCGCCAAGCGGCAAGGTGAGCCGCGCAACGCTCCTTGCGACATTCCTGATGATGACGACCGCGACCTTCTCGCAGGCGCATGCGGAAACGATGAACGGCGCGCTTGCGAAGGCTTATGCGGGCAACCCGACCTTGAATGTTCAGCGTGCAAGTCTGCGCGCAACGGACGAGAACGTTCCGCAGGCGCTCGCGGGTTATCGACCGACGGTCAATGCCTCTGCCAGCGCATCGGTTGCACGCACGCAGACCAGATATCCCGGTTCAAGGGCAACAGAAACGCTCTATCCCAGTTCGTTCGGAATCCAGATCGACCAGAATATTTTCGACGGCAACCGAACACGCAGCTCGGTTCGGGCGGCGGAAGCGCAAGTTCTCGGCGGTCGCGAGCAGTTGCGGAATACGGAACAGACTGTCCTGCTGGACGGGGCGGTCGCCTATATGAATGTGCTGCGCGACACCGCCGTCCTCAACCTTCAGCGCAACAACGTCGAGGTGCTGGTGGAGCAGCTTCGCCAGACAGAAGACCGTTTCGGGGTTGGCGAAGTCACACGGACAGACGTGGCCCAAGCAGAGGCGAGCCTTGCCAACAGCCGGGCGGATGAAACCGTCGCCGAGGCAAACCTGCGAACGAGCATCGCGACCTACAATCAGATGATTGGCGAAACGCCGCGCAAACTTGGGCCTGGCACATCAGCGGAGCGCCATCTGCCGAAAACGCTTGAGGACGCGATTCGTGTCGGGCTTGCAGAACATCCGGCAATCATTGCCGCGCTGCACGGTGTGGATGTCGCCGAGTTTCAGGTCAAGGTCGTCGAGAGCGAACTCTACCCCCAGCTTGGCGTAAGCGCGGGTGTCACGCGTGAATTCGACTCGTCATACACGCGCGACAGAGTCGTGACCTCCGGTGTCGTTCAAGCGCAATTACGCGTGCCTATCTATGAAGGCGGCCTCGTTTACTCCAAAACGCGCGCGGCCAAGGAGCAGGCAGGCCAGCAACGATTGCAGGTGGATGTCACGCGCGATCAGGTTCAGCAGGCCGTTGTCTCGGCATGGGCCAATCTGGAGGCTTCAAAGCAGCGCATCAGCGCGGCACAGTCCGCAGTCAAAGCCAATGAAATCGCTCTGGCCGGCACCCGCGAGGAAGCCAAGGTCGGCCAGCGAACGACACTCGATGTCCTCAATGCCCAGCAAGTGCTGCTGAGTTCGCGCGTCTCATTGGTGACGGCACAGCGCGATCGCATCGTCGCTTCCTACGAAGTTCTGCAGGCAATCGGCAGGCTTTCAGCGGAAATGTTGAGCTTGAAGGTCGCGCGCTATGATGCGAGCACGCATTTCGATCAGGTCAAAGGCAAATGGGTCGGCACCTCAACCCCGGACGGCCGATAGGCCGCCCACGAGAGGAACGGCCCACGCCGATCAATGTGACTGGCCTTGCCAGGGCGTTAGTTTGCGCTGCAGATGACGCAGGCCGGTTTCCAGCACGAATGCAATCAGAGCGATGACCAATATGCCGCTCACAACAACATCCGTCGCCAGAAACTGACTCGCCGATTGCACCATGAAGCCCAAGCCAAGCGTCGCCGCCACGAGTTCTGCCGCTACGAGGGTGGACCAGCCGACACCGAGGCCAATGCGCAATCCGGTCAGGATGTCCGGCAAGGCGCTTGGAATGATGACGTGGCGCAGCAACTGCCACTGCGTTGCCCCCAGTGACTGGGCGGCGCGGATTCGTGTGGGATCGACATTGCGCACCCCGCTTGCGGTGGCGATTGCGATGGGTGCGAAGATCGCCAGATAGATCAACAGCACCTTCGACAGCTCACCAATGCCGAACCAGATGACGATCAGCGGCAAATAGGCCAGCGGCGGAACCGGCCGGTAGAGTTCGATGAGCGGATCGAAAATTCCCCGGGCAATGCGGCTGCGGCCGATAGCGATCCCGGTCGGGACCGCCAGAAGCACGGCGGCAAACATCGCCAGCCCGATGCGCCAGAGGCTTGCCGCCAGATGCTGCTGAAGCGTGGCATCCATGTACCCGGTGGTGACGAGGCGGGCAATGCGGCTCAGGATATCTTGCGGCGCAGGCAGAAACAGCGCGTCGATATAGCCCAGCGCGGTAACCGCCCACCATACGAACAACACCGTTGCCAGGGTGATGACGCTGACCAGCGTCGTAAAGCCGGAGCCGGACAGCAGGCGTGTTTTCCAATCCGCCCGTTCCTCCCCGGATGCATGGTCCCGGTTCGTCGGCGATGCGATTTCAAGCGCCTCGGCTGAGGACAAGGCCTTGCTGGCCGCATTCGAACTCATAGCGTATTTCCCTGACACCTGTAAAATTTGCAAACATGAATACCTGAAACAAAACCGGCGGCGGCGTAATCGAAAGTGCAGCGCCAATCACGACGCAATCTATTCAGCCTGAATAGATGAACGTTGCTGATGCTGACACATCTCTCAACCTGCCGGCCAAAATCAGGCGTGGTGGGCCTGGAAGACCTGTTGCAAAACGTGCTCGCGTGCGGCGATGAAGTCCGGAGCGGATTTGACCTGTCGGACAGGCTCACCCGCCGCATAACGACGCCCGAAAGGCAATGTCAGCCGCTCGACGATGCGGCCCGGCGCGCCGCCGAGGATGATCAGGTCCGTCGCCAGAAATACGGCTTCTTCTATTTCGTGGGTGATCAGGAAGATCGGCTTTTCGGACTTTTGCCAGACATTCAGCAGCAGTTCCTGCGCCTGTTCCCGGATAAACGCATCCAGAGCGCCGAACGGCTCATCCAGCAGCAGAATGCTGGGATCGGCGGTCAGGGCGCGCGCGATGCCGACACGCTGCTTTTGACCGCCGGACAGTTGCCAGACATTGCGATGCTCGAACCCTTCAAGACCCACCAGAGCCAATTGCCGGCGCGCCTGCTCCTCACGCTCCGCACGCGGGACACCCCGCAACGCCAGGCCGAAGGCCGCGTTTTCCAGCACCGTTTGCCAGGGCAGCAGCGCATCCTGCTGGAAAACGACACCCCGATCCGCGCCCGGCCCGGAGACCGGAGCGCCGTTGAGAGTGATCTGCCCGCTGGCGGGCAGCGCGAATCCGGCGATCAGATTCAGCAGCGTCGTCTTGCCGCTGCCGGAAGGCCCCAGAACAACGACAAGTTGTTCCGGACCCAGCCGAAGCGAGATGTCGCTCAACGCGAGGTTTCGCGACCCCGGATAACGCGCGCCAACCTTGCGCAGTTCAAGCAAAGCCATAATACCTCAGTTCTTTGCAGCAGCTTCGACGTGTTTGGGCGTCGTGTATTCAGCGTAGCTCGGCAGCACCTCGTCGATACGGCCCTGCTCCTTGAGGAATGCGGAGGTCTGCGTCAAGGCATCAATGGTCGGCTGCCCGAGCTTCTCAATCTGCTGATCGGGGTTCAGGAATATGCTGCCCGACAGAACGTTGGGAATCTCGACCTCGGTTGCGCCGGTCAGTCGCACCAGCTTGTCGATGTTGTCCTTGTTGGTCACCCACGCGACGGGATCCTTCGTGTAGTCAGCGAGGGACTGCAGCGTGACTTCCGCAAACTTCGCCACCACTTCAGGGTGCTTTTCCGCGAAGTCCTTGCGCACCAGCCAGACGTCGAACGTGGGTGCACCCAGCTTCGCCAGTTCGCCGGAGCTGATGAGCACCTTGCCGCTTTCCTTCGCCTTGCTGAGCGCCGGATCCCACGTGTAGGCACCGTCGATGTCGCCGCGCGACCATGCAGCGGCGATATTGGCTGGCGTCAGGTTGATGATATTGACCTGCTTGGCGTCGACACCCCAATGCTTGAGCGCGGCCAGGAGGCTGTAGTGGCTGGTGGATGCAAACGGCGTGGCGATTTTCTTGCCCACCAGATCCTCCGGCTTCTCGATGCCAGAGCCATTGCGCACCACCAGTTCCTCGCTGGTACCCAGCTCTGCCGCGATCAAAAACGCCTCAATCGGCAGCTTGCGGTTGATGGCTGCCGCGAACGGGCTGGAACCCAGATAGGCGATCTGAACATTGCCTGAAGCGACCGCGTTGATCACCTCGGCCCCGCCATCGAACTTGCGCCAGTCGATCTTGGCACCCGTC
This sequence comes from Pseudochelatococcus contaminans, assembly GCF_014195635.1. Lineage (GTDB taxonomy): Bacteria > Pseudomonadota > Alphaproteobacteria > Rhizobiales > Beijerinckiaceae > Pseudochelatococcus > Pseudochelatococcus contaminans. The sequence goes on along the minus strand of NZ_JACICC010000001.1, from coordinate 706,630 downwards.
GCCTTTTCATAGAGGCCATCGGCCTGCGCGACATGCGACGGAGTCGGGATGGTCTGATAACCCACCGTCAGATCAGCCGCATGCGCCGCAAAAGCAGCGCCGCCAAAGGCCAAAGCCAAACCCATTTTTAAAAGCGACTTCGTGATTTTCATTACCGGGTTCCTTGATCAAGTGGGCTCATAACCAACGCCGGGCGCGCTGGGCATGCCAAAAGCTGCGGCTGCCGCCGAGAAGACAGCGCTCTCCCCGCCAGAGAGGAGGCGCTGCCATTTGCAACGACACCAAAAGCATCATCACAGTTAGTATATTAATTTAATAGACATTTAGCAAGGCCGCAACGGCATTCACCGATCAGTTATCCAGATCGATTATCGGCTGATCGACCGAACGCAATTCGCTTGCCCCAAGCCTGACTTGCCTCAAGTCTGACTTGCCCCAAGCCTGATTTCATTTGCCACAGAAATATTTTTAAGCATCATTGTATTTTTTCCGAAGTACTCTATAGAAATCGCATGCAAACATTTTTGCATAATTGCCACCATATGATTTAAATCATAGAGATTATATCCATGCGTAAGTGTTTTAAAGCTTTGACGATCGCCATCCTTGCCGCCGCAATACCGGCAGCAGCAACCAATGCCCAAACCGCCAGAGATGCGGACATACTGGGCATCAAGATGGGAGACAGCCTTGAATCGGCCGAGCAGAAACTGAATGATTCAGGGATCGGCTACAAAATCCAGATCCAGAAAGGGAGACTGAAGGCGGGTGCGTTCGCCTCAGAGGAGATAGCGTTTGGCCTGGAAGGCCGGGTAAACGATAACAGCTTCATCTTCGTCGCCGCCGCGGTCACGCCGCCGCATCCGGTGATCGGCATCTGGCGGAAGCACTATTTCACCGATGGCTGGCGTCCGGGACAGGGACCTGCCGTGCGGGAGCAGGTGCTCGTCGAGGATATCAAGGAGGCGATGATCGCCAAAGCCGGACCGATGATCACAATCGACCCGCAGTTTCAGGGTATTTATCCGGAGTGGAACTGGGGCACAAGCAAGTTCGAGTTCGAGCGCAACGGCTATCATCCCTGCTTACGCAGAGATGAGGACAAGGTCCTCAAGATGCGCAACGGTTCGTTCAGTTTCTCCGGACTCAACGACGATGGGCCGTATCGCCTGGAGACGAAATGCGGCGTGACTCTCCGCGTAAAGGTCGATAACAGGGGCGACGTACAAGAAATGGCGGATCTCGCCGAATTCTGGCTCGTCGATTATGCCGCAGCGGCGGACAATCTCCGCACGGTTTACGATATGCTGGAGAAAGGTCAGGCCGAGGCCGCCGAGCGCGTCAAGAACGCAGCCGAAAAACCGAAGCTGTAATCCCTCAGGCAGGGCAGCGGCGTTTCATGCCGCTGCCGGCCCCTTGTTACTTCACCGGATAGGGTGAGAAGTTGCGCTGCATCTCGTCCACGCGCAGCGCACGGCCGATCGGTGGAAATGCGCGCTGCGGGCAGGCCCTGCGCTCGCAGACCTTGCAGCCCACACCGATCGGCGTTGCGGCCGCGGGATTGTTGAGGTCCAGTCCGTCTGAATACACGAGGCGGCTGGCATGGCGCAGATCGCAGCCCAGTGCGATGGCGAAGGTCTTGCTCGGTGCGCGATAGCCGCCGTGGTGGCGTGAAACCGTGCGCGCCACCCACAGATAAGCACGCCCGTCCGGCATCTGCGCGATCTGCGTCAGGACGCGGCCGGGATGGGCGAAGGCCTCATACACGTTCCACAATGGGCACGTGCCGCCGATGCGCGAAAAGTGAAAGTCCGTGGCGGACTGGCGCTTCGAGATATTCCCCGCCCGATCAACGCGAATAAAGAAGAACGGCACGCCGCGCGCATCCGGCCGCTGAAGCGTGCTGAGCCGATGACAGATGGTCTCGAAGCCGACGCTGAAGTGATGGCTCAACAGGTCGATATCATAGCGCCGCGCCTCCGCCGCCTCCAAAAACACGCGATAAGGCAGAATGAGCGCCCCGGCGAAGTAGTTGGCAAGGGCGATGCGCATCAGGCCGCGCGCTTCCTCGCTGGTGAAGCCCCCCTGCCCCACGAGCGTATCGATCAGATCGCCATGTTCCATCAGCGCCAGTTGCGTAGCGATCTGAAACGCCTGCTGGCCGGCCCGCAGGCGGGGCGACAGACGTAACACGCGCGTCGTGGGATCGTAATGGCGCTGAACTTCCCGCTCCGCACCATCGTTGGCGACCATGATCTCGACCTGCGCGTTATGGCGGCGCGCCATAAGCGCAGCCAGGTCCGCGACTGCGTTGCCGGACCGTACGCCGGCAAACATGGCCAGCGTCTCCGCCGCCGAGTCGAGTTCCGCGATGTGGTTGTGGCGTTCATACATGAACTCGCGCACTTCCTCGAACGGCGCATAGGGAAGCGCCGTATCCGCGCCGCCATCCGCCTCGGCATCGGCGGAAAATTCGCCCCGCGCGCCCGTACCGTCCGATCTTTCGCTGCCAAGACGCGCCGTGAGCGCCGCCGTCTGTTCGCTCAACTGCCGGTAGCGCCGGTGAAGCGTGATGAAGGCGCGGGCAACCGCCGGCATGTTGCTCGCTACCTCATGCAGCTCGGCACGCGAAATCACCTCGCCGATCATCGGGTCCGCCAGCGCATCGCCAAGGTTGGCGATAAGCCGCGCCTCGTCGTCGTGCGACAGCAGGCGCAAATCGGCCCCGAAGAAGGCGTCGAGGCGCAATAATACCTTCGTCGTAACGGGGCGCTGGTTGTTCTCAAGCTGGTTGAGATAACTGGGCGAAAGCCCGATGGCGAGCGCAAGAGCTTGCTGCGTCATCTGTCTTTCTTCGCGCAGGCGCCGAAGACGCACGCCGATGAAGTTCTTTTTCCTGTCGCTGCGGGCCGCGCGCGCCCCTTCAACAACGACGGTGGATGCATTGGCTCTCGCCAGAGTGGAAGTCCTTATGCGAGCAGGGCTTCTTTCCAATATCGGCCTCCCGTATTTGCAATCTTTGCAAAATAGCATGATATCGGCTGGAAAACTATGCAGAGCAGGCGTCTTGCGAGCCTCGTGAATTGCGTATATTGCAAAATTCACAGGTTTGACGCCTCCCCGATCAAGCGGGTTCAGCGACCTGCGCCGGTTTGCTGCCAGCCAGCCCGGAAGCATCGTGAACTCGATGAGCATGAGCGTATCGGCGTCATTCGGCCGTTCCATCAACCTCCGAGGAGCACTCCATGGTTACCCAGCACAAGGTCCGCACCTACAAGTCGTCTGAAAATCTGGCGCGTGAAGATCAGCTTGCCTGGAAGATCGCCGAGGTTGCCGCCGATCCGGTCGCCATCGAGCCTGCCGTCGTCGAGGAAATCGGCAACCGCATCATCGATAACGCCGCCGTTGCCGCCGCTTCCGTCAACCGTCGCCCGGTTGCCAGCGCTCGCGGCCAGGCTGTCGCGCATCCCTTCAAGCCCGGCGCGACGGTTTTCGGCCTGCCGCAGGATCAGCGCGTCTCGCCCGAGTGGGCCGCATGGGCCAACGGCGCCGCTGTGCGCGAACTCGACTACCACGACACGTTCCTCGCCGCTGACTACTCGCACCCCGGCGACAACATTCCGCCGATCCTCGCGGTGGCACAGCACACGCGCCAGAACGGCGCGGACCTGATCCGCGGCATCGCGACGGGTTACGAGATCCAGGTCGATCTCGTGAAGGGCATCTGCCTGCACGAGTTCAAGATCGACCACATCGCCCACCTCGGCCCATCCGCCGCCGCGGGTATCGGCACGCTGCTGAAGCTGCCGACCGAAATCATCTATCAGGCCGTTCAGCAGGCGCTGCACACCTCCACCACCACGCGCCAGTCGCGTAAGGGTGAGATTTCGAGCTGGAAAGCCTACGCACCCGGCTTCGCCGGCAAGCTGGCCGTCGAGGCCGTGGACCGCGTGCTGCGCGGCGAAGGCGCTCCTTCCCCGGCGTGGGAAGGCGAGGACGGCTTCATCGCATGGCTGCTCGGCGGCCCGTCGCGTGAATACACCGTGCCGCTGCCCGACAAGGGCGAGGCCAAGCGCGCCATCCTCGACACCTACACCAAGGAGCACTCGGCAGAGTACCAGAGCCAGGCGCTCATCGACCTTGCCCGCCGTCTTGGCCCGAAGGTTGGCGACCTGTCGAAGGTCAAGAGCATCGTCATTCACACCAGCCATCACACCCACTACGTGATCGGCACGGGCGCGAACGATCCGCAGAAGATGGACCCCAAGGCGAGCCGCGAGACGCTGGATCACTCCATCATGTACATCTTCGCCGTCGCGCTGGAAGATGGCGGCTGGCACCACGTCAACAGCTATGCGCCCGAGCGCGCAGGACGCCCCGAGACGGTGACGCTGTGGCACAAGATCTCCACCGTGGAAGATCCGGAGTGGACGCGCCGCTACCACTCGCATGACCCGAAGGAAAAGGCGTTCGGCGGCCGCGTGGTCGTGACGCTGGAAGACGGCACGGTCATCGAGGACGAGTTGGCGGTGGCCGATGCGCATCCGCTGGGCGCGCGCCCCTTCAAGCGCCCCGACTACATCAAGAAGTTCCGCCTGCTTGCCGACGGCGTTCTGGACGTGGCCGAGCAGGATCGCTTCCTGGCGCTTGTCGAGCGCCTGCCCGAGCTGACGGCCGACGAGGTCGTCGGGCTGACGTTCACCCTGCCCGCCGGCAAGCTGATCACGCCCGCTTCCGGCATCTTCGACTGGAAGGGAAACAACTGAGCTATGACCACAAACAATAATAATGAGGTCAAGAAGCCAGCGCCGAAGAAGTCGGTCGCGCTTTCCGGTGTCGTCGCGGGTAACACCGCGCTCTGCACCGTCGGGCGCACCGGCAACGATCTTCACTATCGCGGCTACGATATTCTTGACGTCGCAAAAGACAGTGAATTCGAGGAAATCGCCCATCTGCTGATCCACGAGCGTCTGCCGACGCAAGGGGAGCTGGACGCGTACAAGGCAAAGCTGCGCGGCCTGCGCGGCCTGCCCGCGACGCTCAAGACGGTGCTGGAGGCGTTACCCGCCTCCTCCCACCCGATGGACGTCCAGCGCACGGCAGTTTCGGTTCTGGGCAGCGTGCTTCCCGAAGCAGCAGACCATAACCACCCCGGCGCACGCGACCTTGCCGACAGGCTCATCGCGTCGCTGGGTTCGGCCCTGCTCTACTGGTATCACTACAGCCACAACGGCCGTCGGATCGAAGTGGAGACGGACGACGACTCCATCGGCGGGCACTTCCTGCACCTGCTGCACGGCAAGAGGCCAACCGAGGAGCAGGTCAAGGCGATGCACGTGTCGCTCATTCTCTATGCAGAGCATGAGTTCAACGCCTCGACCTTCACGGCGCGCACCATCGCGGGCACGGGGTCGGACTTCTACTCCGCCATCACCGGAGCCATCGGCGCGCTGCGCGGCCCCAAGCACGGCGGCGCGAACGAGGTGGCCTTCGAGATCCAGAAGCGCTACGGCGATCCGGACGAGGCCGAGGCCGACATCCGCCGCCGCGTCGAGGCGAAGGAAGTGGTCATCGGCTTCGGCCACCCCGTCTACACGGTGTCGGACCCGCGCAACGTCGTGATCAAGGAAGTGGCGCGCAAGCTGTCGGAGGAGGCCGGCTCCACGGCGCTCTTCGACATCGCCGCGCGGATCGAGTCGGTCATGTGGGACGTGAAGAAGATGTTCCCCAACCTCGACTGGTTCAGCGCCGTTTCCTACCACCTGCTCGGCGTGCCGACAGCGATGTTTACGCCGCTGTTCGTGATTTCCCGCACGGCCGGCTGGGCCGCGCATGTCATCGAGCAGCGCACGGACAACAAGATCATCCGCCCGTCCGCCAACTACACCGGACCGGAGAACCTTGAGTTCGTTCCCATCGCGAAACGCGGAAAAGCCGCGTGAAGATATGACGACCGGCGGGCTTGCCCGCCGGTTTCATTTAAGGACAGCCGTCAATACATGTCATGCGCGACGGCATATCATGGGCGACAACCCGGCCGCCAGCCGGCACAGTTCATGCCGCGCCTGTTTCAAGGAATAGAACCATGCCTTATCTAGTTGCTTCCGATCTTTCTCAAGAACCCGCAGGCGTGCGCTTTCGCGCGCTGGTGGAGCGTCCCGGCATTCTCCAGATCCCGGGCGCGCACAACGGTCAGGCAGCGATCCAGGCACGCAACGCCGGGTTCGACGCGGTTTATCTGTCCGGCGCGGCGATGACGGCATCCATGGGCCTGCCGGATCTTGGCATCATCACCGTCGATGAGGTCGCCTTCTTCATCCGCCAGGTGGCGCGCGCATCCGGCCTGCCGGTGCTTGTTGACGGCGACACCGGCTATGGCGAAGCCCTCAACGTGATGCACGCCGTGCGCACCTTCGAAGATGCAGGCGCTGGCGCGATCCATCTGGAAGACCAGTTGCTGCCCAAGAAGTGCGGCCACCTCAACGACAAGAAGCTGGCCGACGCCCACGACATGGCCACCAAGGTCGCGGCCGCCGTCAAGGCTCGCCGCCATCTCTACGTCATCGCCCGCACCGATGCCGCCGCCAGCGAGGGCATCGAGGGCGCAGTCGCCCGCGCCAAGCTCTATGTCGAAGCCGGCGCTGACGCCATCTTCCCCGAAGCGCTGAATGACGAAGAGCTGTTCCGCGAGTTCGCAAGGCGCCTGCCCGGCGTGCCGCTGCTCGGCAACATGACCGAATTTGGCCGCACGCCCTACTACACGGCGCAGCAGTTCGAAGATTTCGGCTACAAGATGATCATCTGGCCGGTGTCGTCGCTGCGCGTCGCCAACAAGGCGCAGGAAAAGCTCTACGCCACGCTGAAGCGCGACGGCTCCGTCAAGGCCATCCTCGACGGCATGCAGACCCGCGCCGAGCTTTATGACGTCATTGGCCTGCACGATTACGAAGCGCTCGATTCGTCAATCGTCGCCACCGTCGTACCGCCGACGAAGCTCTGAAACTGAACCAGCACACAATCGGGACCGGAGCGGCAGCCGCTGCTCCGGTCTTTTGCATGGAGTTAGCGTGTGTAAAAGCACCCGCTCGGCGTGTCACGCCCTGGGGCGACGCTTGACCCCCACCGCGGACGTGCCTACCTTCAAGGGCAGTGCAACGCATCCATGATGCGGCATGCTGGACACGGCATGCCAAGCAACCGAATTGAGGATGAGCAATTATGACCAGCAAGGTGACCGATTCCAGTTTCGAAGCGGACGTCCTGAAGGCCGACAAGCCGGTCGTTGTAGATTTCTGGGCAGAGTGGTGCGGCCCCTGCCGCGCCATCGCCCCGGCGCTGGAAGAGCTCTCGACCGAACTTGACGGCAAGGTCAAGATCGTCAAACTCAACGTTGACGAAAACCCCAACACCGCCGCTCAGTTCGGCATCCGCTCCATCCCAACGCTGCTGCTCTTCAAGGATGGCAAGCTGGCAGCCCAGAAGGTCGGAGCATCGCACAAAACCGACCTGTCAAACTGGATCGGCGCGAACGCCTGACATTTCGCTTCGCGCGTCATATCACCGGCGATAGTCCCAATGGCTGTCGCCGGTTTTTATTTGTCCGCGGAATTCCAATCCAGCCACTGGAAATCCGGTGCCTGATGCCGGAACCAGGTGAACTGGCGTTTGGCATAATGCCGCGTGTCGGCTTGCGCTCCGGCAATGGCTTCTTCCACTGTGACTTCACCGTGCATGTGGCGGATAAGCCAAGGCACGCCATGGGCGCGCATTGCGGGCAGAGCGGGGTCAAGGCCACGCGCTGCAAGTCGCTCGACTTCGACAAGCGCATCGCCGGCCATCATGGCGACAAAACGCCTGTCGATGCGTTCGTTGACCTGTGCACGGTCCGGGGCAAGGAAATAACGCACGACGGACATGTTACCCAAAGGGCCGGGGCGGCGCATTTGCCGGAATGATGCCAGCGGTTTGCCCGTTGCAGCCAGAACCTCCAGCGCACGTAAAATACGTTGCCGGTCGGTTGGCCTGAGACGCCGGGCGGATTCCGGATCACGAACTGCGAGATCGGCATGCAGCATGGGCGTGTCGCGCCCCTCCGCGGCAGTGCGGATTTCTGCGCGCACGGCATCGGGCACCGGAGGAATTTCCGAAAGCCCCTCCGTCAGCGCCTTGAAGTAAAGCCCCGTCCCGCCCGTAATGATAGGCACCCTGCCGTTCTGCCAGATGCGATCCAGCGCAGCGGTTGCATCGACCAGCCAGCGGCCGACCGAGTAGTTCTCGGCAGCATCGACATGCCCATAGAGAACGTGCGGCGCCGTCGCCTCATCGTCAAGCGTGGGTCGGGCGGTGATCGTGCGCAGGTCGGCGTAGACCTGCATCGAATCCGCATTCACCACCACGCCGCCAAGACGATTGGCGAGTTTAATTGCCAATGCGGACTTGCCGGATGCGGTTGGTCCTGCGATGAGAATAGCTCGCGCGCCTTGCAGCCGCGCATCATTCTCGATCAATGTTGGTTCGCATGACATCTGACGTTTCGTCCGCCCTTAACCCGCTTGTCGCGACGCTCATCGCTAACCCGGCCGCGCCTGCGATTACCGATGCCGTCATTCGCCGCGCCGCGCAAGCCCTGCCGGCAGAGGCGTCCACACGCTGGCTTGATGATGGCATCGCCGTTGACCTGGTATTCACACACGCAGGCGGTGAATCGCCCCGCGTCGTCGCTGATAGTGTGCGCGAGGCCATTGCCGGCGAGCCGGTGGACGTCATTGTCCAGCCGCTTCTGGGCCGTCGCAAGCGCCTGTTCCTCGCCGACATGGACTCCACCATCATCGAGCAGGAATGCATTGACGAGTTGGCTGATTTCGTCGGCCTGAAGGACAAGGTGTCCGCCATCACCGAGCGCGCCATGCGTGGTGAGATCGACTTCGAGCCAGCCCTGCGCGAGCGTGTCGGTTTGCTGCGCGGCCTGCCGGTTTCGGTCATTGACAGCATCATCGCCGAGCGCATTACCCTCACCCCCGGTGCGGTGACACTCGTGCAAACGCTACGTGCACATGGCATCTACACGTGCCTCGTCTCCGGCGGCTTCACTCTGTTTACCCAGCGCATCGCACAATTGGCCGGTTTCCATGAGAACCGCGCCAACCTCCTCATCGTCGCGGACGAGCACCTTGCCGGGCAGGTCGAGGAGCCGATCCTTGGCCGCGAGGCAAAGCGCTCCACGCTGCATGAGTTGCGCGATACCCATAACCTTGCAGATCATGAAACGTTGGCAGTGGGTGACGGCGCCAACGATCTCGCCATGCTTGGCGATGCAGGTCTTGGCGTAGCCTTCCGCGCCAAGCCGGCCGTTGCAGAAGCCGCGCATGCCCGCGTCGAGCACGCTGACCTGACCGCCCTGCTCTATGCTCAGGGTTTCAAGCGCGAAGAGTTCGTCACCGAGCCAAAAAGCGAGAGCTGATACAAAAGCGTCCGGCACTGTCTATCAGTGCCGGACGCTTTCCAAAAGTAACTGGAGCAGCGGATCAGTCGCCCGAAAGCCGAATGGCGACGAAGCGCGTTTCACCATCCCGGCCCGTTATCAGGAACAGTGCCGAGCGGCGCCCCTCCTTGCGAAGAGCTTCGACCCGGCGTTCCACGTCTGCCGGCGTTGCCACCGCCACCTGCGCAACCTCGACGATCACGTCTCCCGCGCCAATGTCTTTGTCGGATGCCGCTGAAGCACTTTCGACACCTACTACGACAACACCCGAAACGCTTTTTGCGATTTCATATTGCTGGCGCAACTCGTCGTCGATCTCCGAGAGTTCAAGGCCAAGTGCGCGCGTCCCGGTGGTCTTGCCCGGCTCCTCGCTGGCTGTTGCTGCGGCGCTCTTCTCGCTGTCTTCCAGCCGCCCAAGCGTCACTGTCGCCTGCCGCTGTTTGCCTTCCCGCAGCAGCGTCACCCGCACTTTGGCTCCAACCTCAGTCGCTGCGACACTGCGGGAGAGATCGCGCGATTCCTTCACCGGCTTGCCATTGTAGCGAATGATTACGTCGCCCGTCTTGATGTCGGCGTTGGCGGCAGGCCCTTCCTTATCGATGCTGGCGACAAGCGCGCCTTCCGCGCGTGCGAGACCTAAGGCATCGGCTGCATCTTCATCAACGGCCTGGATGCGAACGCCGAGCCAGCCGCGCCGGGTTTCGCCAAACTCGCGCAACTGCGCAATCGTCGGCCCCGCAAGCTCCGCCGGAACGGCGAAACCGATGCCAACTGAACCACCCGTCGGCGATAAGATGGCCGTGTTGATTCCCACGACCTCGCCGGCGAGGTTGAACAGCGGCCCGCCAGAGTTACCGCGATTGATGGCGGCATCGGTCTGGATGTAGTCGTCGTAAGGCCCCTGCTCGATATCGCGGCTGTGGGCTGAAATGATGCCTGCGGTCACTGACCCGCCGAGGCCGAACGGATTGCCGATGGCAACCACCCAATCGCCGATGCGCAGGTTTTCCGACGGACCGAACTTCACTGCCTTCAGGGGCTTGTCGGCATTGACCTTCAAAACGGCAAGGTCGAGCTTGTCGTCGCGACCGACCAGCTCCGCCTTGCGCTTGCTTCCATCCGTAAACGAAACCGTGATGTCATTCGAATCGCCGATGACGTGATTGTTGGTGACGATGATGCCCGATGGGTCGATGACGAAACCTGAACCGGCCGATTCGGACTGGCGCGGCCCGCGTTGCGGTTCCTCGTCGCGGCGTTTGCGGAATTCATCGAACAGGTCGCCGAAAGGCGCCCCCGGAATTGGCGGAGGCACATCCCTGCGCGCAGAAGCGGCTTTGCTTTCGGATGCGGAAATGTTCACAACCGCCTCGATGACCTCGTTGGTGAGATCGGCGATCGCCTCGGGCCCGCGAGCGGTGGCGGGCGACGTCAGCATGACGGATGCCGCGATCGTCAGAGGCAGGAGGCAGCGCGAGATGATGCCCACGCCGGCAAACCGACGGACAGGCCGCACCGCCGCAATGGTCTTCTCGATGGTCATGCCACATTCTCTCAAAATAAGACGGCGGGCGCATCATGCGCCCGCCGCTGCAATCGATCAGTCTTGCGTATTAATAGCAGGAGCCGGCGCGGCCTGCGGGGCCGGTTGCGGCGCCCTGCCTTGTGCGGCCGGGTCGAGGAAGCGGAAGAAGTGGCTGTCAGGCGACAACACCCACCGCGTACCGCCCCCAAGGCTATTCGTGTAAGCCTGAAGCGAGCGGAAGAACGCGAAGAAGTCGCTGTCCAGACTGTAGGCATCACCCAGGATGGTATTCACCTGTGCGTCGCCCTGACCGCGAATCTCCTGCGCCTGCTGGTTTGCATCCGCGCGGATAACGGTGACGTCACGGTCGGCACGGGCGCGGATGGTCTGCGCCAGCTGCGATCCTTGCGCGCGGATATCGGCGGCCTCGCGCTGACGCTCGGTCTGCATGCGCTGATAGACCGCCTCACTGTTCTGTTGCGGCAGATCGGCGCGGCGCAGCTGCACGTCGATCACCGTCAGGCCCAGCCCTTGCGCCTGCCTGTTCACCTCTTCCTGAATCTCGCGCATCAGGCCGGAGCGATTGGTGCGCACGATATCCGTAAACGAGGCCTCGGCCACGACAGAACGGACGGTCGAGTTGATGATATTGGCAAGCCGCAGGTTGGCGCCGGCGATGTTATTCACCGTCTGGTAGAAACGAACCGGATCGGTCACCCGATAACGCGCGAACGCATCCACCACCAGCCGCTTCTGGTCGGCAGCGATGACTTCCTGCTCCGGCAGATCGAGGTCCAGCACGCGGTTGTCGATCTCGACGACATTTTCAATCATCGGGAGCTTGAAGTAGAGCCCCGGTTCCGTCGCGACGGAACGCACGCCGCCAAAGCGCAGCACCAGCGCCTGCTCGGTCTGATGGACGATGAATGTCGCGTTCCAGAGTACGAATACGACGATGGCGAGAACGATAGCGCCCGCAACTTTCAAGGTCTGGGCGTTCATCGTGCGGCCCCCTGCTGAATAACGTTACCGGAAGAAGGGGCCGGCTGAGCGGCCGGCGCGCGCGGCGCCTGCTGCTGCAAACCTGGCAAAACGCCGCCTTGCAAGGAACCGAGCGGCAGCACCGGTAGGGTTTCCTGCCCGTTTTTGTCCAAAATCACCTTATCGGAATCGCCGAAGACCTTTTCAAGCGTCTCGATCAGCATACGCTCGCGGGTCACCGCAGGCGCAGTCTTGTAGGTTTCATAGACCTGCTTGAAGCGGGCGGCCTCACCGCGGGCCTCGGCGGTCACGCCTTCACGATAACCCTCGGCGGCCTGCACGATGCGCGACGCTTCACCGCGCGCCTCGGGAACAATGCGGCTGGCATAGGTTTCAGCTTCGTTGCGGACGCGGTCCTGATCCTGACGCGCGGCCTGAACGTCGCGGAACGCATCAATGACCTGCTGCGGCGGATCGACCTTCTGCAACTGCACCTGACGAATCTCGACACCAGCGCCATACTCGTCGAGCTGGGCCTGCATCAGCTTGCGCACTTCGTCCTCGATGGCGCTACGGTCCGTGGTGAGAACCGCCTGAATGTTGCGCCGTCCGACGACCTCGCGCATGGCAGCCTCGGCCACAGCCTTGATGGAGGCATCCGGGTTCTTGAGGTTGAACACATAATGCTCTGGCGCCGTGGGGCTGACCTGCCACTGCACCGTGAAGTTGATGTCGACGATGTTCTCGTCGCCAGTCAGCATCAGGCTTTCCTCAAGCACCTCACGCTGCGAGATACGCTGGGAGGTATCGCCCGTGCGCTGCCCCACTTCAACGGTGTTGACCGTAGTGACGCGCGGCTTGATCACCGTGCCGATGGGATAGGGCAGATTGTAACGCAGGCCCTCGCCCGTCTTGCCGACATAGCGGCCGAAAATGAGATTGAGGCCAACTTCGTCCGGGCGCACCGTGTAGAAGCCCGTCGCCAGCCACAGCAGCACCGCACCGAGACCAATCAGTACGAAACCGCGGAAACCGCCACCGCCGCCGGGGATGAACCCTTTCAGCTTGTCCTGACCGCGCCTGAGAATGTCTTCGAGATCGGGCTGTTGCCCTCCACCGCCGCCCTGCGGTCCCGTTCCCCACGGTCCCTGCGGCTTTTGGCCCCACGGACCGCCACTCTGGTTACTCCAAGGCATAAGTCAGCCATTCCTTGTCTTGAGGTAGTTTCCAAATATCGTTTTATCACACGCAAACCGGCGACGAACCGCCAACATGCATCCGATTTGCCGACGTGCTTACGAGTCGCAAAGTGGAAGTCAGCGACGCCCCCGTCAAGTTCCACCGTAACTTTCCTGGCCCGCCTGAGGCTTTAATTGCGATGCAGCCGGCTGCCGCCGCTCGTAATCAACGAACACGAATGCGTGATCGTCACGCGGGCCGGGCTGGTGCGCCTCGCGCGATACCTCATGAAACACGCTGTTATCGATGGCTGGAAAGAAAGCGTCTCCCTCGGGCGACGCATCGACCAGAGTCAAATGCAGGCCGGACACCAATGGCAATGCCTGCGAAAAAACATCATCGCCACCGGCGATCACGATTTCGCCGGCTCCGTCCCGCCTGGCCAGTTCATCGGCGAGACCAATAGCGCCTGCGAGATCTCTTGCCTGCAAAACTTCGCCGTCGTCGGGCGAGGTGGCGAATCCCGAACGGGTCAACACCACCAGCGAACGCCCGGGAAGCCTGCCCTTCCCCCCGGCCCGCGCAGGCGGCAGTGATTCGAACGTTTTACGCCCCATGATCAGCGGCCGGCCCATCGTAAGAGCCCGAAAACGCGCCAGATCGCTGCCAAGCCGCCACGGTAACGCATTGCCTGCGCCGATGACGCCGTTGCGCGCCACTGCAGCCACAATAATCAGCGGCCGGTGCTGAGCTGCCGGAATGGAACCTGCCTGCATCATCATCTCAAACCGCAACCGGGGCACGGATGGCGGGATGGGGGTCGTAATCCTCGACAGCGATGTCGCTGGCCTTCACGGCGAAGATATCCGTCAGACCATCACTCAGCACAAGGCGCGGCAAGGGTTTTGGCGCACGCGTGAGCTGCGTGCGCGCCTGCTCGACATGGTTGAGATACAGATGAACGTCGCCGAACGTCAGCACGAACTCGCCAGCCTCAAGCCCTGTCACCTTGGCGATAAGCTCGGTGAGCAACGCGTAACTGGCGATATTGAACGGCACCCCGAGAAAGACATCAGCGGACCGCTGATAAAGTTGGCATGAGAGCCTGCCGTCCGCGACATAGAACTGAAACAGGCAGTGACATGGAGCCAGCGCCATGCGCGGAATATCCACCGGATTCCATGCGCTGACGACCAGCCGGCGCGAATCAGGATTACGGCGGATTTCATCGATCACCCACGCGATCTGATCTACCGTCTCTCCGCCAGCGCCCTCAAACGCACGCCATTGCTTGCCGTACACCGGGCCGAGATCGCCGTTCGCATCGGCCCATTCGTCCCAGATGGTGACGCCGTTCTCGTGCAGATAAGCGATGTTCGTGTCGCCGCGCAGAAACCAGAGCAGCTCGTGAATCACGGATTTCAGGTGAACCCGCTTCGTGGTGACCAGCGGGAAGCCCTCGCGAAGATCGAATCGCAGTTGCTGGCCAAACAGCGAAAGCGTGCCCGTGCCTGTACGGTCATCCTTGCGGGTTCCTTCCCGCAGGATGCGATCAACGAGATCGAGATAGGCACGCATGGCCGCAACATCCTCAACAAATCAGTTTGCGCTCAAATCGCCCTGATGCTCTGAACCGACGCTGCTGCGGAATTCGCAACCCGCAGCGAATCCGCCGATTCTGTCAGGGCACCATAATAATATCCGAAAATGCACCAGCCACCCGATATTGATACGTCTTACGATGCATCGAGGTTACCACATAGCCGGATCGCTGCAAAAGTCACAGCATCAAATGGCCGGGATACACAGGCGAACGACGCAAGGCAGCACGCTTTGCCCGCGCACCCTCGCTGCACAGCGCCGCTCACGATGCCTCTTTAAAAATGAAACGGACTGGCCTATATTCATTTTGCCGTCGCAAGACGGATATGACGATAAACGGCCATCGCAATAAACCATTCGGACCCGGGGGCGGTACCCGGCGCCTCCACCCAAGATCAGCAGCCATGCTGGTTTTCGGCGGGGGCGAAACAGGATCGACGAGGGTGTAAAAGGTGTGCTTTCGTTCGGCATGATACCGCCGTTATCGGGTCAATCCAATAGTTGCCAATGACAACTATGCTCCGGTTGCTGTCGCCGCGTAATGCGGTTCTGGTAATCGATTCAAAGCCCCTGCGGTTAGCCCCGTAGGGCGGGGTTCGGAGGCACCTGGCAACAGAAGCCTCCACTTTCAACACCCCCTTCCCGCGAGTTTTTATCCGTTTCATGCAGTTTGTGCATGCGGCGGCGATTGTTCTGTGGCCGGCTGCGTGTGTTGCGGGCCAGATGTATCATATTCGCCCGCCTCGTCAGTTTCCGCACATGCGTTGTCGCTGGGGGCTTGCGCTTTGCACAAAAAGTCTGGCATCAAGACTCAGGTGGCGGCCACGAAGGGCGCCGGTACATTTTCGGGCGCCGGGTTATGGCTAAGGACTTCATTCGTTACGATCTCCACGTTCAGGACGCCTTGCGCGGCGTTGTTCGCCAGGTTCTGTCAGACGTCGTGCGGGATGGCCTGCCGGGAGAGCACCACTTCTACATCACCTTCCGCACCCAACATCCGGGTGTGCGGCTCTCGAACCGCATGCGCACGGAATATCCGGACGAGATGACCATCGTTCTCCAGCACCAGTTCTGGGATCTGACGGTGACCGATCAGGCGTTCGAGGTGGGGCTGTCGTTCAAGGGTATTCCGGAGAAGCTGGTTGTGCCGTTCGAGGCGCTGACGGGCTTTTTCGACCGCTCGGTGGATTTCGGGCTGCGATTCGAATCGGATATCGACCTCGACGAGGAAGAGGATGCCGATGACAGCTTCGACGGTGAGGACACCTCCTCTTCCGGGCAGGTGACGCAGGGAGCGTTTCCGCGTCGCATCTTCGAGGTCAAGGGCAATGAGGGCGACGTTGCTCCCGCTCCGGCCGCAAGCCACGAAGCCGTAGACGAGAAATCGGCGGACGATACTGCCGCGTTGGCCGGTGATGATGCCGGGGAATCGGCGAAAACCGACGCTGACGATGATGCCGCCCCAAGTCAGGATGACAATCCGGATGACGACACTGGCGGCCGGGTCGTTCGGCTCGACGCTTTCCGTAAAAAGAACACCTGAGACCGCATTGCGCAGGTTGCGCGGCTTGCTGACAGATTTGCCATTCTGTCACCTTTATCCGCGTAATCTCGACGCATGGTCCTGAAAGGCTCTTGGCGCAGAGGTCTGAGTCTGGCTATACCACGGCAACGATGGGCCGGGATGCGTCGGCTTATCGCGTGTTTGTTGTGACGATGCGCTTTCGGAACGTGGGACGAAACCCGTTCGCGGAACCGCCCAAGCCCTTGCGAGGAACGCCTGATGTCCCAGACCCGTACCGAAACCGATTCCTTTGGTCCCATCGAGGTTTCCGCTGACCGCTATTGGGGCGCGCAGTCCCAGCGTTCGCTTCAGAACTTCCGCATCGGCATAGAGAAGATCCCGCTGCCGCTGGTGCATGCGCTGGCGCTGGTCAAGCGCGCGGCTGCGCTGGTCAACAAGGATCTTGGTGTCCTCGACCCCAAGGTTGCGGACGCAGTCACCACAGCGGCGCAGGAAGTCATCGACGGCAAGTATGACGATCACTTCCCGCTGGCTGTGTGGCAGACGGGTTCCGGCACCCAGTCCAACATGAACGCCAACGAAGTGATCGCTAACCGCGCCAACGAGTTGCTCGGTGCGCCGCTCGGCTCCAAGACGCCGGTTCACCCGAACGACCATGTCAACCGGGGCCAGTCTTCGAACGACACATTCCCGACGGCCATCCACATCGCCGCCGTTCTCGACGTCACAAGCCGTCTGCTGCCCGCGCTTGAGCATCTGCACAAGGCGCTGCTGGCCAAGTCGGAAGAGTTCAAGGACATCGTCAAGATCGGCCGCACGCACCTTCAGGATGCGACGCCCGTGACACTGGGGCAGGAGTTCTCCGGTTACGCGGCGCAGATCGCCACCGGCATCGAACATGTCAAGACATCCCTCGCCTCGCTTTATCCCCTGGCACAGGGCGGCACCGCCGTCGGTACGGGCCTCAACGCCCATCCTGAATTTGCAGAGCGCTTTGCTGCCAAGGTCGCTGAGATCACCGGCCAGCCGTTTGTGACTGCTCCGAACAAGTTCGAAGCGCTGGCCAGCAACGATGCCATGGTGTTCGCGCACGGCGCGCTGGTGAGCGTGGCGACGGCCCTGTTCAAGATCGCCAACGACATCCGCCTTCTCGGCTCGGGCCCCCGCTCCGGCCTTGGCGAACTGTCGCTGCCTGAGAACGAGCCCGGTTCGTCGATCATGCCCGGCAAGGTCAACCCGACCCAGTCGGAAGCCGTCACCATGCTGGTTGCGCAGGTCGTCGGCAACGGCACGACCGTCTCGTTCGCCGGCAGCCAGGGCCACCTCGAACTGAACGTGTTCAAGCCGGTCATCGCCTATGCATTCCTGCAGTCCGTGCGCCTGCTCGCCGATGGCGCCGTCAGCTTCACCGATAACTGCGTTGTCGGCATCAAGCCGAACCAGGAGCGGATTACCGAGTTGCTGCAGCGCTCGCTGATGCTGGTTACGGCTCTGGCGCCGAAGATCGGCTATGACGCCGCGGCGGATATCGCCAAGGCTGCTCATAAGAACGGCACCACCCTGCGCGAGGAAGCCCTGAAGTCCGGCAAGGTGACGGCTGAGGAATTCGACCTCGTCGTGCGCCCGCAGGACATGCTGGCACCGCACTGAGCGAACTCTCCTAAGAGCGGGCTATTCCGGTGGCCGAAATCATTAATCTGCGCCGCGCCCGCAAGGCGCGCGCCAGAACCGAAAAAGAAGCGCAGGCGGCCGAAAACCGCTTGCGCTTCGGCGTTTCTGCATTACAGCGCCGCACTGATGCCGATGAGCGCGACAAGGCCAAACGGCATCTTGACGGCCATCGCCGCAGTGATGAAACTGCTGAAGGCGATAAAGGCACCCCTGATGACTGAAGCGGTCGTCAAGCGTTCGGTCATGATCGCAGGACACCGCACGAGCGTATCGCTCGAACAACCCTTCTGGGATGCGCTGCGCGAGATTGCCGATATGCGGGATATGTCCGTCGCCAGTCTCATTGCCGAAGTCGATACGGCGCGCGGCGACAGCAATCTGTCATCCGCCATCCGCGTTTTCGCACTGGAGCATTTCCGCCGCGCGGCCTCACCCGTATCGGGCGAGTGAAAGGTCCGCTACGTCGATATCCGGCGTTTTTCCGGTCACGATATCGGCAATCGCTCGGCCAGAGCCGCACGCCATCGTCCAGCCCAGCGTGCCATGCCCGGTGTTGATATAGAGATTGTCGACACGCGTGCGGCCAACGATCGGTGTGCTGTCCGGCGTCATCGGCCTCAGGCCAGACCAAAGCTGCGCCCCGGCAGGATCGCCGCCACGCGGAAACAGATCGTGAAGCACCAGCGACAGTGTGCCCTTTCGCTCCGGATGCAGACGAAGACGATACCCGGAAACCTCGGCCATGCCGCCAACACGGATGCGATCACCAAGACGCGTGATGGCGACCTTGTAAGATTCATCGAGCACGGTTGAGACGGGCGCGGCAGCCGGATCGGTGACATCAACGGTGATCGAATAGCCTTTAACCGGGTACACCGGCACGTTCAGCCCGAGCGGCTTGAGGACGTGCGGCGAGAAACTGCCCAGCGCAACAACAACGGCATCGGCCTTGACCTTGCCGTCGCTGGTCCGGACGCCGGTGACCTTGCCGCCCGAGGCATCGATCCCCCGCACGTCGATCCCATACCGGAAAGTCACGCCGGCTGTGGCGGCGAGCGCCGCCAGATTGCCGGTAAACTTGAAGCAGTCCCCCGTTTCGTCATAAGGCAGGCGCAAGCCACCCACGACCTTATGCCGCGCGTAAGCGAGGCCGGGCTCCGCGGCGACGCATTCGGCATGAGCCAGCAGTTCGTGCGCCACGCCGTAATGCTTCAGCACTGCCACATCCGTGGCCACCATGTCGAGCTGCTCCTGCGTGCGGAAAAGCTGCAAGGTACCCTGCGAGCGCTCGTCGTAGGCGATGCCGGTTTCGGCGCGCAGCGCCTGGAGACAGCCACGGCTGTATTCGGCAATGCGCACCATGCGCGCCTTGTTCGTCGCGTAACGCGCGGGCGTGCAATTGCGCAGCATCTGCGTCAGCCACACCAGCATGGCTGGATCGGCCCGGGGCCGGACGATCAGCGGCGAGTGCTCCGTAAAGAGCCACTTCAGCGCTTTCAGCGGAATGCCCGGCGCAGCCCATGGGGAAGCATACCCCGGCGACACTTGCCCAGCATTGGCGAAGCTCGTTTCCAGCCCCGGACCCTGTTGCCGCTCGATGACCGTGACGTCACAGCCCGCTTTCGCAAGATACCAGGCAGAGGTCACACCGATGACCCCCGCGCCCAGAACGACGACCTTCATGATGAATAATCTTTCCCGGTTCGACCAGTATCGTCTTTACCCGCCCAAATATTCCCGTCTGTAGCGGCTTCCGAGCGATGTCAGCACTTCATATCCTATCGTGCCGGCAGCATCCGCTACGTCATCGACATCTTGATGAATGCCTATCAACTCCACGGGGGTATCGGGGGCGAGACGCTCCTCGGCGATATCCGTCGCGTCGACGCAGATGCTATCCATCGAGACCCGTCCCAATATCGGCAGCCGGTCATCGCCCAGCCATACCGCGCCCTTGCCGCTGAGACTGCGCAACCAGCCATCGGCATAGCCGACGGAAAGCGTCGCGACACGGGTGGGCCGCGTCGCCGTTGCCGTATAGCCGTACCCCACGTGCGTACCAGCCGGAATCCAGCGCGTCTGGATGATGCGACCGAAAAGGCTGGCGACGCCCCGCAGCGGGTTGTCGCCGCCGGGCAGCGGGTTAATGCCGTACAAGGCCGCGCCGGGGCGCACGAGATCGAAATGATAATCGGCGCCGAGGAAAATGCCGGACGAGTTGGCGAAGCAACTCCGGCTCCGCGCCAACGCCGGATGCTGGGCAAGAAGCGCCCGCGCCGTGCGGAAATTCGCCAATTGCCCGGTGGAAGCCGGATTACGCGGTTCGTCGGCGCAGGCAAGATGGCTCATGACGAAATGCACATCGAGCCCGGTGAAGGCATCGGCATCCCCGGCCACCGCCTTGACATTCTCCGGCGGCAGGCCCAGCCGGGACATTCCGGTATCCACCTGAACGGCTGCCGGCAGCACGCGGCCAGATTGCGCAGCCTTGCCGCGCCATACCGCAAGCTGATCGACGGAATTAAGCACCGGCACCACCGCTTTGCCCGCAACCACGAGGCGCGCCGCTTCTTCGGCACCGTTCCGCGTGAGACCGTTCAGAACATATGTCGTCGCATCATCCGGCAGATGCGGCAGCAGGGCCAGCGCTTCATCAAGATGGGCCACGAAGAAATGACGGCAGCCCTCGGCTGCAAGCACCGGCACCACTTTTGCAGCGCCCAGTCCATAGGCATCCGCCTTGACAACGCCGCCGCAGGCCGCGCCCTGCAGAAGGCCGCGCAGCAGGCGATAGTTGAATCTCACCGCATCGAGATCAATAACCAGCAGCCCAGCGGATGGGGCAGCCGATAAAAAAACAGCCAGTTCACGAGAAGAAACCATGATCGGTATCGCATCCACCACCCGCCAGTCGGCGCGGCAAAATTATTCAGACCACGTTATGTCGCATCGAAACGTTACGATGGTCCAAAAGCGCAATGCCAGTCGACAGCATATCGGCACGGAGGTTACACCCCCGGCATCGACAACGCCCATTGTATCGACGCCCTTCGTGCCTGTTTATCGGCCATCGAGGAATAATTGATAGGCAGGGTTCTGCGTTTCCTCCCAGAAGGGATAGCCGAGTTCATTGAGGAAGCCCTCAAAACTGGCGCGGTGCTCCTCCGCCACCTGAAGCCCCGCCAGCACACGGCCAAAATCCGTGCCGTGATTGCGGTAGTGGAACATCGAGATGTTCCAGTCCGAGCGCAGCAGCTCAAGGAATCGCAGCAACGCGCCCGGTCGCTCGGGAAACTCGAAGCGATACACCAGTTCGTTTTCCGCCGAGGCAGCGCGGCCGCCGACCATATGCCGCACATGCAGCTTGGCCAGTTCATTGTCGGAGAGGTCGACCACGGGATAATCCTGCTCGCGCAACATGGCGATGATGCGTTCTTTCTCGCGCTCACCCTCCGAAAGCTGCACGCCGACAAAGATGTGCGCGTCCGTACCCGATGCGTAACGGTAGTTGAATTCCGTGATCTGGCGCTGGCCGAGAAGGCGGATGAACTGGCGGTAGCTGCCCGGTTTCTCCGGGATGGTGACAGCAAGCAGCGCTTCGGAGCGCTCGCCGATCTGCGCCCGCTCCGCCACGTGCTGGAGACGGTCGAAATTCAGGTTCGCTCCGGAATTGATAGCGATGAGCGGCCCGTTGCCCTGTGCGGTTTCGCGATAGCGCTTGAGGCCCGCAAGGGCCAGCGCGCCGGCAGGTTCGGCCACGGCACGGGTATCGTCGAAGATGTCCTTGATCGCCGCACAGATTTCATCGCCCGAAACGGTGATGACATCGTCGAGCAGCTCGCGGCAGAGCCGGAAGGTTTCCTCGCCCGCCTGCGCCACGGCCACGCCATCGGCGAACAGCCCGACATGGGACAGCACGACCCGCTCATCAGCCTCGATCGCCGACTTCATGCTGGCCGCATCGTCAGGCTCCACACCGATGACTTTGACATCGGGACGCAGGAACTTGATGTAGACCGCGATGCCGGACGCCAATCCGCCGCCGCCGATGGGCACGAAAACGGCCTCCAGCGGGCCGGGATGCTGGCGCAACAGTTCCACCGCCACCGTGCCCTGCCCGGCGATGACATCGGGGTCGTCATAAGGATGGACGAAGACGAGGCCCTGCTCTTTCTCAAGCACTGCGGCGTGGCGGCGAGCGTCGTCGAAGGCATCGCCGTGCAGCACCACCTCGCCGCCGAGATTGCGCACGGCAGCGACCTTGATCCCCGGCGTGGTGCGCGGCATGACGATGACAGCGCGGATGCCGAGACGTTGCGTGGCCAGCGCCACGCCCTGGGCGTGGTTGCCGGCGGAGGCGCAGATGACGCCCCGCGCCCGCTCTTCCGGCGTGAGGCGGGCAATCTTGTTATAGGCCCCGCGCAGCTTGAAAGAGTAGACGGGCTGGAGATCCTCGCGCTTCAGAAACACGGGAGCGTTCAATCGCTGCGACAGGCGCTTCATCGGATCGAGCGGCGATTCGATA
The DNA here is from genome assembly GCF_014195635.1 of Pseudochelatococcus contaminans. Classification (GTDB taxonomy): domain Bacteria; phylum Pseudomonadota; class Alphaproteobacteria; order Rhizobiales; family Beijerinckiaceae; genus Pseudochelatococcus; species Pseudochelatococcus contaminans. Next base: position 684,141 of record NZ_JACICC010000001.1, on the reverse strand, counting down.
GCCACGTCATAGACCGATGATGTCAGTATCCGCCTGATGTAATTCTGATTTTCCGACATTTCCCGCCTGCGTCCATCCTCATCCGCCAGGCCGACCTTGCCCGTGCGGGTCCATGGCGGTCAGGCATAGCGCACCTTGCCGCACGGGGAAAGGCAAAGCACGCATGGCTGCCATATGGATGCACAATGTCGCAAGCGCCGGCTCACGGCAGGAACTTGATACATCGGAAAAAGGTTCTCCGGACCCGAAAAGCCCGGGGAACGAGGCGAGCACAACCCTCGGCATGGAAGAGCCGCCGCTCCCCACGAACCAGATCAGAGCGAGCAGGATCAACACTTTCAGCGTTATCCGACAGCTACAGGCAAGCTATGCATACGATTATTATGCAACCTGTTCGCCCGTGACAGAGCCGGCAGCATCAGCCGTGTCCTCGCTGTCGCGTGCGAGCGTTTACCGGCTGCGCAGGGGCCAGTGCCGGATATAAGCCGCGGGGTGCTCGATGATCGGACAGTGGCTTTTCCACATCGCCGGGTGGGGGTGCGGTATGAGCGGCGCGGGGCGGTTGCGGCATTCGTGGGATAGGAGCAGGTGGACTTCTGGATAGCCGACACGCTGACGCTGCCATTTCGTCCCCGGATGTCTGGCCGGGTGGTGGCGATAAAGGTCGGCGATTGCGTCGCTGACCCCGCCGCGCTTGTGCGGGAGGTCAAGCAGACGCCGCGACCGGGAGGGCAGTTCGCGGTGGCGATGCCCTTTGATGAGCAAGCCACGCGACGGCGACCACGGTGTGGCTTGCGGATGCCGAGACGGCGACAGGCGTCGTGGACCAGGCTGACCGGGCCGGCGGAAACCGGCAGCGGAGTAGCCGGACTCCCTTGGCCGGGGAGTTGAAATAAGAAATCCAGCCCCATGACCGGGCGACGGTGCGGTATAAAAACGAGTTCGTCATTCTTCCGGAAACAAGTTGGACTGAAAATGAATATACAGAAATAGTTAAATTATACGACAATAATGCGCTTCGAACCAGAGAAATCTTAATCTTCAATATTAAAATAAAAATTTTTCTCGCAAAACATTTAAACGGAGACTTGTATTATGGCAAGAGTAAAAACTCACGAACTATCTGCTATTATGAACACTCTTAATGAAAAACTTAGAGGAAAGTTGTCAGAGCACATTAAAACACCAAATCATCATGCAAATACAAGTATAACTTCTAATTATGATATAATATATGGCCTTATTAATCGAGAAGATGTCCTAAAACTTGCTGCATGCCTTGCAGTAATAAATGATAATAAAACCGGAAGAACAGATCTTCAATCGGCGATTTTCAAAGGGGGGGGGGCTATTAACTTTTCTGAGTGCATAAGTGACATTACTGGAGCGCTTAACCAGTCAAATACAAAAGTCACTACAAAAACAGTAAGTATTGCCGCTCAAAGAATTGAAGATATTGGTCAAATAAAAGAAATTATTAAAGATATAAAGACAAAGGCCGGGGATGCCATAAAAAAAACGGACCCTCTGGCTTGTAAATTGTTTGATACTTTTTTGGCCGTGGCATTGCAGTCTGTTCCATTCGTAGGCAACGCCCTTTCATCTATTTCAAAAACCGGCATTGCAAACACAATTTTGGCCGCCGGTGTAACAATGGCCAAGACGTCAGCGGGAAACGCCATAAACCAGAACAGACATCCGGACGCAATAGCTAATAGCGCTAATCTGTCTTTTGGCTTTCAGGGATATACGGCCGGCCAAAGGCTTGTTGGAGAAGTAAGAGAAGGACAGAATGTTGGTAATGACCTTCAATGGCAGCTTGCTGGAAATGCGGCTAGAGCAGGCATAGATTTGGCAGAAGCGGTAGTTCGAGAGGGAGCTAGTGAAGTCTTTGAAGAAGGTGGGACCATTCGAACAGCTCTTACAACACCCCTCAATACCGCAGCACTTTATAAATTTATTTCAGACCGCACAGAGAAAAAACTTGGCGTTGCAGTTTCTGCTGCTGTTAATGATGAAGAGTTTTTCAAAAAGATTCTTTTAAACGGCCAATATAATACATTTATGCAAACTCAAAATAACACAGGTCAATTCAAAAAGGATTTATTTAATTTTCAAACGAGAGGAATAGACCGTTCAAAGCTTGAGGAAGCTGCCGCTCCTGTGGAGGATGCATTCAAAGAAACATTCAGTGCAAAATCAGGTGCTACCATAGAAAAATGCCTTGGAGCATTCTCAAAAAAGATGGTTGCTTATAGAAACTTTGTAACAGTATGTATTGACTCAAATTTTGTTTCGGCTATGAGTGGATCCATCAGTGCATGCAAGATTGAGGCACGTAATATTGGAAAGTTTGATTTATTAAATAATGACATTAATGCGGCAGCATTCATTATAATGGCAGCATATCTATACAAAAAAGTTCAAAGCGACACCAATCTACAACAATTTATTATAAAGAAGCGCACGGAAGATAATGCTGTAGATAATGCAATTCTATCCAGCCTTCACCTATCAAATCAAAGTCAAAATTCTCCTCTAAGAATATCAAGGCTCAACTCTACCGAGACTGACGATCAACTCAGCGCCAGAAGAAAAAGCTTTGTCGATTTAAAAAACACATTGAATAATGCAAAAGGAACCGGAAACCAAGACATAGATATTAATAACATTATTAATGAAATGACAATCCGTGAAACAAAAATATCAAGCCTTTTAGGACGAAGAGCTGAAATTGAACTTGAAAATAAGCGGGAATCTAAGAGATCTACACTTGATAATGCTGCTTATCGCGCAATGAAACCTAGCTTTCTTGCGCAACCATCAGGGGATGATTCTGGAAATACAATTTCTTGGCATGAATTGTCCAGTAAATCAGTGGGCTTTATTCATGACGCGAAAGAGGCGGTGCTTAATGAAATTTCGCTAACATTTCCTCAGATGGCAGCAGCACAAGTATCCGAAGCGTTGAGCACATTGGTAGCAGCCAATATAATCATCAGTAACGTTCATTCCGCAATAGCCGCCAATGCAACAATACACATCGATCCTGGAGCAGCAATTCTTCTTTCAGAAATCAAGATGTCAAGTACGGCACTTCGTGCAGGGGAAAAGCCTATTCGTGGATTTGTCAAGCTTTATAGTAAAACTTTCGGTATAATTTCAGACTCTAAAAAAGATAATTTGGTAAAATCCAACGTCTATGCCAATGCTAAGGTTAAGAATGAAGCTAACGCAACTGGTGCTAAGGGCGAGCTGGAACTTCACTCACTTCGGTTTCCAAAAGGGACAGGGATTAATGGGTTAGGTGGCGCCAGCGTGCGCGAGGTTACGCGTTTGTATATGTTCGCGTGCACCGTTATTGCCTATGCAGATATTGGATCGATTGTGCTAGGACTTGCTAAGTGGGAGGATATCAGACAATTTTTGAACCAAGCCATCAAGGAAATAAATGAACTCACCGCTAACATAAGCGATGAGGATCTGAAAGAAATTTCAAGTAAAGAGAGAGAAATAAAAAATTACAATAAGGAAAACAATGCAGAAGATGCTAAAAAGAAATCAGAAGAAAAAGCGAAACAAGCTAAGCTTGATATAATTAAATTGAAAAAAGCCAACAATGAATCCTTGACCCTCAGGGAGGGCTGGAGAGATACAAGAAGCAAAATTAAAGGATTGTTTGGAGGTAAAAAGTAAAATTATTTTAATGTATATATTTCTACAACAATTTGCGTTCAAGTCGATGAACCGACTTGAACGCAAACTGCTATAATAAGTGCCTGTTGCCGCGTTCAGGCAGACGCGCGCCGCGCGGCCACTGTCAGCCCGAGCGCAAGCAGCGAAACAGCCAGCATAACGGCCGGGTAGCGAAACGGATCAGCAAAATCGCAACGATCGGTTCAGAAACGGCGTGGCATAATGAAACCAGCCCGGAAGGCCTTGCTGCCGCCGCAACAGCCCGCGCCCGCGAATCTGCCCGTCTCAACATAAAACACGGCACCTGTTCGCATTTCACGACAAAGCCCGGCGCGTCAACGTCCCGGAATTCGCAGTAGGTGACCGGCGATGCAAGCAATGCGTTCGGAGCGCTCATCCGCGAGAGAGCCCCCCGTGAAAGCGGAAAATGCCGGCAGAATAATCTGCCCGGCCTCCAGGACGAACGCCGGGTGACGCCCCGGCAGGCCCGGCGCGCGCGTGACCGGATGCAGATGCCCGCATATCCGCATCGGCCCGTCCGGCTCACCTTCGGCGGGCGCATGAACCAGTACGAAAGGCTCCTCCGCGACCGAGCCGGAAAAACATGGAATGTCGAGCCCAAGCCCCGGCATTGCCCGGTCGTGATTACCCAGCACGAGCCGGATATCAAGCTCTGCGTGCATCGCGCGGAAAGCCAGCCATTGTTCGCGCCATGAACCATCCTTACGAGACCCGTGCAGAAAATCGCCGAGTATCCAGAGGCGTCGGATGTCCGTCTGCCGTATGAGCGCGGTGAGCCGGCTGAGGTCATGTTCGCTGCCGCCGGTGGGAACCGGGATGCCGGCGGCGCGCAGGCTGTCTCCCTTGCCAAGATGCAGATCCGCGATGAACAGGCTATGGCGCACTGGCCACCATGCGGCGCGGTCAGCATGCAGCAGCAGCGTCTCGCCGGCGACATCGATTGCAACTGTGTCATCCATATCGGCGCTCCAGCCGTTCGGCGGCGCGGCGCACGCGCGTCGTCCAGTCCTCTGTGCTGAGTTGTCCCCGGATGGCCTCCGTCCACAGAGGGAACGACAGCGGTGTCAGCGTCGCAGGGCGGTGAAGGTCGATGCGTTTATCGCGGCAGCGGACGAGTGTCGCCGCCAGTCGCCGCACGTCGAGACCGGATTCGAACACCTCCCGCTCCGCCTGCGCCAGCAAAATGTGGCCGGGGTCATACCGCTTGAGCACATCGAACAGCAGTCCGCTGGAAGCCTGCAACTGCCGCACGGAACGCGCGGCGCGCCCCGGCAGAGACGGCGGTAACAGCCCGGCGACGCGCGCTATATCGCGAAATTGCCGGCGGCTCAATTCGCCCAGATTCAGGCTTTCGCGCAGATCCCCGACAAGGTCTCCCTCAGCGAACAGCGTGGAAAGAGTATCGGCATCGATGTCGATCGCCGCTTCGGCTTTCAGCACCAGGCCGTAATCGTTGACGGCATAGGAAAAGCTGTTGGGCGCCACCCGCCCCCAGCGCAGCGCCAGCAGCGCGGCCAGCCCCTCATGGGTGGCGCGGCCGGCAAAGGGATAGAGAAACAGATGCCGCCCTTCCCGCATGGCGAGAAACTCTGCCAGCAGCGTCTCCGGGCCGGGCAGCGCGGACAGCTTGCGGTGCAGGTCCAGCAGGGGCGCAAGCCGCTTCATCTCCGGGCTGTCTTGCGGACCGGAGAGAACCGCCTCCACCTCAGCGCCAAGCTCCGTGGACAGCGGCATGCGCCCGCCCTGCCAATGCGGCACCCCGGCGGCCCGACGCCCGGCTGCGCGCACATAGGCCGTCATGGTATCCATGCGGACGAATTCGAGCGCGCGCCCGGCGAAGTGGAAATGGTCTCCCGGCCGCATGCGGCTGATGAAACCTTCCTCCACGGACCCCAGCGTGCCGCCGCGCAGATATTGCACCCTTACCGAACCATCGGAGGTGATCGTGCCGACGGAGAGGCGATGACGCCGGGCGATCTGGGCATCCGTCACGCGGAATATGCCTTGCGCATCCTGCTCCACGCGCCTGAAATCCGGATAGTTTTCAAGCGCCGCCCCGCCCCGCACAATGAAAGCCAGCACCGTCTGCCACTGCTCCGCCGACAATGCGGCGAAGGCATGCGTGCCGCGCACCTCCGCGAACAGCGTTTCAGCGTCAAAGCCCCCGCCCAGCGCCAGCGTGACGCAGTGCTGGGCCAGCACATCGAGAGACAGGCGCGGCGGCTCCCGTGCCTCGATCCGCCCGGCGGCCAACGCGCGCCGCACGGCGGCGTATTCGGCCAGTTCGAGGGCATGGGTAGGAACGCAGATGATGTGGCCGCTCTCCCCGGGCCGGTGCCGCGCGCGCCCTGCCCTTTGCAACAGCCGCGCCATGCCTTTCGGGCTTCCGAGTTGGAGCACCTGATCGACGGTGGGGAAATCGACACCAAGATCCAGACTGGATGTCGCGACCACGCAGCGGACGGTTCCATCACGCAGGCCCTGCTCTGCGGCGGCCCGCAACTCCGGATCGAGCGAGCCGTGGTGAAGTGCAAGCGTCGACGGATCGTCCAGCCATACGGATTCCAGCGCTCTATGCCACAGTTCTGCCTGTGCGCGGGTATTGGTGAAAAACAGCGTGGTGCGGGCGTTCTTGAGCACGTCCATTACCCGCCCGATCTGCGACAGGCCCAGATGCCCCGCCCACGGAAAGCGCTCACCGGGCGCCGGCAGCAGGGTTTCCAGCTTCAATGGCCGCGTCCTGCCAGCGCGCACGATCGGCGCGTCCGGATCATGCGGCAGCAGAACGTCGCGCGCTTCCTCCAGATTGCCCAACGTGGCCGACAGACCCCAGATGCGGGCGCCGGGCGCGAGCGCGCGAAGCCGCGCCAGACCAAGTTGCAGCAGAACGCCGCGCTTGCTGCCGAGCAATTCATGCCATTCGTCGACGACGATACCGTCGAGGCCGGAAAACCGCTCCGCCATATCGGCGTGGGAGAGCAGTAGCGCCAGCGATTCCGGCGTGGTGACCAGCACCTCTGCCGCGCCCTGCCGTGCAAGGCGGCGGTCGCGGGCCGAAGCATCGCCTGTGCGCATCGCCACCGTCCACGGCAGATCCAGCGCGGCGATGGGTTCGCGCAGAGCCCGCACTGTGTCCGCGGCAAGGGCACGCAGCGGCGTGATCCACAACAACCGCAGACGTGACGACGGGCGAGCGGGCGCGCCGGAGCCGAGAGCGCCCAGCAGCGTGCCGCCAAAGGCCGCCAGCGTCTTGCCGCTGCCTGTGGGCGTCACCAGCAGCCCGGAGCGGCCTTCGATCCAATGCCGCCAGACCTTGCGCTGGAACGGCGCGGGTTTCCAGCCACGGCTCTCGAACCAGGATGTGAGCGGTGCGTCGAAACGGCCGCGCGTCACCGTGTCAGGGCTTTCAGGGTATCGAGCTGGTCGGCCTCGTGCGGCGGCTTGTCCTTCCGCCAGCGCAGAATACGCGGAAACCTGACCGCAACGCCGGATTTGTGCCGCTTCGACAGATTAACCGCCTCAAAAGCCAGTTCGAAGACTTGCTCGGCGGCAACCGAGCGTACGGGGCCGAAACGCTCGCGCGTGTGCTGGCGGATCCAACGGTCGAGTTCGAGGATTTCCGCGTCCGACAACCCGGAATAAGCCTTGGCGACTGGCACCAGCGCCTCGCCGTCCCACACGCCGAACGTGTAGTCAGTGTGCAGCGTGCTGCGCCGGCCATGCCCCGCCTGCGCATAGATCAGCACCGCGTCGATGGTGAGTGGATCGACCTTCCATTTCCACCAGTCGCCCCGCTTCCGGCCGTGCTGATAAACGGACGAGCGGCGTTTCAGCATCAGCCCTTCCACGCCCCGCGCCCGCGCTTCGTGGCGCAGCATCGCGGCATCGGCCCAATCCTGCGCCACGACCTCCGGAGACAGCGCGATGCGCCGGTCATCCAGCCGCCCGACAAGCCCGGCCACGTGTGCACGGCGCTCCGCCAGCGGCAGCCGCCGCATATCTTCGCCGGCCAGTTCGAGCAGATCGTAGACGAGCAGACGCGCGGGAGTCTGTGCAAGGGTTTTCGCGCCCGGTTTCAACCTCTGGATGCGGGTTTGCAGAGCAGTGAAGGGCTGAGGCGCGTCGCCGTCGGTCCAGACCAGCAATTCACCGTCGATTACGGCATCTTCGGGCAGCGCCTGCGCCGCCGCCTCGATTTCCGGGAAACGTCCATCGAGACGTTCCTCACCTCGCGACCACAAGGCGACTTCGCCGTTGCGGCGGATGAGTTGCAGGCGGATGCCGTCCCATTTCCATTCCAGCAGCCACTCGCGGATATCCCCCAGCGCATCGGCGGGCTGTTCCAGCGGCGATGCGAGGAAGAACGGAAATGGCGATGCGGTATCGCCCGGCTGGGCGTCCGGCGACAGCAGACCTGCGAGGAAATCCGGCGACGGTGTCCACGCACCCAGCATGCGCTGGGCGATGAGCGCGATGTCCACGCCGGATAATTCCGCCAGTGCCTGCTGCACCAACCCTCGGGATACGCCAACGCGCAGTGCGCCGGTCAGCAGCTTGTTGAACAGAAAACGCTCCGCGAACGGCAGCGTATACCAGGCCTCCACGACGACGTCGCGCCGCTCCAGCTCAGAGCTGTTGGCAACGGGCAGCAGACGGCTCTCGATCCAGTCCGCGAGGGACATCTCTTCAGCGGCTTCATGCGGATCGTCCAGCAGCAGCGCGAGCGTTTCAGCAAGGTCACCGACCTGATCGTAGCTGGCATCCACCAGCCAGTCCGGTGTGCCGCTTACCTCTGCGATCCACGTGCGCAATTCGCGGCTGCCAGCCAAGCGCGCACGCGCCCCGCCGATCTTGTTGCCGGCCAGAAGCCACAGCGCCCAGGCGGCATCACGGGCCGGGGCCTCACGAAAATAGGCGACCAGCGCGGCTCGTTTGTCCAGCGTTGCGGTGCTGCGGTCGAGACGTTGATAGAGGGTGGCGAAGCGCTTCAAGTTTCCTCGCCTCCAAATTCGGTGCGGAATGCGCCCGCATCCACGCCCATGTCACGCAACACGCGCACCAGCGCATCGGTGTCGCCGTGGGTGGCAATGATCCGCCGTGCGCCGGTTTCCTGCACGGTGCGCAGAAGGTCCGGCCAATCCGCATGATCCGAGATGACGAACCCGCGATCGTAGTTGCGCCGCCGCCGGTTGCCGCGTATGCGCATCCAGCCGGATGCGAACCCCTGCTGCGCACGCCGGAACCGCCTCAGCCACGGCGAGCCCGCTGCCGACGGCGGGGCGATCACCAGCCGGCCGGCAAAGCTCTCATCCTTCGCCGCATCGGCGACACGGCGGGTCGGGGCCAGTTGCGCACCCGCAGCGCGGTAAATGTCGACGCCGGGGTCCATTGCCCCATGCAGCCAGACCGGCTGATCGTCCAGCGCGCCGATTTCCGCGAGCAGCCGCTGCGCCTTGCCGAGCGCATAACAATAGACGATGGCGGCCTCGCCCCCGGCGGCGCACTCGTCACGCCATTCCAGTATGTCGCGCGCCACCTCGGCGGTATCGGGCCAGCGATAGATCGGCAGGCCGAATGTCGCCTCGGTGATGAACACGTCGCAGGGCACGACTTCGAACGGCTCGCAGGTCGGATCGGGCTGGCGCTTGTAGTCGCCGCCCGCGACCCAGACCTCGCCGTCCACCTCGATCCTGACCTGCGCGGAGCCGAGAACATGCCCCGCCGGGTGCAGCGACACCCGCGCCGCGCCCAGCGTAAACGCCTCGCCATAAGGATGGGCGTGATAATCCTGCTGCCCCAGACGCCACAGCAGAATCGGCAACCCGGATTCCGTCACGTGATAGGTGCCCATGCCGGAGCGCGCATGATCGCTGTGCCCATGCGTGATGACGGCACGGGGAACGGGCCGCCACGGATCGATGTGGAAATCGCCCGCCGGGCAATAAAGCCCCTCCGGGCGAAGCTGGACAAGGTCAGCGTGCATCAGCCGTATTTTCTGTTGCCATCCTGATCGGTATATATGCCGTGCAGCACAGTGTCGAAATGCGCGTCGATCATCGCCGAGCAGTTGCAGGACTTGTTTTTGAGGGCTGTCGCATCCTCTATGACAAAAACGCCGCGACGGGTGGAGATGATCCCCTCTTCCCTCAGCGAGCGCGCGACCCGCGTTACGAACGTGCGCCCGACCCCCAGCATCTCGGCCAGTTGTTCATGCGTCAGCGCGAACTCACGGCTGCCTGTCCGCGCGGCCGCAGCCAGCAGCCATTTGGCCGTCCGCTGCACGATGGTATGGGTTGCGTTGCATGCGGCTGTCTGAAACGTCTGCGCGATAAGACAATCCGAATAACGTGAGAACCAGTGTCGAAGGGCCACCGACTCCGTTTTGGCATGTTCCAGCGCGGACGTGCGAACCCGCAGGAAGAGGCCGCCGATTCGCACCTGCGCGGTCGCGAAAGCGGGGACGTTGCCGTTCGATACGATACCCCCGACAGCGCCCTCGCGGCCGATAATCGCCACCTCGACGGAGCCGTTGTCATCGTCGACCCAGACCTGAAATCCCGCAAGGGATTGTTCGCACGGAAACCACGTATCGACAACTTCATCACCAGCTTTCTGAATAATATCGCCGGCTTTGAGATAATAGGGATTCAGGTGCGGAATCAGGCGTTTCCTGTCCTCTTCCCGCAATTTCGCAAGCAATTCGTTCTTTAACAGGTCAGCAGGAGACAGCACCGTTGCCCTCCATCTGTTGCAGAGTTGGGCCAAGATGGTTTTTCAGTCCACTAGTGTACGGACATAATAAGGTCATTACGTTACTCATGAACATAGACCATGCCAATGGCTCCGGAAGCAGGCTTCCAGAGCGATTGCGGTCTCGTCGCGATCAACCCGGTTCGTTACCGGATCGGCAAAACATCCGTGCCAATCGGCACGGTCTGAGCAGGTTTCCATCGATATGTCCTCGTGCGATCCCGTCGACCTCTCCAATTGCGACAGAGAGCCGATCCATATCCCCGGCAGTATTCAGCCGCATGGCGCCATGCTGGTCTGTAATCGTGCCGGTGACAGGCTGCTCTACGCCTCACGTAACACCGCGGACATAACGGGCTATGAGGGCGATTTGATCCATGGCACCGTCATTTCTGATATTCTCGGTCAACAGGCCGCTCACGATCTGCGCAACGCCGCCGCGAAAGCAAGCCGCCCCGGCGCTGCCGGCGTGGTTCTGGGCATTGTTTTCCCAGGTGTTTCAGGTTCCTTAGACGCCACGATCCACAGGCACGACGACAAGACCTTCATCGAGATCGAACCCTGCGTCGATGACGGACGAAGCGCGCGGAATGCGCTCGATCTGACGCGCGAGCTGATTCAGCGCATCTCGCTGGAGCAGGATCTCGACGCGATGGCACGCGCCGGCGCGCGGTTGGCCCGTGCCATGCTCGGTTATGACCGCGTCATGGTTTACCGCTTCCTCCACAACGGCGCGGGCCGGGTCATCGCCGAGGCGAAAGCGCCGCACCTTGGCAGCTTCATGGGCCAGCACTTTCCGGCCTCCGACATTCCGGCGCAGGCGCGCAGGCTGTATCTCGTCAATCCCATCCGTATGATTTCGGATGCTGGATACGAGCCAATTCCGCTTGCCCCGCCGTTGAATGCGGGCGAGAAGCCAGTCGATATGTCATTCGCGCAGCTGCGCAGCGTTTCGCCTATCCATTGCGAGTATCTGCGCAACATGGGTGTGGCGGCATCCCTGTCGATTTCCATCATCGTCGACGGGCAGCTGTGGGGCCTGATCGCCTGCCACCATGACAGCCCCAAAGTCACGCCGATGCCGCTGCGCATCGCGGCGGAGCTTTTCGGGCATTATTTCTCCCTCCAGATCGGTGCGGCCGAGCGGCGGGCATCCATGCTCGCGGCAGCCGACGCCCGCGCCCAGCTGGACGCCATCGTTTCCGGCCTCAGCGTCGAAGGCGCGATCATCGAGCGGCTGGCGGAGCATCTGCCCGCTTTCGCCAGGCTGATCGAATGCAATGGCGTGGCGCTGTGGATGGACAACATCTGGTATGGCCTGGGCGCGACACCCGACCGGGAATACGCGCGCGATCTCGTCCATGCCGCCCGGGGTGAGGAACGGCGGGCCATCTGGGCGACGCAGGAGATCCGTGCGAGTTTTCCCCTTCCCGATACCGGGATCGCGGGCGTGCTCGCTATTCCGCTGTCGCTGACTTTCGACGATTACCTGTTTTTCTTCCGCAATGAAGAAGCCCACACCGTGAAATGGGCTGGCGAGCCTTCAAAAACACCCGACAAGGACGGTCGCCTGACGCCGCGCGGCAGTTTCGAGACGTGGCGTGAGGACGTAAAAGGCCGGTCCATGCCGTGGACTGCCGCAGATCTTTCCGTTGCGGAAGCGGTGCGCACTTATCTGCGTGACGTCATCCTGAAGCAGAATGAGCTTTCGGCCGAGGAGCGCGCGCGCACCGAGCAACGCCGTCGCATCCTGAACGACGAGCTGAACCACCGCGTCAAGAACATCATCTCGCTGGTCAAGTCCATCGCCCTGCAAACCGGCGCTGCGGCAGCCACGGTGTCGGACTATACGGCGTCGCTGGAAGGCCGGTTGCTTGCGCTCGCCAACGCGCACGACCAGTCTTTGGGCGGTGGCGGCGGCGGCAGCATCGCCTCCCTTATCGATACGGAAGCGAATTTCCATCGCCATGAGGGATCGCCGGAGCGGATCACGATCAGTGGCCCCGGGGTACTTCTGGACAACCGTGCGTTCGGTGTGCTGTCGCTTGTCATCCACGAGATGATCACCAACGCAGCGAAATATGGCGCCCTGTCGACACCCGGAGGCCAGTTGGCCATTAGCTGGCGATTGAAGGACGACGGCGATCTTGAGCTGAACTGGAGCGAGAGCGGCGGCCCGCCGGTGGCGACGCCCAAGCGTGTGGGCTTTGGCACGCGCCTCATTCGCAGTTCCATCGAGTATGATCTGCGCGGCACGGCGGACCTGTCGTTCCCGCCAAGCGGCCTCGTGGCCCGCTTCGTCATTCCGGCAGCCCATATCGAAGTGGGGGAACCGTCGCCGGTCGAGGCTGTACATACGCCGTCCGTCAAGGGATCGCTGGAGGGCCTGTCGATTCTCGTGGTGGAAGATCAGGGCCTTATCGCGATGGACGCGGAAGAAACCCTGCGCAAGCTGGGCGCGGGCGACGTGCGTCTGGCCGCCACCATCGGCGAGGCCGAGAAGGTGCTCGACGGTTTCAATCCGGATATCGCCGTACTGGACTTCAACCTCGGCGCGGACACCTCAGAAACGGTGGCGGATACGTTGCTGGAGCGCGGCATTCCACTTGTCTTCATGACGGGATACAGCGATACGCTCAATATTCCCGAGCGTTTTCGCGGTATTCCGATGGTGCGCAAGCCCGTCAACCCGGAATCGATCGCCAAGCAAATCCTGCATGTACTCAGCGGCGGCTCCGAGATCATCGGAGCCGAATAAAGCACAATTGACGCTCAGGCAAAGACCGCCTGGGCGTGACGCCATACGCGGTCGAATGCTTCCTGCGCCTGCTGCGCCGTGCGGGCGTCCTCTTCAGGCGTCAGCTCGACCGTGTCGAGCGCCGCGGTGAATGCGCGCCAATGTGCGGCCGGGCCTTCGCCTGCGGGCGCAAGGTGGCGGGCGCCGTGATCGTCGGACAGGCCGAGCCCGACCGCCATCTTGCGCAGAATCGCCGCACCCATGTTGGAGCCCTCGGCAACGTACAGCCACCCCAACGCTGCCGGCACATCAACCGTATCCGCCGTAAATGCAGGCGGCGTGTCGAGTGCGGGTGGTGCTATGTCGAGATCGCCAAGATCGGCGATGATGACGGGCAGCCGTCGCCTGACAGCAAGATCGGGCAATAATGCGCGCAATCTTTCGTCGTCGTAGAGGGCGTCGATATCGCGATGGAAGCGATACTGCATGTCGAGAAAATGTGTGTAACCCTCGATATTGTCGAACGGCGCCCACGCCATGATCGCGTTGTCGAGCTTTTCATGCACATCCCGCGTCAGCGCTTTCAGGCGCAGGGACCGGGGGCTGGTATGGTCGAACGATGACAAGGCGGACACTGACGTCATGAAAACGATACTCCTGCCGAAGAACAACCTTGGCAGCTCAAGTGTTTTCCGCTCGACTGGAATCATCCCACTCAACGGAATTAGCTCAAAGTATGGCCAAGGCTGAGCCATCCACCCTGATTCGGTTGGCTATACTCATATTATCATGCCGAAATCGGAACTTATCATTCTTTAGCGGGTTGAGGAAATGGGCACCTGGCCCGAATTTTTCCTCGAACTCCAGAGTCCAGTCATGTTCGTGATGCACATCGCGCTTGGGGGATGCCTCAAAGCGCCGCCGGTCAACTATGGCCTGACCGAAGATACAGGCGGACATATCGCATATGTTCTGGGAGCCGCAGCGGCGCAAGCTGCGCGCGAGGATGTGGAACGGGTGGAGATCGTAACCCGCGCCTTCGACGATCCGCGCCTTGGGGCCGTTCACGCGGCAGAACTGGAAGCGGTTTCGCCCGGCGTGGTCATTCGCCGCCTGCGCACGGCCACCACGGCGTATCTGTCGAAAGACGAACTACACGCGGACGTGCCGGCTTTGGTGGAAGCGTTTCTGGCGCATCTTGCGAGCCGCAAGCGCCTGCCGAACGTCATTCACGCCCATTTTGCCGATGCCGCCCGCCTCGCGCATGCCGCGCAACGCCGGTTTGGCATTCCGTTCATCTATACGCCTCATTCTCTGGGAAGCGACAAGCGCGCTGCCAGCGACGCCGCCCCTGCCCTGCGCACGCGCATCGACAACGAACGCACCGCCATCATGACAGCGGACGCGCTTATCGTATCCTCCCGCGACGAGGCGGAACGCCAGTTGGCGGCTTACGGCTGCGACGCCGAAGGGCGGACATGCCGCATCAACCCCGGTGTGACCCTGCCCGCAACCTCGGGAACGGCAGAAGCGGAAGCCCTGCTTTCCGAGCACCTGACGCGACCGGAGCTGCCTTTCATCCTTGCCATCGCAAGGCCGGTGCGCAAAAAGAATCTGGAGGGCCTGCTCGCGGCATACGCGGCCTCTCCGGCCTTGCAGGACAAGGCCAATCTGGTCATTCTCGCCGGGCAGGATATAGGCCTCACACCAGCAGACGCCGAGCAGAACGAGGTGCGCGCCGCCCTGCGCGACTTGGTCGCAACAGCTGGTCTTGAGGGCAAAGTGGCCCTGCCCGCCCGTCACGCGCCGGAGCTGGTTCCGCAGCTTTACCGTGTGGCGGCACGGCAGGGCGGCGTGTTCGCCAACCCGGCCTTTCACGAACCTTTCGGACTGACGCTCATCGAAGCAGCCCAGTTCGGCCTGCCGGTGGTGGCAACGCAATACGGCGGCCCCAGCGACATCCTGCGCACGCTTGGCCACGGGCTGAGCGTCGACCCGCATGATCGTGACGGCATCGCAGCAGCGTGCGAGCGCTTGATCGATGACAGCGACCTGTGGCACCGCCACTCCGCCAACGCCCTGAAAGGTGCCAGCGTGTTCTCGTGGCAGGACTGGGCGGCGGAAGCCACCGAAATTGCTGCGGATCTGCGCCGCCCGGTCGTGTCATTTCCGGAGCAACCGAGCCGTTTCTTCGTTTTCGACATCGACAACACCCTGACGGGCTGCCGTCGCGGCGCGAAAGACTTTGCACTCTGGGCACGCGGACACGGTGATGGATATGCGGTCGCCACCGGCAGGTCTCTGGCGGAAGCGCGGCGCATTCTACGCGAGTGGAAGCTGCCGGAGCCGCGCGTGTTCATCACCTCCGTCGGCTCGGAAATCTGGCGGCGGCGCATCGACGGCCGGCTCACCCTGTGCCGCGCCTACGCACGCAAGATTTCGCCCGGTTGGGAGCCGGAGCGCATCGCAAGAGTTCTGGCACGGGCGGGCGCAGTCCCGCAGGATCACCACGAACAACGGCAGTGGAAGCTGAGTTACGTTGGCGACACCATGGAAGGACGGCGCGTTGAGCAGATCCTGCTGCGCGCCGGCGTTGTGGCGCGCGTGATCGCCTCGCATGGCCGCTTTATCGATGTGCTCCCGGTGCGTGCAGGAAAATGGGGCGCCACCTCGTTCGAGCTTTCGCGCCTTGGCCTCAGCGTGGCGGACTGCGTGGCGGCTGGAGACAGTGGCAATGACGCGGATCTTCTGGCAGCGTCAGGTTCTGCAATCGTCGTGTCCAATGCCCGGCCAGAGCTGGTGCTCTCGGATCGCCCTGGCCTCTACCGCGCCAGCGCCCGCTACGCCAGCGGCGTGATGGAAGGGTTGCGCGGGCTTGGCCTTGCAGATGCCCCGGCACGCGGGCATGAGGCTCCCGTGCAGGCACAACCGACCCTCGTGGCGGCGGAGTAGCAGGATGAAACCCATCGGCTACTTCGTACATCATCAGGGTCGGGGCCATGCAGAACGCGCGGCTGCAATTGTCAATGCTCTGCCCGCCGAGCGGCCGGTGACGATTTTCTGCGCCCGCGACGACATCTTTCCAGCCCTGCGTCCCGGCGTCGAAATCGCGCTTATCCCCTCGTTGTTCGAGGCCGGCGGGAACGAAACCGCCGGGATGGCGAGCTTGCCGACACCCGACACGCTGCATTGCGCTCCCGTCGGCTGGCCCGGCATTCGCGCGGCAATGGGGCGCATGGCGCGCTGGTTTTCAGAGCTGGACCCGGCGTTGATGGTGTCCGATGTCTCGGCAGAGGTTGCACAATTGGCGCGGATTTGCTCGGTTCCGCATGTCAAGGTGCTTCAGCACGGCGACCGCAGCGACCCCGGACATCAGGCAGCCTATGCGGGTGCAGCCGGTCTCCTCGCCCCGTTCCATGAGGATCTGGCCCAACCCGATTGGCCAGACTGGATGCGTGCCAAAACGTTTTTTGCCGGCGGGCTTGGACTCAGCGGCACGCTCCCTGACCGCGTTTCAGCCCGCGCCACTCTGGGCATTGACCCTGATGCGACCATCGTTCTGGTTCTTTCGGGCGGTGGCGGCGACGGCTTTGCCTCCGCTCCCCTCGCGGTCGGAGCCCGCGCGATGCCTGATGCGCTCTGGATCACCATCGGCCAGATATCACGCGACTGGCACGCCACAGAGCCGGCGAACCTGCGTCACGATGGATGGGTCAGCAACGCGGCGGATTATCTTGCTGCTGCCGATGTCGTCATCTCGTCCACCGGCAACACCACCTGTCAGGAGGTGCTGTCCGCCGGAACGCCGTGGCTTGTAGTGCCCGAGTGGCGCTACTTCGACGAGCAGGTTGAAAAAGCGCGAGCGTTGGCCCGCGCGGGCGTCGCACACCATCTGCCGCACTTGCCGTCCTCGGCGCAGGCATGGTCACGCGCCATCGCACAAACGCGCGACATGCACGATACGGCCCGCCAGCGCGCCCTGATCACGGACGATGCCGACCAGCGCGCGGCAGACTGGATCGAACGGCTTGTGGCGACCCTGTGGTGGAGCGCCCCTATTACCATCAAGACTAAAACAATGGATGAAGACATGCCGACAGCCAAGCTCCGCTCCGTTTCCGCACTCACCATCGCGCGAGGCCGGGAAGATCATTTGCGCAATGTCGTTCGCGGGTTGGCGCAGCAGAGTTGTCCGCCGGTTGAACTCATCATCGGCGTGATGCAGGACAAGGTTTTCGAGAACCTGCCGGAGACACCCTTCCCCATCCACCAGTTGTTGATCCCCAGCACCGAGCTGCCCCTTGCGCAGGCACGTAATCAGGTCGCTGCCGCCGCCATCGGGGAGGTATTGGCTTTTCTCGATGTCGATTGCATTCCCGCTCCCGGCCTCATCGCCGATTACGCATCCGCCTGCGCGCCCGGCGCGGGTCTCATGATGGGCGAAGTGCTGTATCTGCCGGCCGGGGCAACGCGCAAGGAATGGAGCTACGATTACTTCGCCTCCGTGGGCGAGCGTCATTCGGACAGGCGCGGTCCCCCTGCGCGGGGCGTCGAACGGTGTGATGATTATCGTTGCTTCTGGTCGTTGAATTTCGCCATGCACAAGGCCGACTTCGAGGCCTCCGGCGGCTTCGACGAGCGCTACACCGGCTATGGCGGCGAGGATACCGATTTCGGCCGCACGCTCGATGAGCGCGACATCGCCATTAACTGGGTGAAGGGCGCGCGCGTCTATCACCAGTATCACCCCCACCACATGCCCCCGGTGCATCATCTTGCATCCGTGGTGCGCAACGCCGAGCTGTTCGCCCAAAAATGGGGCCATCGCACGATGGAGCATTGGCTTTATTGCTTCTCGGAAATGGGCCTCATCGAAAACACGCCGCAAGGCCTGCGTATTCTGCGCGCCCCCGGCCCCGAAGAGTTCGAACTGTCGCGGCAGCAGGCACACATGCCCTATGCCAACACCCGGCGCGTGATGGACATCCTGCATGCCCGCAAGCAGCCCGTGGCAACCGGACGCGACCGGGAGAAGGAAGTGGTCGCACTGCAAAGCACCATGCTTCTGCCGGCAGCGGAATGAGGACGCCATGAAAATCGCGGTCATAGCCCACATACGCCACCCCATCGCACCGCCGTTCATGGGGGGCATGGAAGCCCACGCTTTCCACCTGGTGAAAGCGCTTGCGCAACGGGGCCACGCGGTGACGCTGTTCGCATCCGGAGACAGCCAAGCGGCGGCGCGGATTCCGGGCGTGACGCTGCGCCCTGTGATCGAGACGCATTATGACCGCGATTATCCCTGGCAAGATTACATCGGCTCGGAAGTGCTGAACGAGCTTCAGGACAAGGCATTTGCCGCGCTTGGCCGGGAGTTGCTGGATGGGGATTTCGATGTCGTGCATAATAATGCGCTTCACCGTTATCCGCCCCGCCTTGCAAGGGCATATCGCTTGCCAATGGTGACATCCCTGCACGTGCCGCCTTTCGATGCGCTGCTGCGTTCCGTCCGTGAGAGCGCCGCGCCGTGGTCGCGCTTCACCGTCACCTCGCACCGCCAGAGGGACGTATGGTGGCCTGATATGCCGTCGCCCCACGCCGCTGTGGTTTACAACGGCATTGACCTCGCGGCATGGCCGTTCAACGCAAGTGCGGGCGCGGATGGCGCTGTATGGGCCGGCCGCCTCACACCCACAAAAGGGGCGGAACTCGCCATCCGGGCGGCGCAGATCGCCGGGATTCCGCTGACATTGTTCGGTGCGGTCGAGGATCGGCATTATTTTGATACCGTGTTGCGGCCACTCTTTTGCGGCGACATCCGTTACGGCGGGCATGTTTCGGGTGCGGAACTCGCGACTGCCTTTGGGCGCGCATCGGTAATGCTATTCACCCCGCGCTGGGAAGAGCCATTCGGCCTTGCCGCCGTAGAGGCGATGGCGTGTGGTTTGCCGGTGGCGGCGACAGCCATGGGCGCGGTGCCGGAAGTGATCGGTAAAGCAGGTTGCCTCGCGCCGCTAGACGACGCCGAGGCTCTCGCAGCGGCCATGCTCGCAGCCAAGAACATCGACCGCCGGGTGGTCCGCGCCCGGGTTGAGCGGCTTTTCGGGATCGACAGCATGATTGATGGCTACGAGGTAGAATACCGGACCGCGATAGCCAGCGTACATCACGATGAACCACCAGTCTCATTCCCGGAAATCGAACTGCGCGTCGATCCCGCCTTCCAGCGATCAGCCGCATGAGCCCGATAGCTTAAGCCACCACGATAAACTCCGGCTCGTAACTAACTGGAAAGTTGACGGAGCGCGCGATAAAACACACCTCGTGGATACGATGATGGATGGCGGCAGCGCGCTCCAGATCGGGATTTTCCTGTAACGTGATTCTGGGCCGCAGCGTCGCGGCGATAAACCGCCCAGCCCCGGAGGGCGCAACTTCACCGATGCCGACGGGGTTGTCCTCATAAGCGCTGACAACAAGACCGGCTTCCGAGGCATAATGCAGATACCACAACATATGGCATGCCGAGAGGGCGGAGATCAGCAGATCTTCCGGGTTCATCTTGCCCGGATCGCCGCCGAGCAGCGGGTCGTTCGAGCAGTGCACCACTGGCTTACCCGGCACGGCGATATCCCAGGTGCGGTCATAGCTGCGATAATGAACCGTTCCCTCGCCCCGGTTTCCCGTCCATACGATGCGCGATTCATAGTTATGGCTCATGAGCGTTTCCCGTCACCGATACCGGCTGAAGACCAACGCGGCATTGACGCCGCCAAACCCGAATGCGTTTGACAGGACGTGCTCAATATTGACCCGCTGCGCGGCATCGGCAAGCAGATTGAACCCTTCTGCCTCCGCCATTGGCCGCTCGATGTTCAGGCCCGCAGGAGCCAACTGATTTTGCAGGGCGAGGACTGAAAACACAGCCTCGATTGCACCGGCTGCGCCGAGCATATGCCCGGTGGCGGATTTGGTCGAGCTGACGGGAATTTTAGCCGCGCCCGCGCCGAAAACCTTTTCCAGTGCAGCCAGCTCCGCGGCGTCGCCAACCGGCGTCGATGTGGCATGGGCGTTGATGTAACCAATAGCGTCCGGCGCGATGTCTGCCATTCTTATCGCAATCTCCATGGCGCGCGCGGCTTCGCGACCGTCCGGCCAACCTGCGGTGACGTGATGCGCATCCGTCGTGGTGCCGTAGCCGGAGAGAACGGCGAGAGGCTGAGCGCCGCGCCGCTCGGCGTGGCTCAAACGCTCGATCACCAGCATGGCCGCCCCTTCGGACAGGACAAACCCGTCGTGATCGCTGTCGAAGGGGCGTGAGGCCCGGTGCGGCTCGTCATTAAAGCCAAAGGACAACGCCTTCGCCGCCGTGAAACCGCCGATGGCGACCGGATCGACGCATCCCTCTGTGCCGCCGCAGATCGCTATATCGGCCTCACCGGCGCGGATCAGACGCATGGCATCGCCAATGGCCTGCGCGGACGCGGCGCAAGCCGTGGTCGGGGAACCCGCAGGCCCATGAAAACCAAACCGGATTGCGATCTGGCCAGCCGCCAGATTGGGCAGGAAAGACGGCACGACGAACGGTGACAGCCGCCGCACACCAGCCGTGCGAACAATCTCGCTGGCGGCGGTGATCGCCGGGACGCCGCCAACACCGGTGCCAATCACGGTGGATGTGCGGGCACGATCCGCAACGGCCTCAGGCGTCCATCCGGCCTGCGCCAGAGCTTCAGCGGCAGCGGCGACGGCATACTGAATGAACAGGTCGTTGCGGCGCAGGTCGCGGGCGTCCATGTGCCGTTCCGGATCGAAACCGTCCGCATCTTCTGTATGCGCGGGCACCAGCCCGGCAATTTGGCACTTCCAGCCGGTGGAATCGAAGCGGGTATTCGTGCGGATACCGCTTTGCCCGGATGTCAGACGACGCCAGTTCGTCTCCACGCCTACCCCAAGCGGTGATACCGCGCCAAGCCCTGTAACGACGATGGGTTCCGACATGCCAACTCCTTCCACGGTTGATATGTGCATATACACATATACCTTGAAAGGCAAGCGGCGGCAGCGCTTATCCTCCGGCCAACCGTTTGGATATACGCAGGTATGTCTCCGCATCCTCCGGCGATATGCCTTCCATGAGGGCGGCCTGGGATTCCTGCCACAGCAGGAGGAGACGGTCGAGCAGCGGGTTTCCGATGTCCGTCAGCTCACAAACGCGCGCATTTTTCGGGGCATTCGCCACGCGCCGCACGAGGCCATTGCGCTCCAGCACATCCAGATTGCGCGTGAGGCTCGTCCTGTCGAGCGCAATGAGCTGCGCCAACGACATGACGGGCTGGCCAGGGTGGAAACGGATTGCGGCCAGCAGCGACAATTGCTGCACCGTCACGCCAAAAGGCTTGAGCCGCGCGTCGCCGACTCTCAGCAGCGCTCGCGAAGCCGCGACGGTGTTTAAAACGAGGCAGCGGGCAAGGTCTTCAGGCAGAATGGTCATGGGACCATATAGCCCCCTCGCCCCTTAGTCGGTCAATGCCGCTGGCGCGGGTTCGCGCGGTGGCAGTCAAATCGTCATGCGGCGAGCGCCGCCGCGTCCGGCGGGCTGCCGAACGCGATCTGCCGGTCGCTCATTTTGCGGATGAGTTCCGCATCGTGGCTGACGATCAGCACCGCGCAATTGCGCTCGCGTGCCACCTCGGCAAGCAATTCCACCGTCTCCTGCTGGGTGATGAGATCGAGGCGCGATGTCGGCTCGTCCGCGAACAGGAAGACGGGATCGAGCAGCAGAACCCGCAACAGAGCAAAGCGCTGTAACTCGCCGCCGGACACCTGCGTCGGCAAACGATCAAGCAGACCCGGCGACAGGCGCAGGCGCTCCAGCAGCGGCGCGATCCGGCTGCCGTCGAGACCGTGAAGGCGCACGAGATCGTTGAGCGCACGCCTGATCGGCACCTTCTGCGGGAACGCGGCGGGTGGGTCCTGATACAGCTTCTGAAACCGCACGCGCGCGACGCCTTCCGCGCGTGTAACCGTGCCGGCGTCGGGCGTCACGAGATCCAGCAAGATATCGCCGAACGTGCTTTTGCCGCAGCCGCTGGGCCCGGTGATGCCGACGATCTCGCCGGGAAGAACTGTCAGATCACGGTTCTCAAACAGCAATTGCCCACCACGGGTTTTGGCAAGCCCCGCCGCAGTGAGTACTGGCTTCACGCCGGCGGAACGCTTTGGCGCGGCGTTCCGCTCCGGCCATGCCGACGGATCGGCCGCAATCAGGCGCTTCGTATAGTCGTGACGGGGTGCGCCCAGAACATCGGCGGCAGGCCCCTGCTCGATGATCTGGCCTTCGAGCACGACTGCGATGTCGCCGCCCATCTGCCGCGCCAACTCCAGATCATGGGTAATGGTCAGCAGGCCGCCGCCGTCTTCGATCTCCTTCAGCAGCAACGCAATCACCTCGTCGCGGCGAAAAACGTCGAGGCCCTTGGTCGGCTCGTCGGCGATCACGATGCGCGCGCCGCCCGCTCTTGCAGCGATGAAGGCCACGCGCTGCGCCATGCCGCCCGACAGTTCCGAGGGCAGCTTGTCACCGGCATTGCCCAGCCCCAGTGCTGCCAGATCGGCCGAAGCGCGGATGCGTGACTGCACTGCCGGCAGGCCGCGCACCAAACGGTAGCCCTCTTCCACCTGCTTGCGCGCGCGCATGGTTGGATCGAGCGCCAGCCACGGCTCCTGCGGCAACACCCCGAGCGTGCGCCCCCACAGGGCGCGATGTCCCTGCCCGCTCGCCAGATCGAGCCGCTGATCTCCCACAGTCACACGCCCTTCGGCGCGCAAGCCGCGCGGCAGAGTGCCCATGATCGCTTGTGCCAGCAGGCTCTTGCCAGAGCCGGTTTCGCCAAGGATGGTGAAAGGCCGCCCGGCTTGCAGCGTCAGCGAGGCCGGATGCACCAGCAGATGGCTGCTGAAAACGGCAACGTCCTCAGCGACAAGAAGAGTGCTCATCGGCTGTTGCTCCCCGCGATCAGATTGAGGCTTAAAATCAGCAGAAACACCGCCACCACCGGCTGAAGCAGCGCATGGGGCGCTTCGTGGTAATAGGGCAGCAGTTCCGTCATCATGAGGCCGAGTTCCGGCGTCGGCGGCCGCACGCCTACGCTGACGAAGCTCAGAGCCGCGATGGCAGCGATGGCCGATGCCGCGCCGAAAGCTCCGACGGTCAGCACGAGCGGCGCGATTTCCGGCCAGATATGGCGGCGCACGATGTAGAGCGGCCCGAACCCGAGCAATTGCGACGCCTGAACCGCCGGCGACAGCACAAGCGCCCGCGTGATGGACCGGGTCAGGCGGAAATACTCGATCCACAGCACCAGCGAGATGCCGACATAAAGCGCCCACGGGGCATCCTGCACGATGGCGATGAACATCAATACTAGCAGCAGCCCCGGCAAAGCCAGAAAGGCATCCGCCACCAGCGAGATGAGACGATCCGTCCAGCCGCCCTTCCACGCCGCCAGAATACCCAGCGCTATTCCCGGCACGGCCGCCGTGATGACGCTGAGGAATGCGAGGCCCAGCGACAGGCGCAGCGCAGCCGACATGCGTGCGAGCATCGAACGGCCAAGGTGGTCGTAACCCAGCGGCTCAAGCACGGTTGGCGCGCCCAGCACGTTGCGCAGGCTCTGGCGGGTGGGACTGCCGTCGAACACGAACGGCGTCACGAAGGCGAAAGCCACAATCGCCGCGAGAAGCGCCACGCCGATAATCCGCTGTGTGGACCAGAAAGAGCGCTCCGCCACGAGCGGCAATGAGAGATCGGCAGCCATGGAAAGTCAGTCTCCGGAAAATCAGGCCCGCGCCACGCGCGGATCGAGCCAGCGGCAGGCGAGATCGACGCCCGTGTTCAGCACCACGAACATGAGGCCCATGACGAGCGCCGTGCCCTGAATCATCGGCACATCGCGAGCGAAGATCGCATGCACCAGCGCATGGCCGATTCCCGGCCATGCAAAGAGCGATTCCACGACGACGACGCCCTCGATCAGATAGACGAATTGCACACCGAGATACGTCACGATGGGCACCGCCACGTTGCGCATGCCGTGGCGCGCAAACACCTGCCGCTCGGACAGACCCTTGGTCCGCCCGAAGGCATAATAGGGCGATTGCGCGACGCCGAGCATGGCATCGCGCGCCACCCGCGCCGATACAGCCGCAAGGCCCAGCGCCAGCGTGAGCGCCGGCAGCGCAAGATTGCTCGCGCTGCCGTGGCCCGCCGCAGGAAACCAGCCAAACTCGCGCGCCAGCAGGATGATGAGCAGCAAACCGAGGACGAATGCCGGCAGCGAGCGCAGGCCGCTGGACACGACCAGCAGCACACGATCCAGCCATCCGCCCGGCCGCAATCCGGCCAGCACGCCAAGCGGCGGCCCGATGAGCAGCGACAGCAGCACGGCAGCGAGCGACAACTCGACCGTGGCGCCGAACTGGTGCACGATCTCCTTGATAACCGGCGCACCGGAGATCAGCGAGTTGCCGAAATCGAGCCGCAGAATATCCCACAGCCAACTGCCGAGCGCGGTAAGCGCCGGCTGTTCGAGGCCAAGCTCCCGCCGCACCGCGTCGGCAGCCGCCGTGTCCACCATGTCATAGCCATAGCGCCCTGCGGCAATGCGATAAGCCATGTCGCCGGGGAGCGAGCGCACCAGAATGAAGGTGAGAACGCCGACAAGCAGCGCCACCATGACAGCCTGCGCCAAACGGGGCAGAATAACGGTCCGGACGACCGGAGGGATGAAATGATTGCTCATGGTGTGACCGTTCACGGAGCCTTGCGCACCTTCGCGAGACCGAAGCTGCGCTCGAACGGATCGAGGCGTGCGCCCTCCACCTTCTTCGACACCGCCGCCGTCTGCTGATACCAGGCCACCGGAATCACGGGCAGTTCCGCTTGCAGGATGCTCACGGCCTTGTCGCGCAGCACCTGACCCTCGCTGGCATCGGCGGTGCGGGACAGGGCGTCGATAGCCGCGTTGAATTCGGCATTGGACCAGTTGAGCGCCCCCCAGTCGCCGCCCTGGGGCGGATAGTCCTGAAGAATGGTTCCAATCGGGTCAGGCACCAGCGCGAAGTTGCGTGCGACAAGGCCCAGTTCCAGCGTGCCGTCCTGATGCTTGGCCGGTATCTCACTTGAGTTGGTGGAGTTAATGGTGGCGGCAATGCCGACCTCGCGAAGCTGCTCCTGCAGCGCGGCCGCGATCAACGGCAGCTCGGGCCTGTCCGGATAGGTCGTCAACGTCACGGCGAAACGCGTGCCGTCCCGCTCCAGAACGCCATCGTTGCCGGGCGTCCATCCCGCCTCCGCCAGCAGCGCCTTTGCCTTGTCGATATCATAGGCCAGCGGTGCGATGCTCTTGTTGTGCCACGTGCCGACGCTGGGCGGGAAAAGCTGTGTAGCGCCCGCGTCCGGCAGGCGCAGAATGGCCGTGGCAATACCCTCACGATCAATGGCCGCACTCAGCGCCTGACGTGTGGCGACATCTTTAAGAGCCGGATGCCCTGCATTGACCTTGAGCAGCACCGTGCGGGGAATCGCGATGGACAGCACATCAACCTTGTCGCCCTTCTCAAGCCGCACGCGGCTGGCGGGATCGAGGTTCAGCACATAATCCGCATCGCCGCTCTCCGCCAGCAAGGCGCGGGTCTCGCCTCGTCCGGCAGCCAGATAGTTGGCCTTGGCAATCGCCGGTTTCTCGCCCCAATAACCATCGAAACGCTCGACCGAGAACTTCAACGGCGGCTCGAAAGCCCCAAGGCTGAACGGCCCGGTGCCGATCACTTTCACAACCGTATCATCCGCTGCATAAGAGGCAGGAGCCAGGATCTGCGTGGTGTTGTGGGCGAGGAAGGCAAGCAGCGGCGCGAAGGGTTGCTTGAGGGTGACGACGACCGTCTCACCTTCCGGCGCGATGCTCTCGATGGGAGCCTTCGCCAGCAATCCGCCCGAACGTGCAAGCGCCACGTTAAGCGCGTGGGTGATGCTTTCCGCCGTCAGATTCGATCCATCGTGAAACACCACACCGGGCAGCACGAAGAATCGCCACACCTTGCCATCGTCTGACACTTCCCATCGCTCAGCCAGCGCCGGCAGCGGCTTGCCGTTTTCATCCACGTCGACCAGCGTTTCAGCAACGCCTGTCCTCAGAAATACATCGCCGGACGTGGAAGGCTCCATGCTCTTGACCTCAAACGGGGCCACGACATTAAACACTTCCGCGCCGGAAGCTGCGCGCACTGGACCCGACACACCGAGCGCGATAACGAGCGCCCCGACGGACACGGATAAAATGGAAGCGGCCTTGCCGAACATCGCCTGAATCCTGATCTGAAAGAGATATTGAAATGTTATATTGTTTCAATAACGGAGCGTCTTTCACTTGTCCAGCACGATTAACGCCTGCCAAAAAATTGGAATCATTACATTTTTTGAATAAGGAGATCGGCTTCTGTCCTGTCGCGTTGACGGATGCCAGGCGAGTTGGACTGCCTCGGCATCTGGAAATCGATGCCAGCGTCGGGATCGATCCCCGCCAATTGAGAGCGCAGGCGCTGACTATTCTCCCGCGCGCAGGCGTGGCGGCCCAGCGGATAAAGAGTTCCGGCACGGGACGATTCTCGGTTTTCCTGACCTATCGACAAATCGAAAGATAGGCCATACAGGACGCAATCTCGCAGGACGCAATCCGGCCACGGCCATGTTCGCGGTTTTGCGGAACGCGTTCATCTTCATCGTTCGGCTGCATCCTGCCGCGGCTGTGAGGACAGAGAAAATTGAGGTTCGTCGATGTCCACAACCATCAACCGCTGGATCATACTGGCGGCGGTGATGCTGGCCAGCCTGCCCATCGTCATCGATATGACGATCCTGCATATCGCCGTGCCGACGCTCTCCATTGCGCTGGAAGCGTCGGGAACTGAAGTCCTCTGGATCATCGACACCTATTCCCTGCTGATGGCCGGGCTTCTCGTGCCCATGGGCACCCTGGCGGACAGGGTCGGACACCGGCGCATTCTGCTGATCGGCCTGGTTGTCTTCGGCTTTGCCTCCGTGGCGGCGGCATTTTCTCCAACCGCAGCCGCGCTGATCGCATCGCGCGCGGCGCAGGCTGTGGGCGCGGCGATGATCATGCCGTCCGTGCTCGCCATCATCCGGCAGACCTTCGGCGGATCACGGGAACTGCCCCTCGCTCTTGGCCTGTGGGGAACGGTCGCCTCCGCCGGTGCGGCCATCGGCCCGCTGGTCGGCGGGGCCTTGCTGGAGCATTTCTGGTGGGGGTCTGTGTTCCTCATCAACGTGCCGGTGATGCTCGCCATCTTCCCCGTGGTCATGATCGCGCTGCCCAACCGGAAAACGGTTGCCGAGGGACATTGGACCATCGGCCAGGCGCTGCTGTTGATCGTCGGCATCATCGCCATCGTCTACGCCATCAAAAGCGGTTTTGGCGCGGGCGGACTTTCCCTGCCGGTGGTGCTGGCGCTGTTGCTCGGCGTGGCCTTGCTCGCATTGTTCGTTCGCCAACAGCTCACAGCGCCCACGCCAATGCTCGACCTGGCGCTTTTCGCCAATCCCGCAATCACGGCGGGCCTTGTCATGGCGCTCGTGGTTGCGGGGGCGTTGGCGGGCGTCGAACTCACCATCGCTCAGGAGTTGCAATACGCCATCGGCCGGACACCGCTTCAGGCGGCGCTGTTCATGTTGCCGCTGATGCTGGGCTCCCTTTTCGGAGGGCCATTCGCCGGCGTCATCGTGGACAGGTTCGGGTTACGGCTGGTCGCATCGGCGTCCCTGTTCGTGTCGGCAATCTGCCTTGCAGGGCTGGGATCGAGCGATTTCCACGACGCTGGCTTCATGGTGATCGCCTATCTGGCGGCACTGGGCGTCGCGCTGAGCGTCGGCCTGACCGCCTCCTCCGTGGCCATCATGAGCAGCGTGGCCGGTAACAAGGCAGGCGCCGCCGGCGCGCTGGAAGCCACAGGCTACGAACTTGGCGCGGGCCTCGGGATCACGATTTTCGGCGTGCTGCTATCGTCCATCTACAGTTCGACAATCCGCTTGCCGGAAGGATTGGACGGCGCGCTGGCAGAGAGCGCCAGTCACTCGATCGGCGAGACGTTCATCGCTGCTGAAAAGCTTGGCGAGGAAGGCAAGCAGGCATTGATTACGGCAGCGCAATCAGCCTTTTCCTCCGCCCATGCCACAGTGCTCCTGACCGCCGCAGTGCTGATTGCCCTGCTTGCGGTCTACGTCTTCCTTGCGTTGCGGCAGTATCGCCCGGTCGACGACGCAGCACACTGATTGCGCGGACGTGGAGAGCGCCAGAGCAGCTCCACACTCCAGCCATCAATCAGCCTGTCGCCCGCCACCGGGTCAGTAACGCGCGCAGTGCCGCTGGTTTCAGCGGCTTGTTGAGGACGTGGACGCCCACCGCTTCGGCCTGCTGGCGCACGGCAGGAGAGCGGTCCGCCGTGAGCAGAATCGCTGGCCGGTCATGCCCCAGCCTCTCCCGCAGCATTGCAATCGCCCCAAGGCCGTCGCCCTCGTCCAGATGATAATCGGCGATGATCACATCGGGCCTGGCTTCCGCTTGGTTCAACATGTCAAGCGCCGATGCCGCCCCATCCGCCACCATAACGGTGCACCCCCACCCGCCGAGCAATTGCTGCATACCGGCGATGATCGCCGGCTCGTTATCGATGGCAAGAATGCGCAATCCATCCAGCCCGATGAGCGGCACGGGCGCGGAGAGCGCTGGCGGTTCGGGCGCGACTGGCGAGGCCAGCGGCACCGTCACGGTGAACACTGTGCCCCGGCCCGGTTCGGACCGCAGGGTGACGGGATGCCCCAGCACGCGGCTGGAACGCTCCACGATGGACAGCCCCAGCCCAAGTCCACGCGCCACTTTCGCCCCCTGCTGAAGACGATGGAACTCCCGAAAAACCAGATGCTGCTGGGCGTGAGGGATGCCCTGGCCCGTGTCCCACACCTCGATGCTGACGGTATCGCCGCGCTGACGCGCCCCCACCAACACCTTGCCCTCGGCCGTGTATTTGATGGCGTTCGAGACAAGGTTCTGCAACATGCGCCGCAGCAAGCGCCGATCCGAACGCACCGTTAGCGCCGGCGCAACGACTTTCAGCCGGATGCCTTTTTCCCGCGCGGCGGGGTCGAACTCCCGCTGCAACTGCTTCAGCAAATCATCGATGCGAAGGCTGGAAATCTCCGTCTGCATCGCCCCGCTATCGAGGCGCGAAATATCGAGCAAAGCCGTCAGGATTTCCTCAACCGCATCCAGTGATGCCTCGACATTTTCCGCCAGTAACGGGTCGCCCGCCTTGCGGTCACGCTCGATGAGAGAGGTGGCGTAAAGCCGCGCCGCATTGAGCGGCTGGAGAATGTCGTGGCTGGCAGCGGCGAGGAACCGCGTCTTGGAGGCATTGGCCTCATCGGCCTCGGCCTTGGCCCGCGTAAGCGCGACGTTGAGTTGCGTCAGTTCCTCGGTTCGCTCGCGCACGCGCTGCTCCAACGCCTCTTCCGCCGCCACGGTGTCGGTAATATCGGTATAGGTTGTCACCAACCCGCCATCAGGCAGGTGGTTGGAGCGCACCTCGATGACGCGGTTTGTCGGCATCAGCTTGAGGCGCACCGGCTCCAGATCGCTGACGAGGCTGGAAAGGCGCGCGGTGACCAGATCGTCCGTAGCGCCGGAGCCGTAAGATCCGCGCCCGGCATTGTAGCGCAGGATTTCATCAATCCCGATGCCGAAGCGCACCAGATCGGCAGGCAGGTCGTAAAGATCGCGAAAGGCCCGGTTCCAGCCGATCAGGCGCAGATCCCGGTCGAGAATGGTGATGCCCTGCCGGGCATGGTCGAGGCCGTGCTGAAGGATGTCGCGATTGTACTGGATGGTCGCCGACGCATCGTCGAGCAGCCGCAGCGCCTCGTGCGTGGACAGGTTGCGCCCGCGCAGCAGCAGCGACAGCACCAGCCGCGACGACGATGCGCCGATGGCCGAGGCCAGCAGGTGTTCCGCATAGCGTAATTGATGAATATCCGCGTCGCCGGATGTCGGCCCGCCGCGCTGGGCGGTGAAGCTGTCGAACGCGCGCGCCGTGCGCTCCTCGCCCAGATAACGCGCCACCGCGGCGCGCAGATCCTCAACCGATACGGGCGAACTGCGCAGCCAGAATATCTGCGAGCCGCCGGGCGGCGTACCGTCCGCGCCGATGAACGCATTGGCCTGCAATCGCTCCAGCGCCGTCTCCGGCCGCAGCAGCGAGAACACGATATAGGCCGCAAGATTGATCGCGAGGCTCCACAAAACGCCGTGTGTCAGCTCCGGCAAATGGGTGCCGAACAAAGCCGTTGGCCGCAGCGCCTCAACCGCGAAAGGCCCCTGCTCCACCAGCGATGTCCATGCTTCGTCGCCGCTGGCAAGGCTGGGCAGCAGAAGCGTGTAGGCCCACGTTGCGAAGCCGGCGATCAGCCCGGCGCTGGCGCCGAGCGCGGTTCCACGCCGCCACAAAAACCCGCCGACAAAAGCCGGCCCGAGCTGGGCTATCGCCGCGAACGACAGAAAGCCGATTGAGGCCAGCGCGGCATCGCCGGACACCCGGTAATAGACGTAGGCGAGCAGGATGACGCAGACGATGGAACCGCGCCGCACCAGCAGCACGAAGCCGCTCAGATCGCCGGTGTTATGCGTGTTCATTCTGGCGCGCCGGCGCAGGATGAACGGGATGATGAGATCGTTCGATATCATGATCGCCAGCGCGACCGAGTCGACGATCACCATGGCAGTCGCCGCCGACAGGCCGCCGACGAAGGCAATCAGCGCCACCGGATATGCCCCCGCAGCCAGCGGCAACGCCAGCACGGTCATATCGGGGTCGATCTCGCCGGGGGAAAAAGCCGCCTGCCCTGCCAGCGCCAGCGGCAGCACGAAAAGATTGATCGCCACCAGATAGAGCGGGAACATCCACGCGGCCCGGCGCACGTCCGAAATCTCGCGGTTTTCGACGATCATCATGTGGAACTGGCGCGGCAGCAGCATCGCCATGCCCAGCGACAACAGCGTCAGCGTCAGGAACGTGACCGTACCGGATGTTCTCTGCTGCATATCGGACGCCGGATAAGCCGCCGCCGCGCGCTCCAGAATATCGCTGACACCGTCGAACATGATGTAGGTGACGAAGATGCCCACCACCAGAAACGCGATCAGCTTGACCAGCGATTCCAGCGCGATTGCCAGCACCAGCCCGTCCTGATGCTCTGTGGCGTCAACGTGCCGCGTCCCGAAGGCGACCGCGAAGATGGCCAGCACGCCCGCAACAACGAAGGCCAGATCGACGCCAAGCGATGCCGGCGACAGCAGCATCGTCTCGGGTGCGGCCTCAAAAAACACCGTCAGCGATGACGACACCGCCTTGAGCTGCAACGCGATATAGGGAATGACGCCGATCGCGGCGATCACGGTCACCAGCACGGCAACGCGGTCGTTCTTACCATAGCGTGCGGCGAGAAAGTCCGCGATGGAGGTGATGTTCTGCGCTTTGGCAACCTCCGCAATGCGGATCACAAAGCGGAACCCGATCCCCAGCAGCAGGATCGGGCCGATATAAACGGTGAGAAAATCCAGCCCCGACGTGCCCGCGAGGCCGACAGAGCCGAAGAACGTCCATGACGTGCAATAGACCGCCAGCGCCACGGCATAAATGCTGGCCCGCGCGCCGCCGCCGATCAGCCGCCGGCCGAACGTGTCGCCGAGATGCGCCACCGCAAACAGGCCGCACAGGTAAACCAGCGCTACGACAACGACGACCCACCCGGCCAACGCAGCTCCCCCGCTACGCAACCGGGCCGC
Organism: Pseudochelatococcus contaminans; assembly: GCF_014195635.1. GTDB lineage: Bacteria > Pseudomonadota > Alphaproteobacteria > Rhizobiales > Beijerinckiaceae > Pseudochelatococcus > Pseudochelatococcus contaminans. The sequence goes on along the minus strand of NZ_JACICC010000001.1, from coordinate 652,023 downwards.
ACTCAACTCCCGAGGGCGGCCCGATCCTGATCTTTTGAGCGATTTTTTCCGATTGAACGGCTTTATTCAATCAGAAAACGTATCAGCTCTGCACGCCTTCCACCAGCCAGTCGATCTTGAGCAGGTCGGCATCGCTGATGGTCTCACCGGCGGGCACGCGCTCCACGCCCTTCTGATCCTTGATCGGCCCGGTGAACGGATGCAGCGAACCGTCGATGATGCCGTTCTTCACGGCGTCGGCAGCCTGCTGCACATCCTCCGGCACCTTGTCGTTATAGGGGGAGATCTGGATCAGGCCTTCCTTCAGCCCCCACCACTTGTCCTCCGGCTCCCAGGTGCCATCAAGAACCTTGTTGACGCGCTCGATGTAATACGGCCCCCAGTCATACACGATGGCGGAGAGGTGGGCATTCGGCGCGAAGCGGCTCATGTCCGATGCCTGCCCGAAAGCATAGGCCCCACGCGATTCGGCGACCTGCATCGCTGCCGGGCTGTCGACGTGCTGCACGATGACATCCGCCCCGCCATCGATCAGCGCCTTGGCGGCGTCGGCTTCCTTGCCCGGATCGTACCAGGTGTTGAGCCAGATCACCTTGACCTTGATATCGGGGTTCACCTTCTGTGCCGCCAGCGTGAAGGCGTTGATGCCCATGATCACTTCGGGAATGGGGAACGAGGCCACATAGCCGATGACGCCGGACTTGGACATATGCCCCGCCACGGTGCCGTGCACGGCGCGCCCCTCATGGAAACGGCCATTATAGATGCCAACGTTCGGCGCCTTCATATAGCCTGTGGCATGCTCGAACTTGGCCTTGGGAAACTGACGCGCGACACGGATGGTCGGCTGCATGAAACCGAACGAGGTCGCGAAAATGAGCTCATTGCCCTCGCTCGCAAGCTGGCGGATGACGCGTTCGGAGTCCGGCCCTTCCTTGACGTTCTCGACGAACGTCACCTTCACGCGGTCGCCGAACTCCTTCTCGACGGCCTGCCGCGCCTGATCGTGCGAATAGCTATAGCCATGGTCGCCGATGGGGCCGACATAAACGAAGCCGATCTTCAACGGGTCTTGGGCAAAAGCCATGCTGCCGCTGGCGAGCACCAGCGCGGCTGCGCCCGCACCGATCAGCAGCGACCGGCGCGATATGCCACGCGTTGAAACCTCAGGAACGATAATCTTGCTGGACGACATCTGTATCCCCCTCGGAAGTTGCCGAGCGTCATAGTGTGTAGAACTTTTCGAGACGTTTTAAAACAACATGGCGTTTTAAAACAATGCCGCCGTCAGCCGGACGGGCGGAATGGCCGGCCTAGCGCCGCCGGCGCGCCGAAAGTGCGGCTGCGTGCAGCGCCTGCCGAGATCACCGTCAGCACCAGAATAGTGGCGACATAGGGCAGCATCGAGAACAGTTCGGACGGCAGCCCCCACGCCCCTTGCGCGTGCAGCTGGAAAATACCCACGCCGCCGAAAAGATAGGCGCCCACCAACAACCGCCACGGCCGCCACGCAGCGAAAACCACCAGCGCCAGCGCGATCCAGCCCCGCCCGGCCGTCATCGATTCGGCCCACATCGGCGTGTACGACAGCGACAGGAACGCGCCTCCAAGGCCCGCCATGAGGCCGCCGAACAGGCACGCGCCGTAGCGGATGGCGATGACCGGATGCCCCAGCGCATGCGCCGCCTCGGCGGATTCTCCCACCGCACGCAGCCGCAAACCGGCCCGCGTGCGATTGAGATACCACCAGAGCACCGGCACCATCGCGATTGAAAAATAGATCAGAAAATCATGCCGGAACAGCAGCGGCCCGATAACGGGCAAGTCACTCAGCCCCGCAACATCCAGCTTCGGCAGCGCGGCGACCGGCTGGCCGACATAAGCCGAGCCGATCAGCGCCGACAGGCCGATGCCGAAAATCGTCAACGCCAGCCCCGAGGCCACCTGGTTCGCGGACAGCGTCAGCGTGAGAAACGCAAAAACCAGCGCCATCGCCATACCGGCAGCGGCGGCGGCGGCCAGCCCGGCGATATGCGAACCCGTCAGCAGCGTCACCGCAAAGCCTGCCATCGCGCCCATCAGCATCATACCCTCGATGCCGAGGTTGAGCACACCGGCGCGCTCCACCACCAGTTCTCCGCTCGCCGCCAAAAGCAGAGGCGTCGCAGCGCTGATGATAGCGACGATGATCGGCACGGCCAGTTCCATCATGGCGTCACCGCCTTGCCGTTCGTTGCGGGAACACGGCGGATGCGCAGGCGCAAAAGCCCGTCCGCCGCCAGCAGATAAAACAACAGCATGCCCTGGAACACGCCCGTAGCCGCCTGCGGCAAGCCCGAAACGATTTGCGCATTCTCGCCGCCGATATATGTCAGCGCCATCAGCAGCGCCGCGGCGACGATGCCAAGCGGGTTCAAGCGGCCCAGAAACGCCACGATGATCGCCGTGAAGCCGTAGCCCGGCGTCAGCGTCGGCACGAGCTGACCGATCGGCCCGGCGACCTCGAATGCGCCCGCCAACCCGGCCGCACCGCCGCCAACGAGAAATGCCAGCCACGTGGTGCGCCGCGCGTCGAACCCGGCATAGCGTGCCGCGCGCGGCGCATCGCCGACGATGCCGATCTGAAAGCCGATCACGGTACGCGCCATCACGAACCACGCCACCAAAGCCACAAGCACCGCGACAATCGCGCCGGGGTGCAGCCGCGAACCCTCCTGCAACACCGGCAGCAGCGCGGCATCCGAGAAAAGGCGTGTCTGCGGAAAATTAAACCCGTCCGGATCTTTCCACGGGCCGAAAACGAGCATCTGGAGGATGAGCAGCGCGATATATGTCAGCATCAGGCTGGTGAGGATTTCGTTCACCCCGAACCGCGTTTTGAGAAACGCTGGAATCGACGCCCACGCCATGCCGCCCAGAATCGAAGCCAGCAGCATCAGCGGCAAAATCCACCAACCGATCTCGTTCCAGAACGCCAGCGCCACGCCGCCCGCAGCGATGGCGCCGATGGTGAGTTGCCCTTCCGCACCGATATTCCATACATTGGCGCGAAACCCCACCGCCAGCCCGCAAGCGATCAGCGCCAGCGGCGCGGCTTTGACCCCGAGTTCCGTCAGGCTGTAAAATGTCAGCAAGGGCGCGATCAGAAACTGATATAGCGTATCGGCGGGGTTGAGGCCGAGCGCCATGAACAGCAGGAACCCGGTGCCGACAGTCAGAAGCACCGCGAGCAGCGGTGCAGCAACGCGGATAGCCGTGCTGTCCGGCCTGCGATCAATCCTAAGCGGCATTCCGCGCGCCTCCCCCGGCTCCGCCCATGAGCAGCCCGATCTCCTCCACCGTTGCGCGCGCGGTTTCCAGCGAGCGCGATAACCTGCCATTGCTGATGACGGCGATGCGATCGGTCAGTGACATCAGCTCATCGAGATCCTGCGATACCACGACGATTGCCGCCCCGCCCCGCGCCAGCCCCGCCAACGCGGCATGGATCGCCGCCGCAGCCCCGGCATCGACGCCCCAGGTTGGCTGCGCCACGACGAACACGGAAGGGTTTTGCAGCACCTCCCGGCCAACAATGAATTTTTGCAGATTGCCGCCCGACAGACTTGTAGCCGGCACGTCGACGCCGAAAGTGCGCACGTCGAACGCGCGCACGATCTCCTGCGCGAACCGGCGAACGTTGCCACGACGCACGATGCCGTTCCACAGCAAGCCTGCGCGGCGGCGCGCGGTCAGCAAGGTGTTGAACGCAAGCGTCATGGAAGGCACCGCCGCGTGACCGTTTCGCTCCTCCGGCAGCGTAAACAGCCCCCGCCCGCGCCGCGCTTCCGCATTCAGACGCCCGACCGGATGTCCATCGACAACGATGCTATCCGCCACCGGCGCACGCCATTCGCCGGCCAGCGCCTCCACAAGTTCATCCTGACCATTACCGGCGACACCGGCGATGCCGAAAATTTCGCCAGCATTGACCGAAAAACCGATATCGGCCAGGGCAACACCGAATGCCCCACCGGCTGGACGATTCAGTCCCTTCACCGTCAGGCGAATATCCTCGGAGGTGGTGACGAGTTGGCGTCGCGGGGCATCGAACTCCGAACCGATCATCATTTCCGCCAACGACTTCGCCGTCTCCGCCGCCGGATCGCAAGTGCCGACCACCTGCCCTGCGCGCAGCACAGTCGCCCGGCTGCACAGCGCCCGGATTTCCTCAAGCTTGTGGCTGATATAGAGAATGGAACAGCCCTCGCCCGCCAGCCTGCGCAGGGTCGCAAAAAGCGTTTCCGCCTCCTGCGGCGTCAGCACGGATGTCGGCTCATCCATCACGAGAAGCTCGGGATTTTGCAGCAGGCAGCGGACGATCTCCACCCGCTGCCGCTCCCCCATGGACAAGCTGCCCACGAGGCGGTCAGGATCAAGCGGCAGACCATAGCCGGTCGAGACGGAGGCAATACGCTCCGAAAGCTCTCTCCGGTCGGGAGCATCATCGAGCCCTAGCGCAATATTTTCGGCAACCGTGAAAGCGTCGAACAGCGAAAAGTGCTGGAACACCATGCCGATGCCCAGCTTACGCGCCGCACGGGGATCGCTGGGCGCGACCAGCTTGCCATCCCACCGCATGGTGCCGGCATCGGGTTTCAACAGGCCATAGATGATTTTGACGAGCGTGCTTTTGCCGGCGCCGTTTTCGCCCAGCAGCGCATGAATTTCACCGGGGGCGATGGCGAACGACACAGAGTCGTTCGCGATAACCGCTCCGAACCGCCGGGTAATGCCGTCGAGCGACAGGCGCGGTGTCTCGGCAGGCATAACGGCGGCGGGCTCCATCATACAAAGACTGTGAACGGAAAAAACGCCGCGCTGACATCGTCACAATTGACGGCCACCACTGACGTTTTCTTCATCGGACAGATAACTCAGCCTCTTCATACCATGAAAAAGGTGGAAAACAGACTCATGAAAGTGGATAATGCCATTGTGTCAGGCTGGTTACGGCGCTTTTCAACACACTTCGACAGTGCGTCTCCGTCTTGACTTGCCACCTGACTTGCATGCCGCCACACATTGTGACAGAAGTTCCACCGCATTGGCGACATGATCCGCACCGTCGCCGCGCCTGCGCCGTATCGCGCGCATGCATTGCGGGCCAGTAGCTCAATGGTTAGAGCCGACCGCTCATAACGGTCTGGTTGGGGGTTCGAGTCCCTCCTGGCCCACCAATCATTTCAACGTGTTACATCATCAATTCGGCAGTGGCCCCATCAAAACAGTCGGGATCACGTGCCGAATCACGTCTGGCGAGGCCGATCTCAGAGTATCGCGGAAGCGTGCCTGATCGAGACCGGCCGTCTGTCTAAACTTATGCGCCGATGTCGACGGCGACCGAGCCGATCCCTTCGAACGACACTTCAACCCGCGTGCGCGGACCGACAAACGTGATTCCGGTCCATGAGCCTGTTGTGACGTAGGCGCCCTCGCGGATTCCGCCGAGGCTTGTTGCACCGCCATTTGCCAACCACGCCAGCAAACGCGCGGAGGGACCGGCGGCATTGCCGCCGCGCTGGTCCAGCACAACCTCGCCATTGACGAGGAGTTTGACCGGCTGGTGCGATGCATCCACCGAAAGGCCAGTCTCTCTGCCGGAACCGACAATGAGTGCGGCATGGTTGAACTGATCCGCGATCTGGCTCAACTGGCCCGCGCCCTTCCACACGGCAAAGTGCGTGTCGACAAGCTCAATCGCCGCATGGACGGAGCCGACAGCCGACAGAACTTCCTCTTCCGTATAAGGGCGTTCGCGCGGCGGCAGGGCCTTGTCGAAACGGTAGACGGTCTCGGCCTCGACACCTACGACAGCATGTCCCGCGTGCGGCACATTGGCTGGCGACAGCAGAACCGTTTGCGCCGTCAATGCCGCCCTGAACGGCTCTGCCGCGGCATCCCTCGCACCGACTTTCCAGCCAACGACGGGGCCAAGGCGGGAAATCAGCGCATCCTGAATGGCGTAGGCCGCCTTCCATGTCGTGGGGCGCAGATTCTCAGGCAAATCGACAATGCGGGGGCCGCCGTTGCGTGGGGACAGAAGCCGCTCGGCAGCCGCTTCGATACGCTCTTCAGAATTATGGTTTGTCATGAAAACCTGCTCCGTCGTGCGCGAACCGATGATTCGCTGATCGGCCGCCTTGCCGGGAAGCGCCGCCGACTGTCTGTCAGGCTGGAAACCAGCGGTGACGGTTATCGGCAAAAACGAGGACGCGGCCCTGCCAGATCGGCAGTTGAACGACCGATTGTCCCGAATGACCTGCCAGTAGCGCTAGCATTACGCGCGCAATGCCGCCATGCGCCACGATCACGGTATCCCGCTCAAGCGTGTCCAGAAACTGCTCGACACGCCGCGCCGCGCCAGCGTAGCTCTCCCCTTCCGGCGGAGCAAAATTCCAGCGGTCGGCATCCCGCTCGCGCACCATCGCGGCATTGGCGACGCGAATTTCCGGCCAAGTTTTGCCTTCCCAGATACCAAAGGCAATTTCACGCAACCGCGGCTCGAACACAACGGAATCGTCGTCGGGAAGACCGAGCACGCCGCGCAGCAGACCCATCGTCTCACGCGTGCGCGTGAGGGGGCTCGACACATAGTCGAGCGTGCCGAAATCCGGACGCAGCTTGCGAAGATGATGCCCCACCTGCTCGGCCTGCTTGCGCCCGACGGCGTTAAGCGGCACATCCCGCTCACCCTGCAAGCGGGCTTCGGCGTTCCAGTCCGTCTCGCCGTGGCGGACGAAATAGATAGTGGGGCGTGTCACGGATTACTCCTTGCCTAACACGATATCGGGCGCGGTAGGGTTCTTCATGCCAACGACATGATAACCAGCATCGACATGGTGCACTTCGCCGGTGACGCCGCGCGAAAGGTCCGACAGAAGATAAACGCCGGAATCACCAACGTCTTCCGGCGTAACCGTGCGACGCAGCGGCGAATTATACTCGTTCCAGCGCAGAATATAGCGGAAATCGCCGATGCCGGAAGCCGCAAGCGTCTTGATCGGCCCGGCCGAAATGGCGTTGACGCGAATGTTCTGCGGACCAAGATCCGCCGCAAGATAACGCACGCTGGCTTCCAGCGCGGCCTTGGCGACACCCATCACGTTGTAATGCGGCATCCACTTTTCAGCGCCGTAGTACGTCATGGTGAGAATCGACCCACCGTTCGTCATCAGCTTTTCCGCGCGCTGCGCGACGGCGGTGAGCGAATAGCACGAGATCAGCAGCGAACGCGTGAAATTGCCTTCGGTCGTGTCGATATAACGGCCGGTCAACTCGTCCTTGTCGGAGAAGGCGACGGCGTGAACGAGAAAGTCCAGCCCGCCCCACAGCTTCTCCACCTCGGCGAAAACCGCGTCGATGCTGGCGGCATCGGTCACGTCGCAATGACCAACGACATGCCCCCCGATTTCCGCAGCCAAAGGCTCGACCCGTTTCTTGAGGGCATCCCCCTGATAGGTGAAAGCAACCTCGGCTCCGTGCGCGCGCGCTGCCCGGGCGATTCCCCAGGCGATGGAGCGGTTGTTCGCCAGCCCAAGAATAAGGCCGCGCTTGCCAGCCAGAAGCGGCCCGGGCGTCGCGAAAATCTCTGCCATGACGTCAATTTTCTCTTTTCAAAATTGGGACCAACCCGTCCATGAAAGCCACTTAATACCCGAGCCCGCCGCTGGGGGCAACGGGCGAAAAAACGCCCGATGTCTGAAAATCAGCCTGAAACAAGGACGTGCCGGGATTTTTCCGCCAAAGTTGCATACCTTCGGGAAGGTAAAGTGTGACAATTGTCAAACCTTGTCACACCTTCGCTTCGGCGCGTCGTTTGCGCATCAACTCCTCAAGCTCGGCATCGGGGATCGTCGGCAATTGCACATCGATTGAAACGATGAGATCGCCCTGCCCGTCCTTTCCGGGTAAACCCTTGCCACGCAAACGGAAGTTCTTTCCACCGCCAGAATACGCCGGGATGTTCATCGACACGGCTCCCGTCAGAGTCGGCACGCGCACGCTCGCACCGAGCACCGCATCCTCCAGCGAAACAGGCAGCCGCAGCCGCAGATTCTGACCATCAACAGTAAAATCACGATGCGGCGCGATATGCACCGTCAGCAGCGCGTCGCCGGGTTCGCCGCCGAAGGGACTCGGATCGCCGAGACCGCGCAGACGAATCGTTTGCCCGTCACGCACGCCCTTGGGCAATGTCACCTCAACCTCGCGGCCCGTGGGCAGGCTGACACGGCATTTGCCACCGGCAACGATCTGCTCCATCGTCACGGTGATTTCCGCCTCGACATCCTGACCGCGCGGCCGTTCGCGCGCGCTTTGCCGGCCGCGTGTTTGCGCGCCGGCCCCGCCCCGGCCACCGCCGGTGCGCAGCGTCTCGCTGAAGATGTCCGCAAAGATATCGCCGGGGTCGAATCCACCCCCACGACTGCCGAACGGACTGCCGCCGGTGGAATAGCGGAAGCCCTCGAAGCCGCCCGCACCGCCCCCGCCGCCGAAATTCGGGGCGCGCGGCTTGCCTTCGGCATCGATCTCGCCCCGGTCGAACTGCGCGCGCTTGTCCTTGTCGCCGAGGACTTCGTAAGCGGTATTCAATTCGGCGAACCTGTCCTTGGCGGTCGGATCGTCCTTGTTATGATCGGGGTGCCATTCCTTCGCCAGACGACGAAACGCCTTCTTGATGTCGGCTTCCGTGGCCGTTTTGGAAACGCCCAATACCTGATAAGGGTCGCGCATCAATCCACTCCAGAGGCGGCGGCCGGCTATCAGGTGATCGCCTCATCCGGCACCGCAACAAACATGTCCTCTACCAAACAGCCCCGCCCGCGACCAGTCGCCCAAAGCCATCCGGTTGCGCATGACGCAAAAATGCGACACAGCCCGCAAACCATATAGCCACAACAATCACCAACAACGTGGCCGCCGCCACCGAGCAATGAATGCATGGAATCAATGAGCTACAGCCATTCGATTTTCTCCATGAAATCCGAATGGCTGTATGAGGCGTACCAGTGAAATCGCGTCGAAGCCAGCTTGCCGCTCATGTGGTATGAATGTTGCAGAATCACAACATGGCCTGTCGTAAAAACGGCGATTGTCCGATGTGTTTTATTCCGATGTGTTTTATATCGAGTGTATCCGGTCAAGCCGCCTCTCTCACTGCGATACCGAGACGTATGCGGCGAACGGCATCACCAGATCAGCCCGCACCAGATCAACCTGGTGGCGCGCTGGCTGCCGTCCACCGGCCATCGGGCTGGCGGCAGGCTGAGCCGTTCAGTTTGTCGCGCGCGCCCTGATAATCGAGGCTGCCTTTAAAGTCACGGCAAACGAGATCGTTGCGCAGATAGGGCTTGCTTACTGCCGTGAACTCACCCGTGATCCCCGTGCGCGGATTGGCCCATGGCGCGGATTCGCCGCTGCCGACAGGATCCAGCGCCGTCGCCAGCGCGATGGACGCGAAACTCCAATCATCGGGCGTGAGCTCGGAAAATGCCCCCGGAGTCGATGCGGGATTGATGGACTGTGTCGTGATTTTGCCGTCAGCGCCGAACACGCCGCCCATGGGTACGGCAATGCTGCATGCGGCAAGCCCGCCCCCAAGTCCGATGCCAAGTCCGCCAACGAGCAGGCACGCGCGCAGAACCCGGAACGTCGGCCCATGCCGCCGTTCGCACGATGCGAGAAACCTGTACAATCTTGCGGACAGCGTCACAATGCCCTCACCTGACAACTACGCACTTGATTCTGGAGCATTAAGCCTTGGATAACTTAACGAGCGGTGACTTTTCCGAGAATGACGATCCCTTCGCGCTTTTTTCAGCCTGGCTTGCAGAGGCGGAAGCGGCGGAAATCAACGATCCCAACGCCATGGCGCTGGCAACCGTCGATGCCAGCGGACTTCCGGATGCCCGCATGGTGCTGTTGAAGTCACATGATTCTCATGGCTTTGTCTTCTTCACCAACGAAGAAAGCGCCAAGGGGCGACAGCTTGATGCTGTGCCGAAGGCGGCGCTGTTGTTCCACTGGAAAAGCCTGCGCCGGCAAGTGCGTGTTCGCGGCCTTGTGGAATCCGTCAGCGAGGCAGAATCCGACGCCTATTATACCTCCCGTCCGCGCGGCAGCCGAATCGGCGCATGGGCCTCGCAGCAGTCACGGCCGCTGGAAAGCCGCTTCGCGCTGGAGAAGGCCGTTGCCACCTACGCCGCCAGATACGCCATCGGCGAAATCCCGCGTCCGGCCTACTGGCACGGCTATCGCGTGCGCCCGCTCGCCATCGAGTTCTGGCAGGACAAGCCATTCCGCCTGCACGAGCGCATCCGGTTCGAACGCGATATTGCCGGTGAAAGCGTTACATCGTGGTCGAAAAGCCGGCTTTATCCTTGATTTGCTCGCCAGCACGAAGAAAATGAGCCGATACCCCGCCGCCGTTTCATGAGCGGGGAGGACGTCATGCGGGCAGTAAACTGATAAAAAGACCATCACGCCGAATTTGTCGCGTATGAAACATGCTCGTCATTAAATTTCATATAATGACATATATGGCGCAATCTCTCCTCACATCCTCAGGATTGCGGCTCCGCATCATGAATTATTGCCGGGAGAGACTGTCATGTGGCGCTCGGGAAGCAATCGTCAGGCGAATTTGACGCACGGAATAACTGCCATTACATCATTTTTGGTTATCATTATTTTCGTTTCATACTCGATACTCATCGACCGTCAGCAGAGCCGAGCTATTCGCGACGAAGTGGCATTGACGTTCAACAGCGCCAGCGCCCTGGCTGCGGACAGTACTGCCAACTGGTTCATCGGTCGCGTCAAACTTGCAGAGGACGTTGCCGACAGAATTGGCCGCGCCCCCTCCGCTGCCGAATATCTGTTGCAGTCGAACATATTAAAGGACCAGTTCGCCTACACCTACTTCGGCAGCGCGGATGGTTCATATTACATGTGGCCGGTTCATAATGATTTTCCGGCAGATTACGATCCGCGCAAGCGCCCTTGGTATCAAAAGGCCATGGAGGTCGGGGCCGCTCTGACGGACCCTTATATCGACGCCGGCAATCTGGGCCTTGTCGTGACAGCCGCCATCCCGGTTCTGTCCAACGGAACAATTCGCGGCGCGATTGCCGCTGACTTCACCCTGGAAGCACTCGTCAAGCAACTGGACGAGATCGAGCTTGGCGGCATGGGATATGCCTTTATTACGGATGAAACCGGAAAGATCATTATTCATCAAGATGAAAACCTGATCGATAAAAAATTCGAGGACGTATTCACCACGCCCTTCACTGCCGGACAGATATATGAAACCGCTTCGGAAGGGCGGCAGCAGTTCATCATGGCCAGAGCCATAGAGGGACTGCCCGGTGTCAAATGGTATATTGCACTGTCACTCGACAAAGACAAAGCGTATGCACCAATCTATGATTTCAGAATAATGGCTGCCATCGTTACGCTGGCTGTCTCACTCCTGACCATTTTATTATTGGCGATCCTTCTCAACAGGGGTATATCGCGCCCCCTCAATGGTATCACGACAGCCGTTAAATCACTCGCGGGCGGCAATCTCGATGTTCGTATTCCCTATCTCGACAGGCGCGACGAAATAGGCGCCATCGCTGCTGCACTGGCTGTGTTCAAGGAAAACACCATCGAGAACCGCCGCCTGCAAGAGAAAGAAGATGTCGAGAACGAGGCAAAGGTGAAGCGGGCCGAGGCCGTTGGCCGCCTCATCGGCGAGTTCGATGGCCAGATCTCACAGGCGCTTGAGACAATCCGCACCTCATCCGCAGCGCTTGAGGAAACGGCGACCTCGTTGAACGCCACCGCCGACGACAGCGCGAGCAACGTCGTGAATGTATCTGCCGCCGCCGAGCAGGCTTCCGCAAACGTCAATAACGTTGCAAGTGCGGCACGCGAACTGTCCGCCTCCATCGACGAGATATCGCGACGGGTCAACGACTCGCGCCAGATCACGCACAGGGCATCGACGTCGGTCCGCGAAACCGATGAAACCGCGCGCCAGCTCGTGGCGACCAGCGAACGCATCAACGAAATCGTGGCCATGATCAACTCCATCGCCCAGCAGACGAACCTGCTGGCGCTCAACGCCACGATCGAGGCGGCGAGAGCCGGGGAAGCAGGCAAGGGGTTTGCGGTGGTGGCGACTGAAGTCAAGTCGCTGGCCGAACAAACCGCACAAGCCACTGAAGAGATTTCCGAACAGATCAGGGCCATCCAGAGCGTTTCACGCACCGCCGTCACGGCCATCCAGGATATCGGCGCCGTTATCGAGAGCATCGGCAGCGTGTTCGACGGGATATCGGATGCCGTCTCGCAGCAAGGGCTGGCGACGCAGGAAATCGCCGGGAATATCCAGCAGGCGGCTATCGGCACACAGCAGGTTTCCGCAAAAATGCACTCGATTTCACGCGGAGCCGCCGATACTCATGACCACGCCGGCCGCGTCCTCAATTCCGCATCCGGGCTGGCAACGGAAGCCGATTCATTGCGCGGCAAGGTGGCCGACTTCTTCAAACTGATCCGCACGACCTGAAGCGAAGGGCAAAGACATGCGTCGATAGTTGCATACCGACGCATGCCCGCCCTCCCCGCTCCGGCCATAAACTGCGTCCCGGACAGCGGTTCACTGCTCTTTCTTGCGGCAACTTCTGTCGGGGGCGTTGCCGTTAGACGAATTTTATCCTATACGCAGCACGGTAAGGTCGCCCGGCGGGTCGGGTTCGGCGACCGATCATATCAAATCGCCAGATTCATTGCGGTGACATCATCGTGTCATCCAACAATGACATCTGGCCGTGTTACATCAATGCGGCCGCGCGCGACCAGCGCGGGCAGGGACACCTATGAAGCTGCGCAACATTGCGATTATCGCCCACGTCGACCACGGCAAGACAACGCTCGTGGACAAACTCCTCCAGCAATCGGGCGCGTTCCGTGAAAACCAACGCGTGGCCGAACGCGTCATGGACTCGGGCGACATCGAAAAGGAACGCGGCATCACCATTCTCGCCAAGGCGACATCGGTGGTGTGGGGCGACACACGCATCAACATCGTCGACACGCCCGGCCACGCCGACTTCGGCGGCGAGGTGGAGCGTATCCTGAACATGGTCGACGGCGCTATCGTGCTCGTCGACGCCGCTGAAGGCCCGATGCCTCAGACCAAGTTCGTCGTCTCCAAGGCGCTGAAAATCGGCCTGCGTCCCATCGTGGCCGTCAACAAGGTCGACCGTCCGGACGGACGCCCGCAGGAAGTCATCAATGAGGTGTTCGACCTGTTCGCGGCGCTGGACGCCACCGACGAGCAGCTCGACTTCCCGATCCTCTACGGTTCCGGCCGCGATGGCTGGATGGCTCTGACGCCGGAAGGCCCGAAGGATCAGGGTCTGGACCCGCTGTTCAACCTCGTGCTGGAACACGTTCCCCCGGCAAAGGTCGAGGAAGGCGGTTTCCGCATGCTCGGCACGCTGCTTGAGGCCAACCCCTTCCTGGGCCGCATCATCACCGGCCGCATCTCGTCCGGCACCGTCAAGCCGAACCAGGCGATCAAGGTCATCGACCGCGAGGGCAACCTCGTCGAGCAGGGCCGTATTTCGAAGATCCTCGCCTTCCGTGGCATCGAGCGTCAGCCCATCGAGCTTGGTGAAGCAGGCGATATCGTTTCCATCGCCGGCCTGACCAAGGGCACGGTGGCCGACACCTTCTGCGCGCCGGAAGTGAACGAGCCGATCCTCGCCCAGCCTATCGACCCGCCGACCGTGACGATGTCGTTCCTCGTGAACGACTCCCCGCTTGCCGGCACCGAGGGCGACAAGGTCACGAGCCGCATGATCCGCGACCGCCTCTTCCGCGAGGCAGAGGGTAACGTGACCCTCAAGATCGAGGAATCGGGCGACAAGGATTCGTTCTTCGTCTCCGGCCGCGGCGAATTGCAGCTCGCGATCCTGATCGAGACCATGCGCCGCGAAGGCTTCGAGTTGGCCGTGTCGCGTCCGCGCGTCGTGTTCAGCCGCGACGAGGATGGCAACCTGCTCGAGCCCATCGAGGAAGTCGTCATCGACGTGGATGAGGAGTTCTCCGGCTCCGTCGTGCAGAAGATGTCCGAGCGTCGCGCCGAGATGATCGAGATGCGTCCTTCGGGCGGCAACCGTCAGCGTCTGCTGTTTCATGCGCCCACGCGCGGCCTTATCGGCTACCAGTCCGAACTGCTGACGGATACGCGCGGCACGGCGATCATGAACCGCCTGTTCCACGCCTATGCCCCATACCGTGGTGAGATCCCCGGCCGCCGCAACGGCGTGCTGATCTCCAACGATCAGGGCGAAGCCGTGGCTTACGCACTGTGGAACCTCGAAGATCGTGGCCCGATGATGATCGAGCCCGGCTGGAAGGTTTACACCGGCATGATCGTTGGCGAGCATAACCGTGAGAACGACCTTGAGGTCAATGTTCTCAAGGGCAAGAAGCTCACCAACATCCGCACCACGTCGAAGGACGAAGCGGTGCGTCTGACGCCGCCGATCCGCATGACGCTGGAACGCTCTCTCGCCTGGATCCAGGACGATGAGCTTGTGGAAGTGACGCCCAAGTCCATCCGCCTGCGCAAGATCCACCTCGATCCGAACGAGCGCAAGCGCGCCGAGCGGTCGAAGGAAAGCGTGGGCTGATTGGCCGCTATACGCGGGATATAATGCCAACGCTCACGCAGGCAGATTTTACCGCCGAGCTTCAAATCAACCCCTGCCGCTATGCGGCGGGGGTTTTTGATTCTCTGATTCTGTCAGTCGATGCTCAGCCGGGAACTTCAGTCGGTCGCCGCTGTTCTCAAGGCACTCCATTTCCCAAAAACAAAAAGCCCGCCGAAAGCATCGGCGGGCTTTTGATCTTTTTAGGCCACCTCGGCAGGTGAACCGACTATTGTGCCAGTCAGGCCAATTAGCGCGAGTAGAACTCGACGATGAGGTGCGGTTCCTGCACAACAGGGTACGGCACATCGCTCAGCGTTGGAACGCGCACGAAACGGGCAGCAAGCTTGTTGTGGTCGACATCGACATAATCCGGCACATCACGCTCGCCAAGAGCGACCGACTCAAGCACGATGGCAAGCTGGCGAGATGCTTCCTTCACCTCGATGACGTCACCGGGACGCACGAGATAGCTCGGAATGTTCACGCGGCGGCCATTGACCTTGACGTGGCCATGGTTGACGAACTGACGGGCTGCGAACACGGTCGGCACGAACTTGGCGCGGTAGACAACCGCGTCGAGACGACGCTCCAGCAAGCCGATCAGGTTCTCACCCGTATCGCCGCGCAGACGGGCTGCCTCGACGTAATAACGGTGGAACTGCTTCTCGGAAATGTTGCCGTAGTAGCCCTTCAGCTTCTGCTTGGCGCGCAGCTGCACACCGAAGTCCGAAAGCTTGCCCTTGCGGCGCTGGCCGTGCTGGCCGGGGCCGTATTCACGGCGGTTGACGGGGCTCTTGGGGCGACCCCAGATGTTTTCGCCAAGGCGGCGATCAATTTTGTACTTGGCCGAAATTCTTTTCGACATTCGCGTGTCCTCTCAAAAGGTTCGATCATGAGGAACGCGCCCTCCTCTTCCCCCTGCGGGGAGACGACAGATCCAGCAAATCCATAAGGACGAGCGGACCACGGGAGCGTAAAACGCCAGCGCGAGCCGTCAAGGCCCGCGCTGGTAAGGCTGTTGGTAGCCTCCTTTGCCGCCGATGTCAAACACCTGTCACATCGGAAGCCCATTTTTTACTATCCTCCACAACCAGCCCGCGCTCCAAAAGCGCCGAAGCCAACGGGCCGGATGGAGCCGCTCCCGATGTGAAGATCGCTTTCGCCGGCCCTGCGGCCTCCACACCCTGCGGTGCATCACCGATGAAGTGAAGCATGCGCCGCGCAATAGCCGGTGCGGGGTCGATCCACGCAACCGGCCAAGGCGCAAGCGCGTCGAAGCGTTGCAGCAATAGCGGATAATGCGTGCAGGCCAGCACAACCATGTCCGTGCGCCGCGCCTCGCGTTCGATGAACACAGGGGCCATTTCGTCCCGCAAAACGGCGTCATCCACAGGCTGTCCGGCAAGCTCTTGCTCTGCGAACCCCGCGAGACGGGTGGAGCCAACGAGATTGACACGGCATGAATCCGCGAACTTGCGGATAAGCTCGTGCGTATAAACCCGCGCCACGGTGCCCGGGGTTGCCAACACCGTCACCTCCCCGCTCGCGGTTTGTTCAGCGGCAGGCTTGATTGCGGGAACCGTGCCGACAAACGGAATGGTGGAATGCTCGCGCAGCGCCGGCAGCACCAGCGTCGATGCCGTGTTGCAGGCGATGACGACAATGTCGGGCGACAACCGTGCGATGAGATCACCCATCAGTGCGACGACGCGGGCCAGCAATCTGTCCGCCGGCATACCGCCATAAGGAAAGCCGGCGTCATCCGCGACATAAATAAAGTCAGCATCAGGCCGCGCCTTGCGCAGTTCCGCGTAGACAGTCAGCCCCCCGACGCCTGAGTCGAAGACCAGCACGCGGGGAACGCCGGAGGCGACAGAAGGGTCAGCGATCATCGGCAAACGAGCCTCAAACTCAAAAGACCAGACCAGCTTTGCGTTTCAACGAAATGTCGAGGCTATCGGTCTACTCCCCCTTCGTTAACGGATCGTCCTTTTTCACCGGCGGAACCGGCCCGCGCCGCAAGATCGATGTAGCGCCCCGCAAGGTCTTGACGTCCTGCTCGGTCATCGACAGGCGCAACAGAATATCTCGCAGATTGCGAATCATCGCCGGTTTCTTTTCCGGTGCCGGGAAGAAGCCGCAAGTATCCAGCTCATCCTCAAGCCAGGTAAAGAACGACACCACTGCCTCACGCTTCGCGGGTGGCGAGCGCTCTTCCGGATTGAACGGCAACTGGCCATGCGCCTGTTTGAACCATTCATAGCCCACAAGCAGCACGGCTTGCGCCAGATTGAGCGAGGCATTGGCCGGATCGACAGGGAAGGTGATGATTGCATCCGCCAGCGCAACCTCATCGTTATCAAGACCAGTGCGCTCACGACCAAACAGGATGCCGACCTTTTCCGCACCCTGGATTCGCCCATGAATCTGGGTGACGGCCTCGTCAGCGCCCAGCACGCGTTTCATCTGCCCGCGTTCACGCGCGGTCGTTGCATAAACAGCGTTGAGATCGGCGACCGCCGACAGCAAGTCCGGATAAACCGTGGCACGTTCCAGCACATGGGCGGCATTGGCGGCGGTGATGACCGCGCGCTCGTTCGGCCATCCGTCACGCGGATTGACGATGCGCATATCGGACAGACCGAAATTCGCCATTGCCCGCGCCGCCATGCCGATATTCTCGCCCATCTGCGGCTCGACGAGAATAACCTGCGGCCCGCCCGTGATAGGCGTGAGACTATGATTTGTACCGGCACCGGTCATGCTTGTTCTTTCGGAGAATCTGAGATCGCACGCTCTTATATAAAGCGCATGTCGCCCGAAGGGACATATCAGCAGTGACGCAACCAACTCAACCCGATTATCCGCATTTGCATCAGGGCCGAGGCAGCCACGAAAGGCGGAACCTCAAGGGCTTGCTCGCCAAGCATAGATCATGCCTTATGAGTCATATCTCAAGAAAAACTAAGACAATGCGACCTTGCTCGAAACATAGCGTTCGGTCTATTGATTGACTCATATAATTTTATGCGTATATTGACGCCATCATGATTACGATTCGCTCAAACTGCATTAACGACAAGCGCTTCCGAGGATCAGAGACAGTCTGATATCCCTTTCGGCTGCGCGTCAGGTTTTTTAAAAACCTGCAGCGACGTTCATGAATTTCCCAATCAACAACTGACAATGCGTGCTGTCTTGTGTGGACAAACTTCCACACAATTCATGCCGTCAACGCGTCCCTAACGGGATGGCGGCCGAACTCTGAGGAGGGTCCGGTGAACAATCACGATCTTTTTCGCTATGATGATGTTGCTCTCGATATTCCGGCCGTAACGCAGCACGACGTGCTCGCGTGGCTGTCGGAAACGATCGGCTCCCGATCCGGGCTGGACGAAGACGACATCTTCCAGGCCTTGTCGTGGCGGCATAAGCTGGGCTCGACAGCCATCAACCACGGCGTTGCAGTGCCTCACGCTCGTATATCGTCGGCGAAAGAGCCAAGCATCGCCTTCACACGCCTGAAGGAACCGATCGAGTTCGGTGCGCCTGACGGGCGCCCAGTCGATCTCGTTTTCGCAGTGATCTGGCCTTCCACCGCACGAGATCTGTTCTTCAAAACGCTGGCAGCGATCTGCCGCGTGCCTAAAGAACCAAAGCTGCTGGACAGGCTGCGGGATACTTCATGCTCTATCGAAGCCGGCGCTCTACTTGCGCAGGCTGTCGAGTCATAAGCCAACAAAGGCAACCCATTGCCATAAGCCTCACTCTCACGCGAGACATAAAATGCTCGCGTGAGAGATCCGCTCAAGCCGGCACGACGAGACCATCGCGGATCGTTATCTGGCGATCCATGCGCGAAGCGAGATCGAGGTTATGCGTCGCAATCAGCGCCCCTACACGCGACGCACGCACCAGCGCAATCAGCGTTGCGAAAACATGCGACGCCGTCTTCGGGTCGAGGTTGCCTGTCGGCTCATCCGCAAGCAGCAGGCGCGGTGCATTTGCAAGCGCCCGTGCGATAGCAACGCGCTGCTGCTCACCTCCCGACAGCTCCGCCGGACGATGCTCCAGTCGCGCGCCAAGGCCGAGAAATGATAGCAGTTCCTTCGCGCGCCCTTGCGCGGTGTCGCGATCCAGCCCACGAATGAGCTGTGGCAGGCAGACATTTTCCAGCGCCGAAAACTCGGGCAGCAGATGATGGAATTGATACACGAAACCGATCTCAAGCCGCCGCAGACGCGTGCGGCCGGCATCGTCAAGCTGAACGGTTGGTTGCGAACCGATATACACTTCGCCCGAATCAGGCTTTTCGAGCAACCCTGCGCAATGAAGCAGCGTTGATTTGCCCGAGCCCGATGGCGCAACCAGCGCGACGATCTCGCCCGGCCACACGGCTGCATCCGCGCCGCGCAAAATTTCCAGCGTGCCCTGTCCCTGCTTGTAATGGCGTTCGACGCGGGACAAAAACAGGGCGGGTGTCGGCGTGCTGCTCATAAGATCACCCGTAACGCAAGGCTTCAACAGGGTCGAGGCGCGCGGCCCGCCAGCTGGGATAAATGGTTGCAGCGAGAGACAGCAACATCGCCGTGATCACCACGGTCGCCACCTCCCCCGGCTCGATCACGGCGGGAAGACGGCTGAGGAAGTAGATCTCCGCCGAAAACAGGTCCGTGCCGCTCAGTGACGACAGGAACGCCCGGATGGATTCCACGTTCAGCGTTATCAGCAGCCCGAGCAAAAATCCCGCCAACGTGCCCGTGACGCCAATGGATGCGCCGGTAATCAGGAACACCCGCATGATGGTGCCGCGCGTCGCGCCCATGGTGCGCAAAATCGCGATGTCCGCGCTTTTGTCCTTCACCAGCATGATCAGGCCGGAAATGATGTTGAGCGCCGCGACCAGCACGATCATCAGCAGGATCAGGAACATCACGTTGCGCTCCACCTCCAGCGCGGAGAAGAACGTTCGGTTTCGCTGCCGCCAGTCCGTCATCATGATCTGCCGCCCGGCAGCGGCATCGATGGCGGTGCGCAGTTCATCGACGCGATCGGCGTTTTCCGCGAACACCTCGATGACAGTGACGTCGCCGTCACGATTGAAGTAGGCCTGCGCCTCTTCAAGCGGCATATACACAAAGGCGGCGTCGAACTCGGACATGCCGATCTCAAACACCGCCACGATGGGATATGACTTGATGCGCGGCGCTGTGCCAAAGGGCGTTGCCGCACCTTTGGGCGAAACGAGCGTCAGGGTATCCCCCTCGCGCAGGCTCAACTGTTCCGACAGGCGGCGGCCGATGGCCACGCCTCCCTTTTCGTTGAAGCCTTCCAGCGACCCCTCGCGAATGGTGCCCGCGATGAAGGGAATCGCGCTGATGTCCTGCTCGCGAATACCGCGCACCAGCACACCGCCGGCATTGTAGGGAGATGACGCGAGCGCCTGCCCCTCCACCATCGGCACGGCGCGCACGACGCCCGGCAATGCGGCGATACGCCCGGAAACCTCTTCGAAATCGCGCAGTGGCGTATCGATGGGCGCGATGAAGATATGGCCGTTGACGCCGATGATCTTGCTCAACAATTCGGCCCTGAAGCCGTTCATCACCGACATGACCACGATCAGCGTGGCCACACCCAGCATCACCCCAGCAAAGGAAAAACCGGCGATGATCGAGATGAATCCTTCCCGCCGGCGCGCACGCAGATAGCGCCACGCCAGCAGCCATTCGAAGGCCGCGAAAGCCCGTGTCGCGCCGGAAGCGGCGCCTTGGGCCTTGGTCGATTGCGCCTTCGCCATGATGGAAGCCTCACCTGTCAGTCTGGGGGTGTGCCGGAATTCAAGCGACGATCACGATGCGATGCGTTCCACGGCATCTTCGACGGACAGCAGTTCGCGCTCGCCCGTAGCGCGGCGCTTCACCTCGACCTTGCCCTCGGCCAGCGACTTGGGACCAACCAGCACTTGCCAAGGCGAGCCGATGAGATCGGCGGTCGCGAACTTTGCCCCCGGCCGCTCGTCGCGGTCGTCGTAGAGAACATCAAAGCCACGGGCGGTGAGCGCCGTCTCGATACGCCGCGCTGCAACGTCCGTCGCTTCGTCACCCACTTTGAGATTGAGCAGGCTGACATGGAACGGCGCAACCGGATCTGGCCAGATAATGCCGGCTTCATCATGGTTGGCTTCGATAAGCGCTGCGACTAGCCGCGAGGGACCGATGCCATACGAGCCCATGTGCAGCAGATGATCGCGACCGTCTGAGCCGGCGACGCTCAAGCCGAATGGCTCGGAATACTTAGTGCCGAAGTAGAAGATATGCCCCACCTCGATACCCCGTGCCGAGACCTGCTTGGCCGGCGCGATAGCTTCGAAAGTCGCAGGATCGTGCTTCTCGGACGTCGCGGCATAGAGCGATGTCCAGCGGTCGAAAATGGCCTGCAGGGCCTCCTTGTCCTCAAAATCCGTATCCGCTGCCGGAATTGGGAAATCGAGAAAGTCCTGATGACAGAAAACCTCGCTCTCACCAGTGGAGGCGAGAATGATGAACTCGTGGCTGAGGTCACCGCCGATAGGCCCCGTATCCGCCTGCATCGGAATGGCCTTCAGGCCAAGGCGGGAGAACGTGCGCAAATACGCGGTGAACATACGGTTGTAAGAGTGGCGCGCTTCCTCGGCATCGATGTCGAACGAGTAAGCGTCCTTCATCAGGAACTCGCGAGAGCGCATCGTGCCGAAGCGCGGACGGATCTCATCGCGGAATTTCCACTGAATATGGTAGAGATTGAGCGGCAGATCCTTATAGGATCGCACGTAAGCGCGCGCGATGTCCGTAACCATTTCCTCGTTGGTCGGACCATAAAGCATCTCGCGATCATGCCGGTCGCGGATACGTAGCATCTCCTTGCCATATGCATCGTAGCGGCCCGATTCGCGCCACAGGTCTGCCGGTTGAATGGTCGGCATCAGGATTTCCTGCGCGCCGGCCCGCACCTGCTCCTCACGGATGATTGCGGTGATCTTGTTGAGAACGCGCAAACCGAGCGGCAGCCACGAATATATCCCCGCGGACTGCTGGCGGATGAGGCCGGCCCGCAGCATCAGGCGGTGGGAGGCGATCTCCGCCTCCTTGGGAGTTTCGCGGAGGTTCGGGAGAAAATAGCGGCTGAGGCGCATGGCTGTCCTGACTGGCGGCACGAACGGCGTGAGGGTGGAATCGATTTGCAACCTTTATACGGCAATCTGATGTCGCGTACATCCGCACCCCATCAAAAACTGCGGTCCAGGCACAAACTGCTGCGTTTATTGGAAAGAGCCGCCGAGGAAGAGCTGGAATGCCACCGGCCAATTGCCAAGGATGCGTTAAAGCCCATGCTGTTTCAGATGCATGTATAAAGTGATGACAAGTTGCGAGGAATGTCGTATGAGTCACGCGGCTGGCAAATGGAAGGGCCTTGTCGTTCTTCCAGTGCGGTCCAAGTCTCGGGAGGAAATCTGTCGCGCGCGGTCAACGCCGTATAAAAAACAGCGGCCTTTGGCGTTGCGGCAGATTGGGAATTTGTTCTAACTTTAAGAGCAGGGCTACGGCCCTGCTCTTTTATTTTGCCATGCCATATTTCAACAATGTCAAAGCCCTGATACTCTATCAACGGATTTCCACGAAGTTCCTCGCCTCGACCGCGAAAGCATGGAATGCTCGGGTCTATAACGGGTGGATGCTCTGATAGAGTGGAAAAACTCGCCTTATAAATTTTACATTTTACGGTAACTTGCGCCCGACTTGATGGATCGATTTGAACGCAAACTGCTCAAAATTCAAAGAACTCCGAGAGCAATACAACAACGCCGAGCACGACAGCCGACAAAAGCGTGGTCACCAGTGCTTTGCGCGCAATGCGAGGCGTCTGAGGCGCGCCGGGCTCCGTGCCCGGAGCCACTTGATCCTCATGCTGTCCTCGCACACCAAATGGCAACACTGCGAACAGCACAATCCACCATATGAGAAAATAAAGGGCCACCATGCCCACGATGCTGTCCGCCATATTACGTCATGTCATGGCAGGACAGCATGTGCGCAGAGCTCAAATGCGCTAGGTTAGACGGTGATGACATGCGCGTGGCAGACCGGCTTCTTTCCCCACTTGCGCTGTACTTCCGATCGCACAGCCCGCTCGACAGCATTGACCACAGCATCAGGGTCGCGCCGGCGTGCCTTTGGCAACGATTCGATTAGCTCCACCACGACCTGACCGATTGCCTCATCGAAAACTTCGCCATCGGAATTCATAGGAGGCAGTCCGCTTGACCCGATGGAGACATCGCCAGCCAACTCACCGCGATCCGTCAGCGCGATGGCGACAGAAACCACGCCAGCGAATGCCAGCTTGCGCCGCTCCGGAATGGTGCGCTCCTGCGAATCCACGAGCAAATCGCCGTCCTGATAGACACGCCCGACAGGCACCTCGTCGATGACACGCGCCTCCCCGGGGGCAAACCGCACCATCTCGCCATCCTCGGCACGGAGAATGACCTGCACGCCCTGCTTGCGCGCGAACTCCCGCTGCCCGGCAAGATGCATCGGCTCGCCGTGCACCGGCAATACGATACGCGGACGAACCCACTGATACATCTGCTCAAGCTCTCCGCGGCGCGGATGACCGGAAGCATGAACCAGCGCATCATGATCGGTAATAACCTCGACGCCTCGGCGAACAAGATTATTGATGATGGTGTTGATGGCCTTCTCATTCCCCGGAATAGCCCGAGACGAGAAGATAACGCGATCCCCGGCAGCCAGGGAAATGTCCGGGTGAGTATCCGTCGCCACCCGCGCCATAGCGGCCCTGCCCTCCCCCTGAGAACCAGTGAGCAACGCCACGACCTTGTCACGCGGCAGCTGGTCATAGACTTCCGGCGACAAGAACGGCGGCAAGCCATCGAGGTAGCCGAGCTCTCCCGCCACCGACACGACGCGATCCATCGCACGACCAACGACGACGACATCACGTCCGGCTTTCTGGGCTGCCAGAGCCACCGCACGCACCCGAGCGACGTTCGAAGCAAATGTGGTCACAGCCACGCGATGCGGCGATGCGGCAATAATTTCCGCCAGATTATTGGCAACTTCCGTCTCGCTGGGGCTAATTCCATCGCGCAAAGCGTTGGTGGAATCGCAGACCATGGCGAGCACGCCCTCATCGCCGATTTCGGCCAGCCGCTCGCCATCCGTAGGACGCCCCACCACCGGTTCAGGATCGAGACGCCAGTCGCCTGTATGCAGAACGGTGCCAAGCGGCGTGCGAATTGCCAGCGCAGTGGCCTCGGGAATCGAATGCGCTACCGGGATGAGTTCGATATCGAACGGATCAAGATTGATCCGGCCGTTCTGCGCAACACGCCGCAGCGGAATTTTAGGCGCGCCCGGTTCTGAAAGGCGACGCATCTCCAGCAGGCCGGCGGCAAATGGCGTGCAATAAACCGGCACTTCAAGTTGCGGCCACAGCCGCGCCAATGCCCCGATATGATCCTCATGGGCGTGCGTAATCACAATTCCCAGAAGATCGCGGCGCTCCTCGACGATGAATCGAATATCCGGGAACACCAGATCGACGCCCGGCGCTTCTTCTCCGGCAAAGCTGATACCGCAATCAACCATGACCCATTTACGGCGATCTTCCGGGCCGAAGCCATAGAGGCCGAGATTCATGCCGATCTCGCCAAGCCCTCCAAGGGCTACGAACACCAGTTCGTCGTTACGACGGGCCATAAGTCAACTTTCCTTTTTCCTGCTTATTTTCTGGTTGCCAGTCCGCCAAAGTGAACGTCTCCGGCGGAAACTACTTCTGTGGTTCCGTCCGCGCGCTGCATAATCAGGCGCCCCATGTCGTCAATCGTCTCAAATATACCGCCAATGACACCAGACGGCGTCTGCACACTGATCGGCCCGTTCAATCCCGTCGCCCGTTCGAGCCACAAATCCCGAAGCGCCCCCATGCCGCGCCCTTCATCCCAGATCGCAGCCGCGGCAATCCACTCATCCGCCAACGCCGCGAACAACTCGGAAGCGCTGACATTTGCCCCAAGCGAAACAAGAGATGCTCCGGGATAAGGAAGCCCTTCGGGAGCAGCAACCACGTTGACACCTATTCCCACAACCACGGCGCGACGCCGCTCGTCAAGTGGCTCGCTTTCCAGCAGGATGCCGGACAGTTTCGCCCCGTCAGCCAGAATATCATTCGGCCACTTGAGACTGATCCTGTGACGAAGGTATGGCGAAACACGTACGATAGCGCGCTCAAGGGCAACGCCGGCAACAAATCCGAGGGTAGCGGCCGTCGACGTCGACACGTCCGTCACAATCAACAGACTGGCGGCCAGATTGCCTTTTGGTGCGATCCACGCGCGATTTCGGCGGCCACGACCACCGAGTTGATTATCTGTAACAATCCACAAAGATCCGCAATCACCCGCCCTGGCGCGATCAAGTGCCTCGGTATTAGTCGAGCCATTGAACGTGTCGAAAGCCGCCAGTCGGAAACCGGCGGCCTCGGCATTATGTGAAAGGTGGAAGGGGATGGATGCCATCAGAACAGAGACTTGGCGGCAACGACAGCAGACCCCACCAACGGCGCAGGCAGAACCCAGAATAGCAGTACCACCACACTCGAAACACCCAGCACGAACTTGAGTCCGGAAGTCATCGGCTCATAAGGCGTCTTGGCTTCATCGAAGTAGATAATCTTCACGATACGCAGATAGTAGAACGCACCGACGACACTCAGCAGCACACCAATGATGGCGAGCGTATAAAGTCCTGCTTCGATGGCGGCGCTGAATACATAGAGCTTGGCGAAAAACCCTGCCCACGGCGGGATGCCGGCAAGCGAGAAGAACAGCATGGCGAAGAAGAAGGCCAGAGCCGGCTGCGAGCGAGACAGGCCTGCCAAATCTTCAATACGATCGACATAAACATTGCCGTTTCTCAAAGCGAGAATTCCGGCAAAAGCACCCAGCGTCGTGGCGAGGTAAATCGCCATATAGATGAGAACCGCCTGCACACCTTGTTCCGTGCCCGCGGCCAGGCCGACGAGCGCGTAGCCCATGTGACCGATAGACGAATAGGCCATCAGTCGCTTGATGGACCGTTGACCGATGGCAGCGAACGAACCAATCGCCATGGACGCGACCGAGACGAACAGGATGATCTGCTGCCACTGCTCGAAGATGCCCGGAAAGACACCAACCAGCACGCGCACAGTCAGCGCCATCGCAGCCATTTTGGGCGCCGCCGCGAGGAATGCCGTGACTGGTGTCGGCGCACCTTCGTAAACGTCTGGCGTCCACATGTGGAAAGGCACAGCCGAAATCTTGAACGCGAGACCAGCAATAATGAACACAAGTCCGAAAATGAACAGAACACCCTGCTCACCCTGCACCGCAGCAGCAATCGCGGCAAAGTTCACACTGCCCGTCAGGCCATAGACGAGCGAGGAGCCATAGAGAAGCATGCCGGAAGAAAGAGCACCTAGGACGAAGTACTTCAGCCCTGCTTCCGTGGAGCGGGTGTTATCACGATCAAACGCGGCGATCACATAAATCGCGAGGCTCTGCAGCTCCAGACCAACATACAGCGTCAGCAGGCTGTTAGCCGAGATCATCATCAGCATGCCCAGCGTCGACAACAGCACGAGCACGGGAAACTCGAACTTATCGAGGCCTTCGCGGATGAAGAAGTCTCGCGACAGGACGATGGCAACGGCCGAGCCGATCAGCGCCAGAATTTTCCAGAAACGAGCAAAGCCATCGACGATGAACGAGTCGTTGAAAGCCACAACCGTCTCTGATCCCTGTGCCGCAACCGCAATCGCGGAGAGCACAATCAGCACCAGCGCCAGGACGTTCACCAGCCCGGACGAGCGCTCGCCGCGCAGCGCGCCAACGAGCACCAGAACAAGCGCACCAACGGCCAGCAAAAGCTCCGGCAGAACGACGCCAAGCGCCGGAAGGTTAACGGATGTCATCGCGGCGGCCTCACTGCGCAATCACGGCGGCGGTCTTGACGACCGCAAGCGCTGCTTCGGTGGATTTCAGCAGATGCTCCGTAGCTGGAGCAAACACATTCAGGATGCCGTCGGGTTGCACACCATACCACACGATGAGCAGGATCAGCGGCACAACGGCGATAATCTCACGGCGATCGAGATCGAGAATTGACTTAAGACTATCCTTCTCCAGCGGCCCGAAGATGACGCGACGATAAAGCCACAATGCGTAGGGAGCGGAGAGGATAAGGCCGGTTGCGGCAAAGAATGCAACCCAAGGATTGGCCTTGAATGCACCGGCGAGCGTCAGGAACTCCCCGATGAAGCCTGACGTTCCGGGCAACCCGACGTTCGCCATCGTGAACACCATGAACGCGACAGCATAGAACGGCATGCGATGCACCAAGCCGCCATACGCTGCAATCTCACGTGTATGCATGCGGTCGTAGATGATGCCGACGCCAAAGAACAGCGCACCGGACACAAGGCCGTGCGAAATCATCTGGAACATCGCACCCTGAATGCCCTGTTCATTAAGCGCGAACAGCCCCATGGTCACGAAGCCCATATGCGCCACTGATGAATAGGCAATCAGCTTTTTGATATCAGCTTGCGCGAGCGCGACGAGCGACGTGTAGATGATCGCGACGATCGAAAGCGCAAAAACCAGCGGCTGGAAGTACAGGGACGCATCCGGGAACATCGGGATAGAGAACCGGATAAAACCGTAGCCACCCATCTTCAGCATGACACCGGCCAGAATGACGGAACCGGCTGTTGGCGCCTCGACGTGCGCATCTGGCAACCACGTATGCACTGGCCACATCGGCATCTTCACCGCGAATGAGGCGAAGAAGGCCAGCCATAGCCAAGTCTGAACAGACGGATCGAACCTGAATGCCAACAGTGTCGGAATATCGGTCGTGCCAGCCTGCCAGTACATGACGAGGATCGCCAGGAACATCAGCAGCGAGCCGAGCAGCGTGTAGAGAAAGAACTTGAAGCTGGCATAAATACGCCGCGCCCCACCCCATATGCCGATGATGAGGAACATCGGGATGAGACCGGCTTCGAAGAAGACGTAAAACAGAACCAGATCCAGCGCCACGAACACGCCGAGCAGCGTCGTTTCCAAGACAAGGAAAGCGACGTAGTAAGCCCGCACGCGCGAACTGATCGACTTCCACGATGCCAGAATGCAGAAGGGCATCAAGAAGGTCGTCAGCAATACCAGCGGAAACGAAAAACCGTCGACGCCAAGTTTGAAGGCAATGTTTTCCGCCAGCCAGGGATGCGTTTCCACAAGCTGGAAGGCCGGGTCAGCGACGTCAAACCGCCCCCATGCCACCAGCGACACGATGAAAACGACAATGGTTGTCGCCAATGCGATGGACCGGGCGTTGGACTGCACGGCGGCATCGTCGCCGCGCAGCGTCAGGATCACCACCGCGCCGACCAACGGCAGCAGCAACAGACCCGAAAGGATGCCAAAGCCGAACATTAGACAGCACCCCCGAAAATATACCAGGTCACAAAGGCTGCGACACCGATCAGCATCGCGAATGCATAGTGGTAGACATAACCAGTCTGGAGTTTGACGACCCTGCCCGTGACGTCGAGTACGCGGGCGGAAATACCGTCAGGTCCGTGTCCGTCAATCAGCCATCCATCGCCCTGCTTCCAGAAGAAGCGGCCAAGCTCCTTTGCTGGCCTGACGAAGAGGAAGTTGTACAGCTCATCAATGTACCACTTGTTGAGCAGGAAGCGGTAAACACCGGGGAACGCAGCCGCGAGTTGGCGGGGTTTTGACGTATCGAGCACGTAGAACCACAGCGCCAGCAGGAAGCCAATCACCATCGTTACCACCGGCGCGAGCTTCACCCAAAGCGGCACTTCGTGCATGTCGTGCAGAATGTGGTTATCCGGGTTGGTGAAGATGGCGCCCTTCCAGAAGGCATCATAACCACTGCCGATAAAGGCGTTGTAGAATACCGCACCAGCGAACAAGGCGCCGATCGACAGGACGACAAGCGGCAGCAACATGACCAATGGGCTTTCATGCGGCTTATGGTCGTGCCCGTCATCGTGTGCATGATCATGCCCATGAGCATGGTCGTCGTGATGCTCCCAACGCGGTTTACCCTCGAACGTCATGAAGTATAGACGCCATGAGTAGAACGACGTCATCAACGCGGCCACAATCGTCGACGTAAAGGCGAAGCCAGCGACAGAAGAATGCGACGCAAAAGCGGATTCAATAATCGCATCTTTCGAATAGAAGCCCGACGTGAAGGGGAAGCCGGTCAATGCCAGCGTGCCGATTGTCATGGCCAGCGCGGTGAACGGAATGTATTTCCGCAGACCACCCATCTTCCGCATATCCTGCTCATGATGCATCGCATGGA
Source organism: Pseudochelatococcus contaminans (assembly GCF_014195635.1). Classification (GTDB taxonomy): domain Bacteria; phylum Pseudomonadota; class Alphaproteobacteria; order Rhizobiales; family Beijerinckiaceae; genus Pseudochelatococcus; species Pseudochelatococcus contaminans. Next base: position 622,823 of record NZ_JACICC010000001.1, on the reverse strand, counting down.
TCACAGAGCCGGCACCAAGGAACAGCAGTGCCTTGAAGAAGGCGTGGGTGAACAGGTGGAACACGCCAGCGCTATAAGCGCCGACACCGAGCGCAACGAACATGTAACCGAGCTGCGAGCAGGTTGAATAAGCGATCACACGCTTGATGTCGTTCTGCACCAGTCCAATCGTAGCGGCAAAGAAAGCCGTGACCGCGCCAATCACAATAATGACCGTCGATGCGGAAGGCGCGTATTCAAACACCGGCGACATACGGGTGACCATGAAGACACCCGCCGTCACCATGGTGGCCGCGTGGATGAGGGCAGAAACCGGCGTCGGCCCCTCCATGGCATCAGGGAGCCAGGTGTGCAGAATGAACTGCGCTGACTTGCCCATGGCGCCAATGAACAGCAACAGCGAGATCAGCGTCAGTGTATGCCACTCGAAACCGATGAAATTGAACGTCGCATCCTGGAATTCAGCCGTCCGCGAGAAGATATCGCCAAAGCTCACGGAGCCGAACACGATAAAGGTCAGCAGCAAACCGAGCATGAAGCCGAAGTCACCGACGCGGTTAACGATGAACGCTTTCATCGCTGCCGCACAGGCGGATGGCTTTTCATACCAGAAACCGATGAGCAAGTAGCTGGCGAGACCCACGCCCTCCCAACCGAAGAACATCTGCACCAGGTTATCTGCCGTAACCAGCGTCAACATCGCGAAGGTAAACAGCGAGAGATAGGCAAAGAACCGCGGCCTGTCGGGATCTTCGTGCATGTAGCCGATGGAGTAGAGATGCACCAGCGCCGACACACTGTTGACGACGACGAGCATCACCACCGTCAAGGTATCAATACGCAATGCCCAGTCGACAATGAGGGTGCCAGAGGTAATCCAGCGGGCTATCGGAACGTAAAAAGTCTCCGTTCCGAAACCGACAGTGACGAACGCCACCCACGACAGGGCTGCTGTAACAAACAGCAACGACGTCGTAATAATTTCGCTGGCACGCGCGCCGATGAAGCGGCCGAAAAGGCCCGCGACGAGGAAGCCGACCAGCGGCAGAAAGACGATTGCCTGATACATTCGGCCTGCCCTCAGCCCTTCATCAAGTTGATGTCCTCAACCGCGATGGAGCCACGGTTGCGGAAGAAGACCAGCATGATCGCCAGTCCGATAGCCGCCTCTGCCGCTGCGACAGCGAGCACCAGCAACGCGAAGACCTGCCCCACGATGGTATTGGTGAAAACAGAGAAAGCGACCAGATTGATGTTGACCGACAGCAGGATCAACTCCACCGACATCAGAATGACGATGACATTCTTCCGGTTGAGAAAGATGCCTAACACGCCCAGCGTGAACAGCGTCGCCGCAACCGTTAGGTAATGAACGAGCCCGATGATCATAACTCCAGCCCTCTCAGACGCCCTGCCGCGACGGCACGCTTTTCAATTCCACGCTCGTTTCATGCGAACGCTCGACCTGCTTGCCGATATCCTGACGCTTGACACCCGGCTTATGCCGCAGTGTCAGCACGATCGCACCGATCATGGCCACAAGCAGAACAAAACCGGCTGCCTGAAAAACGAACAGGTAGTCAGTGTAAAGTACGAGTCCGATTGCCTCGGTATTGGTGACGCCGACCGCTGGCGCATCCGCCGCAGCGGCGGCAGCAGCCGTCTGAAGGATTGCCGGGTCGACGAATAGCGTCCCAATCACCAGCAAAAGCTCGATCAGGAAGACGATCCCCACCAGCACCCCGACGGGTAGAAACTGGAGAAAACCAGAACGCAACTCGGCAAAGTCGACGTCGATCATCATAACGACGAAGAGGAAGAGCACCGCGACCGCGCCGACATAGACGACGACAAGCATCATCGCCAGGAACTCGGCACCGATCAGGATGAAAAGCCCTGCCGCGTTGAAGAAGGTGAGAATGAGGAACAGCACCGATGTCACGGGGTTGCGCCCGGCGATCACCATGAACGCCGACGCGATGCAGACACCTGCAAAAAGATAAAAGAAGGCCGCCGCAACCATGCCCGGTTCCCGTCCTGTCCTTGGATGCCACGCCGTGTCCGACAAGACGCCTGCATCCGGTTGTTCTCAAACGCTAAACCCGGTTAACCGGGTTTATATTCATCGGTAGGGCGCATCGGCCGCTATATTGCGAGCAATCTCGCGTTCCCAGCGCGCACCATTCGCAAGAAGCCTTTCCTTGTCGTAGAAAAGCTCTTCACGGGTTTCCACCGCAAATTCGAAATTCGGCCCTTCGACGATTGCATCCACAGGGCAAGCTTCCTGACAGAAGCCGCAGTAAATGCACTTCACCATGTCGATATCGTAACGAGTGGTACGACGCGTTCCATCGTTTCGGCGCGGACCTGCCTCAATCGTAATAGCCTGAGCGGGGCAAATTGCCTCGCAAAGCTTACATGCAATGCAGCGCTCTTCGCCGTTCGGATAACGGCGCAGAGCATGCTCACCGCGAAAACGCGGACTCAACTGCCCCTTTTCATAGGGGTAGTTCAATGTCGGCTTCGGCTTGAAGAAATACCGCATCGACAGCAGAAGCGCCGATACAAATTCCTTCAGCAAAAGCGATTTCGCAGCTTGATCGAGCCTCATCGCCCGCCTCCATTGCGCCGCGCATCCACGCGACCCTTCAACCGCCGATAGCAAGACCGATTAAAAAGCCTGCCACCGGAAACACGATCACAGTTCCGACAAAGACCATCCGCCGCAGGCCGACGATCCATTTTTCCAACTCACCGCGCGTCATCGCAACGGGCTCATCTTCATCGCGCTCAGCCGCGTCGAGCCAACTTTCGATGACACGGTTAGCGAGTCCATGTCCCAACAACCCTACCGAGAGGCCCAGAAGCCCTCCGACAATGGCAGCGACCGGCAACCCAAACAAAGCCTCAGCCTGCCTGGGCCCAGCCGGTCAACTGCAGAACGAATGCAACGACCAGCACCATCACGAGCGAAATGGGCAGAAAAACCTTCCAGCCAAGCCGCATAAGCTGATCGTAGCGATAACGCGGTACGAATGCCTTGGTCATCGCGAACATGAAGAACACAAGGCAGACTTTGATGACGAACCACACCACACCCGGAACCCAGGTAAAGGGTGGCAGATCAATCGGCGCACTCCAGCCCCCGAGAAACAGGATGGTTGTCATGGCGCACATCAGGATGATCGACACATACTCGCCGAGCATGAACAGCAGATATGGCGTAGACCCGTATTCAAGCATGAAGCCAGCGACAAGCTCGGACTCAGCCTCAGCGAGGTCGAAGGGCGGACGGTTCGTTTCCGCAAGTGCCGAAATAAAGAAGATAATCAGCATCGGAAACAGCGGCAGCCAATACCAGTTCAGGAAAGCCAACCACGGCACACCAAGCCATGTTGCAAGCCCCTGATCCTGCTGCGAGCGAACAATTTCCGTCAGATTGAGCGATCCGGCACACATCAACACCGTGACGATGACAAAACCGATCGAAACCTCGTAACTCACCATCTGTGCTGCGGAGCGCAGCGCACTAAGGAAGGGATACTTCGAGTTCGACGCCCAACCACCGATAATGATGCCGTACACACCGAGAGACGAGATTGCCAAAACATAAAGTACGCCAACATTGATATTGGCGATGGCCCAGCCCTCGGCAACTGGAATCACCGCCCATGCAGACAGCGCCAGAACGCAGGTAATCAGTGGTGCCAGCAGGAACAGGAACTTGTTTGAGCTGTCCGGAATTGTCGGTTCTTTAAAAACGAACTTCAGCAAGTCCGCGAACGACTGAAACAGACCATAAGGCCCAACGACGTTCGGACCGCGCCGGAGCTGCACGGCCGCCCAGATCTTGCGGTCGGCCAACAGGATGTAGGCGATGAACACCAGCAGCGCCACAAGCAGCAGCAGGCTTTTGCCGAGGATAAGCGCAAAGGCGAGAAAAGTTTCCATGTGCGCCCCCTACTCCGCTGCCTGGCGGCTGACGCCAAGAGCCAACGCCGAGCATTCAGCCATGATCGCCGATGCCCGAGCAATGGGATTGGTCAGGTAGAAATCGACGACAGGTGTTTCGAACCCTGTCTTATCCGTCGCACCGCCCAGGGCAGCCAACCTTTCGATGGCCGTATGGTCCGCAGGCTCGACAGTATCGATACGGGCCAGATGTGGGTGAGATACGAACAGAGACTGCCGAAGCTGCGCTATGTTATCAAATGGCAGCTTATGCCCCACCAGCTCCGATAGCGCGCGAATGATTGCCCAGTCTTCACGTGCTTCACCCGGCGGGAATACCGCGCGGTTTGCGATCTGCACGCGCCCTTCCGTATTGACGTAGAGCCCAGACTTCTCCGTGTAGGCAGCGCCCGGCAGGATGACATCGGCGCGATGGGCGCCTTGATCGCCGTGCGTGCCTATGTAAACCACGAAGGGTCCATCCGCGACCTTGATCTCATCAGCACCCAGCAGGAACAGTGTGTCGACGCCGCCGGCAGCCTGCTCTGCGGCATTGAGACCGCCCTCGCCCGGCACGAGACCCAGATCGAGCGAACCAACACGCGATGCCGCCGTGTGCAGCACGGAGAAGCCGTTCCAGTCGTCTTTCACCGCGCCAACAGCCACAGCAGCCCTTGCCGCAAGCGACAGTACGGCAAGGCCGTCCCGCCGGCTTAATGCGCCTTGACCGATGATGACAAGCGGCCGCTCCGCCTGCTTCAGAACATCGGCAAAAGAATGCGTGCCGTCGGCAATTGCCGCAAGCGTATCGGAACCGGCTCCCAGATATTCGTGTGTGTAGGTGAGATCGGCCGGCTCACCGATAAGGCCGACCTTGAGGTTGCCCAACCGCCAGCGCTCGCGAATGCGGGCGTTGAGCACAGCGGCCTCGCGGCGCGGGTTTGTGCCAACCAGCAGAATCGCATCCGCCTCATGGATACCAGCAATGGTGGTATTGAACAGGTAAGTGGCCCGCCCGAGAATGGGATCGAGCGCAGTTCCGTCCTGCCGACCATCGATATTGATGGAGCCAAGCCGCGACAGCAGTGATTTGAGAGCAAAGCTCTCCTCCGCCGCTGCCAGATCGCCGACAATTGCGCCAAGCCTGTTAGGAGCAGTCGACCTAACGCGAGCAGCCACAACGCCCAAAGCCTCTTGCCATGAGGCGGGACGCAGGCGACCGTTCTCACGCACATAAGGACGATCAAGGCGCTGCGTTTTGAGGCCGTCCCAGATGAAGCGGCTCTTGTCGGAGATCCACTCCTCATTCACCGCTTCATTGATACGCGGCAGCACGCGCATGACCTCACGCCCGCGCGCGTCGACGCGGATCGCCGAACCAAGCGCGTCCATGACGTCAACCGTCTCTGTCTTGAGCAACTCCCAAGGCCGTGCCTTGAACATGTATGGCTTGGACGTCAACGCACCAACGGGGCAGAGGTCTATGACGTTGCCCTGCAACTCGGAGCGCATGGCCTTTTCGAGATACGTCGTTATCTCCATATCCTCGCCGCGGCCAATGGCGCCAAGATCTGGCACACCAGCGACTTCGGTGACGAAGCGGACGCAGCGCGTGCAATGAATGCAGCGGTTCATCGACGTGCGAACGAGCGGACCGATATATTTGTTCTCTACGGCGCGCTTGTTTTCGGCAAAGCGGCTGGAGTCGACCCCGTATGCCATCGCCTGGTCTTGCAGATCGCATTCACCACCCTGGTCGCAAATGGGGCAATCAAGCGGATGGTTGATGAGCAGGAACTCCATCACGCCTTCGCGAGCCTTCTTCACCATCGGTGAGCGGGTGGAAATCACCGGGGGCTCACCGTTAGGGCCGGGCCGCAGATCGCGGACATTCATGGCGCAGGACGCAGTCGGCTTGGGCGGACCGCCCTTAACCTCAACAAGGCACATGCGGCAGTTGCCGGCAATCGACAGCCGTTCATGGAAGCAGAAGCGCGGAACCTCCACGCCGGCAGCCTCGCAAGCCTGCAACAGCGTGTACTCGCCCGGGACTTCGACTTCGACATCGTCAACGATGATCTTTGCCATCGACCCTACCCTTATTCCGCCGCCACGAGCACAGGATCGCTATGCGGGTTCGCCGCATAATCGTCGATGCGCTTCTCGATCTCGTGGCGGAAATGCCGGATCAAACCTTGTATCGGCCATGCAGCTGCATCGCCCAATGCGCAGATCGTGTGCCCCTCGACACGAGTCGTGACATCCAGCAGCAGATCGATCTCGCGCTTCTGCGCCCTGCCCTCGGCCATGCGCGAGATAACGCGCCACATCCAGCCCGTACCTTCACGGCAAGGCGTGCACTGGCCGCAGCTCTCGTGCTTGTAGAAGTATGAGATGCGCGCGATGGCCCTGACGACGTCCGTCGACTTGTCCATGACCATGACCGCAGCCGTACCTAGACCTGATCGCAGCCCGCGCAGCGTATCGAAGTCCATCGGCGCATCGATGATCTGATCGGCCGGAACCATCGGCACCGAAACACCGCCGGGGATGACCGCCAACAGATTATCCCAGCCGCCCCTGATGCCACCGCAATGGGTTTCGATCAATTCGCGGAAGGTCAACCCCATGGCCTCTTCGACATTGCAGGGCTTGTTGACGTGGCCAGAAACGCAGAACAACTTCGTCCCGACATTGTTGGGACGGCCGATACCGGAGAACCATGCCGCGCCGCGCCGCAGGATCGTGCCGGCAACAGCAATCGATTCCACGTTGTTGACCGTCGTGGGGCAACCGTAGAGGCCCATATTGGCCGGGAATGGCGGCTTGAGACGCGGCATGCCCTTCTTGCCTTCGAGGCTTTCGAGCAGTGCCGTTTCCTCACCGCAGATATAAGCCCCTGCCCCGTGATGAACATAAATATCGAAGGGGTAGCCGTGAACGTTATCCTTGCCGACGAGCTTGGCTTCATAAGCTTCGTCAACCGCCTTTTGAAGCGCAATGCGCTCGGCGATGTATTCACCGCGCAGGTATACATAGGCTGCGTGCGCACCCATGGCGAACGATGCCAGCATGCAACCTTCAATCAGCAGATGCGGATCGTGACGAAGGATTTCACGGTCTTTGCAGGTACCCGGCTCAGATTCGTCGGCGTTCACCACCAGATAATGCGGGCGGCCATCCGACTGCTTCGGCATGAAGGACCATTTGAGGCCGGTAGAGAAGCCCGCCCCACCACGCCCACGAAGGCCCGAAGCCTTCATCTCGTTGATGATCCAGTCGCGGCCCCTTTCAAGCAGGAACTTCGTGCCGTCCCAGTTGCCGCGCTTGAGCGCTTCCTTCAAGCCCGGGCTGTGGAAGCCGTAGAGATTGGTGAAGATGCGATCCCTGTCGTTCAACATTGCGATCACCCCTTCGTCTTGTCTTCTGAGGCACGCGCTTCCGCACCGGGAGCGGTGGCAGGCGACGCGGCCTTTTTCTCTTCCGGCTTTGCGGCGTCCTTGCCGTTTGCAACACGATCCGCAGGCGTTTCGGCCTTCTGCTCGCCGCCACGGGTCGTTTCCGGACGGGCAGGTGTCGGATCAGCAGCAGCTTTTTCAGCAGCAGCCTTGGCTTCTGCCTCTGCCTTGACGCGCGCGTCTTCTTCCTCGAAACGCTTGCGCCATGCGCCGACGACCGAGCCATCGTAAAGTGCGGGATCGAGCAGCGTATTGACCGCATCCTGCGGTTCCGACGACACACGACCGTCTTGCGGACCCGGCTTGACTGCTCGGCCTGATGCAAGGTCATCAAGCAGCTTGTTGAAGTTATCCGGTGTCAGGTCTTCGTAGTAATCGTCGTTTATCTGCACCATAGGCGCGTTGCAGCATGCGCCAAGGCACTCGACCTCAAGCCATGAGAACAACCCGTCATCCGTCACATGGCCCTGATGGCCAACCCGTTGTTCGAGAACATCCTGAATGGCCTGCGCGCCACGCAGCCTGCATGGCGTCGTGCCGCAAAACTGGATGAAATAACGACCGACCGGCTGAAGGTTGAACATGGTGTAGAAGGTCGCGACCTCCAGCACCCGGATGTACGGCATGCCGAGGAGATTGGCGACAGCACGGATCGCAGGCTCGGACACCCAGCCGTCACCCTGCTCCTGCGCTTTCCAGAGCAAGGAAATCACTGCCGAGGCCTGACGGCCCTCGGGATATTTGGCGATGATGCGCTCAGCCCAGGCGGCATTCTCCGGCGTGAAGACGAAGTCTTCCGGCTGAATTTCCTTTGGCGCTAGCCTGCGAACGGCCATTCCGTCACCCGTTTCCCGACCACCTGATAATCAGCGGTCGACCTCTCCGAACACGATATCGATCGAACCCAGGATCGCCGACACGTCGGCGAGCATGTGCCCGCGGCACAGGAAATCCATCGCCTGCAAATGGGCAAAGCCCGGGGCGCGGATCTTGCAGCGGTAAGGTTTGTTGGTGCCGTCCGACACGAGGAAGACGCCGAACTCACCCTTGGGCGCTTCGACAGCCGCATAAACCTCGCCGGCCGGCACGTGAAAACCTTCAGTAAACAGCTTGAAATGATGGATCAAAGCTTCCATCGACCGCTTCATCTCGCCGCGTTTTGGCGCAACGATCTTGTGATCTGTCGCGGAAATAGGCCCCTGCCCTGCCGGCTCACGAAGCTTGGCAACGCATTGACGAATGATGCGCACAGACTGACGCATCTCCTCCAGGCGGATCACCTGCCGATCATAACAATCGCCGTTTTTGCCGACTGGAATGTCAAATTCCATCTCTTCGTAGCATTCGTAGGGCTGCGCACGGCGCAGATCCCACGCCGCACCCGAACCGCGCACCATCGTACCGGAGAAGCCCCACGCCCAGCACTCTTCCAGCGACACGACGCCGATATCGACGTTACGCTGCTTGAAGATGCGGTTCGTCAGCACGAGATCCGAAAGATCGTCGCATACTTTCAGGAACGGATCGCAGAATGCTTCAATGTCGTCGATGAGATCGAGGGGCAGGTCCTGATGCACACCACCGGGACGGAAATAATTGGCGTGAAGACGCGCACCGCAGGCCCGCTCATAAAAGATCATGAGCTTCTCGCGTTCCTCGAACCCCCACAACGGCGGCGTGAGCGCGCCCACGTCCATAGCCTGTGTGGTGAAGTTCAGCAGATGCGCCAGAATGCGTCCGATTTCCGAGAACAGCACACGAATAAGCTGTCCACGGCGCGGCACTTCGACACCGAGCAGCTTCTCAACCGCCAGGACGAATGCATGCTCCTGATTCATCGGCGCAACATAATCGAGCCGATCAAAGTACGGGGTTGCCTGCAAATACGTCTTGTACTCGATCAGCTTCTCAGTACCACGATGCAGCAGGCCGATATGCGGATCGACACGCTCGACGATTTCGCCGTCAAGCTCAAGCACAAGGCGCAACACGCCGTGAGCGGCAGGGTGCTGCGGGCCGAAGTTGATGTTGAAGGTGCGAACGTCCGCCTCAGCCATGGTCATGGTCCTTCCCGTGCTGGGCGCTGCCTTCATTGGCATCCCCGGCGCCGGCGCCGGTGAAGAAGGCGATGGTTTCAGCCTCGGTCATCTTCTTCGTGTCATTTGCCAGCGCGTAAAATGCCGGCTTGCGATCATAGAAAATTTCACTTGTCAGCCGCAGACCATCGTAGTTCTCGAATGCCGAGGCGGAGACAGAGCTGTGCCCGCCCTCCTTGGCACGCCAGAACAATGACGAGCCGCAATTGCGGCAAAAGCCGCGCTCGCCCCACTCGGACGACTCGTAAATGCCAAGCGCATCGCCCTTGACCACGACAAGCTCGCTGCAGGTGCGCAGTATGGAAATACCGCCAGCCCAGCGCTGACACATCGAGCAATGGCAAACACCGGCTTCGTCGTTCTCAGGAACGGCACTCAGCTCGACAGCGCCGCACAGACATTGAGCCTTGATGGCTGCATGCGTCATGACGGTTTGCCTCCAGCCTTCTCATCGCCGGGAAGAATGTAGTCAGGCCCTTCCCAGGGCGACAGAAAATCGAAGCTGCGGAACTCCTGCACCAGTTTGACGGGCTCGTAGACGACACGCTTCCTTGCGTCGTCGTAACGCACCTCGACATAACCCGTGAGCGGGAAATCCTTGCGAAGCGGATGGCCGTCAAAGCCGTAATCCGTCAGCAGCCGCCGCAGGTCAGGATGGTTCGAGAATAGCACGCCATACAGATCGTAGGTCTCGCGCTCGAACCAGTTCGCAGCCGGGAACACCGTGATCGCGCTGGGCACAGGCGTAAACTCGTCCGTTTCCACCTTCACGCGGATGCGGCGGTTATGGCGCGGTGACAGCAGCTGGTAGACGACATCGAAACGCCGCTCGCGCTCCGGATAATCCACCCCGCTGATGTCGGTGAAATTGATGTAGAGGCAAGAGGGATCATCGCGCAGGAAGGTGAGCACGTCGAGGATGACCTCTGACCTCGCGAGGAGCGTCAGCTCGCCGAAGGCGATTCTCGTTGCCACGATCTTGTCGCCAAGAGCGTCCGCAATAGCAGCTCCGTGCAACTCAAGCTCAGATGCGACCGGCGCGGTTTCGGCGGTGATGTCGGCGGCGTCCGTACTCATATCCCCATCCCCTCAGCGCTCGATCGTGCCGATGCGGCGGATTTTCTTCTGCAGCAGCAACACACCGTAGAGCAGGGCCTCGGCGGTCGGCGGGCAACCGGGCACGTAAATATCCACCGGAACGACGCGGTCGCAGCCGCGAACCACCGAGTAGGAATAGTGATAGTAGCCACCGCCATTGGCGCACGATCCCATTGAGATCACATAGCGCGGCTCGGGCATCTGGTCGTAGACCTTGCGCAAAGCCGGGGCCATTTTGTTCGTCAGCGTACCGGCGACGATCATCACGTCCGACTGACGCGGGCTGCCACGCGGAGCAAATCCAAAGCGCTCGACGTCGTAGCGCGGCATCGACAGCTGCATCATTTCAACGGCGCAACAGGCAAGGCCGAACGTCATCCACATCAGCGAGCCGGTGCGCGCCCAGTTGATCAGTTCGTCCGTCGCCGTAACGATAAAACCTTTATCCGCCAGCTCATCGTTGATCTCGCCGAAGAACGGATCATTAGCGCCAATCGGCTTGCCGGTGTTCGGATCGATGATGCCGCGCGGAGCGGGAGCCACGAGCGTCCCGGGGGCGGCCTTGCCAGACGGGGGCTGTCCGATCAATCCCATTCCAGGGCTCCCTTCTTCCATTCATACACGAAACCGACCGTCAGCACGCCGAGGAAGGCAATCATCGACCAGAAGCCAAGCCAGCCCAGTTCGCCGAAAGTAATCGCCCACGGGAACAGGAACGCGACTTCGAGATCGAAGATGATGAAAAGGATTGCGACAAGATAGAAGCGCACGTTGAACTTCATGCGCGCATCGTCGAACGCGTTGAAGCCGCACTCGTAAGCCGACAGCTTTTCGGGGTCAGGGTTCTTGTAGGCGACCAGAAACGGCGCAACCAGCAGCGCGAGGCCGATCACCAATGACAGACCCAGGAAGATGACAAGCGGCAGATAATCCAGCAACAAATCTTGCATCCGACCCTCCGACGGCTCCCGCGCCCTTTTTACCAGAACCCTCTGGCATGGACTTTTTAGCCAGACGGCCCGGCGCCCGCCAAGCGGACCGGGCTTTTCGCGAATTGAGACGGAAACTATCGCAATATCTGCTGCTTGTTCCGCCTTAGAGAAATTCGCATGTGGGCGAAGGCTTATCTCAGCCTCCGTCAGGACGCAAGTGCCGCATGCCGACTTAAAGGCGCATTTTGCTTCACATGCGACTTTAGACTAATCTAACTGAAGGGTCGAACGAACCGGGAAAACCGTCGCTCAACGGCCCACAGCCCTTGCCCTGCTTGGGGCGCGGCTTTTCCCGATGTGAAAACGGAAGGAGGCTCCGATGACAAACGATGCTTGCGGTCAAGTATGCCTGCAATATTGGTCAGCCATTCGAGAAGCCCGCCCTGAGAACGCCATCGAATTTCAAACGTTGGATGACGCGATTGCATTCGCGATGACACAAAGCCCCGGAAACCGCGAGATTGCCTGGATTCGAGACGCTGAGGGCAACATTCTTTTGCCGCCTCGAATCGCTATGTTATGGGAGATACGCCGCAGGGCGGCCTGATATGACGGCACGGGAAATGTGCGAAAAGTCACCCGTCGTCAACGCACGTTGTTCCAGAGCAACCAACGTTCCTGAATAACCCTTGAGACGTGGTGATTCGCGGCAGGGCATGGGACTACGGTCCGTATGTCAGTAGTCCCACTCCATGCCGACACCGACCGAGCTTGAGCCATCCGCACCCGCTTCTCCCTGAAGTTTGATGTGGTCGGTTATGTTGACATCAACGGTGACGCGGCTGGAACCTGCGTTCGCACCCTGTTTCACGCCGAGATAGATGTTGTCGTTGATGCGCTTGCCGACCCCAACGTCGACATTGCCGGAATCATCGGTGCCCACATCGATCGAGTCGAGCCCGAGTGAGCGGCCTATTCCACCCAGGCCATCGCTTCCGCCAACCCCGGTCAACTGGGCAATAGCCTGAGCGAGGCGGATGGTCTGCGCCGTTGTCAAACGCGTCACGGGCTTGCCGAAGAGCAGGCGGGCGAATACCTCGTCGCGCGGTAGCTCGGGACTCGATGAAATCGACAGCTGCGGATTCGATGCATAACCGCTCACACCGATGCGCGCGGTGATATCGCCTGCAGGCGCCTCCGCCACGAAATCGAGGGTCGGGTCGAGGCTTCCGCCGGCGAACGACACTTCGCCGCGTGAGAAGGTCAGCGTGCGGCCGACTGCGGACAAGGTGCCTCGCCGCATCTGGAAGCCGCCATCGATGATTGGACTGTTGCTGTCGCCGCGTATGCGCAACATGCCTCCCAGCTCGGCATTGATGCCCTGCCCGCGCACGAAAACCCGTGTCGGAGCATTGATGGCAATATCCAGCGTTGCCGCGAACGGCTTGGAAGCAGCAGCTTGCGCTGCGGCCTGCGCCTCCTGCTCAAGCCGCGCGCGTACGCGCGGCGGCGGATGCACGTGCTGAACCGCAATGGGCGTGAGCGACAGCGGGAACCGGCTGGGAATCGTGATCTGGAGGTTCTGCACGTCGACTTGTCCCGACACCTGCGGCGACTGGGCCAACGCACCGCTGACGGCGATATTGAGATTGGCAACGAGGTTGACCATCTCGCTACCGACGAGCTGCGCACCCTGCGCCCGCAAGCTGATGTTGCCGGGGAAACCCGCAGCCGGATCGAGCGCCACGCGCCCGGACCCAGTAACCGCGCCGCCGTTGCGGGTGCGGGCGGATAGCGTCGTGATGGTCAGCTCACGATCGTTGCCGGTGACGACAAGCTGAATATTATCGAAGAACAGGCCTTGCACCGGATCCTCGAAACGTCCGTTAGCCAGACGCACGTTACCGCCGATAGAGGGAGCCGCCGTCGTACCGCCGATGCGCAGATCGACATTGGCCGTGCCCGTCAGCACCTGACCGCTGGCCGACAGCATGGCGTTGGCGATTCCAAGGTCAATCGGCCCGGTCACAGACAGATCGAGATTGCCGTCGCCGAGCGGGGCCGATCCCTGCACGCGCATGGTGAGATTATTCTGGCCGCGAATGGTGGCGTCGGTCGTGACACGGCCCTGCCCCAGCGCGCCGCTTGCGGCAATCGCCAGCGGCTGAAGACCCGCGTTGGCCATCGCCGGCAGACTGAGACCGGCAATGTTGAGCCTGTATCGCCCATCCGGGCTGGCAGCCGCGCCGGAGATGTTCGCCTCGCCGGACAGCGTACCGGCAAGGCCGAGCCCCGGTGCGGCAAGTTCCGCGATGGCCAGCGGGAAGTTCTGGATGGTCGCGGCCAGATCGAGCCGGCTGCCCGCCGCACCCGAGAGGCGTAGACGGCCCTGCCCGGAGCGCACCTCCAGATCGGACACGCGGACATCTCCGCCGGCAATGTCGATGCGCGCATTCGGCTGCACATCGATGTTCTGCCCGCCGCGAGACATACGCGCCTGATTGATGACGATGCTCGTCGCGTCGCCGAGCGTTACTCTGGCGGCTGCATTGACATCCGCGCCCTGCACGACACCGTTGAGGCGGATGTCGTTGGCCGTGCCGCTGCCCTGCGCGGTCACGGTGGCGCGCGCTATATCCACGCCGCTGGCGTTGACGTTTTCCACCTCGACGCGGGCATCAAGCACCGGCTGGCGCAGCAGATCACGACCCGTGGCATTGATTCGAGCCTGCCGAACGGATGCGCCGAAACCGGCAAACTGCTCAACCGTGCCCGCAACACGCGCACCCTGCCCGCCGCCCTCGGACGTCAGATCGGCCTGCAAATTGACACGCCCGGCAAGATCCGTGAGCAGAAGCGGCCCTAGATCGGCGAGATTGCCTGCAACGATGTTGACGCGCCCGCTGGCCAGTTGCGCCGCGTCCATAGCAACAGCGCCGGTGACGGACACAGATCCAAGTCCGATATTCAGGTCGCTGACCTGCACCGAACCGTCTTCACCCCGCGCGAAGCGACCCGTGCCGCGCGCGGGCTTGCCGTCCACCGACCCGCCGAGCGACAGGGAGCCGGTTTGTGCGCCAAGCAGGTTCTGCGCGTTGATATCGAGCTTGAGGCCCTCAACCGGACGCCCCATGGCCCGCGCCTTTGGGATGGAAACCGTTGCAATGCCATCGAGGTTTTCGAGGTTGCCGGTGAGCGCCAACGTCACGGCGCCCTCGCCTTGCAATCGCGGATCCAGTTTGGCGAGTTCAGGTAGTGCCAGCTTCGCATGCACATCGGCACGCTGCGGTGTCGCCGCGCCATCGGCGTTCAGGCTGACGTGCGCGCCCAGCACCTTGAAATCACGGAAGCCGAAACTGCCGTCTTCCGTACGGTTGACGCCGCCGGACAGAGAAACCTTGCCGCCCGTCAAATTATCAGCGACAGGCACGCCCGTCCGCAAATCCTGCACGACGCCATTCAGCGTGACGGTGAGGCGCGACATGTCGAACGCCACATCCACATCCGCATCGAGCTTCGCCGCACCGGCGATTTCGGGGCCGGCAAAGGCGCGCAGGGCTGCAAGGTTCGCGTGGTCCAACGCGATCTTGCCGATCACCTCGTCGGGATCGACAAGGCCGGTGAAGCGCAGCGACAGCGGTGCGAGCGCCAGATGCGCCTCATCAAATCGGGCGACCAGCGACGGTTCGAAGTTGCCGCGCGCCTTCAACGCAACCGAATCGCCAAGCGCCTGTGACAGCGCCGGGTCAGGCGTCGACACCCCGGCAATATTGCTGTCGAGCGTGAAATCGAAGCGCGTCGTTTCCTCGCGCACGTCGCCGTTGCTGCGTGCATCAAGCGCAATCCGGATATCGTCCGCGCCATAACCTTCCGCCGCCAGTTGGGCGGCAGATGCGGTTGCGGAAACCGTCAATGCCGACAACGAGCCGCCGACATCCGCCCGCAACGTCGCGCCGAACCACGATACCGGCACGGGCGACAGAGCCGTGAAAGCGGATGGCGCCCCCACGTTGACTGTGGCGGTGGCGGATACGTCTTCGGTCTCGGGAACGAAGCGGCCACTGGCCTCAACCTGCGCGGCGGCGGAGGTGAGACGCGCCTGCGTCACCTCGATCGGCCCGGCATCGTTGAAGCGGGCTGCGATGGCAACCTCGCTTTGCCCCGCCACCAGCGGTGCAATGGTATCAGGCAACAGAGCGGCGATATCGGCATTGACGGTTGCTGTGAGGACGCGCGCGGCATCCTGACGCTTCACTGTTATCACGCCGTTCGCGCCCGCCTTGCCCGCAAGATCGAGCACGAGCTGGCCCTTCCAGTCGTCGAGCGGCCCTGCGCCCTTGGCCGCGAACGCCAACGGCGGCAGATCCTCCACGCCGGCCAGACGCGAGACGATGCCGCCCGCCGGCTCCTGCGCCGTCACGTCGAGGGTGAGGATGTCGCCCTCCGGCGCGAATCCGAACCGGCTGACGATGCGCCCTTCCTGCCCGTCGATGCGATCGACGGTGAGATCGACATTCAGCCCCTGCCTGTAGTCCACGAGTTGCGCCGCCCCGGCGACACTCAAACTCGCCGCCTGTCCGAACAGCGCTTCGCCCAGCGCCACTTCGCCGACAGCGAGACGCTCCAGCGTGATGCCGAACGGCAGTTGCGGCAGGCCGCCACCGCTGGAAGCTTCCTCCGGCTCCGTTTTCGCGGCCGATACCGGCGCACGGGCGACGTTGACCTTATCGGCTTCCACCACCTCGATATCGAGCACGCCGCCGAACAGCGACAATGGCCGCCAGGCCAGCCGCGCCCGATCCACATCGAGCCACACACCTTGAGCGTCGCCGACACGCACGTCGCGCATCGTCATGTCGAACGGGACAGCGCCTTCCAGCCGCCCGATGGCAAGCGTGAGATCAGGGCTGTTCGCGACGCTCTCCACGATGCCGACCAGCGTGGCGCGGCCCGTATCCGTGCGCGTCAGGAAAAGGAAGCCACCCGCGAGCACGACAACGATAACGGCCAGCACCCGCAGCAGCATCCCGCCGATACCGATGCGCCCCCGTCTGCGCCTGTATCCGTTACGACCGATCAAAACGCTTGTCCCAGACTGATGTAAATTCCATAGGGCGGATCGCCCTTTTCACGGTTGAGGCCGCGTGCGACATCGAGCCGGATCGGGCCGATGCCGGTGTAGTAGCGCAAGCCCAGACCGGCCGAATACCGCAGTGATTCATCGAATTCCGGCGTGGATGAGGCGAAGGCCATACCGGCATCCGCGAAAGCCACCACGCCGATGGTATCGGTGATCTTGGCGCGCACCTCCGCCGAAGCCTCGAACAGGCTGCGGCCGCCGACCACGACGCCGGCGGAATCCTTCGGACCGAGGCTCTGGTAATCGTAGCCGCGCACGGAACCGCCGCCGCCGGCGAAGAAGCGGTGCGGCGGGGGAATATCGTCCATTCCCGCGCCGAAAATCGAGCCGACCCGTGTGCGCCCGGCCAGTACATAACGCGCATCGCTATCCAGCGGCAGATAGCCGGAGAGCGTCACATCCACCTTGGTCATGTCCACGGTGGAACCGAGGAAGGACGGATAAGGCGTCACCTTGGCCGCCACACGCACGCCGCGCGTCGGGTTGAGCTTGTCGCCGGTGTTGTCGTAATTAAGCTGCACCGGCACGCCCACGAGCGTATACCAGCCGCTGTTGGTATAACTCGTGTTGGTCGGCGCGGTATATTTGGCGCGCTCCAGATCCAGCCCGATCTGGCCCCACAGCTCGTCCGAGAAAGTCCGCTTCACGCCGATGGAGCCGATGAAGCCCTGCCGGGTATAGGTCTTCGCGATTTCGCGCAGCGCCGCCGCCTCGGCGATGAGATCGTCCTTGACGGTGAAAATGCCGGGCTTCAGGAAGGTAGCGCCGATCTTGTAGCCGAGCTTGTCGACGGTGCGCGCTCGCGAGCGGCCATTGATGGTGTCCACATCCGAGCCGGACACCTGCGCCTCAAACCGCAGACGCTCCGCCCCGCCGAACAGGTTACGGTGCCCCCAGTAGACGTTCGCCGCCGGGCCTTCGGTCGTGGAATACTTCGCGCCGAAGCCAACGAAGCGCGGCAAACGCTCGCTCACCTGAATCTCGATAGGCAGGGAGCCGTCCGGGTTGAGATGGTCGGCCTCCACGATGCGCACTGAATTGAATACGTCATAAGCGCTCAGTTCACGCCGCATGCGCGCGACCGCTTCCGGCGAGAACACCTCGCCCTCCTTGAAAGGAACACGTTCGGTGATGAAATCCGGGTTGAGCCTGTCCGTACCCGACACAGTGACCGGCCCGAACGTGGCCAGGCGGCCGGGATCGACGTAAAAGACGAGGTCCATCGTCCGCGTGGCGTGGTCGACCGTGGCCTGCCGCCCCGGCACGCGCGCCATTGCGTATCCCTGATTGCGGAACTGCCCGACGATGGCGCTTTCGGCGCTCAGCACGGTTGAACTCAGTGCCGGATCGCCTGCAACGAGGCCGATCTTCGCCCAATCCGGTGAGGGCAGCGGCCGGCGGGTGTTGGCGTCCACAAGCGCGAAGCGGCCAAAGACATAGCGCGGACCCGGCTTGACGATGACCGTGACCGGCACAGGGCCGGAACGGCGTGCGGCCTCGATACCAGCGGTGACGCGCGAACTATCCAACGGATCGCCGGCCAGCAGAATATCCACCCTGCCATCGTAATAGCCCAGCGCCTCAAGGCCGGAGATCAGCCGCGATTTATCGGCATTGGCGCGCGCCACGAGCCCGATCGCGCCCGAGGGCAACTGGCGGCGCAGACGCTCCAGGTCCGACACCTGTTCGAGCTGCGTGGCAGCGCTGTCATCGGGAATCTCGAACGTCACCGTGTATGGCACGCCATCCGGCACGGGAAAGGCTTCTTCCTCTTCGGCTTCAGGCTCCCGGCCGAGGATGCTGTCGTAAAGCCGCCCGAAGAACGACCGGCGCGGCGCTTCGCCTGTATCTTCCGTCGATGAAGGCTCCGGGGCAAGCAGTTGCGCTCCGGCAGTGCCCGCCGTCAGCGTGGTGGAGACGGCAAGCGCCAACCCGAACACCGCAAGGCGCGCACGCGGAAACGGCGCGCCCGGAAGCCCGGCAATCTGCCCCCTGTCGGCTGCAGTTCGGCCGGTCGGCGCGGCTGGCAGGATGGTCCGGTCTTCAAACACGCGCCTTCGGGCCTCCAATGCAACTGTTCAACGATATACCATCATGGCGCGAAAGATGCATTGCACCCGGCGCGATTTCAGAAACATGCCGCCCGTGCGCAACACTGGCTGCACGCTTGACCAATGAATCTGCTACCGTTTCCTGCGGTGAGCAGGCATTTGCCGCGGCAGAATCTGGCAAGTCGCGCGAGTAATGTAACCATCACCGCTTGGCTATTGGTTAACAGTGGCAGAAATTCGATATTCGCCACGCGGATGAAGCACATGCCCCCGGCCAGCAGCATAACCGTGGACCAGACCGGCGTTGCGCCGGATAATTCCGGCATCGACGGCGAGGTGTGCTATTCTGCGGCCCAAGCCATTTTTCCTTGATGACAGGCAACGCAATCATGAATCAGCGCCGGAAGGCAGGCAGGGAACACGCTCGCGGGCACGAGCTGGCCCGGCGACAGGCGACGGCGGGCACCGATTCTCCTGCCGGCATGCGCTTCGGACTGGCGCTGGGCGGCGGCGCGGCGCGGGGATGGTCACACATCGGCGTGCTGCGGGTGCTGCTGCGCGAAGGCCTGCGGCCATCCGTCATCGCTGGCTCGTCCATCGGCGCTGTCGTTGGCGGGTGCTATGCCGCGGGCAAGCTGGACGAGCTGGAGGAGTTTGCCCGCTCCCTCACCACCCGGCGCGTGGTCGGCCTGCTGGATTTTCACCTCAACGGCTCGGGGCTTCTCGCTGGCGATCGTTTGCAGAAGCTGCTGCTGGAGCATCTCGGCGAGCTTGGCATAGAGGATCTGCCCTTGCGCTTTGCCGCAGTGGCGACGGAGCTGGGTTCCGGCCACGAAATATGGATGACGCGCGGCCCGTTGGCGGAAGCGCTGCGGGCATCCTACGCACTGCCCGGTGTTTTCGACGCGGTTGCGCTTGACGGTCGCTGGCTGATGGATGGCGCACTCGTGAACCCGATACCCGTCAACGCCGCGCGCGTGCTCGGCGCGGAAGCGATCCTCGCCGTCAACCTCAACGGCCAGTTGCGGGGGCGCGCCGCCATCGCACATGCAGCCGGTTCAGACATCGACGACGAACCGGGGGACGGCACCGAAGAAGCCAACGACAATCTGTTGCGGCGGTTCTTCCAACCTCTTCAGAATGCAATTCCCGGCGGCCGAGGCCAATCTCAACGCCCGCGCCCGCCGGGCCTCGGCACCGTGCTGATGGACGTGCTCAACATCACGCAGGATCGCATCGCCCGCTCCCGCCTCGCGGGCGACCCGCCGGACGTGATGGTCACGCCCCGCCTGTCGGATGTCGGCCTGTTCGATTTCCACCGCGCGGCAGACATCATCGCGCTGGGCGAGAAGGCCATGGAACGCACCCTGCCGGATCTGCTGGAATACCTCACCGGCGACGATGGGAATTCAGTAGACTGATCCCCCGGAACCGCCCCTCCCCTCAGGCCGTCGCGATATATTCCCGCATGGCCTGATGCTCGGTCTCGAATTCCGCAAGACGCCATTTAACCACGTCGCCGATGGAAACGATCCCCGCCAGCTTACCGTCAGCGATCACGGGAACGTGACGGAAGCGGCCTTCCGTCATCATCGCCATGAGTTCGTCGATGGTGTCGTAGGGCGTGCAGGTCTTCACCCGCGATGTCATGATGCGTGAGACGGTGTTATCGAGCGCCCGCACGCCATCGCTGCCGAGCACGCGCACCACGTCGCGCTCCGACAGAATGCCGAGCACAGCCCCGTCCACGCCCGTCACGACCAGCGCGCCGACACCGCGCGTCGACAAAACATCAACGGCCTCATGCAAGCTGCGCTGGGGCGAAATCGTTATGACCGAGCGCCCTTTGGACGCAAGGATTGCGGCAACAGTCGTCATGTCAACCTCCCCTGTTCCTGTCGATGCATATGTCCGCCGGCATTCAGCCGCCCCGCGAACACGGCCCACCATGCGCCTCTATCGAGCGCTTGTCGGCGAACCCATCGAACGGCGTCATCCGGCGCTTGCCCTTGGGCAGATACAGCCTTCGTATGCCATCAGCCAAGGAGTGTGCCCCCGGCACCGCCGCTTGGCAAGGTCGAACATTTGACAAGTTCGAAAGACCACCTCCCGCATTTCCTCATAGAGAACGACGCATGACGGGATCAGGCATCAGGCGATCAGGCGCGCGGATGACGCGGCGCGCGCGGTATGGGATCGAGCGGCATGAACAGCACCAGTCCGGCCAGAAATCCGCCGATGTGCGCTTCCCACGCGATTTCTCCATCGGCCCCGAAGGCGCCGGAAGCGAAGCCCGCGATAAGGTTGATTACCAGCCATGCAATGATGAAGCCCAGCGCCTGCTTGTTCTCCAGCAGCCCGACGAGCGGCTGTGCCGGCGCATACAGGATGGAGGTAGAACGGCCGAACATGGCCATTTTTCCCGGCCCGAACACAAATCGCGCCGCTGCCGCCATCACGCCCGAAATGGCTCCGGAAGCGCCAACCATCGGTGTGACATCGAGCGGCCGCATCACCCAATAGAACAGCGATCCCGCCACCGCAGCCGCGATGAACAGCACCAGAAAACGTACCGTGCCGAAGCGGCGCGCGACCGGCGTGCCGAAAGCGAGCAGCCAGACCGCGTTGAAAGCCAGATGCATCCATGACCCGTGCAGCGCGGCGTAAGTCAGCACCGACCACGGTGCCGACCCTTCCGTCAGCACGAAGCGCGTCAACGCCATTTGCAGACCGCCGCCGTTGAACGCCGCCTCGAACAGACCCTGCGCCAGCGACGGATCGAACCACAGCGACAGCCGGGCCGGAATGAAAGCCAGCATCAGCATGGCGTAGGAATCGTCTTCCGCCGGCAGCATCATGCGCACGGCATGAATGACGCAGAGCACCGCAATGATCCCCAGCACGACACCGGGAACATTGAAGGCCGGTTCGCGAAACGCGGGCCTGCGATAAGGCGGCTGGCGAAATGCCGGATCTGACGGGGAATGACCGTTGCGGCCCTCGGCATTGAAATCGTCGGACAAGCGATAATCCCTGCTGCAAGAATTGAACTGGCACCATATCGACCGGAATTCGGGCCGCACGATAGCACGATGCCTGGCGCTCGCCACCACCCGCGCCGCATCCGCAAACAAACCGCCTGTGTACGGCTTGCACAAGGCGTTGCATCCTGCCCGCCCGGCGGCTGCAACGCTGGCGCAACATCGTATAACGATAGTGTGGAGGGATTCGCCGGCGCCGTTTTGCGGCTGCTTGCCTCTTGACAGTTGCCGGCGCACCTGCATGTTTCCTGTCCGTTCGCTTCGTGCCGGTGCATTCGTGCATGCGCCGGGATCGTCGCGGCGGACGTAAGGCGGCAGGAGCGTAAATCGACGGATGGGAACTCGGGCAGGCAAGATGACGAACGGCAGCGATCTTTTCGGCGCACCGGAGGGTGATGACGCAGCCTCTCCGGCTGCCCCCACGGCGGCCAAGCCAGCCCCGGCGCGTCCGGCACAGGCAGCGAAAGCGGCTGCTGCCGTCAAGCGTGAAGCCGCGCCGCTACCCCCGGCTGCCGAAGGCGGTTACGATGCTTCCTCCATCGAAGTGCTGGAAGGGCTTGAGCCGGTTCGCCGGCGTCCGGGCATGTACATCGGCGGCACGGACGAGAAGGCGCTGCACCATCTCTTCGCCGAAGTGATCGACAACGCCATGGACGAGGCCGTCGCCGGCCACGCGACGTTTATCGAAGTCGAGCTTTTCGCCGATGGATTTCTGGCCGTCACCGACAACGGCCGCGGCATTCCAGTGGATCCGCACCCCAAGTTTCCCGACAAGTCGGCGCTGGAGGTGATCCTCACCACCCTGCATGCCGGCGGCAAGTTCGATTCCAAGGTGTACGAAACATCCGGCGGCCTGCACGGCGTCGGCGTGTCTGTCGTCAACGCACTGTCGGAGAAGCTTGAAGTCGAGGTGGCGCGCGGCCAGACGCTCTACCGGCAGGATTTTTCGCGCGGGCTGCCGCTTGGTCCCCTCGCCACCGTGGGACGGGTCAACAATCGCCGCGGTACACGCGTGCGTTTCAGGCCAGACCATGAGATCTTCGGGCCGGATACGCGATTCGATCCGGCACGGCTTTTCCGCATGGCACGTTCGAAGGCGTTCCTGTTCGCCGGCGTCGAAATCCGCTGGCGTTGCGCGCCGGAGTTGTTGCCGCCCAGCAGCAAGGTTCCGACTGAGGCGACCTTCCGTTTTCCCGGCGGCCTGAGAGATTATCTGGCGCAGGACATCGAAGGCCGCGAGCTTGTCGTCGACACGATTTTCTCGGGCAGGATCGACAAATCCGCCGCCAACGGCAAAACCTCCGGGCCCACCGGTGCGCATGGTTCACTGGAATGGGCGATCGCCTGGTACACGCAGGACGACGGCCACGTCGCGTCCTATTGCAACACCATTCCGACGCCGGAAGGCGGCACGCATGAACAGGGCCTGCGCACGGCTTTGCTGCGCGGCCTGCGCGATCATGCCGAACGCGTCAACCAGAGCAAGCGAGCAGCGCAGATCACCGCCGACGACATCATGGTGTCGTGCGCGGCGATGCTGTCCGTGTTCATCCGTGAGCCGGAGTTTCAGGGCCAGACAAAGGATCGGTTGGCGACCACGGAGGCCGCGCGCATCGTGGAGAGCGCCGTGCGCGACGCGTTCGATCACTGGCTCGCCGCCGCGCCGCAGCAGGCATCACGCTTGCTCGACTGGACGGTGGAGCGCGCCGAGGAGCGGCTGCGCCGCCGCGCCGAAAAAGAGGTCGCCCGCAAAACGGCCACCCGCCGCCTGCGTCTGCCAGGCAAGCTCGCCGATTGCACGCGCGCAGGCGCGGAAGGGTCGGAGCTTTTTCTGGTCGAGGGCGATTCGGCAGGCGGCTCGGCCAAGCAGGCGCGCGACCGCGCCACGCAGGCCATTCTGCCGCTGCGCGGCAAGATCCTGAACGTGGCCTCGGCCGGCAGGGACAAACTCATCCAGAATCAGCAGATTTCGGATCTGATGCTGGCGCTTGGCTGCGGGTCCGGCTCGGCTTATCGCGAGGCAGACCTGCGCTATGACAAGGTCATCATCATGACCGACGCCGATGTCGACGGTGCGCATATCGCATCGCTTCTCATCACTTTCTTCTGGCAGCAGACACCGCGTCTGATCGACGGCCAGCACCTCTATCTGGCCGTGCCGCCCCTGTTCCGCCTGACGCATGGCGGCAAAACGGTTTACGCAAAAGACGAGGCGCACCGTCAGGAACTCATGCGCACGACCTTCAAGGGAAAAAAGGTGGAGATCGGCCGCTTCAAGGGTCTTGGCGAGATGCTGCCGGCCCAGTTGAAGGAAACGACAATGGACCCGCGCCGCCGCACTCTTCTGCGCGTCGTTGTGGATCAGGACTCGCGGCCAGCCACCGGCGAGGCCGTCGACAGGCTGATGGGCAACAAGCCGGAAGCACGTTTCTCCTTCATTCAGGAGCGCGCGGCCTTCGCGACGGATCTTGATATCTGACACCGCCCAACACATTGCTAGCAGCGGAAAAGCTACGAGGTCCGTAATATTCAGCCGCAACTCACAAAGTTTTAACACTTGCGATGAACAGTGACGCTTGCGGAACACATTAAGAACGTATATGGTGTTCGCGTTTCGTTTCGTTGACGGTCATTTGACAGAATGGCGCGACGATAGAGGGGGAGGACGCGTAAACCATGCTGACACGCAAACAACACGATCTGCTTCGGTTTATCCATGAACGGATGCGCGAATCCGGAGTTCCCCCTTCGTTCGACGAGATGAAAGACGCGCTGAACCTGCGCTCTAAATCCGGCATCCACAGACTCATCATGGCGCTTGAGGAACGCGGCTTCATCCGCCGTTTGCCCAACCGCGCCCGCGCTATCGAGGTGATCCGCCTGCCGGAAGTGCCCGCCGCTCCCGTTCCGCGCGGACGCTTCAATCCCAGCGTGGTGGAAGGTGGCCTTGGCCGCGCGCCAGCCCCCATCCGCACCAGCCTGGAAAAGACGGTGCAGGAGGTGGATTCTCTCGTATCCACAACGGGGCACCCCGTACCGATCATGGGCCGGATCGCAGCGGGAACGCCGATCAGCGCCATACAAAACCCCAGCCATTCGCTTGCCCTGCCGCCTGAACTGCTATCCTCCGGCGAACATTTCGCGCTTGAGGTCCGCGGCGACTCGATGATCGAAGCTGGCATTCTGGATGGCGACACCGTTATTCTCCGCCGGCAGGACAATGCCGACACCGGGGACATCATCGTCGCCCTCATCGACGATGAAGAAGCCACGTTGAAGCGCCTGCGCAAGCGTGGGTCGTCGATTGCGCTGGAAGCAGCCAATCCGGCATATGAAACGCGCGTGCTCGGGCCTGACAGGGTGCGAATTCAAGGCAAGCTCATCAGTCTCGTGCGCCGTTACTAAAAGAGCCGCGTTTTTTTAAGATCGCCACTGCCTTGGTGTTGCAATCAAGGCGGTGATAGGCGTCGCCACGGACGATCTATTTTTGCATTCGTGGATACGCGATGCATCTTTCCGTTTTCCTGACTTCGTAGAATAACTGCCTGCGCACC
The DNA here is from genome assembly GCF_014195635.1 of Pseudochelatococcus contaminans. GTDB lineage: Bacteria > Pseudomonadota > Alphaproteobacteria > Rhizobiales > Beijerinckiaceae > Pseudochelatococcus > Pseudochelatococcus contaminans. Next base: position 597,502 of record NZ_JACICC010000001.1, on the reverse strand, counting down.
GTGATGCTTCAAACTGGCGGCATCGATAATAAAGGATGCTGGGCAGTTTTCTGGTGCCGGCCAGCGGGTAATGATGATGGAAGCGCGTCGGCAATCATCGTATGGCGCGCGTTCGTCGAGCGCGAAAGCAGCAATGCGGCCGTTCGGAAGGCGTGTGACGCATCCAATCCGGTCGCAGAGAACGCCTTCTCGAAGCGAGGGATCGTCCGCACGGCGCGAGTCACCATCGGATCGCAGCCACTGCTGGACCGTAAAGGACGAAGGCCGGCCGAGAATGATGTAGCCTCCGCTCGCTCCACGCACCGCTGCTCCTCTCCCTTCGCGGTCCACGAGTATATCGGGACGTTCGGGAATAGCGGCCATGACAATCCCTGCGATAGCGGGAGCAAGGCCAAGCCATCGTAGCGGTGTGGTCCACAAACAGGCCCATAACAGCGCTATCGTGAGCAATAGCAGAACGCCCGGACCAAACGAAGGAACGACCACAATCGCACCGGCAAAACCTTCAATAACGCGCGAGCCGGCGAGCACCGGAACTGCCGCCAACCCGGCCAGATTCCAGAAGATGCCATCGAGACCGAACGGGTATAGCAGCACACCGATGAACGCCAGCGGCATGACAAGCAGTTCAACCATGGGCAGACCGAACGCGTTGCCGACAATGCCCCACGGGTTGAAGGTCTGAAAATGATACGTGCTGAAAGGCCCGGTCGCCAGCATCGCCACAACGGTCGTCATGATGCCTGCCATTATGAACCGACGGAGTCGCCCTCCCGGTACAGCGGAGTCCAACAAGCGCAAACCGCTTTCTTCCTGAAGCACAACAACCGGCTGTGGCCCGGTATTGTCCCTCCACCGTTCGAACAAGGCGATAAGTGCCGCCACGCCGGCGAAGGACATCTGGAAACTTGGACCCAACACCGCTTCCGGCTGCAAGGTGAGGCAGACAAAAGCAGCAAGCGCCAGATTGCGCATGGACAGCGCCGGGCGATCCGCAAGAACCGCACCCATGACAATCAGCGTCACCACCAGCGCCCGCATTGTGTCGATCCCAGCGCCGGAGAAGATGCAATACGCACCTGCGCCGATTATTCCGGCGATAGCTGCCATTTTGCGGACAGGCCAGCGCAGGGCCAATATCGGGAACAGCGCCAGAAAAGCCCGGACGAGAAAAAAGATCGTGCCGGCAACCAGCGTCATATGAAATCCGCCGATGGATACGACGTGGTAGATGCCGGCCGCACGCAGCGACTCGTTGGTTTCGTCCGTCAACATGCCACGCTTGCCGGTGACCAGCGCCGCAACAAAGGCAGCCTCCTGTTGGCGCTCAAGGCCCTCGCTACCTCCAGCGTCGATGATGCGACGTGTCAATGCATTGCGATGACCGTCAATCCAGGCCATGAGCCTGTCTTGTCGCGATCGTTCAGGCGCAGGATCTTTCACGACAATCTCGCCGATGACAGAGCCAACTGCCCCGATGCCGCCAAAGAAAGCATCCCGTGCGAAATCGTAGCCACCGGGGCGCGCCGGTTCTGGCGGCGGAACCAGCCGCGCCGTGGCCTCTATCATGGTGCCGGGGTCAATTCGGGTTCCGCGCCGGAACGTCACGCGGATACGGCGTGGGGTTTCATCCGCAGTGAGGGAACCGATGCTGTCCACATCGACAACAGCACGCGGCCCCTGCGGTCTTTCTTCGACGGAGCGGACGAACCCGCTGATCGGCGCTATCACCATGCGCTGCAACGCCGGTTGCATGACATGATGCGTGCGCAAACTCGCCACGGTAAATCCGACGAACAGCAGGAGCGGAATCATGGCAATGATCTTGCCCCGGCCGGGCAGCACAACTGCCAGAGCAGCCAGTACGATCGCAGCCAGTGGTCCAGACCATATGGCTGGCTCATGATCCGCGATAAAATACAACACGACGCCAGCGCCATAAGCCACCGGCAGCCACAGGAAAAACCGGCGTCGACCGGCTTCGAGCATCAGCCATTTCTCAACACGATCACGCCATTGCCCAGCATGATGCTCCGCAGCAAATACCGCCTGACGCACGCGGCCAGAGCGTGCAGCGGACAGCGCCGTATCCTTCCCGCGTATGAGGCTCACCTTGCGACACAACCTCCAGGCGCCTGAATCCGGCCCTGTTGATCGCCGGCAATCTTGCGCATGCTCCCTACCCCGCCCCATCAACTCATGTTAAGGATTGACCTTCGTCGCCGTCTGGCGATTATCGCCTTTCCGGCAATGAAGCCAAGCTCGATATGACATTTGCGTCATAATAGCGGCATATTTGTCGTGTCGCGCTATTTTCCTTCAACGTTTCTGGACCAGTCGTTGCAATGACCTCACCTGTCGTCACGCGTTTTGCCCCGTCGCCCACTGGCTTCCTGCACATCGGAGGCGCGCGCACCGCGCTTTTCAACTGGCTTTACGCCAGGCGGCATAATGGAAAAATGCTTCTCCGCATCGAGGATACGGACCGCGAGCGTTCAACGGAGGCCGCGGTCGAGGCCATTTTCGACGGCCTGCGCTGGCTCGGCCTCGATTGGGATGGAGATGCCACACGCCAGTTTGCCCGGGCGGAGCGTCATGCTGAAGTGGCGCATACGCTGCTGGCTCAGGGGCGCGCATATCATTGCTATGCGACGCCCGAGGAGCTTGAGACGATGCGCGAGCAGGCCCGCGCCGAAGGACGCCCGATGCGCTACGACGGACGCTGGCGCGACCGCGACCCATCCGAAGCGCCCGCCGGTGTCAGGCCGGTCGTTCGCCTCAAGGCCCCTCAGGAGGGCGAGACGGTGATCGATGACGAAGTTCAGGGCCGGGTAACATGGCGCAACGAGAATCTCGATGATCTGGTGCTTCTGCGCTCGGACGGCACGCCAACATACATGCTCGCGGTCGTGGTGGATGATCACGATATGGGTGTTACGCACGTCATTCGTGGTGACGATCACCTGACCAACGCAGCGCGGCAGAAACACATTTATGAGGCGCTGGGCTGGGAGGTGCCGGTCATGGCCCACATCCCCCTGATTCATGGGCCGGACGGGGCCAAGTTGTCCAAGCGTCATGGCGCGCTCGGCGTCGATGCCTATCGCTCGCTGGGGTATCTGCCTGAGGCGCTGCGCAACTATCTGGTGCGTTTGGGGTGGGCTCATGGCGATCAGGAGATCTTTTCCACAGAGGAAATGATCGCAGCCTTTAGCCTTTCGTCTATTGGCCGCTCGCCGGCGCGATTCGACTTTGCCAAGCTTGAGAATCTCAACGGGCACTATATGCGCGCAGCACCTGATGCCGATCTGGTGGCCGCTGTTGAGGCAATCCTTCCCGAAATTGGGCCTGCGCGCGGGCTTCCCGACAAGCTGAATGAGAAGACGCGAGAGCAACTTACGGCTGCGATGCCGGGTTTGAAAGAGCGTGCCAAAACGCTCGTCGAACTGGTTGAGAGCGCTTACTTCATTTTTGGCCAGCGGCCGCTTGCGCTGGATGAAAAAGCCCTGTCCCTGCTGGGTAATGGCGGACGGGAGCGACTGCGGATCGTCGCTGACAAACTGGCAGCCCTCACGGAATGGTCGGCGCAAACGACAGAGGCCGCTGTGCGCGAGGCGGCCGTGGAAGCAGAGGTCAAGCTGGGCCAGGTTGCTCAGCCGCTACGGGCGGCCCTCACCGGCCGGGCGACATCCCCGGGGCTCTTTGACGTCCTTGCCGTGCTCGGACGTGAAGAGAGCCTTGCCAGACTTAACGATCAGACCACCGGCGCGTGACGCGCAGCAGCAACCGGGACAGCGCAAAATCGGCCGGAAGGGGGCAAATTCCGGCCGGTAGTTTCAAATATCAGCTTTTGAAACCCGGCATTTGAAGCCTTGTCTTTGCAACAAATTGAGCCCGACAAAGTGATAGCATATCGGGCTCATCGCACTCAGCCTTCGCTCATAAGGCTTTTATATCAACTTATTACCGGATGCCGTGAATTCTTGCATCAAGACGATGCCATAAATCGCTGTGTGTCGGCAACGCGTATGATGACTTCGGCTCCGATGCCGCCCTCTCGGAATGCTTGAACGTCAGCCGCGAATGCGCTAGGCAATCAGCCGTCTTACCTCGGATCGGAACGAAAACCACAGATTGTCGCGGATTTTTTATGGTCATTCCATTCCCGGCTGTGCGGCTTTCGCCAGATCACTCAGCAAAGGGATTCATCCATGAGCGTGAAGACGAGCACGTTGACGATCGACGACAAGACGATCGAACTGCCTGTTAAGGATGGCACGATCGGCCCCAGCGTCGTCGACATCACACCTCTGTATAAGCATACGGGAAAGTTTACTTACGACCCCGGCTTCACCTCCACAGCAAGCTGTGAATCGCAGATCACCTATATCGATGGCGATGAGGGCGTGCTGCTTTACCGCGGCTATCCCATCGAGCAGCTTGCCGAGCACGGTGACTTCCTCGAAACATGCTATCTGCTGCTCTACGGCGAACTGCCGACGGCGGCGGAGAAGCAGGACTTCGACCTTCGCGTAACCCGTCATACGATGGTGCACGAGCAGATGAACCGTTTCTTCAACGGTTTCCGCCGCGACGCCCATCCGATGGCGGTGCTGGTCGCATCCGTGGGCGCGCTTTCGGCGTTCTACCACGACTCGACCGACATCTCCGACCCGCAGCAGCGTCTCATCGCCTCGATCCGGATGGTCGCGAAGATCCCGACGCTGGCTGCCATGGCGTTCAAGTACTCGATCGGCCAGCCGTTCGTGTACCCCAAGAACTCGCTCGACTACACCTCGAACTTCCTTCACATGTCGTTCTCGGTTCCGTGCGAGGAATACGTGCCGAACCCGGTTTTGTCGCGTGCACTGGACCGCATCTTCATCCTGCATGCGGACCACGAGCAGAACGCTTCCACCTCCACGGTGCGTCTGGCGGGCTCTTCGGGCGCCAACCCGTTCGCGTGCATCGCGGCCGGCGTTGCCTGCCTCTGGGGTCCGGCTCACGGCGGCGCCAACGAGGCGGCGCTGCGCATGCTGGAAGAGATCGGCTCGGTCGATCGTATTCCGCAGTACATCGCCAAGGCCAAGGACAAGAACGATCCGTTCCGTCTGATGGGCTTCGGCCACCGGGTCTACAAGAACTACGACCCGCGCGCCAAGATCATGCAGCGCACCACCCATGAGGTGCTGAGCGAACTTGGCATCAAGGACGACCCGCTGCTCGACGTCGCTCTCGAACTGGAGCGGATTGCTCTCAGTGACGAGTATTTCGTCGAGAAGAAGCTGTATCCGAACATCGATTTTTACTCGGGAATCACGCTCAAGGCGCTTGGCTTCCCCACGACGATGTTCACCGTGCTGTTCGCGCTTGCGCGCACCGTCGGCTGGATCGCCCAGTGGAAGGAAATGATCGAGGACCCGTCCCAGAAGATCGGTCGTCCGCGTCAGCTCTACACGGGCTTTGCGGAGCGCGACTACGTTCCGTTGGGTCAGCGTTCCTGATAGACGCATTGTCACCGTTGACGGGGTTTCCCGGATCAGCGGAACGACGAAACATTATCATGGCTGCGGCGCTCTGTGCCGCAGCCATTTTTTTATGCGCTTGCGTCCAATACGAGGTGAGCGTGCCCGTTTTTCGCGCGATGACCGCTGCGTAGGCACTGGACAAGCCGCTCGATTTCGATTGCTATGGCAACAGGCACCTGAGGGGACAATGCGGAAAAACAACGCGCAATCATAAGTGCCTGTGACGAATCGAAGAGCCGGACTCTGCCGGCGAATCAGAAATGCAATCTGCCGCTCCGACGCGGTGATCTTCCTGGCCTGACGCGGCGTCGTTTCGCTGTGGGCCAGACAGACACGCGTCGACGAGAGGAGACGCGCGCCCGCACCACAACGGGCCAGCGATGCCGGATGGGGAAGAACGGGGGATGTTTCATTCATGGAAGTTTTCGCGCAACAGCTCATCAACGGGCTGACACTCGGCTCCATCTATGGCCTGATCGCCATTGGCTACACCATGGTATTTGGCATCATCGGCATGGTGAACTTTGCCCATGGCGACGTGTTCATGGTTTCCGCCTTCATCGCGATGATCTTTTTCCTGCTGCTGACGACATGGCTCGGCATCGCCTCCATTGCGCTGGCGTTGCTGCTGGTGCTTGTGCTGGCAATGCTAATGACCGCCCTCTGGGGGTGGACGCTTGAGCGCCTCGCCTATCGTCCACTGAGAGGTTCGTTCCGGCTGGCGCCGATGATTTCCGCCATCGGCGTTGCGATCTTTCTGGCGAATTTCGTGCAGGTGTCGCAGGGCGCGCGCAACAAAGCCGTGCCGCCGATCGTGACCGATGTGATCGTGCTGTTCGAACGTAACGGCTATGCCGTTGCCTTATCCTACAAGCAGATCATCATCATGTCCGTCACCGCGGTTTTGCTGACGGCCTTCTGGTTCGTGGTGACACGGACATCTCTTGGCCGGGCCCAGCGGGCATGCGAGCAGGATCGCAAGATGGCGGCGCTGCTCGGCATTGACGTGGACCGCACCATCTCCCTGACCTTCGTGCTGGGCGCGGCGCTCGCCGCGGTCGCGGGGACGATGTTCTTCCTGTATTACGGCGTGGTCGGCTTTACGGATGGGTTCATCCCCGGCGTCAAGGCGTTTACGGCGGCGGTGCTCGGCGGCATCGGCTCGCTGCCCGGCGCGGTTCTGGGCGGGCTCATCATCGGGCTGGTCGAAACGTTCTGGTCGGCTTATTTCTCCATCGAATATAAGGATGTCGCCGCGTTCTCCATCCTCGCCATCGTTCTCATCTTCATGCCGTCGGGTATTCTCGGCAGGCCTGAAGTGGAAAAAGTCTGAGGCGGGAGGCGGATATGACCAGCATCCCGACTTTCCCCGCCCGGCCTGCCGGAACCAACCAGCCTGCCCCGCCTCCCCTGCTGCTGCATGCGCTGCGCGAATCGGCGCTGGCGGCGCTGGTCATGCTGGGGTTGTCCATTCCGATCCTGCTGTTCCGCACCGATCAGAGTGCGGGTCAGCAACTCATGCTCACGCCGCGAATCGGGCTGGTGGCGACGATGTGCGCCATTATTTTCGCGGTGCGCTTCGTGGTTTGCCTCTACGTGGCGCGGCGGCAAAGCCAGCGGGCGGCGCGCCAGGCCGCCGGGGTCAGCGCGCCGCAAAGCAAGCTGGCGCATTATGTCGTCAGCGTGGGCGTGCCGCTTTTTCTGGGCATCGCGGTGACTTATCCGCTGATCAGCAGCATGCTGGCGGGCGGATTGAACGGCGCGCGCTACTGGATCGATCTTGGCATCCTCATCCTGACTTACGTGATGCTGGGCTGGGGCCTGAACATCGTTGTCGGGCTGGCGGGCTTGCTCGACCTCGGCTACGTGGCGTTCTATGCGGTTGGCGCCTACACTTACGCGCTGCTGTCCACCACCTACGGGCTGTCGTTCTGGATCTGCCTGCCGCTCGCGGGGGTGCTGGCGGCGTTCTGGGGTATCCTGCTCGGGTTTCCGGTGCTCAGGCTGCGGGGCGATTATCTCGCCATCGTTACGTTGGCCTTCGGTGAGATTATCCGGCTCGTGCTCATCAACTGGGTCGAGCTGACCAACGGCGGCGCGGGCATTTCGTCCATTCCACGCGCGACGTTCTTCGGTGTTCCGTTCGAGCGCGGGGAAAACGGTTTTGCGGCGATGTTCGGGCTGCAATTCAGCGCCATGCACCGAATCGTGTTCCTGTATTACCTCATTCTGGTGCTGGCGCTCATCACCAATGCGGTAACCATGCGGCTGCGGCGGCTGCCCGTCGGCAGAGCCTGGGAAGCGCTGCGTGAGGATGAAATCGCCTGCCGGTCGCTCGGCATCAACACGCGCAACACCAAGCTGACGGCATTTTCCATCGGCGCGGGCTTCGGCGGGCTTGCGGGGGCGTTCTTCGCCGTGCGACAGGGGTTTGTGAGCCCGGAAAGCTTCAACTTTCTGGAATCGGCCATCATCCTTTCGGTTGTGGTGCTGGGCGGTATGGGCTCGCAATTTGGCGTGGCCATAGCGGCGGTCGTGATGGTCGGCGGGCCGGAGATGTTGCGCCATCTGGCGTTCACCAAGGCGATATTCGGGCCGGAGTTCGACCCTAATGAGTATCGCCTGCTGATTTTCGGCTTGGCTATGGTTGTGATGATGGTATGGCGTCCCCGGGGGTTGATCTCCCACCGCAATCCTTCGATCGCGTTGAAGGAGCGCAAGGCAATATCGGGATCGCTGGTCAAGGAGGGGCACGGATAATGCGCTGGGAGAAAGATCCCATCCTTCACGTGGAGCATCTGAAGATGCGCTTCGGCGGGCTTGTCGCGGTGAACGACCTGTCGTTCAAGGTCGGCAGGGGCGACATCACGGCGCTCATCGGGCCGAACGGCGCAGGCAAAACCACCGTGTTCAACTGCATCACCGGGTTCTACAAGCCCAGCGAGGGCATGCTGACGCTGCGGCACAAAGCTGGCGACAGGGCCGGCAGCGACGACGGCAGCTTTCTGCTGGAGCGCCTGCCCGGTCACCGGATCTCGCAGGATGCGCGCGTGGCCCGAACCTTCCAGAACATCCGGCTGTTTTCCGGCATGACGGTGCTCGAAAACCTGCTGGTGGCGCAGCACAACACGCTGATGCAGGCGTCGGGTTTCACCATAGCGGGATTGTTCGGGCTGCCGTCCTTCCGCGCGGCGGAGCGCGAAGCCGTGGACAAAGCCCGTCACTGGCTGGAGAAGATCAACCTCATCGAGCGGGCCGACGACCCAGCCGGCGACCTTCCCTATGGTGACCAGCGGCGTCTGGAGATTGCCCGGGCGATGTGCACCGACCCCGTGCTGCTGTGTCTGGACGAACCGGCGGCTGGCCTCAACCCGCGTGAGAGCCAGGAGTTGAACAACCTGCTGCTCTCCGTGCGGAACGATCACAATACCGCCGTGCTGCTGATCGAGCACGACATGTCCGTTGTGATGCAGATTTCCGATCATGTCATCGTGCTGGATTACGGCACCAAAATCGCCGACGGCACGCCGGAGGAGATCCGCAACGACCAGCGCGTGATCGCCGCCTATCTCGGCGTGGACGACGACGAGGTCGAGGAAGTGGAAGCGGAGGTGCGGGCATGAGCGCCGCTGTGCAAAATCCCGAAGCGGCAGGCCAGCCGCTGCTGTCCGTGCGGGGCGTCAAGACCTACTACGGCAACATCATCGCGCTCAAGGGCATCGACATCGACGTGAACGAAGGCGAGATCGTCACGCTGATCGGGGCCAACGGTGCGGGCAAGTCCACGCTGATGATGACGATCTTCGGCAACCCGCGGGCGCGCGAAGGCACCATCACCTATGCGGGCCGGGACATCACCCGCTTGCCGACCCACGAGATCGCACGGCTCAACATCGCGCAGTCGCCGGAGGGGCGGCGGATTTTTCCGCGCATGACGGTGTACGAAAACCTTCAGATGGGTGCGGCGATCAACAAGTTCGCGTGGTTCGAGCAGGATCTGGAACGGGTCACCACCATGTTCCCGCGCCTCAAGGAAAGGCTTCATCAGCGTGGGGGCACGCTTTCCGGCGGCGAGCAGCAGATGCTGGCCATCGCCAGGGCGCTGATGAGCCGTCCAAAGCTGCTGCTGCTCGATGAACCGTCGCTGGGCCTTGCGCCACTGGTGGTGAAGCAGATCTTCGACGTGATCCGCGAACTCAACACCAAAGACGGCATGACCATCTTCCTCGTGGAGCAGAACGCCTATCACGCGCTCAAGCTGGCGCACCGCGCTTATGTGATGGTGACGGGCGCGATCACGCTTTCGGGCACCGGGCGGGAGCTGCTGGAAGATCCGCAGGTGCAGGCGGCTTATCTGGAAGGCGGGAGGTGAGCATGCAGGGCGTTCTTCAAGGCGTTCTCTATGAAGAGCCATCGATCTGGCTTTTCCTGCTTGTCACCATCGTCATGGGCGGCGGTGCGGCATGGATGACCGGGCGGGCGCTGGCAATCACCTGGGCGCCCGTGTGGCAGGGCATCATTTACTTTCTGCTGCTGGCGGCGGCGGTGCGTTTCATTCACTTCGCCCTGTTTCAGGGCTCGCTGCTGTCGCTGCATTATTATCTGGTCGATGCGCTATTTGTGATCGTCATCGGGCTGGCGGGGTTTCGCTTCACGCGCGCGCGGCAGATGACGACGCAATACTCGTGGCTTTACACCCGCTCAGGGCCGTTCACCTGGCGAGACAAGCCACGATCCTCATAAAAAACAAAGGGGAACCACAATGAAAAAGTCGATTGTTGGAACACTGGCGCTGGGGTTAGGGCTTGGAATGGGGTTTGGATTTGCCCTCTCCTCCCCCGCCCTCGCGCAGGTGAAGGTGGGAATAGGCGCGCCGCTGACCGGCCCCAATGCGGCCATCGGCGATCAGTTCAAGCACGGCGCGGAGCAGGCCATCGCGGATTTGAACGAAGCCGGCGGCATTCTGGGTGAGAAAATCGAGATCAGCCTGGGCGATGACGTGTCGGACCCGAAGCAGGGCGTATCGGTGGCGAACAAGTTCGCCGGCGAAGGCGTGTCGTTCGTCATCGGCCACTATAACTCCGGCGTCTCGATCCCGGCCTCGGAGACCTATGAGGAATCCGGCATCCTGCAAATCTCGCCCGGCTCCACCAACCCGGTCTATACCGAGCGCGGACTGTGGAACACCTTCCGCACCTGCGGGCGCGACGATCAGCAGGGCGCGGTCGCGGGGGCGTATCTGTCGAAGCACTTCAAGGACAAGAACATCGCCGTCATCCACGACAAGACGCCCTACGGAAAAGGGCTGGCGGATGAAACCGTAAAGGCCCTTGAAGCCAGCGGCATCAAGCCGGTGATCTACGAAGGCGTCAACACCGGCGAGAAGGATTATTCCGCTCTCGTGTCCAAGCTGAAAGCGGCGAATGTCGATGCCATCTATTTCGGCGGCCTCTACACTGAAGCTGGCCTGATCAGCCGGCAGGCACGCGATCAGGGTCTGACTGCCCCGCTGATGAGCGGCGACGGTATCGCGTCCTATGAATATGCCGCCATCGCCGGCCCCGGCGCGGCCGGCACGCTGATGACCTTCAGCCCCGATCCGCGCAAGAACCCGGCGGCAAAGGACGTGGTCGAGAAATTCAAGGCCAAGAACTACGACCCCGAAACCTACACCCTCTACAGCTACGCTGCGGTGCAGGTGCTGGCACAGGCGGCTGAAGCGGCCCAGTCTCTGGAACCGGAAAAGGTGGCCGAGACCATCCGCTCCGGCAAAACCTTCAACACCGTCATCGGTGAGTTGTCGTTCGACGAGAAGGGTGACGTGACCCGTCCGGATTACGTTGTCTATGAATGGCGCGCCGCGCCGGATGGCACCGTCGGCTACACCGGCAACGAAATCGAGTAAGGGAGCAGTTTCCCGGCATCAACAATCCCCGGTATCTCATACCGGGGATTTTTTATGGTTCAGCCGATCTGGCCCAACGCCGGAAACGTCTCCAGCAGCCAGAACGAGAAGCGGTTGATGCTGCCGGTGAGGAAGGCAATGCCCGTCAGCACCAGCAGCCCGCCCATCACCTTTTCCACCAGCGAGAATTTCGAGCGCATCCGGCGGATCAGCGCCACCAGCGGCTTCATCGCAAACGCGGTGATAACGAACGGGATACCAAGCCCGAGCGAGTAGACGGCCAGCAGGCTCGCGCCGCGCGTGACGCTGTCCTCGGATCCGGCCACAGCGAGAATCGCCGCCAGAATCGGGCCGATGCAGGGCGTCCAGCCAAAGGCGAAGGCGAGCCCCATCACGTAAGCACCCCACAACCCGGTCGGCTTGTCCACCTGCACCCTGGCCTCGCGGTACAGGAACCCGAGCCGGAAAACGCCGAGGAAGTGCAGGCCCATCACGATGATGGCGATGCCGGCCAGCGTGCCGAGCAGATCAAGATACTGGCGAACGACCTGCCCGAGCGCCGACGCCGTCGCGCCGAGGGCGATGAAAACCGTGGAGAACCCGGCGACGAACAGCAGCGACGCAAAGAACGCCCGCCGCGTGACGGCTGCGTCAGTGCGTGCGGACAGATTGTCCAGCGTGGTGCCTGTCAGAAACGTGACGTAGGGCGGCACCAGCGGCAGCACGCATGGGCTGAGGAAGCTGAGAAGACCGGCCAGAGCTGCCGCCGGATAAGTCACATCGATCATGTCTGCGTTGTAGCCTTGCGCATCACTCCGGGGCAATATGCCACGATGGTTTATTGCGGGCAGATGTCGCCCCACAGGAACGTGACACAGAAGGCGGAGAGAAGAAATGGCCGATACCGGACACAATCTCATCATCGACGTTCCGGGGTTGCGCGTTGGCAATGCCGATGACGCGTCCGCCGCAACAGGCGTTACCGTCGTGGTATTCGACGAACCGGCTGTCGCATCGCTCGCCATCATGGGCGGCGGGCCGGGTGTGCGCGACACCGCCCTGCTGGAGCCCGAGATGACCGTGCAGACGGTGGATGCCATCGTGCTGTCCGGCGGTTCCGCTTTCGGACTCGACGCGGCTGGCGGCGCGATGAGCGCGCTCGCCCGGCACGGACGCGGCTTCGAGGTTGGGTCGGCGCGCGTGCCGATCGTGCCGCAGGCCGTGCTGTTCGATCTTATCAACGGCGGCAGCAAACCCTGGGCGGCGGGCGATGGCATTCCGCCCTATCGCGCGCTGGCGGAAGCGGCGGTGGAGAACGCCCTCGCCGCACAAGGGGCTTTCCCCCTCGGCACCCACGGCGCAGGCTTCGGCGCCACAACCGTCAACCTCAAAGGTGGATTAGGTTCAGCCAGCGCCCGCACGCCGGAGGGGCACTGGGTCGGTGCTCTCGTCGCGGTCAATGCCGTGGGATCGGCGGTTATCGGCGACGGACCGCATTTCTGGGCTGCACCCTATGAAAGGGATGGCGAGTTCGGCGGCCTTGGCTTGCCTGCGTCGATTCCTGCAAAAGCGCTGATTCCGCGTTTTAAAGGCGGCCCGAACGAGAACACCACCATCGCCATCGTCGCAACGGATGCGGCGCTGACAAAAGCCCAGGCCAAGAGGCTGGCGCTGGCGGCGCATGACGGCATGGCCCGCGCGCTGCGCCCCGCCCATGCCCTGCTGGATGGAGACCTGATATTCGCCGCATCCACCGGACGTCGGCCGCTCGGCCCCTCGCCTTATGAACTGTCCACGCTGGGGCTGGCGGCGGCAGATGTCCTCGCAAGGGCGATTGCCCGCGGCATCCATACAGCAACTGCCCTTCCATATGCGGGATCACTGCCTGGATGGCAGGCGATTTTTAATACAAATAATTTAAAAAATATATAGATGAAACACAACCAAGTTTCCGGCTGTTTATAATTATATATTTCAATAATATATATAATTATATTTGCGTATAAAGCAATATTTATAATAAAATTGCAATAACATGTACAGACATAAGATATTTATGTTTATTTTTTTGTCTTATTATTTTGGTATACAAGCGTATATTCAAGTGAATAATGACTAATAATTAACCGGATTACGAATATGTCTATCAGGCTAAAGATATTATCCTTCATAGCGATACCTCTTATCTTTATGCTGATGGCATCTTCAATATCCGTCTATATTGCGACTGAACAAAACATAAAAGCTGACGCGGCGACCAATATTCTGCGCCGCGTCAGCTACGTCGAACGCCTCAACCGCCTGATTGCAACAAACGTGATGGAATCACGGGGGCTTTATCGGTCCCCGACAATCGATATTGGCCGTCCCTATGCGAATGCCATCAAGAGTTCGCTGGACGACATGGATGCATTACTGGTTCAGTGGAAAGAAACAATACCCGATCAGGATCCTGAAGAGTTCGATCGACTGCTCCAGCAATTTGGCGAGTTCAAGAAATTCCGTCTGGAGCTTGTCGAAGCCGGCCTCACCTTAGGCCCCGCCGAGGCCGACAGACTCGGCAATAACGCTGCGACACGTGAAAACCGGGCGAATTTCCAAAATCAGGTGGACGCGATCATCAAGGAAAGCGCTGCCGAGGAGGCGAGACTATCGGCAGAGCTGAATGATTTGTCCGCATGGGCTTTCAACACGCTCATTCTGACGGCCCTTATCAGTGTCGTCATCAGCTTCCTCATTGCCTGGATTTTGAGCCTTGTGCAGATCAGCCGCCCGCTGAAAAACCTCTCGGTGCAGCTGGACCGTGTCGGCAGGGGAGATTACGCAATTGCCTTCCCCGCAAAGCCCGGTCGTGATGAAATCGGCGATATCTGGCGGACGTTGAAGCTCGTCGTGCAATCCTTGCAGGAGAACGAGGGCATCAAGCAGGCACAGGCGGAAACGGAAAAGCAGGCCTCCGCAGAACGACGCGCCATGCGGGCCGAGCTGGCGACTTCTTTTGAAAACAGTGTCATGGGTGTTGTGGATGCGCTGTCCGGCGCGGCGCACACGCTTGAGCAAAGCGCCGTGCGGCTTGAAAAGCTGTCCGAACGATCTGACCAGCAAGCCGGTGGCATCGCCGCAGCGTCCGAACAGACGACGACAAATGTCCAGACCGTGGCCGCAGCGGCAGAGGAACTGTCCGGGTCGATCCGCGAGATCGGCTCGCAGGTGACCAGAGCAGCCGACGTGGCCGGCGAGGCGCTAGAGCAGGCCCACGCGACGACATCAACCGTCAGCGGGCTGGCAACACGCGCGCAGCGGATCGGCGAGGCCGTCAGCCTCATCAGCGACATCGCCGCCCAGACGAACCTGCTGGCCCTGAACGCCACCATTGAAGCGGCCCGCGCCGGCGAGGCAGGGCGCGGATTTGCGGTCGTCGCCAGCGAGGTCAAAAGCCTCGCGGAGCAGACAGGCAAGGCCACGACCGAAATTTCGACCCAGATCGGCGACATCCAGACCGCGACGGACGATGTCGTCAGCGCCATCGGCGCCATTTCGGCGGTTATCGATCAGTTGAACAGCATTTCTACGTCCATCGCCTCCGCGGTGGAGGAACAGGGAGCGGCGACGGCTGAAATCGCCCGCAACGTCTCTCAGGCAGCGGCAGGCACCAGCGAGGTTTCGCACAACATCGTTTCAACGCGCGAAACAGTGTCGCAAACCAAGTCTGCGTCCGGGGACATCCTCGAAGCAGCAGAGAATTTGGCTGCGCAGTCAGACTCCCTGCGCCGACACGTCAACGACTTCGTCGGGAAGTTGCGGACGGTGTAACGCATCACAGGCCGCGAGCGACCTGCATCCGCGCTAGCAGCGGTGCAATCACGGTTTCCGGCGCGGGGGAACGCATCACTGCTCCCATCACCGCCACGCCGCTGGCTCCGGCCGCAAGACAGGCGGCAACAGATTCCTCCTCGACACCGCCGATTGGCAGCACCGGAACCTGTGAAACGCCAACGATTGCCGCCAGTCCCGCCGCACCCAAGGCAGGTCCGTAACCGGGTTTGCTGGCAGTCGGGAAAACCGGCCCGGCGATAATGTAATCAACATCGGCAGGATCGATTAATGCCGCCTGCGCCGGTGCATGGACGGATTGGCCGATAAGCGCATCCGGCCCTAGCAGTTGCCGCGCCGCCGCCGAATCCCCCGTTTCCGGCAGATGCACGCCGTGCGCTCCGGCCATCAAAGCAATATCCGCCGCACCATGCACTGTGACCGTGGCACCAAAAGCTGCAGCGCGGCGCACGAGATCGCGCGCCAGCGTCACCTGCTCATCCACGGGCAAATCCTTCTCCCGCAAACTGATCCAGCGGCAACCGGCTGCAAAAGCGGCGCCCGCCACCTCTCCGATAGCCGCTGCACCGCCGGCAAGCTGATGCCGGTCGGTGATGACAAGCAGCGCGGGTTGCGGCAGGGGGCGGCTCACGCTTCGATCAAGCCAAGCTGAGGGCTGGATGCCTCGGCGTTTCGGCGCTTCGGTATGCGCCCGGCGAGATAGGCCAGCCGGCCACCTTCCACGGCGTGCTTCATGGCCGCCGCCATACTGACCGGATCGTTAGCCCGGGATACCGCCGTGTTAAGCAACACCGCCGAGCACCCCAGTTCCATGGCAAGCGCGGCATCCGAAGCCGTGCCAATGCCAGCGTCCAGCACCACAGGAACGGAGCTGCGCGACGCGATCATCTCGATCATATGCGGATTGGAAATGCCAAGGCCTGAACCGATGGGCGACCCCAGCGGCATCACGGCAGATGCACCGGCATCGGCGAGTTTACGGCAGGCGATGGGATCGTCAGTGCAATACGGCAGCACCACGAACCCCCGATTGACCAGTTCCGTGGTGGCGCGCAGCAACTCTTCCGTGTCCGGATAGAGCAATTCGCGGTCGCCGATGACTTCAACCTTGATCCAGTTGGTGCCCAGCGCCTCGCGGGCGAGTTCAGCCGTCAGCACGGCGTCATGCGCGGTCTGGCATCCGGCTGTGTTGGGCAGGAAATGGATTCTGTCATCCAGCACATCGACGAGCGTCTCCGCCGCGCCGGAGAGGTCGATGCGGCGGATAGACGCCGTTGCCATCTCGGTGCCGCTGGCTTTAACCGCGTTCAGCATGGTTTTCTGACTAGGATAACCAGCCGTGCCGAGAAACAGTCGCGACCGAAAAGTGCGCCCTGCGATCACCAGCGGATCATGAATTTGGTTCTGCGTCATGGCTCAACCGCCTTGCCTTGCATGCACGATTTCGATGCGGTCATCCGCGTCGAGGGGTGTCTCCGTCCAGCGCGCCCGGGGCAACACCACGCCGTTCAGCGCCACGGCGACGCCTTTGGTATCAACGTCGATATCATGGCGCGCCAGCAATGCGGCGACTGTCTTGTCGGACAACAGTTCAGGCTGGCCATTCACCCGCACTTCAACCTGGGTCACTTTATCTCTCTCCCCTAATGATTATTTAAACCGGCCGAATGCATATGGTTCCGCTAGCGGATCACGGGCACCTTCCAGAATGAGGCGCGATACGATGTCCGCCGTCACCGGCGTTTGCAGGATGCCGTTGCGGTGGTGTCCCGTGGCATACACCAGTCCCTCGACAGGCCCCTCGCCCAGAATGGGCGCGTCGTCACGGCTGCCCGGGCGGAAGCCGGTCCAGGTTTCGATGAGCGGCAGTTCTTCGATGCCCGGCAGCGCGCGCCACGCGTTCTGCAGCAGCGACAACACGCCGCCTGCCGTGATACTACCGTCGAAGCCACGCTCCTCGGCAGTCGCGCCGACGATGAGCCGCCCATCAACCCGCGGCACCAGATAGATGCCAGCCGCCCAGACCACATGTCGCAGCAGCGGCGCGTCCGCCGGCATACTAAGCGCCAGCATCTGCCCCTTGACGGGACGCACCGGCGGCCGGGTTTCCTGCGTCAGCCCGCCGATGCTGCGCGACCATGCACCCGCCGCCAGCACAACGACGGACGCAGGATGAAACGCGCCCCCAGCCTCGATGCCGGTGATGCGGCCATCAGCGACCACAATTTTATCGACAGGCGTATGCTCGTGAACGACCGCCCCGGCACGCGGCGCGGCGACGCGCAGAGCAGCCGCGAGTTTTCGATTGTCTACCTGATGATCCTGCGGGCTCCAGATGGCGCCGGTGGCGTTGGCGAGAAAAGGCTCGCGTGCGCGCACCTCGGCAGGCGACAGCCACTCCACCGGCAGATCGGCCTTTTCCTGCAACGCCAGATGATGGCGCAACTTGCCCTGCTCGTCGGCGTTGAGCGCAACGTGGAGCGTGCCCTCCTCGCGCAGATCCACGGCGATACCGGAGGCACTTTCAAGTTCAGCGGCGAAAGTTGGCCACAACTGCTGGCTGCGGCGATTGAGCGACAAAAGCCACTCCTCGCCCGGCTCCAGCTCCGTGCAGGCGGCGAGCATACCGGCAGCGGCATGGCTGGCCCCCTGCCCGGCCTCGGCTTTGTCGAATACCACAACAGGCCGGCCGGCCCGCGCCAATAGCCACGCCAGCGACAGGCCGATAACGCCGGCACCCACGATGATAACGGATTCAGATACGCGCGTGTTCAACGGCTCCTCCCTACGCTGGCATGATCCAGACAGGTTCGATGGGTATGGTCTCAGCCGCGCGGTTGCGCGGCACCCCAGTGCCTACGGCTGCAACATCGTCTTTTTCGCCGGCTTACGCAAGCACCGCCGAACAGATCAGCCTTGCGCACAGTTCATCACGCGCTTTCGTCAAGAGCGTCCTCGTCGGCGTCCAACGCGTCATCGTCGCGGGGCGCGGGAATAGCAAAGCCGCGAGGCAGGCGGCCATCCAGAAAGCCTGCGCCCTTCAGATCGTCAAGACCCGGCAGATCCTCAATAGATTCAAGGCCGAAATGCGACAAAAAGCCCGGCGTCGTGCCGTAGGTCACGGGCCGGCCGGGGGCACGGCGGCGGCCGCGCAGGCGAATCCAGCCCGCCTCCAGCAGCGTGTCGAGCGTGCCGCGCGAGGTGGCGACGCCGCGCACCTCCTCGATTTCCGACCGCGTAACCGGCTGATGATAGGCGACGATGGCCAGCACCTCCATCGCGGCGCGCGAGAGCTTGCGCTGCTCTTCCCGCTCGCGCACCAGCGTTGGGGCCAAGTCCGGCGCAGTGCGAAACGCCCAGCCACCCGCAACCTGCACCAACACCACGCCGCGCAAGGCATAATGCGCCTTCAAACCGGCCAGTATCACCGGCAGGTCAGCGCCGGAAGGCACACGTGCGGCCAGATCGGCCTCCGCCACCGGCTCACGCGATGCGAACAGAATGGCCTCGACGACACGGGCCGCGCGCGCATGGACATCGCCTTCCATCAGATCGCCCTTTCCATCAGGCAACCTCGGGGACATCGCGCGCATCATCCCGCTCCACCCGGCGACGCAACATCAAGGGCGCAAAGGGTGCTTCCTGACGGATATCGATGCGCCCCTCGCGCACCATTTCCAGCATGGCCGAAAGCGCCGAGGCGCGCACCGTCGCAACCATCTCCGGGGTCGCCATGTAGGCCGCGAGATAGGCATCCAGCGGGCACCAGTCTGCCGCGTCGCCGATGAGCCGATGAAGCGCCTCGCGCGCCTCGGCGAGCGACCACACGGCGCGTTGCGCCAACGTGACGCGGGCATTCGCCATGCGCTGGCGATTATCCGAATAGGCCGACAGCAATTCGTAGAGTGTGGCGTCCCATTTGGGGCGGCGAATCACGGCCATTTCTTCCGGCGCGCCGCGTGCCATTACATCGCGCCCGAGGCGGGGCCGCTCCGCGAGCCTAGCGGCGGCGCGGCGAATGGCTTCAAGCCGTTGCAGGCGAAGTGTCAGCACCGTGGCAAGGTCACCGACATCAGGCTCGGAAGAGGTTGGCGGCGTGGGTAACAGCAGGCGTGACTTGAGATAGGCCAGCCATGCGGCCATCACCAGATAATCGGCAGCCAGCTCAAGCCGCAGTTTGCGCGCTTCTTCGATGAAGGTCAGATATTGCTCGACAAGCGCCAGAATGGAAATCTGCGCCAAATCGACTTTCTGCCGGCGCGCCAGCTCCAGCAAAAGATCGAGCGGCCCCTCGAAGCCGTTGACATCGACAATCAACGCGGGATCGGAATCTCTGTCATCCCGAGAATGTCGGTCGCCCTGAAAACCGGCGCCGTCCCGCAGCGCGGTTTCAAAATCGTCATCGTCAGGGCGCGGAACGGCTATCTCCACAACTCTCTTCCTCAGGAATCATCAGATCCAAGAGTTGGGGACACTATCCGGATTCGCAAGCGCTGTTTCAAGCCGCGCCCAGGCTTCCACAGGATCGAACGGCTCCGGCGTGTGGCGAATGCGCGCTAAAGCCGCCCGCGAGCGTCGTGCTGCATCCTGCGTGAGGTCGCCGACCGCATCGGAAAGGGCGGCCATCTCCGCGAAATCGCCGTTGCAATGCAGGGCAATGTCGCACCCCGCCGACAGCGCCGCCACGCCGCGTTCGGGGATGGAGCCGGCCAGTGCCTGCATCGATAGGTCGTCGCTGAACAGGAGGCCATCGAAACCGATATCATCCCGGATCGTGTCCGCGATCACCGTTGGTGAGACGGTCGCAGGGCGTGCGGGGTCGAGCGCCGTAAAAACGACATGCGCGCTCATGGCTGCGGGCATATCCGCCAGCGCCCGGAATGGCACGAAATCGTGCCCGGCCAGCTCCGCCAGCGGGACATCCACCACTGGCAGCGCCAGATGACTATCGGCGTTGGCGCGGCCATGGCCGGGGATATGCTTGATGACAGGCAGGACGCCGCCTGCGATATAGCCTTCCGCCACCGCCCGCCCAAGAACGGCGACAAGAGCGGGGTCGGCGTGATAGGCGCGGTTGCCAATGACATCGTTGGCCCCCGGCACAGGCACATCCAGAACCGGCGCACAGTTCACATCGATGCCGACATCGCGCAGATCATGCGCGATAAGCCGCGCTCCCAGCCACGCCAGCGCACGGCGCAGAAGCGGATCGTGCGGCGCCAGCCCTCCATAGATCGCGCCAGCCGGATAGGAGCGCCAGTGCGGCGGCCCCATGCGTTGCACACGCCCGCCTTCCTGATCGATGAGGATAGGCGCATCGCGCCCCACGGCCTCACGCAGAGCGCCGGTGAGGCGGCGCACATCATCGGGTGTGCCGATGTTGCGCTTGAAAAGGATAAACCCCCACGGGTCCGCATCCCGAAACAGGGAACGCTCGGCTGGCGTCAGTTGCTGACCGGCGCACCCCAGAACGATCGCTTTCATGACATCGCCTTCGGGCTGCGCCCGCTTATTCAAAAACCGTCTGCCGGTCAGATAACGTTATCCGACCGGCGAAATTCGGCGTGCATCAGTTCCGGGCGACGAAGCACTGTCCGCCAGCCGCCTGAATGCGCACGCACAGGGCCGTGGCTGCATCGCGGGACGGGAACGCCCCCACGCGCAGGCGGTAGATGGTTCTGCCACCGGATTCAGCGCGGATGATGTTGGGCGAGTAGCCAGCCAGATCGCCATACCGGCGCTGGAGGTTGGCAAACAGGGTGCGCGCCTCGTTCTCGCTGCCGGGGGCTGCAAGCTGCACCGTGAATGCGCCTGATGCGGCCGGTGCTGCGGCTTGCGGAGCGGCCGGCGCCTGCGCGACCTGCGCGCCGGAGGACGGCGTCAGCGCCATCGGACCGAGCTGCATGGGCGCACGGGTTGCAGGCCTGTTCACCGCCGCCGGACGCGGTACCGGCGCGACGTTCGGCGTCACAGCAGGCGCTTGAGGCTCGTCGACTGGCGTCGTCGCCGGTGACGACACTGAAGGCGTGGTGCCGGACGCCAGTTGCTCGATGGTCGGGGCCGTGGGAGCGACGGGAGCCTGCGGCGCGCCATTAGACGGCAGGATGCTGCCATCCGGCCGCACGGAAACCGTGCGCACGCGGCGCGGTTCACCAAGCGCGGCGATAGCCGGGCTTGTCGGTTCCGGCGCTTCCGGCAACACGACATCCGCAGCATCAACGTTCGGCGCGGTCGTGGTTTCGGTCTGCACACCAGCCGCGCGATCCTGAATTGCCCGCGCCTCGGCTGCCGCATTCTGCTGCGCGATCATCTGGTTGATATCGACTGGTTGCTCGCGATCATCGACCACCACAGCGCCCTCGCCGGTGGGCGCCTGATTGGTGTGCTCGTAAATCGCCCGGTTGGTGTTGGGCACCTCGGCCCCGCCGGGCGTCTCAGGCTCCACCTTGACGGGCTCGCTATCGGCGGAAAACACGGGTGGCTCACCGTTGACGGTTTCACCGCCACCGGACAGGAACAACCCCGCAACCACCAGCGCGCCAACGCCCAGCGCCGCAGCGGCGATGATTACCTTCCGGCGGCGGGCCGGGCGATCATCATACGGCGCCTCATCTTCGGCATAGCCGCCATCTGCGGCGTAACCGTCACCGGCATAACCGTAAGCGTCGTATCCGCCGCCCTGATATCCAGCGTCTTGTGCAGCCCCGCCGGCCACCTGCGGGTCGTAACCGGCTTGCGAACCGTAGCCAGGATGCGCCGGTGCGTGGGCATCAGCCGAAGCAGCGAACCCTGCGGAGCCCGCGGCTGCCAAGCGGTATGGATCCTGCGCATAGTAATCCGCCTGCGGGCCAAGAGAGGCCTCATCCAGCGAACGCGAAAATTCCTGCAGCGCTTCTTCGGAATATTGCGGCTGTGCCTCCGCCTGTTGCGCCCCTTGCGGCACGGCAGGGCTGCGCAGCCATTCCGGCACGCCTTGGGCCACGTCCTGCGCGGGGTACTGCGTGGACGCCGGGGGCTGTGCGCCCTGCGGCTGCCCACGTCCCGGCGCACCATGCCCGAAGGCACGTTCTATTTCGTTCATCCAGTCTTGCTGACCGGCGGGCGCACCGCCGCGGGGAGCGGCTGTATCCTGCCCCGCCGGGGGCACGGCTGCGCCCTGACCGACGATACGGGCAAGCTCGGCCAGCGGATCGTTGCCGAGGGTGCTGCCGGAAGAAGCCGGCTGCCAACGCTGCTCCTCGAGATCGTCTCTATCACGCATGACCTGGGCTCTGCTCTTGTAACTCATGGGGCGCAGTCCGATTTTTCAGGCAAGCCAGAGCCCCTTGAAGTAACGGGCAAATTCCAGGCAAGCACATCACCATCGCGCTGGAGAGAACCCGCAACTGACCAGACCACAGTGTCAAACCGGTTACTCTCAACGCATCTCGTCGGGCGCGGCGACTCCGAGGACGTGCAATCCAGATGACAGGACCGACCGAACAGCCTCGACAAGTGCCAACCTCGCCAATGTCGACTCTCTGTCAGTTTGATTAACAAACCGTAATTGCGGTGAATCCTTCCCGCGATTCCAGAGGCCGTGGAACGCCGCCGCCAACTCGTAGAGATAGAATGCAACCCTGTGTGGCTCGTAAGCGAGCGCTCCCGCCTCCACGACGCGCGGATATTGCGACACCAGCTTCAGGATACCGATTTCAGCTTCATCAGCCAACACAACATGCCGCGCACCGGCAAGCGCCGCAGCATCGGTCGCCAGATCCGGCAGCAACTCCCGCGCCTGGCGGAAAATCGACGCGCAGCGCGCATGGGCATATTGCACGTAGAAAACCGGGTTGTCCTTGGATTGCTCCACAACCTTGGCCAGATCGAACTCCAGCGTGGCGTCGTTCTTGCGATAGAGCATCATGAAGCGCACGGCATCGCGGCCGACTTCGTCGATCACCTCACGCAGTGTCACGAAGCTGCCGGAGCGCTTGGACATCTTCACCGGCTCGCCGTCGCGCATCAGCTTCACGAGCTGGGCGAGCAGCGCCGTCACTTTCACATCGTCGCCGCCAATGGCGCGCCCAACGGCCTCAAGCCGCTTGACATAGCCGCCGTGATCGGCCCCCAGAACGTAGATAAGCTCACGGAACCCGCGCCCATACTTGTCGCGCAGGTAAGCCACGTCGGCGGCGAAATATGTGTAACTGCCATCAGACTTGACTAGCGGGCGGTCTATGTCATCGCCAACATCGGTTGCACGGAACAGAAGCTGCTCGCGGTCCTCCCAGTCTTCCGGCAACTGGCCCTTCGGCGGCGGCAGGCGGCCGGTGTAGACGAACCCGCGCGCCTCCAGTTCCTTAATGGTCAAGGTGATGGCGCTATTTTCGCAGTCCTCGTGCAGTTTGCGCTCGGAAAAGAACACATCGTGCTTCACGCCAAGCGCGGCGAGGTCATCACGGATCATCTCCATCATCGCCTCAATGGCGATATCACGCACCTGCGGCAGCCAGTCGCCTTCCGGCAGGTCGATCAACGCCGGGCCGAAGCGGCGCGCCAGCTCGACACCCACCGGCACGAGATAATTGCCCGGATAAAGCCCTTCGGGAATCGCGCCAATGTCCGCACCCAACGCCTCGCGGTAGCGCAGATAGGCGGACCGGGCCAGCACATCGACCTGCGCCCCGGCATCGTTGATGTAGTATTCACGCGTGACGCTGAGGCCGGCAAAATCCAGCAGCCGCGCCAGCGCATCGCCGAACACCGCGCCGCGACCGTGGCCGACATGCATCGGCCCCGTGGGGTTGGCGGAAACATATTCCACGTTCACAGGCCGCTCTGGCCGGGGGGCGCCGCGCCCGAAACCTTCCGCATCCGCAAGGACGGCAGCGAGAACGCGGTGGAAAACTTCCGTTTTCAGCCGCAGATTGATAAATCCCGGCCCCGCGACTTCGGCCTCTGCCACACCTTCCACGCCGCGAAGCGCGCCGACGATCAGCTCCGCCAGCGCGCGCGGGTTGGTGCCTGCCGGCTTGGCCAGCACCATGGCGGCATTGGTGGCGAGGTCACCGTGAGCGGGATCGCGCGGAGGCTCCACCACCACGCGCGACAGATCCAGCCCCTCGGGCAGACGCCCTTCAGCGATCAGTTGCGCAATAACGTCGAGAAGCCGCTGGTGGTAGATGCTGAAGATATTCATGATGCCATTTTGATTGGAAAGTGCCACGGAGCACAGTTTTGGGAGCGCCATTTTGACGGAATCAAAACATGCTCCGAGTTGTATAGTCCACCGCAAATACGCGTCGATTAGGGCAGGCACAGCCGAATGCGGCAGCTTTCGGAAACCGAAGCGCGGCTGATCGCAGCCAATGCGCATCGGAAACACGGAAAATCGCCATAGGCCAGCACTGCCCAGCCTCAACGCGCCTAGCGCAATTCGGGCGTATCGTCAAATAACCGCCGATGCGCGTCGAGCGCGTAGCTGTCCGTCATGCCTGCGATGTAATCGGCCACGCGCCGACGCAGGCGCGCTTCGTCCTTGACGTCCAGATCCTCCCGCCACTCCTCCGGCAGAAGGCGCGGATCGCCGGTGAACCGCTCGAACAGGTCCGCCACCACGCGGTCGGCGCCGGCACGCACATGCATCACGCGCGGATGGCGATACATATATGTAAAGAGGAAGCCCTTGATATCGCGATCAGCCTGCGCAATCGCGGGCGAAAACGCCACCACGGCATCGCTGGCGTCGCGAATGTCCTGCGCACTTTTCGGCCGCAACGCCGAGAGGCGCTTTTCGCTTTCCCGGATCACATCCTCGACGAAACGCGTGATGACACGGCGGATCAGCTCATGCGCGGCGCGGAACGCCTCCAGCCCCGGATGAAGCGCATAAACCTCGTCGATGAGCCCGGCGATAAACGGAATGGCGCGTAGATCGTCCAGCGTGAACAGCCCGGCGCGCAAACCGTCATCAATATCGGCAGCGTCATAGGCAATGTCATCCGCGATGGCGGCCACCTGCGCCTCCCCGCTGGCGAAGGTGGACAGTTCAAGGTTGTGCACGGCATCGTATTCGAGGATGGCGCCCGGGACACCGTGGGCCGCATAACGCCCGAACGGCGCGCCTGAGGCATCCGTCAGCGGGCCGTTGTGCTTCACCAGCCCTTCCAGCGTTTCCCATGTCAGGTTCAGCCCGTCGAAGCCCGCGTAGCGCCGTTCGAGACGCGTCACGATGCGCAGCGCCTGCGCGTTGTGATCGAAGCCGCCAAAGCCCTTCATGCAGGCATCGAGCGCATCCTCCCCCGTGTGGCCGAAGGGCGTATGACCGAGGTCATGAGCCAACGCCAGCGCCTCCGCCAGATCCTCGTCAAGACCAAGCGCACGAGCGAGCGAGCGGGCGATCTGCGATACCTCGATCGTATGCGTCAGGCGGGTGCGATAATGGTCGCCCTCATGATAGACGAAAACCTGCGTCTTGTGTTTCAGCCGACGGAACGCGGCCGAGTGGATCACCCTGTCGCGGTCTCGCTGGAAGCCTGATCGCGTGGGCGATGCGCCTTCATCATAGAGCCTGCCGCGGGATGCCACCGGGTCGCTTGCCCACGGCGCGCGCCAGCGCTCTCCCGATACCCGCCCCCGAAACACATCCAGCACGCCATCCACGAACACGCCGTTCCCCTTTGCCGTCATCGCAACCCAGCCATCCCTCGCCGCACACCCGAGCCCGTTTGCAAACCATTGCACCCAAGCAGTCCGCGCATTACCTTACACGAAGGGAAAAATCAGTTTATCGCAAATCAGGATTGCTGCACCATGACTGTCGCCAATGAAATCGCCGATTCCACCGTGCTGACGCTGACGGACAGCGCCGCACGGCGCATCAAGCGCGTGCTGGCGAAAGAGCCGGAAGGCGCGATGCTGCGCGTCAGCGTCGAGGGTGGCGGCTGCTCTGGCTTCCAGTATCTGTTTGACGTGACACGAAGCCGCAACGATGACGACCTTGTCATCGAGAAGGACGGCGCAGTCGTGCTGGTCGACTCGATCTCCCTGCCCTACATGGAAGGCTCGGTGCTGGATTTCGTCGACGATCTCATCGGCCAGTCATTCAAGATCAGCAACCCCCACGCCTCGGCGTCATGCGGCTGCGGCACGTCGTTTTCCATTTGATAGTATAAAGCGGTCCCCTGCGCTCCACAGCTTTGCTGCGGACCAACCTTGCGCACAGGCTGGCGCCAGATTAGTTTTAGTGCGGGTTTCGTGCAACCTGCCGCTCGCACCCGCATCGGGAATGGTGAAAGCACGCCTGGATTTTTGATCTTGTTTTCTGACAGGCGATTCCGTCAGCAACGCGAGCCCTGACCTGTGATATCGCCCGCGAGGATCAGGATCATGCGTAGTTTTCTTCACGCAAAATCAATGGCAAAGTCTCTGCGTCAGGATTTGGCGAACAGAAACCTTCAGCTGTCTCATGGTGAATGTCTTGAGATGGTGGCAAGGCAATTTGGCCTCAACGACTGGAATACCCTCGCCGCCCATATCGGCGATGTCAGTCCTTCCGAAACAAAACTTGCAATCCCCCAAGATTGGGCGATCACCGGATCGGTCGTCAATGGCAGCACGCACCGGCTTGGGTTGGACCCTGCCATCCCGGAAGCCACGCTCATCGAAAGCCTCGTGCCAAGAGATGGTGACGCTAAGCTGACCGGCAAGATAGCCGTTTTGATGCAGAGCATCGATGCCGCTCCTTATAGAGGTGATCGGCTACGACTGAGCGCTGAACTCCGCACGGAAGAGGCCGATGCAGGCACGATCTGGTTGCGGATAGATGGTCCCGGCAATTTTGGCATGCGCTTCGACAACATGATGAATCGGACTGCCGACGGCGCGCTTAGAGGAACCTGCAACTGGGTTATGCGCAACATCGTGCTTGACGTTCCGGACGATGCGGAAAGTATCCATTATGGCTTTTTCCTGAAGGGATACGGGAAGGTGTGGGCGCGCACTTTCCAGCTTGAAATTGTTTCGGCGGATACTCCTTTGACGGCATTGAACAATCGTTATCCACCGTCACCGAGCAATCTGGATTTTTCACGCCGCTGATTCAGAACATTGCCGGGGCCGAACACTGCCGGGGCGATGTATGCTTGCAAGCGATACACCGCCCCCCTTGCGTGATCGTCACTGATCTGCCATAAGCGCGGCTTCATCAGAATCGCCCGGCTGATAGGGCTGCCGTGGCGGTTTGGTGTGCTTTCGAGCAACATCAGGCCGGATTCATCCGCATGTGGCAAGAGATTGCCCGCGGCGGACAGCGTCCGGCATCACGAAAGGAAGCAAAATGCCCAAACTGAAGACGAAATCGGGCGCCAAGAAGCGCTTCAAGGTTACCGGCTCCGGCAAGGTCGTCGCCGGTCAGGCGGGCAAGCGCCACGGCATGATCAAGCGGACGAAGAAGTTCATCCGCAATCAGCGTGGCACGATGATCCTGTTCGAGGGCGATGCGAAGAACGTCAAGCGTTACTTCCTCCCCAACGCCTGAATCAGCCCCCTGTCAATCACCCGGTAATTCTGAGGAGCCAGCACAATGGCCCGCGTCAAACGGGGCGTTACGTCCCACGCCAAGCACAAGAAGGTCCTGAAGGCCGCCAAGGGCTTTTACGGCCGTCGCAAGAATACGATCCGCACGGCCAAGGCCGCTGTCGATCGCGCGTTGCAGTACAACTACCGCGACCGCAAGAACAAGAAGCGCACGTTCCGCGGCCTGTGGATCCAGCGCATCAATGCCGCAGTGCGTGAACACGACCTGACCTACAGCCGATTTATTGACGGTCTCGGCAAGGCAGGCATTGAGATTGATCGCAAGGTGCTGTCCGAACTCGCTATCCACGAGCCGGATGCATTCAAGGCGATCGTCGAGAAGGCAAAGGCAGCCCTTCCGGCTGCTGCCTGATTGGCAGATGCTTCGGGCTGGATGCCTTTGCGTCCGGCCCTCCCCTTTCCGGGATCATGCGTGACGGCAACGCCTGCCGCGAAACGTATCGATTTGGCCGGAAGGGCTTGACGGTTCCCCGGTCATTGCCGACAAGCAGGCAACCTGCGCAAAAGTGGCGCCCCGAGGAACAGATGTCCGATTATTCCACTCTCGAAAATTCCCTGCTCGAAGCGATCCATGCCGCCGCCGATGAAGCTGCGCTGGAGGCCGTGCGCGTTGCCGCACTTGGCAAGAAAGGCTCGGTCTCGGAGCTGCTGAAGACGCTCGGCAGCCTGACGCCGGACGAGCGCAAGGTGCAAGGCCCGCTGATCAACGGCCTGCGTGACCGTGTGGCGGCCGCCCTGTCAGAACGCAAGGCCGTTCTGGCGGAAGAGGCGCTGAACGCCCGCCTCGCGCAGGAGCGTGCGGATGTTACGCTGCCGGTGCAGGAAAGCGCCCAGACGCGCGGCCGCATCCACCCGATCAGCCAGGTCATCGACGAACTCACCGCTATTTTTGCCGATCTGGGCTTTGCCATCGCCGAGGGGCCGGACGTCGAAACCGACTTCTACAACTTCACGGCGCTAAACTTCCCGGAAGGGCATCCCGCGCGCGAGATGCACGACACGTTCTTCTTCTCCCCGGACGAGAACGGCGAGCGCAAGCTGCTGCGTACCCACACGAGCCCGGTGCAGGTGCGCACCATGCAGGGGCAAAAGCCGCCGATCCGTGTTATCTGCCCCGGACGCACCTACCGCTGCGACTCGGATCAGACGCACACGCCGATGTTCCATCAGGTCGAGGGGCTGGTGATCGACCGCTCCGCTAACTTCGGCCATCTGAAATGGATTCTCGAAGAGTTCTGCA
This sequence comes from Pseudochelatococcus contaminans, assembly GCF_014195635.1. Lineage (GTDB taxonomy): Bacteria > Pseudomonadota > Alphaproteobacteria > Rhizobiales > Beijerinckiaceae > Pseudochelatococcus > Pseudochelatococcus contaminans. The sequence goes on along the minus strand of NZ_JACICC010000001.1, from coordinate 568,416 downwards.
AGGCGTTCTTCGAGGTACCGAACGTCAAGATGCGTTTCCGCCCCTCCTTCTTCCCATTCACGGAACCCTCCGCTGAGGTGGACATCCAGTGCTCGCGCAAGGGCGGTGACATCCGCTTCGGTGAGGGCGACGACTGGCTGGAGATTCTCGGCTGCGGCATGGTGCATCCGAATGTGCTGCGCCATGTCGGTCTCGATCCGGATGAGTATCAGGGCTTTGCATGGGGCATGGGCATCGACCGCATCGCCATGCTGAAATACGGCATGCCGGACCTGCGCCCCTTCTTCGAGGCCGATGTGCGCTGGCTGTCGCACTATGGCTTCCGCCCGCTCGACCTGCCGTCGCTGGCCGGCGGCCTGAGCAACTGATCCCGACACTGTGAACGAGAAGCAACGGCAATGAAATTCACTCTTTCCTGGCTGAAGGATCATCTCGACACGGATGCCTCGCTTCAGGACGTGCTGGATGCCCTGAACCGCATCGGGCTTGAGGTCGAGGGCGTCGAGGACAAGGCGAAGGAACTCGCGGCGTTCCGCATCGCGCATATCGTCGCCGCCGAACAGCACCCCAACGCCGACCGGCTGCGCGTTTGCTCCGTCGATATCGGCGATGGCACACCCGTCCAGGTCGTCTGCGGCGCGGCCAACGCGCGCGCGGGGCTGAAAACGGTTTTCGCCGCGCCCGGCACTTATATTCCGGGCAAGGACATCACCATTGCCGTCGGCTCCATTCGCGGCGTCGAGAGCAAAGGCATGATGTGCTCGCCGGAGGAACTCGACCTCCCGGGCGACAGCGACGGCATTTTCGAATTGCCCGCCGATGCGCCGGTGGGGCAGCCCTATGCCGTGTGGGCCGGGCTGGACGACCCGGTCATCGAGATCGCCGTCACGCCGAACCGTCCGGATGCGCTCGGCGTTGCCGGCATTGCCCGCGATCTGGCGGCGGCAGGCCTTGGCCGGCTGAAGGATGGCGACATCGCTCCCATTTCCGGCGCCTTCGCCAATCCGGTGGAAGTGATCCGCGATTTCGCGGCTGACGACGCGTTCCTCAACCCGGTGTTTGCGCTGCGGCTGGTGCGCGGCGTGAAAAACGGCCCGTCGCCGGAATGGCTGCAAAAGCGCCTGACGGCCATCGGGCTTAGGCCGATCAACATCCTCGTCGACATCACCAACTACGTCACTTTCGACCGAGGCCGCCCGCTGCATGTTTTCGACGCCGCGAAAGTCAAGGGCAACCTTGTGGTGCGCCGCGCGCGTGCAGGTGAGGAACTGCTCGCGCTCGACGGCAAGACGTACAAGCTGGGTGGAAACCACATCGTCATCGCCGACGACAACGGCCCCGAGTCGCTGGGCGGCATCATGGGCGGCGAGCATTCGGGCTGCGACGAAACCACCACGGACGTTTTGATCGAGTCGGCGCTGTGGGATGAACTCACCATTGCCCGCACCGGCAGGGAACTTGGCATCATTACCGATGCGCGCTACCGCTTCGAGCGCGGCGTTGATCCGGCTTTCACGCTTCCGGGGATCGAGCTTGCCACCCGGCTCGTGCTGGATCTGGCGGGCGGTAAGCCGTCCGAGGTGACGCTGGCGGGCGCAATTCCCGATACGACCCGCACCATCACCCTGCCGTGGAGCGAGATCAAGCGCCTGACGGGCCTCGATATTCCGGCAGACGATGCGCGGCGCACGCTTGAGGTGCTCGGCTTCACCGTCGATGGCGATGGCGACAGCGCAACCGTGACACCGCCGTCGTGGCGTCCGGATGTCGAAGGCAAGGCCGATCTCGTCGAGGAAGTGCTGCGCATCACCGGTATCGATAACGTCACATCCACGCCGCTGCCGCGTATCGAGGCGGGCATCACCCGCCCCGTGCTGACATTGCTGCAAAAACGCACCCGCACCGCTCGCCGCTTGCTGGCATCGCGCGGATTGGTGGAGGCGGTGACGTGGTCCTTCGTGGCAAAAGCCGATGCGGAGGCATTCGGCGGCGGCGATCCGCGGCTCGCGTTGGCCAACCCGATCGCGGCGGATCTGTCGGACATGCGTCCGAACCTGCTGCCGGGCCTGATCCGTGCCGCGCAGCGCAACGCCGACCGTGGCTATGGCGACGTGGCTCTCTTCGAAGTCGGGCAGGTGTTTGCCGATGACACCCCGGAGGGTCAGACCACGAGCGCCGTCGCGCTACGGCGTGGCACCGCACGGGCGGAAGGTGCTGGCCGCGACTGGCGCAATCCGGCGAAGAACGTCGATGTGTTCGATGCGAAAGCAGATGCCTTTGCATTGCTGACGGCGCTTGGAATCGCCACTGCCGGTGTTCAGATCGTCCCCGGCGGTCCGGCGTGGTATCATCCCGGGCGTTCGGCCACGTTGCAATTCGGGCCGAAGAATATCATCGGCGCGTTCGGCGAGTTGCATCCCAAAATCCTGCAGGCGCTGGATGTGAAGGGTCCGCTCGTCGCCATCGAGATCACACTCGATGCCCTTCCCGTTCCCAAGGAGCGCCCGACAAAGGCGCGTCCGAAGCTGGCGCTGTCCGAGTTCCAGCCGCTCAGCCGCGACTTCGCCTTCGTAGTGGATGTGGCGGTTCCGGCCGGAGATATCCTGCGGGCCGTACAGAGCGCCGATCGCGCACTGCTGTCCGACGTCACGGTCTTCGATATCTACGAAGGCCCCGGCGTGGAAGCGGGCAAGAAATCGGTGGCTGTCGCCGTCACACTGCAGCCGGCCGGCAAAACGTTGACCGACGCGGAAATCGAAACGGTGTCCACACGCATCGTCGATGCCGTCGTCAAGAAAACAGGCGCGATCCTGCGCGCTTGATTGTATGATGCGGCAAATCATCTGTGGGGGCGGGTAACGCCCGCCCCTCAACGGAATTTGCCATGAATACACCGCAGCCCGCCCATCCTCTCGATCTTCCGGCCGTCAACCGGCTTGCACCGGCGCTGCGGGCCCTTGAAGATAATCATCGCAACGATTTGCAGGCCCTGCGCGCCGCACTTGTCGACCTGCTGCGCCGCACGTTGCAGGAGGGCCGCGACGAAGCCGATGCGGCGCTGATGCAGGATCAGAACGGCCTCGCCTGCGCGCGCCGGCTATCACGCCTCACCGATGCCGTCGTGCGGGCGGCCTACAGTTATGCGGTGAAGCATTTCCACCCCGTTGCCAACCCGTCGATGGGCGAGCATCTGGCCGTCGTGGCCGTGGGCGGTTATGGCCGGGGCACGATGGCCCCGCATTCCGATGTCGATGTGCTGTTCGTGCTGCCCTACAAGGCAACCGCGTGGAGCGAGAGCGTCGTCGAAACCGTGCTCTACATCCTCTGGGATCTCAAGCTCAAGATCGGCCACGCCACGCGCTCGGTCAACGAATCGCTTCATGAAGCGCGCGGCGATATGACGATCCGCACCGCGCTGCTCGAAGCCCGCTTTCTCGTCGGCGAACGACGGCTGTTCAACGAGTTGCTGACGCGCTACCAGACGGAAGTCGTGGCCGGCACCGAGGCTGAATTCGTCACCGCGAAGCTGGCCGAGCGCGACGCCCGCATCACCCGCTCTGGCACCTCACGTTACGTGGTGGAGCCCAACGTCAAGGAAGGCAAAGGCGGCCAGCGCGATCTCAACACGCTGCTGTGGCTGGCGCAATACGTCTACCGCGTGCGCACGCCGGACGCCATGATCCGGGTTGGCTTGTTCGACAGTGCGGAAGCGGCGATGTTCCGTCGCTGTACCGAATTCCTCTGGCGCGTGCGGTGTCATCTGCATTTCGTTGCGGGGCGGGCGGAAGAGCGGCTGTCCTTCGATTATCAACCCGCAGTGTGCGAGCGTATCGGCTATGCCGGGCGGGATGGCATGTCGTCCGTCGAGCGTTTCATGCGGCGTTATTTCCTCGTCGCGAAGGATGTCGGCGGCCTCACGGCCATCGTCTGCGCCGCCCTGGAGGAGCGCCACGACAAGCCGGTGCCCATGCTCAACCGCTTCGTTCGCGGTCTGGTGCGGCCCTACCGCCAGCGCCTCGGTGCGCCGGGTTTCAAGCTGGACAACAACCGCATCAACATTGCCGATGGCGATGTCTTCATCAACGATCCGGTCAACCTCATCCGCCTGTTCCGGCTGGCGGACAAGAACGCCCTCGCGATCCACCCCGATGCGATGCGCCTCGCCCGCAGATCCCTGCGGCTGATCGACCGCCCGCTGCGTGAATCGCCGGAAGCAAACAGTCTGTTCATCGACATCCTCACCTCGCGCAACGCTCCCGAAACCGTCTTGCGGCTGATGAACGAATGCGGCGTCCTGGGCCGCTTCATTCCGGATTTCGGGCGCATCGTCGCGCTGATGCAGTTCAACATGTACCATCACTTCACGGTGGACGAGCATCTCATCCGCACGGTCGGCGTGCTGGCGCAAATCGATAGCGGCGAGCTGGCGCAGGCGCATCCCTTGGCGCACAGCATCGTCACCACGCTTCAGCACCGGCGGGCGCTGTACGTCGCAGCGTTCCTGCACGATATCGCCAAGGGGCGGCCGGAAGATCACTCCATTGCCGGTGCGCGGGTTGCGCGTCATCTTGGGCCGCGCCTGGGGTTGGACCCTGCCGAGACCGAAACCGTGGCCTGGCTGATCGAAAATCATCTGGTCATGTCCAATATCGCCCAGAGCCGCGATCTCGCCGACCCGGAAACCATCCGGGGCTTCGCGGCAACGGTGCAGACGCTGGAACGGCTGAAACTGCTGCTCATCCTCACGGTTTGCGACACCAAAGCCGTTGGCCCGGGTGTCTGGAATGGCTGGAAGGGCGAGCTGCTGCGCACGCTTTATTTCGAAACCGAGCCGCGCCTCATGACTGGCGGCCATTCCGCCGTTTCCGGCAGCCAACGCGTTGCGCATGCGCAGGCTGAGCTGCGCAAGGCGATGCCCGAGTGGGACGACGTGACCTTCGACACCTACAAGGTGCGTCACTATCCGGCCTATTGGCTCAAGGCGGATATGGCGAGAAAGGTGAAGCACGCAGCCTTCATCCGCGCGGCCGAGTCCGATGGCGAAACGGTGGCGACAGCCATTGCCACGGATAAGTTTCGCGGCGTGACGGAGCTGACGGTGTTCGCGCCAGACCATCCGCGCCTGCTCGCAATCTTGACCGGCGCGTGCGCCTCCTCCGGCGCCAATATCGCCGATGCGCAGATCTTCACCACCACGGACGGCCTCGCCATCGACGACCTGTTCCTGACTCGCGCTTTCGAGGAGGATGACGATGAAATCCGCCGCGGCGAGAAAATCGCCGCGACCATTGAGAATGCTCTCAAGGGAAAACTGAAGATCGCCGATCTCGTTGATCGAAAGCGCCCCAAAACAGCCCGGCGCACGTTCAACGTCCCGACAGAGCTTGTCATCGACAACAGCCTGTCGCACCAATACACGGTTCTGGAGATTTCCGGCCTTGACCGCCCCGGCCTGCTTTATGACCTGACGACGACGCTCGGCAAACTCAACCTCAACATCGCCTCGGCGCACATAGCCACGTTTGGTGAAAAGGCCGTCGATGCCTTTTATGTCACCGATCTCACAGGTGCGAAGATCACCCAGCCGATGCGGCAGGCGGCCATACGCAGCGCGATAGCGGGTGTGTTCTCAGGCCCAGCGCCCCGGACCGTCAAAACCGTCGCCACCGGCGCCTGACGGGGAATGCGCCTCAAAAGCCCGTCTGCCCTTGATTTTACTGTGCTGAAGGCTGATATGGTCGCGAGGCATTTCCGCTATGCGGGAATCGAAAGCTTCGCCGCGTTTCGGTCCGCGGGATCCGCACAGGTGGGTTCCCAGCCCGGAGCGCCAGCTCCTGTCACACTCGCATCGATGGATCATGACCCAGAACATCAACCAACCTGCCGAGACAACGGCCGCCGAAGGCGCGCCTGAAACCGGAGCCGCCCCGGACCAGACGAACGACAGCGCTCTGGTTGCGCAACTCGAAGCCGAGAAGGCGGACATCAAGGACAAGCTGCTGCGTACCCTGGCCGAGATGGAAAACCTGCGTCGCCGCACGGAAAAGGAAGTCGCGGACGCCAGGGCCTACGCTATTTCCTCCTTCGCGCGTGATGTCCTGAGCGTTTCGGACAACATCCGCCGCGCGCTGGAAACGATTCCCGCCGATCAGCGCGCGTCGGAAGGCCCGCTCAAGGCTTTCGCCGATGGCATCGACCTGACGGACCGTGAGCTTGTGAAAACGCTGGCTCGCCACGGCGTGAAGGAGATTTCTCCGCTGGGCGAGAAGTTCGACCCGAACCTGCATCAGGCCATGTTCGAATTGCCCGACGCGTCCGTTCCGAACGGCACCGTTCTGCAGGTCGTCCAGACTGGCTTCTCCATCGGCGGCCGCGTGCTGCGCCCTGCTCTCGTCGGCGTATCCAAAGGCGGCCCCAAGGCAGCGCCGCTTTTGGACGATGACACGCCGATCATCTAGCGCTATTCGCGTTCAAGGCGATCCACCGACTTGAACGCAGATTGTTGAACGCAATTACGCTCCAAACAGAAAGTCCCGCTCACGCGGGACTTTTTTTATCGGCTAAAGTTTCCTGTAACGTAGGCTGCCTTAAAGCGTTTTCAAGCAGAGTGGACACCGCTCTGCTTGAAAACGCGTAAAACCAATAAGATAGAGCATTTCTGTGTTTCAACGAAATGCCGAAATGCTCTAGCCGCCCTCGCTCGACGGCTTATCGGCGGTTGGCGTTTCATCCTTGGCCGCATCCGTTCGTATCGCTACCGTATCGCGGAGACGGTCGAGAAAGCGCGCCGCATCATCGTAAGCATTGTCGCGTGCCACCAGCACGAAACGGATAAAGTCCGAACGGTCGAAGCGAACCGCCTGGGTCACGCGTACCTTGACGCCTGACGCCGCATCCTGCCCCTCGCCCTCGATTTCGTGCCAGTCGACGCCATCGCGCGTCACGCCTTCGGCCCGTCTCACCTGCATGCCCCGCACGCCGCTAAGGCTGGAAAATGCCTGCCGGGCGAAACGATCCTGCTCAAGCCGGCCCAAGATTGCGGCCTTGCCGCCACCCACGAGCACAATCGGCTGTTCCGCTCCCTGTACGAGATCCTTGGGGCCATCTGTCAGCATGGCGGAGTTGCCGGGAATGACGCGCGCAATACGAAATCCCGTGCGGTCTTCTGCGGTGGCGTCATCGAGCGTTTCGTCAATGATGAACGGAAGTGTCTGCACATCCGCGACGATCTGCGCATGATCGCGGTCACCGACGGAGCGCAACGTGGCACGCACCACATCATCGGTATAGTGGTCGCGCGCATCAGACGATATCTGGAACGTGACAACCGCAACGCTAGCAGGTGTGCCGCGCAGCAGCACCCACTTGTAGATGGTTTCGCCCTCATGCAACTGCGACGCCACCACCAACACGCCCTTGCCGCCATTCACGGGCCAGGCTTCGCGGCTGATGAGCTTGAAGCCTTCGGGCTCCTGCTCCGGCTCACGCAGATTCTTTTCGAGGGAGGGAAACAGATCGGGCGGCAACTCGGTCATCATGATGGCCGTTTCGCGCGCCTCATCCTCGAAACCGGGGAACCGCTGCGACAGTTGCATGTCTGGCGGCGGCACCAATCCAAAGCCCAACCCCTGCGGAAACACCCGCTGCGGCTGTTCGGGAGTCTGCTCGTTGGCGATAGCGGCCGGCAATCGGATGAACCCCGCTTCCGGCCGTAAAAAGAGCCCGCTGGCGAATGCGAGGGTTGAAGCGAAGGTCAGCAACGTGATTTTCTTCGTGATACCCACCGCAATCCTCCTCTTACCTGTCACGCGGACAGGATTTTCTTCGATGCCACCGTGCTGTCAGCATTGAGACGGTAAACGATTGGCTCGCCGGTCGCGAGTTCCACGCCGGGAATGGTTTCGGGCGTCAACCCGTCCAGCACCAGCAGCAGCGCCCGCAGCGAATTGCCGTGGGCCGTTACGAGCACGCTTTCCTCACGCAGCACAGCCGGCAGGATGTTGCGCACGTAATATGGCAGAACGCGGGCAACCGTATCCTTCAGGCTCTCGCCGCCGGGCGGCGGCACGTCATAAGACCGGCGCCAGATGTGCACCTGTTCCTCGCCCCAACGCTGGCGGGCGTCGTCCTTGTTGAGGCCGGCGAGGTCACCATAATGACGCTCGTTCAGCGCTTGCTCGCGCACCACCGGCAAATCCGTCTGGCCAATCTCTTCCTGAATGAGCGCCAGCGTGCGCTGCGCACGCGTCAGCCCGGATGTGAAAGCACGGTTGAAGTGGATGCCTTCAGCCTTCAGGCGCTGGCCCGCCGCACGCGCCTCGCTCACGCCGACTTCCGTCAGATCCGGGTCTTTCCAGCCGGTGAACAGGTTCTTGAGGTTCCACTCGCTCTGGCCGTGACGAACCAGCACAAGAAGGCGCGACATGATAATCTCCTTGAAAAATACGAATCCGGGCGCGTTTGCCCGAGCGGTCATATATCCCGGATGCCAAGCACATCCGCCATTGAGTAAAGGCCGGGTGCCCGTCCCCTGCCCCAGAGCGCCGCCCGCACCGCGCCGCGCGCGAAGATACCGCGATCTTCGGCCTTATGCGACAGCTCGATGCGCTCGCCTGCGCCCGCGAAAATAACCGTATGGTCGCCGACGACAGAGCCACCACGCAGGGTTGCAAAGCCGATATCCCCGGCCCGGCGCGGCCCGGTATGCCCGTCGCGCACTTTCTGCGCGTGATCCTTCAAATAGATCCCGCGGCCCGCAGCAGCAGCCTCGCCGAGAAGCAGGGCAGTTCCAGACGGCGCATCCACCTTATGCTTATGATGCATCTCCACGATCTCGATATCAAATTCCATATCGAGCGTGCTGGCCGCCCGGCGCACCAGCGCCGCAAGCAGGTTGACACCAAGGCTCATATTGCCGGAGCGCACGATCACGGTCTGGCGCGCGGCATCGTCAATGAGGGCATTGTCCTCATCGGAGAGGCCCGTGGTGCCGATCACATGCGTAATGCCCGCCCGCGCTGCTGCCTGCGCGAAGGCAACCGTCGCTTTAGGCACGGTGAAGTCAAGCACACCATCCGCACCAGCGAATGCGGCATCAACGTCATCGGTGATGGATACACCGAGAGCGCCGACGCCCGCCAGCAATCCGGCATCCTCGCCAAGCACAGGCGCGCCGGGGCGTTCGAGTGCGGCTGACAGCGTCACGCCGGATGCTTCGGTAACGGCACGCATCAGCATGCGCCCCATGCGCCCGCCCGCACCCACGACGACAAGCCGCAAATCACTCATTGCTGTTCCCGCATCCGCACTGTGCGACGTCACGTTCAGTCAACACCTTCGACAAGGACGAAATCGGCCACCGCCGCTCCTTCGCGCACCGCACGCGCCGCCTTGTAATCTTCTGAATGGTAATAAGTATGCGCCTGTTCAAACGACTCGAATTCGAGGATCACATTGCGTGCCCGTTCCTCGCCTTCCAGCGTCTCATAACGCCCGCCGCGCGCGAGCGGCCGCGCGCCATACTTTGCGCTGGCGACAGCAGCGAGCTTTGCATATTGCGCGAACTGCTCGGGATCGGTGACATTGATACGGGCAATGAGATAGCCTTTTGCCATCGTCTTCTCCTGTCAATACTCCTGCGGATTTCGTCGCTCGCAGCCACTCACGGCACAGCAGCGGCGATATCCTCGACAATACTTTCCGCCGCCTGCCGGGGATGACTTGCAGCCGTCACCGGCCTGCCGACAACGAGATAATTCGCCCCGGCGCGAATGGCATCGCCGGGCGTGAAAATGCGCTTCTGATCATCGGCGCTGCCGCCGGCAGGGCGAATGCCGGGCGTCACGAGCAAAAGCTCCGGCCCGACCAGCGCCCGCACAGACGCGGCTTCGGCAGCCGACAGAATCAGCCCCTCCGCCCCGGCGTCGCGCGTTTGGAGCGCCCGCCGTTCGACGGTTTCCTGCACGCCTGCGTGATACCCCGCCGCCGCCAGATCGGCATTGTCGTAGGATGTCATCACCGTCACCCCGAGAATCGCAAGATCGGAGCCGGCCTTGCCGGCCACGGCAGCAGCCAAAGTCTGGGGGTAAGCATGAACAGTCAGGAAAGTCACACCGATCCGCGCCACCTGTGCCGTCGCCCGCTCCACGGTGGTACCAATGTCATGCAGTTTCAGATCGAGGAAAACCTTTTTGCCCTCATCGACGAGCGCACGCGCCAGATCGAGACCGCCACCATAGACGATCTCCATACCCAGCTTGTAGAAGGACACCGCATCGCCCAGTTCCGTCACCAGCGCCCGGGCGCGCGCGACATCCGGCACATCGAGCGCGACAATCAGCCGGTCGCGCGCAGATATCGGGGAACGGCCATCAATTGCCACGGCGATAAACCCATACGCGTGCCGGAGGCAGGTTCCACCACACGCGACCAGAGCGTTCAGCCGTATATTCGCCGCTCTCTTTCGGAATCGGCGGCACGACCGCATAGGTAAACTGCACGAAAGGCGCGCCCGCGTGCATCAGCGAGAATGCATCTTCAAGCAGGCCCATGCGCTGGGGCAGCGGCCGCGTGAACAGCGGCAGGCTGGATACCACGCCTGCGGCCGGTTCCTGAATGACGCCCCGCAGCGTCTCGCCGAGCCCGTAGGCATCGCCCTGAATCACTGTGACGCCGGGAAAACGCAGGCGCAGCAGCTTGCAGAAATCCGGATTGAACTCGACCAGTACAAGCCTGTCCGGCGCGAGACCGCGCTTGAGCAGCGCTTCGGTCACCGGGCCAGTGCCCGGGCCAAGCTCAACGACAGGGCCGGTGCGAGACGGGTCAACATAAGCCGCCATCGTACGCGCCAATGCACGGCCGGAAGGTGTCACCGCGCCGGTGATCAGAGGCTTTTCAACCCATGACTTGAGAAACCGCGCATCGTCGCGCATAGCGCGGCGCTTCGAGGATGCCCCGTCGACTGTTGAAGCACTGGAACCTGGAAAGCGGGGAGCAGGGTGTTCGGACACAGTATAAGCCTTCTTCGCGGTAAGGGTGCCCGGACAGCTACCAACGTGGCTCAGGCTCAACCACCTGAAGCGCGCACTGCATCGATGCGGGTACCAGTCGACCATAACGCAGGCCGGTCAAGCATGTAACCGGCCTGTTTTTCTGTCACCAAAAAGATTAACGCTACAAGACAAGCCGACGCAAGAATCATTCTCGACTGTTATCGTTCCTGATTGTCATCCGCCAGATTGCAGACCAAGCCGGACATGTCAGCTGTTGCCGCCGAGCCCGTCGAAAAATTCCTTCACGCGGGAAAAGAAACCGGCGCTCTCTGGATGCGTATCGCGTGACGATTCCTGATCGAACTCAGCCAGCAATTCCTTCTGGCGGCGCGTGAGATTCTGCGGCGTTTCCACCACCACCTGAATGTAGAGATCGCCGAAATCGCGTGTCCGCAGAACAGGCATGCCCTTGCCGCGCAGACGGAACTGCTTGCCGGTTTGCGTTCCTGCCGGCACCTGCACACGCACTTCCTGTCCCGCCAGCGTCGGCACGTCGAACTCCCCGCCGAGCGCCGCCGTCACCATGGACACCGGCACGCGGCAAAACAGATCGGCCCCATCACGCTGGTAAAGCTCATGCGGGCGCACGGACAGGAAAATATAGAGGTCACCTGCCGGCCCCCCTCTCAACCCGGCCTCGCCCTCGCCGGTCAGGCGAATGCGCGTGCCATCCTCGACACCCGGCGGGATGTTGATCGACAGGGAGCGATTGCTCGTGGTGCGGCCACTTCCGGAGCAGACATCGCACGGATCTTCGATGATTTGCCCACGGCCCTGACAGGTGGGGCAAGTGCGCTCGATCGCGAAGAAACCCTGCTGCGCACGCACCCGCCCCGCCCCGCCACATGTCGGGCACTGACGAGGCCGCGAGCCGGCCTTGGCGCCGCTACCCGAGCACGCTTCGCAGACGATGGATACAGGAATTTCGATGGTTTGGTTCTTGCCGGTAAAGGCTTCCTCAAGCGTGATCTCGAGGTTGTAGCGCATATCCGCGCCGCGTTCGCGCCCACCGGCGCCGCGCTGGCGGGCGCCACCACGCGTATCTCCGAAGAACGTATCGAAGATATCGGTCATGAAATCGGAAAAATCGTTGCCGAAGCCCGGTCCGCCTGCCCCGCCCTGCTCGAAAGCGGCATGGCCATACCTGTCGTAAGCGCCCCGCTTCTGCGGGTCTTTCAGCACTTCGTATGCTTCGTTGATTTCCCTGAACTGGATTTCGGCAGAGACATTGCCCGGGTTTCTATCCGGGTGGCACTGCATCGCAAGCTTACGGAACGCAACCTTGATCTCCGTCTCAGACGCGGTGCGTGTGATCCCGAGTACTTCGTAAAAATCCCGTTTGCCCATACAGATTCTGCCCTACGAAAATCCGGGCGGTCCAAACCGCCCGACGATCTCGTTCAAATACCCGCGCTGATGCCAGCCTTGAAAAGAAGCAGGCCCCGGCGCTGCCGCCGGGGCCTGACTGGATCAGTTCTTCTTTTTGCCGTTCTCGTCGACTTCCTGGAAGTCAGCGTCGATCACGTCTTCGGTCTGGCCATCGGCCTTCGCCTCGCCCTCGCCGGCCTGACCGGCTTCGTCGCCCTGGCTGGCCTTGTAGATGGCCTCACCAAGCTTCAACGAAGCCTGAAGAAGATCATTGGTGCGGGCCTTGATGGCCTCGGCATCCTCGCCTTCCAGCGCGGTGCGCAGATCGGTGATGGCCGTTTCGATAGCGGTCTTTTCGGCAGCGCCGACCTTGTCGCCATGCTCGTCGACAGACTTCTGCGTCGAGTGGATCAAGCCCTCGGCATTGTTCCGTGCCTCGACCAGTTCACGACGCTTCTTGTCGTCGGCAGCATGCGATTCGGCGTCCTTGACCATCTTCTCGATGTCGGCGTCGGACAGACCGCCAGACGCCTGGATGCGGATCGTCTGTTCCTTGTTGGTCGCCTTGTCCTTGGCCGAAACGTTGACGATGCCGTTGGCGTCGATGTCGAACGCAACCTCAACCTGCGGCACGCCGCGCGGTGCGGGCGGGATGCCGATCAGATCGAACTGGCCCAGCAGCTTGTTGTCGGCTGCCATTTCACGCTCGCCCTGGAAGACCCGGATGGTGACCGCCGTCTGGTTGTCGTCGGCGGTGGAGAACACCTGGCTCTTCTTCGTCGGAATCGTCGTGTTGCGGTCGATGAGACGCGTGAACACGCCACCGAGCGTCTCGATGCCAAGCGACAGCGGCGTTACGTCGAGCAGCAGCACGTCCTTGACGTCGCCCTGCAGAACACCAGCCTGAACAGCAGCGCCGATAGCAACGACTTCGTCAGGGTTCACGCCCTTGTGCGGCTCTTTGCCAAAGAACTGCTTGACGACTTCCTGCACCTTCGGCACGCGCGTCATGCCACCGACCAACACGACCTCATCGATGCTGCCGGGCTGGAGGCCAGCGTCCTTGAGCGCCTTGCGGCAAGGCTCAATCGTGCGCTCGATCAGATCCTCAACCAGCGATTCGAACTTGGCGCGGGTCAGCTTCAGCGCGAGGTGCTTCGGGCCAGATGCATCCGCCGTGATGTACGGCAGGTTGATCTCGGTCTGCTGCGCGGACGACAGCTCGATCTTGGCCTTCTCGGCTGCTTCCTTGAGGCGCTGGAGAGCGAGCTTGTCCTTGCGCAGGTCAATGCCCTGCTCGCGCTTGAATTCGTCAGCCAGATACTCGACCAGACGGTTGTCGAAATCCTCACCGCCGAGGAACGTGTCACCGTTCGTCGACTTCACCTCGAAAACGCCGTCGCCGATTTCGAGAATCGACACGTCGAACGTACCGCCGCCAAGGTCATAAACAGCGATCGTGCCGGCTGCCTTCTTGTCCAGACCATAGGCAAGAGCGGCCGCGGTCGGCTCGTTGATGATGCGCAGCACTTCAAGACCGGCGATCTTGCCGGCATCCTTGGTGGCCTGACGCTGGGCGTCGTTGAAGTACGCGGGAACGGTGATCACCGCCTGCGTCACCGGCTGGCCGAGGTGTGCCTCAGCCGTTTCCTTCATTTTCTGAAGGATGAAGCCGGAAATCTGCGAAGGCGAGTATTCCTTGTCGCCGGCCTTGACCCAGGCGTCGCCGTTCGGGCCGCGCACGATCTTGTAGGGAACAAGACCCATATCCTTCTGCGTCAGCGGATCGTCGAAGCTGCGGCCGATCAGGCGCTTGATAGCGAAGAACGTGCGGTCGGGATTCGTCACCGCCTGGCGCTTGGCAGGCTGGCCGACGAGGCGCTCGCCGTCGTCCGTGAATGCAACGATGGAGGGCGTCGTGCGCGAGCCTTCCGCGTTCTCGATAACTTTCGGCGTCGAGCCATCGATGATGGCGACGCAGGAGTTGGTGGTGCCCAGATCGATACCGATAACCTTACCCATGGAGATCCCTCAATGTTCAAGCAGACCGCCGCGCCGGACCCCGAAGCGATCCGGTTAATGGCTTACTGGAAACTGGCATTGGCGAACCCGGAAAGGGTCCGCATGTATAATTTGCGTGTCGGCGGCGTATATAGGCCCGCCTTGCCCATCCCGCAAGCCTGCCGGACGAAAAGCCGTGCAGACACCGGAGGGTGTGGGGCATCCCCACAGGGCGAGGCCTCGTCGCCTGTCCCTCAGGTGGACACTCAAGCTTCACTTCGCAAGTGCTGCGGGCATCTCAATGCAACAAATTCCTTTATCAGACAGGCGCAAAAGCGAAAACCAGCCGCGGATTGTCCGAAAACTTGTTATGCGTATTTAGTATGTGTTTATCCAACGGCGCTACTCTCACAGTCGAACACACGCGACTATCCAACCGAGGCACTGCCGCGATGTCCATGATGCCGTCCCTGATAATGCCATCGTTGATACTGATGATTGCTTCTATGGTCTTGATAGCGGAGGCAAAAGCGCAGGTATCCGGCCCTCTGGTTCTGCCCGGCGCTGTGCCGCCGGCGGCGGAGGTGCCGCCCGATGCCACACGCCGCGCGCCGCAGCGCCCACGGGGCGAGAGCACACAGGCTTCAACCTTGCCGCGCGGCATAAAGGACGCCAAGCATTATCATCACGGCAGCGCGCCGGGTACACAGGGCGAACTCGAAATAATCGGGCAACTCCCCGGTACGCTCGGTCTGCATATTACGGCCACGGGCCGCGTCATTTCTTCTCCCGGCGAAACATGCGCTATCGACCTTGGCGCAGATAGCCCCGCCCCGATGCTGCGTATCGAGGAACGGTACAGAACGACCCGATACCGCCTGCAATCGCCCGTGTGCCCGCTGGTGGTGGAGTTGCTGCCGAATTCAGTCCGAATCTCGATTCCGGATGGCGAGTGCGCCTTCGTGCGGGCAGATTGCCGCCTGTCGCCGGATGGTGTCTGGGGGCCGACGGCGGAAGACCTGATGGGCCGGACAGCCGCCATCGAACGGCAGCGCGGACGGGCGGAAAACGAAATGCGCGACACCAGCCGCAAATTGTTGCGCCGCTTGTCCGGCGAGGATCAGCGTCAGGTGGCGGCCGAGCAGGCAGCCTTTTCATCCGAGCGCACCACGACATGCCGCAGCTACGTTGGCGAGGATCAACACGGCTTCTGCGCGGCTGAACTGACCTCCGCCCGGGTGGAGCACCTCAAGCAACGCTACGAACAAACGCCGGAGCGCCCACCCCGCAACCGCTAGAGCCCCGCCCGCAGAACACCGCTAGTGCCGCGGCGACTGAATGCCGATAGACGGCGCCGGCATCGGCGGAAACTGCTGCTGGCGCAATTGCTGGTCACGAAGCTGGTTATACTGGAACTGCTGCTGCTGCGACCGTTGCTGATTATCGAGCTGCTGCTGAATCTGACGGCTGCTGTCGCGAAGCTCGAACTGCTGCCTGTTTGTCTGCGCCAACGCCACGCCGCCCATGGCAAATGCCATGCAAAAGGCTATTGCAGGCACCAGATATCGTTTTCCGGCTTGCCGGGGCTTGATGGCCGCTGCATTCATCGTCATGCTTCTCCTGATCATGCCCGCTGGCGGCAGGGAAACGCGCCATTGGCGTTGTGTGTTCCTGTGCAGTATATAGTGCGTTGCTCCATGGTGCGCGAGAACGATCATGACGGCATAAAGCCATTTCCGTTCAAGCCGGTCCGTCGCACTGGACCCAGGTTGCGGTAACATACAGAATTTAGAGCGCTTGTTCTGATTCCATCAGACCATCCGGCGCTCTGGAACCGAAAGCGCTTCAAGTCCGTGCCTCATTCCCATTTCGATCCGCCTTATAACGATTCGCCCTCTGCCGATTCCGCTCCTGCCAGTTCGCCTCTTTCCTTAAGCGAGCGGGCACGACAGGCCGCGCGGCCGGCTGATTCGTATCTGACCGGTCTCAACCCGGAACAGCGGCGCGCGGTCGAGACCATCGAGGGGCCGTTGCTTGTGCTGGCCGGCGCGGGCACGGGCAAAACGCGGGTGTTGACGACGCGCATCGCGCATATCATCGCCACCGGCACGGCGTTCCCGTCGCAGATTCTGGCCGTGACCTTCACCAACAAGGCCGCGCGCGAGATGAAAGAGCGCATTGGCCGGCTGGTTGGCTCCGTGGCCGAAGGCATGCCCTGGCTGGGGACTTTCCACTCCATCGGCACGAAAATTCTGCGCCGTCACGCCGAGCTTGTCGGCTTACGCAGCGATTTCACGATTCTGGACACCGACGACCAGATTCGTCTGCTGAAGCAGATTTTGCGGGCCGAGAACATCGACGACAAGCGCTGGCCGGCCCGCCAGCTCGCCAACGTTATCGATAGCTGGAAAAACCGCGCCATCACGCCCGACCGCGTGTCCGCCGGCGAGGCGCACAGCTTCGCCCAGGGCCGTGCGGCAGAGCTTTACAAGATGTATCAGGAGCGGCTGAAGGTTCTCAATGCCGCCGACTTCGGCGACCTGCTCGTTGAAACCATTCGTCTGTTCCGCGAGAACCCGGATGTGCTGGCCAACTACCAGCAGCGATTCCGTTATATATTGGTCGATGAGTATCAGGACACCAACGTCGCCCAGTATCTCTGGCTGCGTCTGCTGGCGCAGGGGCGGCACAACATCTGTTGTGTAGGTGACGACGACCAGTCCATCTACGGCTGGCGCGGCGCGGAGGTCGATAACATCCTGCGCTTCGAGCACGATTTTC
This sequence comes from Pseudochelatococcus contaminans, assembly GCF_014195635.1. Taxonomy (GTDB): domain Bacteria; phylum Pseudomonadota; class Alphaproteobacteria; order Rhizobiales; family Beijerinckiaceae; genus Pseudochelatococcus; species Pseudochelatococcus contaminans. Next base: position 551,215 of record NZ_JACICC010000001.1, on the reverse strand, counting down.
CGGGCGCTGGCGTTGTGCGGCTGGAGCGTAACTATCGTTCGACGGCGCACATCCTCGCCACTGCCTCGCACCTCATCGCCCACAACGAAGGCCGGTTGGGCAAGACCCTGCGCACCGAGGACGATCCCGGCCAGCGCGTCACCATCACCGGGGCGTGGGATTCGGAGGAGGAGGCCCGCCAGATTGGCGAGGCCATCGAGAATGCGCAATCGCGCGGCGATGACCTGTCGCAGGTTGCCGTGCTCGTGCGCATTTCAGCCCAGATGCGCGAGGTCGAAGACCGATTCGTCCAGCTTGGTCTTCCCTACCGCGTCATAGGCGGCCCGCGCTTCTATGAACGGCTCGAAATTCGCGATGCGATGGCCTATCTGCGCTGTGTCGTGTCGCAGGCGGATGATCTCGCCTTCGAGCGCATTTTCAACACGCCCAAGCGTGGCCTTGGCGATGCGACCCTGCAGACCATGCATGCCTATGCCCGCCATGCTGGCGTGCCGCTGATGCAGGCCACCCGCGCCCTGCTGGAAACCGAGGAACTGAAGCCCCGGCAGCGCACAACGCTGCGCGACCTCATCGCCAACTTCGATCGGTGGTCCCGGCAACTGGAAACCCTGCCGCACACCGAACTCGCCGAAACCGTGCTGGAGGAATCGGGCTACACCGCCATGTGGCAGGCGGACCGTTCGCCTGATGCCGCCGGGCGACTGGAAAATCTGAAGGAGCTTGTGCGCTCGCTGGAAGAATTTCCCGATCTGCCGAGCTTCCTCGAACACGTCTCGCTGGTGATGGAAGCCGCCGAAAGCGATTCGGACGCCCGCGTGTCCATCATGACTCTGCATGCTGCCAAGGGGCTTGAGTTCGATACCGTATTTCTGCCCGGCTGGGAGGAGGGCCTGTTTCCCAACCAGCGCGCGCTCGATGAGCAGGGCCGCGCCGGGCTGGAAGAAGAGCGCCGCCTCGCCTATGTCGGCATCACGCGGGCGCGTAAATCGGCGCGGATCATGTTCGCCTCGAATCGGCGCATCCACGGGCTGTGGAATGCCACCGCTCCCTCACGTTTCATCGATGAATTGCCGGAAGCGCATGTCGAGGTGACGGAAGCACCGGCGGCCTATTCCTACGGCGGCTATGCCCGCAACCGTTTCGATCAGGCTGCCGGTTCCTTCGGCTCCACCTATGACACGCCGGGCTGGACGCGGGCGCGGCAGAACACGCCGAACACCGGACATGCAACGTCACCCGGCGGGCGGCGCGGCGGCAACCGCGTGATTGAGGGCGAGATCGTCGCCCGGTCGAGCGGGCCATCATCGACGTTCAAACCGGGCGACCGTGTCTTCCACCAGAAGTTCGGTCCCGGTACGGTCGAAAGCTGCGAGGGCAACAAACTTGCCATCGAGTTCGATAAAGCCGGCCGTAAAACCGTGGTCGACAGCTTCGTGAAACCGGCGTAAAGCCAACCCATCCGCTTGCTTGCAATTTCTGTTCAGATCCAAGGTAAACCTTAATGCCGATGTACGAGGGCATGTTGCCGCCCAACCCTACCCACGTGCTGCGTTTCGATACTGACGAAAACGCCGCCCGCGCCATGGCGGATGTCCTCGGAGAAATTTTTGATCCGGTTGAAACGGCAGTGGCCGCGTTTGAAACCGAGGAAGGCGTCTGGCACGTCGAGGCTTACTTCGCCCATTCGCCGGATGAAGATGCCGTGCGGGATCTGCTGCGCATCGTCATCGGGGACAAGGCTGACGGGATTGTCTTTTCCGCGCTCGCGCAGAAGGACTGGGTCAAATCCAGCCTTGACGGCCTGAAGCCGGTGCGCGCCGGGCGCTTCCTCGTGCACGGCAGCCACGACAGGCATACCGTCAAGACCAACGACATCGCCATCGAGATCGATGCGGCGCTGGCTTTCGGCACCGGACACCACGGCACCACGCTGGGCTGCCTGCTGGCGCTGGTCGACGAGTTGCGCCGCCGCCGGCCATTGCGGGTTCTCGATGTCGGCACAGGCACCGGCATTCTGGCTCTTGCGGCAGCGCGGGCGTTGCGGCAGGAGACGATTGCGGGCGACATCGACCCCGTCGCGGTTGAGGTTGCGCGCGACAATGCCCGCCTCAACGGCGCGGCCAACCACATCCGCTATTACGCCGCTCCGGGTGTGCGTCATGCGCTGGCAGACCGCTCCCGCCGGTTCGATCTGGTCTTCGCCAACATTCTTGCAAAACCGCTTCGCCAACTCGCCCCGGCTATCGCGGGCGTGTTGAGCGGGCCGGGCACTTTGGTCCTATCCGGCCTTCTGGCGCGCGACGTGCCCGGCGTTCTGTCAGCCTATGCAGCACAGGGACTGCGCCTCAGCCGCAGGACAGATCGTGAAGGCTGGGCAACGCTGGTGCTGAAGCGCGGCGGCGTCGCACCGCGCCCGCGCAAATCATTGCAGAACGCCTGAGACACGTGCCGCTCCGGCGCATCTGCCACTCCAGATCATCCCGTCGAGTTGCATCCCAGCTCGACGGATATTTCTGAGCGAAAGTGCGGCTGGCAGGCGCAGGACGCTCAGTCCCGTCCCTTCACCAGCGCGTCGATCGCCAACAATTGCCGCAGCAACGCTTCCAGCTGGTTGAGAGGCACCATATTCGGCCCGTCAGATGGTGCGGCATCCGGGTTCTCGTGCGTCTCGATGAATACGCTCGCCACGCCAACAGCGACAGCTGCGCGGGCCAGCACGGGAACGAACCGCCGTTCGCCGCCCGACGAAGCCCCCTGTCCGCCCGGCTGCTGCACGGAGTGAGTCGCGTCGAAAATCACCGGCGCACCCGTGGTTTCGGCCATGATAGGCAGTGAACGCATATCGCTGACGAGGGTGTTATAGCCGAAGGAGGCTCCGCGCTCCGTCAGCAGCACATCCTGATTGCCGCTTTGCCTGATCTTCGCCGCAACATGGCGCATGTCCCACGGAGCCAGAAACTGGCCCTTTTTGACATTGACCGCCCGGCCCGTCGCTGCCGCAGCAACGAGCAAATCCGTCTGCCGGCACAGGAAAGCGGGGATCTGCAACACGTCCACCGCCTCGGCAACGGCGGCGCATTGATCGGGCAGATGCACGTCCGTCAGCACGGGCAGCCCAAGTCTCTCGCGAATTTCCGCGAACACCGGCAGCGCCTCTTCAAGGCCGACGCCGCGCGCCGCGTTGATGGACGTGCGGTTTGCCTTGTCGAACGACGTCTTGAACACGACGCCGATGCCGACACGCTCTGCGATCTCCTTGATCGCGGCTGCCGTCTCCAGCGCATGTTCACGGCTTTCGAGCTGGCACGGACCGGCGATAAGGGCGAGCGGCAACGCGTTGCCGAACCGGACAGCACCAGCCCCCTCGCCCACGGTTACGACCGTTTGCACAATTTCGTCCGCCATGGCCGTTCCTTTCAGCGCGAGCCGTCAAGCCCTAGATCGTCATGCAGGCAGAGTTGGCGATACCAGCTGCCAGCGATACCGCGCCCAGAAATGTCGCTGCACCGATCTCGCCATCCGCGATGCGCCGTGTAAGATCCGGGATGACAATGCGGGCAAAGCCATAGGCAAGGATCTGCACCACAATAGCGATGATGCCCCAGAACACCAGATCGACCAGCGTGTTGGTGTTGACGATGGCGCTCGACAGCGGCACGGCAAAACCGACAAGGCTCAGGCCGAGCGACAAGGCAGCCGAAATGACATTGCGGCGGATGAGCGTGAATTCGTTATGCGCCGTCGCGAAAGTGTAAATCAGCAGATAAAGCCCGATGAGGAGCGTGGCGATAATGAAATCGATCAGAAAATCGATGAATTGAGCCAGTGTCGTGACCATTTTCCTATCACCATCACTTGATGCCGGCACCCGAACGGGCACCTCTGTCTGCCGCTTTCGCGACCCGGAAAAATGCCGAACGTCAACACAATCGCGCGTTCAGCAAACTTTTGATTGAGAGCGAACTCTTGTCGATCAGATGGTTCCACCTGACCGGAACGCACTTCTATTTCCTATAATGCCGCAACTCGCACTCAATTCGATGAAGCGGCACGACCGCAAACAGGCTCTACACCAGACGGCTCTGCTTGACTGCCGCCGCGATGAAGCTGCTGAACAGCGGGTGGGGATCGAACGGCCGCGACTTCAACTCCGGATGGAACTGCACACCGACGAACCACGGGTGATCTGCCCGCTCGACGATCTCCGGCAACAGCCCATCCGGCGACATACCCGAAAAACGCAGCCCGGCCGCTTCAAGCCGTTCGCGATAAGCCAGGTTCACCTCATAGCGATGCCGATGACGCTCCGAAATCTCGCGAGCGCCATAGATTTCCGCAACACGGCTGCCCTCATCGAGAATGGCCTTATAGGCTCCCAATCGCATCGTCCCGCCAAGATCACCGTCTGCCATGCGGGTTTCAAGCGCATCGCCCTTCGCCCACTCGGTCAACAGGCCGACGACCGGCTCTTCAGCCGGGCCGAATTCCGTGGAATTGGCATGGGCAATGCCGGCCAGCGTGCGCGCCGTCTCGATCACCGCCATCTGCATGCCGAAGCAGATGCCAAGATACGGCACGTTATGCTCACGGGCGAAAGTCACGGCCTTGATCTTGCCTTCCGCGCCGCGCAGCCCGAAACCGCCGGGCACCAGAATGCCGTTAACGTGCTCCAGAAACGGCGTGGGGTCCTCGCGCTCGAAGATCTCGCTTTCGATCCAGTCGAGGTTGACCTTCACGCGGTTATCGATGCCGCCATGGATCAGCGATTCGATCAGCGACTTATAGGCATCCTTGAGGCCGGTATATTTGCCGACGATGGCGATCGTGACCTCGCCTTCAGGGTTCTTCACCCGCTCGGCGATTCTCACCCAACGGTCGATATCCGGCTGGGGAGAGCCTTCGATGCCGAAAGCATCGAGAACCTCGTTATCAAGGCCCTCATTGTGGTAGGCGATCGGCACATCATAAATCGATGCGACATCGCGCGCCTCGATTACCGCGCTTTCACGCACGTTGCAGAACAGCGACAGCTTGCGCCGCTCCTCCACAGGGATCGCCCTGTCGGTGCGGCACAGCAGGATATGAGGCTGGATACCAATGGAACGAAGCTCCGCGACCGAGTGCTGCGTCGGTTTGGTCTTCAACTCCCCGGCCGCCGGAATATAAGGCAGCAGCGTCAGGTGAAGGAAGACGGCGTGGTTGCGCGGCAGTTCCTGGCCAAGCTGGCGAATGGCCTCAAGGAAGGGCAAACTCTCGATATCGCCGACCGTGCCACCGATCTCGACGAGCACAAAATCGGTATCGTCATTGCCGGCGAGGACGAAGTCCTTGATAGCGTTGGTGACGTGGGGAATGACCTGAATGGTCGCCCCCAGATACTCGCCGCGCCGCTCACTGGTGAGAATGTCAAGATAGAGCCTGCCGGTGGTGACGTTATCTTCGCGGGTGCATGGCCGACCGGTAAAGCGCTCATAATGGCCAAGGTCGAGATCGGTCTCGGCGCCGTCGTCGGTTACGAAGACTTCCCCGTGCTGATACGGGCTCATCGTACCCGGATCGACGTTGAGATACGGATCGAGCTTGCGCAGCCTCACGCGATAGCCACGCGCCTGCAATAGAGCGCCGAGCGCGGCAGAGGCAAGCCCCTTGCCAAGAGAAGAAACAACGCCGCCAGTGATGAATACGTACCGCGCCATGGAGATTCTCATCCCCTCCCGTCATGTCATTGATAGGCGCAACGACTTGCCTTTGTCACGCCGATTGCGGCGAAAATTCCGCCCAATCCAAAGAGAAAGGGCCGGAACCCCCGGCCCTCCTGGAGCATGTCCGGGAAAACGGCCACCGCCCCTCCCCAGACAACTTTCCGCATAACGCCCCGCCGGCTTATTCCGCGTTAGGAACCTGAGGCCCGGTCGGCGCGGGCGGCGCTGCGGGAGACGGCACCTGCGGGGCTTCGCTCTCCTGCAACTGCTGCAAACGCTCGAAACCGCTATCGCCGGACGGCGCGCCGCCGGGTGTCGCCGCACCTGGCACCGTGGCACCATCGAAAATCGAACGAGGCCCGGATTGCTGGTTCGCAAGGATCGTCAATGCAAGGCTGGTGATGAAGAAAAGACCCGCGAGAATCGCCGTGGTGCGCGTGAGGACATTCGCCTGTCCGCGCCCGGTCATGAAGCCGCCGCCACTGCCACCGCCGCCCATGCCGAGCGCTCCCCCTTCGGAGCGCTGCAACAGCACCACGACAACGAGCGCCAGTACGATAATAAGATGAACGACGATCAAAACGCTTTGCATATCATAATCCAAGCCGGTCAGAACGATAGCCGGTCACAACCCGGAAACCCGGTCACGGCTGAGGCCGCCCGGGCATGGGGGAAGCATTCGGTCATTTGGACAGGAGAAGACTCGAAAAGCCGCCGCCTGTCAACGCCAAGGGAAGAATCCAAGAAAAGCTCGGAAACCCCAAGAAAGGCCAGCGCCCGAACGTCGGGACCATGCTGTAACATAAACGTCGTCAAGTCGCAAAGTGCGTTGATAAAACGTTCCACGACAAATCCGCTACCATATCATCGGAAAAAATGGCCCGAATCCAACCTGTTACACTCTGGCCCTCTCAACCAGGGCGACGCAGCGAGACAGGCAATTTTTCCGCCCCTCCCCTGCGCGGTGCGCGGATCAGCGATAATACTCCGCAATCGCGAGAAAATCAGCGGCGTCAAGGCTCGCACCGCCCACCAGCGCCCCGTCGACATTCGCGACCGATAGCAGATCGAAGGCATTGTCCGGCTTCACCGACCCGCCATAAAGAATCCGAATCGCCGCGCCCTCGTCGCCATACCGCGCCGTCAGCACATCCCGGATTGCCGCATGGACCTCGGCCACCTGCGGAGGCATGGCTGTGAGGCCGGTGCCAATCGCCCAGACGGGCTCGTAGGCCACCACGAGATCATGCCGGTCGGCAGTTTCCGGCAGGGAACCGGCGAGTTGCGCGCGCACGATAGCCAGCGCATCGCCGCTCTCGCGCTGGGCGCGGGTCTCCCCAACGCAGACGACCGGCGTCAGGCAGGCCTCCCGCGCGGCAAGCGCCTTGGCGCGCACAACGGCATCCGTCTCACCATGATCCGCGCGTCGCTCCGAATGACCAACGATGACATATGTCGCGCCGGCATCGGCAAGCTGAACCGCGGAGATATCGCCGGTATGCGCCCCTGCGGCCTCCACGTGACAATCCTGCCCACCGACGGCAACCCCGGATCCGACCGCCACAACGCCGAAGGTGACTGTCAGCGTCGCTGGCGGGCATACCAGGATGTCGAGCTTCTTGCGCAGGGCCGCATCGTAACCCTGAGCGATCGACGCAAATACGCGTGCCGACAGCTTGAGGCCGTTCATCTTCCAGTTGCCCGCTACAAGCGGGCGCGGTCGCGCCTGCGGCATGCTATTCCTCATTCAAGCAAGGATTCTTCCACCCCACCTTATCGAGGAAACTAACGCAGGTGAAGAACCTTACCTGCATCACGATCCAAGACCAACAGGCAAGATCAACAGGAAAGACCGCCTATATGCCAAACATAATGATGGTGTGGCGACACTGCTCGTCATCAAACCTGAGCCGGCCCCGTGCAAGCTGGTAGCCGCAGGAGCCTGCCTGCCTGTGGAAATTCTTTACAGCTTGTCAGTTATCCCAAAAATACAGCGATATCACCGGAACGGAAGGGACGAGCCTTGAACGCTGACGTGGTGTGGGCACTGGAACTGAGTGCGGGCGTTTTCAGCACGCTGATAGCCGCTTTCATGGGTGCAAAGGTTGCCTTTGCCCTGGAGCGCAGGCGCGATGCCGAAAAACAACGGGATCAGGATGCCGATGGCTTGCAAGCAGCAATATTCGTGCTTTGTCGGCAGTTGACACTCGTATCCCACCTTCAGACCAACTCACTCGATGGCCTCCGTGACGATGAGGATCGTCACTTGCTGCTGCCACCGATGTCAGCCAAGCTCATCATGAGTACTCGTATCGACTTCAACTGGGTATCGCACATGCTAAGGGGCCATGAAGACTGTGCAGGACTCGCTTTTCTGTTCATCGCGTCGGATGACAGCATCGACATGCTCTATCAGGTCGCGGAAGCCAGACGCTCATTTTTCATGTCGCATATTCAACCCCGCCTCGAAAAAGCCGGCATCACGGAGCTGAAGAACGACCGCAGGCATCTGGACCGGAGCCTTTACGACGAGGCAGACGCTGTATTGCTGCAACAATATACCGACAAGCTTTATGATGCATGCGACGCGGCTGTGCGACATCTTGAGCAAGGGCTCGCGGAAGCAAAACGCATTTCTCCAGCTGCATTTCCCGGCTATGATTTCAAATTCGTTTTGCCGCACTGGGTGCAACAAAAGTAACGAAATATCACATGGCGATGTGAGCACCGGCTTTCCCAAAGCGGGATTGAACTAACATCATGGATGCATTCCGGCGCACCGATATCGCGCCGGAATAAATTGATGAAAAGCCAAATACAGCGCCTTATCTACTTGAGATAGACAGGCGCGCCTTCCGGCTTGTCCTTGAACTTGCCAGCATCTTCGCAAAACACCGTCTTGTCGGTGTGAGCTTCGGCAATGAAAAGCCCATAACGCGCGCCGAAAGAAATCAGAATAGCGGCTTTCCGCTCTTCAACCTGTTCGGCTGACAGATTTTTATCCGACACCGACAGCACGTCATTCAGCGTCGCCGCAACCGCAGCATTATCAAGCTTATGGGCATCACAGACGCGGACAGCGGCAGCCTGATAGGCCAGCTGCGTCAATTTAGCGAACTGGCGCTCGTCAAGCAGCTTGCCCTCTGATTCGAGAACGTCCTCCCACGCGGCGTGCAAACGGCTGCTGTTTTCGTCGGCCGTGGCGGGGGCTTGCGCGTGGGCTGCGCCCGCACACAGTGCGAAAGCAAGACCAAGAGCTGCGGCAATAGAGTTTTTGCTGAGCATCGTCATCCCCTTACCGATCGCCATAGATGCGTGCCGTCCACCACGGGGAAAAGCCCCGGCCATCCTGATAGCAGGCCTGCTGCGCCGGATAGCATGCAATCCCCCGTTCCGGGAAGAAGGGCGGCGGAGGCGGACCATAAGCCGGTGGTGGCGGCGGGCCATCGAAACCGGGAGGCGGCGGAGCAAACGGCGGCGGAGGCGGACCATAAATGACGTGATCGCGCGGCCCGCTGTCAGCGGCAACTGCCGCCCCCACAGCCAGACCAAGAACTCCCGCCGCAATTGCCGCGCCAACATTGTTGTGAGCCGCAGCCGGAGCCGCATAAACTGACATAACACCTGCGATGACAACTGCAGATGTCAGACAACGTGTCCGGAAACCTCTCATCCACCAGTCCCCTTTCGTACCAAATCCGGAAGGGACGTTGACGCCATTTCGACATCCGGGTCAACCCCCGCACGGAACGTCAGGTTGGCTGGAAGTATACACAAGCCAGCGGACATCGCATTTGCAGAGTCCAGATACTCAGTCCCGGTATGTAGCGGATAGGCTTGAACAATTATGTTTTCAGGACGTCAGGCAAGGATATGCAACCTGCACACAGCCAACGCACCGGCTGCTAAAATGACTTATCGTATATAAATGGGGAAAAGTGGTGCCCAGAGCCGGAATCGAACCAGCGACACTGCGATTTTCAGTCGCATGCTCTACCAACTGAGCTATCTGGGCATTCTGCGTTGGAAGCGTTTTAAACGCCCCGCGTCATTCGGTTGTTATAGAGACAACATTTTTCGATGTCCAGCCTCTCCGGCACCATAAAGGTGAATTTGTCCACAGGGCGGCGATGATTGACCCGGCGAAAAGAGATGCGGGTAGGCTTTATATATCGTCATCGTTATCGCGTGTATCACCGTCCGAGGCGGGAATGGCGTAGCTGCCGGAAAACCACCGATGCAGATCGACATCGGCACAACGGCGCGAGCAGAAGGGACGCCAGCGCAACTCGGTCGGTTTGCCGCAAATCGGGCACTTACCACCTGCTGGCGAGCTGACGCTCTCATTGTCGTTGACGGCCTCTGGATCATTGACGGTATCGGGCATGATGCGGAGCCTTACAGTTCAAGGTTCAGCCACTGACGGTGGACGGGGTACCCCTCACCGGCCAGCAACGCCGCAGTTTCATAGAGCGGCAGCCCGACAACGCCGGAATACGATCCAACCAGCTTGACCACAAAAGAGCCGGCCAGCCCCTGAATGGCATAGCCGCCAGCCTTGCCGCGCCACTCACCGCTGGCGATATAGCCATCGACCTCCGCCCGCGACAGCGCCTTGAAGCGCAGCCGCGTCTCGATTACGCGATCCCGCTCCCGCCCTTTCGGCGAGACGATCGCCAGTGCCGTGTACACACGATGGGTACGACCGGAAAGCAGACGCAGACAATCCGTCGCTTCTTCCGCAACCTCGGCTTTCGGCAGGATGCGCCGCCCGACCGCGACAACCGTATCGGCCGCCACGATGAAGGAGCCGGAAATCGCATCGCCCTCCTTGCGCCGCGTCTTGAGCAGTTCGCGAACCGCCGCAGCCTTGGCGCAGGCGACACGGCGGGCGTAATCGCGCGGTTTCTCGCCCCGCCTGGGCGTTTCATCAATGTCGGCAGGCAGCAGCAAATCGGGAACGATGCCGATTTGCTCAAGCAATGCCAACCGGCGCGGGGAAGCTGAGGCCAGAACAAGCTCAGGCCGCCAGCTTTCGCGCTCGCGCACTTCAACCGCTGGCCTGCCAGCTTGCTCCACCGGCGCACTTTCGGTCACAATGTCACGCACGGCTGCTTCATCCGGCCGGTTCCCGATATTGCTCAACAAACCTTCTCCCAAAAACCTTTTCACAAAACGTTAGAGCAGTTTGCGTTCAAGTCGATCCATCGAGTTGAACGCAAGTTGCGGTAGAATATAGAATCTGAAACGTTTGTTTTGATTCCATCGGAACATCCCGCGATCCACAAGCGAAAACGAGCCGCCATTTCACCGTGAGGGCTTATCATGGAACCGCACAGGGCGAAATGAATTGGTGAAACGGTTATCGTCGATTGTCGTGATGCGGACACGTCCTATCGATAAGCGATAAAGCAACTCCGTTTTTAGATGTGGAAACATCATGTCAGCCAAGCACCCCTTCTCGAAGCATATTCCCTCCCCGCTCACCAACAAGCGGCTTGCGGACGCAACCGAAACGGCGCAGGCGACGGCCATGACCATCGCCATCCGATGGCCGGAGTTCGTCTACGACACCATGGACCCTACGCACAAGATGAGCGCCGAAACACGCCGCGCGTTCACAGAAAAGGCCGCCGTCGCCATGGAGGCCGGGCTTGTCGCGACGCAGGCATGGCAGCGGTTGTGGATCGACATGGCATTTGGTCGCGTGCAGGCGAAAGAGCTGCCGCAGAAAATCATGCACATAGCCGACACAAGCTCCGCACCCGCCCGCCGGCGCGTCAAGGCAAATGCCCGCCGCCTGACAGCGCAGCGGTTGAAGGGCAAATAAGCTCCCGTGGCAGGCAAGCCCGTCCCGGAAGCGGCGGGGGCAACGATGCCGGGCTCCGTTTTACGGATCCCGCGCATCTTCCGCGGGTGCGGCGTCCACTGCTGCCGGTGAGGATTTCCGTGCTGCCAAGGAGGCTTTTTCCGCCTTCTCCCGTGCGCGATAGCGCATAGCGCCGAAAGGCAGCGATACGAGATAAGCGATGGTGGCGAGCGCCAGCACGTGAAACGGGAAACTCACCAACAGCGCCGACAGCAGCACCACCACCACGAACAGCGGCAGCACCATATCGCGCGCGATGCGCTGGCCGAGCGTTTTCCCGGAATATGTCGGGATGCGGCTCACCATCAAAAGCCCGATAGCCACCGTATAAATCGCGACGACAGGCGCAGCGAGTTCCCCGACAGGCCAGACGATGAAATGCAGATAAACCGGCAGCAGCACGGTCAGTGCGCCGGCGGGCGCGGCCATGCCGACGAAATAGTTCTTTTGCCACTCGGGCCGGCCGGGATCGTCCAGCATCACATTGAAACGCGCCAGACGCAGAGCGGCGGCTATGGCGTAGATGATCGCCGCGATCCACCCCAGCGACTTCATCTCATCCAGAATGAACACGTAGAGCAAGAGCGCGGGCGCGACGCCAAAATTGACGAAATCCGACAGCGAATCAAGCTCCGCACCGAAGCGCGACGTACCCTTGAGCAGACGCGCCACGCGGCCATCAGCCCCGTCCAGCACGGCGGCCAGCAGGATGGACAACATGGCGAGTTCAAGCCTGCCCTCAATGGCCATCCTGATAGCCGTCAGGCCCAGGCAAAGAGCCAGCAGCGTGATGACATTGGGAACGAGAAGTCGGAGCGGAATGGGACGAAAGCGGCGGCGCGGCTCATCCGGGTCCGGAACGAAAGGCGGAAAGAGATCACTCATGCGTGCAAGTCATACATGAACAGCGGCCGCCGGAAAACCGAAACCAGCCACCTCAAGCCGCCCGGAAGACACGCGGAGTCTGCTCGGCAAACAGATCCGCCAGCACCGTCTCACCGGCCACGGTTCGCTGTCCGAGGCCCACGAGCGGCTGCACCTCCGGCGGCAGATAGATATCCAGCCGGGAGCCGAAACGGATCAGACCAAAACGCTCGCCCGCTTGCAAGGTATCGGCCTCGCTGACGAAACACACGATACGCCGCGCGATGAGGCCGGCGATCTGAACCACACCGATGCGCGTCTCGCCCGACAGAATGACAAGGCCATTGCGCTCATTGTCTTCACTTGCCTTGTCGAGATCCGCGTTGATAAAAATACCTGGCGTGTACACGACGCGCTCGACAATGCCGTCTACCGGGCTGCGATTCACATGGCAGTCGAACACGCTCATGAAGATCGACACCCGCATCAGCGGCGCTTCGCCCAGTCCCAGTTCCGGGGGCGGCAAAACTTCGCCGATCGCACTGACCCGCCCGTCAGCCGGGGCGATCACCAGCCCGGGCCTAACCGGCGTGTGACGTTCAGGATCGCGAAAAAAGTAGCAGATCCAGAGCGTGATAATGAGCCCTATCCAGCCCAGCGGCGACCAAAGCTGCCCGAGAACGAGCGAGGCGACCGCCGAGATGGCGATGAAGGGATACCCCTCCTTATGGATAGGCGTGAGCCCCTGCCTGATGGAATCGTAAACTGACATACTTTAAAGACCTCGGCTCCGGATGGCACAACGAACCGCATCGGCCCGCCAGAACATACTCTCTAAACCGCTTTCAAGCAAAACGAATACCGCCCTGCGTGGATAAAGCGCATCGATTCCACACTTATAGATTTCAGACTTCCAGCGGAAAACTGAAAAGCTATAGAACGGCTTGCTGTCAAGTCGATCCGCAGGATCGAGTTCAGGCCGCCATGCAATAAACCGTCTGCTGAAGCGTTTCCAAGTAAAGCGGTATGTGCTTTGCTTGAAAACGCGTAAAATCAATGTGATAGAGCATTTCTGCGTTTCAATGAAATGCCGAAATGATCTGGATGCACTCCGATTCGCTCGAAGGTGGCGCACCTGTCTGTCACACCATATATTGCTTGCGGGAAAATTGCGTAGCCGGACATAAAAGTAGCGCAGACAACACGACACGCGAACACACACATCGCAGCGCGACGTTTTCTTGTCCGGCTAAATCAAGGCTCGTGACATGACCTCGCGCAACTGCTGCATAACGTCGGACGGACACATGGCCATATGTACTATGTTACTCGGGCCGACCGGGATCACCCTACTTCCCGCATGGCGTTGCTCACCCTGTCCCGCAACACCTCCGGCTGGCGAAGAACCAGCGCCCCCCGCGTGCGCTCAACGATGCCATCCCGCGACAGCGTCGTAAACTCGCGTGTGACCTGCTCCCGGCGGCAGCCGATTCTGGCGGCGAGAACATGATGATAGGGCGGCGGCGAAATCACCAGTTCGCCCGGATGCCCATTGCGTGGTACGGATAAACGCAACAACTCCGCATAGAGCCTGTGGCGCAGGTCCAGTATGGCATGCTCCGTCAGCCGCGCATTAAGCTCGCGTACGCGCTGCGCCAGAAGGCGCAATAACCGCTCCGTCACGACCGGCGACGACAGAACGATGTCACGAAAAACATGAGCCGGCACAACACATACTTCGCCCTGCGTCAAAGCCGCGACATTCGCTGACCGCCCCACACCGTCGATGGCCGCAAGTTCGCCAAAAAACTGCCCGGCGCGCATATCGTCGAGGATAATTTCGCGTCCCGCCTGTGTGCGCACCAGAACGCGCACTTCTCCGGCGACGAGAAAATAGACGTCGGTGGATTTTTCCTCATAATCTATAAGCACTTCGCCCGTCACAAAGCGGCGCCAGTGCAAACGCGGCGCAAACAATGCGAAGTCGATCCCGGCATCCTGAAAAAACGGCACGCGACCGAGATCACCCATTCCGGCACTCCAAAACTGGGCGGCTTCCTTATGAAAAACCGCTTGCGATACACATGAGCAGAACTATCCTGCCCTGATCGGGAAGAGACGTCTCCACTCCGCATATAATGTGCTACTGCGCCATTTTATGCGGACAAAAACAAAAATGTCGACTTTCAGCAGAAATCACGAGTCGGTGAAGCCAGAGCGTCAAACCATTCGACAGAATCGGCAATCGCGCTTCAGTATCTGCCTTCCACAGCCATAAACGTATATTTTCAGGGATTGGCCCGGACGTAACTTGCCGTCTTATACGGGAAATTTCGCGTCGACGGATGTGAGACAAAATAACTCAGTCAGCCTCCAGCACCGTTGCGTATTTGTCACAATTCCAGCCTGTCAACGGAACATTCCAATAATCGGCACAGGTCTCCCACAGGTGTTCCAACTCCGGAACGCAACGCAGCGTTAGTGGATTATCGCGGCAGAATAAGGGACTTATCGCCTGCATTTTCCTTATTGTCCACAAGTGCACCTATCTCGTTGCGATAATTGCTTTATATTTTTGCATACCTGTCAGAATCGCGTTATATGTTCGCTATTCATACTATAAATGATCTTGCTATGTCCACATTTTTCATAGGGTTCGCCATGCACCGGATCTGGATTTCTATCCCACGCGTTCTTTCCGATTCCCTGATGCATCATATGATGCAAGGCAACGGCAGCAGTCGATATTTTTTCGATAATTTCAGCGCACAGACTTTCCGCATTTGCTGCGGCTGATATGGTCGGCGGACCATGCTTCAGATCAATGACCTTACCTACCGGCTGGGTGACCGCCTTATTCTCGATCACGCGGATGCAGTGATTCCCGATGGTTCGCGTGTCGGCCTTGTCGGCCGGAATGGCGCGGGAAAAACCACACTTTTCAAGCTTTTGCTGGGCGAGCTTGCATCCGAAAGCGGCACGGCTTCGCTGCCTCGCGGACAGCGCATCGGCGCGGTGGCGCAGGAAGCGCCGGGCGGCCCCGAATCGCTGCTCGACGTGGTGCTGGCAGCCGACAAGGAGCGCGCCGCCCTGATCACCGAAGCTGAAAAAACCACCGACAACCTGCGTCGGGCGGAAATCGAAACACGGCTGGTGGACATCGACGCGCATTCCGCCCCGGCACGGGCGGCGAGCATTCTGCACGGCCTTGGCTTTGACGCCGAGGCGCAGGCACGGCCCTGTTCGTCGTTTTCCGGTGGCTGGCGCATGCGGGTTGCTCTCGCCGCCGTGCTGTTCACGGAACCGGATCTTCTGCTGCTCGATGAGCCAACGAACTATCTCGACCTCGAAGGCACTCTCTGGCTGTACGATTATCTTGCCCGTTATCCTCACACGGCGCTGATCATCAGCCACGATCGCGAATTGCTTGACGCCTGCGTGGATCACATCCTGCATCTCGATCGCGGCAAGCTGACGATTTATCGTGGTGGTTTCACGTCTTTTGACCGTCAGCGGCGGGAGAAAATGGCGCTTGTAGCCAAGGCCAGGGTCAAGCAGGAAGTGGAGCGCAAACACCTCCAAAGCTTCGTCGACCGTTTCCGCGCCAAAGCCACCAAGGCCAAGCAAGCGCAATCGCGTCTCAAGCGGCTCGAAAAGATGGAGCCTATCGCGGCAATCACGCAGGAAGAATCGATTCCCTTCCATCTCCCCGGTCCGGAAAAGCCATTGTCGCCGCCGATCATCGCGATGGAGAATGCTGCGGTCGGATATGGCGAGCGCATCGTGCTGGACCGGATCAACCTCACGCTGTCCCCGGATGACCGCATTGCCCTTCTCGGTTCCAACGGCAACGGTAAATCAACATTCGCCAAGTTATTGTCAGGCAGGATGGAGCCCATGAAAGGCGGGGTCACCCGTGCGGCCAAGCTGCGCGTAGCCTATTTTGCGCAGCATCAGCTTGAAGAATTGAACCCGGCGGCGACTCCCTTGCAGCATGTCGCCGCGCTGATGCCGGAAGCAACCGAAGCGCAGCAGCGATCACGGGCGGCCAGCCTCGGCTTTCCTGTCACCAAGGCAGATACGCCCGTGGCCCAATTGTCCGGCGGTGAAAAGGCGCGTCTCCTTCTGGGATTGGCTGCATTCAATGCCCCAAACCTCATTATTCTCGACGAGCCGACCAACCATCTGGATATCGACAGCCGGCAGGCGTTGATTGAAGCGATCAATGACTACACTGGCGCCGTGGTGCTCATCAGCCATGATCGCTTCCTGATCGAAGCCTGTGCAGACAGATTGTGGCTGGTGTCGAAAGGCTCGGTGAAGCCCTACGACGGCGATATGGACGATTATCGAAAACTCGTTCTTTCGGGGGACACCGCATCGACGCGTGATGCCGGAGCGACTGCACCATCGGGCGGGGAAAAGGCAGACCGCAGGCGCGCGGCCGCCCGGACGCGCACTGCGCTCGCTCCATTGCGTAAACGCATCGAGACACTCGAAGCCCGCATCGAAAAGCTCAGCGACGGTATCGCGAAAATCGACGCCGCCCTCGCCGCCCCCGATACGTTCAGCAAAAATCCGGAAAAAGCCGCCGAGCTGGCGCGGATGCGATCCGAAGCGGCAACGGCCCTCGCACTGGCCGAAGAGGAATGGCTCACCGTCTCATCGGAGATGGAATCGGCCTCCTGATATTTTGCCGCGCAAAGAAAAAAGCCCGGAAGCAACGCCCCGGGCCTCTAACCATCAGACTGACCGCGACACCACCCAAGTTGTACTGGAACGGTGTCGATCAGCGATATCAGACAGCCTTGCTGTAAAGCTCGGCGACGTATTCCCAGTTCACCAGATTTTCGACAACGGCCTTCAGGTAGTCGGGGCGGCGGTTGCGGTAGTCGATGTAGTAGGAGTGCTCCCACACGTCGACGCCGAGAATCGGGGTCGCGCCGTGCACGAGCGGATTTTCGCCGTTGGGGGTCTTCTGGACGACGATCTTGCCATCCTTGACGGCGAGCCATGCCCAGCCGGAGCCGAACTGGGTGATGCCGGCCTGGATGAAGTCTTCCTTGGCCTTCTCGACCGAACCCAGATCCTCGATGATCTTCTTCTCAAGCTCACCGGGGATAGCGCCGCCGCCATTGGGCTTCAGCCAGTGCCAGAAGTGCAGGTGGTTGTAGTGCTGACCGGCATTGTTGAACAGCGCCTGATTGGTGCCATAGGAAGCCTTGACGATCTCCTCGAGCGACTTGCCCGCCAGATCGGTGCCTTCCAGAAGCTTGTTACCGGTATCGACATAAGCCTTATGATGCTTGTCGTGGTGGTATTCGAGCGTTTCACGCGACACGTAGGGCTGAAGCGCATCGTAGGCATAGGGAAGATCGGGAAGCGTAAAAGTCACGGCAGGCTCCTCGGAAATTGGTTTTGCGATGTGCGGCATGACAATCGAAACAACGACTCTCATATCCTCAGCGGCTGCTACCTTACCAATTGTGGCAATGACTGACAACGAAGGCAAAAATCGCCTTGTTTATGGCAGCTTCCACCTTTGTAAAACAGTTTTAGGCCATTTTTTATAGCGGGTCTATGGACATTGAAGCTTTATTATTCGGGCGAGACAGTGTTGGCGAGGCTCGATTCGCCGAACATCCTCGGTCCCGAACGAAATTGCGGGAGAGCGTACCGGCACGTGCGCCGGGCGCTCAGGAGACATCCGCTGGATGCGCGGTGCCGGAGACGTAACGGCCACGGCCGGGATCGGGTTCCCGCAATACGCACGAGAGGCTGTATACTGATCTTTCGATGTTGAATATTCAGGCAGAATCAGACGCCGCGCTCCGTGTCATGCCTTGTACAGTCGATTGACGCCATTCGCTTGACCAACCGGAATGCAGGCCGATCCTGATGTCAGCATATAAGGCCATTGATCCGGTTTTTGGACAAGAAGCAGAGCCATTGCCTTGATTTAGGCAGATTCCCGTCGATAGTTTACCAAACAACAACGCTGTTCGGTAAATGCTCCATGCATTGTCGCGTCCAGCGGACGATCCTGATACGGGAGCGTTCGTGGCTGCTCCTGAAGTGACCTGCCATTCCCGTGGCCGGCCTTTGAGGGTGGGGATGCGATCGGATTGCAGGTGCGCGGAGACGGGCAGCCCATGGGCGATGTCTGCCTTCGACTCACCGGCCATGTTTTTTGCGAGAGTGCCAGTCGTATGATTTTTCTCAGCATCGTACTCGCCTGCCTGCTGATCGGCAGCGGCCTCAGCGCCGTGTTTCTCGGTTCCGGCATGATCGTCCTTGAGCGGGGCTGGTCCATGGTGATCGCCGGCAGCGTCGTCGCCACCGGCGGCGTCACCCTGCTTGGCATCGCCATGCTCATACGGGAAGTGCGTCGCCTTCCAGAGCGGCTTGTCGACACCTGGTCGGAAACGTTGCCCGTTCAGCATGTCTATGCCGACAGCGACCATGGGCAGCGGGCACCGGACACGGCCGGAGTGTCGCTGACACAGCGCCCGCGTGTCGACCACGAACTCTCCAGCGGATTCGACGAGCCGGAACGGCCTGAACCACCATCTCTCACGCCATTCGCTTTCCCCGCCAGGGAAAGCGTCATTGCCTCTCACACGCCCGAGAAACAGAGCACGAAAGCGGCGGGGGACACTCGCCCCGCGCTTCATATACCCCAGCCCGATATACCTCAGCCCGGTCCGCGCGAAGAACCCGCAATCAAGGACGATACCGGGCCGGAGGTGCCTTCCGCACTGAAAATACAAATTTCCCTGCACAACACCCCGGACAAGGTGAATTCAGATAGTTCGCCGGATGATCTTTCTTCCGCGCGAGGCTTCGACCGTCCGGCAAGCAGGCAGGCCATCGAACCATCTATAACACCGCCGGAGCCTGCGAAGCTGTCGGAACCCGGCAAGCTGTCGAAATCGTTCTGGTCGCGTCTTGGGCGTAACGACAAGACGGCTCAGGAGCCTGCCGCGCCAGTCGAGCCCGTGCCGGATTTGCCGACGGAAGACACTTCCGAGCCGACAGCCGCGGACCTTGCCCGCAGCCGCCTCGCGCTCGCGGATACGCCCGAACGTGAACAGCCTGAGAACATCACGCCCAAGGTGGATACCTCCAACGGTCAGAGTGACAAGAAGGCGCGTAAAGAGCCATCTATCGGCCGTGATCTCGACACCGGCGATGATGAGGCCGCACCGAAACAAACCAACGAGCCAATTGTGCCGGACGCGCGCATCTCCGCTAATGAGGCCACGAAAAAGCCCGCTCCTCTGCCGCCATCCGCACCGGAACGCAAGCCCGATACGATAGATGCGGCCCGCAGCAAGGATACAGCGAGCACGGCCAATGCGTCGCCCGCCGTAGTAGGCTCCTATCGGTCCGGCCCCAATCTGTTCGTGATGTACGATGACGGTACAATCGAGTCCGAAACGCCGGACGGCATTTTCCGCTTTGCGTCCCTGGATAAGCTGAAAGCCTATATTTCCTCCGGCGAGGAGCCGGCGCTCGCAGGTGAGCGCGTTCATCGCGCGCCAACTGAAGACCCGGCGGCAAACGCACCTGTGCCTGAAGAAAAGCCGACTATCTGATAAACATCGAAGAGTATCGATCACCCGATTATATCTACGGGCAGCGTTTCATGCCTTTAAATCTCATGCGTCGACCCCAGGGTCGGCGCATTTTTATTTTGATGACTAAGTATTTTTTAGACATGCAGACCGAAGACTGACCGGATTTTCGCGATTTATCCGCCAAAACGTGAATAGATCTGTCAGGTAACTTTCTTTTCAGGTTGGCTTTCTTTTCATAGGATGATAATCCTATTTGCGTTGCGTACCGCGCTTCGTTGCGAATTTTTTCATAAATAGGCCATGGAGGCTTTGATGTCCTGGAACCAATGCGTTCAAGGCGGCGGGAGTCGCTTGCTTTACGAGGCGATGATCTGTCGCCAGTGCGAAGCCGTCGCGGCTTCGGCTTTCACAGCCCCGGTAACGGACATCCGAAGTGCGCAGCGGCGTTGTGCCCCAATCGCCATGGCACGCGCCACTGCCATTCATCTGGCAGCGGCTGGCTTCGGACTGCCGGATGCTGCCACGGGTCGCCTTTTCGGACGTCACCGCTCCACAATCCGCCACGCCTGCCAGCGGGTTGAGGATCGCCGGGAGACCGATCCCGTCTTCGATATGATCCTCGCATGTCTGGATTATGGTTTGCGCCTCAAGGTCGCCGCCGTTCTGGAAAACGCGCGCGCCATTTCAGCAATGGGAGACAGGCCATGACGTGCAGCAACGCCCGCCTTTCCATGCGGGAAACCATCGCCGACGCAACGCGGCTTCTGCATCATCTGATGCAGCCGGAAAGCAGAGCAATAGCCACCTCCCCTGCTGCGGATGACATTGTGTTGTCTCGCATGCGGAAGGGTATATCGCTTGGTCGGGGCACCGTATCTCCAGCAGCGGCAAGCCTGCTCATCGAGCGCGGACTATTGCGCGCAGACGGACAGGGGGCATTCGTATTAACCGAGGCCGGACGGCAGGCCGCGCACAAACTGCCGGCAAGAACGGACGAGCACATGCCTTTCATTCCCGCCGCCTGCAGCAACTCGCCCAAGGTAACCAGCCCCAAAACAGCGACCGCCAAGGCAAGCCGGTCTCGCGCAGGACACCCCGGAAGAGCAGTTGGCGAAGCGGTTCTGCATGGGCGATGCGGCGCGAGCACCGTGCGGATCAATGAGGCGGAAAGCCCTCTTGCATGGCTCCACAGGCGGCGGGATCGCGATGGGGAACCCTTTATCGACGCGACATGTTTCGAAGCGGGCGAACGGCTGCGTCGGGACATGACCATGGCGGGGATCATGCCGCGCGTCACCAGCCGATGGTCGCCTGTGGGCGGTGGCAATGGCGGCCCAGCCGCTGCGACAGATGCCATGGTCGCCGCACGTCAGCGTCTCGACAGGGCGCTCGACGCGGTCGACGGCGATTATGCCGGCATTCTTCTCGACGTCTGCGGTTTTCTCAAGCGGATTGAGGATGTCGAGCGGGAGCGCCGTTGGCCACCGCGCTCGGGCAAAGTTGTGCTCAAGCTCGCGCTGCAACGCCTTGCGGCCCACTATGGCATCGCCAATGTGGCGCGCGGGGAGGACAATGCACGGCATATCCGAAGCTGGAAAGCCGGTTAATTGAACCTCCGGAGGGTAATGAAAAATCCGGCCTCGCGGCCGGATTTTACTTTCTCTGAATATCAGAATATCTGGCGCTTTAGCGGGTCGGAACCGGCTTCTCACCACGGTAATCGTAGAAACCGCGGCGCGTCTTGCGGCCGAGCCAGCCAGCCTCGACATACTTCACCAGCAGCGGGCAGGGACGATACTTGGAGTCAGCCAATCCCTCGTAGAGCACCTGCATGATCGACAGGCAGGTGTCGAGGCCGATGAAGTCCGCAAGCTGAAGCGGGCCCATCGGATGGTTGGCGCCAAGACGCATGGCGGTGTCGATGGACTCGACCGAACCTACGCCTTCATAAAGCGTGTAGATGGCCTCGTTGATCATCGGCAGCAGAATGCGGTTGACGATGAAGCCCGGGAAGTCCTCGGCCACGGTGATGCTCTTGCCGAGACGCTCAACCAGCTCGCGGGTGGCCTGATAGGATTCCTCGGAAGTGGCGATGCCGCGAATGACCTCGACGAGCTGCATCACCGGCACGGGATTCATGAAGTGGATGCCGATGAACTGCTCCGGGCGATCCGTGGTGGATGCCAGCCGGGTGACCGAGATGGAGGACGTGTTGGTGCCGATGATCGCGGAAGGCTTCAGCGCCGGGCACAGCGCCTGAAAGATCTTGCGCTTGATTTCCTCGTTCTCGACGGCGGCCTCGATGACGATGTCGCTGTCGTGGAAATGCTCGTAAGTAACGGCCGGAGCAATGCGCGACAGGATCTTCTCACGATCTTCCTCGGTGAGATGGCCCTTCGACACCTGCCGCGACAGATTGCCGTTGATGGTGGCGAGACCGGCGTTGATGCGCTCCTCGCTGATGTCGTTGAGCGCCACGTCATAGCCCGACGCGGCGGCGACCTGCGCGATGCCGCCGCCCATCTGACCAGCCCCGATGACGCCCACCTTGCGAATTTCAATCGACATGTCGTCCGTCCGTTCCAACGTTGGTAAATGGTAAAGCTGCAGACATCGGGCGCTGGAACCAGTCGTCCCTTACCCCCTCTGGCCGCTGCGCACCTTACAGGTCAATTTTGACGTATTTTCTTCAGACGGATGAAAACCCGTCTGAAGAATTCATCTTGTGCACAAGCGTCAGCCCAGAGCCTTCTCGAACTCCGGCACGACGATGAAGAGATCGCCCACAAGGCCATAGTCGGCAACCTGGAAGATCGGCGCTTCCTCATCCTTGTTGATGGCCACGATCACCTTGCTGTCCTTCATGCCGGCCAGATGCTGGATGGCGCCGGAAATGCCCACGGCGACGTAAAGATCCGGCGCGACGACCTTGCCGGTCTGGCCCACCTGGAGATCGTTGGGCGCATAGCCGGCGTCCACTGCCGCACGGCTCGCGCCGATGGCCGCGCCAAGCTTGTCCGCCAGCGGGGCGATAACGGCGTCGAACTGCTCCGAAGAGCCAAGCGCGCGGCCACCCGATACGATGACCTTCGCGGCCGTCAGCTCGGGACGCTCGGACTTCGCCAGCTCCTCGCCCTTGAACTGCGACAGCGCCGGATCGGCAACAGCACTCACTGCTTCCACGGGCGCGGAGCCACCCTCGCCTGCCGGCTTGAAAGCCGCCGTGCGGATGGTGAGAATGCGCTTCGGGTCAGTTGTCTGCACGGTTTCGATAGCGTTGCCGGCATAGATCGGATGCTCGAACGTATCGGGCGCGATCACCTTGGTAACATCCGAAACCTGCGTCACATCCAGCAGTGCGGAGATGCGGGGCAGCACATTCTTGCCGCTGGAGGACGACGGCGCGACGATAGCGGTGTAGCCGTCCGCCAGGCCGACGACGAGCGCCGCGAGCGGCTCCGCGAGGGCGTTAGCGTAGATCGCGTCATCGGCGAGGAGAACCTTCTCGACGCCTTCGAGCTTTGCCGCCGCATCGGCAACGGCGCGGGCATCGTGCCCGGCAACCAGCACATGCACCGGCGCACCGAGTTCGCGAGCCGCCGTCAGAGCCTTGGCGGTGCCGTCTTTAAGCGTGGCGTTGTCGTGATCGGCAATCAGCAATGTCGTCATGATCAGAGAACTCCCGCTTCCTTGAGCTTCGACACCAGCTCGGCGGCATTGGCCACCTTCACTCCGGCCTTGCGCTGCGCCGGTTCGCTGGTCTTGATCACCTTGAGGCGCGGCGTGACATCGACGCCAAGCGCCTCGGGCGTGGTTTCCGCGATGGGCTTCTTCTTCGCCTTCATGATATTGGGCAGCGAAGCATAGCGCGGCTCGTTGAGACGAAGGTCCGTTGTGACGATGGCCGGCAGCTTCAGCGACACGGTCTGGATACCGCCGTCAACCTCGCGCGAGACATCTACGGAATCCGCGCCGAGTTCCACCTTCGAGGCGAAGGTGCCCTGCCCCCAGCCCAGAAGCGCCGCGAGGATCTGGCCGGTCTGGTTGGAGTCGTCGTCGATGGCCTGCTTGCCGAGAATGACGAGATCGGGCTTTTCCTGCTCGACGATCTTCGCCAGAAGCTTGGCGACCGCCAGCGGCTCGACCTTACCTTCAGCCTTCACAAGAATGCCGCGGTCGGCGCCAATGGCGAGGCCGGAACGCAACGTCTCCGTTGACTGCGCCGGGCCAATGGAGACTACGATCACCTCGGTGACCTTGCCGGCCTCCTTGAGGCGAAGAGCCTCCTCGACGGCAATCTCATCGAAAGGATTGATCGATTGCTTGACGTTGGCCAGATCGACGCCGGTTCCATCCGGCTTCACCCGGATCTTGACGTTGTGATCCACCACCCGCTTCACGGGCACCAGCACTTTCATTGAAGATCTCCTTGGCGCATTTCAGACTTGGCTTACCCTAACTCGACTTGCCGTACTTGGCACACGGGGACTTGATACCAGTCTCTATGTTTTTGGAATTATTATCAAATCATCCTATTTTTATTTTAGCGCGATCGTCAGGGGTCTGAAAGACGTCACGACCGATTTTTCTTCCCCTTCGCTCGCCGATCATGCCATTCAGCAGCCTAACAAGCGTTAGATACGGCTACGCGACCGTAACGATGCATGATCGACGTTGTCAATCTCCCAACGCCTTCATGCATGGTCTTTCGTTCATGACTTTTCGTGTATGGCTTTTCGTGGCGAAGTTCCGCCGCCCGGCAAGGCCGTCAGTGCCGATATGCGGTTGGGGGCCTGAGCTTGAGGCGAAACCGACTGACTGGATGATTCCATCCGCTCAAAAACGCGATCTGCGAATCGTGATTATTTCGAGCCTGCCAGCACCACGGCAAGCAGCGCCGCCACCGCGATGAGTTGGAGCGCGATGCGCCATAGCATCAGCCGGCGGGAGCGGTGCGGACACCCACCACGCGACATATTGACCAGCCCGCAGACCAGGACGATCGCAACCGCACACACTGCGGCTGCCACGATCAGATGACCGGGCTCACCCATGAAACCTGCCGTGTTGCCGTAGCCCGCATATATGCCATATCCCGCATACAGGATGACTCTGTCATTCGCTTCGTATCATTCGCGGCGCAACAGGCGCTCCAGATAATCGCGTTCCTCGCCCGGCCTTGTTGGGTCGCCGAGACGCCGACGCAGTTCCTCCAGGATGCGGCGCGCACGGACGATGGATGATTCGTCGGAGCCAGGCACCTGCGTATCGCCATCCGAGAGGCTGCGGCCCGGTGTGCGTCCTAGCGGGTCGCGCCCACTGGAGCCCTGGGTGCTTTCCTGCCCTTCCCCGCCTTCGCCCTGTTGCGCTTGCCGCATTTGCCCGGCGAGGCCCTGCGCGCCGTTCAAAAGCGCCTGAAGCGCTCGGCCCTGCGCATCCACGGCTCCCTCGCCGTCGCCTTCGGCCAGCCGTTCCTCGGCATCGCGCATGGCGCGTTCAGCCGCGTCGAAGCCCGGCTCACCTGAAAGCCCCTGCTGGGTCAATCCCTGCTGCAAACGTTCCAGCTGCCGCCGCAATGCCTGCTGGCGGCCGGGCAGATCCTCGCGGTTGCCTGCCTCGCCACCCTGACCGGGGCCGCCACCTTCCGCCAACTCGTTGTTCTGCCGGAATGTTTCATCGCGCAGGCGCTGCTGGTTGCGGATCATGTTGTCGAGCGAGCGCAAGGCCCTTCCCGCCGCGCTGGCCGGCGATTCCCCGCCGCCACCTTCACCGGCTTGTGCCGTCTGCATGTTATCGAAGATGTCGCGCAATTGCTCCATCAGCCGCTGCGCGCCAGCCATATCGCCTTGCTGGGCCAGCCGCTCCATGCGGTCTATCATCGCCGCAAGTTCCTCAGGCGTAATCGTGCGCGTCGGCTGACCGCTGTTCTGCATCGGCCTGTCGCCATTGCGTGCCTGATTGCGCGCCATTTCAGACAGATGTCGATTGAGAGCGTCCCGCAGTTCCTTGGTCAGGCGGGCGATTTCCTCCGGCGACGCATTCGCGTCGATCGCCGCCTGCAGCGCTTCGCGGGCCGCGCGCAACGCCCGCTCCGTCTCCGAGGAGTCGCCGTCTTCAATGGCAACGGCCATATTCCAGAGAAATTCCGTCGTTGCGACCAGATCTTCCTGTGACCGCGCCGCCGACAGCAGCTTTTCAGCCGTCACCAACCCGAGGTAGACACCTGCGTCGGGAGTGAACAGCTCCGGCGCGATTTTCAGCGCCCGCAATGCCATACGCACGTCGCGCCAGTCATGCGGACGGAACACCAGATTACGCCGCTGCTCCACAAGCGCACGCGCCAGCGGATTGGTGAACGGACGCTGCGGCAGCGTGATTTCCAGCGTCTCGCTGCGCCCTTCCTGACCTGCGCCATCACGCGCGACAAGGGTCAGCAGCACGTCCGCCCCGGCCCATGGATGCGCGGCAAGATCGGCAGTTGTGGTCATATCCTGCGTGCCATCTCCGCGCGGCACCGGCAGCGTGATGGTCGGCGGCGGCACGAGCACGGGATCGCCCACGTCGCCCTTCAGCGACACAACACCCTGCGCCTGCGTGACACCGTAATCATCCCTCGCGCGATAAACGATGGTGAGCCCGCCCCGGCGCGTGGCTTCCGGCTTGTTGGCGAAGGCGATGACCGGCGGCGCATCCGGCGTGGCGGAGACCGTCAGCGAGGCCCTGCCGCCGTTGGAATCCACACTGACCGTAGCGGAGCCGACAACCTGAAACCGTTTTTCGACGACGCCCTCACCCGGCGCGGCAGTGGCAAGCGGTTGCAGACCTTCCGAAACCTCGACCGCGTCCGCAAGCCTTCCCCCGCCAGGGCCGGAGAAACGCAGCACGAGCACACTGCCAACCGGCGCGGAGACATCACGCGTGCCGGTCTTCGCCAGATCGAGCATGATTGGCGGCAGGCGTGTGTAGACGGGCGGATCGATCCATCCGTCCACCCGCATTGCCACCTGATCCGGCGCGGATTGGGACTGCCAGTCGAAGGCCAGCGCGAAACGCCTGCCGCGTTCGTCGCCAGCGATGAAAGCCGCAGCCACCAGTGCCACGATCAGCGCACCGCGAAGGCCATAATAATCGTAGGAGGCCGTTTCGGGCCGGGGTGCGGGTGCGCGCAGGCGCTCGACCGCAAGCTCGGCACGGCGACGATGCAGCGTCCACAATGCCCGGCTTGCGGGATCGTCCACCCCCATGGCCTGCGAATCGTCCAGCAGGCTGGCCGGATCCGGCAGGCGCTCGCTACCGGCGCTTGCATCCAGCACCCGTAACGCATCCTGCCGCCGGGGGTAGCGTCTGGCGATGGCCGGCACGAACGCTGCAACCAGAGCGGCGGCGAACAGCAGCGTGCCCACCATGCGGCCCGTTGCGGGCAACAGCGCCCAGAACCCCAGCCACGACAGGATGACGAACACACCCGCCACACCAAGAGGCAGCCACAGGCGCGGCCACAGCTTTTCCAGATACAGGGAGAGGCGCGCGAGGCGCACCTTTTCCTCCAGCTGCACGCTCGCGTTCCGCTCACGCGCCGTCTGCTCCCGGCCTGCACCGCTCACGTGGTCTGTCCTTGCATCGTCATGGTCACCATTCGCCCTGACGTTAGCATGTCAAAAGCGTCATCGCACGCCCCGGAAGGCAATTCAGCCGTTCACAACAGCAGGCGCGCCGGGCACTGTAAACCCCTGAAGCTGCCTGAGGCCTTCGCCGACGACCATCGCCGCCGTCACGGCAACGTTGATGGAGCGCAAACCCGGACGAATCGGCACGACGATTCGCGCGTCGGCGGCGGCATGCACATCCTCGGGCACCCCTGCCGATTCGCGCCCCACCATCACGATGTCACCGGGCTGAAAGCGAAAATCCACATGGGGGATCGCACCCCGCGTTGTGGTCAGCACGAGGCGTGGATTGCCCGCCGCCTGCCGCCATTCCTCGAACCGCCGCCACGAATCGTGCCGGTTGATCATGACTTCATCGAGATAATCCATGCCCGCGCGCCGGAACGCCCTGTCCGAAACCGGAAAGCCTGCCGGCTCGATGATTTCCGCCGCAACTCCGAAACAGGCGCACATGCGCAGCATCGTGCCGGTGTTCTGCGGAATATCCGGCTGGTAGAGCGCCAACCGCAGCAAGGGCACGGCACCACTCATTCGCCAACCAGCGGCAACCGCTGCTCCCGCCCGCCGAGGAAACCGCCGGACTGACGCCGCCACAACCCGGCGTAAATGCCGCCACGATCCAGCAACTCGTCATGGGAGCCGGTTTCGACGATGACGCCTTTTTCCAGCACCACGAGGCGGTCCATCTGCGCGATGGTGGACAGCCGGTGGGCAATGGCGATCACCGTCTTGCCCGCCATGATGGTATCCAGCTCCTCCTGAATAGCGGCTTCGACTTCCGAGTCGAGCGCGGAGGTTGCCTCGTCCAACACGAGAATGGGAGCGTTTTTCAGCAGCACCCGCGCAATCGCGATGCGCTGACGCTGACCGCCCGAAAGCTTGACGCCGCGCTCGCCGACATGGGCGTCCATCCCTGTTCGGCCCGCCGGATCGACGAGACCGGGGATGAAACTGTCCGCATGCACCTGCCGGGCGGCGGCCCAGATTTCCTCTTCCGTGGCTTCAGGCTTGCCATAGCGGATGTTGTCGCGCACCGAGCGGTGCAGCAACGAGGTATCCTGCGTCACCATGCCGATGGCCGCGCGCAGGCTTTCCTGCGTCACGTCGGCGATATTCTGCCCGTCGATGAGAATGCGCCCGCCCTGCAAATCGTAAAAACGCAGCAGCAGGTTGACCAGCGTGGACTTGCCCGCGCCCGAGCGCCCGACAAGCCCCACCCGCTCGCCCGGCGCAATGTTCAGCGTGAGATTGTCGATCACGCCGGATTTGCGACCATAGTGGAAATTGACGTGGTCGAAATCCACCGCGCCCTGCGTCACACGCAGCGGCTTCGCGCCCGGTTTGTCGACGACGGCATGGGCACGCGACAACGTTTCCATGCCCTCCTGCACCACACCGACGTTTTCGAAGATGCCGGTAACGACCCACATGATCCAGCCGGACATGTTGTAAATGCGGATCGCCAGCCCGGTGGACAGCGCAATCGCGCCGACCGTGACGCTGCCAAGGCTCCACAACCACACCGCCAGCCCGGCGGTTGCGCCGATCAGGAAGCAGTTCAGCGTCGTGATCGTGGCGGACATCAACGTCACCAGCCGCGTCTGCGCCTGCGTTGCTGCCACGTTGTCGGCGATGGATTCGCGAATGTAGGTGTCCTCGCGCTCGGCGTGCGCGAACAGCTTGACGGTGCTGATGTTGGTGTAACCGTCCACCACCCGGCCCGTCAGCGTCGAGCGCGCATGAGACATGGCCTTGGCGCTCTCGCGGATACGCGGCACGAACCACGCCAGCGTGATGATATAAAGCACGATCCACACCATCAATGGCACCGCCAGCCACACGTCCGCATCCGCGAACAGCACAACCGCGCCGCCGGCATAGATGATGACGAACCACAGCGAGCCGAAGACTTCCACCACCGATTCGCGCAGCGCCATGCCAGTCTGGATGACCCGCGTGGCCAGCCGTCCGGCAAAATCGTTCTGGAAGAACTCAAGGCTTTGGCGCATGAGGTAGCGGTGCCCCTGCCAGCGCACCAGCGCGGGAAAGGCAGGCAGCAACGTCTGGCGGGTGATCATGTCATGCAGCACGGAGCTGACCGGACGCGCCACCAACACAACGAACGCCATCATCAGAAAGGTGGGGCCATATTCGGCAAACACCTTGTCCGGCGTGGTTTTGCCGACGATGTCGATGATCTCGCCGATATAGCGGAACATCATCACCTCCAGCACAGCCGTAATGCCGCCCGAAACGACGAGCGCGGCGAACACCGGCCAGATCTGGCGCACGTAATGCCAATAGAAGGCGAGAAGCGTCTCGGGCGGCCGGGCTACGGGCGTTTCCCTGAACGGGTCGATGCGCGTCTCGAACCAGCGGAACATCCAATTCTCCTGTCGGGGCTTCCCGTTTGGCGCAACCGCCTTGATAAGGCTGCCTTTGGTATGGCGGCGCAGCGAACCTGCCGCGCACGATGCATATAGTGTATTTTCCAGTAATTTGAGTGCCCGATTGACGCTGGCACGCATCGGGCCTATGCGCTTGGCTCATTGCTCGTTCATTGAAGTGCCAAAGCGCACGCTATTTAACCCTGCACCCTCTTTTGACCGCACACTCAGGCTGGAGACCGCATGATGGCTTTGCCCGACAATCTGGACGACCTCAAGGCACGCGCCAGCACATGGTTTTCCACGTTGCGTGATCGCATCCTTGCGGATTACGAGCGACTGGAGGATGAAGCCACAGGCCCTTTCTTTCGTGGCGCGGACAGGCCCGGCCGTTTCGTCTGCGAGCTGTGGGACCGCATTGGCCCGGACGGCGAACCCGGCGGCGGCGGGATGATGTCCATGATGACGGGCCGCGTCTTTGAAAAAGTCGGCGTGCATGTTTCGACCGTGTTCGGCACGTTCTCGCCCGAGTTCCGCGACCAGATTCCGGGAGCGTCGGAAGATCCACGCTTCTGGGCCTCCGGCATTTCGCTCATCGCCCATCCATGGAACCCCAATGTGCCGACCGCGCACATGAACACCCGCATGGTGGTGACGACAAAGGCATGGTTCGGCGGCGGCGGCGACCTGACACCCGTGCTGGATCGCCGTCGCACGCAAAGCGATCCGGACAGCATGGCCTTCCACGCCGCCATGCGCAGCGCGTGCGCGGCGCACGCAGCCGTCGCGCCCTACGACACGTACAAGGAATGGTGCGACAGCTATTTTCACCTGCCCCATCGCGGCGAGCCACGCGGCATCGGCGGCATCTTCTATGATCGCCATTGGTCCGGCGACCCCGAAGCCGACTTCGCCTTCACCCGCGCAGTCGGCGAAGCCTTTCAGGCGGTTTATCCGGTGATCGTACGCGCCAATGTCGCCAAACCATGGACGGAGGCAGATGTCTTCGAGCAGGAAGTGCGGCGCGGACGCTATGCCGAGTTCAACCTGCTGCATGACCGTGGCACAATTTTCGGCCTCAAGACCGGCGGCAATGTCAGGTCCATCCTGTCATCGCTGCCGCCAAGAGCCCGCTGGCCTTAACGGCCAGCTTGCCGAAAGAGTTCAGGCCGGCAGCCAGTTCGGCACGCGATCCAGCCCGATGAGGTCGTCATAGGTCGGGCGCGGGCGCACCAGTGCGGCATTCGCGCCGTTGACCAGCACTTCGGGAATCAGCAGGCGGCTGTTGTAAGTGCTGGACTGCGCCGCGCCATAGGCGCCGGCCGTCATCACCGCCAGCAGATCCCCCGCCCGCACATCCGGCAGCGAGCGCTGCAGAGCGAGGTAGTCACCGCTTTCGCATACCGGGCCAACGACATCCGCGACGATACGCGGTGCGTCTGGTGCCGGCTGTTGCACGGGCTGCACTGCGTGATACGCCTCGTAAAGCGTCGGGCGGATGAGATCGTTCATGCCTGCGTCCACGATGACGAAGGTGCGCCCCTCACCGTGCTTCACGTAGATGACCTGCGTTACCAGAATGCCGGCGTTGCCGACGATCATGCGGCCAACTTCGAAAACCAGCTTCAGCCCCAGCCCGGCCGTGTGGCTCTTGACGATCTCCGCATAGGCTGATGGCA
Source organism: Pseudochelatococcus contaminans (assembly GCF_014195635.1). GTDB lineage: Bacteria > Pseudomonadota > Alphaproteobacteria > Rhizobiales > Beijerinckiaceae > Pseudochelatococcus > Pseudochelatococcus contaminans. The sequence continues at coordinate 519,467 of NZ_JACICC010000001.1, read as the reverse complement.
ACGGCGGCGGCTCCGCATCCTCATGGTAGGGAATGCCGAGCCCCCCGCCCAGATCGATATGATCCAGCTTGTGGCCTTGCGCGAGAAGATCGCGGGCGAGTTCCGCGAGCAGCGCAGTGGCGTTGTCGAAAGGCGCAAGCTCGGTGATCTGACTGCCGATATGCATATCGACGCCGGTGATCGCGATGCCCGGCAACGCCGCCGCCCGTGCATACACCTCACGCGCGCGCGACAGCGGAATGCCGAACTTGTTCTCCGATTTGCCGGTGGAAATCTTGGCGTGCGTGCGCGCATCGACATCCGGATTGACGCGCACCGACACAGGCGCCTTGACGCCGAGCGACACCGCAACCTCCGACAGCGCCTCCAGTTCGGGCTCCGATTCGACGTTGAAGCACAGGATGCCCGCCTTCAGCGCCGCCGCCATTTCCGTGCGCGTCTTCGCAACGCCGGAGAAAACAATGCGTTCGCCCGGCACGCCGGCCGCCAGCGCGCGCCGCAGCTCACCCTCGGAAACGATATCAACGCCCGCGCCCTGCCGGGCCAGTGTGGCGATCACGGCCTGGTTGGAGTTGGCCTTCACCGCGAAGCAAACCAGCGACGGCACATCGGCGAACGCCTCCGAAAACACCCGGTAGTGGCGTTCGATGGTCGCGGATGAGTAACAGTAAAAGGGTGTTCCGACCTGGCCGGCAAGCGCCGTCAGATCGACGTCTTCGGCGTGCAGAAGCCCGTCGCGATAAGAAAAATGATGCATGATGTCACCGGCTCGCTGCGGATCAAAGCAGCGGATCGAGCACGAACTTGCGGTCCGGGGTCACGTAGTTGCGGATCACCTTCTCGCCGTCCCGCCCCGTGGAGTGAACGCGGACACCCGATTCGACCACGCGCGGATCATTCGGATCGACGGGATATTCCAGCGCGCCGCGACGGCCGCAAGCCGCGGCAAGCAGGCAGACACCCGCGACCAGCGCAAGGCGAAGAAGCGCACGTGACGGGCGCTGACGGGATTGTGAACTGGAAAACGACAAGGCCGGGTCTCCAAAAATCGCGGGCGCCGGAACCGTTCCGGAAAACAGTGGCGCGCATCCCGCCCAAATCTGCAATAGGCTGCGAGGATTAAAGCGGTTGAACATCACCGTGAAGCGTCAAGCCGCTTTATAACGAATTGCCACGACATTTCTAACCCTCGATCACACAAAATCTCGCTTATAGAAAATGCGCTTGCACAAAACGCGTTTGGCCACCGCCCCGGCTATACAGCAACCGCAGGCCGCAGTATCCCCCGGTTGAGATCGGCGCGCAATCGCCTATCCTGCACCTCATGCCAGAACCGTTTGCGTTCAGGTCGCTCGGTCGCATTGAACGCTGATTGCGATAAACCCTAGAAGTAAAAACCCATGGCCTGATTCCGCCACAACGTCAGGCCATCTTGCATGCCATTCAGGATCGATCATGTCTCTCCATCCCCGCCGCCTTGCCGCCATCAGCCTCGCTGCCCTCGTGATCGTGGGAGGCGGCATTGCCTATGAATACGGTTGGAAACGGGGACCGGAAAAGACGGCAGCCTGCACGGCCTCGCCGGAGCTGCTTCAGCGCCTCAAACCGCTGGCCGCTGGCGAGGTTGCGGCAGTGCAGATTGAAAACCGCCCCGCGGCGTTGTCTGAGCTGGCCTTCCTGTCTCCCGATGGCAAACCGCTGACATTGGCGGATTTTCGCGGCCGGACCGTGCTGCTCAACCTGTGGGCGACGTGGTGCGTGCCCTGCCGTCAGGAAATGCCCGCGCTCGATGCCTTGCAGGACAAACTCGGCAGCGACGATTTTGAGGTTGTTGCCGTTAATATCGACACGCGCGAACCGGAAAAAGCCACGCAATGGCTGGCGGATAACAACATCAGCCGACTTGCCGCCTATAGCGACCCTACGGCCAAAATTTTCCAGACATTGCGCTCGGACGGCAAAGCATTTGGCATGCCGACCACGCTTCTCATCGGTCCTGACGGATGCTCATTGGGCCATCTGGCGGGGGCAGCCGAATGGGCATCCGACGATGCGGTCAATCTCGTGCGTGCGGCCATTGGCGGCTGAACCTCAGCCGCCAGAGTTATCTTATTCCGCCGCGGAAGTGGCGATGCCGTTATCCGTCAGGATTTTCTGCAATTCGCCTTCCTGGAACAGCTCGCGGACGATATCCGCACCGCCGACGAACTCGCTCTTGATATAGAGCTGCGGGATCGTCGGCCAGTTGGCGTAGTCCTTGATGCCCTGGCGCAGTTCGTCGCTCTCAAGCACGTTGACGGCTTTGTAGTCGACGCCGACATAGTCGAGAATCTTCACCACCTGCCCGGAAAAACCGCACATGGGGAAATCCGGCGTGCCTTTCATGAAGAGCACGACATCGTTGGACTTCACCTCGTTGTCGATGAATGCAAGCGCGTCAGACATGATCGAATCCTTTCGGGCACCTGTCGCCCGGCAACGTTGAGAGCGTCCCGCAATCAGACATGCGCCCGACCGACAGGATTTCGCTGCAAGTTAAATCATGAGATTCTTCTCGTGCGTCAGTGAAACACAGAAAGAATCCGGGGCCAATGCTCAATCTTGCGTCGCGACGGTCGTCAGCGCAAGGGCATGCAGCTCGCCGCCCATGCGGCCCTGCAACGCTGCATAGACGATCTGGTGCTGCTGCACACGCGTCTTGCCCGCGAACGTCGCCGATGTCACGGTCGCGGCGTAGTGGTCGCCATCGCCCGCAAGATCGCGGATTTCGACAACTGCATCAGGGATAGCTGCCTTGATCAGAGCCTCAATCTCGGATGCTTCCATTGCCATGTCGGTAGACCTTTCGTCCGTCAGATTGTCGTTTCAAGAAGCCGCGGCGGCCATATAGTCCGGCAGCCACGATTCATGCGCGCGGCGCAGATCCTCAATCGATATGGCCTCGTCTGCGCCAAGACGCAACGCATCGCCGCCCGTCGCGCCGATGCGGCGCAATGGCACGCCGGCCTCGCGCGCCTGAGCGACAATGGCATCAGCCTCATCCGCCGTTGCTGTCACAATATAACGCGCCTGATCCTCCCCGAACCAGAAGGCATGCGAGGGCAATTCGGCGGGTGCGGGATCAAGCGTCGCGCCGATACCAGACGCCAGCGCCATTTCAGCCAGTCCCACCAGCAAGCCACCATCGGAGAGATCATGCACGGCGCTTACGCGTCCACCGTGAATCAGCCCGCGAACGAAGTCGCCGTTGCGGCGCTCTGCTGCGAGATCGACAGGCGGCGGTGCGCCCTCCTCACGACCGGCAACGTCGCGCAGATAGACCGACTGGCCAAGCCACCCCGCCGTCTCGCCGACGAGCAGGACAACATCTCCGGCGCGCTTGAACGCAAGCGTGGCATGCACGGTCACGTCATCCACCAGCCCGACACCGCCGATGGTAGGCGTCGGAAGGATCGCGCGGCCCTGAGTCTCGTTATAGAGCGAGACATTGCCCGAAACGATGGGGAAATCCAGTGCCACGCAGGCTTCCGAAATGCCGCGCAGGCAGCCGACGAACTGGCCCATGATATCCGGCCGCTCGGGATTGCCGAAGTTGAGATTATCCGTCACCGCCAGCGGCTTGCCGCCGACCGCGGTGATATTGCGCCACGTCTCTGCCACGGCCTGCCGGCCACCCTCGACGGGGTCCGCCTCACAATAGCGCGGCGTTACGTCCGTGGTCAGCGCCAGCCCCTTGGGGCCATCCTCGATGCGCACGATGGCGGCGTCACCGCCCGGCGTCTGCACGGTGTTGCCAAGAATAAGATGGTCGTATTGTTCCCAGACCCAGCGCTTCGAGGCGAGATCCGGCGATCCGACAAGCCTGATCAATGCCTCAGTGTTGGACACCGGAGCAGCAACGGTTGTGGGATCGAGCACGGCTGGACGGACAGGCTCGTTCCACGGGCGGTCGTAAAGCGGGGCTTCGTCGCCAAGCTCGCGAATTGGCAGATCCGCCTTCACCTCGCCCTGGTGCCGCACGACGAAACGCAACGTATCCGTGGTGTGGCCGACGACGGCGAAATCCAGACCCCACTTGCGAAAAATCGCTTCCGCTTCCGCCTGACGCGCAGGATCGAGCACCATCAGCATGCGCTCCTGGCTCTCGGAGAGCATCATCTCATAGGCCGTCATGCCTTCTTCGCGGCAAGGAACAGCGTCGAGATCAAGCTCCACGCCAAGGCCGCCCTTGGCCCCCATCTCGACCGCCGAACATGTCAGACCAGCCGCGCCCATATCCTGAATGGCGATGACGGAGCCCGTCTGCATGAGTTCGAGGCAGGCTTCCAGCAGCAGCTTTTCGGCAAAGGGGTCGCCAACCTGCACCGTGGGGCGTTTTTCCTCGGAATTCTCGTCAAACTCAGCCGAGGCCATGGTGGCACCGTGGATGCCATCGCGGCCGGTCTTGGAGCCGAGGTAGACAATCGGATTGCCGACGCCCGTCGCCGCCGAATAGAAAATGCCGTCCGTGCGCGCAATACCCACAGCCATGGCGTTGACGAGGATATTGCCGTCGTAACGCGTATGAAATCCGACGGAACCGGCGACCGTAGGCACGCCGAACGAATTCCCGTAACCACCGATACCCGCCACAACGCCGGACACCAGATGCCGCGTGCGCGGGTGCTCGGGCGCGCCGAAACGCAGGGAATTCAGCGCCGCGACTGGACGCGCGCCCATGGTGAATACGTCGCGCAGGATGCCGCCAACCCCTGTCGTCGCACCCTGATAAGGCTCGATGAATGACGGATGGTTATGGCTTTCCATTTTGAAAACGCAGGCAAGGCCATCGCCAATGTCGATCACGCCGGCATTTTCGCCCGGCCCCTGAATCACCCACGGGGCTTTTGTCGGCAAGCCCTTCAGGTGAATGCGCGAGGATTTGTACGAGCAGTGCTCGTTCCACATCGCCGAGACGATGCCAAGTTCGGTAAAGGTCGGTTCGCGGCCGATGAGCGCTTTGAACCGCTCGTATTCATCCGGCGTCAGACCATGGCTGGCCACGAGTTCCGGGGTAATGGCTGGTTCTTTTACGGTCATCGGAGGCTCACCGGGTAGCGCCGTCGCAAGCGCGGCGAAACGAACAGTCTGAGGAAAAACAGCGGGCGGCGAAGAACGTCACGCCGCCAGCAGGCTCTGGAACAGTCCGCGCCCGTCCGTGCCGCCGACGAGATCGTCGATCAGGTTTTCCGGATGCGGCATGAGGCCGAGCACGTTGAGTTTCTCGGAATAAATACCGGCGATGTTGTTCAGCGACCCGTTCGGATTCGCCGCCGGCGTCACCGCGCCGTCCCGGTCGGCGTAGCGGAATGCAACGCGCCCGTCGCCTTCGAGTCTGGCGAGCGTCTCTTCATCGGCAACATAGTTGCCCTCGCCATGCGCAATCGCGACGTCGATCGCCTGCCCTGCCGCATAAGCGCGGGTGAAGGCGGTATCGTTGCGCTCGACACGCAGGAACTGGCGCCGGCAAATGAAATGCAAGCCGGCGTTGCGCATCAGCACACCGGGCAACAACCCCGATTCGCACAGAATCTGGAACCCGTTGCAGATGCCAAGCACCAATCCGCCCCGGGCCGCATGCGCCCGCACGGCATCCATCACCGATGCACGACCGGCGATTGCGCCGCAACGCAGATAGTCGCCATAGGAAAAGCCGCCGGGAAGAACGGCGAGATCCGTGCCGGGGGGCAATTCGGTGTCGGCATGCCAGACGGTGGTCACGTCGGCGCCCGCCTGCTTCAGCGCGCGCGCCACGTCACCCTCGCGGTTGGAGCCGGGAAAAACGATGACGGCCGCTTTCATGCTCAGCCCTCCACCAGCTCGATGCGGTAATTCTCGATCACCGTGTTGGCCAGAAGCTTTTCGCACGCAGCGGTCAGCAGCTCGCGCGCACGCTCCGCTTCGGCGGGGGCGAGTTCGATATCGAACAGCTTGCCCTGCCGCACGCCTTCCACACCCTCGACGCCGAGCGATGTCAGCGCCGATTCGATGGCCTTGCCCTGCGGGTCGAGGACGCCATTCTTGAGGGTAACCGTTACACGGGCCCTGATTTTGGTCGGATTCGTCACGCCGCTACTCCCTCCGGCTGCGTTGCGCCCTGCATGCCGATAATGCTTGTCAGATAACAATGCAAACGGGGGCTGCAAGCCCCCGCTTTAGAGAATCTCCAGCCCGTTCGCAACCGGCGACGTGTGCATGGCGACACCACACCCTGCGCAACCGGGCATTGCTGCGAACGCTACTCCACCAGACGCGGCGTCTCGCCCCGAACCGGGTTTTCGCTTTCGCCAAGGATGCCGAGGCGGCGGGCCACTTCCGAATAGGCCTCGACAAGGCCGCCCATGTCGCGGCGGAAACGGTCCTTGTCCAGCTTGTCGTTGGACTTCACGTCCCACAGCCGGCACGAATCAGGTGAAATCTCATCGGCAACGACGATGCGCATGAGATCGCCTTCCCACAGGCGGCCGGTTTCCATCTTGAAATCGACGAGCCGGATGCCGATGCCGAGGAACAGCCCGGTGAGGAAGTCGTTGACGCGGATGGCGAGCGCCATGATGTCGTCAAGCTCCTGGGGCGTTGCCCAGCCGAAGGCAGTGATATGCTCTTCCGACACCATCGGGTCGTTGAGCGCGTCGTTCTTGTAATAGAACTCGATGATCGACCGGGGAAGCTGCGTTCCCTCCTCGATGCCGAGCCGCGTCGACAGGGAACCGGCGGCAACGTTGCGCACCACGACTTCGAGCGGAATGATCTCAACCTCGCGGATGAGCTGCTCGCGCATGTTGAGACGCTTGATAAAATGCGTCGGCACGCCGATGTCGTTGAGGTTCTGGAAGACGTACTCGGAAATGCGATTGTTCAGCACTCCCTTGCCATCGATCACTTCATGCTTTTTGGCATTGAAAGCGGTCGCGTCGTCCTTGAAATGCTGAATCAGGGTTCCGGGCTCCGGTCCTTCATAGAGAACCTTGGCCTTACCCTCGTAAATACGACGGCGGCGATTCATCGGCGTATACCGTGTCTTGAGAAAATCCATCAGGGTGCCGTGGCTCCGTTACTGAACGATCCGCGGCTCGAACGGGCGAGACGACGACATCCGCAGTTCAACGAAACGACGCCGCTTCACCTTGCGTCCAACCTATCCGATCATGCACCAAAGCACAACGAGTGCCGATTTGCCCCGCGCGATATCGGCGCCGGCTGCCGGCCATCCTTGTCAGATGGGTGCAAAGTGCATGCATATAACGTATAATGCCGGATCGCAAGCGCGGCATTTCCTGTGCAAATCCGCAAGAATCGGCCGTGTCGTCATATGCGCCAGCGGCATACCGTGGTTGCGTGCCCCGGCGTGGTGGGGGCACCAGTACTTTGCCGCTCATTTTTCAGGATGAGCCGATTTTTGACTACGGATGGTGATTATCGGCCAAGATCGGCACTAGCCTTGGCACCATGCGGGCATTATATCGAAATCACAGGTTCAAGCTGTATCAGCATGGGGAGCACGTCCGATGTCTTCGTTTCATGATCGTCAGAAAGCTGAAGAAGCCAAGTTCGCAGTCGATGCGGAGCTTCGCTTTAAGGCCGTAGCCCGCCGCAACAAGCTTCTCGGCCTGTGGGCCGCAGAAAAGCTCGGCAAGACCGGCGCGCAGGCGGAAGAATATGCCCGCTCCGTCATTCTCTCGGACTTCGAAGAGCCGGGCGACGAGGACGTGTTCCGCAAGGTCCGCGCCGATTTCGATGCAGCCGGCGTCGATCAGTCCGACCACCAGATCCGCCGCGAAATGGATGAGCTGCTCGTGCGCGCCGCAGCCGAAGTGCGCAGCGGCGTCTGATCGCCCGTTAGCATGTAGACAGATCCGGCCGGGCCTTGAGCCCGGCCTTTTGTCGTTATCCGGCAACCGGATAAGGCAGCCCGAAGGATGACGCGAGGAAGAGCCCGCCGTGGCGCAGGCCCTCGCGGTCGATGCCGTGTCCCACTCTCAGCGACAGATGCCATTGCGTGGCGACTTGCGCCTCGGCAAGGGTGGCTGCGCTGTAGAACAGCCCGTCGACAGGAATGACCTCGTCCGCCTCGCCATGCACAAGCAGGATCGGCGGGGCACTGACGGAGGGCGGGATCGCCTCATCCGTTACGCCGGCCGGCGGCGTGACCAAAATTCCCGAATAGCCCACGACAGCCGCAGGCGGCACCTTGCGCCGCAGGCCGACATGCAGCGCCATCATCGTGCCCTGGCTGAAGCCGACCAGCGCCAGATGCTCCGGCCCAAGGCCATGGCGCGCCAGTTCGGCATCCAGAAAGGCGTCCAGCCCCGGTCCGGCGTGATTGACACCGCGCCAGCGCTCCCCGGGATCGCGGAACGTCAACGAGAACCACTGCTTGCCGAAACCGGATGCCGGACAAGGCTCCGGCGCATGCGGCGCGACGAAGGCCGTGTCGGGCAGCCATGCCTGCCACTCGCGGCCGATCTCGATAAGATCGTCGCCGTTGGCGCCATAGCCATGCAAAAACACGACGAGCCGGCGCACTTTTCCGGAACGAGGCAGCAAACGTGGTCCGTCGATAGTCGCCATCGGAACTCCCGCGAGAAAAAATCGTGCGGCCTGTACAGCCCACGCCAATCGTGTCGCAGCGGACTCTACCCGCCGGAACGTCCCGTTTCAATCAGGCAATGATATCGGGGGTCAAGCGATCGTCGATGTAGGCAATGCGGTCCTTGAGCGCGAGCTTGCGCTTTTTCAGCCGCTGTAACTGAAGCTGGATGCCGCCGCCCTGCGCCTCCAGAGCGGCCACCTGCGAATCGAGTTCGCCGTGCTCCTGCCGCAAGCGTGCAAGTTCAGCAACGAGAGCCATCGTCTGTTCAGCGTCGAGATCGCGTTCCATCACACTTCAGGACCGTAGGAAGTACAGGAGAGGCACAAAAACCAACGGACTTGATGCGAGGATCCGGGCACCATCCAAAATGGACCGCGCAAGAGATCAGCCTCCGGGGAGGCAAACACTCGCTACGGCGCGCAAAAGATGTTTTGCCTCGGACGCCATCACAACAGCCCGGCACAAGTTCGCTGCACTATGCCGCCGAGACAACTCCGTCGCAAGCTTTCTCTTAACGATAGCAGTCGCCCGCCTCGTCGATGCCTGCCGGGAGCACGGAAAATTGCGTGTCCGCAATAACATAGCCGATACGTGAGCATTGCAGACTGGCGCATGCGACAAATTTTTCTACGTCTTTCGTCGGATTAGGATTTGACGGCACGGCTTTTTGTGTCAGTATTGCAACGTCGGCCCTCAAAATGGAGGTATATCGATGTCAATTGAAGGTCATATCGTTGAACTGAAACGTCGACGCGAGGCCCTTGAAAAAGAAATAAAGACGCATCTCGCCAGACCATCCGTCAATAGTGAGGAAGTAGCGCAGCTCAAGCGGCGAAAACTTCATCTCAAGGATGAAATGGAACGGTTGGCGCAAAATAAATCTCCCAGAGAACTCAACTGATATTTTGCAATAGTTGATCACCTTCCTATGCGAAGAGCCCTTTCCGCCGTGATGTTCCAATCGCGGCGGCAGGGGTGTTGGCGATGAAGCAATACATTGTCACTATGCCGTAATGCGCTGAAAGTTTCGTAATATTGCGCAGGACACCCGTCGATCAACGAAAGTCGTAAGGCCTCAGGTCTTGCGCGATAATTTTCATGCTTCTAATTTTGGCGCAATAACCAAGCCTCCGAAGAGCCGGGTCAAAAAAGAACCTGGCCTTCAGAAGAGACAAACGGGGAAGCGCCATGACGGGACCAGACATCAACCAGCCCACAACGCAGGATCATCGAGACGCGGCACCTGCGTCTTCCAGCTATCACACGGTTTATGAGGACTGGCGTGCCGATCCGGAGGGATTCTGGCGCCGGGCGGCTGACAATATAAGCTGGGTGCAGCAGCCGGAAACGATTTTTGACGCAGACGCGGGTGTTTATGGCCGCTGGTTTCCGGACGGGGTTCTGAACGCCAGTTACAACGCCGTGGACAGGCACGTGGAAGCGGGGCGCGGCGAGCAACCGGCCATCATCTACGACAGCCCGGTGGCGGATACGAAGCGCACCATTTCCTATAACGAGCTGCTATCCGAAGTGCAGGCGCTGGCGGCGGTCATCGCCGATCTTGGCGTCGGCAAGGGTGACCGGGTCGTCATTTATATGCCGATGATTCCGGAAGCGGTGATCGGCATGCTGGCGGTGGCGCGGCTCGGGGCCATCCATTCCGTGGTGTTCGGCGGATTTGCTGCGCCGGAGCTGGCGACGCGCATTGAGGACACCGAACCCAAACTCGTTCTGACAGCATCCTGCGGCATCGAACCATCGCGCGTGATTGCGTACAAGCCCCTGCTCGATGAGGCTTTGCGCCTGTCCGGGTCCGACGCGGCGACGCTTGTTCTTCAGCGTCCGCAGGTCACGGCCGATCTTGTCGAGGGCCGCGATTACGACTGGCAGGAGGTTGTCGACAAGGCGCGCGATGCCGGACGCGTCGTTCCACCCGTGCCGGTGCAAGCAACCGATCCGCTTTACATTCTGTACACCTCCGGCACCACCGGCAAGCCCAAGGGCGTGGTGCGCGATACCGGCGGTTATCTGGTCGCGCTGGCGTGGACGCTGCGGAATCTCTACGACATCAACCCCGGCGAAACGTTCTGGGCGGCATCCGATATCGGGTGGGTCGTGGGACACAGCTACATCGTTTACGGTCCGCTGGTGTATGGCCCGGCAACGCTCATCTATGAGGGCAAGCCTGTCGGCACGCCGGACGCCGGGGCCTTCTGGCGCGTGTGCGAGGAATACAAGGTCACGGCGCTGTTCACCGCGCCGACCGCCCTGCGCGCTATCCGCAAGGAAGACCCGGACAGCAAGCTGTTGCCGCGGTATGATCTATCCCGCCTGCGGACGCTTTTTCTGGCCGGCGAGCGCGCCGACCCCGACACCGTGAACTGGGCACAGCAGACCTTGAACATTCCGGTGGTGGATCACTGGTGGCAGACCGAAACAGGCTGGGCGATTGCCGGCAACCCTGTGGGCCTTGGCATCCTGCCGATCAAGACAGGATCATCGACCGTACCGATGCCGGGATATGATGTGCGCATCGTCGACGAGGGGAATAAAGAGGTGCCCGCCGACACGATGGGCTCGATCATCATCAAGCTGCCGCTGCCGCCCGGCTGCCTGCCGACGCTGTGGAAGAACGATGAACGCTTCCGAAGCGGCTACCTCGACGAGTTTCCGGGCGCTTACAAAACATCGGACGCCGGTTTCAAGGACAAGGACGGCTACATCTTCATCATGGGCCGCACCGACGATATCATCAACGTCGCGGGACATCGCCTGTCGACGGGCGGTATGGAGGAAGTGCTCGCCAGCCACCCGGCTGTGGCGGAATGCGCCGTCATCGGCATAGCCGATGCGCTCAAGGGCGAGGTGCCTTGCGGCTTTGTCGTGCTGAAGAGCGGCGTCACCGATAATCCGGCGGATATCGAAAAGCAGCTCGTTGCACGGGTGCGTGAGCAGATTGGCCCGGTGGCGGCTTTCCGCCTCGCGATCACCGTCGGCCGCCTACCCAAGACACGGTCCGGCAAGATCCTGCGTGGCACCATGAAGAAAATCGCGGATCACCAACCGTGGTCGCTGCCCGCAACCATCGAGGACCCGAACTCGCTGGATGAAATCGCCGAGGCGCTGAAAAGCTACGGCCTGTAATAGGAGTTGGCGAATTGCGTTCAGGCTGGCAGAACAGCCTGAACGCCACTCCTGACAGGTGTCAAAGAGGCCGCCCCTCGACAAGGATTTTCAGGCGGTCGCGTACCTTGCGGGCATCGTCCATCTGCGGATTGATCGCCAGCGCCTTATCGTAAAGCGTCAGGGCGCCTTTTCGCAGGCCGCTACGGTCGAGAATGGCGGCAAGGGTCGTCAGCACCACGAAATGGCGTTGGTTCTGCGCCAGCACCTGATTGAAATCCGCCACCGCCCGCTCATCATCGCCGATAGCGGCGAAGATCTGCCCGCGGCGTGCGTAGGCTTCCATCCAGTCAGGGGCGAGCGCAATTGCCCGGTCCAGCAGTTCGATGGCCAGTGCCGCATCTTCCATAGCCAACGCGGTATGCGCGCGGGTGGCAAGCAAATCCGCCGTGGGGCTGCCGGAGCGCAGCCACACCCGCGTAATTGCCCGCTCGGCGTCACGGGCTTCGGCTTCATTCTGCGCCGCGGCCAGCCTCTCATAAAGACTGTCGGGAGCATCGCCGGTGGCGGACGCCGCCAATGCCATGCCACCCCCCTGCCCCGTGTACGGCGCAGGAAGACACAGAACCGCCGCCGCCAGTATCAGAACCGGCAGCGCCACGCGGCGGAATACATGCTTGTTCGACTGCAACATCATGCCATGACGATACCTGCATCAAGGGCATTTGGCACGCCAAATTTGCCGTCGAGGCATCATCGTTCTGCGCATCGCTGAAAGCGTGACGTGGCCGATAGCGTGACGTGTATGCGGCGATGCGGGCCAAAAGCGCAGGCAATCCCCAGACAAGTTTGAAATGCCAGAGTGCACGGCATGTTCGGAGCATGGCTTCTGGCCAATTCCGAAATGGCGGACACCCGCCGGATCGACAATCCGGGCGCGGGGTATCCGCCGCACTGTCCTTACCTGTCGTTCAGATGGATTGACGATGACCGGCCGCGAGCAAGCAGAGAAACTTTGGGACAACATCCGGGATCTCGGTGCGCGGCGTCTTGCTGCTCTCGCTGTGGTGGGGCTTACCGTGTTTCTCGGAGTGGCCTTGGGCGCCTATTACCTGAGCCGGCCGGAGATGGAAGTTCTGTACACGGGCCTGAACCGTGACGACGTGGCGCGGATCGGCGGGGCGCTGCGCGACGGCAATGTGCCCTTTGACGTCAGCCCCGATGGCACCAGCGTTTACGTGTCGCACGGCAACACCGCCAACGCGCGCATGCTGCTGGCCAGCAAGGGCCTGCCGCAAAGCACGAGTTCTGGCTACGAACTGTTCAACGAACTCGGGTCGCTCGGCCTGACCTCCTTCATGCAGGAAGTGACCCGCGTGCGTGCGCTGGAGGGCGAGATCGCCCGCACGATCCAGTCTATCAACGGCGTGAAGGCGGCGCGCGTTCACATCGTGCTGCCGGACCGCGGCTCCTTCCGCCGTGATCAGCAACCGCCTTCCGCGTCGGTGGTGATCCGCACCGAACCGGCGGACGACACCAGTTCCGCCCAGGCCATTCGCCAGCTCGTCGCCTCGGCCATTCCGGGCATGACGGTGGAGCGCGTTTCGGTTCTCAATACGGATGGCGTGTTGATTGCATCCGGAGACAGCCGCACCGGCGCGATCAACGGCCAGGCCAATGCGCTGGAAAAGGCCATCGCCCGCGATCTGCAGGAAAACGTCAGGCGCTCGCTGGCTCCGTTCCTCGGTGTGAGCAACTTCGAGGTGAGCATCGCCGTTCGCCTCAACACCGACAAGACCAGCACGCAGGAAACGACCTACGATCCTGAGTCCCGGGTTGAACGCTCGACCCGCGCGGTGCGCGAATCCGAAGCGTCGCAGAATGCCGACCAGCAGCAGCCTACGACCGTGCAGCAGAACATTCCGCAGCAGGCGCCGAACGCGGCGGGCAGCCAGTCGTCAACATCCGAAGCCAACCGCCGCGAAGAAATCACGAACTACGAGATTTCGACAAAGACCGTGCAGACCGTGCGTGACGGCTATTCGGTCGAGAACATGTCCGTGGCGGTTCTCATCAACCGGGCGCGCATCGCCCAGCTCATCGGCGATAACGCGACACCGGAGGCCATCGACAAGCAGGTCGCGGAAATCGAGGCACTGACGCGTTCCGCCGCCGGTTATGCGGAAGATCGCGGCGACACCATCAAGGTGCTCGCGGTGGACTTCCCCGAGGACGGCGGCGCTCTGGAACCCGTGCCGCCGCTCTCCATCACGGAACTGCTGTTGCGCCAGATGGGCAACGTCATCAACGCCGTCACCATTCTGGTGGTGTCACTGCTGCTGATCTGGTTTGGCCTGCGCCCGGCGGTGAACGCCATCCTGTCCCGCCCCGGCGACGAAGCCGCCGCCGAAACCATGCTCGCGCTTGAAGACAATCCCGGCGCAGAAGCGCTGCTGCCGGACGAGCAGGCTGCCGGTGCGGCAGGAGCCTTGCCCGGCAGTGGCGGCCAGGCAGGCGCAGGCGAACAGGCGCTGCTCGAAGATTTCGATATCAACGCCCCCGTCACCCTGCAACGGCGCCTCGAACACGTCATGTCGCAGGACGAGGAACGCGCAGCCGCCATTCTGCGCGAATGGCTCAAACGTGAAAGTGTGGCCGCATGAACATGTCCCTCGCCTCTTGCCTGCCGGATTTCGGCCCGGCCGACACACCGAAAACCATCGAGGACCACTCACCGGAAGCGCTGGCGGCCAGAGTCGCCAATCCGTTCGCGCCCGGCGAGACAACCGCTCCATCCCTCGACGGGCAGGACAAGGAGGTCCGCCCCAGAGCCGCCGGAGCGTCGCTCAAATCGGTCGTTCGCCACATCAAACTGGTCGACGATGGCGAATTCGTTACACCAATCCTGCCTGCATCCGCGCCGGTCGACATCGATGCGCTGATCAAGGAAGAGGCGGACAAGGTGCGCGCGGAGGAAGCCGCCAAGGCAAGCGCAGCCCTTGCCGCAGCGCTCGCGGCTGAACGCAATGCGCACGCCGAACAACGGCTCAAGGAGCGGGCCGAATGGGTCGAGACGGAAGCTTCCCGGCTGGCGGAGCAGATCGCCACCGCGATGACCGACATGGAAGAGCGCCTGTCGCAATCGGTGATGACGATCTTCACGCCGTTCCTGCAATCCACCATCCGGGAGCAGGCACTCGGGGAACTGCGCAAGCTCGTGCTTTCGCTGCTGGGCGAAACCGATGCGGCGCGTATCGACGTCTCAGGCCCCGCTGATCTGATCGACCGGATACGCGACGCCGTTGCCGCGCATGCACCTGTCTCCGGCCGGCAGATCATGTTCAGCGCCAGCTCGTCGCCCGATGTGCGCGTGGTGGCGGGGGATACCGTCTGCGTGACGCAGCTCGCCGCATGGAACCAGCGCATCGAAAGCGCCCTCGCCACCCAATGATCCGGAAGTCCGCAACGCCTGAAACGAGTGTGCACAATGGACAAGATCGAGCGTGAACTGATTCTTATCCAGCGCCGCAACCATGCGCCGGAGGATCACGGTTCTCACGGCATCTGGAAAATCGCCTATGCCGACTTCATGACCGCGCTGATGGCGTTCTTCCTGATCATGTGGCTGCTCAACATCACGGATCAGGAGCAACGCACCGCCGTCGCCAACTATTTCAACCCCGTCAAGTTGACGGACATGACGGTGTCGCGCAAGGGCGTGGACGATCCGCAGGAGATTCCGCCCGAGAACGGCCCCAAGGGGGATAAGGCGCACAATCAGGAGCAACAGAACATCTATAGCTCCGGAGACAGCACCAGACCGTCCGGCGACTCCGGCCACATCAGCAAACCGCGTTATCAGGAAAGCGCGCTGTTTCAGGACCCTTACGCGATCCTCGCCAAACTGGCCGACGACAAGACGCCGCCCGAGAGGCAGACCGCGCAGACCGCCGCACAGGCAGCCATGCAGGCGAGATCGCAGGATGAAGCCGCCGCCAGCAACGATGTGCGTGATCCCTTCGATCCCGCCTACTGGCGCATGGCCCCCGAAGGCACACCCGACATGCCGCTGGAGGCGGGACAGCAACAGGCCGGCACGCAGAACGATAACACGCCACCGGCTGACAAGACGATAATGGAGGCCACCAGGCCATCCGATCCGCAGAAGGCTATCGCGCCCGACGCCGCAGCCGACGCTGAAGCCCAGAAGCAGGCCAATGAGGTGGCGGAACTCAAGCATGATGTCGATGAGGCGCTGAAGCAGGAAACACTCCCCTCCGCCGCGCCAGGCATCGCCGTGGAACGCACCAGCGAAGGCATCCTGATCCGGCTTTCCGACGCCGAGGCATACAGCATGTTCGCCAGCGGCTCCGCCGAGCCGAAACCGGAAGTCGTGCGTGCGCTCGCCCGCATCGGCAAGATGCTGGAAGAGCACCCCGGAACCGTGGTGATACGCGGCCACACCGACGCCGTGCCGTTCAGGTCCGCCAACTACGACAACTGGCGGCTGTCGTCGGCGCGCGCGCACATGGCCTCATACATGCTGATCCGCGGCGGGCTGGATGAAAACCGGATCGAACACATCGAAGGCTATGCCGCACGGCTGCCGCAGAACACCAACGACCCACGGGCGGCCGAGAACCGCCGTATAGAAATATTGCTCAGGGAGCAGAGCAGATGAGCGACATCCTGCCCACGCCCACAAGGGAAAACGCCCGCACCACGACGGCCCTGCGCACGGCCCCACGATGGCCTCTGGTCGCGCTCGCAGCATGCGGGATGCTGTGGATGATCACCCCCGCTGCCGCCGAAACCACTAATGCCGATACGGAGTTGCCGGCGGTCGGAACGGCGGAGGCACGCGAGCCTTATCAACTGGTGCGCACCCTGCAAGCTGTGCAGGACCGCACCGCGCACGGTTCGCGCATGGCGCTGTCCATGCAGGGGCCGCTGCTGTCGAAAACAAACGCCGCGCTGCTGTCCGCGCCGGATGAAGCCTGGCAGGAACCCAGAAACGCCCGCGCCGCGATTGCTTTCGCTCTCAGCGGCGGATCGCCCGCGATCCTGCGCAAGCTCGTCGCTCTCGATCCTCGTCCGGCGATAGACCCCGCCATTCTCGACGGCGTCGCCGCCTATATCATGGGCGATGAGGAAACAGCCCGCAAGCACCTTGGCGACATGGACGCCTCGACCCTCAGCCCCGGCATCGACGGGCGCATCGCGCTGGTCCAGTCCGCCCTTTATGCCAGGACCAATCCCGATCGCGCGGTCAAGCTGCTCGACATGGCGCGGCTGCTGATGCCCGGCACGCTCGTCGACGAAGGCGCGTTGCGCCGCGAGATCTTCCTGACCGGCCAGCTCGAACTCAACGACAAGTTCAAGCAACTGACGAAGCATTACCTGCGGCGCTATCCATCATCCGTTTACGCCAAGGATTTCCACCAGCGATTTTCCTCCACGCTGTTGCGGATGAACATGTCCGGCACGCCGGAGCAGGAAGCCTGGCTCACGGATCTGCTGGAAGCCCTGGACGTGCCGAACCGCATCGACATCAACCTGCGTCTGGCGCGGCAGGCGGTCACCCAAGGCAAGACGCGTATGGCCAGCCTTGCCGCCAAGCGCGCCATGGAGCTTGCGCCCGGCAACAGCAGCATGATGGAACAGGCACGGCTTTATTACGGATCTGCCATCATTCTGGACGAGAAAGAGTTCCTCGACGGCCAGACCATTCTCGCCTCCATCGATAGGCAGCGCCTGCCCACGGACGACACGGGACTTCTGGACTCGGCGCTCTACATCACCACCCGCATTCGCCAGATGCCGGTCATGCCTACGGATCAATCGTCCGCCTCGCCTCCGCCCGCAAGCGACAAGCCTTTGCCGGCGGCCATAGTCGAAAGCGTCTTCGCAGAAAAATCGGCGCTGGATACCACGGCGTCGCGGGTGAAGGATTTGCTCGGCAAAAGCGATGAACTGATCAAGGAGGGGATGGGGTCATGAGCGCCATCGACATCACCCCCACCAGCGGCGGCGCGATATCCTCGACCACGAGAGGCGGCGCCGCGGCCACCGGCGATGACGGCGCGTTCTCGCTCATCTACGAAACCGTCGCACGCGATCCGGACGACAGGAAAGCCGGCTCCGAAAAACAAGCCGATCCCGATGCGCCGGACGAGCCACGCGCGATGAAAAACCGGATCGCCAACGCGCGCACGCGCCTTGAAAGCGTGGTCGCACGGCAGACGCTGGACGAGCCAGAGGCGGCAGACGACATCGGCGGCGACACCGCTTCAACGCAGCCGGACGAAGCAAACGCGACTGAAGAGCCATCACGCAAGAACATGCCGGAACAGCAAGCCGAAGACCGGCCGGAAGACAACCTGACACGTCTTCTGGGGCAGTCCATCGGCAGCACGCCGGAGGCGCAGGAGCCTACGCAAACGCGCCAGTCGGCACCGCTGCGACGCGATGCATCGCCACAAATGCTGGCAGCGCAAGAGGCCGGAGCCCAAGCCGGTCAGAGCCAGCAAACCACCCGCATCGTCGTCATCGGCCGCGAGACGCATTTCGCGCCTGTCAACGTCCCCGCTCGGGAAACGGCCATACCGGCGATAGCGTCCATCGATGCGAAAGCCGCTGCCGCACAACCGCTCGATGAAGTGCTCCCGCCGGTCAGAACGGCAACCGCAAACGTTGAAGCAACCCAGAGCACTGCAACCCGACCGGAGAACCGCAACACCACGGCACAGGCCACAACCACGCAGAGCACCACGCCCGTAAAACCGGCCACTCCGGGTGCGGCCACGGTAGAGCATAGCACTGTAGCACAAGCAGCAACCGCGGTAGAGCATAGCATTGCGGCACAGGCCGCAACCACGCACAGCGTTACGCGCACAAAGCCAGTTACCCCGGATGCGACCACCGTCCAGGCCAGCCCCTTCAGCGATGAGGCGGATGAACCCGCCGGACCGGATAACGCAGCAGACAATACCCGGCTGGGGCCGATGTCCGGCGATGACAAGCAGGGCTCGACCGAGCGCCGCCCCGGTACGTTGGCAGCAACCCGCAGCCTCCACGGCGCAAGGGACGATACTTCGACGATCACGCAGCAATCGGCAACGACGGGGACGGGAGCACAGGGCATTGTCGCCGATGCTTCATCCGCCGACGCAGGAACGCTGGTCCGGATTGCCAATCAGATCATCGCCCAGGCGCGGGATCTGACGACAGCCGCGACGCCCGCTCAGCAGCTGGCGGCGCAAGTCGCCAACCCGGCGGCGGAGAATAGCGGCCCGGTTCGCATTCTGCGCATCCAGTTGCAGCCGGAAGAGCTTGGCCTTGTCACCGCGCGGATGCGCATCGTCGGCGGCGTGCTTGAACTGCGCCTCACCGCTGACAAGGCGCAATCGGTCGAGATCCTGCAACGCGATCGCGATGGGCTGCTCGATTCCCTGCGCCGCGCCGGCTACACCGCTGAAATCGCCTCCATCGAATTTTCCCGTCACCAGCCAGCACTCCAGAACGGCGCACCGTCAAATGCCGGCAACAACAACGGCCAGCCCTCGGCGCACGGATTTAACGGTCAGGAAAATGGCAGCGCACCCGGCGGTTTTGACCGACAACGCGATCAGGGCGAAGCCGGTCGAAGCGCAGGCAGCAGATCGGACAATGAAGACACAGCCACCATCAACATCGATCCCACTGTTCAAACCCCCGATGAGCCACAGGCGATCTATCTTTAAAGCGCGGCTCGAACAGACCGAGGCACCTGACCGGACGGAAAGCTCGGCGCGCCGCTTCCGGCCGCACCTCTTGCCGCTGCTGGCGCTGGCTTGCACCCTCTCCGGCGTGGCCGCACCTGCGGCAGCGGAGGGAGCGGTGCATCTTGCAGCCGCGACGCAAAATGTCTGTGAACGCGAAATGATCCGCGCTGCCCGCACGTTCAACGTGCCGGTCAATATCCTTTATGCGGTCGGTCTCACAGAGACCGGCAGGCGCGGATCGCTGCAACCTTACGCCATGAACATCGCCGGAAAAGCATATTTTGCCCGCAACAAACCGGATGCCATGCGCCGCCTGAACGAGGAACGCGCACGCGGCGTCAAGCTCATCGACCTCGGCTGCATGCAGATCAACCATCACTACCACCGCGAGAAATTCTCGTCGCTGTCGGAAATGCTCAACCCGCGCGCGAACGTGAACTATGCAGCGCGTTTTCTCAAGGATCTGCACCGGCGGGAAGGAACGTGGACGATGGCCGTGGCGCGCTATCACGCCGGCCCCAACAACAACCCGGCGCAAAAACGCTATATCTGCCGCGTCATCACCAACATGGTGGCCACGGGGTTTGGCAGCTGGACGCCGAAAGCAAAAAGGTTCTGCGGCCAGCCCTGATGCCCTTCGCTCAGGAAGGTTCCCTGGCAGGCTCGCGGGAAGGCTCTATCACCGCGCCGATCCGCTCGATGATCAGCGGAAAGAACGGGTTGGACTGCATGCGTGATGTCATGCGCAGGATCGGGTCCACGGTCAGCACAAAAGTATTGACCTCGCCGATAGTATTCACGACGCTGGTGCGAATACCGAAATCGTCATCCGGATCCGGCGTCAAACCATAAAGACCGTCCGTCAGCGGGAACGGAACCCCGACGTGCGATAGCGAATAGACATCCGGCGGATAACTGAGGCCGGTTTCCGCATCCGTGCTTTCGCTCACCCCCGCTTCGGTAATACGCGCGATGACATCGCTGGTGCGATCCGTGCGATTGGTGACCAGCACGGTGCGGAACAAACGGGGCGCGGGAGGCAGAAGCGCCAGCACCTCGGCGCGCGCATCCATGTTCACCAGCTCGCCGAAGCGATTGTCGATATTGAGATCGGCATCCAGCAGCACCAGTTCGGAGCCGTTCGCCGGCAAGCGCGCATATAACTCCCGGATCACATCCGGCGTACTGACGGTAAAATCGAACACGGACTGGAAAGTCAGTATCGGCGGCAGTTCGCCCATCCGCCCTTCCTCATCCAGCTTCCGCAGCCCGTTCTTCACGATCTGTGTCATGTCGAAAGACTGCTGCCCCGCCGCCACGGGCATCGAGTTATATTTGAAGGGGTTGAACTCCGGCAAAATCGTCAGCCACGCGGATTGGCCGAACGCCGGGATGATGGCCGGCACCCCGGCGAGCCAGGTAAAGCGCGCAGCCGGCGTGATCCCCACCATGGGCGACAGCAGCACCAGCTGATCGGGCCGCGCCAACTCGCCACCGGACGCCGCCGTAACCGCGTAATCGAGCGCCAGCGCGCCGCCGTTGGAATAACCGACCATATGCAACGGCGCGTCATCGCCGGCCAGTCGCCGCGCCTCACGCACCGCCAGCCTGACGGCAGCCTGCCATTGCGGAATGCGCGTCACCTGCAACGATCCCGGCACTGTGCCATGCCCGGGCAGCCGGATGCCCACGACCGCGAAACCCCGGTCACGGTAGAACGCACCCACATGGCGCAGGCTGTAGGGCGCGTCTGTCAGCCCGTGCAACAACACCACGGCCCCGACAGGCTCACCATCCGGCAGGAGCACGAAGGAGCGGTTCCAGTCTTTCTCGAACCCTCCCGGATAAACCGGGCTCGTCGGGGAGTAACGGTTGAAATGCGTGCGCTCACGCGGCCGTGTCGCCGCGACCACTTCGCTGGCGACCTTGTCGAATAATGCGGCTTCCGCCTGCAGATACTCGTCCCACCGCGCACGGTCGATATCGGCTGCCGACATGTCCGCCAGCTCGGTCGTGTGCCAGAGTTCAAGCGGCGGGCTACGCCGCATATCCCATCCGCGCACGAGAAACGCGATGATGAACACCACCAGCAGCAAGGTGAGGATGCGCCTGATCTGACGATGGATGAAAGATAGCATCGCGCCCTCGCTTGACCGATTTAGAGCCTTCCGGCATTTCGTTGAAACGCCGAAAGGCTCTATCTTTTTGGTTTGACGCGTTTTCTTCACACAAAGCGGTATCCACTTTGCTTGAAAACGCTTTAGTTTTTGCCGTTCCGGCCTTTGTTGTCAGACGACAGACCGGCCCGGCGCAATGCCTCGGCCAACGCCGAGCCGGATGCCGGCTCACCGCGTCCGCCCCCTGCCGGGCGCTGGGTGCGCGGTTGCTCACGCCGGTCATCCCGCCGCTGGCCGCGCGGCTGACTGGCGTCACGGGTCGCGCCGGGCGCATCGTCAAGACGCATGGTAAGCGCGATACGCTTGCGCGCGGCATCCACCTCCAGCACCTTCACCCGCACCACATCGCCCGGCTTGGCGACATCGCGCGGATCTTTGACGAAGCTGTTGGCCATGGCCGAAATATGAACCAGCCCGTCCTGATGCACGCCGATGTCAACGAACGCCCCGAAGGCCGCGACATTGGTGACCACCCCTTCCATGACCATGCCCGGCTGGAGATCGCCGATTTTCTCGACACCCTCCTTGAAGGTCGCGGTCTTGAAGGCGGGACGCGGATCGCGCCCCGGTTTTTCCAGCTCGCGCAGGATGTCCGTCACCGTCGGCACGCCGAACCTGTCATCGGTAAAATGGGCGGGATCGAGCCCGCGCAGCGTCGCCGTGTCACCGATCAGGGTGCGGATATCGCTCTTCGTCGTGGCCAGAATACGCCGCACAACGGGATAGGCTTCGGGATGCACGCCGGAGGCATCGAGCGGATCATCCCCGCCGCGAATGCGCAAAAACCCGGCACACAGCTCGAATGCCTTGGGGCCGAGGCGCGCGACCTTTTTCAGCGCAGCACGATTGGAGAACGCGCCGTTCTCATCCCGATGCGCCACGATGTTACGCGCCAGCCCCTCACCGACGCCGGACACCCGCGCCAGTAGCGGCACGGATGCCGTGTTCACATCCACGCCCACGCCGTTCACGCAGTCTTCAACCACAGCGTCGAGCGAGTGCGACAGCTTCGTCTCGGAAAGATCGTGCTGATATTGGCCGACGCCGATGGATTTGGGATCGATCTTCACCAACTCCGCCAGCGGATCCTGCAAGCGACGGGCAATGGAAACTGCCCCGCGCAGCGTGACATCCAGTTCCGGCAACTCCTGCGATGCATAGGCGGAAGCGGAATAGACCGACGCGCCCGCCTCCGACACCACGATCTTCGTCAGGCCCGACTGCGGGTGCTGCCGAATGAGATCCGCCGCCAGCCTGTCCGTCTCGCGTGAGGCGGTGCCGTTGCCGATGGCGATCAGTTCCACTTTATGCCGGGCAGCCAGCACAGCCAGCGTTGCCAGCGCCTCATCCCAGCGGCGTTGCGGTTCGTGCGGATAGATGGTCGCCGTATCGACCACCTTGCCCGTGCCATCAACGACCGCCACCTTGACGCCCGTGCGGAACCCGGGATCGAGCCCCATGGTGGGGCGTATGCCGGCCGGCGCGGCAAGCAGCAGATCGCGCAAATTGCCGGCGAAAACCCGCACACCCTCGTCTTCGGCCTGCTGCCACAGGCGGGCGCGCATATCCAGCCCCAACGATACCAGAATACGCGTCCGCCAGGCCCAGCGCACGCAATCCCGCAGCCACGCGTCACCTGGCCGGCCGCGATCGGCGATACCGAAGCGATGCCCGATCCGCAGCTCATAAGGCCCCGGCCCGCTGGTCGCCGTCGCGGAAACGGTCATCGGCTCCGGCTCGAAAGACAGGTTGAGCACCTCTTCCTTTTCGCCGCGAAACAGCGCCAGAATGCGGTGGGACGGCAGCTTGGCGAACGGCTCGCTGAAATCGAAATAATCCGCGAACTTGGCGCCTTCGGTCTGCTTGCCGTCACGCACCGTGGACGCGAGATGGCCCTGCTTCCACATCTCTTCGCGCAATCCGCCGATGAGGTCAGCATCTTCCGAGAACCGCTCCACCAGAATAGCACGCGCGCCTTCCAGCGCCGCCTGAACGGAAGCCACGCCCTTGTCTTCGTCCACGAAGGCCGCCGCACGCTCATCGGGCGCGATGGAGGGGTCGGAAAACAGTGCTTCAGCCAGCGGCCCCAGCCCGGCCTCGCGCGCGATCTGTGCCTTGGTGCGGCGCTTGGGCTTGAACGGCAGATAAATGTCTTCGATGCGCGCCTTTGAATCCGCCTCCAGAATACGCGCCCTCAGATCGTCCGTGAGCTTGCCCTGCTCTTCGATGCTGGCGAGCACCGTGGCGCGCCGCTCTTCCAGTTCGCGCAGGTAGCGAAGCCGCTCTTCCAGCGTGCGCAACTGGGCATCATCGAGGCCGCCCGTCACTTCCTTTCGATAACGCGCGACAAATGGAACCGTCGCCCCTTCGTCGAGCAGCGCCACCGCCGCATCCACCTGCTGGTTCTTGACGCCAAGTTCGGCAGCAATTTTCTGTGTAATCGAAGTCATTTACCCTACCGGAAAGAGCAGGAATCGTGTTCCCGACCATTTCTTTTGCCAGCCATCCCTATTCTCCCGCAACCGTTAAAACAGTTGCCGGGGGGTTGCCAGTGCATTCCCCATTCGCTAACAGATATTATGTCGCTCAAGTCGCGGCGGAATACGTAGAGGCTGCTGCATGATTTTCGCCCGACGTTGCCGTCCCTCGCTGGCCGTTACCACAGTATTGACAGCACTCGTTCTTGGCGGGTGCAGTTACTCTCCCGAGCGTTCGTTGGCTGTTGCCGACAATACGACGCAGGCCACCGGCAATACAAAGGCGAAATCGCCTTCACACACGAAGACCGCTCACAAATCCGCGACACGTTCAGTTGCTAAATCGAGCCACGGCAATGACAAAGCCGTTGCGCAGGACGCATCCGGCCTTAGCCGAAGCATCGTCGCCGACGCCGCGGCGAAGTTCACCGGAACCGCCTCGGAACCCCGGCGCCGGTCTTTCGTCGCCAGCAACAGCGAGCGCGATTGCCTTGTTCGGGCGATGTATTTCGAATCCCAACGCGCCAGCCGTGAGGGTCTTCTCGCCGTTGGTACCGTCGTGCTGAACCGGGTCAACTCGCCAAGCTATCCGAGCACGATTTGCGGCGTCGTCGGCCAGAAAAACCAGTTCGCACGCGGCGTGCTATCGCGCCCCCTTTCCGCCCGGGACCGTCATCACGCCGAAGCCGTGGCCGACGAGATCATCGCCGGCAAACGCCATACCGGCATTGGCGATTCCATGTTCTTCCACGTCGCAACGCGGCGCTATAAATATCCGAACATGCGGTACCTGCATGTTGCAGGCGGCAACATTTTTTATACCAAGGTCGGTCGCAACGCTCCCCGCGTAACCCAGGATACGCTGATCGCCTCCATCGACAGCCAGCCAACCGCGACCGCACCTGAAGCAGCTGTTACGGTAGCCGCTGCCCCAGTTGCCGATCAGCGTGTCGCCGAACAACCTGTGACCGAGCAACAGGTGACCGAGACGACGCAGACAAACCAGCCGGCGGCACCTGCCACCACGGTTGCAGCGCAAGCACCGGCCGTGCCCATGCCTGTTCCGAGGGCGCTGGCCCTTGCCTCGCAGGATGCTCCGGCCACCTCTCAGTCTGTAGTCTCCGCACAAGCAGCAACCGCCCCGGCTGCCAAGAGCATCAATCTGTCGCTGCCGTTCGCGACCGCTCAATCAACAGCCGGAGGCTTTATCCCGGAACCGCCGACGAGGCTGTCATACCGCTCCATCGAGCGTTGATAGATGCGCGAGCTTTGATCCTTGCGGAAGTGGTTGGCGGAAGCGGTCGATTGTCAGAGAACGTATTTATCGGCAATCGATCATCATAGGGCGCCAATATCCTCAGCCGAGAAACTTTTTCTGAGGAGAGTGTGAAATGATCCAAAACAGCCCTTGCCACAGCGGCTGATTCTAAGCTAGAAGCCGCTGGTCGCAGGAAATCTTCCGCGACTGACAATGTGTTGAGCGCTCATTCGATTCGAGCAGAATCATCGCATTGATATCGCTGGCCGTTTTTGGATGCAGAAACTCTAATCAAGAGCATCTGCCATAACGACAGCGATCTGGAGAGGTGGCCGAGTGGTTGAAGGCGCACGCCTGGAACGCGTGTATACGGGCAACCGTATCGAGGGTTCGAATCCCTCTCTCTCCGCCATTTCAGTATAGAATTGAGAACTTCAATCTTTCCTCCTCATTACCGGCTGCAAATCTGCAACGGATCCCTTTCCTATTTCCCCAGTGCAAGACTGAAATTGACACTGCGGAGACGATCACGCCGCGCTCCTCGTCATAGCCTGAGCTTTTAACCGGCTATGTATCAGACATCTCCTTATTATTACGTGCCTATGTGCATTCTTCGTGCCTGACTCTGCATTGGCCGAATCTTGGGTGGCGGAACTTGCTATGCTTCCGATAGAGGAGTTGCGCTGCTCGTGGTCAACTCTTCAAGCAGAGAGGTACATCTTACATGTTGATCCGCAACGAAACTCCCCGAGACATTCCGGTGATTGGGCGCATCATCACCGAAGCGTTTTTGGTGCTTCCACAATCGACTGGAACAGAGGCGGATATTGTCGAGAAATTGCGGGAGCAAGATGCGCTCAGCCTGTCGCTCGTGGCCGAGGATGAGGGGGAGGTCATCGGCTATCTGGCTGCCTCTCCTGCATCGATCGGGACACAGAGCGGCTGGAGCCTGATCGGTCCGCTTGCCGTTTTACCGGCCAGACATCGTCAGGGAGTCGGCAGCGCTTTGATGGCAGAGGCGCTTGGCCGCCTGCGGGCGGTCAGCAGAGGGGCGGTGCTGGCGGGCGATCCTGCCTATTATGGCCGATTTGGGTACCGGGCACTTCCCGGGGTTGAATTGGCCGGGCTTCCGCCAGAGGTGGTTCAGGTTCTGCCCTTTGACGATGCCGAGCCACATGGGAAGGTGCGTCATCATCCGGCATTCGGCGTCGGCGAAAGCGAGTGATATGGAGCTGTGCTTCTCCATATCACTCAGGATGCAAGTTGACCTGCTTCGGTTCAACCGCCGCAGCTCTGTGTTTATCCCTGCGTTGCCCAGCGGGGGAATGGGTCGGGCAGGTTGCTGAAGGCTTCGGCGTTGAAGGGGCCTTCCTCGTCGGCGACCAGGCAGCGATCAAGTTCGGCGCGGATGGCGGCTTCATCCATGGACGTGCCGATGAACACCATTTCCTGCCGACGGTCGCCCCATATATCGTTCCAGTGCCGTTTGATCACGGCCTGCCACTCTTCGTCGGCGGGCCAGCGGGCGCGCGGGATGGCCGCCCACCAGCGCCCCATCAGAGACACCCGCGCCAATGCGCCGGCCAGTGAAAAGTCGCCAACCCAATCGGGGCGTGTTGCTAGCCAGAAATGTCCTTTGGCGCGGATGAGGCCCGGCCAAGTCGTGTTGATGAAGGCGTTGAACTTTTCGGGGTGGAAAGGCCGCCGCGCTCTATAGATAAAGCTCTGGATGCCGTATTCTTCCGTTTCGGGTACGTGATCCTTGAATCCGTAAAGCTCTTTCACCCAAAGCGGATGCTCTTGCGCTTTTTCCTCGCTGAAAAGGCCAGTATCGAGAATGTCGCTGAGCTTCACCTGCCCGATATCGACTTCTATAATCCGTGCATCGCCGTTCAGGGACATGACGACCTTGCGCACCAGATCCAATTGCTCTGGCGGCACATCCGACTTCTTGTTGATGACGACCACATCCGCGAACTCGATCTGCTCGACATGCAGATCGACAAGCGTGCGGTTGTCGTCTTCGCCGGCCGTTTCGCCCCTGTCGCTCAGAAAGTCGGTGGAGGTGTAATCCCGCAGCAGATTAACTGCATCGACGACCGTGACCATGGTGTCAAGGCGGGCGATGTCTGACAGGCTGTCGTCGTTTTCATCCCGGAAGGAAAACGTCGCCGCAATCGGCAATGGCTCGGCGATGCCAGTGCCCTCGATGAGGAGATAGTCGAAACGCCCCTCCTCGCTCAGGCGGCGCACTTCGACGAGAAGGTCGTCGCGAAGAGTGCAGCAAATGCAGCCGTTGGTCATTTCGACGAGCTTCTCATCCGTGCGGGAGAGATTGGCTCCGCCGTCACGCACCAGATCAGCGTCGATATTGACTTCGCTCATGTCATTGACGATGACCGCGACCTTTTTGCCCTCGCGGTTGTTCAGCACGTGATTGAGAAGCGTGGTCTTGCCCGCGCCAAGGAACCCCGAGAGCACGGTGACGGGGAGACGGCTGTCGGACGGCACATGGGACATAATACGAACCTTAATTGCTATGTTATAATGTTTCAATTTCTAGCAAAGGGTGCTCCGGCCTGTCAACGCCTGGCTTCAGGGCTGAGAAATACACCGCGATTAGTGGCCTTCACACCTGCCCCGTCTCTCAAATGCAATGTTATTTTGATACACCCCGCAGGGGACAATAAACCCGTTTATTTCCGCTAACGGAGACCTGTCATGACCCTTCTCAGGAAAATAGCTGTTGGCCTTTGCTTTGCATCGGCCATGGTATCGCCAGCTTTCGCGCAGGCACCCAAGGCCAAGAACGTCATTCTGCTGATTACCGATGGCGCTGGCATTGAAACGTGGCGTGCCGGAAGCTTCTTCCGTCACGGTGCGCTTGGTCATGAAGCGTACGACGACTTCGACGTGCAGATTTTCTCGTCGACCTATCCGCTGAATACATCCAACGAGCCCACGAAAACCAACGAAGGCTCCGTCACCTTCGATCCTGCCAAGCTGTGGGACGACGCGAAGGTCGATACGGTATTCGAGGGTAACCTCGGCTCGTACCCCGGCTTCTTTGCCGGTTATGACTACACGCGCGCCGACTTCACGGACAGCGCCGCCGCTGCAACCGCGCTTGCATCCGGCACCAAGACCTACAACAACGCCATCAACTGGTCCAACGACGACACCCAGCTGAAGCACATCGGCGAATACGTGGTCGATTCCGGCCGTTCGCTGGGCGTCATCACCTCGGTCGAGTGGACGCACGCAACCCCCGCCGGCTTCCTTGGGCACAACCGCAGCCGCAACGATTATGCCGCACTCGGCAAGGAAGTTGTCGACAGCGGCCTCGCGACTGTCGTGTTCGGCACCGGCCACCCCTATTTCAAGGGCGACGGCACGCGTATCGAGAACCCCACGGACAAGGACTTCCGTTTCGTTGGCGGCAAGGAAACCTGGGAGCGCCTGACCGGCGGCCAGACCGACTACGCCCATATCGAAACCAAGGAAGACTTCGAGAAGCTGGCTGCCGGCGAGCATGACCTCGGTGGCAAGTCCAAGGTGATCGGCACGGCGCAGAACATCGCGACGCTGCAGTTCAACCGCCCGGGCGTCACG
Organism: Pseudochelatococcus contaminans; assembly: GCF_014195635.1. GTDB lineage: Bacteria > Pseudomonadota > Alphaproteobacteria > Rhizobiales > Beijerinckiaceae > Pseudochelatococcus > Pseudochelatococcus contaminans. The sequence continues at coordinate 490,425 of NZ_JACICC010000001.1, read as the reverse complement.
GCTGGCAACCTGCTGGACAACACCCCCAGCCTGCCGACGATGACGAAGGCCGCGCTGAACGTTCTTGAAAAGAACGACAAGGGCTTCTTCCTTATGGTCGAGGGCGGCGCTGTCGACTGGGCCGCACACGCTAACAACTTGCCGCGCCTGATCGAAGAGCAGATCGATTTCAACGAAGCCGTCGAAACCGTGGTGGAGTGGGTTGAGAAGAACAGCTCGTGGGATGAAACGCTGGTGATCGTCACCACCGACCACGGCAACGGTCTGCTGCAGGGTCCGGATTCCAACACGGTCGCCTACAGCCCGATCATCAATCAGGGTGCAGGCGCACTGCCGCTGGTGCGTTGGAACACTGACAACCACACCCGCGAGCTGGTGCCGGTTTATGCCCACGGCGCAGGCGCCGATTACTTCACGAAGATCGCCAAGAAGGACGATGGCCTCGCGATCTACAACGTCCCCGAGGAAAGCCGCGTGTTCATCGACAACACCGACATCTTCCGCGGTGCGCTGGATGCCTTCGGCATTCAGGAAGACGCCAAGAACGAAGAAGCCAAGAGCGAAAACGCCAAGAACTAAGCAGCTGTCATCCATGATCCGCGAAGGGCTGCCGTGCGGCCCTTCGCAACCAACGGAGGCTGGTGATGTTCCAGCATAGTCGTATTCTCGCCGCCGCTCTGGCGCTTGCCACGGTCTGCACGCCCGCATTCGCGCTGGATAACGCGAAGCCGATCACGCAGAGCGACAAGGCCTGGGCCACGGTTCGCAAGGCTGTCCGGCAAGGCGACGTCGTATCGATCGAGCTGCGCTTCGAAACCGACTATCCCGGTTACTCGGGCGAGACGATCTATGAAAAGCTTGATGACGGCGCCATCGACAACGTCATTTACCTGTCGGCGGGCGATCAGCGCTTTCCGCTTCATCGCACCGATGGCAAGGTTGCCGCACCGGCTGAGCTGAAGCTGAAGTTCAACTACAATCCCGACAAGAACCCGCGCGTCGGCGACTGGAAGGCGCAGTTCGACGCGCCGCCCGCCGATGCTGGCGATATCATGCTGACATTGCCGAATGTCGCACCCATCGGCCCGATCACTCTCAAGTGAGGGTGGCGGCACATGCCGCATCGTGCCTGCCCCATCCTGCCCGGCCAAAAGTGTCGGAACCAGTTTCAGGAGCCAAGTTCATGAGCGAAAACGCCCGCACCAAGACCCTGCGCGCCCGTGGCGACACCGGGGTCGTCTATACGGTTGTCGAGACTCATACCGTCGATGACACCGGCACGAAGCAGGTGTCCCATGCCCTTTCCGACGGCCGCAAGGTCGAGAAGGTCGGCGACGAACAGTTCGAGATCGTGGAAACGAAGGAACTGCTGTCCTGGATCTGACCGGGACAGCCTCTCCTGATTACCGATTGCGACCCACCCTGCGTTCGGCGCGATAAGACCGCCCCGGACGCAGGCTGTTGCGCCGAAACATGAGCGGCGGCTGCATCGACGGCATCGGTGTCGTCGCATAGGAAACATTGGTTTCCTGCGTATTGATCAGCGAAAAACAGTATCCGTTCATACGCATGATCTATAGCAAAAATCGGAAGATCTTCCAAAGGATACGGGAAAACACCGGCTTGAAAGCAGTCAATGCGGAGCATGACTTTTATTTGCGATTTTCGTCCTCTATGGTCGGCGCCGACCTGAGTCGATATTGCGAGAGACAAGTCCATGTTGCATTGGATGCTGACAACGCTTCGGAGCAATCCGGAAATTGCCGTCTTTCTGACGGTGGCTATTGGATATCCGCTCGGAAAAATCGAATATCGCGGCTTCAGCCTCGGTTCCGTGACGACGACATTGCTGGTTGGCATTCTCGTCGGCCAACTTGATATTGCTGTGTCGCACGATCTTGCGATGGTGTTCTTCCTGCTGTTCCTGTTCGCCGTGGGTTACGGCGTCGGGCCGCAATTCGTGCGCGCGTTAGCGCAGGATGGTGCCAAGCAGGCGCTTTTCGCAACGGTTGTCAGCGTGGTTTTCGTGGCCACCGCTTATATCGTCGCTCGGGTGGCAGGTTATGATGCGGGCTATGGCTCGGGCCTGTTTGCGGGCGCCTCCACGGTTTCCGCCGCGCTCGGCCTCTCCACCAATACGATTCAGGGACTAGGCCTTTCGCTTGAGCAGACGCGGTCCATGGTCGGGGCTCTGTCGACCGCTTTCGCCATGACGTACATCTATGGCACCGTCGGGTCGATCTTTATCATCTGCCAGATCGGGCCGCGGCTGTTGCGCATCGATCTGCCATCGGCCTGCCGCAGTTACGAAACCCGCCTGGGCGGGTTAGGCGATCCTGCCGATACCTCGTGGCACCACTTCATCATCCGCGCCTATCACCTCTCGGATAACGCCCCGCAGGTGGGCAAGACCGTCGCGCAGGTGGAGGACAGCCTGCCCCACTCCCGGGTGTTCTTCGACCGCATCCGCCGCGCCGACCAGATGATCGACGCGCATGAGGACACCGTGTTGCAGGCCGGGGATACCGTCAGCGTCGCCGGTGCGCGGGGAACCCTCGGCATGCTGTTCTCGCGCGGCTCGGAGGAGGTCGAAGATCCCGAGATGCTCGACGTGCCCGCAGGTGGCACGGATGTCGTCGTGACCAAGCGCGCCTATGACGGCAAAACGCTGTCGGATCTTGCCCACGACCCGCTGACCCACGGCCTCTTCCTCGTCCGTATTCGCCGGGGCGCATCGGGCACGGATATTCCTGTGCTGCCGCAAACGCAGATCCATCGCGGCGACGTTCTCACCGTGATTGGCCGTCCGCAGCGCATTCGCGCGGTGCTGGGCGTCATCGGGCGGGCGGACTTTTCCACCACCGAGACCGATGTCACGGCAATATTCCTCGCCATTGCGTTGGGCGCGCTGATCGGCATCCCGATCGTGACAGTGGCCGGCGTGCCGCTCACCTTGTCGATGGCCGGCGGTGTGCTTATCGCAGGCATCGCCGCAGGGTGGCAGCGCTTCGTCTACCCCGCCTTCGGCAACGTTCCGCCACAGGTGACGTGGTTCATGAACGTGGTCGGCCTCAACATATTCATTGCCGTGATCGGCATCACCTCCGGGCCGAGTTTCGTCGCCGGCGTCCAGCAGATGGGCTTGAGCCTGTTCCTGTGGGGCATGGCGGTGACGACCATTCCCATTATCATCGCGCTTCTCATCGGCAAGTATATCTTCCGTTTCGACGATGCGCTGGTGCTTGGGTGTTGTGCCGGGGCGTGCATTTCCACGCCGTCGCTGGGCATGATAGCGAGCCAGGCCCACAGCAAGGTGCCGGCGCTTGGTTATACGGTGCCCTATGCGGTGTCCAACACGCTCCTGACCATTGGCGGCATCGTGATCGTGCTGTTGCTGCAATGACGGGAATGCCGACTATACAGGGACGGGCCTGCATCGCGGACCCGCACAACACGACCCGCCAGCCCACGGGAGACCGCCGTTGAGTGCCGATAACGAGACCTCGCCAAACCGGCGAAGCGACGCCCTGTTCTTCCTCGCCGCCATCGTCGTGGGGGCGCTGGCGGGGGTTGTCGGCACAGCGCTTCATCTTGGCGTCAACGAGGCGCTGGCCTGGCCAACGCTCCTGAAGTCCGGACTAGACCAGGCCGGCGTTGCCATCGGGGACGGCGGGCTCCTGCTGCTGACCGGCTGCATTTCGGCCCTCATGGTGCTTGCGTCGGTTTGGCTGGTGCGCAACTTCGCACCGGAGGCTAGCGGTTCTGGCGTGCAGGAAATCGAAGGCGCGATGGTGGGACTGCGGCAGGTCCGCTGGCGGCGCATCCTGCCGGTCAAATTCGTCGGCGGCTTTTTGTCGCTCTCGTCCGGGCTGGTGCTTGGCCGCGAGGGACCGACCATTCATCTTGGCGCATCGATCGCACAGGCAGCATCGCAATGGCTGAAGCTGCCGACCAAGGATGGCTACGCCCTCCTGGCAGCAGGCGGCGCGGCGGGCCTTGCGGCGGCCTTCAGCGCGCCGCTGGCGTCGATCCTGTTCGTGATCGAGGAAACCCGGCGGCAGTTTCCATACTCGCTCAAGACCTATACCGGCGTGATGTTCGCCTGCGTCATGAGCGGCATCGTGACGCAGGAGCTTGCCGGCGTGCGGCCTTTCATGGCTATCGACGTGCCGGTGACGCCTCTGGGCTTGCTGCCGGCCTTCGTCGGGCTTGGCGTCGTTCTCGGCGTGGCGGGCGTTGTGTTCAACAGCTGCCTCGTGCGATCCATGGATTTCGCCCGCGCGCTCGGCAACCGCAGCTCCTTCTATATCTTCCCGGCGCTGGCGGGCTTTGCCGTCGGCATCCTGCTGGTGCTGAATCCGGATGCGACCAAGGGCGGTGAAACGCTGGTGGTGTCCATGGCGACAGCCAATCTGGCGCTGACGAGCGTGGCGGTGATCGTGCTCATCCGCTTCGTAATGACGATGATCAGCTACTCCACCGGCGTTCCCGGCGGCATCTTCGCGCCGATCCTCGCGCTGGCGACGGCGATGGGGCTGCTTTACGGCCTCATTCTGGAGGCTGCGCTGCCGTTGCCTCCCGGCGCGGTGATGGCGCTGGGCGTTGCGGCGATGGGCGGTCTTTTTGCGTCCACGATCCGCGCGCCGCTCGTCGGCGTGGTGCTGATCGCGGAGCTGACAGGCTCCTACGACGTGCTTCTGCCCACGCTGATTACCGCGATGGTGGCCAACATCGTCGCGGATTGGCTCGGCGGACGCCCGATCTATGAAGTGCTGCTGGAACGCACGCTGCGGCAGGCGGGGGAAACCCCGCCCGCTCCCATCGAACAACCACAGACGGGCCAACGCATCGGCGGATGGGATCAACGTTGAAACGCTCGGGCAAGGTCGGCGTGCGAGAATGCACCGATACACCGTCATAACCGGCGTGCCCGAATGATCCCGTCAAGCCTGTCTCATCCCGTCTGTCTTTTGCCGGACATGCCATGCGTACAAAATAATACAAGTGCGACGTGGCATGAATCCTCCATGACATGCGGCCCATGCCGGGCCTGAACAAGAGAAGTATCATGACGAACGGCCAGCAACCCTCCAACTGGCATCTGGGCGCCGGGTGCCTTTGCCACAGCCCGCAGATGCGGCGCATCACCTGCACGGTGGAAGAGGCGCTGTCCCGGCGCACAGTTCTCAAGGGGCTGGCGGGTGCGTTCGCCGTTGGCGCGCTGGGGCGAGCCCTGCCTGCCGCCGCTGAAGCCCCCAAGCCGATCGTTCTGGCCAACGCCCGTATTTTCGACGGCGTTGCCGCCGACCTCATCGACGGCCGCGACATCGTCGTCGAGGCCGGGCGCATCAAGGCTCTGGTGCCGCGCGGGCAAGCCGTTGAGAATGCGCAGGTCATCGATTGCACCGGCAAGGTGGTAATGCCTGGCCTTATCGATGCGCACTGGCACACGTTCATGGCGGCGGTGCCGCAGGCGCTCGCGATGACGGCGGATGCCCCCTACATCCACCTGCTGGCCACCCAGGAAGCCGGACGCACCCTGCTGCGCGGTTTTACCAGCGTGCGGGACGCCGGCGGCCCTGCTTTCGCGCTGAAAAAGGCCATCGACGAAGACCGCTTCCCGGGGCCGCGCATCTATCCTTCCGGGGCGATGATTTCGCAAACCGCCGGTCACGGCGACTTCCGCTTCCGCAACCAGATTCCGAGCACGCCGATGTCTCCCCTCAGCCCGGCAGAGAAGGAAGGCGTCACGATCATCGCTGACGGCATACCGGAGGTGCTCAAGCGCACGCGCGAGCAATTGCTGCTGGGCGCCAGCCAGATCAAGGTGATGGTCGGCGGCGGCGTGTCATCGATGTACGATCCGCTCGACTCCATCCAGTTCACGGCTCCAGAGATCAAGGCCGCTGTCGACGCGGCAAACGACTGGGGCACGTATGTTTGCGCGCACGTCTACACCTCCGCCGGCATCGAGCGTGCTCTGGCCTGCGGTGTTCGCAGCATCGAGCATGGACAGCTTGCCGACGAAGAGGCGGTGAAGCGCATGGCGGATGCCGGCGCATGGTGGAGCCTGCAACCATTCCTCGCCGACGAGGACTCGAATCCCAAGGCCACGCCACTGCAACAGGCGCAGCAAAGGGAAATCTCGGAGGGCACCATCCGGTCGTTCGAGCTTTTCCGGCGGTTCAACGTCAAGACTGCCATCGGCACGGACATTCTGTTCAATCCCGCCGGCACGCGCTCGCAGGGTCGGCAGATCGCCAAGCTGGGGCGCTGGATGCCGAACATCGACGTGTTGCGCCTCGTGACGAGCCAGAACGGCGAACTGCTTGCACTGTCGGGCGAGCGCAACCCCTATCCCGGCAAGCTCGGCGTCGTTGCCGAAGACGCCCATGCCGACCTGCTCGTGGTGGATGGCAACCCGCTGGAAGACATCAGCATCATCGGCGATCCGGACAACCGCATGAACCTCATCATGAAGGCGGGCACCATATTCAAGAACACGCTCGTCTAGGAAGCACCTGAGTAGAAAATACTTAAATATAAAATGCTTAAATATAAAATACTTGGCTAAGCATATTCGAATAGAAAGTATTTAGGTCATGAAAAATCATATTGCCTCACTGGTTTTCATCATTGCTCTTGCCATGATTTCCGGCACGGGTGCTGCTCGGGCGCAACAGCCCGCCTCCGCTGACACCGCCTCGCGCTGGACGGTGCAGATATCGCCCTATGCATGGGCGACCGGCCTGCGCGGCGACATATCGCCCTTTCGCCGCGGGCCATCCATCAAGGTGAACAAGTCCTTCAACGATGTGATGGACGATCTGAAGTTCGGCGGCTTCGTCAATTTCTGGGCGCGATACGACCGATTCGTGCTCTCCGTCGACGCGATGTATGTCGACACCGACGATGCGCGCTCGATCGGGGCGCTGCCGCGCATCGGGCCGACGCCGGGATTGAGCGCGGGCGTGGACAGCACCATGTTTTCCGCCACGCTTCAGGCCGGATACCGCGTTTACGACACCCCCAAAGCCTCTCTCGACCTGATGGCTGGCGGGCGCTGGTGGCGGCTGTCGAATACGGCCACGGTCAAATATGATGGCTTCTCCATCTCCTATGGAGAGGACTTCGGCTGGGTTGATCCGCTGATCGGCGCACGGGCCTTTGTCCACCTCACCGACAAGTTGTCGCTCCTGGGGCAGGCAGATATCGGCGGCTTCGATGCCGGCTCGCAATTGACGTGGCAGGTTCTGGCGACAGTCAACTACGCCTTCACCGACAATATTTCCGGCTCCATCGGATACAAGGCACTTTCGGTAGATTATAATTCCTCCGGCCACGTTTTCGAAACGACATTTTCAGGCCCTGTTGTCGGCATGACATATCGCTTTTGATACTGATCTTCCGGGCGTTGCGTTTGTCACAAGCCTCTGTTAACCAGTTCTTTCAACAGGGTGAGGCGCGGGGTAGGACGCGAATGAGGATCAAGCCACGCGTGGGGCTGGCAGGCCGCATATCTGCGTTTATGGTTGCCGCGCTGGCGCCCCTGGCTATCGGGCTGGGGGGCTGCGTTGCAACTTCCAGCCCCTCGATCGAGTTTTTCGGCGCCTATTTCCCCTCATGGCTGGCCTGCACGCTGGCGGGCATCGTCGGGGCCGTGCTGGTGCGGATCGTCTTCGTCGCCGCTGGCATCGACGACGCCATGCCGTTCCGGCTGCTCATCTATGTCTGCATCGCCGCCTCTCTCGGCTTTATCGCGTCCATCATCGGCTTCGGGAGATAAGGCGTGGATATTACCCACAAGCCCTCGCCGGTGATGCGCACCATCGCCGTGGTCATCGCCATCGCCGCCGTGGTTTCCGCCGTCTATTTCGGCTGGCGTTACGTGCATAACGCCGACATGAATCCGCTGTCGCAGGATGCGGTGATCACCGCCAATGTCGTCAACGTCGCTTTTGCCCTCCCCGGACGCATCGTCAAGGTCGGCGTGGAGGAAAACGGCTACGTGGAAAAAGGCCAGGTGCTGGCCGAGCTTGATCCCCTGCCCTTCCGGCTGGTAGTGGAGCAGACCGCCGCTGACCTGAAAATCGCCGAAGCCGCGCTGGCGGACAGCGAGCGCACGGTATCCGCCGAACGCTCCAATGCCGTTATCGCGCAGGAGCAGGTGAAACGCGCCGAGGTCAACCTGCAACTTGCCACGCATACGCTGGAGCGGCTGCAGGCCTTGCGGCCCAAGGGTTACGTCAGTGCGCAGCAGGTGGATGATGCCGCCACGCTCAAACACGACGCCGAGGTGAGCCTGCGGCAGGCGCGGCATCAGCTTGAGGCGGCAAACGCACTCGTCAGCAATGCCGCTGCCGCAACGGCGCTTGTCGAGGCGCGCAAGGCGGCGCTTGCCATCGCCGAGCGGGCGCTTGCGGATGCCGTCATTCGCGCCCCCTTCTCCGGCCGGGTGGCGGGAACGGTGCCCACCGTGGGCGCTTATGCCATCACGGGGCAATCGCTGTTTTCATTGATCGACACCGGCGCCTGGTATGCATCAGCGAACTTTGTGGAAACGCGCATCCCCTCGATCTCGGTGGGGGATTGCGCGTCGGTTTACGTTCTTGCCGACCCCGCGACGCCTGTGCGCGGTGTCGTTGAAAGCATCGGCTGGGGCGTGGCGTCCGAAGATGTCATCAACCTGCCGCGCATCATGCCGCTGGTGCCGAAGAATCTCGACTGGGTGCGCGTCGCCCAGCGCTTCCCGGTGCGGATACGTCTGCTCGATCCGCCGGAAAACCTGATGCGCGCCGGCGCGTCCATCACGGTGACTGTGCATCATGGAACGCGCTGCTGATCCGGGGCCCTGGGGGGCCATAGGGCAGAAGGTCTGGCACGATCTGTTCGTGCGCACGCCCGGGCGCTTCGCGCTGACATGGCGGGTCGCGCTGATGTGCGCGCTCGCGGCGGGCGTCGCCATGATGTATCACGTGCCGGAATCCGCCATCGGCTGCTATCTGATCATCTTTCTCGCGCGCCCGAACGCCGCCCAGTGCGTAGGGCAGGCGCTGGGCGTGATCGTGCTGTCCAGCATCGTCGTGCTGACCATTGGTTCGCTGATCGAATGGACGGCGGAATCCGCCCTGCTGCGCATTGCCGTGATCGCCGGTATATCGTTCGCCTTCGTGTTTCTCGGCGCGGCATCGCAGCTTGGCGAACAGGGCTCGATCGTCGCGCTGGTGGTGGCCTTCATCCTGACCCTCGTCGATGACGTGCCGGCAGGCGAAATCGTGACCCGCGCGCTGATCTACGCCTGGCAGATGGCCTGCATGCCGATGGCGCTGATGATCGTGTTCTATCTGATCTTCGGCACCTCGCCGAACAGGCTGATGCGGGACACCGTCGCTGACAGGCTCGATGCATCCGCAAAGTCGCTTGAGAGCGGCGACGGCGGTTCGCTGCGCGATCCGCTGGGCGAGGGCAATGCCGATACCGGCCAGCAGGCCATGTTGGCACGACTTTTCAACACCGCTCCAGGCGCCACGGTGACCTGGCTGCTGGGCGCGGCCATGAACAGTTATCGCCTGATGCTGGCCGTTGCGGCGCAGCCGGTCGGGCTGGCTGCGGATGTGCGGGAGAAACTGGCCAACGCCTGCCGCGCCGGGGCGGAGGCAGTGCGCGCGGGCAAACGGCCGCAAGGCGTGCAGACGGAAGGCGTAGCGCAGAATGGCGCGACCGGCTCCACCGCGCTGGACACGATCTATGCGTCCCTGTCCGGTTTCGTGCGTGATAACGGCGGTAGCGGCGCGCAGCCGCTGAAGCAGCCGTTCTTTGCGCCCGATGCGCTGACGAACCCGGATTATCAGCTCTATGCCCTGAAAACCACGGCGGCGGCGGTCACCTGCTACCTGATCTACTCCCTCATCGGATGGCAGGGCATCCATACGGCCATGATCACCTGCTACGTCGCGGCGCTGGGCACCACGGCGGAAACCGTGCACAAGCTGACGCAGCGCATCTGCGGCTGCCTCATCGGCGCGGCCATGGGCTTTGGCTCCATCCTGTTCATCATTCCGCACCTTGAATCCGTGGGCGGCCTGATGGTGCTGGTGTTTCTGGCCATCCTCGTCGCGGCGTGGGTGTCCACCGGCAGCGAGATCATTTCCTATGGCGGCGTGCAGATCGGTTTGGCCTTCCTCCTCACCATTCTGAACGGCTTCAGCCCAAGTTACAGCATGAGTTCCGGCTGGGATCGCATCGTGGGTATCCTGCTCGGCAACCTCGTGGTCTACATTTACTTCACCAGCTTCTGGCCCAAGAGCGCGGCAACCGCCGTGCGCTCTCACCTGTCCGATGCGCTACTGGCGCTGTCGCGGATGGCCGCCATGCCTGCCCAGCAACGCATCGATGCGCTGGCGGAAGCGGAAATCGTCGAAACGCAAGCCGGGCAAGCCCGGGAGCAACTCCTGCTGCTGCCCTTCGAGCCGGCCTCCCAGCGCCCCGACAGAGCGCGTGTTGTGGAACTCGAAGCCCTGACGGATGAAATGCGCGCCTTGTCACGCACCTTGATGTTTTCGGATCAGCCGGCCCATGCTGAAGGTGTCGATACCCAAGATGCCGATGCCATTCCCGAGCGGCTGCGGCAGGTGGCAACGCTCATCCAGTCCGGCGCGCGGCACCCCGGCGTTTCCCCCGCAACGGAGACGGATACCAGCGGTGACATCGGCTCTCGCGTAACGCGGATCGAACGGCTCGCGGCAGGAGTGCAGGCATGATGCAACGGCTCACCTCCAGCCTGCGCTACACGAGGCACGGCAAGAAAGCGCCGTCGACTTTCGCCGCAACGGTTGCCGTCGCCGGTCTGCTGGCAGGATGCACTTCCGCGATGCTGGAGAACGCACCTGCGGATCCGTCGCAACCATGGAAGCCCCGCACCAGTGAAGCGCAGGCCGGCGCAAGCGCCTATGCGGGTAGCAGCCCTGACTTTTCCGTTCCCGCGGACCCTTCCGTCACGGCGTTGAAGGCCTCGTCCGACATCAACACAACGCGCGCCTACGGCCTCGCGGAGCTGATCGACATCGCCCAGAGCCATAACCCGACGACGCAGGTTGCATGGCAAACGGCACGGCAGGCAGCGCTGGCCGCAGGCATGGTGGAGGCGACCTATCTGCCGTTGATTACCGCGAACGTCATCGGTGGCAAGCAATGGGTGAACAATGCTCTGCCCGTGCCGATCCTGGGGCGCGATACCGAAACGACGACGATCAGCGGCGTATCTCCGCAAATTGCGCTGCAATGGCTGGTGTTCGATTTCGGCCAGCGCAGCGCATTGCATGAAGCCGCGAAGCACAATTCGACGGCGGCGAACATTTTGTTCAACGGCATCCACCAGAAGATCATCTTCGATGTGACGCGCACGTATTACGTTTACGGCGCGGCGCAGAACCGTGTCAGCATCAGCCGGCAGAACCTCGCCAACAGCCAGAAAATCCTCGCCGCCGCCGATGCGCGCGTTCAGAAGGGCATCGGCAACACGGTTGAGCTTGCGCAGGCACGGCAGGCCGTCGCGCAGGCGCGGTTCGGCATGGTGCAGGCCGAAGGACAGGCGCAGGATGCATATCAGGCGCTGTTGGCTTCGGCCGGTATTCCGCCGACGACGACCATCCGCATCAAACCGATCACCGGCCGCAAGTTGCCGGCGGATGTCGGCGCACCGACGGAGCGCCTGATTTCGGCCGCTCTGGCGCGGCGACCGGATGTGCTGGCAAGCCTTGCGGCGGCGAAAGCCAGCCAGTCCGGCATCAAGGCAGCGGAAGCAGAGTTCATGCCCAAGGTTTTCCTGGGCGCCGTGGCGGCGGATGGCAGCACACACCTCAGCGCGTCCGGCCTGCCCACCCTCGGGCAGCAGGCATCGGCATCGGGCTTCATGATTGGCGCAACCATGCCGCTGTTCGATGGCGGGCTGCGCGCGGCACAATTGAAGAATGCCCAGTCCGTGGCGCAGGTGGCGCAGACAACGCATCACCAGACGCTGAACGACGCCGCGCGCGAGATTGTCGTCAGCGTCAACACGCTGCGTTCGGCCCTCGCCTCCTATCGCGCCGCCTCGGCGCTGGCGTCGGCGGCAGCCGTCACCTACGACGCGGCACTGGAATCCTATAGCGCCGGTGTGGGCGACATCACGGTCGCGACCGCCGCCGACACCGGCCTTCTGACGGCCCGGCAGGCGCAGTCGGATGCTTACGCGGCATCGCTCGTGGCGGCGGCCAATCTGGCGTTCATGCTCGGCAGCATGACATCGCAGGAAGCTGCCGTCGGCATTGCCGGGAGATGAAGCTGAATAAAAGTTTACGTCGGGCTTTTTGAATTCATCAAAATGTCCGGCATCCTGATGTTCTTGTTACTGAGGGAATTTGTCCCATTTGCTTTGCTTGTTGTTGCAATGGCATAATGATATGCTCTCCTCTGCTTTATGATATTTCTTTTCCGGCAGGAAATCTGCGTTTCGACATGTCGGACGAAATAACGAACCAACTTTCGGGCGGCTTTCAATTGATGCCGTTCTTCATGTCCGGGTCTTGCAATGCCGCCGGCTGGCGGGAGCGGGAGACACCCACACCCATTGAGGATACCGGCGCGGCAGCGCGTCCCTCATCAGACACCAGCACGCGGAGAATTGCCGATATGTGTACCTCACTCATTTACAAGGACGCCGCCGGGAAGCCCTATTTCGGCCGCACCCTCGAATTGACCGTCAGCCTGCCTTATCAGGTTGCGCACATTCCGGCCGGGTTCAAGTTCTCGTCCAAGACCAACACGAACGCCGCGCTGGATTACGAGGCGCAGCACGCGTTCGTCGCCATCACCATGACGGACCGTCTGCCCACGGCCGACGCGCCGGTGGGCATTGGCGATCTTAAGGTGCTGGAAGGGCTGAACGACAAGGGGCTGACCTTCAGCCTGCTGTCCTATCCGGCTGCGGCGGGCCAGCAGACTGCTGTCGAAGCGACCAAAGCCGTGCTTTCCGCTTCCGATCTCGGAAGCTGGGTTCTCAGCCAGTTCGACTCCGTCGCCGCTGTGAAGACCGCGCTCGAACAGCAGCCTGTGCTGCTTCAGCCGCTCGCGATCCTCGGCGGGGTTGTTTCGCCGTTCCATTACGTCGCCCATGACCAGAGCGGCGCGGCGCTGGTGATCGAATTCGATAACGGCCAGATGAGGCTTTACGATAACCCTGTCGGCGTCATGACCAACGGTCCGCGGTTCGACTGGCATCTGACCAACCTCAACAACTACACGTTCCTGAGCAATGTCGATAAGTCGACGGCCACGTTCGGCTCCTACAACGCGTCGCAGCCGGATTCCGGCATCGCCACGCAGGGCCTGCCTGCATCGAACACCTCGGTAGGCCGCTTCGTGCGCGCTGTCTATTACGCCCATTTCACCGAAAAAGCGGCAACGCCGGACCTCGCCATCCTGACGGTCGGGCACATCATGAACAACTTCGACCGCGCGCGCGGCGTGTCCATCGACTATCCGGAAAGCGAGACCGCGAATCTGGAAGTCAAAGGCCTGCAAGCCGACACCTCGACGCCATATGCAACCGAGTTCACGAGCTGGACGAGCTTGTCCGACCTGGATCGGAAGCTGTTCCATGTTCGCGGCTACGGCAGCCTGAACTACGCCGCCATCGATCTGGGCGCACTGGCATCGAACACCGCACCGTCATTCGTGTCCCTACAGGATCTGAATGGCACCACGGCTGACGCCACTGCCGCGCTGAAAGCCTGACATGAATGAGGTCTCCGCGTTTCCATTGAAACGCGGAAACGCTCCAGACGGTGGGATACACCGTCGGCGGAGAGTCTTGAGGCGGAGCGGGTTGTTTGACATCAACCGCTCCACCGGCTCTCCTGCGAGGCAGGAGCCTGCATGATTATCAACCTGCCCTACCTGAAAGAGCTGCTTCCCATCAAGGTCGGAGGGCCGTGGCCCTTCATCACGTTTCGCAGCTATACGCTCGCTGGCCAGCACATTCTGTGGCTGTCGCGCCAGCACCGCAAAGGCCTGAACCTTGCGGCGCGTGCACTTGGCGATACGCAGCAGCCGTTCTGGCGCAGCAAGTTTTATAACCAGACCGTTGGCGCAACATTCGCGCTCGGGTCTTTCCTCTTCATGCTGGGCTGCGTGATGAGCCTCATCCCGGCATCGCCGTGGCAGCCGTCCGCGTTCTGGACCAACGTCGTCTTCTTCGCCGGGTCGATCCCGTTCACGACGGCGGGTTACCTGCAGCACTTTCAGGCTGCGAATGCGGGCTCGTTCAACGTCGCGGCCCAGCCAACAGCCCCGCCGCATATTTCATTCATCGGGTGGCATCCACGCAACGCCGGCTGGCTCAGCACGTTCACCCAGTTCCTCGGCACGATTGCGTTCAATTTCAACACGTTCGATCCGCTGGTTACGTCAGCCAACTGGGTGGCGCAGGATCTGGCTGTGTGGACACCGGGCATGGTCGGTTCGGTGCTCTTTCTTGCTTCCGGCTATCTTGCCTTCATCGAATGCGGGCATCGCTACTGGAGCTGGGAGCCGAAGGATCTCTCGTGGTGGATCGTGTTCATCAACCTCGTCGGCTGTGTTACGTTCATGGTGTCATCCATCCTCGCCTACGTGCCGGATGGCACGACTCCGTCGTGGGTGACGATGGCATCGACCATCAACCTGCTTATCGGCGCCCTGTGTTTCTTTATCGGTGCATTGCTATCGATACGCGAGAGCGACCTGACCTGACGCAAAAACGGCGCATCGGTGGATGCGCCGTTTCAGGCCGTTTGCGTTCAAGGCACTTTAGCCGGTGATCCAGATGAAGCCGCCCATCGTGATAACCGAGAGAATGGTGCTCCAGAACAGCGTCGAGGCCATTTCCTTCTGAGCGGTTGCGTACTGCACCGCAAAGATCACGGCGATCGAGGCCGTGGGAATAGCCAATGTCACCACCACCAGCGAGGTTTCGGTGGCGGATATTCCGAACGCGCGCATGCCCAGCAGGATGATGGCCGGCAGCACGATATTCTTCGCCGCAACGTTGATGACCACGGGGATGGATACGCTGACCTTCTGCGAGAACAGCACGATACCCACCGCGAACAGCGCCACGCCGCCCGTTGCCTGACCCAGCAGCGTGAACGAGCCCTTGAGGTAATGCGGCATGTCGAGGCCGACAAGCAGCAGCACGAACGCCAGCACCGGCGCCCACACCACCGGCTGACGCACCGCGTTCACCACAGCGTGCAGCGCAGTCGCGAGGCCGCTGGTCGCGGGTTTTGCAGTTGCAGCGCCGGCAGTTACAGGGCTGCCAGCGGTTTGGCTTGCACCAACGAGGAAGATCAGCGCCAGCGGCACCTGCACGAGATTCATCAACAGGCTGCTGACCGCGATGACGAGATCGGCATCGCCGGGAAACAGCACACCGAGTACCGGCGTGCCGACGAACGGAACCGCGGGACCGGCAATGGCGATAGCCCGCAAGGCCGCGACGCCGGACGATGACCGGAAGACGAACATCGAAACCGCAAAAACGATGACGAGGCCGCCGATCATGCCGATCGCCGTCCAGACGAACAGCGCGATATTGCCGGTGACTTCCGCCAGCGGCGTGCTCAATATCCCCGCAAACAGCAGCAGGGGCAGCGCATAAAGCATGACCATGCTGTTGAGGACACCGGCTTGTTGCTGGGTGAAATTATGTTTCCAGCCGGCAAAGAAACCAAGCATCAAGGTGACGATAATCGGCAACAGGGCCGTTACGATAGTTTCCAGCACAATACGCCCTCCGTGCTTCCGGCGTTTGCCGTTGGAAGTCATTCCGGGACAAAGAAACGCAAAAACCGATGTCTCAAGGCAATCTGCGTCCGGTTCGGCAGTAATGCCACAACGCAGATTGCCCTGAAGCAATGGCCATGCTCAGGGTTTGATTGTTGGACACGCCCTGCCGGCCGAATGTCTCCATCCGGCCGGAAAAACGTCTGTCGCTCTATACTTTATATTTTACCGCAACCTGCGTTCAGAGCAGCGGCGGAATGGTCGGCACGACCGGCACTTCGAGAACAGTCGGTCCCGAACGCGCGAATGCCTCCGCAACGGCCTTGCTGATTTCTTCTTCGGTTTCGAGGCGGAACGCTGTCACACCATAGCCCTTGGCGAGCGAAACGATATCCAGACCGGGCAGATCGAGGCCGGGCACGCCGGGCGTTTCCTCAAGCAGGGCGAAGGACTTCAAAATCGCATACTCGCCGTTGCGCGGCACTACGAACAGGATCGGCAGATTGTGCTGCGCCGCCGTCCACAGGCCCTGGATGGAGTACTGCAACGAGCCATCGCCGATGATGGCCAGCACGGGACGATTGGTGCCCAGCTCCCGCTCGGCAAGCGCGAGTCCAACCGCTGCCGGCAGGTTCCAGCCGAGGCTGCCGCTGGCGAAGGTGTAGAAGGAATCCTCGCGGTCGATCGGCCATGCGGTGTGCAACTCGCCAAGGTTCGACGGCGATTCTTCCACCAGTACGGTATCGGCCGGCGCGGCGGCGCGCAAAGTCTCGAAGAGCTGGAGCGCGGAAAGCACGCTGCCGGCCTGCGGCGCGGGCGCTGCAGGATGGGGCGCCAGCCGGTGAGCCTGCTTGGCGACGCTGTCGCTGGATGCGGGACGCGACTTCACGAGCCGGGTCAGTTCCTCCACCGCGAGCACGGCGTCCGAAAGCAGGCTGTCACCAACCGGGGCGCGCGCGGCTTCCGCCGGATCGTCGGTGATGTGGAGAAGATGCAGCCCTTCCGGCAGGTATTCACCGGCGACATACGGATAGTAGCGGAACACCGGAGCGCCAATGACGATAGCAACGTCATAACCTTCCAGCTTTTTCGACAACGGGCCCTTGGCGAACGGCAGGCCGCCGACGTAAAGCGGGTGCGTCTCGGGGAACGGCGGGCGCTCGGAAGCCGGAGCCGCGTAGACATCGGCATTCAGCTTTTCCGCCAGCGCGATCGCCTGCTGCCAGGCCCGGCCACGTGCAATCGACGAACCATAGATCAGCGCGAGCTTCTTCGCGCCGGACAGCGCGTCGGCGAACTCCGCGATACGTGCCGGATCGGGGCCGATGCGCGTTGCGACCGAACGCACGACGGCGGGTCCGGTTGCCGGCTTGTCCCAGTCATCCAGCGGGATGGAGAGGAACACCGGCCCTGCGGGCGGCTGCAGCGCCGCGGCATAGGCGCGGGCAAAGGCGGCGGGCACGTCCTCGGCGCGGACAGGCTCGTAAGCCCATTTCACCCACGGCTCCGGCAGGCGGGAGGGCTGAACGTTGGTGAGCCACGGCTCCAGCAGCAGCATCTCACGGGTCTGGTTGCCGGCGGTGATGATGAGCGGAGTCTTGTTCATCGACGCCGTGAGGATGTTGCTCATGGCATTGCTGAGGCCAGCGGCGGTGTGCACGTTGACCAGCGCGGGACGCCGCGTTGCCTGCGCATAACCATCGGCCGCACCAACGGCGGACGCTTCCTGCAGCGTCTGGATATAGGTGAAATCTTCCGGAAAATTCTTCAGGAAGGTTTCTTCCGTCGAACCGGGATTACCGAATATCTTCGTTATTCCCAGATCGCGCAGGAGCTGGAACGTGACATCGCGGATGGTCTTTTCAGTCATACAAGCCTCCATGAACTCAGACACTAACGATTACATGTCTTTATGCCCGATATATGACAATTAATAACGCGATTTTTTCGATCATATAATGAAAACTCCACTTGACATTAATATCTATATTACGAAATTAATAAATTTAATCTCATATGATTTATCGATTGTATTTCAGCATCCAGGTCGAGATGCGCTCCCAAACGCTAAAAGCATGAGGCCGGCAAGAGCCCGCTCAAGTGCAAACGCGCCAATTCTTCCCCGACCTCAGCTGTCAGGCCGACTGGCATCGGGCACGAATATGAGGGGGCGTTGCTCCTGAAGTGCTCCGATGGCCTCGTTGATTGCGTCGATCCGCCGCTGCTGCTCGCCGGCCCCCACGTGGCCATACATGCTGACGCGCGTCACGATCTGATGGCAGATCGCCAGCACCGATGCATGGTTGAGCAAGGTCGCGGATGTTCTGGTGCGGCACTGAAGGTGCCAATCCGTCTGCTGGCGGACCGAGGCACTTTCATCGGTGATCAGCGCGATTGCCGCTCCCGTCTCCCGGATGGCCCCGATCACCGCCTTGCTACCGGCAACGCAGCGACGCAGCGCAAACATCACGACGCAATCGCCATCCCCCATCGCCGCGATATGCTCGCCAAGGGTTTCGCCGCTCTGTGGGGCGACAACGATGTCGCGCACGAAAGGCCGCAACTGCCACGCAAGATAGCTCGCGAAACTGTGGCCGATACGCTCGCCGATGACCCATACTTTCCGCGCCTCAAGCAGGCGGCGGGCAAGACCATCCAGTTCTTCGGGCGGATTCTGCTGGAACGTCCACTCCAGATTGGCCCGTTCTTCCTCGATCTGACCGGCCTGATCCATCCCGTCGTTGCCATTGCTATGGGCTTGATAAAGCCGCGAGCTGGCATTGCTCTCTTCGCGGGCAGCACGGCGGGCCTGATCGTAATTGTCGAAACCAAGCCGGCGAACGAATCGCGACACCGTGGCCTTCGAAACCGACGACAGCCGGGCAAGTTCCTGCGCATCGTAACTTGCAAGTTCTCCAGGGAAGTCGAGCAGGAATTCTGCCAGCCGGCGCTCGGCTGGATGAAGATCCCCTAAAGCGGCGCGTACACGTTCAATGAAACCGGGCTGCTGAGACATGAAAAATTCCGAACACGACAAACATTCACCAACCTGCTAACGGGCAAGTCATCACTGCCCGACAATCATTCCCGGATACCAAACTATTACGCCCCCAACAACACACTCTCAATAAAATTTATAATTTATGCTGTATGCCCATAAGTAACGCATCATTTATTCAAAAGAAAAAACAATCAACATGTGTATCGATCTCATGTAACGGCAATTTCTTTTTGGCCATATACCTGCGCTGACCCACCGCCGGGGAATGACCCGTTTGTGATGGCAATTGATGAAACCGCGACGGCTGTGCCGGCATTTCATAACCGATGATTTTGCGCATATTCGCCGGCTCATAATGGCTTGCGAGGTGTTTGCGCGACATCCTGAAACCATATTGCGCCCGGTTTCATTACTGCCGGGGTGCGGTATAAGATGCTTGATTCAACAACCGGAGGATTCACCGATGCTGTTCAGACTTGTCATTACCGGCTGCCTGCTGGCCTCGACGAGCGCACTCGCCGCGCGGGAACTGGTGGTCAGGGGTGACAACCTGACGCAGACCGTGCGCTGCGACGGCCACGACGTGGATATATTCGGCGCGGGGAATCGCGTCTCCATCACGGGCGAGTGCCGCTCCATCGACGTGAAGGGCAATCGCCATACCGTGACGTTCGAGGATGTCGACGATCTCGATATCGAGGGTGCCGAGTCCACCGTTCGCGGCGGCGAGGCCAACAGCGTGGATATCGAAGGCCGTCGCAACAAGGTTGAAGTTGCCATTGACGGCGAGGATGAATCCGGCGAACTGGACATCTCCGGCAGCGAAAATCACGCCCGCATCACGGTTCTCAGCAGCATCGAAATCGATGTCGAGGGTGACAGCAACCGGGTCGAGTGGAGCGCCGCGACTGGCGTTCCCGAGCCTGTCGTGAGCACGGAAGGCCGCAATAATCAGGTGACCCGCGTTAATCGTTGAATAACCGATAGGTTGTGAATGACGCATCCCGGTGAGCACTGCCCACCGGAATGCGTCTATTCAAAATACGAGGTCATCGCCCAACGGCGTGTCGCGTGAGCTGCGACTATTCGGAGGAGATAGGCCTCTAGGAGAGATAGGCTTGGGCCAATCGCGCCCAGTAAATCGCCGCAGGGGCGATGATTGCATCGTTGAAATTATACTTCGCGCTGTGCAGCGGCGCGCTGTTGCCATTGCCGACAAACAGGTAGCTACCCGGCTTCTCCAGCAGGAAGTTGGCGAAGTCCTCGCTCGCAGTCCGGGGGGCGAAGTCCTTCTCGACACGCGCTGCGCCGAAACTGTCCACCGCCACGGCGCGTGCGAACGCCGTCTCGGCTGCGTGGTTGACCACAGCCGGATAGCCGTCGCGATAATCGACCTCTGCCGTGGCCCCGAAAGATGCGGCCTGCGTCTGCGCCAGTGCGATAATCCGCTCACGCACCTGCGCACGGATCTCTTCATCGTAGCTGCGTATCGTCAGCGCCAGCTCCACGCTCTCGGGAATGACGTTGGCCGCCTGCCCGCCGTGAATGGCCCCCACCGTAACAACCGCCGTGCCAAGCGGATCGACATTGCGCGCCACCACGCTCTGCAGCGCCATGATGATGGATGCGCTCGCGACAATCGGATCAACCGTCAGATGGGGCGACGCGCCGTGGCCGCCGCTGCCCTGCACCGTAATATCGGCGTAGTCGATGGATGCCATAGCCGGCCCCTCGACGAAGCCGAATTGCCCTTCCGCGACGCCCGGCCAGTTATGCAGACCAAAGATTGCATCGGTGGGAAAGCGCTTGAATACACCGTCCTGCACCATGGTCTGCGCGCCCTTGCCGACTTCCTCGGCGGGCTGAAAAATCAGGTTCAACGTGCCGGAGAAGTGGCCATTCAGCGCCAGATAGCGCGCTGCCGCCAGCAAGACCGCCGTGTGCCCGTCGTGCCCACAGGCATGCATGATGCCGGGCTTGCGGCTGGCATAGGGCAGCCCCGTCGCTTCCTTGATGGGCAGCGCATCCATATCGGCGCGGATCGCGAGTTTGCGCTCCCCCTCCCCGCGTTTCAGCGTGCCGACAACGCCTGTGCCGCCGATGCCGGTCGTGACCTTGTAGCCCCAGGACTCCAGCAGCCCCGCAACAATGCCCGACGTGCGCTCTTCTTCAAATGCCAGCTCCGGGTGGGCATGCAGATCCCGCCGCAGCTCGATGAATTCATCGATGGTATCAAGGATGCGCCGTTCGACCTGATCGTTGTTGCCAGCCGCCGGTCTGGCCGATGCCCCGCTCATATGCGCTGTCCCCCTGTCGTTCGGCCCGCACTGGCAAGGATGCCATGTGAGGGTGAAAGATAAAGGGGTGCCACGAAGAAGATGAAGCGCCGGTGACGGCGGCGATTTGCGCCCATGATCTGTTTGTCTCCCATCAAGAAGCTGGTTTCATACGGCAGAACATACAGTCATAACGACGACAGGCGCGGATACGATCCGCGCCTGTCGATATTATTGAAGATTACTCGGTCAGGCCCACACTGCCGGACGGGAAAAAACTCACACGGCAGGCTTCTGCACGGGCTCCACCGCGGGCTGTTCTGCAACCACCGGCAAGGGCAGCGGGTTGCCTCCCAATGCGGCGGCAAGGCGCTCGTGATCCAGCTCCTTCTCCCAGCGCGCGACGACGATGCAGGCGACAGCGTTGCCGACAAGGTTGGTCAGCGCGCGGCACTCGGACATGAAGCGGTCGATACCCAGGATGAGCGCCATGCCCGCCACGGGAACCGCCGGCACGACCGAAAGTGTCGCGGCCAGGGTGATGAAGCCTGCGCCGGTGATGCCGGCTGCGCCCTTGGAACTCAGCATCGCCACAAGCAGCAGCAGCACCTGATCGCCAAGCGACAGCGGAATATCCATGGCCTGCGCGATGAACAGCGCCGCCAACGTCATGTAGATGTTCGTGCCGTCGAGGTTGAACGAGTAGCCGGTCGGGATCACCAGACCCACGACCGAGCGCGTGCACCCTGCCCGCTCCAGCTTTTCCATCAATGTCGGCAAAGCGGCTTCGGACGAGCTGGTGCCGAGAACGAGCAGCAGCTCTTCACGGATGTAACGTGCCAGCGCCAGAATGGAGAAGCCGTTGTAACGCGCCACTGCCCCGAGAACGACGACGACGAACAACAGCGAGGTGAGATAGAACGTACCGACGAGCAGCGCCAGATTGGCCACGGACTCGATGCCGTATTTGCCGATGGTGAAGGCCATCGCACCGAGCGCACCGATGGGCGCGGCGCGCATCAGGATCGAAACGAGGCGGAAGATCGGCAGCGTCAGAGCATGCAGGAAGTTGTAGACCGGCAGCCCCTTCTCGCCCACCATGCCCAGCGCGATGCCGAACAGCACGGAGAAGAACAGCACCTGCAGGATATCCCCGGACGCGAACGCACCGACGATGGTCGACGGGATAATGGCCAGCAGGAACGCGACGAGGCTCTGCTCATGCGCCTTCTCGGCATAGGTGGAAACCGCGCCAGCATCGAGCGTCGCCGGATCGATGTGCATGCCAGCGCCCGGCTGCACCACGTTGGCCACGACAAGGCCGATGATCAGCGCCAGCGTCGAGAAGGTCAGGAAGTAAAGCATCGCCTTGCCGGCGACACGGCCCACCTTCTGCAGGTCGGACATGCCGGCGATGCCGGTGGAGACGGTAAGGAAGATGACCGGCGCGATAATCATCTTGACGAGCTTGATGAACGCATCCCCGAGCGGCTTCAAGCCTGCGCCGAGTTCCGGAAAGAAATGGCCAAGCGCAATACCAATGGCGATTGCGGCAAGAACCTGCACATAAAGATGAGAGTACAGCGGAACTTTGGATTTCCGCCCGTCCGGCGCTGAAACTGGAATAGGGCCCACAGCTTTCCTCCTGTTATTATGTTCTGACTTCAACGTGCCGGGAGAGCGAGCCCGCCCGGCCGGAGCGGAAACAGCGCTCCGCATCGTTGATCGCCCTTACGCAAGGAGTGTGCCAGTTTTGAAAAGCTCAATAACGGGCTGATAATTATTGGTATTTTTTGTAACCATCTCGAATGCCTTGCCAATCGTGCGATAATCCGCTCTGAATGATCCTCACGCTGTCCGGATTTCCACACAGAGTCGCCGCATTGCACCCATGAACCCGCCCCGCCAAAGCCGTTTTCATCGCATGCACCGCCGGGCGACCGCGCGGGCGGCGTCGATACTGGCGCTGTGCGGTTTGCCGCGCTCGCGCTTCACGGTGATCTGGGCGGTTTACGCCGTCGTGGCGGCGGCGGTCGTCGTGGCGGCGCTGGCCATCGGCTCCGGGCAAGGCCGCAAGCGCAGTTACGCGGAGATCAACGAGCGCGCGCGGCACACGGTGGCGCTCAATACGGCGCTGCTGCGCACGGTGCTGGAAAAGCAACGCTCCGTGCCGTTCGTGCTGTCTCAGGACGCCGACGTGCGCGCCGCTCTGGAGCAGCGGGAACGCGGCGACCTCACCCATGAGGAAACGGATACGCTCAACCGTAAATTCGAAAGCCTTGCGGAAGGCACGAGCGCATCCGTCATCTATCTGCTCGACAAGAACGGCGTGACGCTGGCAGCCAGCAACTGGCGCACGCCGATCAGCTTCATCGGCAACGATTATGCCTTCCGCCCCTATTTTCTCGACGCACTGGCCAACGGATCGGCGGAATATTACGCTCTGGGCGCCTCCAGCAAGATGCCCGGCCTTTACATCACGCGCCGCATCGAAGGTCCGGATGGCCCGCTCGGCGTCATGGTGGTAAAGGTGCAGTTCGATCAGGTGGAGAACGATTGGCGCGACAACCGCGACATCTCTTACGCCAGCGACGCCCGCGGCGTCATCGTCGTCTCGCGCTTTCCGGAATGGCGATTCAGCACCATCACAAGCATTCCGGAGAACGCGAAGGGCGCGATCCGTGACAGCCTGCAATTCGGCGACGCGCCATTGACGGGCGTGCCCGTGTTTCCGGCCGTGCCCGCCGGGACGCCGGACATCGTGTCCGTTCTGCCGCCGGACGCCACCCGGCAGTCGTCGTTCGTCAGAACCAGCGCCCCTATTCCCTCCACCCGCTGGACGATGCATCTCCTGACGCCCAGCGAGCAGGAAGTCGCCGCAGCCACGCGCGAGGGGCGCATCGCCGCAATCGCCATTGCAGCACCCCTTCTGGCGCTTGCCGGATGGCTCATCCACAGACGCAACAGCAACCAGCGCCGGGTGGCGCGCAACGAGGCCCGCAGACTTGAGCTGGAGCGGCGCGTCCGCGACCGCACGCACGATCTGAGCGCCGCCAACGAGCGGCTGCAATCTGAGGTGATGCAACGTCAGAAGGCCGTCAGCCGCCTTCAGGAAGTCCGCGAGGAGCTTGCACAGGCCAACCGGCTTGCGATTCTGGGGCAGGTATCCGCCGGTATCGCCCACGACATCAATCAGCCGATGGCCGCCATCCGCAGCTATGCCGACAACGCCCGCGTGCTGCTGCAACGAAACAAGCCTATAGCCGTAGCGGATAACCTCGCCACCATCGCCTCTTTGACCGAGCGCATCAGCACAATCATAGAAGATCTGCGCGCATTCGCACGCAAGCGCACAGGCGGGCTTGAGGCCACCGTCGTCGCCCGCTCCATCGAGGGCGCGTTACTGCTGCTCAATAATCGGCTGCGGCAACAAGGCGTCAGCCTCGTCTGCAACATGCCGCCGGAGGATCTGGTGGTGATCGGCAATCGCGTGCGGCTGGAGCAGGTGATCGTCAACCTGATGCAGAACGCCATGGAGGCCATGGAGGGCCGCCCGGACAGCCGTCTCGAACTTGACTGGCGGGCGGAAGGAGACACCGTGCTGCTGACCGTCGCCGACAACGGCCCCGGCATACCGGACGAGGTGATGCAGCGGCTGTTCACGCCCTTCACCACCACGAAACTCGGCGGGCTTGGGCTGGGGCACGTCATCTGCAACGATATCGTCACCGCGTTCGGCGGCTCTCTCGACGTGGAATCAGACCCCGTGCGGGGCACACGTTTCATCATTCAGCTCAGGCGCACAGGGGGTGCCGGCGACATGCCCCTCACCGCCAACGAACGGACAGACCGGCCATGACGACGAGCAGCGAGCAGCAGACGATGCACGACAGGGTACCGGCACAGGCGCAGACCTCCACTGAAGGCGATATGATCGACGTCGCCTTTGTCGATGACGATATCGAGGTGCGCAAGGCGAACGCCCAGACGCTGGAACTGGCCGGGTTCAACGTCCGCATGTTCAGCACCGGCGCCGAATTGCTGTCAACGGTGAATGACGCGTTCACCGGCGCAGTGGTGAGCGATGTGAGAATGCCCGGCATGGACGGCTTCCAGCTTTTCCGGCGGCTGCACGCCATCGACAAGGATATTCCGGTCATCCTCATCACCGGCCACGGTGACATCGAAATGGCGGTGGATGCCCTGCACAAGGGCGTCTATGATTTCATCCCCAAGCCCTACCCTGCCGATCGCCTGGTGCAAAGCGTTCAGCGCGCCTGCGAAAAGCGCCGGCTCGTGCTTGAGAATCGCCGTCTGCGCATAGCCGCCGCCCAGGCCGGCGATGACGATGTGCCGCTGATCGGCCAGACCCCCGCCATGGAGCGGCTGCGACAGACGTTGCGTCAGATTGCCGTGGCGGATGTCGACGTGCTCGTTGCGGGCGAAACCGGCAGCGGCAAGGAGGTGGTGGCCGAACTGCTGCACCGTTGGAGCCGGCGCCGCGACAACCGCTTTGTGGCGCTCAACTGCGGCGCGTTGCCGGAAAACGTCATCGAAAGCGAGCTTTTCGGCCATGAGGCCGGTGCATTCACTGGCGCGCTCAAAAAGCGGATCGGCCACATCGAGTATTCCAGCGGCGGAACACTGTTTCTGGATGAAATCGAGAGCATGCCACTGGCGGCGCAAGCCAAGCTTTTGCGCGTGCTGGAAAAACGCGAAATCGTGCCCATCGGCGGCAATGAGAGTCGCCAACTCGACCTGCGCGTGGTGGCCGCTGCCAAGATCGACCTGGGCAACCCGGCGGTGAGAGGCGACTTCCGGGAGGATCTGTTCTTCCGGCTGAACGTCGTCAGCCTCACCATTCCACCGCTTCGCGAGCGGCGGGATGATATCCCGCTGCTGTTCATGCACTTTCTGGTCAAGGCCGCAGCACGCTTCGGGATTGATACACCAGACGTCAAACCAGAACTGTTGCAGTTTCTCCATGCCCATGACTGGCCTGGCAACGTGCGTGAACTCGCCCATATGGCCGAACGCCATGCCCTTGGCCTGCTCGAAATCAATGCATGGCAAACGCCAATAGAACATGACGAGAAGGCCACGCTGCCACAGCAGATGGAATCATACGAAGCCGAACTCATTCGCAGGGCGCTGCAAGACAACAAAGGCAACGCAAAGGCCGCGATTGAGGCGCTTGGGATACCCCGCAAGACATTTTACGACAAACTTCAGCGGCACGGGCTCGTGCGCAGCGATTTTACGTGAGTACAGGCACTATGTCCGCCACTGGCAAACGGGGATTGTGAATGGAATTACTGATCGCCTTCATCACAGGCGCAGTATTTTATATCGCCATACACATATGGAACAGCAGATAACCCACTGCCGGTGACATGATCACATCTGTATGCAGCATAACACTTGAAGAATACTTTTATCGTAGATTGAAACGATAAAGCGCTTGTTCTGACGCCATCAGAACAAGCGCTTTCAATTCCATAGTTTACCGCAATTTGCGCGACATCTCGGTCAGAGCAAGGTGCCCTTGAGGAAGACATACGCAATCGAGAAGTAGATCACGATACCCGTAACGTCGACGAAGGTCGCGACGAAAGGCGCCGAGGCGCTGGCCGGATCGAACCCAAGCCGTTTCAGGATAAACGGCAGCATGGAACCGACCATCGACCCGAATGTCACGATGCCCACAAGGGACGCGCCGATAGCCATGGCGATCAGCTTCCAGTGTTCACCATAGTCGTAGATGCCGGCAAGCTGCCATGTCGCGATACGGATGATGCCGATGAGACCGAGAAACGCGCCCAGCGCCAGACCAGCGGGGAACTCCCGCAGCGCCACGCGGAACCAGTCACGTAGCCTCACTTCCTGAAGCGCCAGAGCACGAATGATCAGCGACGTGGCCTGCGATCCGGAGTTACCGCCCGAACTCATGACAAGCGGGATGAAGAGCGCCAGCACAATGGCTTGCTCCAGTTCGTCGGAGTAATGCTGCATGGCGCTGGCCGTGAACATTTCACTGAGGAACAGCACGCCAAGCCAGCCAGCACGCTTCTTGAACATATCGAAGAAGCTGGCCTTCATATAAGGCTCGTCAAGAGCCTCCATGCCGCCCATTCTCTGGGTGTCCTCGGTGGATTCTTCCAGGATCGCGTCGATCGCGTCATCCACCGTGACGATGCCCAGCATATGCCCGGTGCTATCCACGACCGGCACCGCGAGCAAATCGTAGCGGGAAATCAACCGGGCCACCTCCTCGCGGGTGGACAAGGGCGAGGCCACGATAGGCGCGGGCTTGCCCTCGGTGAGCGAGAGGATCGTGGCATCAAGATCGGCAGAGATCAGCTTGCGCAGACGCACCGTCTGCAAGAGCCGGTGGCTCGTTGGATCGAGAACGAAAACCGCATAAACGGTCTCGCGGCTGTCCTCGACCTCGCGGATATGGTCGAGCGTCTGCCGCACGGTCCAGTCCGCCGGCGCGGACAGGTATTCAGTCGTCATCAAGCTGGCGGCCGTTCCCTCGGGATACGACAGCAATGTTTCGAGCGACTTGCGCGTCTCCTCGGACAGCGCCCCCTGAATCGTGGAATGTTGAGGCTCGGGAATCCAGCGCAGCACGTCTGCCGCCCTATCAGCGGACATGCCTTCCAGAAGCCCGGCCGCCCGCGCGGTAGGCAGCGCCGCAATAACCTCGGAAGCCTCCTCGAACGCCGGAAAATCGAGCAGCTCCACCGCCCAAGGCTCCGGCATGCGCGAAATGGTATCGACGAGAACAGCGAGAGACTGCTTGTTCAGGTAGTCGACGATATCCGCGACATGCTGATTCTTCAGCTCGTGCGGAATTTGGGAACCGGATTGACCAAAAAGTTCGGCCTCTGCCAGATCTGGCATTTTCTCGGGGGGCATATGACTGTCTTTCTCCAGCGTGTTAAGATGGTGACAGCCACTATTACACGTTATTGTTTCAGCTCATTGAAAGTGAAAACACCTTCGCCTGCTTGCATACCTGAAGTGGCTACATTTCTGTTGGTATCGCTTTTCGAGCGATATCTGGCGGCGGTAAATAACGGACATTGCGACAGGGCGGAAACTGGAAGAAACATCACATAGGAAGCTTGGCGATTTCCATTCCGCCATCCCCCTCCCCCGCCAGGCTGATTGACGCCATCATGAACCGACGAAGGGCACGAAAAAGAAAGCGACAGCGATTCCCTGCAACCCGGAACATGGAAAAAACACCGCTTACTACGCGATTCGCCGACCGTAGAATGACAACGGGCCGGCTCAAACGAAACCAGATGCATAAAAAACCATTTTAAATCATATTGTTATCTGACCACAAAACGTTTAGCCGAGGCACTTTTCCACAGCCGCAAATTTGGGACTTGCACTCGGCAAAGTTTCAAGCAATAACCCACCCATCGGCGGCGGCGTTAGCGTCTCGCGGACAGTGGATGCGGGTGTAGCTCAGGGGTAGAGCACAACCTTGCCAAGGTTGGGGTCGAGGGTTCGAATCCCTTCGCCCGCTCCAAATTGTTTTAACGACGAAAGCCGCGGGAAACCGCGGCTTTCGTCGTTTTGGGCTTGGCTGAATGGCTTGGCTGAAGTCGCAGGGCGCAGTTGTCAGTATATTCAATCTATCAGCGCACTCAGCATCTTGCTGGCGCGCACCAGTTGATCCTCATTCATCCGCGATAGCTGTGTCTGGATTTTCGCAAGTTGTCGCGTACGAGCGCCATCGCTCGTCACGACCATGCCGATGCCGAAGAACGCAACCTCCGGCACCTGAAGCACATCAGACAGTTTCTCCACCGTGGAGAATGACGGCGCAGCGATGCCGCGCTCTATCTTGCTGATCATCTCCGACGAAAGCCCGACCATCTCGGCAAGAGCATCCTGAGTCAGATGCCTCGCTTTCCGATGGTGGCGAAGATTTGACCCGAAAACGACCGTAAGTGACACGCCGCACCTCCGCCTAAGACAGTCGGCGGTGGCGACCTTTATGCGAAGGACCTTATGTTGCGATTTTCCAAAAAATCGTAATATATATCCTATAATGTATGAGAGTCGGCTTCACATTGCGAATTTCTTTTCGCGCTCGCTCACCGTCATGGGGAATGAACTTGAAAGATCAACACGTCGGCAACATTAACGATTATCGGAAATATGCCCTGTTGCGCGCGTTATCGGCGGGCGGCGCAAACCAGCTCGGCATTTGCTGGATGCTCACCGAATCAGATGATGGCTCTCACGATAACCAGTTCGACTATCTGGAGCAGCGCGAGCGTTACAGACATTATGATCCGGATCTTTTTGATACGTTGGCCCACATTGCGGAAAAGCCGAAACGACGCAATGTAAACTCCATCAAGACCAGTTGTGTGTTGCCGGACGCTTTGTTCCATTCCGACCCGCTGCCTCAGACACCCGACGAACGTGCCCATTACATGAGTCAATGCCAAACGCAGTTTGCTGCCACCGACATTGTATTTTTCGACCCGGATAACGGCATCAAGATCCGATCCGGGTCCATGAGCCCGAAATCCACACGACGCTATATCTTTCTTGATGAGATCGCCGCTTTTTATGCAGGCGGCAAATCAGCGCTGATCTGCCAGCATTTCCCTATTCGCCAGCATCCCAGGCCATTCGTTGCCGCACGCGTCGCGCACCTTCGTTCTATCGCTCCGGGCACGGATATGTGGGTCTTTACTACCGCTCAAGTCGCGTTTCTTCTTGTTATTCACCCGGATAGCCCAGGGAACCTTGCGTTGGCCGCGACCGAAGCCTGTAGCCGATGGCACCATTCTTTCATACGCGGGGAGCGGATCAATACTGCTTCACCATTCGGGGATTGACAACCCCTGCCCACCCGATGATATGACTTGTCACTACAAAATGATATGTAATAACGTTTCTATTTTCTTGACGATCCAGTTTCTTGGCAATAATGCCGTGCTCCCGGCT
Organism: Pseudochelatococcus contaminans; assembly: GCF_014195635.1. GTDB lineage: Bacteria > Pseudomonadota > Alphaproteobacteria > Rhizobiales > Beijerinckiaceae > Pseudochelatococcus > Pseudochelatococcus contaminans. The sequence continues at coordinate 460,365 of NZ_JACICC010000001.1, read as the reverse complement.
GCCTGTCGGGCGATTGAGGGACCAGAGCAAATGCATATGAAAAACGTTCGCAGACATCTAAGCGCTGCCGTTGCGGCCGGTGTCCTGCTGGTTTCACCGGCGGTATCGGCCCATGAGGACCATGACAACAAGGAAGCATGGCGACTGGTTGTCGCGGATCATACACAACCTGTGGTTCGCGTGATCGATTTCGAAAGCGGCAAGGAGTTGGGTCGTTACGACGTCAAGGGCCATGCTGCTCTTACGGCAAGCGCTTCCGGCCGCACGGTGTTCGCAGCACAGCCGGATGCCGACATCGTGCATGTCATTGGAAGTGGCATTCACCTTGCGGATCATGGCGATCACCGTGATATCGAGATCACCGACCCATCCCTGCTGCCCGTAACTTTCGAGGGGAAGCGGCCTTTCCATGTCGTGCCGCAATCCGGGCACCTCGTGCTTTTCTATGACCGCGGCGGTAAGGCCGAAATTATCGATGAAGACGCGTTGCTGGATGGCAAGGTTCAAGTCCGCTCCATCGATACGACAGCACCCCATCATGGTGTCGCGGCAACGCTAGGCCAGTTCGTGCTGGTGTCCGTTCCGGATACCAAGGCCGAGGTCAAGCCGGATGCCTTGCCGCCTCGCCTGGGCGTGCGGGTGCTCGACAAGGACGGCAATCAGGTTGGCGACATCGCGACTTGCACGGATCTGCACGGAGAGGCCACTTCGGCGCGTCTTGTCGCATTCGGCTGCAAGGAAGGCGTGCTGGTCGCCGGTCCGGGAGATAAAAACGGTCCGGAGCTGAAGTTGCTGGCCTATCCAGAGAACCTGCCGAAGGGCAAGGTGGGAACGATTCTGGGCGGTAAATCGCTGAAGTTCTTCCTCGGCAACTACGGTGACGACAAGGTTGTACTAATCGATCCCGACAGCGATGAGCCGTACCGTCTGGTCGAGCTTCCGACACGGCGGGTAGATTTTATTCTCGATCCCGTGAACCTGCGCAACGCTTATATTCTGACCGAGGACGGCGACCTGCACGTGCTTGACGTGATCGACGGGAAGATTGCGCGTAAAGCGAAGGTCACCGAGCCCTATAGCAAGGACGGTCACTGGCGCGATCCTCGCCCAAGGCTGACAACGGTTGATGGCCAGATCGCCATCACGGACCCGCGTCATTCAGTAGTGCGCGTTCTCGACCCCGCGACATTGAAGGAAACACGCACGATTGCCGTGGAAGGCCAGCCCTTCTCCATCGTGGCTGTCGGCGGCTCCGGCGTCTCGCATTAAACCGGGCAATGGTCTGAAAAGCTTTCCGGGCAAAATGCACAGCGTTTTGCCCGGACGACCGAAAAGCGACATTGTGGCATCAAGCTGCGGGCTGCAAGCCAAAATCGTCTGGCGACAATAGAACATCCGCCAGCGTGTAACGATCCATCGTTTCCATAAAAGCCTGTAGCGCCTCGGCGAGAACGCCGCGCAGACGGCAACTGGCGGAAATCCGGCACACAGAGCCATTTGGCTTGACCGGCGCAAAGCACTCCACCAACGCGAAATCCGGTTCGGTCGCCCGCAATACATCGCCCAAGCGGATCTCCGCCGCGTCACGTGCCAGCTCCAACCCGCCGTGTCGGCCGCGAATGGCCTTGAGAAAACCCGCCTGGGTCAGCTGATTGGCGACTTTCATCAGGTGGTGGCGCGATATGCCGTACAGATCAGCGGTCTCCTCAATCGTGATCAGTCGATCGCGACACGTCGCGGCATACAGCAGCATGCGCAAGGAATAATCTGAAAAGTTCGTCAACCGCATCGGCGCGTCTCACTGTCCATGCTGTGCCAGGTCACGCGACAGCATCAGCCGTCGACCTTGAGCCGCCTTCTGGAATCGAGACTCATGATAATCACGGCGTCGGGGTGATGCCAGCCCGGATTTACCTCAAGTGCGGCAACGGTTTCAGCGCTCCCCCGCGAAAACGTCAGTAAAGCTCGCGATGGAAACGTCCCGAACGCATGAGCACCTGACTGAGCGGAACGACATCAGCGAGAGGCTCGCCTCCCGGCTCGACGCCCTCCCCTTGCACGCCATTGCGCATAGCGATTGCATCCAGCGCTTGCGTTACCGCTTGTTCGAGGTGCTGCTTGTTGCCGCAGAGATAAACATGTGCGCCCTGCTCCAACATCGCATGCAGTTGGCCGCCATGCTGCGCAATGGCGTGTTGTACGTAATATTTCTCAGGACCATCGCGGGAAAATGCCGGCAACAGATGCGTCAGCACGCCATCCGCGCGGAGAGCGGCGAGTTCATCGCGATACAGAAAATCTCGCTCGCTGCTCTTCTCGCCAAAAATGAGGCAGGTCTCACGGCGCTTTCCATCGGCCTGCACTTCGCGCAACAGCCCCATCAAGGGGGCGATGCCTGTGCCGGTACCGACCAAAACCAGCGGAGCGGATGAATCCGCAGGCAGGTGGAAACCGGGGTTAGACCGGCAAAACACCCGGATGCTGTCGCTGTCGCCAAGCAACCAGCCGGTAGCGGTGCCGCGCCGCATGCGGCCTCCGCGCTCATGGATAACCTCGCGCACGCACAGATCGACGAAATCGCCCCCCACAGACGCAATAGAGTAAGCGCGCGGGAGGCAGGCAGGCAGCAGATTTGCCAGCGCGGCAGATTCCACGGATTGCGGCGTACAGAAATCCCGCAGCAGATCCAGCACATCAGCGCCACGGAGGTAGCCGTCCAGCTCCTTCTTTCGGCTGATCTTGAGCATGTCCTTGAGGCGATCATTACCCGAAAGACGCGCCAACTCCCGCAACACCGATTTGCCGATCTGACGCAATTCCCTGCGCCGAAGCAGATCCACGACATCCGGATCGTTATACCAGCCGGCAATCGCCGCCAGCAGCTCCGTGTCGTTTTCGGGCACGACATACAGATTGTCACCCGCGCGATACGCCATGCCGCTGCCGGTTATGTCGAAGCGGATGTGCCACGCCCCAGGCTTGTCGAGATTAAGCTGGCGGCGCTCGACGACCGGCGCGGCGAAGGCTGAGTTTTCGTCGTAGGCGACAACCTGAAGATGCAGATCGCGCCCCGCCTGCTCATCGCCCTGCAACACACGATGCAGCACAGGCACCCAGCGGTCGAAGAACGCTTCAAAAGTCACATCCGCATCGACACGGTTGATGACTGCGGTCGCATGGCGCTCTGCCAGTGCCGCGCAAAGGCTTTTTGTAAAGCCGCAGAAGCTCGGATAAGCGGTATCGCCAAGACCGAAGATCGCATGGCGCAGACCGGACAGATCGTTTGTCTGCTGTATCCGGACCATGAAATCTTCGGCGTTGGCTGGCGGCTCACCATCGCCAAACGAGCTTGAAATGATCACCAGCAGGTCACGGTTGCCAAGCTCATCGTGCCGCACGTCATTCAGCGGCAGCACGACTGGCGCGAAGGCTTGCAACGCGGGGGCCGCACCCAACCGTTGCGCCAGCCCCCTGGCATTGCCGGACTCGGACCCGTAACCGATGATCACACGATCGGCGATGGATGTCATGATGTGTACTTTATATATTTTAATTGGCGTAGTATTCGTCAAAGGTTTCCTTCGAGAACTCAACGGCCTCGAAATTCTGCATCAGGTCATTGATGACACGGCGGATACTGATGTAGCTGTCGATATTGCCTGCGGCATCGCGCAGCGGCTGTACGGTGGTATCGACGACATACACGCCGCCGCCCTTGCCGACATTGGGAATGATGCCGGTCCAGATATCGCCAGCCTTGATGGTGTCCCACATGTCCTTGTAGACAGCCTTCGGCACCGCCGGATGGCGGACGATGCTGTGGGGCTGGCCGATCAGCTCCTCGCGCGCATAACCCGTCAGCTTGCAGAACAGGTCGTTCGCATAGGTGATGTTGCCCTGCAGGTCAGTCGTGGAGATCACAGCGACGTTTTCGAGAGCAGCCAGCAGCCGGGTGGTGTCGAGGGATGTGCTCATGGTGTTTCTTCCCAGAAGTTATGGCAGATGCCAAAAGCCGCCGCCCTGACGCGGACAGCCCAGAAAACAGGGATGAATCAAAGGTCTGGCTCTAATATTCATTCCTGATGCATCTTATTCGGCACCAGACTGCCAGCGCAAGCGCCGCCCGGCGCAATTCACCGTCACAGCCCGTGGTTATTTGACGCATGGGGCAAAGCGACATGGCGGCACGCTCAAGAGCATGTTCGCCACAGGAGAAGATCAGAAGGCGTAGCTCAACTTTACACCATAGTTGGTGAGACCAGCATTGCCGCCGCTGCACAGACCGGCTTGCGACAGATGTTCGATTCCCGCCAGCACGGACCAATGCTCATCGAGCTTCACACCAACGGATGCGCCCTCGCGAAAGCTCCAGTTACAGTCACCGAGATTATCGTAGTTGCGGTTCCCGAACTTGCCGTTATGTGCGGCGAAGCCGAACTGGCCTTCGACAAAAAAGCGTTCGGTCAGCGGGATTGTCCAGACCAGACCTGAATAGACGTAAGACGTTCCGTCCTCGGTATTGAGGGAGCCGCCGAGATTGAGCCGGGGAATGAACCAGCGATAGCGGCTGGTTTCATTAGTCTTGAAAATAGGCGAGGACAGCGCCTCACCCTTCAAATCGACACCGCTTTCAACGCCTGTGGGATTGTGCGCGTTCAGCCCGATGCGAGCTTCGTTGACGGGGACAAAATCAACGAAAAACCCTGTTCGCTGCGGCGCAGCCTGTAGGCTGGAAGAGTCAGAAAACTGACTCTGCTCATTGCCCTCCGGCGCCGCGCGCGTGGAAGACAGATCGAAAGCCGCCGCCCCACCTGTCGCCGACAAAAACCCAGCGGCCGCGAATACAACAGTAGGCATATTCGCCAAAAGTAAACGGCCGAATTTCATTGCAAATATCCCGAGCGAGCACAGTTTTTTATCGTTAACAAAGGACATCACCTGATGTCAACTATTGACAATAAAATGACTGTGGCCAGGATCATAAGCTGGAATCATAAAATGGCACGGCCAAATGCCATGCCATGATCGCAAGAAGCGCTTGCATGCAAATGTTACAATTATTCCGCGATGTCGAAGGGTAACGAATATGCCGCGCCAGCAGACACTTGCCTTGCCATCCCCTTCAGGGCAGCGATAAAAGCGTTGACGGAAGGGTTGTCCCCGCTGGAACGCCCTTCGATGACATAGTGGAGCGACCCGAGTGCCGGCAACCCCGCTTCGTCCGCGATTTCCCGCAGCCCCGGAACAAGAAAACTGCGGCCTGTTGCAATGATGCCGAAACCGGCCTGTGCGCCAGCAATAAGACCGAGCAGATTGCTGCTTTCAGCAATGGTGACCCAGTCCCTGTGCGCCGACATCAGTGCCGCTTCTGCCACGCCTCGCGTAATGCTTGGATTGAGATAAGAGATGAGCGGCAGCGGCTCCGAGGGAGATATCGTCACGGGACCAGCCATCCAGACCAGTTCCTCCTGCCAGAGCACCTCGCCGTTGGAATGGCTACCGTGACTTTTGCCCAGCACGACGTCAACCTCGTGGGCGCGCAAAGTGTCATAAAGATGCTCATTGCGGCCGGTAATCAGCCGCAAGCCGAATTCCGGAAACTGTTCGCGAAACAGCCCAAGCACACGCGGCAACCGGGTCGTCGCGAACTCATCCTCGACGCCGAGCTTCAAGGTGCCCTGCATGGATGGGCGAACCAGGGACTGCCGGGCATCCTCGTTGATGGACAGGATGGCGCGCGCATAGATGAGCATCGCCTCCCCATCCGCCGTGAGGCTGACCCTGCGTGTCGTGCGCCGGATAAGCTTGCGGTTCACCCGCTTCTCAAGCCTCGCGATGCGCTGGCTGATCGTCGACTGGGAGCACCCGAGATCCGCGGATGCCATACTGAAACTGCGCCGGGCGGCAACAGTTTCAAACGCTCGAAGTTCATCCGTATCGACCAGCATATCGACAGCCCTGTTATTGCGCCAACGATCGACGCCCGTATGTAAGCGCGGACGATAACAGGATGAATACGAAATTCAATGCGCCTTGGACATACCACGACCAGTATCAACAAACACCTGAAACCTATTAATCGCAAAAATGAATAAATTGAAATATATTTATTTTTGAATGATTTATATTTATACAAACGACATAATATTAAGCAATTATATTTTATGATAGGCGCAAGACAGCATTCGACTCTTTGCTGAAGAATTGCATTGATGCCAGGCATACCTCGTCTTGAATACGATCCGCAACGATCTTTGCATTCGGCCCATGAAATCAGAATGCTGATGCGCGCAGGACGATGAAAACGAAAGGACTCCATCATGACAGATACCTCCGCACCTTCCGACGATATGAAGCTGATGCTGCGCACGATCGCCATGCCGGCCGATTCCAATGCCGCAGGCGATATATTCGGCGGGTGGATCATGGCCCGCATGGATCTTGCCGCGGCGGCACGCACCAATGAGTTGACCGACATTCGGACAGTGACGGTTGCGGTCAACAACGTGCGGTTCAGAAAGCCGGTGAAGATCGGCGACACGTTAAGCATCTATACGTCAATCGAGAAAGTGGGGCATACCTCGGTGACGCTCAAGCTTGAGGCGTGGATTCACCGCGGTTTCAGCAAGCTTTTCGAAGTGGTGGCCGACGCCGAGTTTGTTATGGTCGCCGTCGACGCAAACGACAGGCCCTGCCCGATTCTGCCGGAAAAACCCGCAACCTGATACCGTTGCAGGTGACGCATTCACTGATCGGAATACAATCTGATTGCTTCGGATGCCCGGCAATAACAAAGCAAAAGCCTCAAGCAGTTTGCGCTCGATCGGCTCCATCGAATTGAGCGCAAGTTGCTGCATAATATAAAGGCACCGATACCTTATATAAAGCCGCTGGCATTTGGAATTTGCGGAAAATCAAAAAAACCGGAATACCCAATCCGGCATTCAACCTGTGTGCAACTCCTGAATCGGGCAAGCAAAAACAACCGGAATTCAACTTTCGGTGTGATGACGCATGCCCGCGACTGTGCATAATCGCCGCATATAATTCTGGAGGAAACAAATGCCCAACTCGCAAACGACCAATCCGTATGAGACCGGCCTTGACAAGAACCCGGCTAACTATCAGCCGCTAACGCCGCTCACCTATCTGGAAAGGGCCGCGACGGTGTTTCCGTCGCAGGTCGCGATCATTCATGGCGCGTCCCGCTGGACCTATCGGGAGTTTTGGCACCGCTCCCTGAAGCTGGCCTCGGCGCTGGCGCAGCAGGGAGTTGGCAAGGGCGACACCGTATCGGTGATGCTCTCCAACACGCCGCCGATGCTGGAGGCGCATTTCGGCGTGCCCATGGTCAAGGCCGTCTTGCACACCATCAATACCCGCCTCGATGCTGCCGTCATCGCTTTTCAGCTCGACCACGCGGAAACGAAAGTTCTGATCGTCGACCGCGAGTTCTCCCATGTCATCAAGGAAGCGCTCGAACTCGCCACGGTGAAGCCGCTGGTTATCGACTTCGACGATCCTGAATATGGCGACGATGCGCCCTCCCCCAAGCGCGAACGCATCGGCACGCTGGATTACGAGGAGTTGGTCACGTCGGGCGACGAGACCTTCGCCTGGTCGCGCCCGGATGACGAGTGGAACGCCATCGCCCTCAACTACACTTCCGGCACCACCGGCAACCCCAAAGGCGCGGTCTACCACCATCGCGGGGCGGCACTGATGGCTTATGCCAACACGGTGCAGGCGAATCTTGGCCGCAAGCCGGTGTATCTGTGGACGCTGCCGATGTTCCATTGCAACGGCTGGTGCTTCACCTGGACGCTGGCGCTGACCGCCGGCACCCACGTTTGCCTGCGCTGGGTGCGGCCGAAGGGCATTTATGCCGCCATCGCCGATCACGGCGTCACGCATCTGTGCGGCGCGCCCATCGTGATGTCGGCGCTGTTGAATGCGCCCGCCGTCGACAAGCGCACCTTCCCCCAGACGGTGACGTTCAACACCGCCGCTGCCCCGCCGCCGGAATCCGTGCTGGCCGGCATGGCGGAGGCAGGTTTCGCGGTGACCCATCTCTATGGCCTCACCGAAACCTATGGTCCTTCCGTCGTGAACGAATGGCAACCCGAGTGGGATGATCTGGACAGCGACGCCCGCGCCGCGAAGAAGGCACGTCAGGGCGTGCGCAACTCCGCACTGGATGAGATCGCCGTCGTCGATCCGATCACGCTGGAAAAAGTGCCTGCGGACGGCGACACCATCGGCGAGGTCGTGTTCCGCGGCAACATCGTCATGAAGGGCTATCTCAAGAATCCGGAAGCGACACAGGAGGCCTTTGCCGGCGGATGGTTCCATTCCGGCGATCTTGGCGTGTTGTATCCGGACGGCTACATCCAGCTTCGTGACCGCTCGAAAGATATCATCATCTCCGGCGGCGAGAACATTTCCTCTATCGAGGTTGAAGAAGCCTTCTATCGCCATCCCGCCGTGGCGGCCTGCGCCGTTGTGGCCAAGCCCGATGAAAAATGGGGCGAAACGCCGGTGGCCTATGTCGACCTCAAGCCCGGCAGCACGGTGACGGAAGAAGAACTGATCGCGCACGCCCGCCAGCATCTGGCGCACTTCAAGTGCCCGCGCACCGTCATCTTTACGGAATTGCCGCAAACCTCGACCGGCAAGATCCAGAAATTCCGCCTGCGCGAAATCGCGAAGACGCTCTGATAAACGATACCCGCTGGCAGCGAGCCAGCGGGTTTGTTGCGGCTACCATCAATGGAAAGGCCGGTGAGCATCCTCACCGGCCTTTCGTTTTGCCCTTATGGGTTTATGGCGTTTCCCCGATAGAACAGCCGCGATAACGGCTTATCCGGCAAGCTTCGCCTTCAATTCCAGGCGACGCGCATGCAGCACCGGCTCGGTGTAGCCGTTCGGCTGTTCGCGACCTTTCAGGACCAGATCGAGCGCAGCCTGGAATGCGACGGAGCCGTCGAAGTCCTTGGCCATGGGGCGATAGAGCGGATCGCCGGCATTTTGCCCGTCCACAACCGCCGCCATGCGCCGGAAGGTCTCCAGCACCTGATCCCGCGTGATCACGCCGTGATGCAGCCAGTTGGCGATGTGCTGCGCCGAAATGCGCAGGGTGGCGCGGTCTTCCATGAGGCCGACGTTGTTGATGTCCGGCACCTTGGAGCAGCCGACGCCCTGATCGACCCAGCGCACCACGTAGCCGAGGATGCCCTGTGCGTTATTGTCGAGTTCGTGCTGGATTTCCTCCGGCGTCCAGTTAGGACGCGTGGCGACCGGCACCGACAGGATGTCGGAGAGCTTGGCGCGCGGGCGGTGACGGAGCGTTTCCTGCACCTCCGCGACATTGACCTTGTGATAATGCGTGGCGTGCAGGGTTGCCGCTGTAGGCGACGGAACCCACGCGGTGTTCGCGCCAGCCTTCGGGTGAGCGATCTTCTGTTCCAGCATAGCGGCCATCAGGTCCGGCATGGCCCACATGCCCTTGCCGATCTGCGCGTGGCCGGAGAGGCCGCATTCGAGGCCGATGTCCACGTTCCAGTTTTCGTAAGCGCCGATCCAGGCGGCCTGCTTCATGTCGCCCTTGCGGATCATCGGGCCGGCTTCCATCGAGGTGTGAATCTCGTCGCCGGTGCGGTCGAGGAAGCCGGTGTTGATGAACACGACGCGCTCACGCGCCTGGCGGATCGCTTCCTTGAGGTTGATAGTGGTGCGGCGTTCTTCGTCCATGATGCCGACCTTGATGGTGTTGGCCGGCAGCCCCAACGCCTGCTCGACGCGCGTGAAGAGCTGCGTCGCGAACGCGACTTCCTCCGGCCCGTGCATCTTGGGCTTTACCACGTAGAACGACCCGGCGCGGGAATTCTGCCGCCGTCCCTCTTCACCGATATCATGCAGGGCGATCAGCGCCGTCACGAAGGCATCGAGGATGCCTTCCTGAATCTCGCGGCCATCCTGATCCAGAATGGCAGGGTTGGTCATCAGGTGGCCGACGTTGCGCACCAGAATCAGCGAGCGGCGGTTCAGCAGGAAGTGCGAGCCGTCGGGTGCGGTATAATCGGTGTCCGCGTTCAGCTTGCGCGTGAACGTCTTGCCGCCCTTGCTGACCTCTTCCGTCAGGTCGCCCTTCAGCAGGCCAAGCAGATTGCGATACACGCCGACCTTATCCTCGGCATCGACGGCGGCGACAGAGTCCTCGCAGTCCATGATCGTGGTGATCGCCGATTCCAGCCACACATCCGAGATATGCGCCGGATCGTCCTTGCCGATAGCCGTAGTCGCGTCGATCAGGATCTCGATGTGCAGGCCGTTCTTGCGCAGCAGAAGGCGGGTCGGCGACACGGGCTCGCCGAGATAACCAGCGAACTGCTCCGGATCGGCAAGCGCCGTCGCGGCATCATCGCGCAGCGTGACAGCCAGCACGCCCGACGCGACCGTAAACGAGGTCGCGTCTTTCCAGCTTGCGCCAGCCAGCGGCACGGATTCGTCGAGGAACTCACGCACCCATGCAATCACCTTCGCGCCGCGCGTGGGGTTGTAGCCCTGCCCCTTTTCCGCGCCATTGGTCTCGGGAATCGCATCGGTGCCATAAAGCGCGTCATACAGCGAACCCCAGCGGGCATTGGCGGCGTTCAGCGCGTAACGCGCGTTCGACACCGGCACGACAAGCTGCGGACCTGCGATATGCGCGATTTCAGCGTCGACATTCTCCGTGGAAACCGTGAAGTCCGGCCCCTCGGGCAGCAGATAGCCGATTTCGCGCAGGAAAGCCTCATAGGCTGCCTGGTCGGAAGGCGCGCCATTCGCGCGGTACCACTCGTCGAGCTGGGCCTGAAACGCGTCGCGCTTTGCCAGCAATTCCTGGTTGCGGGGCGTGAGGTCATGCACGATGGCCGACAGCGACGAGAAAAACTGTTCCTCGTCGATCCCCGTGCCGGGTAGCGCTTCATTGACGATGAAATCGTGCAGCTTCTCGTCCACTGCCAAACCGTGCCGATCAATCCTGGCCATCAGATCCTCCCCGTTATCGCATATGATGCCTGCCTGCCATGATATGTTCCCCAGACGCGGAGAAGATCAAGCGGGACAAACGTCAAATGACTTGTGCAGCAGACGAAACAATGCCCCGCGCTATTGCGCGGATGGCGGCAGCGGCGGCGGTGGCAGCGGCTCAGGCGCTGGTGATGCTGGCGCAGGCGCTGGTGGCGCAGACGGGCGCTGCGGCGCGATCGCAGCGCTTCCCTGCGTGATCAGCCGCGAACCGCTTTGCGCGCGCAGATAGATCCACAGCCAGCTTATGGCCACGTTCAGCCGGTTCCGCACGCCGATGAGGAAGTAGATGTGGGCGATGCCCCAGATCCACCACGCCAGCGCGCCTCGCAGCTTGATCTTTCCAAAGTCGATGACCGCGAGTCGCTTGCCGATGGTGGCGAGGTTGCCCTGATGATGGTAGCGGAATGGTCCCGCGCTCGCCTTGCCTTCCAGCCGGCGGCTGATGGTTTCCGCCACGTATTGGCCCTGCTGCTTGGCCGCGGGCGCGATGCCGGGAACCGGCTTGCCATCCGCGCCGACCACGGACGCCGTGTCGCCGATCACGAATATTTCCGGGTGGCCGGGCACCGTGAGGTCCGGTTCCACCTGCGCGCGCCCGGCACGGTCGGCTGACGCGCCAACCCACTGCGCCGCCGGAGATGCCTGCACCCCGGCTGCCCAGATGATGGTGCTCGCCTCCAGCGTATTGCCACCGTAGGTCACGCCCTCGGCATTGCAGTCCGTCACCGGGTGGCCGACGGAAACCTCCACGCCCAGATTTTCGAGCGCCTTTTTGGCATATTCGGACAGGTCTTCGGTGAATGCAGGCAGCACGCGCGGACCGGCCTCGATCAGCACAACCCGCGCCTGACGGGTGTCGATGTTGCGGAAATCCTTGACCATCGTGACGCGCGCCAGTTCGGCGATGGCGCCGGCCAGTTCAACGCCGGTCGGCCCCGCGCCGATGATGACGAAGTTCAGCAGAGCGGCGCGGCGGGCCGGATCGGTCTCGCGCTCCGCCTTCTCGAAGGCCAGCAGAATGCGCCGCCGCAGGGTCGTGGCATCTTCAAGCCCCTTGAGGCCGGGTGCGAAGGGTTCCCAGTCGTCATGGCCGAAATAGGCGTGACGCGCGCCGGTGGCGAGCACCAGCGTGTCATATGGCACTGTCGATCCGTCATCGAGCACCACTTGCCGTGCGTCCTTATCCACCCCGGCAACGGATGCGAGCAGCGTCGTGACCTCGGGACGCGCCCGCAGCAGACCACGGATCGGCCATGCGATTTCGGACGTCGTCAGCGAGGCGGTCGCCACCTGATAGAGCAGCGGCTGGAACAGATGGTGGTTGCGGCGATCCAGCATCGTGATGCGCACGGGCGCATGGCGCAGGCGATGCACCACCTCCAGACCACCGAAACCCGCACCAACGACAACGACATGGTGACGATCAGAAATCACTTCCGATGCGGGCATCGGCGAACTCCTTGTTTTGAGCCAATGAAGACTGCCTGACTGGCATGGAAATTTATAGCAGCGATTTAAAGTAATTATTACGAAGCAGGCACCACCCTGCACTAGAATCGCGGCTATAAGAGCACAATCTTCGCGCCTTCGTAACAAATTCCTCAAACATTAAACTATTTCAAATCTATATGCTTTTATGTTGCGATGATGACAGTCATTGCATATCGCAAATTTTTTACAAAACAACGATGGAGAACCGAGTTTTGAAGAACCGGCAACATCGGGGCTTACAAGCCACGGCTTGACATCAACGGGGCGCATCAGCAGTCTGCCGGTGCAATTCAACAGGAATGCGCCCAACAATCAGAACCCTGGACTGTTTTCGCGTTTCAACGAAACGTGGACATGGCCTCATCCCCTCTGGCCGGCCTTCATGAACCGCGAACAATATATCCTGCGCGTTTCCATCGTCGTCACCGTCATTCTCGCAGGCATCGGCGTGGCGTTCGGTCTGCTGGCGGGTTCGACATCCATCATCTTCGACGGCATCTACACGCTGACCGATGCGGTGATGACCATTCTCGCGCTGCTGGTGGCGCGTCTCATCGCGTTGTCCCAAGCCAGCGGCCCGACATCGCGCAAGCTCGACGAGCGCTTCACCATGGGTTTCTGGCACCTGGAGCCGATGGTGCTGGGCCTCAACGGCGTGCTGCTGATGGCGGCGGCCACCTATGCGCTCATCACGTCCATCGACAGCTTCCTCAACGGCGGCAGGCCGCTATCCTTCGATTACGCCATTATCTATGCGACGATTTCGCTGGTGTGCGAGGTGAGCATGGCGATTTACGTGCGCCGGGCCAACAGGTCTGTGGGATCGGATCTGGTGGCGCTGGACGGGCGCGCGTGGGTGATGCCCGCCGGGCTGACGTGCGCGCTGCTGTTCGCTTTCGGCGCGGGTTATATCATTCAGGGCACGCGCCACGAGTGGATATCGCCCTACATCGACCCGGCCGTGCTGGCGCTGATGTGCCTCATCATCATCCCCGTTCCCATCGCCACGGTGCGGCAGGCACTGGCCGATATCCTGCTGGTGACACCGCGCGACCTGAAGCTGGAAGTCGACACCGTGGCGCGGGAGATGGTGAAGCGCTTCGGCTTCTCGTCCTATCGGGCTTATGTCGCACGCGTTGGACGCGGCAAACAGATCGAACTTTTCTTCATCGTTCCGCCCAACGGCCCGGCGCGGCGGCTGGAGGAATGGGACGCCATGCGCGACGAGATCGGCGAGGCGCTTGGCGAGGAGAGCCCCGATCGCTGGCTGACCATCGTCTTCACCACTGACCTCGAATGGGCGGAATAAACCGCCGCATTGTCATGCCGAAGCCGCCAGCAGGCGCACCCGTATGCCCCATGGGTCAATGGCCTCGATACCATCGTCCCTCACCGTCACCACGGCCCCGCTGGCGGATAACCTTTCGGACTGCGCCTCGGCGATAGCGCGTCCGCCAACCCGGAGCGAGAACCAGTCGAGCCCCGTGCTGCGTGGATCGCGCAGCCCCGCGCCGGCGCTGTTCCAGATGTTCAGCGCCACATGATGATGATAGCCGCCCGACGACAGGAACGCCGCATCGGCCCGCTGCCCCCGTGTGGAAGCAAGGCCCAGCCCCTGCTCATAGAACCGCCGGCCCTCCGCAATGGCGCCGACGCGCAGATGAATGTGTCCGATGCGCAGCCCCGCAGGTGCGCCGGTGTAGATATCCCGCTCGGGCGTCGTGAGATCGAGAATGCCGTCGATATCCAGCGGGTGCGTGCCCATGGTGACGACATCGCCATTCCACTGCCATTCGCTGGCCGGGCGGTCGGCATACACCTCGATGCCATTGCCCTCGGGATCGTTCAGATACACCGCCTCGCTCACATTGTGATCGGCGAAACCGGATAGCGGCACGCGTGTATGCGCGGCATGCACCAGCCATTCCGCAAGGCTCCGGCGATCCGGCATCAGGAACGCGATGTGAAACAGCCCGGCCTGTGTCGGCGGCTCGAAAAACGCATCGCCCGCATCGACAAGCGTCAACAACGGCACCCCCGGAACGCCGAGCACCGAATACCCCGGCCCTTCCTCTAATAACGCAAGGCCGATAGCCTCGCGGTAGAATGCGGCAACCGTATCGCGCCGACGCACGCGCAGCGCCGCTGCGGCCACGCTGATGGGCGTGCTGTTGGCGAAACCCGGCCCCGGCGTAAAGACGCTGCCGCCGCCTTCCGCGCGCACGGCCCCGGCCATCGCCGCCGTTACCGAAGCCGCACCAGCCAGCCTTAAAAGCGCTCTGCGAGTGACGATCGAACCCATAAACCGATAACCTTTCCAACATCACATCCCAGCATCACGCTGGCGCTGCGGCCCGCATGGTCTTTCCGCTGAAAAACGGAAAGACCACCAATTGGACGCGCAGACACCTCACATCAGCGTGACGGCAAGGGCCGTATCAGGTCCGCAATGCCGACGCGACAGCATCCTTCAGCGACGTGGTCGGGCGACCGATCAAGGCCGAAAGCTGTCGACCGTCATCGAACAGCGCGCCCTCTGCGGCCCCGGCATCCCACGATGCAATCGCAAGGGCCAACGGCTCTGGAAGCCCGGCGCTTTTCAGAACAGCCGCATAGTCTGCTTCCGAAAGATTGTTGCAGGGGATGTCCTTGCCGGTCTGGCGCGAGATTTCGGCAGCAAGATCGGCCAGCGTATAAGCTTCGTCGCCTGCCAGCTCATAGACCTTGCCGGCGTGCCCCTCGCCCGTCAGAACGGCAACCGCCGCCTCCGCGAGATCCGCCCGTGTCGCCGACGCGATCCGGCCTTCGCCCGCACTGCCGGAGAGCGCGCCCACCTTGACCGCAACCGGCACGGAGCCGGTGTAGTTCTCGGTATACCACCCATTGCGCAGGATAACGTGAGGAACGCCGGATTCCGCCAGCGCCTCTTCGGTCGCAACATGTTCGGACGCCAGGCTCAGCGGCGACGTATCGGCATGCAGCAGGCTGGTGTAGACGATTTCCTTCACCCCCGCCTTCCGGGCGGCATCGATGACATTCCGATGCTGGGCAGCGCGCTTGCCGATCTCGTTGGACGAGATGATCAGCAGCTTGTCCACTCCCACAAGTGCCTTCTCAAGCGTCTCCGGCCGCTCGTAATCGGCCAGACGCACGTCGACGCCCAAATCGGCTCCCTTGGCCGGGTTACGAACCAGCGCGACGATGGACGCCGATGGAAGCCTGTCCCTCAGGCCCGCGATAACGAGGCGGCCAAGCTGGCCGGTGGCTCCGGTGACGGCAATAGTCATGCTGCTTTCCTTTGGTTCTCTGACGGGTTGTTTCCATATGTGGCAAATGCAATATACCCATCATGCGAACGCTTCGTAAGTACACACAAAAAGGTAAGCATGGATGATTCCTCCTCGGGCAACCGCGCAGCGGGACAACTTGGAGCCGCATAACTTTGAACCGAACAACCTGGAGCCGAACAACCTGGAGCCGGGTCACGAAGGCGAACCGCTGCTGGGGTTATCCGACAAGCTCAGACGCGGAGATGTGCTGGCAACGGCCTGCCCGTCACGCGCCGTGCTGCGGCGTGTGACCAGCCGTTGGGGCGTGCTGGTTCTGATTGCGCTTCAGTCGGGCACCTATCGTTTCAGCGAATTGCGCCGCAGCATCGGCGGCGTCAGCGAGCGCATGCTGGCCCAGACCCTGCAAGGGCTTGAGGCCGACGGCTTCGTCGCGCGCCGCGCTTATCCCGTTGTGCCACCGCATGTCGAATACAGCCTGACGCCCCTTGGCGCGGAGGTGGCGGACAAGGTGCGCGTATTGGCCGACTGGATTGAAATGAACCTGCCGCGCATCTCCCAAAGCTGGCCGGATGGAACAACTCCGCCATCCACGGATGCAGAGGCCTCATAAAACCGGCATAGCGGCATGCTATTTCTCCACAGCGCGCGTTCAACCCGGCGCATCGACCTGGACACAAACTGCTGTATCCTGCCGCCGATGACCGACGAACCGCCGATAGCGAGGGCAAACCAATGCTGGTAAACGGAAAATGGACGCAAGACTGGCAGCCGGTCCAGAAGTCCGATGAAAAAGGCGGTTTCGTTCGGCAGGTTTCCGGCTTCCGCAACTGGATCACGCCGGATGGCAGTGCCGGCCCCACGGGTGAAGCCGGTTTCCGCGCCGAAGCGGGGCGCTATCACCTCTATGTCGCGCTGACGTGCCCCTGGGCCTCGCGCACGCTGATCGCCCGGACGCTGAAAGGCCTTTCGGACATCATCTCAGTCAGTGTCGTCGAGCCGGAACTGACCGAGCAAGGCTGGCGCTTCGGTGACTACCCCGGAGCCAATCGCGACACGCTGAACGACGCGACGTATATCCACGAGATCTACACGCTGGCCGACCCCACCTATACCGGCCGCGCCACCGTGCCGGTGCTCTGGGACAAGGAACGGAAGACCATCGTCAACAACGAGTCCGCCGACATCGTGCGGATGTTCAATACAGGCTTCGGCGATCTCGCAAGCTCTGCCTTCGATCTCTATCCGCAGGCGTTGCGCGCAGAGATCGACGCGCTCAACGACAGCATCTACCCGCGCCTCAACAACGGCGTATATCGCGCAGGTTTTGCCACCAGGCAGGGCGCTTATGAGGAGGCTTTCCTTGACGTTTTCAACGCCCTCGATGATCTGGAAAAACGGCTTGCGGCTGGCGGACCATTTCTTTTCGGCGAACATTTCACCGAGACGGATATCCGCGCATTCGTGACGCTCGTGCGTTTCGACGCCGCCTATTACGGGCTGTTCAAATGCAATCTGCGCCGTCTGGCGGATTATCCGGCCCTCACCGCCTATCTTCTGCGCGTGCTCGACGTTCCGGGCGTCCGGGAGACCGTCAATATCAATCACATCAAGCACGGATATTATTCCATTCGCGCGCTCAACCCCAACGGCATCGTGCCCGTGGGACCGAATTTACCCGGATTGGACCCGGTAGCCGACCATCTTAAGGCGTAGCAATAACATCCGGACTGAAAACACTATGTTTACCGGGCGCCGCTTCACAACTCAGACCACTATGCCGCGACATTATTTGTTATAATACTAATACTTAATGCAATACACATGTAAAAATCAAATAAACGAAGCCGTCCGGTGCGGAGAGAACTGAATGGACCTTGACTTGATTACCAGCCCGGAACCGGATGACGTTCTGCATATTCTTTACCTCACCGCAATTACGGCCGAGGCGATGACCGCTGCTCTGGCTGCGGGAAGACGCCAGATGGATTGGGTCGGCGTCTACATGCTGGGTTGCGTCACGGCGCTTGGCGGCGGGTCGGTTCGGGATGTCGTCCTCGGCCACTATCCTCTTTCATGGGTCGCACACCCCAACTACCTGCTGATCACCGGCGGAGCCGCGCTGGCCACGATTGCGATTGCCCGCTACGTGCATCATCTGCGGCATATGTTTCTGTTCCTCGATGCAGTCGGTCTCGTCGTGTTCACCGTCATCGGCTGCAAAGTCGCCATCGGCCTCGACCTGCCATTCATCGTGGTGATCGTGTCCGGCATGCTCACAGGCTGCATGGGCGGTGTGCTCCGCGACGTCTTATGCAACGACGTGCCGCTGCTGTTCCGCGCCGAACTGTATGCGACAGTATCGATCCTGACAGGCTTACTCTACGTCGGCGGCGAAATGGCCGGCCTGCCGTATAACCTCGTGCTGGCGACCTCAATGAGCGCAGGTCTCGCCCTGCGCCTGCTGGCGCTCCGTTTCGGCTGGAGCATGCCGAAATTCATCTACACCCATGACTTGCATTGAACCGTGGTTTTAATGGCTGCAGATAAACCCGTCTGATCGGACGGCCTTAATACCCGCGTGATCGGTCGACCAGACCTTCGGGCACTTCTCCCGCCTCAATGGCAATGATCTGGTCGGCGATGCGCCGGGCGATCGCATCCGGATTGCTCACTGCAGCGTTATGAGGGGTGATGACGACAGACGGATGATCCCACAATGGCGAGTCCACAGGCAGCGGTTCGGTTTCGAAAACATCGAGCGACGCCGCGCCGAGCGTCCCGTCGCCCAAAAGCTCAAGAATATCCGCCTCGTTCTGCAAGCCACCCCTGCCGGCATTGATCAGCGCAGGCCGACCCAGTCTGCCGTCGCGCGCCAGTCCGCTTAGAAGTTTGCGGTTCAGGATACCCCGGGTTTCATCGGTCAGCGGCAGCAGGGAGACGAGAATGTCTGTCCGCGCCAGAAAGGCCGGCAATTGCGCCGCACCGGCATACACCCGGAAGCCCTCAACCTCTTTGCCGCCATACGACCAGCCCGCAACATCGAAACCGACAGCCGCCAGTTTCCTAGCAGCATCCTGACCGAGCACACCAAAGCCCAAAAGCCCGACCCGCACATCTCCCGCCGCGGGCTGAAGATAATCCGTCTCCCAACGGTGCAGACGCTGATTGGCCTGATCGCGCAGCAAGCCGCGCAGATGCAGCAGGCAGTGAAGGACGACGTATTCGCTCATCCGTGTCGTCAGGTCAGTGTCGATGATGCGGAATACCGGCACGGCAGGCAGATCAGGATCGCGAAACAGGTGGTCCACCCCCGCCCCCGGCGAAAGGATAGCGGCCAGATTGGGCAACCCGCTGAGGCTGCGCGGCGGATGCCCCCAGGCGACGGCATAATGAACGCTGCGCCGATCAAAAGGCTCGCCAAGCGCGACAATGTCCATATCCGGCAGCAGCGCGGCAAACCGCTCGCGCCATATCTCGATAGGCCAATCGTGCAAGGCCAGCAACACACTCATCGTTATCTCCCGCAACTGTCGCAGGATGCATGCTGACAAGAACAGCCACCAACTGCAAGCGGGATTGCGGCCACGCACTTAACCAAAGACAAAAGCGCATTTGGCCAAGATGCCACCGATTGATAACGCTTCAACAAAAATCAGTCAGGCCAAACGCCAAAAGCCCCGATGAGACTCATCAGGGCTTATCCGTGACAACCAGCGACAGGCTGGGCCAGCGGCGGCTGCCGCAGCCCAATGCCGGATCAACGACGGCGGAACTGGGGACGAGCGGAGGATCCGGCCGGGCGCGGGCCAGCGTGCTGTTCGCGATGCCGGAAAATCAGCCGTCCCTTTTCAAGGTCATACGGCGACATCTCGACGGTCACGCGATCGCCAGCGAGCGTCTTGATACGGTGCTTCTTCATCTTGCCAGCCGTATAGGCGACAATGGAATGCCCCGTGTCGAGCTGCACCCTGTAACGGGCATCAGGCAGAATTTCGGTCACGAGACCTTCGAATTCCATTACTTCTTCTTTAGCCATCAACATACCTTCTGTTGGCCGAGCGCTCTGTGCGATCGTAAAGAGCAGGCCACATTGGCGGCTGCCTCCGGATCGTCACGCGTGGACATTGTTTACCATGGCCGCGCAGCGGCGCGGACTCCACCGGCCTGTCCGGACCTGACCGGAAACACGCCATCGGCATCTGATATAATGTATTTCAGGCGAAGCAACAACGCCCCGCCTGAAAAAGCACGTCAAATGAACTCAGGTGCGTTTGATGCGTGTCACTGCACTTGCAGGTTGACTGCCGATTCGCGTCCGGTGCGACGATCGGTTTCCAATTCGTAGCTGATCTTCTGGCCATCAGCCAGGGAGTTCAGGCCGGCGCGCTGAACGGCCGTCACGTGAACGAAAACGTCCTTGCCGCCGGCGTCGGGCTGAATGAAGCCATAGCCCTTCTGTTCATTGTACCACTTCACGGTGCCGGTAACCATGTTATCAATCCTTACAAAAACATATACGTTGGGTGAAGCGCTCGCGCCCACCCGGTTAGTCGAATCTTGGAGCTTTGCTGAACAGCTGCCCGGCATAACTCAGGCTACGGCCCAGGCATCTAGCCAAAGTCGATGTGCCAGCGTAATTTTACGCAGCGCACTTGGCAAGCCTTTCACGCGTAAATGACGCAAATGTCCAGCGCTTTGAAGGCATAAGCCAGAAATGACGCCAGAATAACCCTCTCGAAAGGCAGCGATGCACCGGAAATATGCACATCGCACGGATCGCACCGCCCCTCTCCATCGCAACAAACACCATCCGCGCTGATTCTCGTCGAGCGTCTCACCTCGACTAAATTGAATCGCCAACCGGGATTTGCAGCGGCACCCCCAGCACCCCGTATCGCCCCATCGACCACGAGAAATTGTGCACCCTCGCTGACTGTCATAGCCGATGACGTGTTATAGCTGTGAAAATCTCATTTCCCGCTTGACCTCTCCGGCAAGAACGGTAAAAGCACATGCAGCGAAGGAAACGGTCGGTCGCGGTGCGATTCAGCTTGCTGTTCGTTTTCTGGTCAGCTTAGCCGCTTTAGCTCAGTTGGTAGAGCACATCATTCGTAATGATGGGGTCAGGTGTTCGAGTCACCTAAGCGGCACCACTTCTATTGATGCGAGAAGACGCCAGAAAAAATCCTTCGATTTTCTGATAATACTACTTCTTTGCGGCTGCTTATTCTGAATGCTATCTGGATATAGCCAAGAATGCATATGCTGCACATGAGCAATGCTCTTGCAGAGCAGGGCTCGCGCATTCAGTGATAATCGGGCCGCAGGTATATTGTGCGATGCTGTTTTGAAAACACAACGCGATGCGGCCGCAGAATGGAAGAAAATTTCCATTCTGCGGCCATACCAGCTTAGCAGCTTCCGATACTATCCAATTTTATAGACATTAACCAACGTAAGTATATCCGAGGTACCTCTTGGCTTCTATAGGATCTCTGCCAAGATGGGCACGTAATTTTTTACGTAATTTACTCATATGACCTTCGACAACATTCTCTTCAACATTCTCATTAAAAATTCCATAAATCGCGTTAAATATCTGAGCCTTGCTGACCCGCCGCCCTTTATTGCGAACGAGATATTCAAGAATATGACGCTCCCGGCGAGGTAAAACAAATTTCTCGCCGTCTATTTCCGGGTCCCGGCCATCAAAAAAGACCTGAATACCCCTCTGAGGAACAGCTTCAGCCTCAATTCGAACGTTGATGCGTCGCCAGATTGCATCGACACGGGCCAGAATTTCCCGAACATGCACTGGCTTGCGAACAACGTCATCAATACCACTCGTAAAAAGCTGCAATGTTTGTTCCAGAGAACGTGTTTCGTTCAAAGCAATAATTGGTGCGCGGCAATGAATCTTGATCATATCGGCGCAGGACGTACGCTCATCGAAGTCCCCGAGAAGAAAGCCTTGAATACACCCAAGATCAGTATCGGAAGTTGTCGTCAGCCACTCTCTAAAGTCGATGCCGTTAAAGCCAAGAGAAGGAAGACCTTCCCGGCCAAAGCCGGCAACATAGCCGTCCGTCACCATTTCCCGCTCGTCAACAACAACGTACATACCAGCACCCAAACCACGATAAAATATTGTTGGCGAAATAACAATGAAGTATTATTATGCATAAACACATAACTGATAATAATTTTTTAATCAATATATTTATGATTAGTAATAAATTTGTATTTTATAACCAATTAACAGATGATTTTAAGAGAAAAAATTTATTTTTACTAGGAAAATATATTTTTTAATGAATTTTTTTGTTTTCCACATGATTATTTCTTTAGTCAATCTGTTCATGTCCCTGCCGGTTTTAACGGATAATTATATTTTCCTGGCAAACGGCGCTTTCATTTTGTCAGCTTATAGACGCAAATCTTTGGCGAATATTTCTTATTTTTGCTGGCTACAATGTTAGAAAACGGTGCACAAGCTAATCGTTCTCATTGCGACTCTTGCAGAAAAAGGTGTGCATATCCCGTTCAATGCCTGCTCAGGAAGCTGTTTCGGCAAAAAGGCCCAAACGAAACTAAATGGCAGTGGGCCGATTACGACAGAAAATTCATATTCGGAGCACAGCTCCGTCATCTATGAGACAGTCCGTTATCGGGGTGACAGGCGGGATTTTTACTTGATGGATACGCTGAGGATTGGCCCGAGCGGTTTTCGCAGGATCGTTTCGGCCTGCCCCAAACCCTCGCGCGCGGCTGCGCCATTCTGCGATAGCTGTGACACGGATCCATCCAGATAAAGCGCATCCGGGCAGTGCAACGTATAGAGGAACAAACGCGCGAACTGACCGAAGCTGATGCCTTGGCGGGAGATGGCGAACACGACCGTTCCATCTTTGCGGACACCGACACCGTTGCGGATTTTCCGGGAATCACCGTCAGCCTGAAAACGGGGATGAATTTTGCCTCCCATCACCAGCAGCGGCCCGGATTGGGTGGCGAGATCGGTCTTGCGGCCGGACCGGGCGAAGGCGCGCGTTTCCATGATGCCCGCCTTGCGGCCGCTGATGAAGAAAACGCCATTGGGTTTCATATAGAAGTTGCCGCTTCCAGAGCGGGTATTGAGCGGATGCAGCGTCCGCCCGCCGGCAATGAACAGTCCGACCGGGGAGAGATCGGCTTCGTACATGCCCGCATTCATCGTGAGCAGCGGCGTCCTTCCCTGCTGCGTCAGATGACGCTCCACCGCACCGAGCGAGCCGAAAGCAGTTTCGCCATCCTTCCAGTGCAGGTCGATCCGTAGACCGTGCTGCTGCTGCAAGGGCGATATCTCACACACGACATGCTGCACGCCGGCAAACACGACATCGCGGCAGATCCCGTCTCCCTTCGCTGCGGAAGCAGCTGAACCGGCCCCTGGATAGAACTGGAACGCGAGAGCGCAGATGGCTGCCATCGCCGGGATGGCGTACCGCCAAATCGGCCGTCCCATGCCATGCCCACGCGCTTGTGGACCCACTTGCCGACCCACACCTGCCTGTATCATCAGGTTGTTTCCCTCAGGACTCCCGCTATTCACAGGCTCATGCCCCTTTCTCCGCATCGTCGCTGACTCCCAACCCGCTATCGTGATATCCAACAGATACCGTGGAATCTGGAAACGCTGCCAATATCCGGAATCCAGAGGAGCCGCAATTCGCCCCGCGGATGCAGCCGCGAAAACGTTCGCTTCAGGCTGAACAGCCAATAGGGGCAACAGGTTCCAGAGGCTGTCACTTCGCGCCTTTTTGCATTGGCCGTCTTCCACAGGGCCCCGCTCGGCAGGGGATAACGGCGACCCGCATCATACTACAACTTGACGTACCGTGAGGCTTTATCCACTATATCTAGTGTCGATAGGGTCGCAGAGCGGGACACGGGGCAATGCAGGAAACGTCGCTGAAAAGCCTCACGTTTCGGTTCCGGGGTCATCTGTCTGTGATTCGGCGCGCGCCGGATGATTGGTAGCGCGCATTTTTGAGGCCGGGTCGTTCGGCCACGGCGAACCGATCCCCGTTCCGCATGGGTATCGGATTTTTGTTTTTGCCTGCCCGTCTTTTCCCGGAACATTGCGTCTCTCCCGGGGAATTCATGCAGGCCGGTTTTATGTGCGTGCTCAAACTTATGCATGGGTTTTGCGTAGCGGCGTCTGACCGTGGCGCGTGTGGGGCTTGAAACCGGGGCGATGAATGGACCGCGCGCAGCGTGGGCCTCCGCGTTGGGTGATGGCTGAACGCGTCCGCCTGCTGCGAATCCATCTGTCCGATTGAAACCCTGATTTGAAATTACCTAGCAGGAACTGGCCGATGTCTCTGTCTCCCGATCACCCCGCCACTTCACCGCTCGCTGGCGCGGCTTCCTCCGGCGCGGCACGCGCGGCCCAGCCTGCGGCTGCCGGTGCGCTGGCGTTTTCCGTTATCCGCCGCAACGGATCGCTGTCTCCGTTCGATTCGTCCAAGATTTCGGTTGCCGTGACCAAGGCGTTCCTCGCCGTCGAGGGGACGCAGGCAGCGGCCTCGCGCCGCGTGCACGAGATCGTGCAGGAGCTGACCGAGCAGGTGGTCGGCGCGCTGACGCGCCGGGTTGATGGCGAACGCGCTCTTCATATTGAAGACGTTCAGGACCAGGTGGAACTGGCGCTGATGCGTGGCGGCCATCATAAGGTGGCGCGCGCCTACGTGCTTTACCGCGAGGAACGCGCCCGCGAGCGCGCCGAAAAGGCGAAGCTGGCCGGCACGCCGGTCGTGACGCTTAACGTGCGCGGCAGCGACGGCAGCCTGTCACCGCTCGACGAGGCGCGTCTGGCCCGTGTCATCGCCGATGCATGCAGCGGCCTCGACGGCACCTCGGCGGAAGCCATCCTCAGCGAGACGCGGCGCAACCTTTATGACGGCATTTCCTCGGACGAGCTGTCGCTGGCCCAGATCATGGCCGCGCGCACGCTGGTGGAGACCGAGCCGAACTATGCCTATGTCAGCGCCCGCCTGCTGCTCGACAAGCTGCGCCGGGAAGCGCTGACCTACGTATTGGGCAACGCGCGCGAGGCTTCCGAAGCCGCGACGCGGGATCATTATGCAGCCTACTTCCCCGGCTTCATCGCCAAGGGCATCGCGGCGGAGCTGATTGACCCTGAGCTTGGCCGCTTTGACCTTGATCGGCTTGGCGCGGCGCTGAAGTCGGAGCGCGACCGCCAGTTCCAGTTCCTGGGCCTGCAGACGCTTTATGACCGTTACTTCCTGCACGATCACGGCACGCGTTTCGAGCTGCCGCAGGCGTTCTTCATGCGCGTCGCCATGGGGCTGGCCCTGCGTGAGATCGACCGTGAAGACAAGGCCATCGAGTTCTACAACCTGCTGTCCTCGTTCGACTTCATGGCCTCGACGCCGACGCTGTTCAACTCCGGCACCCTGCGGCCGCAGCTCTCGTCGTGCTTCCTGACCACGGTGTCGGACGACCTCGACGGCATTTTCAAGGCCATCAAGGATAACGCCCTGCTGGCCAAGTACTCCGGCGGCCTCGGCAATGACTGGACGCAGGTGCGTGGCCTCGGTGCGCACATCAAGGGCACCAATGGCCAGTCGCAGGGTGTCGTGCCGTTCCTGAAGGTGGCGAATGACACCGCCATCGCCGTCAACCAGGGCGGCAAGCGCAAGGGCGCAGTCTGCGCCTATCTGGAAACGTGGCACGTCGACATCGAGGAATTCCTCGACCTGCGCAAGAACACCGGCGATGATCGCCGCCGCACCCACGACATGAACACGTCGAACTGGATTCCCGACCTGTTCATGGAGCGCGTGGCGGAAGACGGCCAGTGGACGCTGTTCTCACCCAACGAGACGCCGGATCTGCACGATCTCTTCGGCCCTGCTTTCAAAGCAGCTTACGAGAAGTATGAGGCCAAGGCAGCTGCCGGCGAGATCGCGGTGTTCCGCAGCGTTCGGGCGCTGGACCTGTGGCGCAAGATGCTGACCATGCTGTTCGAGACTGGGCACCCGTGGGTAACGTTCAAGGACCCGTGCAACCTGCGCTCGCCGCAGCAGCACGCGGGCGTGGTGCATTCGTCGAACCTGTGCACGGAGATCACGCTCAACACCTCCGACAAGGAAGTGGCCGTGTGTAACCTCGGCTCGGTCAACCTGCTGAACCACATCGGGGACAACGGCCTCGACCATGAGCATCTGGCGCGCACCATCAAGACCGCCATGCGCATGCTCGACAACGTGATCGACATCAACTTCTACACCATCCCGGAGGCACGCTATTCCAACCTGCGCCATCGCCCGGTCGGCCTTGGCCTGATGGGCTTCCAGGATGCGCTGCAGGCGTTGCGCATTCCTTATGAGAGCGATGAGGCGGTTCGTTTTGCGGACGAGAGCATGGAGGCGATCAGCTTCCACGCGATCAAGGCTTCCTCGGATCTTGCCGCCGAGCGCGGTCGCTATGCATCGTTCGAAGGGTCGCTGTGGTCGAAGGGCATCCTGCCGCTCGACTCGATCCAGATCCTCGATGATGCCCGTGGCGGCACGCTCGACATGGACCGCTCCTCGACGCTGGACTGGGATGGCCTGCGCGAGCAGGTGAAGACGGTCGGCCTGCGCAACTCCAACACCATGGCGATTGCGCCCACCGCCACGATTTCCAACATCTGCGGCGTGGCCCAGTCCATCGAGCCCGCTTACCAGAACCTGTACGTGAAATCGAACATGTCGGGCGATTTTACCGTGGTGAACGCCCAGCTCGTGCGCGATCTGAAGGCGCGCGGCCTGTGGGACGAGGTGATGGTGTCGGATCTGAAGTACTTCGACGGCTCGCTCGGCCAGATCGACCGCGTGCCGGAGGATCTGAAGGCGCTTTACGCCACTGCGTTCGAGATCGACTCGTCGTGGTTGATCGAGGCCGCCTCGCGGCGCCAGAAGTGGATCGATCAGGCGCAGTCGCTCAACCTCTACATCGCCAATCCGTCGGGCAAGAAGCTGGACGAGCTTTACCGGCTGGCATGGCGAAAGGGGCTGAAGACCACCTACTACCTGCGATCCACCTCCGCGACCCACGTGGAAAAGTCGACGCTCAAGGGTACCGATGGTAAGCTCAATGCCGTGTCGGTGACGCAGTCAGCTGCTGCGGCCGCGCCGTCTCCGGTGGCGCAGTCTCCGGTGGCGCAGTCTCAAGTAGTGCAGTCTCAGGCAGCGCCGATACCCGTGGCTCAGGTTGTGGCGCCAGCCCGCGCCGACGACATCCGTCTGGACAGCATCACGGCCGGCAAGGCTTGCTCGATTGACGATCCCGAGTGCGAAGCCTGCCAGTAACCGCCGATCAAGAAGGAACAAGAACATGCTCGACTGGTCCGACCCCGAAGTCGTTGCCAAGAAAAAGGCGGAAGCTGCCGTTGCCGCCGGACTGGACGCTGCCGGCGCTGAGAATCTGGCTGTTGAGGCGACTGGCCTGGGTGAAATCGACCGCAACGCCGGGCGCGTTACGGTTGACGACAAGGCGATGATCAACTGCCGTGCGGACGTCAACCAGCTCCTGCCGCTCAAGTATCACTGGGCGTGGGAGAAGTACCTCGCCGGTTGTAACAACCACTGGATGCCGACCGAAGTCTCGATGCAGGCCGACATCGCGCTGTGGAAGGCGCCAAACGGCCTCACGGCTGACGAGCGTCACGCGATCAAGCGCAATCTGGGCTTCTTCGCGGCGTCCGAGAGCCTTGTGGCCAACAACATCGTGCTGGCGATCTATCGCCACCTGACCAACCCGGAATGCCGGCAGTATCTGCTGCGTCAGGCATTCGAGGAGGCGGTGCATACGCATACCTTCCAGTACATCGTGGAAAGCCTTGGCCTCGATGAGGGCGAGCTGTTCAACATGTACCGCGAGGTGCCGTCCATCACCGACAAGGCGGCGTGGGCGCTGAAGTACACCCAGCACCTCGACGATCCGTCCTTCACCACCGGCACGCCGGAGAAGGATCAGGCGTTCGTGCGCGATCTTATCGCATTCTATGTCGTGTTCGAGGGCATGTGGTTCTACACCGGCTTCGCGCAGATCCTGTCGCTGGGCCGTCGCAACAAGATGGTCGGCATTGCCGAGCAGTATCAGTACATCCTGCGCGACGAATCGATCCACCTCAACTTCGGCATCGACGTCATCAACCAGATCAGGGCGGAAAATCCGCATATCTGGACCGACGCCTTCCAGAAGGAAGTGCGCATCATGCTGGCGGAAGCCGCTGAGCTGGAAGCCGCTTATGGGCGCGATACCATGCCGCGCGGGTTCCTGGGGCTCAATGCCGCGTTGTGCGAGCAGTACATGCACTTCATCGCCAACCGCCGCTGCGCCCAGCTTGGGCTGGCTCCGGTGTTCGGTCCGGCCGAAAACCCGTTCCCGTGGATGTCCGAAGCCATGGACCTCAAGAAGGAGAAGAACTTCTTCGAGACCCGTGTCATCGAGTACCAGAACGGCGGCGCCCTGAGCTGGGACTGATCCGTTGCGGATAACGCCCCTGCCCTGGCGTGACCCGCTGGAGGCTTTTCGCCCCTTCGCAAATGATCCTGTGGCCGCGCTGCTCGACAGCGCGGCCACAGGCATGTCGACGCATGCAAGCGGCAGCGATTCGCGTAGCCGCTTTTCCTACATTGCAGTCGAGCCCTATCGTGTGATCGCCGCGGACGCGGACGGCGTGCGCATCGATGGCCAACCGGTGCCGGGCGATCCGTTCGCTGTGCTGCAAAACCAACTCACCGCCAGCCGCATCGACACCGGGCACGCGCCAGTGCCTTTTGCCGGTGGAGCGGTCGGTTACCTGGCCTATGAAATGGGCCGCCACGCGGATAGATTCCCTGTGCTTGCCGACGATCTCCATGGCGTGCCGGAAATGGTGATTGGCCTTTACGACTGTGTGATCGCTTTCGACCACGCCCGGCAAGCGAGTTTCCTCATCAGCACCGGCCAGCCCGAAGCCAACGAGGCTATCCGTGAGAGCTGTGCCCGCGAGCGCGAGGCCCATATCCTGCAACGGCTGCGCGCCGCCGCGCCCCTCCCCGCCATAGACTGGCAACCGCGTGGCCAATGGCGCGCGGAGCGGACACGGGCGCAGGAAGAAGCTTCAGTGCAGCGCGTCATCGACTACATTCACGCTGGCGACATCTTTCAGGCCAACATCACCCAGCGCCGCCTTGCCGCCCGCCAGCCGGACATCGACGATTTCATGCTCTACCGGCGGCTGCGGTCCATCAGCCCCGCGCCCTTCGCCGCCTATCTTGCCTGCGGATCGGATATGAGCGTGATATCCGCCTCGCCCGAGCGGTTTCTGGCGCTCGATGCCTCCGGCAACGTCGATACACGCCCGATTAAAGGCACCATCCGGCGAGACCCCGATCCGGTACGCGACACGGATCTGGCAGCGACGCTTGCCGCCAGCATCAAGGATCGCGCCGAAAATCTGATGATTGTGGATCTGATGCGCAACGATCTTGGCCGCATCTGCAAGTTGGGCAGCGTGCGCGCGCCGGCGCTGATGCAGGTGGAGACGTTTGCTTCCGTGCACCACCTGGTTTCTGCCGTCACCGGACAGCTTGAACAGGGCCGCGATGCGGTCGATGTGCTGCGCGCCTGTTTCCCAGGCGGCTCCATCACCGGCGCGCCGAAAATCCGCGCGATGGAGATCATCGCCGAACTGGAGACACACCAGCGCGGTGTGTGTTTCGGCTCCGTGGTGTGGATCGGGTTTGACGGAGCGATGGATAGCTCGATCGCCATTCGTACACTCGTGCGCCGCCACGATACACTGATCGCGCAGGCCGGCGGCGGCATCGTCGCCGATTCCGTGCCGGCATCCGAATATGATGAGGCGCTGTTGAAGATGCGGCCACTCTTGCAGGCTGTGGCGGGAGAATCACCATGATCTGCTGGCTGAATGGCCAATTGATTCCCGTTTCCGGGGCTGCGGTTCCCGTTTGCGACCGCGGCTTCCTGCTCGGCGACGGCATCTATGAGACGATTCGCGTATATAATGGTGAAGCGCAATGGCTGGAGCGCCATCTGGCACGCCTCACCTATGGACTGCGCGTCATCGCCCTGCGCCACGATGCGAACCTGCCAGCGGCAATCGCGGAAACCATCGCGGCCAACGCCCTGGATGCCGGTTCATTGCGAATCACCATCACGCGCGGCAGCGGCCCGCGTGGTATCGCGCCGCCACAAAAATCCGAAGCCACCACGCTGATCACCGCGTTTCCCGCCGCCGGCCCATTGCCGCCGGCACGAATCATCATTGCCAGCCGCACGCGCCGGAACGCTTTTTCGCCCGTCGCCGGCATCAAGAGCATCAATTGTCTTGACAACATCATCGCCCGGCAGGAGGCGGCGCGCACGGGGGCGGACGATGCGCTGCTGCTGGATACGCGCGAGCGCATCAGCGAAGCCACCGCAGGAAACGTTTTTGCCGTGATCAATGGCGAATTGCTGACCCCGCTCCCCGGCGATGGCGCGCTGCCCGGCATCACCCGCGCCCGCGTTCTGGAAATCGAAGGCCGCGAAGCGACGCTGACTGCCGACGACATCAGGCAGGCGAGCGAAATATTCCTGACATCGAGCCTCGGCATCCGCCCCGTGGCGGCGCTGGATGGCACGCCGCTTCCCGCCGCACACCCAGTAAGTGACAGACTGGCCGAAGCGCTGTTCGGCCAATACCCCCTCGCAGAACCGCGCGGTGACGATGGCGGTTTGCATTTCATCTGAATCATGACATTGGAAGCTGCCGGAGACGCTGCATCCGGCAGACATATCCGGCGTTACACGCCGCCGCACCGAAACTGTGAGATTGGACCATGGCCGTTTATACCGATGTTTCCGATGCGGAATTGTCCGCTTTCGTCGATCGCTATGACATCGGGCGGCTGCAATCGGCCAAGGGCATCGCCGAGGGTGTCGAGAATTCCAACTTCCTGCTGCAAACGGACCGCGCCTTCTTCATCCTCACGCTGTACGAAAAGCGGGTCAACGAGGCTGATCTGCCCTTCTTCATCGGTCTGATGGAACACCTGTCAGCGCGCGGAATCACCTGCCCGCAGCCCGTGCATGACCGGGAGGGCAACACATTGCAGCGGCTGGCAGGGCGCCCTGCCGCAATGGTCACGTTCCTCTCCGGCATGTCCGTCAACCGGCCCGGCGTTGGCCACTGCGCGGAGTTGGGCAAGGCGCTGGCACAATTCCATGCCGCGGGGGCCGATTTTGAACTGCGCCGCGCCAATGCGCTGTCTCTCGATGGCTGGCGGCCGCTCATCGAGCAATCGCGCGAGCGGGCAGACAGCGTCAGCCCCGGCCTCGCCTCGCGAATCGCCGATGACTTCGCCAGGCTGGAACAGGCATGGCCGCACGATCTGCCCTCCGGCGTCATTCATGCGGATCTGTTCCCAAACAACGTGTTCTTCCTTGGGGACAGGCTGTCCGGGCTGATCGATTTCTATTTCGCCTGCAACGACGCGCTGGCTTACGATCTCGCCATCTGCCTCAACGCGTGGTGCTTTGAAACCGACGGCTCCTTCAACATCACCAAGGGCCGGGCGATGATCGGCGCTTACGAAGCCGTGCGTCCCCTCACCCCCGCGGAGGTCGAGGCACTGCCGGTGCTGGCGCGTGGCGCGGGGCTACGCTTCCTGCTGACCCGGCTGGTGGACTGGCTCAACGTGCCCCCCGGCGCGCTGGTGAAGCCGCTTGATCCGCTGGAATACGATCGCAAGCTGGGCTTCCACCGCCACGCCGCCACCGCCGCCGACTACGGGCGCGCCTGATGAGCGGACTGGTCTGATGAGTGAGAAGGTAACGATCTACACAGACGGGGCCTGCTCGGGCAATCCCGGCCCCGGCGGCTGGGGTGCGCTGCTGATGTTCCGCGGCGTTGAAAAGGAATTGTCCGGCGGCGAGGAGCAGACCACCAACAACCGCATGGAGCTGCTGGCGGCGATTTCAGCGCTGGATGCGCTCAAGCGCCCATGCACCGTGGATCTTTATACGGATTCGCAATACGTGCGTTCCGGCATCACGTCGTGGCTCGCCAACTGGAAACAGCGCGGCTGGAAGACCGCCGACCGCAAGCCGGTGAAGAACGATGATCTGTGGCGCCGCCTCGATGAAGCGGCCAGCCGGCACGATGTTAACTGGCATTGGGTGAAAGGCCACGCCGGCCACCCGGAAAACGAGCGTGTCGACGCATTGGCGCGCGCGGGAATGGCCCCCTACAAGCCCTGAAAAGCGCTATTGGCGGGTTATTCACAGCCCGCTGGCCGGTAACCATAATTTATGGCTAACAAATTGATAACGCGCACAAAACCGTTGCTGCGCAAGGGTTATGCGCCCGCACGGCCCGGCAGGGTGCCCGAAATGACGAGTCCGGAAGGAATCCCAGACTCCGCAAACGCTTAGAGCGTGTCGCGCTTCAACTTCCTCTTTACTCCTGACGCTCATAGTCACCCTGTCAGTCGCGTAACGGGTAGGCGTCATGAGTATCCCGCGTACCGCAGCTGCAGGTGTTCTGCCCCGGATCAAGGTATCGCGTACCGGTCGGCAGACCCCCGCAGTGCGGGTGGAGCATCTGCTCCCCATCGATCAGATTGTTCTCGGCGATTGCATCGAATCGCTGCGGCGGCTTCCGTCGCAAAGCGTCGATATGATATTCGCCGATCCTCCTTATAACCTCCAGTTGGAGAACGCGCTCACGCGGCCGGATAACAGCCACGTCGACGCGGTCAACGACGAGTGGGACCGTTTCGACAGCTTCGCCGAGTACGACGCCTTCACCCGCGCGTGGCTCGCCGAATGCCGCCGGGTGATGAAGAAAACGGCCACCTTGTTCGTCATTGGGTCGTATCACAACATCTTCCGCGTGGGCAGCGCCGTGCAGGATCTGGGTTTCTGGATTCTTAACGACATCGTCTGGCGCAAGGCCAACCCGATGCCGAACTTCCGCGGGCGGCGCTTCACCAACGCGCATGAAACGCTGATCTGGGCCTCCCGCTCGGCAGATGCACGCGGCTATACCTTCCATTATGAAGCGCTGAAGGCCGGTAACGAAGACACGCAGATGCGGTCCGACTGGTACTTCCCGCTGTGCACCGGCGAGGAACGGCTGAAGGACGCACAGGGCCGCAAGGTTCACCCCACGCAAAAGCCCGAGGCGCTGGTCGCACGCGCATTGCTGGCCGCCTCCAATCCCGGCGATATCATCCTCGATCCGTTTTTCGGCAGCGGCACCACCGGCGCGGTCGCCAAGCGGCTGGGTCGGCGGTTCATCGGGCTGGAGCGCGACCCGGTCTATGCGCAGGCCGCGCAGGAGCGAATCGACAACGTCGTTCCGCTGGATGCCGATGCCGTGGCCGCCGCCCCGGCGCGCCGCACGGAACCGCGTATTCCGTTCCTGTCGCTGCTGGAAGCCGGCATGATTGCCGCCGGTGAGGAACTCGTCGATGCGCGCGAAAAACACCGTGCCATCGTCCGCGCCGATGGCACCCTCACCGTGGGGCCTGTTGTGGGTTCAATTCACAAGGTAGGCGCACTGGTGCAGGGGCACCCCTCATGCAACGGCTGGAGCTTCTGGCACGCGCGCCGCAACAATGGCCTCATCGCCATCGATTCGCTGCGCGACGATTACAGAGCAAGGCATGCAGCGCCCTGAATTCTATATTCGACGGCAACTTGCCCTACTCGTCTCGCACGTCAGATGCCTTCGATATCAGCGTGCGCCAACACCTTGCGCATGACGGTCGGCAGCGCCTCTTGCCCTAAAAGAGCACGGGCCTGCCAACGGCTCCCGGCAGGTGCGGGCGTGCCCGCAGGCACCTCGGCGCGATAGACCGTCAGTTCAAGCGGGAAATGCGTGAAGACGTGGCGCACGTTGCCGCCCAGCCGCCGCCACGAGGCATCGAGGGGCGCCGCCGCCGTGGCGGCATCGGGATCGAAGCCCGCCGACCATTCCGTTCCCGGCGGTTCGGCCATGCCGCCGAGCAGACCGCGCGGCGGGCGATCCCGCAGCAGCACATGATCATCGCCGCGCAACACGACGAATGCCGCGCCCCTGCGCAACGCGCCCTGCTTCTTCGCCTCCTTGCGCGGAAATGTCTCCGCGGTTCCCTCGCGCCGCGACCGGCACGGCGGCGACCACGGGCATAAGGCACAGGCAGGCTTGCGGGGCGTGCAGATGGTCGCACCGAGATCCATCAGGGCCTGCGCGAAATCGCCCGACCGCTTTGGCGGCAAGAGCGACAGCGCAATCTTGCGAATCGTGGATTTGGCACGTGGAAGCGGCTCTTCGAGCGCAACCAGCCGTGACAACACGCGCTCGACGTTGCCATCGACGGCGACTGCCGGCAGGTCGAACGCGATAGCGCCCACCGCGCCAGCCGTGTAGGCGCCGATTCCCGGCAAAGCGAGCAACGCAGTCTCATCGGCCGGGAAATGCCCGCCGTGCTGTGAGGTCACCACCTGTGCGCAGGCATGCAGATTGCGCGCGCGCGAATAGTAACCAAGCCCCGCCCATGCCTGCATCACCGCCTCGACCGGCGCGGCGGCAAGGGTTTCGACATCCGGAAAACGAAGAAGAAAACGCTCGAAATAGCCCTTCACCGCCTGAACGGTGGTTTGCTGGAGCATAATTTCAGACAACCACACCCGGTAAGGGTCCGTTCGCTTGCCGGGAGGCGCCCGCCACGGCAGCGATCGGCGATGACGATCATACCACTCCAGCAGGGTGTCGGCTGACGCTGTCGTATCGGTCACCGTCATCGTGCCGAATCGCTGGAAAAAATGTCGGAGGAAGCTACCATGGCACGGTTCTAGACCATTTCCATGTTTCGTTGAAATGCGAAAACCCGACGTCTGCTTGTCGAAACGAATGACGATGTCATGAATCAACGCTCCTTCACCGTCCGTCGCTCCGTCCGGCCAAGGCCGTTGGCGGAATTTATCGACCGATGCATCGAACCGGCGCTGGCCGCGCAGGGCTTCGCCGCGTCGGATGTGATTATGGCGTGGCCGGAAATTGTCGGTGAGCGACTGGCTCGCCATACCGAGCCGATGCGCATCATCTGGCCGAAACGAGCCAACGGCGCGGCAAAGAGCGTTGCCCAGAACGCGGCACAGCAACAGATGTCGACGCTCGTGGTGCGCGTGTCGAGCGCCTTCGCCATCGAATTGCAGCACATGGCGCCCGTGGTGATTGAACGCGTCAACACGCATTTCGGCTGGCGCTGTGTTGGTCAGCTGGGGCTGCGTCAGGGGCCGATCCGTCGCCAGACAAGACAGCCCCTGCCCGAGAGAAAACTCGACCCGGAGCAGGAGCGGCGCGTCGCGGATGCCGTGGGTGACATTGCCCACGATCCGCTGCGCGAGGCGTTGCTCCGTCTCGGCGCATCCATCATGAGCACACGTGCATCATAAGAAAAACGGCCGCCGGAGGGCGGCCGCTCATATTACTGCACCACGCCGCGCTTGGTGCCGAAGCCGGGAATGTCGCACTGGCAAGGCATGCCGCTACGCAGCGGGCCGGCCGGGCAAGGCCCGCGCGAGGTGACGCATATTCCACCGCCACGCTGTGGGCCGCGCTGCGGACCCGGTCCCCAACCCTGCTGAGGCGGCGGACCACCCCAACCCTGCTGGGGCGGAGGAGGCGGCGGACCCCATCCACCACGAGGCGGAGGCGGGCCACGGCGATCCGGCGGGGGACCCCAGCCGTCATCACGCGGCGGCGGCGGCCCCTGACGCCAGCCCGGGGGCGGCCTGTCATCCCACCGGGGATCGCCCCGCCCGCCGTCGTAATACTGGGCCTCCGCGGCCCCGGCGAAAAATAGAACGGCAAAAGCTGCCGCAAGTGTGAAGAACACGGAACGATGTTTCAATGGATCCCCCTCTGGCAACCCCGATGCGCCTACGATGACAGACTCAGGTTACCGATTGGCGAAAAGCCCTGCCGGGCCGTTTATACCCGCCGTGCATGAGCTTGCAACGTTTCTGCCCGTCAGCCGGTTCCGATGGCACGTTCCGCCTGTATTATGACGTTTCCGGGGCGGAGCCGGCTTATGGCGCTCTTTATTCTGTGTTTTACTGCCACTTGCATTCAATTCCACGAATTCCCTTCAGCGCGAACCGCCACGGGGCCGGGGGCAGCAAGCAGCGGCATCCGTTATCAAAGGCGATGCAAGCTTGCCTGTAGCTTGCGCGCCCGATACATCGTAAGCGTTGAGAAATGGAAACAGAGCGATGCCCGAGAAAACCGTTCCCCGCCAGACCTCCCCTGCCGGAACCGGCCACACGGAACACGCCCCCGCAAAGACGGAGGCGGAGCGGCAGCAGCAGGGCAACCAGCTTCTGCGTCTGCTCGCACTCGATGAGCACGATCTCGATGTCATCTCCGCCCATCTTCAGGATGCGTTCGTGCGGCGAGCCGATCTGCATTATTTCCCGGCCGAGCGGCGCTTCGTGCTGGCAGCCCAGCGCTTTGACTGGGAGCGCGACGCCAAGGCCGCTCCGCAACGGCGGCTGACCGCTCTGCATTTCGAGCAGGTGCGTGCGGTGCGCCACCGCCATCTGGGACAGGCGCCGGATGCGCTGCACACCCTGCTCGCTATCTATTTCGTGGAAAATGAAAAACCCTCCGGCGCAATCCTGCTTGAATTCGCAGGCGGCGCGGCAATCCTGCTTGACGTCGAGTGCGTGGAGGCGCAACTGAAAGACCTTGGCCCGGTGTGGAACGTGGAAGCACGACCGTCCCACGGGCAGGTGGAGGGTGACGATGCCGGTAAGGCTTGACGCGCGGGCGGATGATTTCGAAACGGCATTCAGGGCCTTGCTCTCGGCCAAGCGCGAGGTGTCGGAAGATGTCGACGCCATCGTGCGCGACATCATCGCCGACGTGGCTGCGCGCGGCGACGAAGCCCTGATCGATTACACTGCCCGCTTCGACAACCAGACCCTGACGCCGGAAACCCTGCGAATATCGCCAGCGGAAATCGAGGCGGCCGTCGCAGCCGCGCCGCAAGAGGCGCTTGAGGCGCTGAAACTGGCGAAGGCGCGCATCGAGGCTTATCACGTGCGGCAGAAGCCGCAGGATGAAAGCTTCACCGATGAGGCCGGCGTGACGGCAGGCTGGCGCTGGACGGCGATCGAATCAGTTGGCCTTTATGTGCCGGGCGGCACGGCCAGCTATCCGTCATCCGTGCTGATGAACGCCGTTCCGGCGCGTGTCGCCGGTGTGCCGCGCATCGTGATGGTGGTGCCAACGCCGGGCGGCGTGATCAATCCGCTGGTGCTGGCAGCCGCGCATATTGCAGGCGTGGATGAAATCTACCGTGTCGGCGGCGCGCAGGCTGTGGCGGCACTCGCGCATGGCACGGCGACCATCGCGCCCGTCGCCAAGATCGTCGGGCCAGGCAACGCCTACGTGGCGGCGGCAAAACGGCGTGTGTTCGGGCTTGTCGGAATCGACATGATCGCCGGTCCATCAGAGGTATTGATTCTGGCCGATGGCGAGGCCAATCCGGAATGGGTCGCTGCCGATCTTCTGGCGCAGGCAGAGCACGACACCGCTGCCCAGTCGATCCTCATCACCAACAGCGAAGCACTGGCGGATGCCGTCGCAACGGCTGTGGAGGGCCAGCTGCTGACGCTGCCCAGGCAGGACATCGCGCGCAAGAGCTGGGATGATTTTGGCGCGATCATCCTGACGCCGTCGCTCGAAGCAGCTATCCCGCTCGTTGACCGCATCGCGCCGGAACATCTTGAAATCGAATCGCCGCAGGCCGATGCCCTGGCCGCTCAGGTTCGGAATGCCGGCGCGATTTTCCTTGGCCAATATACGCCGGAGGCTATCGGCGATTACGTCGGCGGGCCTAATCACGTGCTGCCGACGGCGCGTTCGGCGCGCTTTGCATCGGGATTGGGCGTTCTCGACTTTCTCAAGCGCACATCGATTTTGCGCTGCTCCGTCGAGGCGTTGCGGGCCATCGGGCCGGCGGCGGTTACTCTTGGCGAAACGGAGGGGTTGCAGGCGCACGCCCGTTCGGTCAGCATTCGTCTGAACATCTAGTTTATTGGCAAGCCCATGAACCGAAAGGCAGGGTCGTGACCAGCACTGACGATGACAACCGCAAACGTCTCGTGAGTGTGACGCTTGACGAAGCGTCGCTGGGACGCGGCAATCCGGATCAGGAACACGAGCGGGCCGTCGCCATCTGGGATATCCTGGAGGAAAACTCCTTCACGGTGTCCAACCATGAAGGCGGTCCTTATGTGCTGCACCTGTCGCTGGTCGAGAGGAAGCTGCTGCTCGACATCCGGCTGGCCGATGAAACGCCGGTGGTGGCGCACTTCCTGTCGCTGAGCCCCTTCCGCCGCGTGATCAAGGATTACGACCTGATCTGCGAAAGCTATTATGCCGCCATCCGCACGGCGACGCCCTCCCAGATCGAGGCCATCGATATGGGCCGGCGCGGCCTGCACGATGAGGCTTCCGAGTTGCTGCGCGAACGGCTCGCGGGGAAAATAGACGTCGATTTCGACACGGCCAGACGTATGTTCACCCTGCTCTTCGCCCTGCAATGGAAGGGCTGAGATGCAGGTTGAGCCGGGGCCGCGGCACGATGCGGGGGCGATAGCGCCAGACGCGGCGCCGGACGCTTCGCGCACCAAGCCATCCTCATCGCGGCGCACGCAGTCCGTGCTGTTCATGTGCGCGCTCAATGCCGTGCGCTCGCCCATGGCCGAGGCGCTGACACGTCATTACTTCGGCCGCTCGCTCTATGTCGCCTCGGCAGGGGTGCGCCCGGAGGAGCTTGATCCCTTCACTACAGCCGTGATGGACGAAATCGGTATCGACGTCAGCAATCACAAGCCGAGGACGGTGCAGGAGCTGGAGGACGCCGGCTTCGACCTCATCGTCACGCTTTCCCCGGAGGCCCATCATCGGGCCATGGAGCTGACCCGCGCCCTTGCCGTCGATGTGGAATATTGGCCCACCTTCGATCCCACCGCCGTTCAGGGCTCACGCGATCAGCGCATGGATGCCTACAGAAGCGTGCGTGATGACCTCGCCGAGCGGATCAAGGAACGCTTCAGCCCATAGACCTGCACAAAGATACAATGACATAAACATATCTTTATATGCAGACTTGACCATTCAGCTTTATCTGCCATAGTGGCGCGGTCGTGGTTATTCGCGGCCTGTGAAGGCATACCTTCCTGGCCCGAAGCCGGAAGGGAATCCCGGGTTGCACCCGGACTTTGTGAGCAGCGGACACCCGCCCAGATTCTGTCGCCGATGATCCATCGCGCGGGCGGGGGCGTGCGTTGACCCGTAAGCCGGGAGCCCCAGCAACGACATAGCAAAGTCCTCGGGCGGAGTTCCCGGTGGCCGCTGAGCGTGGTGATTCGCAGGGGCTCGCCCCCTGAACGGCCCGCATGCGTCTGCCAGGCCTTTTGCCTCCCAAACGATGGGTTCAGCCGATGTCATCTTCTCCTGTTTCCGTTGGCGCGCTTGGCGCTCCTCGCATTGGTCCTCGCCGCGAACTGAAGGTGGCGCTGGAAAACTACTGGTCCGGCAAAATCAGTCAGGATGAACTGCTCAAGATCGCGGCGGACCTGCGCGCCGCGGGCTGGGAGCGTCAGCGGGCGGCGGGCGTCTCGATCATCCCGTCGAACGACTTTTCGTTCTACGATCAGGTGCTGGACACCGCCGTCACGGTTGGCGCCATCCCCGCCGCCTATGGCTGGACGGGCGGGCCGGTTTCTCTCGACACCTATTTCGCCCTCGCACGCGGTACGCAGGGGCAGCAGACGACCTGCGCCGCCGGCCATGTCCATACCGATCCGGCAGCCGGTGAGGGTCTGCCCGCGCTGGAAATGACCAAGTGGTTCGACACGAACTATCACTACCTCGTGCCGGAATTCACGCGCGACCAGAAGTTCGAGTTGGCCTCCACGAAGGTCGTCGACGAGTTCAGCGAAGCCAAGGCGCTCGGCTATCACACCCGCCCCGTGCTCGTCGGTCCCGTGACCTTCCTGAAGCTTGGCAAGAGCCGCGATGAAGGCTTCGATCCCGTCAGCCTGTTGCCCGGCCTGCTGCCGG
Source organism: Pseudochelatococcus contaminans (assembly GCF_014195635.1). Lineage (GTDB taxonomy): Bacteria > Pseudomonadota > Alphaproteobacteria > Rhizobiales > Beijerinckiaceae > Pseudochelatococcus > Pseudochelatococcus contaminans. The sequence continues at coordinate 420,348 of NZ_JACICC010000001.1, read as the reverse complement.
TCTATGCCGAAATCCTGCGCCGCCTTGCAGCGCTTGGCGCCGACTGGGTGCAGATCGACGAGCCCGTGCTCGCGCTGGATATCGACGACGCCACCCGCACCGCCCTGACTTCGGCGTTCGAGTTCTTCGCGCGGGCAGTGCCTGGCATCAAAATTCAGCTCACCAGCTATTTCAACGCCTATGGCGACAACCTTGCCACGGCGCTGGAACTGCCGGTCGCTGGCCTTCATCTTGACCTCGCCCGCGCTCCGGAAGAGCTGGACACCGTGCTGGCGAAGGCTCCGGCCGGCCTCGTGCTGTCGCTGGGCGTCATTGACGGCCGCAACGTGTGGCGCGCAAACCTGCCTGTGATCCTCGACCGCATCGAGCCGGTCGCGGCCAAGCGCGGCACCGATCACCTGATCATCTCAACCTCGTCCTCGCTGCTGCACGTGCCCTATGACCTTGCCCACGAGACGGGCCTTGACGACGAGCTGAAGAGCTGGCTGGCATTCGCGACGCAGAAGCTCGAGGAACTGGTCATTCTCGGCCGCGCGCTGTCGCAGGGCCGTGATTCCGTGAAGGATGAGCTGGCCGCCTCGGCCGCTGCCGCCGCCTCGCGCAAGGCTTCCGCGCGGATTCACAATCCGCAGGTCGCCGCGCGCCTCGCCGCAGTGAAGCCCGAGGATAGCAACCGCCAGCACCCGTTCAGCGAACGCAGCAAGGCCCAGCACGAAGCGCTGAACCTGCCGCTGTTTCCCACCACAACCATCGGTTCGTTTCCGCAGACCAGCGAAGTCCGCAAGGCCCGCGCCGCCCATACGCGCGGCGAGCTGGACGATGCCGGCTATGAGGCTTTCCTGCGCAAGGAAACCGAGAATGCCGTGCATTGGCAGGAGGAAATCGGCCTCGATGTGCTGGTGCACGGCGAGTTCGAGCGCAACGACATGGTGCAATATTTCGGCGAACTGCTGGACGGCTATGCCTTTACCCGCAACGGCTGGGTGCAGAGCTACGGGTCGCGCTGCGTGCGTCCGCCGATCATCTTCGGCGACGTATCCCGCCCAAGGCCGATGTCCGTGGAGTGGGCGGCCTATGCCCAGTCGCTGACCTCCCGCCCGATGAAGGGCATGCTGACTGGCCCGGTGACGATGCTGCAATGGTCGTTCGTGCGTGATGATCTGCCGCGCGCAACCGTGACCCGCCAGATCGCGCTGGCGCTGCGCGACGAGGTGACCGACCTTGAGGCCGCCGGTATCCGCGTGATCCAGATCGACGAACCGGCCATTCGCGAAGGCCTGCCGCTGCGCAAGGCCGACTGGCCGGCCTATCTGGAATGGGCTGTCGACAGCTTCCGTCTGTCCGCTTCCGGCGTGCGCGACGAGACGCAGATCCACACGCACATGTGTTACTCGGAGTTCAACGACATCATCGACGCCATCGGTGCGCTGGATGCAGACGTGATCTCCATCGAGACGTCGCGCTCGAAGATGGAATTGCTCGACGCCTTCGTCGACTATCATTACCCGAACGAAATCGGACCGGGCGTTTATGACATCCACTCGCCGCGCGTGCCGTCAACGGACGAGATGGAAGAACTGCTGGTCAAGGCCAGGGAGCGCCTGACGCCAGCGCAGATCTGGGTCAACCCTGATTGCGGCCTCAAAACCCGTAAGTGGGAAGAGGTGCGCCCGGCGCTGGTCAACCTCGTCAAGGCCGCAAAGCTGCTGCGCGAACACGCGCCTGCCAAGTAAAATCGCCTACCAAGTAAGACCGCCAGACATGACAAGGCCGCCGGTCGAACCCGGCGGCCAAAATCTAAAAAGTTGCAAGTTGAATGAGGATGGGCGTTTCAGCCTCTGCTATTCAGCTGCCTGATCCCGCAATTCGCGGGGCAGCGGGAAGAATACGCTCTCGTCCGCCGTGGAGACCGATTCCACGGTCACGTTGTAGCGCTCCGCGAAGGCATCGATGATCTCTTCCACGAGAACTTCAGGCGCGGAAGCTCCAGCAGTCAGCCCGAGCGAGCGGATGTTGCCGAACAACGACCAGTCGATATCCTCGGCGCGCAGCACGAGGCGCGATATCGGACATCCGGCCCGTTCGGCGACCTCACGCAGGCGCTGGGAGTTGGATGAGTTCGGCGACCCCACCACGATCATCGCATCCACCTGCGGCGCGACGCGCTTCACCGCCTCCTGCCTGTTGGTGGTGGCGTAACAGATATCCTGCTTGTGTGGCGATACGATTTGCGGAAACCGCTGCTGCAGGGCAGCGACGACGCCAGCGGTATCGTCAACGGACAAGGTCGTCTGCGTGACATAGGCCAGTTCGACATCGGCAGGCGGGGCGAGCGTCTCGACATCCGCGACGGTCTCGATCAGCGTGATCGCACCAGCGGGCAACTGCCCCATGGTGCCCACCACCTCGGGATGACCGGCATGACCGATCAGCACGACATGGCGGCCTCGCTTGTGATGAATCTCGGCCTCGCGGTGCACCTTCGTAACCAGCGGGCACGTCGCGTCGATAGCGAAAAAGCGCCGCTGCACGGCCTCGGACGGCACGGATTTGGGTACGCCATGCGCGGAAAAGATCACCGGTGCCTGCGTATCGGGAATTTCATCGAGTTCGTCGACAAAGATCGCGCCCTTGCGGCGAAGGCTTTCGACCACGTATTTGTTGTGAACGATCTCATGCCGGACGTAGACGGGCGGGCCGTAAATCCGCAACGCCTTTTCGACGGCATCGATCGCGCGGACCACACCGGCGCAGAAACCGCGCGGAGCGCAAATCAGCACCTCCAGCGGCGGCTTGTTGGCGCTGGAGGTCTCGATCGACGAGAGGCTGGCGACGGGCATCGATCACACTTCCCACTGATACGGCACGCTGGCCCGGTGAAAACCGGGCGGAAGGCGATGTGTGGGATTATTGGGCGCGTCTGTCAAGTCAGCTGCGGTCCCGACAATGGCCCTGCCTGTGGCCGAGGCTCGGCCCAGGCACGGCCTTCCACGTCAGCCGCCAGCCGGGTATCATCGCCGGTATAGACGCAGACACGGTTGCGGCCATCGCGTTTCGCCTTGTAAAGAGCGGCGTCTGCGGCGCGCGTCAGGTCTTCAAGATCGTATCCCACCCGCCGCGACGACGCGATGCCGGCGCTCAGCGTCACGCCGCGCGCCTCTGTGCCCTCGCCTATCCGGTAGCTTTTCATGGACCGGCGAATACGCTCCATGACGCCAACGGCATCGCGCTCCTCGGCAGCCTGAAGAATGCACAGAAACTCCTCGCCGCCGACCCGGAAAAGGTAATCCACCGGGCGCAGCTTCAACGTCGCCCGTTCCGCGAAGGTGCGCAACACGCTGTCGCCCATGAAGTGACCGAAGGTATCGTTGATCTTCTTGAAATGATCGAGATCGATGATCGCGACGCACACCGATTGCCCGGACGTCGCCTGCCGGCGCAGGATTCGCTCGGCGTGCAAATGCAGCGCCCGGCGGTTGCCAAGGCCCGTGAGCGGGTCGATCAACGTCTGCGCCCGCTGCTCCGTCTCAAGCCGCTCCTTGATCAGCGACAGCATGAGATAACCGACTGCCACGTTGACGAGCACGATCAGCAGCGACAGCGTCATCGTCAGTTGCGTTTCCGTCCACCTGTGCGCCTCGCTGGCGGCAATCATGATGAACACGCCGCGCATGACGAGAAGCACGGAATCGAGACCCACGACCATGCACAAGGCGAAGCGCGACGGCAGATACTCGCCGCGACCGCGCCACAGCTCAAACCCCATCAGCGCCGTATAGGATGCAGGAACGACCGCCACTGCCAGAGCTGTGATCAAGGGGCCGTGTTCGGGATCGATGAGGCTGAGAGCAAGCCAGAAAATCCCCCCGAGCCCGGCCAGCCATGGCTTCACCGGCCGCCGCTCGAAAATGCGCATCGTTTGCCATCCCCCGCCATAGGCAAAGAAAAGCAACGTTACGCCCGTATAGAGATAGATGACGGATTGCCCGAGGCTGGCAATGCCGATGAGAACGATGCCAACCGCCGCCGAGCCGAAACTGGAACCAAGGACGAGAAGCTCGCGGTTGACGCGATTGCTGTTCCACGAAAACAGCAGGAGCCCGCCGATGAGCAGACTGAAAAGGATCGCGACGATCCGCAATGTGGCTTCATCCAACTGCATTGCACTGGAACCCTGACCGCAGGAGCGAGTATATCCTGCCTGAACCAGTTGAAAAGGACGTGCATTGCCGGAGCATGACACACACCTGCATTATTTGTCGCAAAGGAGTGACAGTACCGTCACGAGCACATCTTTTTTCCACACCAAACGCTCAGACAAACCGTGGTTCAGATGTCGTAGTCCACTGTGTCCTTTGTCTGGGTTCCTCGAAATGGATGCGCGGGATAAACACCGAGAATCCTGACCTCCCGGGAAAAAAACGCCAGTTCCTCCAGCGCCAGTTTCAGCGAGCGGTCATCGGGATGGCCATCCACCTCGGCATAGAATTGCGTCGCGAGGAACCGCCCGCCCAACATATAGCTTTCAAGCTTGGTAAGGTTGATGCCATTTGTCGCAAAACCGCCGAGAGCCTTGTAAAGAGCCGCCGGCACGTTGCGCACGCGGAACATGAAACTGGTCACGACCGGCTCGCTTCCGGCGGGCACCCACTGCGCTTCCCGCGACAGCAGCACAAAGCGGGTCGTGTTGTTGCTTTCGTCTTCGACATCGCGCCCCAGATTGACCAGGCCATAAATGTCCGCGGCCAGTTGTGGCGCGAGCGCGGCCTGGGTCGGATCGTTCCATTCGGCCACCTGCCGGGCTGCGCCGGCCGTGTCCTGCGCCACCACCGCTTTCAGACCCAGCTCCCGGATGATCCGGCGGCACTGCCCCAGCGCATGAACATGGCTATGCACTGTCGTCAGGGTATCACGGGTCGCGCCTTGCGGCGCCAGAAGCTGGAAGCGGATGGGGAGGAAGTGCTCGCCAACGATGTGCAGGCCGGAAGCGGGCAGCAGATGATGAATGTCGGCGACGCGACCGGCGATCGAATTTTCGATCGGGATCATGCCAAGTCCCGCCTGTCCGGATGTAATCGCCGCCAGCGCATCCTCGAACGTGGCACACGGAAGCGGCTCCCAATCCGGAAACACCTCGTGAGCGGCGATATGCGAGTTCGCGCCCGGCTCGCCCTGATAAGAAATCACTTTCGGCGTGGGAAGAGCTTCCGGGTTGCGGTCGAACGAACTGATCATGCGGATGTCTTCCCTTCAAGAGTGGCGCGGGCACGGGCGAGGTCGTCGGGCGTGTCGACACCCAGCGGCATGTCGTCGACGATGGCAACATCGATGCGCATGCCGTTTTCGAGTGCGCGAAGCTGTTCCAGTTTCTCCCGCTGCTCAAGCGTCGACGGCGGCAGGGAGATGAAACGCTCCAGCGCCGAGCGGCGATAGGCATAAAGCCCGATATGATGAAACAATGGCCCCTCCCCCCAGGGGGCGGTGGCGCGGGTGAAGTAGAGCGCCCGCAATCGCCGTTCGGCCAGCGGGCTGCCCACCACCTTGACGACGCTGGGCGCGGTGCGCTCCTCCTCCCGCGTGATGATGGCGGCAAGGGTCGCGATATCGACGGCTTCATCCGCCAGCGGATCGAGCGCGGAAGCGATCACGCGCGGATCGATGGTCGGCAGATCGCCCTGCACGTTGACCACGACATCGTGAACGCCTTGCGGGTCAATGGCAGCCACCGCTTCGGCGATTCGGTCGGAACCGGAGGGATGATCGGCACGCGTGCGCACCGCCCGTCCACCGGCGGAGGTAACCGCGTCAGCGATCTCGTCCGAATCGGTCGCGACGATGACCGGCCCCACATCTGCCTGCTGCGCCCGCCGCAGGACATGAACGATCATCGGCACGCCGCCTATATCGGCCAACGGTTTGCGTGGCAGGCGGGTGGCGGCGAGACGGGCGGGAATGACAACGACAGGGGAACGCATCGAGCACCTTTGTCGCAGCGGAAGGAATTTCGCTGCCTTCTGATGCTCACAAACACCCAATAGTGCTTCATAATCAAGCGGCATGATCAGCGAGACGGGGCCAGAGGGCATGAATAATTTGCCGTTCGCAAAAGTTGCAACCATCCCGGTAAAATAGTTAGTTCAGCCGCAACTTTGATGGCGGGCGACAGGCGCGAAATCGGAACGCCTGTTTTGATGGGGTGAGGCCATATCGGGATGAATCGATTCGACCTGAACAGAATTGCGGCGGTCGTGCTGAGCACCCTCCTCGTCGTGACAGGCGCCGGCATCATCTCGAACGCCGTTCTGGACGGGCCGTCTTCCGGCGATGACGACAGCACGCTATCGAACACCGTGGCCGCACCCGTCGCCCCTGCCGCACCTGCAACAACGGTTGCGCAGCCTGCGGTCAATGCACCGCCCGCACCCTTGCAGGATGAAGAACTGACGCTTGCAACCCTGCTGGCGCGGGCCGATCCGGCGCGCGGGGCGCGCGCGGCCATCAAATGCCGGGCGTGCCACAACTTCGTCCCCGGCGGAAGCTCGCGCGCCGGCCCGGGCCTCTACGACATCATCGATCGCCCGGTCGGAGCCAGCGAGAAGTTCGGCTATTCCACCGCGATGAGAGCGCATGCCGGGACCGGGGCCACATGGACCTATGAGGAACTCGACAGGTTCATCACCAACCCGAAAAAGTACATCCCCGGCACGACAATGTCGTTCGCCGGGCTGGCGAAGCCAACTGAACGCGCCGACATCATCGCCTATCTGCGCACGCTCTCGCCGTCGCCCGTGCCGCTGCCGGCGTCAGACGATACGCCCGCGCCCTGAGCATCTTACAGGCGATCCAGCAGGCCAAAGCCGATCATCGCCGCCGTCAGCAACGGCCGACGCAGCCAGCGCCCGCCCGGCAGCGGGGGCACAGGCAGCGAAGCCAGTTGTCTGAAACGGCTGTCATCGCCCAGCATAGCTTCTGCGACGATGCGCCCGGTGTACGGCCCCAGCATCACGCCTTGCCCTGAAAACCCGGAAGCGATGTAAAAACCGTTGTCGGGCCGGCGCACAAAAGGCAGCCGCGTCATCGTGATGCCAAGCCTGCCGCCCCAGCCGTGGGTGATGGGGGCATCGCGGAGCTGGGGATAGAGGCCCAACATGCGCTCGCGCACCCTGCGCTCGAAATCGTCCGGCAGATTATCGCCATAGCTCTCGCCGCCGCCGAAGATGATGCGGTTGTCATCGGTGCGGCGAAAATAATTGACCACGAACCGCGTATCCGACGCAGCAATCGGCTCGGAAAGGACCGAATCGGCCAGCCCTGTTTCGAGCGGCGCGGTCGCGATCATGAAGTTCACCAGCGGCATGACATGCGAGGCCGTCAGGGGCGACAGATCCCCCAGCGATCCATCGCCGGTGAGCAGCACCGACCGCGCCCGCACTGTGCCGCCGTTCGTCACCACACGCCAGTCATCGCCATCGGCAACCACCTGCCGCACGCGTGAGCGTTCGTGAATGCGCGCGCCATGGGCCTCCGCGGCGCGCGCCAGCCCGCGCGTCAGCGCCAACGGGTCAAGCTGCCCGCCGTGAGGATTGAACACGCCGCCATGCGCCCCCCGCATGTGGGTGTACTTCTCGATGGCGGCGCCCTCCAGCACCTCAAGCCCGTCAACGCCGTAGATGCGGGCCAGATGCTCGGCATCTTCCGCCAGCATGCGGAAATGACGCGGGCGATGGGCGATGGACAACAGACCCGGCCGGAAATCGCAGGCAATGGCGTCATCGGCGATCACGGTTTGAAGCCAGATACGCGCTTCTTCCGCAATGTCCCACAACGCGCGGGCGCGCTCTGTCCCGACGTGCGATTCGAGCCACGCCTGATCGCGCCGCTGGCCCGGATGCACCTGGCCGCCGTTGACGCCGGAGGCCCCGCCGCCGACGGCCAGCGCTTCGACGACGCGCACGCCGACGCCCGCGCGGGCGAGTGTCAGCGCCGCGCCAAGGCCGGTAAACCCGGCCCCGACGATGCAGACATCGGCGGTATCGTCACCCGCAACCGCAGGCCGTGGCGCTGCCGTGTCCGGAACAGCGCCATAGAGATTCGTAAGCAAGGAAGGCGCCATCGGCCGTCGATCCGAAATGCGAGAGGGACAGAGCGAAGGAGAGTGTCAATAATGGATTCGGCCGAAGAATGTCAGACGTTATTTTAGACGTTCAGCAACAGATATTCCCGCTCCCACGGGCTGATGACCTGCATGAACGTCTCGAACTCGGTGCGCTTCACCGCCGAGTAGGTCTTGACGAAATGTTCGCCGAGCACCTCGATCAACGGTTCGCATTCACCCAGTTCGATCACCGCCTCCAGAATGCCGCGCGGCAGATCGTAATCGAGGTTGTAGGCCGACCCGGTCACCGGCTCGCCCGGCTGTAATCCGCCCTCGATGCCGAGATAACCGCAGGCCAATGTCGCGGCGATGGCGAGATAGGGATTGGCATCGGAAGACGGCACCCGGTTCTCCACCCGCCGCGCAGCCGGATCGGATGGCGGAATGCGCAAGCCCGTGGTGCGATTGTCATAGCCCCAGCGCAGGTTGATCGGCGCGGTGGAATTGCGCGTCAGCCGGCGGTAGGAATTGACGTAAGGCGCAAGCATGGACATCGCCGCCGGCAGATAGGTCTGCAAGCCGGCAATGAACGAGAAAAACTCCGGAGACGGCGAGCCGTCCTCGTTGGAGAACAGGTTTCGCCCCGTCTGCATGTTGACGACGGACGTGTGGATATGCATGGCCGAGCCCGGCTGGCGGGCAATGGGCTTGGCCATGAACGTGGCGTACATATCGTGCTGAAGCGCAGCCTCGCGGATGGTGCGCTTGAACAGAAAAACCTGATCGGCCAGATCCAGCGGATGGCCGTGGCGCAGGTTGATCTCCATCTGCCCCGCGCCTTCCTCGTGGATGAGCGCGTCGATGGCGAGGCCCTGCGCCTCGGAATAGTCGTAGATATCCTCGAACAGATCGTCGAACTCGTTCACCGCCGAGATGGAATAAGCCTGCCGGCCGATTTCCGCCCGCCCGGAACGGCCGATCGGCGGCTCCAGCGGATAGTCGGGATCGGTGTTGCGCTTGACGAGGTAGAACTCGATCTCCGGCGCAACGATGGGTTCCCAACCGCTGCGGCGGTAGAACTCCAGCACGCGCTTCAAAACCTGCCGGGGGGCGTTTTCCAGCGGGCGGCCGTCGCGGTGGAAGGCATCGAGAATGATCTGCGCCGTCGGGTCGGGCGCCCATGGCACGGCGGCGAGCGTGGAGAAATCGGGCCGCAGAACGAGATCGCCGTCTGCCGGCATTTCCTGCAACAGCACATCCTCGGGATAATCGCCGGCGATGGTCTGGTAGAAGATCGCGCCCGGCAGGCTCATGGTGGGGTTGCCGAGAAACTTCTCCGCCGGCATCACCTTGCCGCGCGCCACCCCGGCCTGATTGGCGACGAAGCACTCCAGTTCCTCGATGCCCCGCTGTGCAACAAAATCGCGGGCCTCTTCGAGATTCGCCGCGCCGCGCAGCCTCCGGCTGGGCTTCTGCGCTGTTTTCTTCCTCGTCATACCTCACCCGATCTGCTTGTACGCTACATCCGCCGCGCAGCAGTAATCGCCCTGGCAACGAATCTGTCAATCATCTGACATCAAATCGCATAATCGTGTGAATAGAAGATGCAATCGCAAGTCGCTTGTGGCGGAAAGCCTCTACGGCTACCTTGCCGCAAATTGTCCACGGAGGCGACCGGCTCTTGTCGGCCATCGCCCGCAACATGCAAGGGCTGGCACACCGATGACGAATGTTCGAACGGATGCGCGCAAACGTGATTCGCTCGCGATCGGTGCGGTACGCCGGGATTTCGCCCCGTGGCTCGACCCCGCGGCAAAGCCGTTGATCCGCTATGAAGCTGTCACGAAACAGTACAGCGATTTTGTAGCCGTCAATAATCTGACGCTCAACATTTATGAGCGCGAGTTCTTTTGCCTCCTCGGTCCATCCGGTTGCGGCAAGACCACCCTCATGCGCATGCTCGCGGGCTTCGAGGAGCCGACCGCGGGGCGCATTCTGCTCGGCGATCAGGTGGTGAGCGGCATCCCGCCCTATCGCCGGCCAGTGAACATGATGTTCCAGTCCTACGCCCTTTTCCCGCATATGAATGTGGAAAAGAACATCGCGTTCGGTCTGGTGCAGGACGGCGTGCCGAAAAACGAAATCGCCGACCGCGTGGCGGAGACGCTGCGCCTCGTGCAGCTCACGCCCTTCGCCCGCCGCAAGCCGGACCAGCTCTCCGGCGGCCAGCGTCAGCGCGTGGCGCTGGCGCGCGCGCTCATCAAGCGACCCAAGGTGCTGCTGCTCGACGAGCCGCTGGGCGCGCTCGACAAAAAACTGCGCTCGGAAACCCAGTTCGAGCTGATGGATCTACAGGTCAATCTCGGCATGACCTTCCTCGTCGTCACTCACGATCAGGAAGAAGCCATGGTGATGGCCGACCGCGTCGCCGTGATGGACAAGGGCACCATCAAGCAGATCGCCCCTCCCGGCCAGGTCTACGAACAGCCGGCGAGCCGCTACGTGGCGGAGTTCATCGGCGATGTGAACATCATCGAGGGCAAGATCGCCGAGGTCGGCGAGCATCAGGTGCGCGTCACGCGCAGCGACGGGGCCGGCACGCTGTTGATCGACCTGCAGAACGAGCCGGTCAGCGTCGGGCAGGAGGTGGCGGTTGCCCTGCGTCCGGAAAAGCTGGTGCTGCACCGCGACCTGCCCACCGACACACCGAACGTTCTGTCCGGCGATATCTGGGACATCGGCTATCTCGGCGACTGGACCATCTATCTCGTGCAACTCGCCAGCGGCCAGATCGTGCGCGTGTCGCGCGCCAATTCCCGCCGCTTCGTGGAGCAGCCGCTGACCTGGGACGACAAGGTGCACATCACCTTCGCGTCCGAGGCTGGCGTGTTGCTGACCCACTGACAACGGGGATACGACAATGAGCCATATCCCCGCGAGCGACAGCCCGCCCGATTCCCCATCGACGCAAATCGTTGCCTCCGCAAAGGCGGGACCGGGCACGCGCCTCGTGCGCGCGCTCGTTCCGGCGCTGCCATTCATCTGGCTGCTGATCTTCTTCCTGACGCCGTTCATCATCGTCTTCAAGATGTCGCTGTCCGAACCGGCGACGGCGCAGCCGCCCTACGTGCCGGTGATCGACTGGTCCGAGGGGCTGAACGGCCTGCTGGACGCGCTCAGCCAGTTCAACTTTGAAAACTTCACGCTGCTGACCGATGACTGGCTTTATGCCGCGTCGGCATTGTCCTCGCTGCGCATCGCGGCGATCTCCACCATCCTGCTGCTGCTCGTCGGCTTCCCCATGGCCTATGCCATGGCCAAAGCGCCTGAAAAGCACAAGCCGCTGCTGTTGATGATGGTCATCCTGCCGTTCTGGACCAGCTTCCTCATCCGCGTCTACGCATGGATCGGCATTCTCAAGCCCGAGGGTCTGCTCAACATGGTGCTGCAGGGCATCGGGGTGATCGATCAGCCGTTGCAGATCCTCAATACCGATACCGCTATCTTCATCGGCGTGGTCTATTCGTACCTGCCCTTCATGGTGCTGCCGCTCTATGCCACGCTCGACAAGCTGGACTGGACGCTGCTCGAAGCGGCGCAGGATCTGGGCTGTCCGCCGTGGCGGGCGTTCTGGCAGGTCACGGTGCCACTGGCATTGCCGGGCATCGCCGCAGGGGCGTTGCTGTGCTTCATCCCCATCGTTGGTGAATACGTCATTCCCGAGTTGCTCGGCGGGCCGGACTCGCTGATGATCGGCAAGACGCTGTCCGACGAGTTCTTCAGGAACCGCGACTGGCCGCTGGCTTCCGCCGTGGCGGTGGTGCTGCTCATCATCGTTATCGGACCTGTCATGATCTTCCGCGAACTCGAAACCCGCCGGCTGGAGAAGTCCCGATGACGCGCCGCTGGACTTTATTCGACACCACGGCGCTGACCTTCGGGTTCGCCTTCCTCTACCTGCCGCTGCTGGTGCTGGTGGTTTACTCGTTCAACGATTCGCGGCTGCTCAACGTATGGGGCGGGTTCTCGACCCGCTGGTATGTCGAGCTGTGGAACGACAAGGTGCTGCTGACCGCGCTGCGCAACTCGCTGGGCATCGCGCTGTTCTCGGCGGCCATCGCCACCTTCTTCGGCACCCTGGCCGCGCTGGCGCTGGTGCGCTACACCCGCTTCTGGGGGCGGCCGCTGTTCACCGGCATGGTCTATGCCCCCATGGTGATGCCGGAAGTCGTCACCGGCCTGTCGCTGCTGCTGTTCTTCGTGTCGATCAACGCGGAGCGCGGCTTCTGGACCGTGACGCTGGCGCACACCAGCTTCACCATGTGCTACGTCGCCGTGGTGGTGCAGTCGCGGCTGGTGGCCTTCGACAGGACGCTGGAAGAAGCGGCGCAGGATCTCGGCTGCCCGCCGCTGCGCACCTTTTTCACCATCACCCTGCCGCTGATCGCGCCTTCCGTGCTGGCCGGTTTTCTGCTGGCCTTCACCCTGTCGCTCGATGACGTGGTGATCGCCAGCTTCGTCACCGGCCCCGGCACATCCACGCTGCCCATCGAGATCTTCAACAAGGCGCGGCGCGGGCTGTCACCGGAGATCAACGCGCTGTCGTCGCTGATCCTGCTGGTGGTCACGGTGGCGGTGGTGACATCTTCGCTGCTCAGCAAGCGCGCACTGATACCTGCGCGATAACGTTCTTGGGCGATAACGTTATCGCGCTGGTAACATTCCGGTGAAACGGTGTGCGTATCGGCAGTTGGCTGCATTTGGCTGACGAAATGTTAACGAGGCATGGGCTTTTCTGGTTGCTACACTGACGGGGTTTGATTCGTTCAGTAGCGCCAACCGGGAGCCCGCCTTTGGTCCGCCGTTCTCGCACGCCGTCGCCGCCCTCCGTTTCGCCGGAGGTGCTGCGCCGTTCATCTCTTCTGGCCACCCGCCGCGATCTGTTCGGCCTTGCCGGCGGACTCATCGGCGTGACGCTCGCCGCCCACCTGCTGCCGGGTGTAGCGCTGGCGCAGGAAGAGCCGCCCCCGCCCGGCGAGGCGTTCGAGTCCCACGGCCTTTCGGCCTTCGACGATCTGCAATTGCCGAAGAATTTCCCGCACTTTCCCTACGTCAACCCGGATGCGCCGAAGGGCGGCAAGGTCACGATGCGGGTGACGCAAGGCAGCTTCGACACGTTCAACACCCTCAATGCTTATGTGCTGCAAGGCGATGCGGCGGCCGGCATGAGCATGACCTTCGATAGCCTGATGGCCGGCTCCGGTGACGAGCCGGACGCACTTTACGGCCTCGTGGCGGAATCGGTGTCGGTCAGCCCCGACCGCCGGACCTACAGCTTCCGCCTGCGCCCCGAAGCGCGCTTTCATGACGGCACGCCAATCACCGCCGACGATGTCGTCTTCTCCTTCAATATCCTCAAGGAAAAGGGCCACCCCTCCTATCGCGCGCTGCTCGCGGAGGCGGAAAAGGCAGTTGCCGAAGGCGACGATGTCGTCACATTCACCCTGTCGGAGAGCCGCGGCCGCGACCTGCATCTGCTGATCGCCTCGCTGCCGATCTTCTCCAAGGCCTGGTGGGACGGACGTGACTTTGCCGCGTCCACGCTGGACGCGCCGCTGGGTTCGGGCGCCTACAAGGTGGGCCGCTTCGAGGTGGGCCGCTTCATCGAGTTCGACCGTGTGGGCGATTATTGGGCGCGCGATCTCAACGTCAACGTGGGCCAGAACAATTTCGACAAGATCCGCTACGAATATTTTCGCGATGAGCAGGTGATGTTCGAGGCGTTCAAATCCGGCCTCATCAACTTTCACGAAGAATACACTGCCAGCCTGTGGGCCAACGGCTATGACTTCGCCGCCTTCCGCGACGGCCGCGTGAAGCGCGAGAAAATCGAGACCGCCGCCGCGCCCAACATTCAGGGCTGGTACTTCAACACGCGCCGCGACAAGTTCGCCGATCCGCGCGTGCGTGAAGCCATCGGGCTGGCGTTCGATTTCGAGTGGACGAACGCCAAGATCATGCACGACGCCTACGAGCGCACGACATCGTTCTTCGAGCACACACCCCTGAAGGCCGAAGGTCTGCCCTCACCGGAGGAACTGGCCCTGCTGGAGCCTTTCCGCGGACAGGTGCCCGACGAGGTTTTTGGCGAACCATTCGTGCCGCCGGTGTCGGATGGTTCAGGCAATGATCGCAACCAGCTTCGCCGGGCTTTCCAGTTGCTGACCGAGGCTGGCTACAAGCGTGAAGGCAACGTGCTGCGCGGGCCGGACGGCAAGCCGTTCGAGATCGAGTTCCTCGACGCCAGCGCAAGGCTTCAGCCGCATATCCAGCCGTTCCAGGCAGCGCTTGGGCGGCTCGGCATCAAGGCAACGTCGCGGATTGTCGATCCGTCGCAGTATCAGGAGCGGCTGAAGAATTACGACTTCGACGTCGTGAGCGTCGCGCGGCGCGGCAGCCTCACGCCGGGGCCGGAACTGCGCGTGTTCTACGGTTCGGAAGCGGGCCGCACGCCCGGTGGCATGAACCTCGCCGGCATCACAAACCCGGCCGTCGACGCTCTCATCGAACGTGTGGCCAACACCAGAACGCGCGAGGAAATCACCGTCGCGGCAAAGGCACTGGATCGCGTATTGCGCGCGGGGCGCTACTGGGTGCCGATGTGGTTCCGCGCCGATGAATGGTATGCCTTCTGGGATGTCTTCTCCCGCCCGGACACCAGCCCGCGCTACAGCTCCGGCGCGCCGGGAACATGGTGGTTCGACGCTGACAAGGCGAAACGCATCGGCTGGAGGGGCTAAAGGGTGTTTGCCTATATCGTCCGCCGTCTGGCGCTGATGGTGCCGACGATCTTGGGGATCATGCTGATCTCGTTCGTCATCATCCAGTTCGCACCGGGTGGCCCGGTGGAGCGGATCATCGCGCAGCTACAGGGCGCGGACGGCGGCGTGGCATCACGCATCGGCGGCGGAGGCGGCGACCCCGGCAGTCTGGGGGGCGGTGACGGCGGCGGTTCGCGCTATCGCGGCGCGCAGGGACTCGACCCCGCCTTCATCGCGGATCTCGAAAAGCAGTTCGGCTTCGACAAACCGGCTCACGAACGCTTCATCAAGATGATTACCGACTACGCGACGTTCGATTTCGGCAAGAGCTATTTTCGCGATATTCCGGTTTTGCAGCTCATCGGCGAGAAGCTGCCGGTCTCCATTTCTCTCGGGCTATGGATGACGCTGATTTCCTACGCGATATCCATTCCGCTGGGCATCGCCAAGGCCGTGCGCGACGGCTCGCGCTTCGACGTGTGGACATCCGGCATCGTCATCATCGGCTACGCCATTCCCTCTTTCCTGTTCGCCATCCTGCTCATCGTGTTTTTCGCTGGCGGCTCGTTCTGGCAGATATTCCCGTTGCGTGGCCTCACGTCGGAGAACTTCTCAGACCTGTCGCTGCCGGGCAAGATCCTTGATTACCTGTGGCACATCACCCTGCCTGTTTTGTCGATGGCCATCGGCGCATTCGCGACATCGACGCTGCTGACGAAAAACTCCTTCCTCGATGAAATCCGCAAGCAATACGTCCTCACCGCCCGCATGAAGGGCCTGACGGAGCGGCAGGTGCTTTACGGCCATGTTTTCCGCAACGCCATGCTCATCGTCATCGCCGGTTTTCCGGGCGCCTTCATCGGCGCGTTTTTCGCCGGCTCGCTGCTGATCGAAACCATCTTCTCACTCGACGGGCTGGGCCTGCTGTCGTTCGAGTCCATCGTCAACCGCGATTATCCGGTGGTGTTCGCGACGCTGTTCATCTTCTCCCTTATGGGGCTGGTGGTGAACCTGCTGTCCGACCTGATGTACACGTGGATCGATCCGCGCATCGACTTCGAGACGCGGGAGGTCTGAGATGCAGCCGACGTCCGAGACGAGAGAAGACCTCACCGGCCCGATGCTCAACCTGACGCCGGCCGCGCCGCTGCTGCCCGCGAAGGGGTTTTTGCGCCTGTCGCCGCTGAACCAGCGTCGGTGGCGCAATTTCCGCGCCCACAAGCGCGGCTACTGGTCGCTGTGGATTTTTCTGGCGCTGTTCTTCGTCACGCTGAACGCCGAGTTCATCGCCAATGACCGGCCGATCATCGCCTCCTACAAGGGCGAGTTGCTGTTTCCGATCTTCAAGGACTACCCGGAAGAGAAGTTCGGCGGCTTCCTCGCCCGCACGGATTATCGCGACCCGTTCATCGCCGACGAGATTAACGCCAACGGCTGGGCCATCTGGCCGCCGATCCGCTTTTCCTACAACACGCACAACCTCGCCATGCCGGTACCCGCGCCCGCACCGCCGACATGGATGCTGACCAACGAACAATGCGGCGGCTCCTGCGCCAACATCGAGTGGAACTGGCTCGGCACCGACGATCAGGGCCGCGACGTGCTGGCACGGCTCATCTACGGCTTCCGCCTCTCCGTGTTGTTCGGGCTGACGCTGGCGGGCATCTCGTCCGTGATCGGCATCTTCACCGGAGCAATTCAGGGTTATTTCGGCGGCTGGACAGACCTCGTGCTGCAACGGGTGATCGAAATCTGGAACTCGATTCCCTCGCTCTACCTGCTCATCATCGTCTCATCGCTCATCACGCCGGGTTTCTTCGTGCTGCTGGGCATCTTGCTGCTGTTCTCATGGGTGGCGCTGGTGGGCGTGGTGCGGGCGGAATTCCTGCGTGCGCGCAACTTCGAATACGTCAATGCGGCCCGCGCCCTTGGCCTGTCGGACGCCACCATCATGTTCCGCCATCTGTTGCCCAACGCGATGGTGGCGACGCTCACCTTCCTGCCGTTCGTGCTCAACGGCTCGATCACGACGCTCACCTCGCTGGACTTCCTCGGCTTCGGCCTGCCGCCCGGCTCCCCGTCCCTCGGAGAGTTGCTGGCGCAGGGCAAGGCCAACCTGCAAGCGCCGTGGCTGGGGTTGACGGGCTTCATCGTCATCGCGCTGATGCTGTCGCTGCTGATCTTCATCGGCGAGGCCGTGCGCGATGCCTTCGATCCGCGCAAGACGTTCAACTGAGGTGAGAACGGCATGAACACACCGCTTCTCTCCGTGAAGAACCTCGCGGTCGATTTCCGGCAGGACGGGCGCGACGTCAGGGCCGTCAAGGGCGTGTCCTTCGATCTGGCGCCCGGCGAGACGCTGGCGCTGGTAGGCGAATCCGGCTCCGGCAAATCGGTCACGGCACTGTCTGTCCTCCGGCTGCTGAACTATCCGGCCGCGTCGCATCCCTCCGGCGAAGTGCTGTTCAAGGGCCGCGATCTGCTGCGCGCCACGCCTGAAGAGCTCCGCAAGGTGCGCGGCAACGACATCACCATGGTCTTTCAGGAGCCGATGACCTCGCTGAACCCATTGCAGGTCATTTCCCGCCAGATTGGCGAGATCCTCGCCCTGCACAAGGGCATCACCGGGCAGGCGGCGCGGCAGCGAACGCTGGAGCTGCTGGAGCTTGTCGGCATCCGCGATGCCGCAAAGCGCCTTGACGCATATCCCCACCAGCTTTCCGGCGGCCAGCGCCAACGCGTGATGATCGCCATGGCGCTCGCCAACGAGCCCGACCTGCTGATCGCGGACGAACCGACAACCGCGCTCGATGTCACCGTGCAGGCACAGATTCTCGAACTGTTGGCCGAGCTGAAAGCCCGGCTCAACATGTCGATGCTGTTCATCACCCACGATCTGGGCATCGTGCGCAAGATCGCCGACCGCGTGTGTGTGATGACCGGCGGCGAGATCGTCGAGACCGGGCCGGTGGCGCAGGTGTTCGATCACCCGCAGCACGCCTACACGCAAAAGCTGCTCGCGGCGGAGCCCAAAGGCCAGCCGCAACCAGTGGCCGCAGATGCGCCAGTGGTGCTGGAAGCCGGGCCGATGCGGGTGTGGTTTCCCATCCGGCAGGGGCTGTTTCGCAAGGTCACGGGCCACGTCAAGGCGGTTGACGGCGTGTCCCTGAGCGTGCGCGAGGGCGAGACGGTTGGCATCGTGGGCGAGTCCGGTTCCGGCAAGACCACCCTTGGCCTCGCTCTGCTGCGCCTCATCCGATCGGAAGGCCCGATCGTGTTTCTCGGCCAGCACATCGACGGCCTGAAACGCAACGCGATGAAGCCGCTGCGCCGGTCCATGCAGGTTGTGTTCCAGGACCCCTACGGCTCGCTGTCGCCCCGCCTTTCAGTGGCGGAGATCGTCGCCGAAGGGCTTGGCGTGCAACAGAAACGCCTGTCGCAAGACGAAAAACGGCAGCGTGTGGCGCAGGCACTCGCCGATGTCGGACTGGACCCGGCCAGCATGGATCGC
This sequence comes from Pseudochelatococcus contaminans, assembly GCF_014195635.1. GTDB lineage: Bacteria > Pseudomonadota > Alphaproteobacteria > Rhizobiales > Beijerinckiaceae > Pseudochelatococcus > Pseudochelatococcus contaminans. The sequence goes on along the minus strand of NZ_JACICC010000001.1, from coordinate 401,921 downwards.
TACCCGCATGAATTTTCCGGCGGTCAGCGCCAGCGCATCGCCATCGCGCGGGCCATGGTGCTGGAGCCGCGCTTCATCGTGCTGGACGAGCCGACTTCGGCGCTCGACATGTCGGTGCAGGCCCAGATCGTCGATCTGCTGCGCGAATTGCAGCGCACCCGCAAACTGGCCTATCTCTTCATCAGCCATGACCTGCGCGTGGTGCGGGCGCTGTCCAACACCGTGATCGTGATGCAGCACGGCAAAGTGGTGGAGCAAGGGCCGGCTGCGAACCTGTTCGCCAATCCGCAGACCGAGTATACGCGGACGCTGTTCAAGGCCGCATTTTCCACATCCGCACGCGGCAATGCCGAACAGGCACCTCATTCCCCCTGACAGGTGACGCAAAAAGGTATATTCAGCGTCAGGCAACAGAGGGACCGAGGGGGCTTCATGGACGGCGTCACGCTTGTCGATCATCCGCTGGTGCAGCACAAACTCACCCTGATGCGCGACAAGACGCGCTCCACCAAGGGGTTCCGGCAGCTTCTGCACGAAATCGGCATCCTGCTGTGCTACGAGGTGACGCGCGACCTGCCCACGGAACTTGTGGATATTGAAACGCCGCTGGCGACCATGCGCTCCCCGATGCTGGCCGGCAAAAAGCTCGTGTTCGCACCAATTTTGCGGGCGGGCGTGGGCTTTCTCGACGCGATGCTCGACCTCGTACCCTCGGCACGGGTGGCGCACATCGGCCTCTACCGCGATCCGGATACGCTGGAAGCCGTCGAGTATTATTTCAAAGCTCCGACGGATGTGGCGGACAGGCTCGTCGTCGTCATTGACCCGATGCTGGCCACGGCCAATTCGGCCATCGCGGCTATCGATCTGCTGAAACAGCGCGGCGCGCGCGATCTGCGTTTCCTTTGCCTGCTGGCCGCGCCGGAAGGCATCGACCGGCTGCGGAAGGCGCATCCCGAAGTGCGGATCTGGACGGCTGCCATCGACGAGGGCCTTAACGATCACAGCTATATCGTTCCCGGTCTGGGCGACGCGGGAGACCGGATGTACGGAACGCGTTAACAGAATAGAGCAGTTTACATTCAAGCCGAGCTGTCGAATTGGATACAAGCTGCGGTAAAAATACAAAATTCAGGGCGCCAGCCAAACATACGTCATGAAAAACGTGTCTGACTGTACGCCCATTCTGGCCGGGCTTGCCATTGTATGCCGATCATGCAACCTGAGCCCAGCTTTCACGAGCCGTCAAGGATCACCATGTTTCCCAAGCCCCTGCCCCAGCTCACCCCGAACACCTACGAGTATGAGACTCTGCCGCTGGTGAAGCCGACAGGCTTCCGCGAGTATGATGCACGCTGGTTGTTCGAGAAAGAAATCAACCTGATGGGCGTGCAGGCGCTTGGCCTGGGCCTTGGGCAACTGCTGCACGAACTCGGCACGAAGCCGGAAATCGTCACTGGACATGATTTCCGCGGCTATTCGTCATCCATCAAATATGCCCTGATCGCCGGCCTGATGGCCGCGGGCGTCAAGGTGAAGGATATCGGCCTGGCCCTGTCGCCGATGGCGTATTTCGCCCAGTTCGATCTCGACGTGCCCGCCGTCGCGATGGTCACCGCCTCGCATAACGACAACGGCTGGACCGGCGTGAAAATGGGCGCGGCCCGCCCCCTCACCTTCGGCCCGGACGAGATGAGCCGCCTGAAGGACATCGTGCTGAACGCGAAGTTCGAGACACGGTCCGGCGGCAGCTATGAGTTCATCGAGGGTTTCGGCCAGCGCTACATCAACGATCTCACCAACCGCCCGAAACTGACCCGCAAGCTGAAGGTCGTAGCCGCATGCGGCAACGGCACGGCAGCGGCGTTCGCGCCGCAGGTGCTGGAAGGCATCGGTGTGGAGGTGGTGCCGCTGGATACCAACCTCGACCACACCTTCCCGCGCTACAACCCCAATCCTGAAGACCTCAAGATGCTGCACGCCATCGCTGACGCCGTGCGCGAATCCGGTGCGGATGTCGGTCTTGGCTTTGATGGCGACGGCGACCGCTGCGGCGTGGTCGACAACAACGGCAACGAGATTTTCGCCGACAAGATCGGCGTGATGCTGGCGCGCGATCTGTCGGCGCTGCACCCCGGCGCGACCTTCGTTGTCGACGTCAAGTCCACCGGGCTGTTCGACACCGATCCGGTGCTGCGCGCCAATGGCGTGAAAGCCGATTACTGGAAGACCGGCCACAGCTACATCAAGCGCCGCGTGAAGGAGCTGAACGCCCTCGCCGGTTTCGAGAAGTCCGGCCACTTCTTCTTCAACGCGCCTGTCGGACGCGGCTATGATGACGGTCTCGTCACCGCCATCGCCGTGCTCGACATGCTGGACCGCAACCCCGCCAAGTCCATGGCCGACCTTTACAGCGACCTGCCGCAGACATGGGGCACGCCGACGATGTCGCCGCACTGCGCGGACGAGATCAAGTATGACGTGGTCGAACGTGTCACTCAGCGCTTCAAGGATTTGCAGGCGCAGGGCGGACAGGTTGCCGGGCAGGCCATCCGCGATCTCGTGACGGTGAACGGTGTGCGCGTGGTGGCCGAAGACGGCACCTGGGGCCTCGTGCGTGCATCCTCCAACAAACCGGAACTGGTGGTCGTGATTGAAAGCCCGGTATCCGAGGCTCGCACCCGCGAAATGTTCAAGGCTGTGGATGATATCCTGCGCGAGAATCCGGAAGTGGGCGCTTACAATCAGACTTTCTGATTCAATTCCATTGGGATATTCAAGGGCGCGGAAAAGCTTCCGCGCCCTTTTTTCATATGTGGCGAATAATATGCCACATCTTTCTGCGTAAACCTTTCATAAACCATCTGGACAAAAATGTGATTTCGGATTCTCATAGCTGTGATTCGGAAAGATGCGGCACGTCTTGCGGATCATGCGTATCGTAACGGTTTCATGAGGCCGGCCCGTCATCGGAGCGGCCTTTTCGGATTCCGGAACTGTCCGGACAGCGGAAACAGCGGCTTTGCCGCCGGACGCTGCCGGTGGTCGGCGGTCTCGCCGGCGCGTTAGTATCAGACGTTTGGGACTCCGAAGGGGGCTTGCATGGCGCGCGCGGAAGCGGCGAGCGTGCCCGTGCGCGCGGGCACGGTGCTAGGGGTGACACGATCCAGCGGTCGCCTCAGCCATTATGATTTTGCGGCGATGGAGCCATGGCTGCGGCTGGCGGTGCCGGTTCTGCTCGTGTTCTTCCTTGTCGCCTTGCTTGCCGGTGCGATCGTGCACGGCATCAACAGCCGCAACCAGGCCATGTCCAGCGCCACGAAAGAGGTCGACCTTGTCGCTTCGCTGGCGGCCGCCGACATCGCCCTTCAGCTCGCAGTGCGCTCCCCCGGCGGAGAAGCCGCACACGCAGGCAATGCCCAGGCGTACATCGTGGCCAAAACGGCACGCGACATCATCGAACGTTTAGTAACAGCCGGTTCGCTCATCAATGGCCGGCTGCTGGCCGTGACCGACCAGTCCGGCAGCATCGCCGCCGCCAGTATCAGTGATTTCGAGGGTCTCAAGCTTGGCAAGATCCTGGGCGCGCGCCAGCCACTGACCACTTTCGCCGACCGCGCCGGCGTCTTGCATATCCAGTTACCAGACGGCCAACAGGCGCTCGCCACGGTACGCAATCTGCCGGGCGGCGGCCAGGTAGCCGTTTTCCAGACCGAGGTGGATGCACTGGCCGACTGGCGCGCGGACATCATCAGCCAATCGACGATGCTTGCCGCCGCGGCCTTCGTGCTGCTGGCGATGACGGCGGCCTATTTCATGCAAACGCGCCGTGCGCGTACCGCCGAGGAAGTATGCGACAAGGTACGCGAACGCGTTGACGCCGCTCTTGATCGCGGGCGCTGCGGATTGTGGGATTGGGACATTGCGCGCGGGCGGCTCTACTGGTCCGACTCAATGTACGACATTCTGGGCTATGAGCGACGGGACGAGTTCATGTCCTTCGGCGAGATGAACAAGCTCGTCCACCCCGACGACGCGGACCTTTATACCATGGCGGATATGATCGCCAGCAACCGCGCCACCAGCATCGACCACGATTTCCGCATCATGAACGCCGCCGGCAAGTGGGTGTGGATCAAGGCCCGCGCGCAGGTCGTCGAGGACAGGGGCGATGGCCCGCATCTCGTCGGCATCGCCGTCGACATCACGGAGCAGCGCCGCCTCGCCGAACTGACCGCCACAGCCGATATGCGCTTGCGCGAAGCCGTGGAAACCATCTCCGAAGCATTCGTGCTCTGGGATGCCAACAACCGCCTCGTGACCTGCAATTCGAAATTCCAGCGCCTGCATGGTCTCTCCGCCGATGCGGCAGCACCGGGCACGCTCTATGAAGACCTGATGCGGCTTGGTACGCTGCCGCCCGTCAAGACCGAGCTGATGGATCAGACCCGCCTTGCAAACGGGCGGGGCAGCGGCGCGCGCACCTTCGAGGCCCAGTTGACCGACGGGCGATGGTTGCAGATCAACGAGCGCCGCACCCGCGACGGCGGTTATGTCTCGGTCGGTACGGATATCACCGCCCTCAAGAACCACGAGGAAAAGCTGATGGAATCCGAACGGCGGCTGATCGCCACCGTCGCGGATCTCAAACGCTCGCGCCAGAAGCTCGAAACGCAGGCCCGCCAGCTTGCGGATCTGGCAGAGCGATATCTGGAACAAAAAGCCGAAGCCGAGACCGCCAACCGCGCCAAGGCCGAGTTCCTCGCCAACATGAGCCACGAACTGCGCACACCGCTGAACGCGATCATCGGCTTCTCGGAGCTGATGGAAAGCGGCATTTTCGGCGACCTGGGCAACGACAAGTACAACGAATATTGCCGCGACATCAAACAGAGTGGCAGATACCTGCTTGGCGTGATCAGCGATATTCTGGACATGTCGCGCATCGAAGCCGGGCGTATCAATCTGCAACCGGAAGCGCTGGAGGTCGACAGCGTGATGCGCGAGGCAGCGCGCGCCATCGCCCGCGATGCCGAACTGAAGCGGCTGACGCTGAGCGTCGAGACCCTGCCCGATGCCGCCATCAACGCCGACCCGAAAGCTCTCAGTCAAATTCTGGGCCACGTCCTGCGCAACGCCGTCAAGTTCACGCCCGAAGATGGCCGCGTCACCTTGCGCGCGCGGGTATCGGGAGCGAACATTCATCTTTACGTGGAAGACACCGGCATCGGCATCCCCGCCGAGGCACTCAAAAAACTCGGCCGGCCATTCGAGCAGGTCGAGACCGAATTTGCGCGCAGCTACAAGGGATCGGGGCTGGGCCTCGCCATCGCCCGCTCACTGGCCGAGTTGCATGGCGGCGCACTGCGCATCCGCTCCAGCGTCGGCAACGGTACCGTGGTGATGATCGGGCTGCCCGCAGCGGATGCCGAACGCCGCCAGGCAGCATAGAGTTTTCAGGTAAAAGCGGCGACCTTCAGCGCGCAGCGGGTGAACGGATATCCAGCGGAGCACCCGCACTGCCGACAGGCGCACGTGCAGGCGCGGTCACGACAGCCGAAGGCGCGCCAACAACCTGTGGTGCGGGCGGCGCTGCATAATAAGCGCTGGTTTCGTCAAAGCCGGTATTGGACGGGATGTTCGGTATAGCATCGGCCGGAATGGTCATCGTGCCGCCGCTACCCCCGCCAAGACAATCGGCGCAAATGCCTCCGACTGCCTTCCGCGCATTTTTCTCCCACCTGTCGAAACGCCGCTGCTCTTCATCGAGCGCGCGCAGATTTTCCTCTCGATCAAGGATTTTCTGCTCGCGCCATTCGGGAGAAAACATCCGCACGTTGTCGGAAGACGAACTTTCAGACTGAGACTGGGCTGCTGTCGCACCGGCAGCCGGAGCATTATCCTCGGCGGCGAAAGCCATGGTTGGCAGCAATGCCGCCATCAATACAGCAATTCGTCTCACAGTCGCCCCCGTTACATGTCGCTTGATAAGATCTCGACAGCTATGCGCGTGGCAGACCACGCGCGATGCACCTGATCAAGCCGCGCTATGAAGGCCACGGCCCCGAAAATAATCACTGAAGCGCCGTCAAGCCTTGACCATACGCGCTTTCACCGCGCAAAGCGATATGCTCTTTGCTTGAAAACACTTTGTTGAATAGCACGCCCTGCGTTCAGGCCGATCAATTGAATTGAAGGCAGAGCGTGCGAGATGCAAATACCAAGGCAGCGGTAGCGATGAGCACTCAGGCAGACGGACCACGCTGTTGGGCAAGAAGGTCGCGAATTTCCTGAAGCAACTTTACATCTGCCGGGTCCTGCGGCGCGGGCGGCGGCGGGGCATTGCGCTCGGCCTGACGCTTCAGTTCGTTGATGGCCTTGACCACGAGAAACAGCACCCACGCGACGATGAGGAAGTTAATGGCCTGCGTGATGAAGCTGCCGTAGGCGAGCACTGCGCCCTGCGAACGAGCTGCATCGAGGGATGTGGCCGTCACATCGCCGGAAAGCGGCAGGAAGTAGTTGGAGAAATCCACGCCGCCACGGGTGATGGCGGCGATAAGCGGCATGAACACGTCACCGACAATCGACTCGACAATTCTGCTGAAGGCCGCACCGATGATCACGCCGATGGCGAGGTCCACAACATTGCCCTTGAGAGCGAACTCCCGGAATTCCTTCAACATTGGCGTTCTCCTTTACTTGCTGTCCGACAAAGAACTGAATACCGTAGCGATAGCGCTGAAATATCAACAATTGATAACGCCGCGTGGTCATGCACGGCGGGCGGGACGCTCCACAACGCTTTACCCGCCAAAGCGTTGCGCAATGGCCCGCGTCAGGCGTTCGCCCTCGGCCAGATAGCGCGTGATGGCTTCGCGCGCCGCTGGCGTGCAGGTGCGGTAAGTCACTGAAAAAGCGCGATATCCCTGATTGAACGCTCCGGCAATGCGCGCCCGCCCCTCGGCATCGCGCGCTTCGCTCTCCATCAGTGCAGCCATGCGCTCGCGCCACTGTTGAGCGTCACCAGCGTTGCAAAGCGTGCGCAGGAAAGCCAGGGAACCCAGCACCTCCGACAACCGCAGCAACTCTTTCTCATACCCTGGAGGGGGCTGCCGAAGTACAGGCGCAGCTTCCTCCTGCGCGATGGCAGGCGCGATCCCCGCAACAGGGATGGACAGCGCCAGCATCGCGCACGACAGCGCGCCCACGCGCAGCAACGACGCGAGGCGGCGTAAACGGCTCAAGGCCGAAAACAACAGCGCACTCAAACGTGCTGCCCGCCGTTGATGTGCAACTCCGCGCCCGTCACATAAGACGACGCTTCCGTGCACAGAAAATAGATGGCCTTGGCGACTTCATCCGGGGTGCCGAGGCGGCGCAGCGGGAAGGCCTCGGCCATGCGCTCCGTGCCCGGCGACAGAATGGACGTATCGATTTCACCCGGCGAAATGGCATTGACGCGCACCCCCAGCGGGCCAAAATCCGCTGCCATTTCGCGCGTCAGCGCGGCCAACGCGGCTTTGGATGTGGCGTAGGCGGACCCCGCATAAGGATGCACACGCGACCCCGCGATGGAGGTGACATTCACGACCGAACCGCCCGCGCGGGTCAATTCTTCGACGAGCCCGCGCGCGAGCAAGGCGGAAGAAAAGAAATTCACCTGAAAAACCCGCAGCCAGTCTTCAATGGGCGTGTCGAGCGTGTTGAGGCGCTGGCCGCCCTCGCCTTTGGGCGAAATACCGGCATTGTTGACCAGTGCGTCAAGCACACCGCCTTCGTCAGCGAGACGCCGCTTCATTTCGGCAATGGCGGCGCGCGTCGAATCGACGTCTCCGAGGTCGACCTGAATATGGTCCTCTGGCCCCATTTCCCACGGGCAGACTTCCGGAAAAGCATGGCGCGAACTGGTGATGACGCGCCATCCGGCCGCTGAAAAGCGTTTGACGGTGGCGTGGCCGATGCCCCGGCTGGCCCCGGTGAGCAACATGATACGACGGCGGGTGTTTGTCTTGTGGCTCACGGTTAACTCTCGGCATGTTCAGTGCATTTGCGCATGGCAGCTTGCTCGCGCTGCTGTGCATGCACAGCAAAAGTCACCCTACGCCGGGATTGGCGTCCGGTCCACTCCCGAGGGCGCATGGAGACGAGCATTCCACCCTTGTAATTATGGCCGCGCGGCGCGATAACGGCACTCATGACGAAAGCGCTCGAAACTCCCGCAACCGGCTCCCTCGATGGCCTGCCCTTTGAGCAGGCACTGGCGGAGCTTGAACAGATCGTTTCCCGCCTTGAGCGCGGGGACGTGCCGCTTGAGGAATCGATTGCGATCTTCGAGCGTGGCGAACAACTCAAGAAGCATTGTGACGCCTTGCTGAAAAAGGCTGAAGCACGCATCGAAAGAATCGCCGTATCGGCATCGGGAGAGGCCTCCGCAACCCCGCTCGACATCGAGGAATAGCCGCTGACAAGCTTCTTGCGTTCAGATCTTCCTGCTGGATCGAACGCAAATGGCCATAATAATATGAGATCGGCATCTTGATATGAGATTGGCTCCTGGAGCCTGATTTCCTCAGGATCGATGATGCTCTAACCTTTGACGAACGCAGGCCAAAGGCTTATGCGTTGAATTTGTGCAAACTGAAGGCGGCGCGCTTCCATATATGGTGTCTCCGCGTTCTCCCGAGGTGTTTTCATTGCCCGTTTCCACGCCGCTGCTCGACACTGTTCCGACGCCGGAAGATCTCCGCGCCCTGCCTGAAACGGCACTGCCACAACTTGTGGATGAGTTGCGCGCGGAAATGATCGATGCCGTCTCCGTAACCGGCGGGCACCTCGGCGCCGGTCTCGGCGTGGTCGAACTGACAGCGGCGCTGCACTATGTTTTCGACACTCCCCGCGACCGGCTGATCTGGGATGTCGGGCATCAGGCTTATCCGCACAAGATTCTGACCGGGCGGCGCGACCGTATCCGCACTTTACGCAAGGGCGGCGGCTTGTCCGGCTTCACCAAGCGTGAGGAAAGCGAACACGATCCGTTCGGCGCGGGCCATTCCTCGACCTCGATTTCGGCCGGCCTTGGCATGGCCGCGGCGCGCGATCTGGCGGAGGGGGATAATCACGTCGTCTGCATCATCGGCGATGGCGCGATGTCGGCCGGGATGGCCTATGAAGCCATGAACAACGCCGGTGCGCTCGGTTCGCGGCTGATTGTGATTCTCAACGACAACGACATGTCCATTGCCCCGCCCACCGGGGCGCTGTCGGCGCATCTGGCACGGATCGTATCCAGCGGCACGTACCGCTCGCTGCGCGAAACCGGCAAGCAGATCGCCAGCCGCCTGCCGCGCTTTTTCTATGAAAAGGCACAGCGCGCGGAGGAATATGCGCGTGGCTTCTGGGCCGGCGGCACGCTGTTCGAAGAACTCGGCTTCTATTACGTCGGCCCTGTGGACGGCCACAACCTCGACCACCTTTTGCCGGTGCTGCGCAACGCCCGCACCGCCCAGAACGGCCCCATCCTGCTGCATGTCGTGACGCAAAAGGGCAAAGGCTACGCCCCCGCTGAGGCTGCTGCCGATAAATATCACGGCGTCAGCACCTTCGATGTCGTCACCGGTACGCAGGCAAAGCCGAAGGCCAACGCGCCCTCCTATACGCGCGTGTTTGCAGACACGCTCATCCGCGAGGCGCAGGACGACGACAAGATAGTTGCGGTCACCGCCGCCATGCCGTCCGGCACGGGGCTCGACCTGTTTGGAGAAGCCTTTCCCAAGCGCACATTCGATGTCGGCATCGCCGAGCAACACGCGGTGACATTCGCTGCCGGTTTGGCGTCGGAGGGCTACAAGCCTTTTTGCGCTATTTATTCCACGTTCCTCCAGCGCGCTTACGATCAGGTCGTGCACGACGTGGCGATCCAGAACCTGCCTGTGCGGTTCGCGATTGACCGCGCCGGGCTTGTGGGAGCCGACGGACCGACGCACGCCGGATCGTTCGACATCGCCTATCTCGGCTGCCTGCCGAACATGGTGCTGATGGCCGCCAGCGACGAGGCGGAACTCGTGCATATGATCGCAACCGCGAGGGCACACAATGATGGCCCGATCGCGCTGCGCTACCCTCGCGGCGAGGGTGTAGGCGTCGAATTGCCCCCGCGGGGGGAGGTTCTGCCCATCGGCAAGGGCCGTATCGTGCGTGAAGGTTCCCGCGTTGCGCTTCTTTCGCTCGGCACGCGGCTGGCGGAAGCGCTCAAGGCCGCCGACCATCTCGAAGCACGCGGCCTGTCAACGACTGTTGCGGACGCACGTTTTGCCAAACCGCTTGATCTCGATTTGATTCGCCAGTTGGCGCGGCAGCACGAATGCCTCATCACCATCGAGGAAGGTTCGCAAGGCGGCTTCGGCGCTTTCGTACTGCATGCCTTGGCGCATGAAGGATTGCTCGATCATGGTCTGAAGGTGCGCACTATGACGCTTCCCGATGCATTCATCGAGCATGACAAGCCCGACAGGATGTATGCCATGGCGGGACTGGATGCAGCGGGCATCGTCGATACCGTCTTTGCGGCGCTCGGGACTGCGGCGACGGCAGCGCTCAGAGCCTGAATGTCTGACAAACGCAGAGCCGACATCGTGCTGGTGGAACGTGGGTTCTTCACCAGCCGCGCGCAGGCGCAGGCCGCGATCGAAGCGGGCGGCGTGATCGTGGACGGCGTGCAATTGCGCAAAGCCTCCCAGACGATTTTCGCCGATGCCGCGATTACCGCGCAAGCGCCGCATCCATGGGTGTCACGCGGCGGGGTGAAGCTGGCCGCAGCGCTTGATGCCTTCGCAATTGATCCAGCCGGCGCCCGTGCGCTCGATATCGGCGCATCGACTGGCGGCTTCGCCCATGTCCTGCTCACGCATGGCGCAGCGCACGTTCACGCGGTGGACGTCGGCCATGGCCAGTTGCATCCGCTGATTGCCGGCGATGCGCGCGTCACCATGCTGGAAGGCACGGACGCACGGCGGCTGCCCGAACTCGGCATAGGCCCCTTCGATATCCTCGTGATCGACGTCAGCTTTATTTCGCTCAAACTCGTTCTGCCGCCCGTCACGCCTTTATTGGCCCCTGGCGCGACGCTCGTTGCGCTCATCAAACCGCAATTTGAGGCAGGCCGACAGCATCTGCATAAGGGGATCGTGCGTGATGAAGCGGTGCATACGATGGTGTGCAGCGATATCCGCGCGCATGTCGAGGATCTGGGCTTTGCCATAGCAGGCCTTGTCCCCTCCCCGATTACTGGTGGCGACGGCAATCGCGAGTTTCTGTTGGGAGCGCGGCGCGTATGAACGGACTTTCCTCTGCCGTGACGGACATGCGCCTCACCATCGACCGGCTCGGCGCGCGCGGCGACGGTATTGCCGATACGCCGGATGGCCCGGTTTACGTGCCTTATGCATTGCCCGGAGAAACCGTGAGCGTTGGCTTGCCCGCTCCTGATCCGGTGGAAGGCCGCGCTGCGCGCTCCTCCCATGGCCGGGTGGAAGCGCGCGCCAACCTCATCGCGATCGATACCCCCTCACCGGACAGGCGTGCACCCGATTGCGCACTTTTCACCCGTTGTGGCGGCTGCTCCGCGCAGCATATGGCCGAGCCAACCTATCGTGACTGGAAACGGGACAGCGTTGTCACCGCGTTATCGCGGGCACGGCTCGATATCGACATTGGTCCCCTCGTGGATGCGCACGGCAGCGGGCGCAGACGGGTTACCTTCCACGCACGCCGCAAGGATGGCGTCGATGCCGTCGGCTTCATGGCCGCGCGAAGCCATAACCTGATTTCCATCGATCATTGCCCTGTTCTCGATCCCGCTCTCGACCGCGCACCCCAGGTTGCACTGGATGTTGCCCGCCTGCTGCTACCCAAAGGCAAGCCACTGGATGTTCAGATCACCGCCACCTCCGGTGGTCTCGATGTCGACGTTCGCGGTTACGGACAGGCGGGCGAAGGCATTCGCCGCACCTTGACACAGGCTGCGGAGCGCCTTGATCTCGCTCGGCTGTCCATTCACGGTGATCGTATTGTGGAGCGGCGTGCACCGAGTGTCCCTATGGGCAAGGGGCATGTTGTTCTGCCGGCGGGCGGCTTTTTGCAGGCGACCACGCTGGGCGAGGACACGCTGGCGCGGCTCGTGCTGGAGGCTTGTGTCGAAGCCCCGCGCCGCATCCGGCGGGTGGCCGACCTGTTTGCCGGGTGTGGCCCTTTTGCGCTGCGTCTGACGGAGATTGCCGAAGTGCACGCCGTTGAAAGCGCGGCTCCGGCTTTGGCCGCGCTCGACCGCGCCTTTCGGGCGACGCCGGGCCTGCGCCGAATCACGACCGAAACACGTGATCTCTTCCGCCGCCCGCTGTTGCCATCAGAACTGAAAACCTACGACGCCGTTGTGTTCGACCCGCCGCGTGCGGGGGCGGAGGCGCAGGCTCACGAGCTGGCACGCTCGACTGTGCCGCTCGTCATTGCCGTCTCGTGCGATGCCGGGACATTTGCGCGCGATACGAAAATCCTCATCGACGGCGGCTATACACCAATCCGTATAACGCCGGTGGATCAGTTCCGGTATTCGGCGCACGTCGAAACCGTCGGCGTGTTTTTCCGCCCCGGCATCAAGCGTTCATCCAGAGTATGAAATATTATTGATGGCGTCAGGCCGTATTCAAAAAGGCCGGCCAGACTCAATATCAGCCATTACAATCGCTAGGCTTGAATCACAGTGCGTCACGCAAAATAAAACGGCTCCCGTCCGGATAGGAACGGGAGCCGTTTGTTTGTTTTTTGCTGCTTACCTGAACTGGCCGCCGCTGAACAGCTTGCTGATCCAGGAGCCTGTATCTTCACGCGGCTCAAGCCCCCGGCTGGCGAGGAGCGTGTAGGCGTCCTTGTACCACTGGCTATCCGGGAAGTTGTGCCCCAGCACAGCCGCTGCCGTCTGCGCCTCGTTAAACACACCAAGCGCGGCATAAGCTTCGGTCAGGCGCATGAGCGCCTCTTCCGTGGCGCGGGTATTCTGGTATTGCGAGACGACGGTGCGGAAACGGTTGATTGCCGCAGTGTAATTCCGCCGCTTCAGATAGAAGCGCCCAACTTCCATTTCGTGGCCGGCAAGCTGATCACGCACGACCTGCAACTTGAACTTGGCGTCGGTCGCGTATTCGGACTTGGGATAGCGCTGAATGAGCGTATCGAATGCAACGATTGCACGCTGCGTGGACGCCTGATCGCGGGTCACGTCCGGCACTTGCTTGTAATACGACATTGCGAGCAGGTACTGGGCGTAGGCGGCATCCTGAGAATTGGGATACAGCGACACATAACGCGTGGCGCTATTGGCCGAATCATCATACCGCCCGCCCTCATATGCGGCGTAGGTCTGCATGATGAGCGACTTCTGCGCCCACTGCGAACCGGGATTCTGCCTGTTGATGGTGTCGAATGTCTTGTGAGCGCCTTCGAAATCATTCGAGGCAAGACGCGACAGGCCATCGTTATAAAGCTGCTCGGCCGGTGTCACCGGCACGATCTCGGGCTTGTAGGTGTCACCCTTGGAGAAAGGGTTCACAGACTTGAGCGTGTCGCAACCGGCCACACCGCCGAGGCTCAGGGCAACAAGCGCAACGCGCGGCCAGCGCGCCGTAGCAATTCGCTTGAAGCCTGCCCTGGTGTTTGCGGAAAGCGGTTGCGCAAAAACTCTGGTGGAATACAGCATGGAAGGAAAACGCATCCCTCGTCAGTCCTCTCAGATGGCGCGAGGGACGACATTACCCCCAACCACAAGCTGTTTAACCCAAACACGCCCAACAGGCAAAGCGGGTTGTTGCACCGGAAGAGACAGATCACAATATCGAAGTGGATCGGTCACCTTGTGGCATTGTCTAAAACATTTTCCGAACAGCGGCAACCACCTTCCGGCATGCCCCGCGCGCCGGGACCGATTATCAGCTCAGATCAGGAGCGTAGGCGGGAACCGCAACGCCGGCGCCGATTTCGGCATAAGCAAATTCACGACGCGGAGCCATGGCATCGACAATGGCATAATTCGCCCTGTCGCTGAACAGCGACTGCAATACCGCCACGTTCATGCGATGGCCAGCGCAGTAGGAGCGATATTCGCCCTGCAAGGCATAGCCGGCAAGAGCCAGATCGCCGACAGCATCGAGCATCTTGTGGCGGACAAATTCGTCCGCATAACGCAGACCGCCCGGATTGACGATGCCGTCATCTGCAATGGCGACCGAATTGTCGAGCGACGAGCCGCCAGCCAGCCCCATCTTGCGCAGCTTTTCGAGGTCGCGGAGAAAACCGAAAGTGCGGGCGCGGCTGATCTCGGTACGGAAGGTTTCCGGATCGAGGTCCATAACCTTGCGCTGACGGCCGATGACCTGCGAATCGAAGTCGATTTCCACATCCAGCCTGTAGCCACGCTCCAGCGGGCGCAATTCCGAGAAACCGCGGCCATGCTCGATTCGCACGGGACGCAGCACCTTGATGTAGCGACGAGAAGCCTCCTGCACCGCGAGGCCGACGCTCATGATGGCATCGACGAAGCAGGCAGAGCTGCCGTCGAGGATCGGCATTTCGGGGCTGTCGATCTCGGCCAGAACGTTGTCGACACCAAGGCCCACGAGAGCGGCCATCAGATGCTCTACCGTTGAGACCGAACCACTGTCCTTATCGCCGAGGACGGTGCAAAGCTCAGTTGTGCTGACATGGATGTAGCGGGCGTCAATCAGGCGCTCACGGCCGTTGGAAAGGCCGGTACGAAGAAAAACGATGCCATGGTTGGCGGCGGCGGGATGAAGAACGAGCCTTGCAGGCTGACCGGAGTGCACGCCTACGCCAGTGAGCGTAACGGCCTTGCGTAACGTCGTTTGCCTGCTGGGTTTCATCGATATTCATTCCCGGATCGCGTACCACGCGGCGGCATCGATCCGATCCTGATCGATGCGCCCTGAAATCGGCGGGCGGCAAGGCTCCCGAAAGCGCCAAAGGCCAAGTTGCCGATTCATTTGTTGATGCCAACCTAGTTGGCTCGCCACATCCTTGCCAATCACTCTTTTTTACCGTGTGTTACAATGCACAAAAATGCATAAACACTTTTTAAATCAATTAATTAGACGCCGTTAACCATATACGGCACGCCCGTCAGGATTACTGTCGGATATGACGCATTGATGATATCTGCGCACGATTCGGCATTTTTTGAGCTGATGCGCCATCTCAATGACAGCATGCATGCGGTTTTGAGCCAGATATGACAACGGGGCCTTTCGGCCCCGTTGTGCATAACTCTGAAAAGTGTGAACGCGCTGCTGTGTTCAATTCGCCTGACGACGGAGAAATGCAGGAATCTCAAGCTGTTCGTCATCAATTGTTGCATTGCGGTGTGCCACTGGGCGCTGTGCCTGTTGCTCCGGTGCGGGCTGCCGGAAAGCCGGAGCCTGCGACGGATGCTGATGCTGCGCGGCGGGTGCCTGCTGCTGCGGACGAGGCTCCGGAGCGCGCTGTTGCGGCGCGGGCTGGGGTGCATCTTCGCGGCGACCAAGGCCTACCGAAGCGAGACGCTGAAGCAGCGACGGACGGTGACGCGGGTCGTGCGTGCTTTCCTGCTGGGGAGCCTCTCCGCGGCTGGCGCGGATCTGGTTCTGCGCCGGCAGGGGCAGTTCGTCGATGCGCGGCATGCGAGCCGGACGCACGGTCTGCTCGGCACGCGGCGGCAGAAAGTGCTCGGGCACCGGCTCATGCTGCACCGGCGCACGTGCGGCTTCCACCGCTGGCGCGGGTGCAACCGGCGCGCGCGGCGCGGCCTGCTCGAACACAACGTCATGCCGCCCGACAGCCGGAGCAGCCTGTGCCACGGGAGCGTGCTGCGCGACCGGAGCATGCTGCGGCATGGCCGTGTAGGATGCTGCCGTGGCAGCGGCGGCGGGAGCCTGTGTGTGCACCGGCGCTGCAATCGTCGCTGCAGCCTGTGCGGGTGCAACACCGCCCTGGGTTGCCCTCAGGCGTGCTTCCGAACGCAGGCGCTCGGCAACTTCTGCGATGCGCTGCTCGGTCGCGGTCACATCCTGCGTGCTGCCGGCCACAAGCGGTTCGATGCCGGTTGCGACGACCGAAACGCGAATGATGCCTTCAAGCGCCGGATCGAACGTCGCGCCAAGAATGATGTTCGCGTCTGCGTCGACTTCCTCGCGGATACGGGTCGCGGCTTCGTCGACTTCGTAGAGCGTGAGGTCGTTGCCGCCCGTGATCGAAATCAGCAGGCCGCGCGCGCCCTTCATCGACACGTCGTCCAGCAGCGGGTTGGCGATGGCGGCCTCGGCGGCGGTCAGCGCGCGCTTCTCGCCAGAGGCCTCGCCCGTGCCCATCATGGCCTTGCCCATGCCGCGCATGATCGAGCGCACGTCGGCGAAGTCGAGGTTGATGAGACCTTCCTTCACCATCAGATCGGTGATGCAGGCAACGCCGGAGTACAGCACCTGGTCGGCCAGCGAGAAGGCGTCGGCGAACGTGGTCTTTTCGTTGGCGACGCGGAACAGGTTCTGGTTCGGAATAACGATCAGCGTGTCGACCGCCTTCTGAAGCTCCAGAATGCCGGATTCGGCCATGCGCATGCGGCGCACGCCTTCAAACTGGAAGGGCTTGGTGACGACGCCAACGGTGAGAATGCCCATCTCGCGCGCGGCCTGCGCGATGACAGGCGCGGCGCCCGTGCCGGTGCCGCCACCCATGCCGGCGGTGATGAACACCATGTGCGCGCCGGACAGGTTATCGCGGATCTCTTCGATCACCTCTTCCGCCGCGGCGCGGCCGATATCCGGCTGCGAGCCAGCGCCCAGACCCTCTGTGACCTGGGTGCCCATCTGGATCACACGCTCGGACCGCGAGCTGGCGAGAGCCTGTGCGTCAGTGTTGGCGCAGACGAACTCGACCCCTTGCAGGCCGGATTCGATCATGTTGTTCACAGCGTTGCCGCCGGCTCCGCCGACGCCGAAAACCGTGATGTGGGGCTTCAGTTCCCGGATATCCGGAGCTTGCAGGTTGATCGCCATGTTCCTTGGCCTCTTCTCATCAATCGGCGCCCGGCTGCGCGCCCCTCTAAAAATTCAAGACGAGGCGGCCGCCGCACCGCCGCCCACTCTCAAAAACTGTCGCGAATCCAGCGCCCGACGCGGGTGAAGTATCCGTCCGTGCCCGTCCGCAGGCCGTAGCCCGAGGAGCGCGGTTCGAAGTGCTCCACATGCGCCATCTGCGGATAGACCAGCAGGCCGACGGAAGCCGAAAACGCAGGCCCCTTCGCCTTCTCCGGCAGTCCCTTGATTCCAAGCGGCCTGCCTATACGCACTTGTCCCGTTCCCTTTTCACCGACGAGAATACGCCGGGCAAGTTCGGGAATTCCCGTCAACTGGCTTGCACCGCCGGTCAGGATCACCCGCCGGCCAGCCTCGGCCGCGAAGCCCGCTTCACGCAGACGCCCGCGCGCCAGTTCAAGAATTTCCTCAACACGCGGCTTGATGATGTGCACCAGATGCGATTTGGGCACGTTGTTGGGCACATCCTGCTCGCTGTCATCGACCTGCGGCACCGAAATGATCTCCCGCTCGTCGGAGGGCGAGGAAATCGCAGCCCCGTAGAGCGTCTTCAGCCTTTCGGCCGCCGAAACGCGCGTGGACAGGCCGCGCGCGATATCCATGGTGACATGGTGGCCGCCGACCGCGAACGCGTCCGCGTGCACCAGATGGCCGCCGGCGAAAACGCCCATGCTGGTGGTGCCACCGCCAAGGTCGATCAGCACCGCGCCCATTTCCGCCTCGTCATCGACGAGTGCCGAAAGGCCGGATGCGTAGGGCGTCGAAACCACCGCCTCGATATCGAGGTGGCAACGCTCCACCGCCAGCATCAGGTTGCGCACAGCGCCCGCGTCGGAGTTGACCACATGCATGTCGACGCCGAGCTTCTCGCCGATCATCCCGGCCGGGTCTAGCAGGCCACGTTGGCCATCCAGCGAGAAGCCGGTCGGCAGCGCATGCAGCACCGCCCGCCCCGGGCGGGTTGCGTGAGCGGACGCAGCATCGAGCACACGTCCGACATCGCCGGTGGTGACCGCACCGCCGCGCACCGCGACATGCGCCGCAAAGCGCTGCGATGCCAGCCGCCCGCCAGTAAGGTTGACGATGACCGATTGCAGCTCAACCTTGGCCATGCGCTCGGCGGCGTCCACCGCCTGCCGGATGGCGCGCTCAGCCGCTTCGAGATCGACGACGATGCCGCCCTTCACACCCATGGAACGCTGGTGGCCGATACCCAGAACCCGCGCCAGATGGGTGCGCCCGCGCAGCACTTCGGTCTCGCTGACCGGGTTGAGCTGGGCGATGAGGCAGACGATCTTGTTCGTACCGACGTCGAGCACCGACAGCGTAGCGCTCTTGCGCGCCGACAGCGGGCGCATCCGGGGCGTCAGGCCCGGTGTAACGCGATTGCCGGAGGAGCTCATGTTTCTGGTGCCTTCCGCTTGCCGGTTTTCTTGCGGGCCTCGATCATGGCCGCCGCGCCTTCCTCGCTCAGCCGCAGGGACATGCGATCGTTCTGACGCATGTCGATGGCGATGAGGTCCTTGTTCAGCAGCGTCTCGCGGCGCTCCAGATCGACAAGACGCGTCATGGCCGCCACCGGCTCGATCTCGGGCAGGCGGACGATGAGGTCGTTGTCGAATTTGATGTCCCAGCGTCTGCCGGAGACGAGAATGCCGGCGCGAATGCGCTGCGCCAGCGGTCCCGCGGCTTTGACGATGTCGATGTATTCTTCGGCCCGCATGTTCGCGCCCTCACCCGCCACGAACGGCAGGCGGGCAAAACGCGGATCGGTCATCAGGTCGATAACGGTGCCGTCTCCGGCGATCACGAAAACCTCGCCGTTGCGCTGCCACAACGCCTGCGGCTCGCGCTCGACAATGCCGATCGACAGCGCATCGGGATAAAGCTTGCTCACCGAAGCCTGACGGATCATCGGAACGGATTCCAGCCGCTTGCGCACTTCGCTGGCATCGAGGAAGGCCAGCGAACGCAACGGGCCGACGCCCGCAGCCGCCAGAACCTCGCTCTCGCGCAGCTCCACGATGCCGGAAATGTGCACCTCGTCGATGCCGAGCCCGAAGAGGCGGGCAACGGCGTCATAGGGTTCCCCATAGGTGGCGCGGAACTCGTCCAGATGTCCCCCGCGCAGCGCGCCATAGGTCGCCACCGTGGCGAAAAGCGCCAGCATCAGGCCGGACCCCGTGCCGCGCGGCATATAGCGCGCCGCCCGGTCGAACGGCGTCAGGCGCAGCGCGCGGCGATCTCCGGCGGTGACGCGTGGCGCCTCCGTCCGTCTCCGCGAAAAAAACTTGCGACCAGCCATCGATAAAGCCCGAGAATGAAACCCCGCCATTTCGGCACAGGGTTAAGCTCCGGTGACATCATGCCGCGCCACGCCCCAATCGGGGCCGCGAAGCAGCACTCACCGTTAACAACGACTCTTCCGTATTTTTGGTAAATATTTGGTTTAAACGGAGCGCCGCACCTGCCTGCGAACGCATTTTTAATGCGGGCGGCCGACAGAGGATAAAACGCACCTTCGCATGAAAATGCTTATAAATCAGGCTCTTATCTGATTACCCGCCTTCATTGGGCATAAAGTTGCCCACATCCGTCTTCAACAGTCGTTCCGGCGGCCCGATTAACGTTTACGGCCGGGGTCGTTAAGATTCATCCGCCGACAGCGGAATGCCGACGCGGCGGATTTCCCATTGAAGCTCGATGCCGAAGTGTTCGCGCACACGCCGCCGCACTTCTTCGCCCAGCGCCTCGATATCCGCCGCCGTTGCGCCGCCGAGGTTGAGAAGGAAGTTGCAATGCAGCTCCGACACCTGCGCCGCGCCGATTTGCAGCCCCCGGCAACCGGCAGCGTCCACCAGTTCCCACGCCTTGCCACCGGGAGGGTTGGTGAAGGTGGAGCCGCCCGTGCGGGTGTTGACCGGCTGTGTCGTGGACCGGGCTTCGGTGATGGCGTTCATGCGCGCGAGAATCTCGGCCGGTTCGCCGGGCGTGCCGGCAAACAGCGCTTCCACGAAAATGAGATCGTCGGGTACCGCCGTGTGGCGATAGGTGAAGCCCATATCGGCGTGCGTCAGCGTCACGCGGTTACCGGCGCGGTCCACGGCTTGCGCCTCGACCAGCACTTGCGCGACATCGCCGCCATAGGCGCCGCCGTTCATCCGCAGCGCGCCGCCGACGGTGCCGGGAATACCGCGCAGGAAGGCCAGCCCGTCGATGCCGGCTTCCGCCGCCGCACGCGCCACCTTTACATCCGCAGCGGCCGCCCCGGCGCGCACCCGGTGCCCGTCCTCAATCGCAATGCCGCCAAAACCCTTGCCCAGCCTGATGACTGCGCCCGGCACGCCGCCGTCGCGCACCAGCATGTTGGACCCAAGACCGATGACCAGCACGGGAACTTCCACCGGAAGATGGCGCAGGAACAGCGCCAGATCATCGGCATCGGCTGGCGTGAACAGCAATTGCGCCGGCCCGCCGGTCCGAAACCACGTCAACGGTGCAAGCGGCGCATCTTCCACCAGCGCGCCGCGCAGCCCGATATCCTCCAGCGGCGCGGTGATGTCATCGAAGCTCATGACGCCTCGTCCAGCGCGGCCAATTCGTCCGGCAGCGCATAAGCCCAGCCGGTGATGTTGCCGGCCCCCAGCAATATCACGTAATCGCCCGGCGACACGGCTTCGCGCACGCGCGCCGCGAGCCCCTCCTGGCCGTCGATGGCAAAGACATCGCGGTGGCCGCGCGCACGGATGCCGGCGACCAGATCATCCCGCGATGCCCCCTCGATAGGCGTTTCGCCTGCCGCGTAGACCGGCGCGACAAACACGGTGTCCGCATCGTTGAAGCAGGTGCAGAAATCGTTGAACAGCGACTGCACGCGGGTATAGCGGTGCGGCTGCACCACGGCCACAACGCGGCCCGTCGTGGAAGCGCGCGCCGCCCGCAGCACGGCGGCAATTTCCACCGGATGGTGGCCGTAATCGTCGAAGATCGCGACGTCGTTCCAGTCGCCCGTGCGGGTGAAGCGTCGCTTGACGCCGCCGAAACCGCCCAGCGCACTGACAATGGCATCGGGCTTCATACCAAGCTCGAACGCCACCGCGATGGCCGCCGTGGCGTTCAGCGCATTGTGCAGACCGGGCATGGGCAGCACCAGATCGTCGATGACGGTGGCCGTATTGGATTGCCGGTCGCGGATCAGCACCGTGAAGCGGCTGCGCCCGCCGGAAAGGTCGAGATCCAGCAGGCGCACATCCGCCTGCGGGTTCTGGCCATAGGTGACGACGCGCCGGTCCTCGATGGTGCCGACGAGATCCTGCACCACCGGATGATCGATGCACATCACCGCAAAGCCGTAGAACGGCAGGTTCTCGATGAAATCCCGGAAGGCTTTTTTCACCGCGTCATACGTGCCGAAATGGTCGAGATGCTCGGGGTCGATGTTTGTAACCACGGCCACGTCTGCCGGCAACTTGAGGAAGGTGCCGTCCGATTCGTCAGCCTCCACCACCATCCAGTCGCCGCCCCCGAGGCGGGCATTGGTGCCATAGGCGTTGATGATGCCACCGTTAATCACGGTGGGATCGAAGCCGCCGCCATCGAGCAGGGTCGCAACCAGCGAGGTCGTCGTCGTCTTGCCGTGGGTGCCGGCGATGGCGACGCATGTCTTGAGGCGCATCAGCTCCGCCAGCATCTCGGCGCGGCGCACCACCGGCAGGCGGCGCAGGCGTGCTTCAGCAAGCTCGGGGTTGTCGCGCTTGATCGCCGTCGACACCACCACGACCCCGGCCTCGCCGAGGTTGGCGGGATCGTGCCCGACAAACACGCTCGCGCCCTTCTCGCGCAGGCGTTTGACGTTGGCATTGTCGCTGGCGTCAGACCCCTGCACCGTATAGCCGAGATTGAGCAGCACCTCGGCAATGCCCGACATGCCGATGCCCCCGATGCCGATGAAATGAATGGGGCCAAGCTCGCGCGGCAGCTTCATGAACCGCTTCCTTCACTTTCGATGTCATCACACAATATAACAAGGTCTTTGGTAACAAAGTCTTGGGCAACGACGTCCTGCCAGGCTTTTGCCCGCTTCGGACGTCGCATTCAAGAAATCGCGGCAGGTTTTGCGCCGCTCACGATGCCGATTATCTGATCCGCCAGCCGCTCTGCGGCATCTGGATAGCCGACAGTGTGCGCCGCTGCGGCGGCGCGGGTCAACGATGCCGGATCGCCGAAAACTTCCTTCAGCGTGTCCGCCAGCCACTGCGACGTGAATTCCGTCTGTGCCACGGCGGTCGTGGCGCTGGCACGCGCCAGCACGGCGGCATTGGCCGCCTGATCCTGATCCAGCGAACCAGGCAGCGGCACCAGAATGGACGGCCGGCCAATCACCGCCAGTTCCGCCACTGTGGAAGCCCCCGCGCGGCCAATGACGAGCTGGGCCGCAGCCATCCGCGCCGGGAGATCGGCGAAGAACGCATCGACCTCCGCCGCGACACCAAGGCGGGCATAGATTTCCCGCACCCGCTGCAAATCTTCCTGCCGCGCCTGCTGCACGATAGCCAGACGCTGACGCAGATGATCCGGCAGCAATTCGACGGCTGCCGGCACGATGTCGCTCATAACCCGTGCGCCCTGACTGCCGCCAGTGACGACCAGATGCAAAACACCATTTTCATACAGCGGCTGGAACGGCACCCGCGCCGCCTCGATCACGGCGGGCCGCACCGGGTTGCCGACATGCACGACCCGCTGCTGCGCACCCTTGGGCAGCTTGCCGACTTGCGGAAAGCCGGTGGCGATCAACGTGGTCCAGTGACTCAGCAGCAGGTTCGCGCGCCCCAGAACAGCATTCTGCTCATGAATGACAACCGGCAGACGCTGGAAAGCCGCAGCAAGCAACGGCGGCACGGTTGGATAACCGCCAAATCCCACAACCACAGCCGGCCCACGCTCCTTGATAGCGCCGAAGGCGGAGAAAAATCCGCGCCCCAAAGTCATCATCGCCTTGACCGCTGCCAGCGGCGAACGGTTCGACGGCGTCGCTGCCGGAAACTCAATGATGTCGTCAGCCGGAAAACGCTCGGCAAAGCGCGCCGCACGGGTATCGGTGGCCAGCACGACGCGCACACCACGCGCGCGCAGCGCCCCCGCCAGCGCCTCCGCCGGAAACAGGTGACCACCTGTGCCGCCGGCGGCGATAATCACGAGCGGAGCTTTACCCGACACTTCAACCATTATAACCATCCGCCGGAATGCCACGGTCAAGGATTGCCGCGCGCGGACGCTTGCGGGTGAGCGCGATCAGGAAGCCCATGGCGAGCGCCAGCGACCATAGCGATGAACCACCGTAGGAAACAAAGGGCAGCGTCATGCCCTTGGCGGGCAGGAGATGCACGTTCACCATCATGTTGATGCACGCCTGCACGCCGAACAGCGTCACCAGCCCGGTGGCGGCCAACCTGCAGAACGGATCGTCGTTGCGGCGCGCCAGAGACAGGGTGCGCAGCACGATGAGGGCAAACAGCAGCACCAGCGCGATGCAGACGCCGATGCCGAACTCCTCCGCCGTGGCGGCAAAGATGAAGTCGGTATGGGCGTCCGGCAGAATGCGCTTCACGGTGCCCTCGCCCGGGCCCTTGCCGATCCAGCTTCCCTGCGCGAACGCATCCAGCGCCGTGCTGACCTGGAAACTGTCGCCGGATGACGGATCGAGGAAGCGCTCGATACGCGCCCGAACGTGACCGATGAACTCATATGCCGCTACAAGGCCCAGAAGAGCAAAACCGCCAAGGCCCAGCACCCAGAACAGATGCAGCCCCGCCGTGAAGAACAGGCACGCCCACACGATCGTCACCAGCATCGTCTGACCGATATCCGGCTGAAGGATCAGCGGGATGATGGTGAGCGGCAGCATCAGCACCGCAAGCCAGGTGCCGGGCATGTCCTTGCGGCGATTGCCCTCGGCAAAAAGCCATGCCGTCAACACCACGAAGGCAGGTTTCACGAACTCCGACGGCTGGAGCGTGAGCCCGCCCAACATGAACCAGCGCCGCGAGCCCTTCACCTCAGGCCCCATATACAGCGCCAGCAGGATCAGCACCATGCCGCCGGCATAAGTCAGCAACGCCAGCCGGCGCACGTAGCGCGGCGGCAGCATGGAAACGCCGATCAGAATGAAAATGCTCGGAATGAGGTAGAAGATCTGCCGGTTGACGAAGTGAAAATCCGGCAGGCCAAGCCGCTCGGCGACCGGCGGGCCGCCGCCCATCAGGAACACGAGACCCGCGACCATCAGCACGCCGATGGCGACCAGCGTAACGCGGTCGACCGTCCACAGCCATTCACCCGCATAAGTGCGTTCCGCGCGCGATGCCATCGTCAATCCCTCAAAAGGGCCTTACCGCAAGTCCGTCTGAACCTGTGGCAATGCCTGAACGGCCTCGCGAAAGCGATTGCCGCGCACCTCGAAATTCGGGAACTGGTCGTAGGAGGCGCAAGCCGGAGAGAGCAGCACCACCGCCTCGCCCGCGCCATCGCCACCGGCCGCCCGCGCCGCCTCGACAACCGCCTGATCGAGCGTGCCGCTCAGGGTGTAGGGCACGACCCCGTCAAGGGTGCGGGCGAAATCCGGACTCGATTCACCGATGAGATAAGCATGAATGATTTTTGGAAAATATTCCGTTAACGACGCGATGCCGCCTTCCTTGGGCCGGCCGCCGACAATCCAGAAAATACGGTCGAACGACCCCAGCGCCTTCGCCGCGGCATCGGCGTTGGTGGCCTTTGAGTCGTTGACGAACAACACGTTACCCGCGCGCCCCACGGCCTCCATGCGGTGCGCGAGGCCGGGAAACGTCGCCAGCCCGCGCGCGGCATCCGCATCGCTGACACCGATCGCCGTGACCGCCGCGAAAGCCGCCGCGGCGTTCTGCGCATTATGACGGCCGCGCAGCGAACCGATGCCGGCCAGATCGGCAACGGCCACGCCATCGCGCAGGATCTTGTCACCGAGGACGGAAAATCCCGTTGCCAGAGTTTGCCGCACGCTGACCGGCACGACATGCCTTCCAGCTGCCGCAACGCGCTCCGCGATTGCCGCCGACCAGCCATCATCGACCCCGATGATGGCCGTGCCGGAGGCCGCAACGAGCCGCTCCTTGATGGCTGCGTACAGCTCCATCGAACCGTGGCGGTCGATGTGATCGGGTGTCAGGTTCAGGTGAATGCCCACCGTCGGGTCGAGCGTGGGCGTGAGATCGATCTGGAACGACGAGCATTCCACAACGTGCACACGCGCAGGCGACGGCGGCTCCAGCGACAGAATCGCGGTGCCGATATTGCCGCCCAGCTGCACGTCATATCCCGCTTCGCGCAGGATGTGGGCGATGAGCACCGTGGTCGTGGATTTGCCGTTTGTGCCGGTGATGGCGATGAACGGCGCGTCCGGCGCGATGGATCGCCGCTCGCGGACGAAAAGCTCGATGTCGCCGATGATCTCGACACCGGCGGCACGCGCCAGATACACCGACCAATGCGGTTCGGGATGCGTCAGCGGAACACCGGGTGACAGCACCAATGCATCCACGCCGTGCCAGTCCTGCTCCCGCAGATCCGCGACCGGCACCCCCGCTGCATGGGCAGCCTCGCGCCCTTTCTCGCCATCGTCCCAGGCGGTGACGTGCGCCCCGCCGGCGATGAGCGCCAGCGCCGTGGCGAGGCCGGAGCCGCCGAGGCCGAAAACGAAAACGCGTTGACCCGAAAAGGATGTGACAGGTGTCATTTTATCTCAGCTTCAGCGTGGACAGGCCGACGAGCGCCAGCACCACGGCAATGATCCAGAAGCGGATCACGACCTGCGGCTCCGTCCAGCCCAATTGCTCGAAATGGTGATGGATGGGCGCCATCTTGAACACCCGCTTGCCGGTGAGCTTGAACGACGCCACCTGCACGATCACCGACAGCGCCTCCAGCACGAACAGACCGCCGACGATGGCGAGCACGATCTCATGCTTCACCGCGACCGCGATGGCTCCCAGCATGCCGCCAAGCGCCAGTGAGCCGGTGTCGCCCATGAAGATCTGCGCCGGCGGCGCGTTGAACCACAGAAACCCGATACCCGCGCCGATGAGTGCGCCGCACAGCACCGCCAGTTCGCCGACGCCGGGTATGAAGTTGATCTGCAGATAGTTGGCGAAAATAGCGTTGCCGACCAGATAGGCGATGAAGCCGAAGGTTGCCGCGGCGATCATCACCGGCACGATGGCAAGGCCGTCCAACCCGTCCGTGAGGTTCACGGCATTGCCCGCGCCCACGATGACGAAGGCTCCGAACACCGCAAAGAACCAGCCGAGATCGATCAAGAGATCCTTGAAGAAGGGAATGGCGACCGAAGTCGACAGCAACTCGCGCGCGGGCGGCAGCTCTTCACGGCTGACGAGAATGATGGCAACGGTCGCGGCAAGGCCGATCAAGCCCTCTATCGAGAGGCGCATGCGGCCGGAAAATCCCTTGTGGGACTGCTTCGTGACCTTGAGGTAATCGTCATAAAAGCCGATGGCGCCAAAGCCCAGCGTCACGAACAGCACGATCCACACATACGCGTTCGACAGGTTGGCCCATAGCAGCGCGGACACCAGCACGCCGGACAGGATCATCAGCCCGCCCATGGTCGGCGTGCCCTTTTTGGCGAGATGGGACTGCGGCCCGTCCGTGCGGATAGGCTGGCCCTTGCCCTGCCGCATCCGCAGCGATGCGATGATGGACGGCCCGAACAGGAACACGAAGAACATGGCGGTCGCCGTGGCCGCGCCCGTGCGGAACGTGATGTAGCGGAACACGTTGAGCGCGGGCAACGAAGCGCTCAGTTCCGCAAGCCAGATGAACATGCTCTTCTCGTCTCCGGATAGCCAAAGGAATTATCGGGGCAGAATCACGCTTCCACGCCAACAGCCGGGAAACGGCTCCGGATCGCGGCGACAATGCGCGAGACCCTTGTGCCGTTCGATCCCTTCACCATCACCGCATCGCCAGCCCGGACAGCGCGCAGCACCTGCTCCTCAAGCCCTTGCGCGGTTTCGGCATACGCCCCGCGCACCTCCGGCGCAAGCGCACGCCACAGATGATGCATGCCGGGGCCGGCGGCGAAGACGAGATCGATGTCGTTTTCCACAATCGGCTCATTCAGCCGGGCATGCATGGCATCGCTGTCAGGGCCAAGTTCCAGCATGTCCGCCAGCACAGCGATGCGCCGCCCGCGCAGCCCCGCCGCCGCCTGGCCCAACGTGTCGAGCGCCGCCTTCATCGATGTCGGGTTGGCGTTGTAACTCTCGTCGATCAGCAAAAACTCGCCGCCGGGCGCGCTCAGCCGCACGCGCTCACCCCGCCCGACAGGCGGCGTCAGGTTGCCGAGCGCCAACGCCGCCAATGCCAGATCGGCCCCGACTGCATGTACGGCCGCCAGAACGGCCAAGCTGTTGAGCGCCACGTGCCGGCCCGGAGAGCCCAGGCGATACACGACCGGCGTGCCGAACACCTGCGCCTCGACAACCGACAATTCCGGCATGGCCACAATCTTGACCGCGTGGATATCGGCTTCCGGATGCAGACCGAAGGTGATGATTCGCCCCGCATGGGATGCCTGCGCATGGGCTTTCAGCCGTTCGAAGTGCTCGTTGTCCCGGTTGAGCACGGCGACGCCGCCGGGCTCCAGCCCCGCGAATACCTCGCCCTTGGCGTCCGCGATGGCATCCACGGATGGGAAGCGTTCGAGATGCGACTGCCCCACCGTGGTCACGATGGCAACATGCGGACGCACGAGGCGCGTCAGGGGCCGGATTTCGTCCGGCGCATTCATGCCAACCTCGAAAATGCCGAAGCGCGCCCGTCGCGGCATGCGTGCCAGCGACAGCGGCACGCCCCAGTGATTGTTGTAGGAAGCAACGGAGGCATGCGTCAGCCCCTGCCCTTCCAACGCCAGCCGCAGGGCCTCCTTGGTGCTGGTCTTGCCAACGGAGCCCGTGACCGCGACGATCTTGCCCCGTGTACGCGCCCGGGCCGCTTTGCCCAGGCTTTCCAGCGATTCAAGCACATCCCGGACGATGTAAAGCGGCCCGTCGTTGACCCGCGAGGCGGCGTGCGCTTCGTCGATCACCGCCGCGGCTGCGCCCTTGGCCAGCGCCTGTGACACATAGGCGTGGCCGTCGCTGTTATCTCCCCGGATCGCAAAGAACAGGTCTCCGGGCATCAGCGTGCGCGTATCGATGGAAATGCCTGTCACGCGCTCCGGCAACGCGTTGACGACGCGGGCATTCAGCGCGGGAAGAAGATCGAGCGGGGACCACAAAGCCTCCGCCGGGCGGCCCACGGGTTGCGGGGCGTGCGGAGAAACGGTGTCCGAGGCCGGTGTCGTCATGATGTCAGCTCCGCGACGGCGGCGAGCACCGTGTCATGATCGGAAAAGGGAAGCGTGGTCTGGCCGACGATCTGGCCTGTTTCATGGCCCTTGCCCGCCACCACGAGCACGTCCCCCGCCCCCAGCAACCGGACGGCGTGATGAATGGCCGCCGAACGGTCGCCGATCTCCACGATCTGTGCCGCGCCGCGCGCGCCAGCCAGCACCTCCGCACGGATGGCCGCAGGCTCTTCCGAACGCGGGTTGTCGTCGGTGACGATGGCGATATCGGCTTTTTCCGCCGCGATTGCACCCATCAGCGGACGCTTGCCGCGATCACGGTCGCCACCGGCGCCGAAAACAACAACCAGCCGGCCCGTGGCGTAACCACGTAGCGTATCGAGAACCGAAGCCAGCGCATCCGGCTTGTGAGCGTAATCCACCACGATCAGCCCGCCGTTGACTTCCGCCACCCGCTCAAGCCGACCCTTGACGCCAGTTAGCCCTTCAAGCGCTTTGAAGACGCGCTCGGGCACCTCGCCGGCTGCAAGTGCCAGTCCAGCGGCAACCAAGGCATTCGATGCCTGAAAATCACCCGCAAGCGGCAGGGTGACATCGTATGTTCGCCCCTCATGCCCGATGCGCAGCCGCTGACCGAAGCCCTCGCGCACCACGCTTTCCAGCCTGACATCCGCGCCTGAAACCCCGACGCCGATCAAAGGCAGGCCACGCGCCTGTGCGACCGTGGCAACGCGGGCAGCCTCCGGTGAATCGGCGTTGATAACAACCGGCGCACCCTGCGGCAGCAGCGCGGAGAACAGACGCAGCTTAGCCGCGAGGTAAGCTTCGACGTCCGGGTGATAGTCCAGATGATCCCGCCCCAGATTGGTGAATGCGCCAGCGGCAAAACGCACGCCATCAAGGCGATGCTGGTCGAGACCATGCGAGGAAGCTTCCAGCACCAGATGCGTGACGCCCTCGCCCGCCAGTTCATCCAGCGTGCGGTGCAGGCTGATGCTATCCGGCGTGGTGAGCGAACCATAAACCGCACCAGACGGCGCAACGACGCCGATGGTGCCCAGACTCGCGGCAGACTGGCCGAGGACAAGGAAAATCTGCCGGGTGAAATCCGCGACTGAACTCTTGCCGCTCGTGCCCGTCACCGCCAGCACTTTTGCGGGCTGGCGGGGATAAAACCGTGCCGCCGCGTGCGCAACGGCCGCGCGGACATTCGCTACCGTCACCCATGCAGTTGCTTCTGGCAGATCGACCGGGCGCTCACCCTCACCGACAATGGCGGCAGCACCGCGCCGCGCGGCATCCAGCGCGAAGGCGCGGCCGTCGAGCTTGTTCCCCGGAACGGCGAAGAACACGTCGCCCGCTTCGACGCGCCGCGAGTCGAGCTGTAAACCCGTAACGGCGACATCGCTCGCGCCGGCTTCCGGCAGCAGGCTGGACAAGGCAACGGGCTGCGATTCCGGCGAGGAAGTCGTCATGACGGCCATATTCCGTTCGCTCTTGCAGGGTGCATCACCGTGTTCCCCACCTTATCTGGTTCCCCATGCGCCCAGGCGCGCCATGGTGGGGAACGGATTGGCCGGAGGATCGAAGTTCGGCGGCAGGCCGAGCAGGGGCGCGGTGCGCGCCATGATCTTGCCCGTGGTCACGCCGGCGTTCCAGCCAGCGGTGGCGAAGCCGTAGGTTTCCGGCAGACCCTGCGGCTCATCGTAAACGGTCAGGAACAGATACTTCGGGTTATCCGCCGGCATGATGGTCATGAAGGTGGTGAAGTTCTTGTTCTTGGCATAGCGGCCATTGATGACCTTGTCGGCGGTTCCCGTCTTGCCGCCGATGAAGTAGCCTGGCACGTAGGCGTTTGCCTTGCCTGCGGAGCCGCGCTCGGCATTGAGGCGCATCACGAAGCGCATGGCCTCGCTGGTTTCAGGCTTGATCACCTGCGGCGCGACCGCTCTGGCTTCTTCCTCGGAGCGCTTGAGGAATGTCGGATTGATGAGCTGCCCGCCATTCACCAGCGCGCCCACAGCCGATGCCGCCTGCATCGGCGCAACCGCGAGACCGTGACCGTAGGAAATGGTGATGGTGTTCAACTCACCCCAGTTTGGCGGCAACAACGGCGCAGAGCTTTCCGGCATCTCTGTGCGCATACGATCGAGCTGGCCCATCTTCTTGAGGAAGGCCCTGTGCGCCGGCACGCCCTGCTGAAGTGCGATGCGCGCTGTGCCAATGTTCGACGAGTAAACGAAGATCTCCGGCACATTCAGCGGGCGGTTCTTGCCCTTGTAGTCCTTGATCGTGAAACGGCCATAGCGCAGGCCGCCGCGTGCGTCATAAATGGAGTTGATGTTCGCCTTGCCCGAATCCAGCCCCATCGCCAGTGTCAGCGCTTTGAAGGTGGAGCCCATTTCGAAGACGCCCACGATCATGCGGTTGATGCGGTCTTCCTTGAGGGCGTCGACCGGATTGTTTGGATCGTAGTCCGGCAGCGACACCAGCGACACGACCTCGCCGGTATTCACATCGAGAATGAGCGAGGCCGCAGCCTTGGCCTTGAAGTGCGCCATGCCCTTGACCAACTCGTCACGGGCGGCTGCCGTGGCGCGCAGGTCGAGCGAGAGCTGGACCGGCTCCAGATCGTCGGCGGAACGCGCGAAGCCATAGCCCGCCAGCGCCTTCAGGCCCTGGTTGTCCATATACTTCTCGATGCCGGCGATGCCTTCGTTGTCGACGTTGGAAAAGCCCAATATGTGCGCGCCCACGGGGCCGTTGGGGTAAACGCGCTTGTTCTCGGGCACGAACCCGACACCGGGAATGCCCAGCCGATGCACCTCTTCCTGCTGGCGCGGCGTGATCTGGCGCTTGACCCAGACGAACCCTCTGTTCGTGCTCAGCTTCTCGCGCAGATCGCGGGCATCCAGATCCGGCAGTACGGCTGTGAGCAGCTCGGTTGCCTCGTCGGCATCGATGATGTTACGGGGTTCCGCGAACACCGACACCGTTTTGATGTCGGTCGCCAGCACGATGCCGTTGCGGTCGATGATATCCGGCCGCGCCGCGGCCACGGTGTTGCCGCCGCGCAGCTCGCCCGGCAGCTTGGGATGCATCGCCATCCACGACAGGCGCCCGATGAGCGTGCCGAACAGCACGACGAAGAACAGCCCGACCAACACCACGCGCTGGCCGGAACGATCCGCCCGCAAGCGAAACAGATCGCGCGCGAACATCCACAAACGGGTGCGGCGCGACAACCGCTGCGCGGCATCCTGCTCCGGCATCGGCGCATAATCCGGCAGCACCGTCCCGGTCGCATTGTCCGGCATGTTTGCGTTATCGCTGTTCATCTCGCCCATCTGCCACTCCCGTTCCGGATTGCCCCCACCGGCAGGCCCTCGCCTGTATGACGCTTCGTTCTCAAGGTGTCGCCGTCGCCGAGCGGCCCGTGCCGGCAGCCGGCGTATTCGTCGGCGCGGAAAGGCCCAGCGCTTCCAGCTTCGCGCCGATGGCATCGACCTTGGCCTGCCGCTCGGGCAGATCCTTGACCCGCACGATCTGCTCGATCTTGAGCGACTGAAGATCCAGATACTGGTCAGCCAACACGGCGATGCGGTCCGGGCGGACGTGGAACTGCCAGTCGGCGCGCGATGCGGCGATGGCGTCCTTCTCGCGCTGGATCTGCGCCTTCAGCTTCGACAGCTTTTCGGCGTAGAAAATGGATTCGTACTTGATGGAATAAGCGTAGCCGGCCGAGCCGAGCAACGCGACCACCGCCAGCACATGCAACAGACGCACCAGCATCAGCGACCCCTCCTGCGCGTGCGCCGCTCCGGCAGGGCAGCCAGCGACATCACCGATTCATCCACCTCGCGCACCGGGGCGTCCGTGCGCTCCGCCGCCCGCAACTTGGCCGAGCGCGCCCGCGAGTTGCGGGCACATTCGGCTTCGGTCGGCGCGACAACCCCGCGCGACACCAGCCGGAAGGTCGGCGCTTCCATCAACTCTTCAGGCATATGGCGCGAGCCCCCGCCCGAACGCGCCGAGCGCCGGGCCAGAAACTGCTTGACGATGCGATCTTCCAGCGAGTGGAACGTCACCACCACCAGCCGCCCGCCGGGGCGGAGGATGCGTTCGGCCGCGTGCAGCGCGCGGCTCAATTCGCCCAGCTCGTCGTTGACGTAAATGCGCAGCGCCTGAAACGTCCGTGTGGCCGGATGCGGCCCGTGCGGCTCTGCCCACACGACGCCAGCCACGATATCGGCCAGTTCCGCCGTTGTGGTGATCGGCGCCTGCGCACGCCGCTCCACGATGGCCCGTGCCACGAACCGCGAGCGGCGTTCCTCGCCGAAATTGTAAATGATGTCCGCCAGCAGGCTCTCGTCAGCCGTGTTCACCACATCGGCCGCACTTTCGCCGGCCTGCTCCATGCGCATGTCGAGCGGCCCGTCGAAACGCAGCGAGAAACCACGATCCGCTTCATCGATCTGCATGGAGGACACGCCGATGTCGAGAACAACGCCATCGACAGCATCAAGTCCCTGCGCGCGGATCGCGTCTTCCATCTCGCCGAACACCGTTTCGACCAGCGTGAGACGGCCCTGCGAGGCGGCTACGAGCGGCGCACCGCCCGCAATCGCGGAAGGATCGCGGTCAAGGCCGATTACCCGTGTGCCGGCGTGGGCCAGAATGGCCGCCGTATAGCCGCCGGCGCCAAAGGTGCCATCGAGATAAACGCCGTCCGCATGCGGCTGGAGCGAGGCGATGACCTCATCCAGAAGCACGGGAACATGACGGGCCGGTCCGCCTGCGACGCCGGCCGGGCCGTCGTCGCGACCCGTCATCGTTCCCGTGCCTCCGAAACCATGCCCGCCTCTCCTAGTGAGCGCTTCAAAACCCGCACGCGCTCGCGCGCCTGCGCCAGATGCTCCCGGAAGGCCGAAGGCTCCCAGAGCTGAAACTTGTGCCCAAGACCAACGAAGGTCACCGCATCCGCCAGCCCGGCATGGACCTTCAGTCCCTCCGTCAGCAGCACCCGGCCCTCGCCGTCCACCTTCAAAATCTCGCTCGTGCCGAGCAGCGCCGTCGACAGAAAGTCCCGCTCGTCCGAATACGGCGTCAGCCGCGACAGCAGCGCGTCGATTTCCCGCAGCAGGGCGTTGCCACCCGCGTCCAGCGCCGCCGAGTCCAGCGCCGGATGCACGTAAAGACCGTCGAACCCGTCCCGTGCCAGAACCGCCCGGAACGGCGCGGGTATCGACACCCGCCCCTTGGCGTCCAGCCGGTTCGTGAAGTTGGAAACGAAGCGATCCATCGCACCCCGAGACGCCGATATTTCGACCGGTTTTCCCTTCCCTGCCGCAGCGATGTGGGACCGCTGCGCTGCGCCCGTCCCTCCGGCACGCAGACCGGGCGAGACCCGCCAGAGATGGGATAATTTGGGATATCATGGGACAATATGGCCGTCAACGGAATCGCAGCCACCATGGCCGCTGCTTCCGGTTCCATCAAAAGCGCGTTAGCGTTAATGAATCGTTCAGAACGCGTTCATTTTGGCGTGATCCGCAAAAAATAAAGCTGCGGCGGGTTTGCGCCCGCCGCAGCTTTCGATGTCAGCCAGCCTGTAAGCCGGGTTCTGTATGGCGGCCCCTCGCGGGGCCACGTGACGGCCATTCATCTGGGACGGCTGTTGCCAACCGCCTCTAGCAACCAACCCGGACGACCGGCGCGGAAACGCGCCTGACCCCGCAGCCGAAGCCCGGGGTCTGTCGTCCCTATTCGGTTTTGCTCCCGGTGGGGTTTACCCTGCCGCGACCGTTGCCGGCCGCGCGGTGCGCTCTTACCGCACCCTTTCACCCTTACCCCGAACGCATCCGGGGCGGTTTGCTTTCTGTGGCACTTTCCCTGAGGTCGCCCCCGCCGGACGTTATCCGGCACCGTGTTTCCGTGGAGCCCGGACTTTCCTCCACCCGAAGGCGCGAGCCTTGCGAGCAGCGGCCGTCCGGCCAACTGACCGTTTGTGGGATAAGGTCGCGGGGCGTCCGGGTCAAGTGCGCCGTCAAATTCACCCCAGCCTAATTGCATCAGCAGCCGGATTCCTGAAGCTGCGTCACTGAACCTGCGTTACTGAACCTGCGTCTTGCGCTTGCGGTCGGCGGGCTCGGCCATGGCAAGCTTCGTGTCCAGGCTCGCCATGATGGTGCGGACCTTGGAGCAATAGGCCAGATTGGCGCGGTTGATCCGCTTGGCGTAGTGGCCGCTCTGATAGCGCATCACCGTGCCGCAGGTGTCGCCGTTGGCAAGCCTGTAAGCCTGGGCCAGATACTTCATGCCGTATTTGATATTGGTTTCCGGGTCCATCAGACCCCGGGCCGAACCGCCATAACCGACACCACGGGCTGTGGCATGCTTGATCTGCATCAGACCGAGCGCGCCGCGATTGGTGACATGCGGCTGGTAACGACTTTCGACGCGCACCACGGCGTCGCCCAGAGCGAACGGAATGCCGTTGGCGGTCGCGTGCTTTGCGATCAACTCACGGACGCGTTCGCGAGAATTGCTGTGGTAGCCGAGAGGCTTGCCGCCGGCCTGTTCGCGGGCGACAACCGTGCGCCCGGACTGGACCGCAACCTTCCCTGTTGACGCCGCTTCCGGTTGAACCTCAGCCGGTTTAGCCAGAACGGTCCGCTTCGATGACCGGGTTTCCTTCTGCTGGGCAGGCGCTGACGCCACATCTTTTGCTTTAGCAGCAGCGTTGGCGGCCTTGGCGTTGGCGGCCTTGGCGCGCTTGCCATCCTTCGTGTCTTTTACGGCGACATTGGCGGGTTTGTCCGGGGACGCCTCCGTCTGGGCGACGGCCCTCTCCCGCTCGCGGGCGAAGAACCGATAAGCATCGTCGCTGTCGGACGCATGAGCAGATACGGAAACCAGTGAGCCGGCCATGGCAGCGGCCAGCGCGATCATCCTTGAACTTTTCAACCTGTTGCTCCTCGGCGGCAAGACCTTGACAACAGTTCTTCACCCGGTGCGCGCACAAACGCGCCCGTTTCAGAACCATCGACGGCAATGCCGGCATTGGGGCCCCACCGGAAGCTGTTCAGGCTTTACCGGCACGACTATATTTCAACCACCACGAAGACTGCGCCGAGGACATGCACAAGGTTTGTCAGCAGCTTTGTCACGACGACAAAAGACTCCCCCACCGCATCAAATATCTGCGACGAGATGTCTGAAAATGGCGTAAGGTGAAACCGGATTTTGCGGGTTTCACCTCAGTCTTCACAGGCCCCCCGGCCTCTGGTGATCGCAGTTTCACAGGGCAAATGGGGCAAACTTCTGACGAAATATATTTATGCGTATTCGAATATATCTTTATAGGTATACGACATCGCAAAAACATCACCCTAATAATTCATTAAGCTTTTTATTCTTGGATTTTTTGCGCAAGATAAGAATTACCTATAAGGCGAAAAATTGACCATTCGCATATCGTCAGCCAGCCATGTCGAATTAGGCTTCAATCGGGAACATTTTCCGCTTTTCTCGCGCCCTGCGATACTGCGGAAAGGATGTTGTCAAGAATTGAGGTGGCTATCATGAACGGAATCCGGATCGCGAGTCTGGCTGTCGCAACCGCCGCGCTGGCGCTTTCATTGGCTGCATGCAACACCACCAACCCGCGTGATCGCGCCATCGGCGGCGCTGCCATTGGCGGCGCAACAGGCGCTGTCGTCGGCGGCGTGGCCACCGGCCGGGCGGGTGGCGCGCTGGCCGGCGGCGCAATTGGCGCGGCAAGTGGCGCCATCATCGGTCACACCACGGCTCCACGACGTTGAGCTGGCGGGCGTTGAGTTGCTAGCGTGGAGTTGACGACCTCTGACGCCCGCAAGCATCAGGAGATGAGTGGGCATTTGCGGACGCGGAACCGGGCGGGTATACGAACATTCCCGCATCAGATGACGGTCCGCCGACATGACGACTCGCCTCACGCCTGACAGCCCCGTCGCCAGCAAGGTTTTTCCATCGCCCAACCACGGCGAACGACGGGGCGGCCCGGATGCCGACACCGACAATCCGGTGAGTCGCCGTCCCGATATCCTGCTGTTGCATTACACGGATATGGCCAGCGACACTGAGGCGCTGCAACGGCTTTGCGATGCCACCTCGCAGGTATCGGCGCATTATTTCGTGTTCGAGAATGGCCGGGTGCTTCAACTCGTGCCCGAATCGCGCCGTGCGTGGCATGCTGGCGAATCGGCATGGAATGGCGAGCGCGACATCAACTCCGCCTCCATCGGCATCGAGATTGCCCACCCCGGCCATGCGCGCGAACCCGGCGCATCTCCGGCCATGCAGCCATTCCCGCAGGAACAGATCGAGGCAGTCACCGCTCTGGCGCGGGACATCGCTACCCGCTGGAACATCCGTGCCGACCGGGTGCTTGCTCATTCCGACGTGGCGCCATTGCGCAAGCGCGATCCGGGAGAAGCGTTTCCGTGGGCGGATCTGGCGCGGGCCGGCGTGGGGCACTGGGTGGAGCCCGCACCGCTGCGCGGCGGCCGCTTCCTGTCTCCCGGAGAACGGGGCCAGCCCATTGAGGCGCTTCAGGCCATGCTGGCACTTTACGGCTATGATCTCGACGTCGACGGCGTCTACAATCCGGAAACCGAAGCGGTGGTGCGCGCCTTCCAGCGCCATTTTCGGCCGGAGCGCGTCGACGGCATTGCCGACGCCTCCACCATCATCACGCTGCGCGATCTGATCGCAGCGCGCCCGTAGCGCATCTCAGCGGAACGGCGGTTCGTCGAAGCTGCGTAACTTGCGCGAGTGCAAGGCATCCTGCTGGCTACGCAGCAGATCGAGCGTCGCCAGCCCGATGCGCAGGTGCTGCCCCACCGCACGCTCGTAGAAAGCGTTCGCCGCGCCGGGAAGCTTGATCTCGCCGTGCAGCGGCTTATCCGACACACACAGCAGCGTGCCATAGGGAACCCGCAGCCGATAGCCCTGCGCCGCGATGGTGCCGCTCTCCATATCTGCCGCGATGGCGCGCGACAGGTTGATCAGCCGCCTCTCCTGCGACCAGCGCAGTTCCCAATTGCGGTCGTCATAGGTTACGACCGTGCCGGTGCGCAGCCGCTTCTTCAGCGCGTCACCCTTGTCGCCGGTGATGGTTGCGGCGGCTTCCTGCATCGCCACCTGCACCTCTGCCAGCGCCGGCAGCGGAATCTCCGGCGGAACCGCGCGGTCAAGGATGTTGTCCTGCCGCAGATAGGCGTGCGCCAACACGTAATCGCCGATCATCTGCGACTGGCGCAAGCCGCCGCAATGCCCGATCATCAACCAGCAGTGCGGCCTCAGCACCGCGAGATGGTCGGTGATATTCTTGGCGTTCGAAGGCCCGACGCCGATGTTGATCAGCGTCGTGCCATGTCCGTCCTCGGCCACCAGATGGTAGGCGGGCATCTGGAAACGATGCCACGCCACACCGGCAGCCAGGGCAATCGCCTCATCCTCGGGCGTGCCGCGCGCGATGATGGTGTTGCCCGGCAACACGAGGCGGATATAGCGGTCGCTCTCCCGCAGAAGCTCCAGCCCGATGCGGATGAACTGATCGACATAACGATGATAGTTGGTCAGCAATATCCACGGCTGCACATGCCGCCAGTCGGTGCCGGTGTAGTGCACGAGCCGGCGCAATGAAAAATCCACCCGCGCGGCATCGAAAAGCGACAGTGGCAAGGGCCGCGCCGCATCCTGCTCCCACAAACCGTCCGCAACTTCGTCACCGATTTCGGTCAGGTTGGGAGCGGGAAAATGCGTGGCGATTCCGGCTGCCGTACCACCAGCCGCCGCCAGCTCGTCGCCCCGCTCCACCACATAGGGATAAGGAATCTCCTGCTGCCCCCGGCCAACCAGAACGCGGGCGCCGAAATCGTGCATCAGGTGATGAAGCTGGTCGGTCAGATAGCTCCTGAAGGCCTCGGGTTGGGTGATGGTCGTGGCATAAACGCCGGGACGCTGAAACCGGGCATAGGCGCGCGCGCTGATCGGGATCGAACCGTCCGGCTCATAGATCACGCGCAACTCCGGATAGCAGAATTCCGCACGCGCCCGGGCATCGGGAGCAACGCCTTCACGCATGAACAGATCGAGAGCCTGCCGCTCGGCAGTCAGCGCCGCGTCATGCAGCGCGGCCAGCCTGTCGACAGCCTCGTCAGCAGTTGTGCAAATCGCGAAACCCGCATCCGTTTCGCCGCCGATGGTGGCCATTCGCCACTCTCCCTGTTCAACCGTCTTCCGCCAACGATCTTGCCATGCAAACCAGAGCATGACGTCGTGGTTTAAATGAGTCTCATCTCGCGCCTGCCGGCAGCCGCTCCGCCAATGTCATGAATCGGCTTGAACATGCCTCGCGTTAGCGCGCGGCGCTCGCATCCTGCAGTGGCAGTACGAACACCTGCCCCGGATAAATGCGGTCAGGATTGCGGATCTGCGTCTGATTCGCGTCATAGATGACTGTATAACGCAGCCCTTCTCCATAAATCCGCCGGCTGATGGCCCAGAGGCTGTCACCGTGCTCAACGCGCACCGTATGGATTTCAGGCACGACAATCTGCGCATCATCACTGACACCATCGCGGCGTGCGGTTTCAGGCTGCGTGCCGTCCGCCGGTGTCGCAGGCATCGAGAACGCCACCTCGGCCCTCGAACGCACCTTGCCATCCTCCGGCGCGACCTCATCAAGCCTTACGCGGTAATCGCCGGGCGGCACGCCCGAATCGATCCTGAACGACAACGCGCCGCTATCGGACGCCTTGCCCTCGGCCATGAAGGAATCGTTGAGATAAAGCCGCACGGCAGACCCAGCAGGAGCGTGGCCGGATGTGTAAATGCGCCCGGCTTCGGCCTCGACGCTCTCAATGGCAACCTTTTGCACCGCCTTGCCGGCAGCCAGAGTTGCGGCATCCGGCCCGTCAGCGGGAGTTGCGGCGAGGACATCGGCTTCCCGTTCTCCGTTCAGTTGGCGGGCGACCACGCCGCCGCTCGACAACAGCGCGGTCGGCTTGTCCGGCTCGGTCAGCGCGACGACTGGCGGAGACGCGCGATCAGGGGAGAGGACAACAGTGACGGACTGGCGCGACAGCGTGCTCCCGCCATCCTTGTCGACTTCGCGCAAAGTCAGTTGATGATCGCCGGCCTGCAAGGTCGGCGGCGTCAGGGCGAACGCGCCGGAATTTGCTACCTCGACCTTGTCGTGCACCTGCCCGTTAACAAGCAGTTCCAGCGTCTTACCCGGCGCTGCACGTCCGGCAATGACCGAATCGCCGGAAGGACCGACGCGGACGACATCGAACGCGGGCGGGGCAGCCTCAACTTGCTCGGGACTGGCCGGAGCGGACGGTTGCTCCACAGGCAGTCGGGAAGAAGACATCGCGGCAGAGCGCTCAGGCATGGCTGGTTGATCAACAGCCGCAGGCGTTGACGTGGACGTGGACGTATCCTGCCCGTCCAGATCTGTCCCAACCCTGGTTGACGGAATACCGAAGACGAGGACTGCGCCTACCAGCAAAACGGCGCCGGCGGCAATAACCGCCAGTTGTGCCCCCTTCGACGCAGTCATTTCCGGTCGCCTCTCACGCATGACATCCATATATAATGTTCCAGATTATATACTCCGGCCCGATATTTGTCGCGCCGGGGCGCAAGCATTGTCGGAAAAACCTTTATTGTGCCGTTAATAACACTCTCGGCGGCTGGGCGCTGACATCGTTCATGGCGCATTCAATTCAGTGATGGAATTGCGCGCAGCGCTCCATGACGTCTTGACCTGGTCACAGTGGCGGTTCAAATCTCTGCGCATGACGATGATTCGATCCATATGTGTCTATTGCGGCTCGGCCAATGGCAGCGACCCGGTTTTCACCGAGGAAGCCGTTGCACTCGGTACGGCCATGGCGAAATCCGGTATCCGGTTGATTTACGGCGGCGGCAGCATCGGCCTCATGGGCGCGACGGCCCGTGCCGTACTTGAAGCGGGCGGCGAGGTCACGGGCATCATTCCGGACTTTCTGAAGCAGCGCGAGAGCCTGCTGAAGGACGTTCAGGAAACGGTGATCGTGCCTGATATGCACACCCGCAAACGGCTGATGTTCGAGCGCGCCGATGCGTTCGTCGCCCTGCCGGGCGGCATCGGCACGCTGGAAGAGCTGGTTGAACAGCTCACGTGGTCCCAGCTTGGCCGGCACAAGAAGCCGATCCTGATTCTGGATACAAACGGCTTCTGGCGTCCACTGCTGTCGCTGTTCGCGCACATGAATCTGTCCGGGTTCATCCGCCCCGGCCTCAACGTCACCTATCTGGTGGCGGAGAAGGCCGATGACATCATCCCGATGCTCGACACTGCCGCGCGCCGCGCTGCCGGCCTCGAAGAAGAGCCGGAAGCAGCGGTCATCGCCGAACGCTTCTGAGCGCCGATCGATCCGGCTTACGAAGCCACCCAGCCTGTCGTACCGTCTTTATTATCGATCAGGGTAATTCCCTGATCGGCCAACGAGTTGCGGATGCGGTCCGCCTCGGCCCAATCCTTGCGGGCGCGCGCCTCCTTGCGGGCAGCGATGGCTTGCTCAATCACCCCGGCTTCGGGCGTATCCTGCCGCACGGGCTTCGAAAGCTGCGCAAGGTCGATCCCCATCAGCGCCACACCGGCCTTGAGGTCAGCAAGCCTGCCGGAGGATTTGAGGCCGTGCAGTACGCTGATGGCTTTGGGCGTGTTGAGATCGTCCGCCAGCGCCTCCAGCAGTTCCAACGGCGGCTCATCCGCCGCCTCGACATCCGCCAGTACCGAGGCCCAGCCACCAAGCACGGCGGCGCTTTCCTCCAGCCCCTTGACCGTCCAGTCGATCGGCTGGCGATAGTGCGTGCGCAACATGGCGAAACGCAGCACCGCTCCCGGCCAGGCGCGACCGCCGAACACATCCTTCTCCAGCAGGTCGTAGATGGTGATGAAGTTGCCGAGCGATTTCGACATCTTCTCGCCTTCCACCTGCAACAGACCGTTATGCATCCAGTAATTGGCCATGCGCTGCGTGTCGAGGGCGCAGCAGGTCTGGGCGATCTCATTTTCGTGGTGGGGGAACACCAGATCGATGCCGCCGGCATGGATGTCGAAAACACCAGTGTCGGCAGGATCTTCGCAGCGCACCCGGCCGGCGAAATTCTCGATAAGGTGCCGCCAGCTCATGGCCGAGCATTCGATGTGCCATCCCGGCCGCCCAGGTTGGGCGATGCCGCCCGGGCTTTCCCATGCAGGTTCATGCTCCGCGGATGGTTTCCACAGCACGAAATCCATCGCGTCGCGTTTATAGGGCGCGACATCGACACGCGCTCCGGCCAGCATGTCATCGAGCGAGCGGCGCGCCAGCGCGCCATAGCGGGGCAGGCCGCGCCCCGGCTCCCGCGATGCCGCTTCCATGGCCGGCACGGAAAACAGCACGTGATCCTGCGCAACATAAGCAAAGCCGCGTGCGATCAGCCGTTCGATGAGGTCGCGCATTTCGGCGATATGCTCGGTGGCGCGCGGCTCGACGGTTGGCGACAGCACGCCCAGCGCCGCCGTATCCTGCCGGTACTGTGCCTCCGTCGCGCCGGTGACACGCCGAATCGCCTCGTTCAGCGGCAGATCGGGGTAGTCCCGCGCAGCACGGGCATTAATCTTGTCATCGACGTCGGTGAAATTGCGGACATATGTGACGGCGTTATCGCCGTAGATGTGGCGCAGCAGGCGAAACAGCAGATCAAAAATGATCACGGGTCGCGCGTTGCCGATGTGCGCATAGTCGTACACCGTCGGCCCGCACACATACATCCGCACGGCGGCGGGATCGACGGGAACGAAATCTTCCCTGACGCGATTGAGCGTGTTGTAGAGTTTCAACCCGAATGGCCTGGCCGGTTGGCGCGTCATCCATCGTTCCCCAGTTTGCGCCGGGCGTTCCCGGCCACAGATCGCGCACAGCCTGATGTATTCCGGCAACGGAACATATGTCCCGGCATTCATTGCACAAGGTTATTTGCCTTCCATGCACGAGCACGTCAAGAGCGGCGGCGGAACGACAGCAGCGACGCCGTGTTTCCGCCGTATTCCGCGCGCAGCATTCAAACTTTCTTCATCCTCGCCCGTCAGTATGCCGGCATGGAAGGCGCTGCGAAAGCGGCGCTCCCGCAGCGCCCCGGCCCCTCATTCTCCAATGCGACAGATGCCCATGATTCGCTCGCTACCCGTCCTCGGGTTTGCCTCGCTGCTCGTTCTCGCCGCTTCCGGCGCGCGTGCCACCGATGCAACCACGAACGATAAACCCACATTCCTGATCTCGGCTCGTGACGGCTATGGCGTGGCGGAATGCCTGACGCGCGGTGACGAATGCTCGTTGCAGATGGCCAACGCCTGGTGCGCGGCTCAGGGCTATCACCACGCCTCGGACCTGCGCGTCATGGTCGCGGAAGGCGGACGCACAATGAACGAGGAAATCGCAGTCACCTGCGATAACTGACCCGCCCGGCCAACGGACAAGTGATCACTCGTTCAAAGGCTGGCAGCTTTCGGTCTGGCGATCTCGCGGCGGCTGAAGTATGTCATGTCTGTCATACGCATGACGCTGCAAAGCGCGCATGACCTGACACCATGCAAGGCCTGGCCGCATAGCAGGCCTTGCAGTTGGTTCGCCATCATGTTGGCTCGCTGGTGTTACAGACTGGCGCCAACGTCCATCGTCGTCCGGGAGATTTTCGTGAAGCTATCCTCGACCATCCGCGCCATTCTGCCCAGCACGCTCAACGTTTTCCACAGCCGGCAAGCAGCTGCGATGGCCATGGCCGCCGGTGCCGCACTTGGCCTTGCCGCGTGCAACACCTCGCAGAACGCCCCGATTCAGGCTGCAGACGGCACCGTCTATGCCGCTCCGCTCGACAAGGCTGCGCTGTCTAAGCATGCCTGCGGCGCACCGATCATCGCGTACCGCAACCTGATCGACCGCGACGTGCGCACGGGCTTCCTGAGCCAGTCGGTTTACGACCGGATCGCACCGCAGATCGCCAGCTCTGCCGCCACGTGCACCGCCGGTAACTCGGGTGCGGCCATCGCCTCGCTCAATGCCACCAAGCGCCAGTTCGGCTACCCGACCTGATCGCCATCAGGCCGCATATGCGACCTGACGCAGATAGCCCGTGACATAAGCGGGCATGACAGCCGGATCGACATCATCCAGCGACCGCACGAGGCGGACACCGGCCAGTTCCGGCTCCGCCTCGGCGGCAATGAAGGCGTTTATACGATCGCGCAGAGCCTCCGCCGACAAGGGTGAGCGTGCCTCTTTCAACAGCGCCGTTCGCCCGCCGTCGAGCACGGCGATAAAATCCTCCGCGAAAACGACATCCGCCTCCCCGAGGCCCGTTTCCTCCAGCAACTCGCGCCGGATGGAGGCATCGACATCGACCTGCCCGTCCGGACGCACATCGGTCATGTCGAGGGTGCCACCGGGAAAGTAGGCCCGTCCCGCGTTGGCCGTATGCGCGCCCATTTCTCCCAGCAGGATCGTTCCGTCACCTGCGCGCAGCACCGCGCCACCGAAACAGTTGCCGACGCCTGCATCGGGAAATCCGAGATCGATCATCGTCAGGAAGCTGGCATAATCAGTCTGGCGCAGCCGTACTTCAAGCAGATCGCCCGTGAACGCCAGATGTGTGTTCACCAAAACGATGCCGTTGAAAAGCGCGGGCTTCTCAGCCCTTCTTCGCCGCCAGTTCTCGTCGATCAGGCCGCGGTTCTGCTCGGCCCAAGGCCACGGGCCGGGATGGAATGTGGCGTCGACGCGCCGCACGGGAACGATCTGCACTCTGGCCTCCGCCCGGACAATCGGCCCGCGAAGCCGGGCCGCCTTTCCCTCTCACGTTACACCGCCGCGCTGACGCGGGCCTGTTTCGGCGCATCGCCTTTTCAGACGGCCACCACCGGAAAACGCTGCGACGGTGAGACAATCTCGTCCTGCGCAGCGATCAGCGCGATTTCCGTCTCACCCCGTTCGACCGTGCGGCGCAGCAGCCCGTGGATGGATGCGGC
The DNA here is from genome assembly GCF_014195635.1 of Pseudochelatococcus contaminans. GTDB lineage: Bacteria > Pseudomonadota > Alphaproteobacteria > Rhizobiales > Beijerinckiaceae > Pseudochelatococcus > Pseudochelatococcus contaminans. The sequence goes on along the minus strand of NZ_JACICC010000001.1, from coordinate 357,283 downwards.
AGCTTCTTCCAGCGCGACCGCAGCAGAGCGGCTCTTGAGATAATGCACGAAGAACAGCGCGGCAGTAGCATCGCCGCCGCCGTTGATGGTGATGGGCAGGCGCGGCGTGCGTACCCTGTAGAGTTGCCCGTTCTCGGAGGCGATCAGGTCGATGCTGCCCTCCGGCGTCTCCGTGGAGAGGAACGACGTCACCAACACGACGCGCGGCCCCCGGTCATGAATCGCTGCAATGGCGTCCCGCGCCGCATCAAGCGAATGGATGGCGCGTCCGGTGAGGTTTTCCAGCTCGTAATGGTTGGGGGTGATGACATCCGCCGCCGGCACGGCATGGTCGCGCATGAACTCCGGAATGCCCGGCCGCACGAAGACGCCGCGATCGACATCGCCGATGACCGGATCGCAGCAATAGATCGCGTCCGGATTGGCCGCCCGCACCCGCTGCACGGTGGAGAGGATGGCCGCGCCAATATCCGCCGACCCCATATAGCCGGACAGCACACCGTCGCATCGCGGCAGCACGCCCCGCTCCGCGATGCCGTCCACCAGGTCTTCAATGGAGTGACCGTCGAAAACACGCCCCTTCCACGAGCCGTAGCCCGTGTGGTTGGAGAACTGCACCGTATGAATCGGCCAGGCCTCCACACCGAGCCGCTGCATTGGAAAAACCGCCGCCGCATTTCCGACATGGCCATAAGCGACATGGGACTGAATGGAGAGCACGTTCATTGTGAGTGGAATCCCCTTGTGGAGACGCGCGATGATGGCGACAACGCCGGAAGAACAGGAGGACGTTTTTAAGCCCATGGACAGCGCTTCGCAATCCCCGCTTTCAACAGCCATGCGCCCGATGACCGACACGGCGCACCCATGACGGTAGCCGATTTCATCGACGCGACGATCGCGTTCGCGCGTGACAACGCCGCATGGGCTGCGCCGGTGGTGTTCGTTGTGGCTTTCGCCGAGTCCTTCGCGTTCCTGTCGCTGCTGGTGCCGGGCTGGGCAATCCTGATCGGCATCGGCGCGCTGATCGGCGTTTCCGGCATCGAGTTCCTGCCCGTATGGGCGGCTGCGGCGGCAGGCGCGGCAGCGGGCGATGCCGTGTCCTATTGGGTCGGGCGCTATTTCAAGGAAGGCGCCACCCGCGTCTGGCCGCTATCGCGACACCCGCGAATGGTGGAGCGCGGCCATGCGTTTTTTCTGCGATTCGGCGTCTGGAGTGTCGTGATCGGCCGTTTCTTCGGCCCCCTGCGTGCCGTGGTGCCGCTCATTGCCGGCATTTTCGGCATGCGTCAAGCGCCCTTCCAGCTCGCCAACATCGGCTCCGCATTGTTGTGGGCGTTCATTCTGCTTGCGCCGGTCGCAACCGTTCTGCGGCACTTCGTCATATAATCAGTCAGCCGCTCCGGTGAAATCCGGAACGGCTGCCGTCAACGTCATATGATATCGCAACTCGCGTTGCGTTCAGCGCGCGGCGGGTGCGCTGAGCCGTGCCGCAGTCGGGGCGGGCGCGACGGGGGCCGCAGGTTCCGCCGTGACGCGCGACGTGACGCGGTGTTCCTCGGATGGCGGCGGCGGCACGTGACGACCGCCATCGAGCACACCGGGCGGCAACTTCTTGGCACAGCCCGCAAGCGCGGCGGCACTCAGGATGGCGATAACCAGCGCCGTTGCATTTTTCTTCATGGTAACTCCCCGACTGCCGGCGACGGATCGCGCCGCGAATCCCGAGACATGATGTCCGGCACGGAATTTACAGCATTTTTTCCTCAAAGCGAGTGCCTGCGTATTTTGCGCGTCGCGAGTCGCTGCCCGTGAGTGATGCAGGTATTGCTTGACCCGGCCGCGCGCACGGCGGTAACAGACTTTCTCCGCCCGCGTGGGCCGATCATCGGTCGATCCCAGCGTGACCTGCGGGCGAAACGGGAAAAATCGCTCATGCCGCGCATCGTGCTCATCGATAACTACGATTCTTTCACCTGGAATCTGGTTCATCTCATCGGCTCTGCCGGCGCGGACGTTTCCGTGCACCGTAACGACGCAATCACCGCCGACGAATTGCGCGCCGCCGCGCCAGACGCCATCGTGCTGTCGCCCGGCCCGTGCACGCCGAACGAAGCCGGCATCTGCCTCGATGTCATCGAAAAGCTCGGCAAGGACATTCCGCTGTTCGGCGTTTGCCTTGGCATGCAGGCCATGGGGCAGGTTTACGGCGGCCATGTCGCCCGCGCTCCCAAGCCCATGCACGGCAAGCTGTCTGAGGTGCGCCACAGCGGCGACGGGCTTTTCCGTGGCATCAACGGGCCGTTCCAGGCCACGCGCTATCACTCGCTGATCGTCGAGCGCGACTCTCTGCCCGACACGTTGTCCGTCACCGCCGAGGCGGACGGGCTCATCATGGCGCTTTCTCACCGTGAACTGCCCGTCCACGGCGTGCAGTTCCACCCGGAGAGCATCCTGTCGGAGCATGGTGCGACGATCGTGCGCAACTTTCTGGAACTCGCTGCGCGCTGGAACGCCACCCATCGCCAACCGCAACCGGCCTGACCGCCGCTCCGCCGCATCGGAGCGGCCACCCATCGGGAATTTGTGACATGGATGCTTTCAAGCCCTTCATCGCCAAGGTCGCCACCGGCGCCTCCCTGAGCCGGGAAGAGGCGCGCGCGGCGTTCGACACGCTGCTGTCGGGCGAAGTGACGCCGGCCCAGAGCGGCGCTTTCCTGATGGCTTTGAGGGTGCGCGGCGAGAGCATCGAGGAAATCACCGGCGCGGTCGAGGCGCTGCGCGCACGCATGCTGCCGGTAGAAGCACCCGTCGATGCAGTCGATATCGTCGGCACCGGTGGCGACAACTCGGGTAGCTACAACGTATCAACATTGGCAGCCATTCTCACCGCCGCCGCCGGCGTTCCCGTCGCGAAGCACGGCGGCCGGGCAGCGTCATCGAAATCCGGCGCGGCGGATGTGCTGACGGCGCTCGGCGTCAACCTCAGCGCCGACCCCGCCAACATCGCCCGCGCCATTCGCGAGGCCGGAGTGGGCTTCATGTTCGCGCCCAACCATCACGCGTCCATGCGCCATGTGGCCCCGGTGCGGGTGGAGCTTGGCACGCGCACGCTGTTCAATATCATCGGCCCGCTGTCGAACCCGGCTGGCGCACGCCGGCAGGTGCTTGGCGTCTATTCCTCGTCCCTGCTGCACCCCCTGGCGGAGGTGCTGCGCAAGCTGGGCGCGGACCGCGTCTGGCTCGTTCATGGCCGTGACGGTCTGGATGAACTCTCCACCGCCGCCCCGTCGGATGTCGTGGCGCTGGAGAATGGCGAGATCCGCAGTTTTACCCTCAATGCCGAAGAGGCCGGTCTTGCACCGGCAACGCAGGAGGATCTGCGCGGCGGCGATCCGGCCCACAACGCGCAGGCGTTGCGCGACGTGCTGGCCGGCGAAAAGACGCCTTATCGCGACATCGCCGTTCTCAACGCGGCAGCCGCGCTGGTTGTGGCCGAGCAGGCCACCACCATCGCCGAAGGTGCGCGAATCGCTGAAAACGTCATCGATTCGGGCAAAGCCCGCGCCACGCTGGAGAAACTCGTCGCCATCACCAATGACGGAGCGTCGGCATGAGCGACAGCAACAAGAGCGACATCCTCGCCCGGATCGAGCATTATAAACGCGCCGAAATCGCCGCCGCCCGGGAAGCCGTGCCGCAGGCGGAGATCGAGCGCCGTGCCGCCGCAGCCCCCGCGCCACGCGGCTTCACCGCCGCCATCGCGCGCCACCTGGAAGACGGGCGGCCGGCGCTGATCGCTGAAATCAAGAAAGCCAGTCCCTCCAAGGGGCTGATCCGGGCGGATTTCGACCCGCCTGCCCTCGCCCGCGCCTACGCGGCTGGCGGTGCGACGTGCCTCTCTGTCCTCACTGACGCGCCCTCGTTTCAGGGGGAGCCGGCCTATCTGACAGCAGCGCGCGAGGCTTGCAGCCTGCCGGTCCTGCGCAAGGACTTTCTCTACGAGCCCTATCAGGTCTTCGAAGCACGCGCCTGGGGCGCGGACTGCATCCTGATCATTCTCGCCGCTGTCGACGACGCAACAGCCGCACTGCTTGCAGCGACGGCCCGCGACCTTGGCATCGACGTGCTGGTCGAGGTGCACGATGCGCAAGAGCTTGAACGCGCCCTTGCGCTCGACACCCCGCTCGTGGGCATCAACAACCGCAATCTGCGGACTTTCGAAACCTCGCTGGAAGTCAGCGAGACGCTGGCGCAGCAGGTGCCGGATGATAGAATCGTCGTCGGCGAAAGCGGCATCTTCGCCCACGCGGACATCGTGCGGCTGCAAGCATCCGGCATCGATACGTTCCTCGTGGGTGAGAGCCTGATGCGACACGACGACGTGGAGGCCGCAACCCGCGCCCTGCTGTTCGGCGAGGCCGCAACCACCCGGGCGTGACGGCAAAGCGTGATCGAAATTCATCAGCTATCAGGAAAATCGATCCGGGGCCCGCGGAACGTGGACGCAGGCCGGCGTATTCGTTGACAATAAAGCGGAAACTTTTATGGTCCGCGGAAGGATGCGGGGTGTTCCCCATCTTCGGTCGGGCTGACACGCCCTGCGCCGCTGTGCGGGATGATGCTTCCGTCCCCGGCGCCTGTTTAACGGAATACAATGTCGTTTTCGGAACTCGGTCTGAGCGAAAAGGTGTTGGAAGCGGTCTCCGCCGCGGGATACACTTCACCCACACCCATTCAGGCGCAAGCCATTCCGCCCGCGCTGGCGGGCCGTGACATTCTGGGCATCGCCCAGACCGGCACCGGCAAGACGGCCGCGTTCACGCTGCCGATGCTCAACCGGCTGGAAACCGGCCGCGCCCGCGCGCGCATGCCGCGCACGCTCATTCTGGAACCGACGCGAGAACTCGCCGCGCAGGTCGAGGAAAACTTCACCCGGCTCGGCGTCAACCAGAAGCTTTCGGTCGCGCTGCTGATCGGCGGCGTTTCCTTCGCTGATCAGGACGCGAAGATCACACGCGGCGCCGACGTGCTCATCGCCACGCCCGGCCGTCTTCTGGACCATTTCGAACGCGGCAAGCTGCTGCTCACCGGCATCGAGATCCTCGTCATCGACGAGGCCGACCGCATGCTCGACATGGGCTTCATTCCGGACATCGAGCGTATCTGCAAGATGGTGCCGTTCACGCGCCAGACCCTGTTCTTTTCCGCGACGATGCCGCCCGAGATCCAGCAGCTCACGGAAGCGTTCCTGAGCAATCCGGTCAAGGTGGAAGTCGCGCGCCCGTCCTCGACCGCCAGCACCATCACGCAGCGTCTGGTTGCGTCAGGTGCCGAAGCCTACGCCAAGCGCGAGGTTCTGCGCCGGCTCATTCGCGGTGCCGAGGATTTGCAGAACGCTATCATCTTCTGCAACCGCAAGCGGGACGTCGCCCTGCTGCATCGCTCGCTGGAGAAGCACGGCTTCAACGCCGTGGCGCTGCATGGTGACATGGACCAGCGCTCGCGCATGCAGGCGCTCGATAACTTCCGCAACGGCGGCGCGTCCCTGCTCGTCGCCAGTGACGTGGCCGCGCGCGGTCTCGACATTCCGGAAGTCAGCCACGTTTTCAACTTCGACGTGCCCTTCCACGCCGAGGATTACGTCCACCGCATCGGCCGCACGGGACGGGCGGGGCGCTCGGGATATGCCGCGTCGATCGTCACGACCGACGATACGAAGGCGCTGGCGGCCATAGAAGCCCTGACCGGCAAGAGCATTCAATGGGAAGGCAAGACGCTGGAAGAGCTTTTGGCCGAGCAGCCCGAAGCCGGCACGTCTGAGTCGCGCCGCGAACGCGGTCGTGGCGGAGCGCGCGGCGAGAGCCGTGACAGGCGCGACCGCAGCCGCCGTGAGGCCCCCCGCCCCGAAAAGCGGGAGCCGCGCGCGGAAGAAGCGCGTAGCAACACGAGCAAGACGCCTCGCGCCCAGCCCGTGCGGCAGGAGCCTGTCCGGCAGGAGCCGGCGCGCTATCAGCCCGTCCGCGCCGGTGACAACCCGGTCCACAGCCGTCCGCGATACGATGACGATTCAGCCGTTATTGGATTTGGCGATCACATCCCGGCGTTTCTGCTGAAGAAGGTCGTGATTAAGCCGTTCTCCGACAATATCGAGGAGGACGAGGATCACGACATCGAGGTTGTAAACGAGGCCGTGCCGACGAAAGACGCCGCCAGCAAGCGTGCGGCGGATGACCAACCGGAAGCCGATCAGTCCAGCAAGCGCGACCAGAACCGCAGGCGCAAGCGCAAGAAGCGGACCGTCGAAATCGCAACCCCCGCTGACGCTGCCGCACCTGCGGATGAGGCTGCTGCGGTAACGACTTCTCACGCGCCGGAAGCCGTGGCCGCTGCGGTTGACGATGTCGCCGCCACATCAGAGCCTGCGCCGCATGTAGAAGCCGAAGTGTCGGCACCTGCGGAGGTACAGGGCGCTTCCGTGATCGCAGAGGAAGCGCCCAAGAAGCCGGCTCGCCGCTCTCGCAAGAAAGCTGCGCCCAAGGAAGTCGTTTCTGAGGAAGCAACGTCTGAACAGCCCGCTTCGAATGAAGCTGCGCAGCCTGCCGTGGAGCCGGAGGCTGCCCCAGCCAAGCCGGTTCGGCGTCGGAGCAAGAAAACGGAAGTCGCGGCGGAGGCTGATACCGCTTCCGCAACAACTGACGCCCCCGCCGCAGCGGAAACGCCGAAGCCTGCCAGAAAGCGGTCGACACGGGCAACCACCAAAACAGCCAAGGCTACGGCGGATGCTGTGGATACTTCGGCTGCCGAGGTAGTGCCCGCAGAGACTACGGTTTCCAGTGAGGAGCCCGCAAAGCCTGTTCGCAAACGCGCTCCTCGCAAGAAAGCCGAGACGGCTGAAACGGAAACGGCTGAGAAGCCCGCACCGCGCAGGACAACGCGCAAGAAGGCGACGCCAGCTGAAACCGAACCAGCGACTGATGAGAATTTGTCGTTGGCCGACGTGCAATCGTCCGACACTTGATTAGCGGTTCCGCAGCATGCGATTTGCCGAACCGCTGATCGAAGGATGGCTTGTTCGCCGCTACAAACGGTTTCTGGCGGATATCGAACTGGGCGGTGAGATCGTTACCGCCCATTGTGCCAATCCGGGTGCGATGCTCGGATTGACCGCTCCCGGCAATCGCGTCTGGCTGTCTCGTTCGGCCAACAAGAAGCGCAAACTGCCGCTATCGTGGGAGATGGTCGAGGCTGATTTTGGCGGCGTTTCGCACATTGTCGGCATCAACACCGCCCATCCCAACACGATCGCCGCAGAAGCCATCGATCTTGGCGCTATTCCGGAACTGGCAGGCTACACCTCGCTGCGGAGAGAGGTGCGTTATGGCGATGGCCGCTATGGCACGGCGAGCCGGGTCGATCTTCTACTCGAAGCGTCGGATCGCCCGCCCTGCTACGTAGAGGTGAAGAACGTTCATCTCATGCGCCGCCCGGGGCTGGCGGAGTTTCCCGATTCGGTTACGGCACGTGGTGCGCGGCATCTTGAGGAACTCGGGGATGTCGTCGAAGGCGGAGGACGGGCAGTCATGCTGTTCGTCATCCAGATGCCGGCGGAAACGTTCGGTCTCGCTGCCGACATCGATCCCGCCTATGCCGCCGCCCATGCACGCGCCGCAGCGCGCGGTGTCGAGAGTATTGCCTACACGTGCCGGGTGAACCCAGGTAATGACTCGGACGCTGCCAGCATTACGATTGCAGGCGCGGTGCCCGTTGTCGGTCACGCCAGCGCGTAAACCGCATTGAGGCGTGTGCGCGTAATCTCGCTGTAACCGTGGCTTCTCAGCAGTGCGTGCAGATCCGTCTGCCAGCGGCTTTCGCTGTTTTCCAGAATGACAAGACGCGGCAGCAACGCTGTCGGAGCCGTGGCGAGGAACGGCTCAAGAATGAGATCCTCCGCCCCCTGCACGTCGAGCTTGACGGCATCAACGTGGTTGAAGCGTTCTTCGCGGATGATATCCAGCATGGTCTTGGCCGGCACGCGCAAGGTGGGCGCGTTGGCGGAGCCGACGATCCTGATGCTGGCCTGCCCGATGTTCGCGGGATCAAGAAACAGTGTCACCTCGCCGGCACGGTCTGCAAGAGCACATGCAATGGCTTTGACGGTGCCGAAACGGTTGACGCCGATGTTCCATACCAGCCGGTCGAAGATCTCGGGCTGCGGTTCGACAGCAACGATACGCGCCCGGCCACGTGCATGCGCCGCCGCGTGCAGCGCATAGAACCCTGCGTTTGCGCCAACATCGATAAAGACAAAATCATCGGTGATGTAACGGCGCAGGATGGCGAGTTCCTCCGCATCGAAATATTGCGGCGTGAACAGCACCTTCTTTTCGGAAATATTATTGTACGGCTTGATACGCATTTTCGCGCCAAGCGCCTCGATGTCCAGCGGCTTTCCGGCGAGACTGCGCAGCACAAGGTTGCGCAAGAAGAAAGCCACACGCCGGCCTGACCATGTATCAGGTAACTTGCCAGTCAGCGACAGCGCCGCACGCACAAAGCGCGAGGGTGCGTGTGCGCCGAAGGGCGCCACTTCCGCAGGCAGGGCTTGGGCAATCACGTCTGTCACCATATCAGAATCATTACACGCCCCGGCGCGCGGACGCCAGTCCTGTCCTGCATGCATAAGTGAATCGTCGATAGTCGTATCGTCATAAAGCTTGCATGCTGAGCAGTCTGGCTTAAATTGGTAGTCCTGCTTTTAGGGAGTCTTGACGGTTTTCTCATGAACGAATTCGATGCTGCCACGGTTTCGCGCCGGTCTCACGACATCATCATCTACGGGCCGGACGCCTTCGATGCCATGCGCAAGGCCGGCCAGGCAGCTGCGGATTGTCTCGACAAGCTCAACGATATCATTCGGCCGGGCGTGACAACGGCGGAAATCGACGCGTTCGTGTTCAATTATGGGGAAGAGCGCGGCTATCTGGCGGCGACGCTGCTTTATCGCGGCTACCGTTATTCTTGCTGCACCTCCATCAATCATGTGGTCTGCCACGGCCAGCCCAACGACAAGCCGTTGAAGGAAGGCGATATCGTCAACGTTGACGTCACATTCGTCGTGGACGGTTGGTACGGCGACTCGAATCGCATGTATTTCGTCGGCGAAGTATCACGCAAGGCCCAACGGCTCGTCGAGGTCACGTACGAGTGCCTGATGCGTGGCATCGCCGCGGTGAAACCTGGCGCGACGTTGGGCGACATCGGCGCAGCCATTCAGGAATATGCCGAGGGGGAACGCTGCTCCGTGGTGCGCGATTTCTGCGGCCATGGCGTTGGCCGCTCGTTCCACGAGGCCCCGAGCGTGTTGCATTACGGGCGTCGCGGGGAAGGCACGCCGCTGCAACCCGGCATGATTTTCACCATCGAGCCCATGATCAACCTCGGTCGCCCGCATGTGAAAGTGCTGGCGGACGGTTGGACCGCCGTGACGCGAGATCGCTCCCTCACCGCCCAGTTCGAGCACACCCTCGGCGTGACCGAAGACGGCTGCGAGGTCTTCACGTTCTCCCCCGCCGGCCTGTACCATCCGCCGTTTTCCACGGAAGGCTGACCTCCGGCCGCCCTCATGGACGGCTGGAGCACGGCTTCCGGAATCCACTTTCAATCAAGAATGCGGCGAACATCCCGGCTCCGTTGGAGCGGGGATACGACCTGATGGGACAATGACATCGATGGTGCGGATGCAGTGGGCGGTGCGGATGGTGGATCGGAGCATGATCCCATGACCGGACAAGACAAATCCGACGACGCCCCGCATTATCACGGTCACCGCGAAAGGCTGCGCGCACGCTTTCGCGAAGCCGGCGCGGAAGCCCTGGCCGATTACGAACTGCTGGAGCTGGTGCTCTTCCGCGCCATTCCCCGGCGCGATGTCAAGCCGCTGGCAAAGGACTTGATCCGTCGCTTCGGCAGTTTCGCGGAAGTGATCGCCGCGCCGGAAACCTTGCTGGCAGAAGTGGATGGCATTGGCGCGGGCGTGATAGCCGATATCAAGCTGATCGAAGCTGCCGCCGTCCGTATGACGCGCGGAGCCATCGCGGGGCGGTCGGTGCTGGACTCATGGACGTCCGTGCTCGACTACTGCCGTGCGAGCATGGCCTTCGCCGACAAGGAACACTTCCGCGTACTGTTTCTGGACAAGCGCAACCAACTCATTGCCGACGAAGTACAGCAAACCGGCACGATCGACCACACGCCCGTCTACCCGCGCGAGGTGGTGAAGCGGGCTCTGGAGCTATCTGCCAGCGCGATGATATTGGTCCACAATCATCCGTCCGGCGACCCGGCGCCGTCATCGGCGGATATTCGCATGACGCGGGAGATCGTCGACATCGCGACGCCGTTCGGCATCGAGGTGCACGATCACGTCATCGTCGGTCGCAAGGGACACGCCAGCCTGCGCGGCCTCGGCGTCATATAGCGCTGCGTCAGAATACGCATTCCTCGAAAGCCGGCTCGACCGAATGGTCCCAGCGCCCGTTCCACAGGGCCAGCAAGTCCTCGGCCTGAGTGCGCCCGCTTGCAACGATGATATCGAGCGGGTCGAGATAGCGGCTCTCGTTGTCACCGGCGTTATCAATAAGCGCACGGGCGGAAAGCCCCGCTCTTGCCAGCGCCAGCACCTCCCGCCCCAGCTCGCGCAATGGCCGCCCGCGAATCGTTGCCGCCAGGCCCTCGCGCGGCACGGCATCACGCAGCGACTGGCGATCGGCTTCGGTCCAGTCGCGGACGAGATCCCACGCAGCATCAAGTGCATTGCTGTCGTACAGCAGCCCAACCCAGAATGCCGGCAGCGCCAGCAGCATGGGCGCAGGTCCGGCATCTGCGCCGCGCATTTCCAGAAACTGCTTCAGCCGGACTTCCGGGAAGACGGTGGACAGGTGATTCGACCAGTCCGAAAGCGTGGCGCGTTCGCCCTCAAGCCCCGGCATACGACCATCCAGCAGGTCGCGGAACGAGCGGCCCGCGACATCGTGATATCTATCGCCGCGCTTGACGAAGTAGGTCGGTACATCAAGCACCCAGTCGACATAGCGCTCGAAGCCCATGCCGTCCTCGAAAGCGAAGGCCAGCATGCCCGTGCGGTCGGCATCGGTGTCGCGCCATATTTCCGAGCGCGCGGAAAGCAAGCCGTTCGGACGCCCATCGGTGAAAGGCGAGTTGGCAAACAATGCAGTTGCCAGCGGCTGCAGGGCAAGGCTGACGCGCAGCTTCTTCACCATGTCCGCCTCGCTGGAGAAATCCAGATTGACCTGAACGGTCGTGGTGCGGAACATCATGTCCAGACCCAGCTGCCCGACGCGCGGCATGTAGTCCATCATGATGCGGTAGCGCCCCTTGGGCATGACAGGCGTCTGCGCCCGCGTCCACAGCGGGCTCTCACCCAGCGTGAGAAAGCCGATGCCCAGCGACTCGGCAACGGCCTTTACATCCGTCAAATGGCGGAAAAGTTCGTCGCGCGTTTCATGAACTGAGCGCAGCGGCGCCCCGGACAACTCGAACTGGCCGCCGGGTTCCAGCGACACAGCTCCCCCGCCGACATCGTCGAAGAGACCAATGGGCAGGCCCTCTTCAGTAATGGTCTGCCAGCCGGTGCGCGCGGCAAGCCCTTCGAGAAGGGCGCGAATACCGCTGTCGCCTGCATAAGGCACAGGTGCGTGGTTGCTGCGGTAGAAAGGGATTTTCTCGTGTTCCGTGCCGAGGCGCCATTCATGCGCGGGACGGCAGCCGCGCGCGAGATGATCCACCAGTTCCCGATGCGATCCGATCGGCGTCGGATCGGATGAATCGCGCGCCATGCGGCATCACCTCGACAGCACGGCGGCACTAGCGTGCGGCCAGAAAAACGAATACACTGCATAATCTCATCGGCAGTATTGCGCAACATGCGCGCAAGAACGCGCACGTGTCAACGCACACAGTGTGTGCATCTGCCTGAGAACGAACCGCCTCAAGACTTTCCGCGCAAGATGCGGCATCTGGGTGCGCTAGATCCGGACATGCACAGGAATAAACAGCGGCAGCGGTGTCAATTGCGCGCATAGCATTGCCGTTGGCGTGTAATCCTGTTCCCTTTAGCGTGGAATTGATGCAATACATCAGCATCCGGCATGATGCCCGGCACCCGTTTTTGGAAAACTCTCCGGAAACTGGCCGGTTGCCGGGTTATCGCCCCTTCGCAACCCTCGTCCCGCAAACGACGGAGTGACACAAATGCCGGAATCCTCCAAACAGCTTCTGCATCTTGTCTTCGGCGGCGAACTCACCGACATCGACGGTTCCGAGTTCCGTGATCTCAGCAAGCTCGACATCGTGGGCATTTTCCCGAATTACGCTTCCGCGCACGCGGCCTGGAAGGCCAAGGCGCAGTCGAGCGTCGACAATGCCCATGTCCGCTATTTCGTCGTGCATCTTCACCGGCTGCTTGATCCGGACGCAACGGCCTGACGATCATTCCGGTCCCGCTGCCATCATGGCCCTTCTGAAACGGATCACACGCTCGCGCCCTGTGCAGGCAACGCTCGGTGCGTTGCTGGCGGGATATTTGCGCCTCGTGCGCGCCACCAGCGTAGTGGTGACGGAGCCAGCCGATCTTTACGAGAAGGCCGGGCAGGTGATGCCCGTCATCGTGGCCATGTGGCATGGTCAGCATTTCATGGTGCCGTTCGCGCGGCGACCGCAAGACCCTGCGGCAGCGCTTGTGTCGCGCAGCGGTGACGGCGAGTTCAATGCGCTGGCGCTGCAACGCCTTGGCATCCGGCCGATTCGCGGTTCGGGCGCACGGGCGCGGGCGCGCATGCACGAGAAGGGTGGCGTAGCAGCGCTGCGTGGTCTTCTGCGGGCGCTGGCGGACGGTGAACTCGTCGTGCTGACGGCGGACGTGCCCAAGGTGTCGCGCCAATGCGGCCAGGGCATCGTTTTGCTTGCCCGGCTTTCCGGCAGGCCCATCGTGCCGGTGGCCGTGGTATCCAGCCGGCGAATCGACTTCAAAAGCTGGGACAACGCCTCCATCGGCCTGCCTTTCGGGCGAATCGCGATGGTGGTCGGGGAGCCGCTTTTCGTGCCCGCCGACGCAGACGACGACACGCTCGAAGCTGTGCGCATCAGCACGGGGCAGGCTCTGGACGCCGTGCATGAGCGGGCGTATTCCTTGGTGGGTGCGGTCGATCCCGGAGGGAGCGCGTCGCGTTCGGCCAAGTCACGTTCGGCCAAGTCACGTTCGGCCAAGTCGCGTTCGGCCAAACCGCCGACCCAAGTACCCTCCCCGCCAGAGACGTGAGGCAGTTGATCATGTTTTTCAGGGTCACTCCTTTCAGCGAAGCAGCCTGCCCATCATGAACCATTCCCTTCCCTGGCCTCTGACCGTCTATCGCCTCGGTACGAGCGCGCTTACGCCCTTTATCGGCGGCCTGCTGGCATGGCGGATGCGCAAGGGCAAGGAGGACAGGACGCGCGGTGGCGAACGGCGCGGTTATCCAGGGCGCGAGCGCCCGCCGGGGCGGCTGGCGTGGATGCATGGAGCAAGCGTGGGAGAAACAATCTCCCTGCTGCCCATCGTCGAGCGGTTGACACGGCAGGGCTTCACGGTTCTCGTCACATCCGGCACGGTGACGTCCGCACGGATGCTGGCCGAGCGGTTGCCAACGCGCGCACTGCACCAGTTCGTTCCGCTGGATGTGATGCGCTTCATGCGCCGGTTTCTCGACCATTGGCAGCCCGACCTCGTGCTCATCGCCGAATCGGAAATATGGCCCAATGCTCTGGCCGAGATCCGGCGGCGGGAAATACCGGCGCTGCTGTTGAACGCCCGGATGTCTGAGCGATCCTTCAGGCGTTGGCAGCGGGTTCCCAAGACGGCAAGCGGTGTGCTGCGGCTGTTTGACCTCTGCCTTGCCCAGTCGGAAGCCGATGGCGAACGGCTGGAGCGGCTTGGCGCTCCACGCGTGGTCGTGGCGGGCAACATCAAGTATGATGCCCCTGCCCCACCGGCCAACCCGGCAACCGTCGCCACCCTTTCCGCGATGATCGGGGAGCGGCCGGTCTGGCTGGCCGCGAGCACACATTCGGGTGAGGAAGACCTCGTGTTGCGCGCACACCGCATGCTGATGCGCGAGCATCCCGGCCTGCTGACGATCATCGTTCCGCGCCACCCGGAACGCGGGCCGGAGATCGCGGGTATCGCCAGCGCGGCCGGGCTGGCCTCCAGCCTGCGCTCGCTCGGCGATTTGCCCTCGCGCGGCGACGATGTTCACATCGGCGATACGATCGGCGAACTTGGACTGTTCTACCGGCTCGCACCTCTGGCCTTTATCGGCGGATCGCTGGTGCCACGCGGCGGACAGAACCCCATCGAGCCGGCAAAGCTCGGTGCGACCATTATCCACGGCCCGCATGTGCATAATTTCACTAACGTTTATCAGGCGCTCGACACCCCCAACGGCGACGGCATTTCCGGTGCATGCCCGGTGAGCGATTCGCGCACGCTGGCGGGGGCGGTCCATGCACTGTTCGAAGAGCCCGCCCACGCCAGGGCGATGGCGCGCGCGGCGGCGCAGACCACGGTTTCGTTGGGCGGCGCGGTGGACCGCACGATGCAGGCGATCACACCATACGTCATGCATATGCACCTGAGCGGTGGTTAAGGCATTTTACGTCCAGCTCGCTTCATTGCCAGATTATCGATTTTCCGGTCTCCAATATCGGAACGTGAAAGATCTGACGGGAACCGGGAGGGGGAATACTGAATTTCAATGCTGCCGGTCTTCGGATAGCCGATACACGTCTTGCCGGTGATGGTGTCCTGTCCCGAATTTTTATATCCCTGAGGATGTTGCCGTGCGTGCTCCTGCATTCTGGTGGCCAGATCCGCCTCTCTTCATTGCACGGCTCCTGAAGCCGTTCGGGCTGCTTTATGGCTCGATCACGGCCCATCGTATGCGGCGGCCGGGGCAGCCCCCGGGCCGGCCGGTGATCTGCGTCGGCAACTTCACCGCTGGCGGAGCAGGCAAGACGCCGACAGCCATCGCCATCGCCGAGCGCTTGCAGGATATGGGCGTCGCGCCCGCTTTTCTCACGCGCGGCTATGGCGGCCGACTGCGCGGGCCGGTGCTGGTCGGTGAAAGCGAAGAGGCTGAGATCACCCTCACGCACGTCGATATCGGTGACGAAGCGCTTCTGCTGGCCCGCCACGCGCCGGTAGCCGTAGCACGCGACCGCCGCGCAGGTGCGCAGGCGCTGCTGGATGCGGGCGTCCCCGCCGATGTCTTCATCATGGACGATGGCCTGCAAAATCCGGCATTGAAAAAAGCGCTGACCTTCGCTGTGGTCGATGGCGAGACCGGCATCGGAAACGGTTTGTGCCTGCCTGCCGGGCCGCTTAGAGCGCCGCTCGCGCGGCAGTTGCCGTATGTGGATGCGCTGATCGTCATCGGCGAAGGCGCATGCGGCGACGCCGTGGTCAAGGCAGGCCGCGCTGTGGGCAAAACCGTATTCACGGCACGGCTGGAGCCGGATGCGGATGCCGCGCGCCTCGTGCGCGGCGAGCGCGTGTTCGCCTTCGCAGGGATAGGACGGCCGCAGAAATTCTTCGATATGCTGACGGATATCGGCGCCGAGGTGGTGGCCACCAAAGCCTTTGGAGACCACATGCCATTCACGCCCGGCCAGATAGCGGCCATCGAGCATGAGGCCGAACTCAAGGGTCTGCTGCCGGTGACGACGGAAAAGGACGCCGTGCGCCTTTCCACCCTCACCGCTGCCCCGGCGCTACGCGCCTCCGTGGCGGTTGTGCCGGTGTCACTGGCCTTTGATGACGAAGACGGGCTGCGCGCCTATCTTGCCTCATACGTCAGCTAAGCTCCCCCGACAAAACCTCGGGGTTGAGGATGGCCGAAATGTTTTGCTCACCCAGCAAGGCATCAAACTTAGCCGATGCCGGTTGCATCAGTGGGGATCACTGCGCCGGCTTGATTTGCCCAAGCTTGATAAGACGCTCGCGCACGGCCTCCGGGGAGATATAGGCCTCCTGAAGATCGACGTTCCAGTAGCGCAGTTCGTCCAGCGGGATCGGGCGGCCGGTGACGGCGCAGCGAACGAATGTGCCTGAACGGACGACACGGTAGTCGCCATCGAGATATTGTAGCTGCGCTTCTCCCGCCCCGGAAAATTTGAAGTCCTGGCGATTCATGATTGGTTTGTTTCCTGTCGCGCCCGAATTGGCATATTTACTGGGTCATCACATCTGCCGGTTATTATAGAGCGATACCGGCACGCGGCGTCAACCGTCGCACCGCATGATCATGTTCCGGCGTCATTCAGAATCGGGGTCCGGGCCACCGAAAAGCGTCGGTTGGGCCGCTTCCTCGGGCGAGGCTGTTTTGCGCCGGCGCGCGGTGCGCCGCACGGCAGGCGCATCGTCCACGTCGCCCGCCGCGATCACGCGGACAGCGCCATCCGTGAAGACCACATCGAGCGGCATTCCCGGCGTCACACCTGCGCGCGCCCGCACCGGCTGGCCGGCGTCATCCAGCACCAATGCATAGCCGCGTGCCAGAACACCCTTATGGCTGAGGCTCCCCACAAGCTTCCACAGGCTGTCCACACGCACGCGTTGCGTGGACAATCGCGCGTCATAGGCATTGGCAAGGCGTATCCCCGCAGTTGCCAACCGCTGGCGTCGATCGTCGATCCGCAGTCTCACCGGCTGCAACGACAGGCGAGAGGCTGAGCGCTCCAGCAACGCGGCGCGGCGCTCCAGCGCATATGAAAAGCCCGTCCCGAGCCCACGCGCCGCCGTGCTCCAGCGCGCCCGCGCCCGTTCCAGCAGCACCAGTGGCGACAGGCGGGCAAGCTTTTGCCCTGCCACCGCCAGCCGCGTTCCATGGCGGCGCACGCCAAGCCCCAGCGCATGCTGAAGACGACCGCCCGCAAGATCGAGCCGCTGGCGCGATGTCGCCAGCAGGTTCTCGCCCGATGGCAGAGCGCGCGCCAACGCCCGCAGGTCGCTCGTGCGCCTGTCGTGCAGGCGCGACATGGCGCCGTGATGGCGGCGAGATAAATCCGCGAGCGTCGCCAGCAGGTCGCGCCGCACCGGCACAGCCTTTTCCGCCGCGCCCGTCGGCGTGGGGGCGCGAAGGTCGGCGGCAAGGTCGATCAGCGTCCAGTCGGTTTCATGGCCGATGGCCGCAATCAGCGGAATCGTGCTTTCCGCCGCAGCCCGAACGACGACTTCCTCATTGAAGGACCAGAGATCTTCCAGCGAGCCACCACCGCGCGCCACGATCAGCACATCGGGACGGGGCACAGGGCCATCCACAGGCAATGCATTGAAGCCGCGAATGGCGGCGGCCACTTCCGCCGCGCTTGTTTCGCCCTGCACACGCACCGGCCACACCAGCACACGGCGGGGAAACCGCTCCGCCAGCCGGTGCAGGATGTCGCGGATCACCGCGCCGGTGGGCGACGTGACCACGCCGACGACATCCGGCAGAAAAGGCAGCGGGCGCTTGCGTGCGTCGTCGAATAGCCCTTCGGCGGTGAGTTTTCTGCGCCGCTCCTCCAGAATGGCCATGAGCGCACCGACACCGGCAGGCTCGATGCTCTCGACGATGATCTGATAGCGCGATGAAGCAGGGAAGGTGGTGATGCGGCCAACGGCGATCACCTCCATGCCCTCTTCCGGGCGAATACGCAGCTTCTGGAACACGCCTTTCCAGATCACGGCATCGATGCGCGCGCCTTCATCCTTGAGGCCGAAATAGGCATGGCCCGAGGAATGCGGCCCGCGATAGCCGGTAATTTCGCCGCGCAGGCGCACATGGCCGAAGGAATCCTCCAGCGTGCGCTTCAACGCGCCGGACAGTGACGTGACGCTCCACTCCGGCGCATTGCTGGCGGAGGCTTCAGTATCGGGCGATGCGGGAACGGACTTGCGACTCATGCCCGCCACTTTAAGGGAAGCTGACGGCCTCGTCACCCGTCACAGTGGATCGCCCACAGAAGCGGCCGGGATATAGCGGGCCGGAAATCGCAGTATGGAATCGCGGGGCGCATCGTGCTAGAGCGCCGGATGATTCTGACGGAATCAGAATAAGCGCCGCAGATTCTTTATTCTACCGCAACTTGAATGCAAGTTGCTCCCGGCGCACGCTTCGATTGAGGGAGACCGCGATGAACATTCTGCTGCTGGGGTCGGGCGGGCGCGAGCATGCGCTGGCCTGGGCCATTGCCAAGAGTCCGCGTGCGGACAAGCTGTTCATCGCCCCCGGTAACCCTGGCACGGCACAGGCGGGGGAGAACGTCGTCCTCGATGTCACCGACCATGCGGCCGTCATCGCCTTTTGCCGCCTGCACGCCATCGGTCTCGTTGTCGTGGGCCCGGAAGCCCCGCTGGTTGCGGGCATCGTCGACGATCTGGCGCAGGCCGGCATTCCGGCTTTCGGCCCGCGCAAAGCACCGGCGCAGCTTGAAGGCTCCAAGAGTTTCACCAAGGCCCTGTGCGACGAATTCAGCATTCCCACAGCCGCCTATGCCCGCTTCACCGCGGCGGAACCAGCCCTTGCCTATGTGCGTGAGCGCGGCGCACCCATCGTGGTGAAGGCGGACGGCCTTGCCGCCGGCAAAGGCGTCGTGGTGGCCGAAACCACGGAACAGGCGGAAGACGCCGTGCGGCTGGTATTCTCCGGCCAGTTCGGCGCGGCTGGCGCCGCCGTGGTCATTGAGGATTTTCTCGACGGCGAGGAGGCCAGCTTCTTCGCGCTCAGCGATGGCGAAACCGCCGTCGCCCTTGCCTCGGCGCAGGATCATAAGCGCGTGTTCGATGGCGACAAAGGCCCCAACACAGGCGGCATGGGCGCCTATTCCCCCGCGCCGGTCGTCACGCCGGCAATCGCCGCCCGCGTCATGGACGAGATCGTCAACCCGACCGTGGCGGGCCTCAAGGCGCGCGGCACACCCTATGTCGGCGTGCTCTATGCCGGGTTGATGATCGGCAAGGACGGCCCGAAACTGATCGAATACAATGCCCGCTTCGGCGACCCCGAATGCCAGGTGCTGCTGCCCCGCCTCGACAGCGACATCGTAGACCTGATGCTCGCCAGCGTCGAGGGACGGCTGAAGGACGTACAGCCCAAATGGCGCGATGACGCCGCGCTCTCCGTCGTGCTGGCCGCGGACGGTTACCCCGGTGAGGTGAAAAAGGGCACTGTCATTCGCAACATCGATGCGGCGGGCGAAGTCGAGGGCGTCACCGTTTTCCACGCCGGCACCAGAGAGCGGGATGGCGAGATCGTCGCCAACGGCGGGCGCGTCCTTAACGTCACCGCCCTCGCGCCGACCATCGAGGAAGCCCGCGCCCGCGCCTACGAGGCCGTGGGCCGCATCGATTGGCCGGAAGGTTTTTCCCGCTCCGATATCGGCTGGCGGGCGATTGGGCGCGTGACATGAGGCGCAGGCTGCGCTAGAGCAGTCTGCATTCGTGCCGATCCGTCAAGTTGAACGCAAGTTGCGGCAGCATATGGAATTTGGGCTCATGCTCCCGGCCGCGATCGTCCTTGGTTTGTTGTCATACATATACGGAACTATCTTCCAGCCATGTCCGGGCCAGAGAACCAGAAACCGCAAAAGCTCCTCGCCCGCCAGCCACGCGGCTTTGCCGACCGTGGACCGGCGGATATCGCCGCCACCGAGCGCATGCTGGCCCATATCCGCGAAACTTATGAGCTTTATGGTTTCGATGCGGTCGAAACGCCCTTCGTGGAGTACACCGACGCGCTCGGCAAGTTCCTGCCGGATCAGGATCGGCCCAACGAGGGTGTGTTCTCGTTCCAGGATGACGATGAGCAGTGGCTGTCGCTGCGCTATGACCTGACCGCCCCCCTCGCCCGCCACGTGGCGGAAAATTATGACACGCTGCCCAAGCCCTACCGCAGCTATCGCGCGGGCTGGGTTTTCCGCAACGAAAAGCCCGGGCCGGGGCGCTTCCGCCAGTTCATGCAGTTCGATGCCGACACCGTGGGAGCAGCTTCGGTTTCAGCGGATGCGGAAATTTGCATGATGGCGGCCGACACGCTGGAGCGCGTGGGCATCGCGCGCGGCGATTATGCGGTGAAGATCAACAACCGCAAGGTGCTGGACGGCGTGCTGGAAGCCATCGGCCTCGCCGATGATATCCACACCGGCAAACGCCTGACGGTGCTGCGCGCTATCGACAAGCTCGATCGCCTTGGGCCGGAAGGCGTTACCCTGCTGCTTGGCGAAGGCCGCAAGGATGAAAGCGGCGATTACACCAAGGGCGCGGGATTGGACGCCGGGCAGATTGCCCGCGTACTGGCTTTTACCGCCGCGCGTGGCGCAACTGCGGACGAGACCCTTGCCAATCTGGAACAGGTTGTGGAAGGCTCGGCGCGCGGCCTCGAAGGTGTCTCGGAATTGCGCGAGATCGCGACGCTGGTGACGGCGGCGGGTTACGATGACGGCCGCGTCACCATCGATCCGGCTGTGGTGCGCGGCCTCGAATACTATACCGGCCCCGTGTATGAGGCCGAACTGACGTTCATCGTCGCGGGTGACGATGGCCAGCCGGTGCGGTTCGGCTCCGTCGCGGGCGGCGGGCGTTATGACGGGCTGGTGGCGCGTTTTCGCGGCGAGCCGGTGCCGGCCACAGGCTTTTCCATCGGCGTGTCGCGGCTGTTGGCCGCGCTCAAGATCGTCGGCAGTCCTATTGTGCAGGGCGCAGCCCCCATCGGGCCGGTAGTGGTGCTGGTGCTCGATCGTGACCAGATCGCCCATTATCAGGGCCTCGTCACGACGCTGCGGCAAGCCGGCATCCGGGCCGAACTCTATCTTGGCGCCTCCGGCCTCAAGGCGCAGATGAAATACGCCGACCGTCGCCAGAGCCCGGCGGTCGTCATCCAGGGCTCGAATGAGCGGGCGGAAGGCATTGTGCAGATCAAGGATCTCGTCGCCGGCAGCCAGCAGGCCGCGCAGTCGGGACAGGATCTCGACAACGCCGCCTACAAGGCGCAGCGTCTGGCGCAGTTTTCCGTCAAGGAATCGGAACTCGTTGACGCCGTGCGCGGCGTGCTGGACAATCAGGGCGGGTGACCGCCGCATGGTTGATCGTCGCATGATTGATCGTCGGAGGGGCGACATGACACACGCATCCAGAAAGGCCACCGACCGCGCCGGTGCGCTGCTGTCGCTTTTCTCGCGCGAAGGCTATCGCCGCATCGAGCCGTCAGTGCTGCAGCCGGTGGATGCGTTTCTCGACCTGTCCGGCGAGGATATCCGCCGTCATATGTTTCTGACGCAGGATTCGGATGGCAACGAATTGTGCCTGCGTCCGGACTACACCATCCCCGTCAGCCGCGATTATCTGGCGTCGCGCGGACCGGAAGCCGCCGCTTCCCTCAGCTATCTTGGGCCGGTGTTCCGCCAGCGCGCCGGGCGGGCGGGAGAGTTTCCGCAGGCGGGCATCGAATCGTTCGGCCGCGCCGACCGCGAGGCTGCGGATGCTGAGGTCGTGGCGCTTGGTTTCGAGGCGCTGACGGGCCTTGGCGTTGCCAACCCCTTCGTGCGCCTCGGCGATGTGGGGCTGCTGTGCGCGGTGCTCGATGCGCTGGATGTATCAGCCCCCCAGCGCCGGCGGGTGTTGCGCGCCGTGGCTGAAGGACAGCCTTTCGACGCCGCCAACGGTGAACGCGTGGCCAAGAACGGTAGTGCTCCCTCCGACCATGCCGGGCTGCTCGCCGCCATCGAGGGGCAGGATCCCACAGCTGCGCGCGCTTTCGTTGAGGATGTGCTCTCGATTGCCGGCATTTCCACTGTCGGCGGACGCTCTGCCGGTGAGATCGCGGAGCGCTTCCTTGCCCGCGCGGCCCATCGCAACGGCAGCAAGCTCAGCGACAGGCAGCGCGAGACACTGGCGCGCTATCTTGCCATCGAAGCCGATCCAGACACGGCGGCGACGGAAATCCGCCATCTGGCGCGTGACGCGCAGATCGACTTGGATAAGGCGCTCGAATCGTTCGAGGCGCGCACCGGCTTCCTCGCCGCGCGCGGGCTGGATGTCGCAGCCGTCAGCTTTTCGGCTGGCTTCGCGCGCAATCTGGATTACTACACGGGCTTTATCGTCGAGATGCATGATAGCCGCCAACCGGATACACGGCCGATTCTCGGCGGCGGCCGCTATGACAGCCTGCTGACGCACCTCGGCGCGCCAGAGCCGGTGCCCGCGGTTGGCTTTGCCATCTGGATCGACCGGCTCGACGCCGATAACGCAACGGGAGCCCAGTGATGAGCGCGCCCCTGATCATCGCGGTGCCCTCAAAAGGGCGGCTGCAGGAAAACGCCTTCGCCTTTTTCGCCCGCGCCGGGCTGGAACTGGTGCGCCCCGGCGGCGCGCGTGATTATCGCGGCGCCGTCAAGGGGCTTCCGGATGTCGAGGTGGCGTTCCTGTCCGCCTCGGACATCGTTGGCCAGCTTGCAACGGGCGCGGCCCATTTCGGCATCACCGGGGAGGATCTGCTGCGCGAACAGCTTGCCGATGCCGACGCGGTGGTCGAGTTCGTTGCGCCGCTTGGTTTCGGCTTTGCAGATGTGGTGGTTGCCGCGCCGCAGGCATGGATCGACGTGCGCAACATGGCGGACCTCGATGACGTCGCGGCGGATATTCGTCAGACCCATGCGCGCCGTCTGCGCGTGGCGACAAAATACGTCAACCTCACGCGGCGCTTTTTCGCGGAGCACGGGGTCAGCGACTATCGCATCGTGGAAAGTTTAGGGGCGACCGAAGGAGCCCCGGCTGCTGGCACCGCTGAAATTATCGTGGATATCACGACGACAGGCGCAACGCTGGCAGCCAATGCGCTGAAGATCATTGATGACGGCGTGATCCTGCGATCCCAGGCCAATCTCGTGGCTTCTGTTTCAGCGGCATGGTCCGGCGCAGCGCGGCGCGCGGCACGCACAATTCTGACACGCATCGCGGCGGAAGAGGAAGCGCGCACCATCCGCGAGCTGACGGCTGTTCTGCCACAGGGCGCGAGCCTGCCGGACGATATCACCGGACGTTTTGGCGCAAGCCTGCCTTTCGGCCTGCCCGATGCGCATGGCAAGGTCGTGCTTCACTGCCCGGTGCGGCACGTTTTCGCGCTGGCGGACCAGCTCGCGCAAGCGGGCGCCGATCCCGTCACGGTGCGCTCGGTGGATTGGGTGCTGCGGCGCACC
This sequence comes from Pseudochelatococcus contaminans, assembly GCF_014195635.1. GTDB lineage: Bacteria > Pseudomonadota > Alphaproteobacteria > Rhizobiales > Beijerinckiaceae > Pseudochelatococcus > Pseudochelatococcus contaminans. The sequence goes on along the minus strand of NZ_JACICC010000001.1, from coordinate 333,997 downwards.
AATCCGCTGATCGAGAATCTGCTCGCACGCATCGGCGCCAGCCCCGTCGGCTGATGAAGAATGCGGGCAGGCCCAACCTGTCCGCGACTTGACGATTGCCTCATCGGCGCTGCGCGGATATGGTTTGCAGCGTCTCGTTCCTGTCATGACGGTTTTACCGTCACTCTACCGGGTCCCTATATCGATGAACCTTGCCCCAATCATGTCTGCCTCGTCCAAGGTCCGCCTGGCCGCAATGCTCGTGACTGCCGGCATGGCGTTCCTCGCCCCCGCCGCTGCCCACGCGCAGGCCGCCGATCCGGGCATGCTGCGTGGCAACGAGCCGCGAGCCCGGCAGGCCATTCCGCAACAGCAGGAAAAGCAGTTTCCCGTCGGCGTTCCGTGGTCCGCGATCGACCTCAACGGCAAGCCATACCCACCCGGTCAGAACCGGCCGTATTTCACAATCGACACCCAGTTCAGGCTGCGTGGATTCGGCGGCTGCAACACGTTCTCGGCCACCGCCTATCCGCTGCGGAATCAGGGATTTGCCGTCAGTCCCTTTGCGGTCACGAAGCGCAGTTGCGGATCCGCCGTCGACGCCGCAGAGCGCGCCTTCCTGCTTGCCCTGCGCATGAGTCAGAAGTGGGATCTCGTCAAAGGGCAGCTCGTGCTGCAAGGCCCGGCCGGCACATTGCGCGGCGACCGGGCACTCTGAGCCCAGGCACTCGCGGCTGAAGCGCGTGTTCTATACGGAAGCAGAGCAGGCGCTCCAGCCTCTCTGTTAGTTATATCGCAACTTGCGTTCAACGCGATGGATCGACTTGAACGCATCCCGCTGCGGTCGCACTTCGCAGCAGTTGGCCTGCGCTCCCGCGCAACTGCAAAAACCCTCTCGCTTGTGCAAAAAACTGCAACCTGATTCCCTTGACAGGCGGAGGGGGCGGAACTACCTTCAACTCATCCGTTAGCACTCTCATCGGTCGAGTGCTAACAGGGCTGCAACATCCACCAATCGCGCTCATTATCATGTCTTGGGCGCAGCTTAAAAAGGAAGCGGATCAATGACATTCCGTCCGTTGCATGACCGTGTGGTCGTCCGTCGCGCAGACAGCGAAGAAAAGACCAAGGGTGGCATCATCATCCCCGATACCGCCAAGGAAAAGCCGCAGGAAGCCATCGTCGTGGCGGTTGGCCTCGGCACCCGTGACGAGAGCGGCCAGCGCATCGCGCTCGACGTCAAGGAAGGCGATCGCGTGCTGTTCGGCAAGTGGTCCGGCACCGAAGTAAAGATCGACGGTGAAGACCTTCTCATCCTGAAGGAAGCCGACATTCTCGGCATCATCGGCTGAGCGGCCTGAAACCGCTTTTCTTCATCAGATCAGTTATCAGGAGATCAGGACCATGGCTCCCAAGGACGTAAAATTCTCCACCGATGCACGCGAGCGTCTGCTCCGCGGCGTCGACACCCTAGCCAACGCTGTCAAGGTGACGCTCGGCCCGAAGGGCCGCAACGTCGTCATCGAGAAGTCGTTCGGCGCTCCCCGCATCACCAAGGACGGCGTGACTGTCGCCAAGGAAATCGAACTGGAAGACAAGTTCGAGAACCTCGGCGCGCAGCTCGTGCGTGAAGTCGCTTCCAAGACCAACGATCTTGCTGGCGACGGCACGACGACCGCGACCGTTCTCGCCCAGGCTATCGTGCGTGAAGGCTCCAAGGCTGTGGCCGCCGGCCTCAACCCGCAGGACCTGAAGCGCGGCATCGACCTCGCCGTCGAGACCGCTGTGAAGGACATCAAGGGCCGCGCCAAGAAGCTCGCCAACTCGCAGGAAGTTGCGCAGGTCGGCACGATTTCGGCCAACAGCGAAGCCGAGATCGGCAAGCTGATCGCTGAAGCCGTTGAGCGCGTCGGCAACGAAGGCGTCATCACGGTTGAGGAAGCCAAGAGCTTCGAGACCGAGCTTGACGTCGTCGAAGGTTTGCAGTTCGACCGCGGCTACCTGTCGCCGTACTTCATCACCAACCCCGAGAAGCTGATCGTCGACTTCGAAGACCCCTTCATTCTCATCCATGAGAAGAAGCTGTCCTCGCTGCAGCCGCTGCTTCCCGTGCTTGAGGCGATCGTGCAAACTGGCAAGCCGCTGCTGATCATCGCCGAGGACGTCGAGGGCGAGGCTCTGGCTACGCTCGTCGTCAACAAGCTGCGTGGTGGCCTGAAGGTTGCTGCCGTCAAGGCTCCGGGCTTCGGCGATCGCCGCAAGGCCATCCTTGAGGACATCGCTATCGTCACCGGCGGTCAGACGATCTCCGAAGACCTCGGCATCAAGCTCGAGAACGTCACGCTGGCTCAGCTCGGCCGTGCCAAGCGCGTGCGCATCGAGAAGGAAGCCACGACGATCATCGACGGCGCCGGCGCGAAGGAAGACATCGACGCCCGCGTTGCTCAGCTCAAGGCGCAGATCGAGGAGACCACCTCGGACTACGACCGTGAGAAGCTGCAGGAGCGTCTTGCGAAGCTCGCAGGCGGCGTCGCGGTTATCCGCGTCGGCGGTGGTTCCGAGGTCGAGGTGAAGGAGCGCAAGGATCGCGTTGATGACGCGCTGAACGCAACCCGCGCCGCGATTGAAGAAGGCATCGTTCCCGGTGGTGGCGTTGCCCTGCTGCGCGCCAAGGCTGCTGTTGAGCAGATCGCAACCGAGAACTCGGACATCAAAGCCGGTATCGAGATCGTTCTGAAGGCGCTTGAGGCTCCGATCCGTCAGATCGCCACCAATGCTGGTGTCGAAGGCGCGGTCGTCGTCGGCAAGATCCTCGACAACTCCTCGCAGACGTTCGGCTTCAACGCCCAGTCGGAAGAGTACGTGGACCTGCTCGAAGCCGGTATCGTCGATCCTGCGAAGGTCGTCCGTACGGCGCTTCAGGACGCAGCTTCCGTCGCTGGCCTGATCGTCACGACCGAGGCGCTTGTTGCTGAACTGCCGCGCGAAAAGCCTGCTCTGCCGGCTGGCGGCCCTGGCGGCTTCGGCGGCGACTTCTGATCCCCGCTTATATGGCCCGTGATTCGTCACGGGCCATGCCGATCAAGCGTCGGTCCCATCCGGGACCGGCGCTTTTTTCATATCCGCGGGTATGCTGTGACAGGAGGCCAATGATTCTATATGATGGAAGCCATACGACCCACGCATGCGAGCGGCCTCACTTCCGCCATTTCCATTTCTCAGGATGGATTTATATAATTTCACTTGCGTAAATGCTTTTTAGCTTTCATGATATGGAAATCATGTGCCGACTTCTTGCCTACTCTGGCGATCCGACCTTTATGGATACCCTTGTTTGCGCACCGAAGAACTCTCTCGTGCGCCAATCCTTGCACGCTTGCGAAGGCAAGACGGCGACGAATGGCGATGGCTTCGGGCTGGCATGGTATGGGGATCGTGAGGAGCCGGGCCTCTTCCGCGATTTGCGTCCCGCGTGGTCGGACGAGAATCTGAAGTCTTTGTGCGCGCAAGTGCGCTCGCCGTTGTTCCTCGCCCATGTGCGCGCGGCGACCCAGACGGCAACGACACGCGCAAATTGCCATCCATTTTCCTGCGGCCGTTATGCCTTTATGCATAACGGGCAGATTGGCTCGTACCATCGTGTCAGGCGCAAGCTTGAGGCGCTGCTGCCGGACGAGCTGTTCGACCAGCGCGCAGGCACAACCGATTCCGAACTGCTGTTCCTGCTTATTCTGGCCCGCATGGAAGAGGGCGAAACCCCGATGGCCGCCGTTGGGACGGTGCTGGCGCAAACCAAGGAATACATGGTCAAGGCGCAAATTCCGGAGGCGCTGCGTTTTGCCGCCATCCTCTCCGATGGCCAGACGATATGGGCGTTTCGTGCGTCCTGTGATGGCCTGACGCCGCGCCTCTATCTGCGTGAGCGCCCCGGCGCGACCATTATCGCCTCGGAGCCTCTCGACAACCTCCGCGATGCATGGACCCAGGTGCCGGATAACTCCGTCATCACCATCCGGCAAGGGCTGGCTGCGACGACCGAGCCGCTTGTTATTGGCGAGGGCAGCTGGCCGTTGGCCGCGTGATCCGATTTTGCGGCCTCATCCCCGCGATGCCAACCGCCTGAGCGCCGCGCATGTCCCGTTTCCAGTCTGTCGCACGTGCGGGAGCCATCGTTGGCGCGGCGTCCGTAGCGTCGCGTTTGTTGGGGTTTGCGCGTGATATCCTGATCGCCGGCGTGTTGGGCGCGGGTACGGTTGCCGACGCCTTTCTGGTGGCTTTCAGAATTCCGAACGTCATCCGCCGCGTGCTTGGAGAAGGCGGGTTGAACGCCGGTTTCGTGCCCGTCTACGGCGATGTTGCTGCCCGCAAAGGTACGGAAGCGGCGCGCGAGTTCGCCGGACGCACCATCGTAAATGCAGCTTTATGTTTGACGGCGATTGCCGGGCTGGCGGAAATCGCAGCCGGGGCACTGGTGCTTTTTGTAGCTGCCGGCTTCAGGGACGATCCAGGTAAACTGGCGCTGGCAATTGACTACACCCGCCTGACGTTGCCGTTCGTTGCATTGACGGGACTGGCCTCGCTGTTGGCGGCGTTGCTGAACGCCGAACGCCGGTTCGTTGCGGCGGCGGTCGCGCCCGCGTTGGTCAATGGTGTGCTGATCGTTGCCCTGCTGTTGCTGCATGGGCGAGCCGAGGACGATCCGGCGACGGGCATCTGGCTTGCGCTGGCCATCAGTTTTTCAGGTTTGCTTCACCTCGTGATCGTCGGATGGGCGGCGGCCCGCATGCCGCACCGCCCTCACCTGCAGATGCCACGTTTCGACGCCGACTCACGCCGGCTGGCGAGGTTCGCCGTTCCCGCTTTGCTTGCCAGCGGCATGACGCAGATCATTTTGCTGGCCACCATGGCGCTGGCTTCGGATCAGCCTTCGGCGGTGTCGTGGCTCTATTACGCGGATAGGGTGTTCCAGCTTCCGCTGTCTTTCATCGGGGTCGCGGCGGGGGTGGTGCTGCTGCCGGAATTTGTGGATAGCCAGCGCGACGGTGCATCGGCGTTGGCGCCGGCGCTGACACGTTATCTGACCGGGGCGCTGGCGCTGGCGCTGCCGGCCACTGCCGGACTGATCGCCCTCGGCCCCAGCATTGTCACGGTGTTGTTCGAGCGCGGCGCTTTCGGCCCTGCCGACAGCCGCGAAACTGCCTTACTGCTGGTGGCATTGGCGACGGGGTTGCCGGCGGCGTGCGCGAGCAAAATCCTGATCCAACCATTTTTTGCCCGGCGAACCGTGTGGCCGCCGCTGGTGGCGGGGCTGGCCGGAATGCTGGTGACGCTGGCGTGCGGACACGCCCTGCCCCGCCTGATGACTGACGCAGCGGGATGGCGTTTTTGGGCCCCGGCAACGTCCGCCTCATTTAGCGCGGTCGGCCTCGCCGCGAGTCTCGGGCTGTGGACGCAAATGCTGGTGCTGGTGATTTTCGCCCGCGCGGAAATAGTGTGGAACGCTGCGTCGGCCTCCCGCCTGGCGCGTCTGGGACTTGCCGCCGCCGTGATGGGGCTTATTGTGGCGGCGCTAGACGGCGTTGCCGCGCCATGGCTGGGTGCTGAGTGGCCGCTGGCGGTGCGCGGCGGCATACTCGCAGCGCTATGCGGCGGCGGCATGCTGGTTTATCTGCTCGCCTTGCGCCTCTCCGGGGTGCTGGACGCTTTGCCCATAGGCCGCGCGAGATTGAGTGACTCCGATAAGTGACGCCGGGAAGTGACACTACGTCGGTTGCCGATTTTCCTTGCGCAATCGCCGCCGCCTGCGATAACCCGCCAAACAGATGACGATATCAAAAGAAAGGGATGGGGCACTGCCATGTCCGTCTTGCAAGAGCCAGTTCTGAAGCAACGTGTGTTTTCCGGCGTGCAGCCCACCGGCAACCTGCATCTGGGCAACTATCTGGGCGCCATCTCCCGCTTCGTCGCTTTTCAGAACACTTACGACTGCATTTATTGCGTCGTGGACCTGCACGCCATCACCGTGCCGCAGGAGCCGCAAGCTCTGACGCGTCAGATTCGTGAGGTCACGGCCGCCTTCATCGCTTGTGGCGTCGATCCGGTGAAGCACATCATCTTCAACCAGAGCCAGGTTGCGGGCCATGCCGAACTGGCGTGGGTGTTCAATTGCGTGGCGCGGATCGGCTGGATGAACCGCATGACGCAGTTCAAGGAAAAGGCCGGCAAGGATCGTGAGAACGTGTCGCTTGGCCTCTATGCCTATCCGTCGCTCATGGCCGCCGACATCCTGCTGTATCGGGCGCATGCAGTGCCTGTCGGCGAGGATCAGAAGCAGCACGTGGAGTTGACGCGCGACATTGCGCAGAAATTCAACAACGATTTTGCCGAGTCAATTGCCCGCAACGGATTTGGCGAAACGTTCTTCCCACTGCCAGAGCCGTTGATTCAGGGTGTTTCCACACGCGTCATGAGCCTGCGCGACGGCACGAAGAAGATGTCGAAGTCCGACCCCTCGGATTACTCGCGCATCAACCTCACTGACGATGCCGACACCATTGCCCAGAAAATCCGCAAGGCCAAGACCGACCCAGAACCGCTGCCCGAAACGGTGGAGGAACTGGCAGGCAGGCCGGAAGCCGAGAACCTCGTCGGCATTTTCGCCACGCTGGCCGGCCGCACGCGTGAGGATGTTCTGCGGGAGTTTGCCGGCGGTCAGTTTTCCACCTTCAAGGGCGCGCTGGTCGATATCGCCGTGGAAAAGCTGGGGCCAATCGGTGCCGAAATGCAGCGTCTTGTCGCCGACCCGGCCTATATCGACAGCGTGCTGAACGATGGCAGCCGCCGCGTCCGCGTGATCGCGGATGAAACCTTCAATGCCGTGAAGGACATTCTCGGCTTCGTGCGCGATCGGGGTTGATGCGCTCACCCCATTGAACAGATCGGCGAAAAGCGCCACATTGGAATATATCCATCGGCAACACCCCTTTAACCTGCCGCCGATGGCATCGTTCACCGCCGCTCTTGAACCGGCATGGTGAGGAGAAAATTATGTTCATTCAAACGGAAACGACGCCGAACCCGGCGACGCTCAAGTTTCTGCCTGGCCGCGATGTGTCACCCGACGCGCCGGTCGAGATTCGCTCGGCAAGCGAGGCAACCCATTCGCCGCTGGCTGCCAGCCTGTTCGATATCGATGGCGTGTCCAACGTCTTCTTCGGCTCTGATTTCGTCGCTGTCACCAAGGCAAGCGGTGAGTGGCCGCATCTGAAACCGGCGATTCTCGGCGCCATCATGGAGCATTTCCTCTCTGGCGCGCCACTCATCGCGGAAGGCCATGGCCCTTCTTCCTATGATGACGACGAGGAGTTTTTCGAGGATGCCGACCTCGAAACCGTTGAGACCATCAAGGAATTGCTGGAAACGCGCGTGCGCCCGGCTGTGGCCGGCGATGGCGGCGACATCACGTTTCGCGGCTATCGCGACGGTATCGTCTACCTCGCCATGAAGGGGGCTTGCTCCGGCTGCCCATCGTCTACAGCCACATTACGCCACGGCATCGAGAACCTGCTGCGCCACTTCCTGCCGGAAATCGAGGAAGTGCAGGCAGTTTAACGATCATGCCGGGATGGGCATGCTCCATTCCGGCATTGGCTGGCTTGCAAAAACGCAACGTCAGCTTGCATGGCTAAAGCATCAGCCCGAAAAGTGCGTTCGCTTTGCGGGTAAATCTGCTGAATAAACAAATGGATAGAGTGGCAATTCGGCTTTGCTTGAATACTGCCGCTCTCTCTGTGACTTGCCGCACAATCCAGCGCCGGCTCTCTGGTTTCTTGCTGCTCTGCACAATATGATCTGTGTCGATCATCTTTCACTCTGATCGACGGAGATCATCATGACCGACAAGGCATCCCACCGCCCGCTCGACGCCGCAGCGCTCGACCAGCTTTTTCGCACCGCCCGCACCTATAACGGCTGGAAGGATATTCCTGTATCCGACGATCTGCTGCGTCAGGTCGCGGAACTGGCGAAGCTCGGCCCCACCGCCGTCAACGCCCTGCCCGCGCGTTATGTGTTCGTGCGCTCGCAGGAGGCCAAGGCCAAGCTTGCGCCCTTGCTGAGCGAGGGCAACCGGGCCAAGTCGCTCTCCGCGCCCGCGACGGTCATCATCGGCTATGACACCGATTTCCCCGAGCATCTGCCCCGGCTGTTCCCGCATGCCGACGCAAAATCGTGGTTCGCAGGCAATGCCGCGGCCATCGAGGAAACCGCGTTCCGCAACTCCTCGCTGCAGGGCGCTTACTTCATTCTCGCGGCGCGCGCGCTTGGCCTCGACACCGGCCCCATGTCCGGCTTCGACAAGGATGGCGTCGATGCGGCTTTCTTCCCCGGCGGCAAGGTGAAGACCAACTTCATTGTCAACGTCGGCTACGGCGATCCGGAGAGCGTGTTCGAGCGCCTGCCCCGCCTCGCCTTCGAGGAATATGCCAGCATCGTCTGAATCTGGATACGCCGCCCGGTCAATTGCATGAAAACTGCCGGGCGGCAGCCATTCGGCTGCGCGCACAAAGCTACGGGGATCGCCGCATCCCCGCATGTTGACTCCCCGATTTCATTGAATAAAGCCTATCCGTCTTTCGGCCCGATACTTTACAAGGTGACACGGGCGCGGCTTCGTACCATACAGGAAGTGGCCGCCGGCTATTAAAGACGTATGATTCAAGGGTGTTCGGGAGACGGGTTTGCGCATACTGGCCATTGATACGGCGCTTGGCGCCTGTGCCGCTTGTGTGCTGGATACGCAGATGCAGGCCGACCAGCCTGAATCCGATCTCCTCGACAGCGGCGTCGTAGCGCGTGAAAACCTGCTGATCGAACGCGGGCATGCGGAAGCGCTGCTGCCGCTGATTGAACGGGTCGTCGCACAATCCGCCGCAGGCTCCGTCAAGGAAGGTTTCAAGGCACTCGACCGTATCGCCGTCACGGTTGGCCCCGGCAGCTTTACCGGATTGCGGGTCGGTATCTCCGCCGCGCGAGGCATCGGGCTTGCGGTCGGCGCGCCGGTTGTTGGCGTCACGACACTCGCCGCGCTTCTGGCGCCGCTGGTGGTGACCACGGATCCCCGGCGGCCGGTGCTGGCCGCGGCCATCGATGCGCGGCATGGAGCCGTGTATTTCAAGGCAATCGCAACAGGTGGCCGGCTCATCATCCCTGCGCAGCACATGTTGATCCGCGATGCGGCACGGCAACTGGGCACCGGCGCGGTGACCCTGACCGGACCGGCGGCGCCATTGATGGCCGATGAAGTGCGTGCCATCGGCCTTGATCTCCACGTGGCGGATGCATCACCCGCGCCGGATATTCGCTGGATTGCGCGTCTGGGCGTCGCGGCGGATCCGCTGATTGACCTGCCCAAACCCCTTTATCTGCGCGGCGCAGATGCCAAGCCGCAAGACAAGGCGCATTTGCCGCGCCAGTGACTTTCCGCCCCTGCCTCCGTGACAACGCTCTTTCCGGTATCGACGCCATGATATTTCGAGATCTGTTCACCTCCCGCCGGCCCGGCTTTCACGTTGCCCCTCTCGACGGGGACCATGCGGCGGCAGCTTCCGCCATCCACAGCGCCAGCTTCGCGCGGCGATGGGGAACGCTCGAACTTGAGCGCATGATTGCAACGGAAACCTCTCATACGGATGGCATCTTCATCGGCGGCGATAAGAAGCTGGCCGGCTTTGCGCTGTCGCGTCTTGTCGCGGGCGAGGCCGAGATTCTTACGCTTGCGGTGGAGCCGGCGACGCGGGGCCAGGGCGCTGGCCGGGCGCTTCTCTCCACCCATCTGGAGAACCTGTCACGCGCCGGCGCGCGCGTGGTGTTTCTGGAGGTCGACGAGGGCAACGAATCGGCATTGGCGCTCTATAGCCGGGCAGGTTTTGCGGAAATCGGCCGCCGCCCCGGCTATTACACCAAGCCGGACGGCACGGTTGCCACCGCAATCACCATGCGCGCGACGCTGGACTGACGCAACCTTGGACTGAGGGGCGGTTTCCTGTAGAATCATCGCATGCATATCCATCACCCACCGAGCCAAGAAGTGCGATGATCGCCAAGAGCAAACAGGCCCCGGCAGAGGCTGGAGCGCGCGCGGAAGAGACGGTTTCGCCCCCGGCGGATGGCAACGCGATCCCGACGCGCGGCAAAGCCGCCGGGAAGAACCCCATCGAGCGTCTGTGCAACGCGCGCGGCATGCGCATGACGGGACAGCGCCGCATCATCGCCCGCGTCATCTCCGAGGCGCAGGACCACCCGGATGTGGTGGAGTTGCACCGGCGCGCCATGCTCATCGACGCCAACATCTCGCTGTCCACAGTCTATCGCACGGTCAAGCTGTTTGAAGATCAAGGCATACTGGAGCGCCACCAGTTCGGTGACGGCCGCGCCCGGTATGAGAGCGCGCCGAAGGAACATCACGACCATCTCATCGACATGAGCACCGGGGCGGTGATCGAATTCCAGTCCGACGAGATCGAGGCCCTGCAGGCGGAAATTGCCCGCAAGCTGGGTTATCGGCTGGTGCATCACCGGCTTGAACTCTACGCGCTGCCACTCGACGACAAGTCGAAATGACCGTCACTCCCATGCGGCAACCGCGCTGAAGGCCGGAAGCGGCTTCATTCAATCGTCAGGAACTCCGGAACAGCGGCGCCCCATGAGCAAGTTCGGTTTCTACGCCAAAATAGCGGTGCTGGTGCCCGTGACAGCCGTGGGCATTCCGCTGCAATGGCTCCTGCTGCGGCTGAATGCGCCGGGCCGGCGCATCGTGCCCATGCTTTACCACCGCATCGTCTGTTCGGTGCTCGGCATTCGCCGCATCGTTCATGGCGCACCGCCACGCGGCAAGGCGGCGCTGATCCTGTCGAATCACGTCTCGTGGCTGGATATCTGCGTGTTATCGGCGCTGATGCCTCTCTCATTCATCGCCAAGGCGGAAGTCGGCACATGGCCCGTGGTGAGTCTGCTGGCGCGGTTGCAGCGCACGGTGTTCATCGACCGAACCCGGCGCACCGACACGGCGCGCACCAATGGCGCGGTGGCGGAGCGCCTGCAAGCGGGCGACGCCATCGTGTTGTTTGCGGAAGGCACCACCGGCGACGGCACCCGCGTCCTGCCGTTTCGTTCAGCACTGGTCGGCGCGGCGCGCGAGGCGCTGACATCCGAATCGCCTTCGGACGTCGTGCTGCAGCCGCTCGCCATCACCTATGTCCGCCGCGATGGCCTGCCGGTTATGCGCGGCGACATTCCGGACATCGCCTGGCACGGCGACATGGAGCTTGCACCGCACCTGAAAGGCGTGCTCTCCGGCGGCGGCATCGACGTGCAGATCACGTGGGGCGACCCTATCCCCTTCGATGCGACGACAGACCGCAAGGCGGTGTCACGGCTGGCCGAAGAGCAGGTCCGCACCCACGTTCGCGAGGCGCTCGCATGGGGCAGGAAGATATAACAAACACCCGCTACATAAAGCTTTGCGGATCGACATCCACCGCCACGCGCACCTTGGCCGGATGCTTTGGCGCACGCGACAGCCAGTCGCGGAGATAGCCCTGCATATCGACGCCGCGCTCGGCCCGCACCAGCAAGCGGAAGCGATAGCGGCCCCGAACCAGCGCCAACGGTGCTTCCGCCGGCCCCAGAACGGCGACGTTCGACGGCGCCTGCGCCACCCGCGCCAATGCTCGCGCATGGTTTTCCGCCTCGGCCCGGTCGGGGCTTGAGACGATGAGCGCCGCCAGCTTGCCAAAGGGCGGCAGACCAGCCTCTTCGCGCATGGCGATCTCCTCCGCATAAAACCGTTGTGCATCTCCAGAGACGATGGCGCGCAACACCGGATGATCCGGCTGCATCGTCTGGATCAACGCGCGGCCCGGCTTCTCACCCCGCCCCGCCCGGCCCGTGACCTGCTGCATAAGCTGGAATGTGCGCTCTGCCGCACGCGGATCGCCATTGGAAAGACCGATATCGGCATCCACGACGCCAACCAGTGTCAGGCCGGGAAAGTTATGCCCCTTGGCCACGAGCTGCGTGCCGATGACGATGTCGACCTCCCCATCGGCAATCGACTGCAACTCCGCCCGGATGCGTTCCGCGCCGCCGGGAAAATCGCTGGATAGCACGATAGCGCGCTTGTCCGGGAATACCTCCGCCACCTCCTCGGCCAACCTCTCCACGCCCGGCCCGCAAGCCGCGAGCGTATCCGTGGCATGGCACGACGGGCAAATATCCGGGCGGCGCTCGACGTGGCCGCAATGATGGCACACCAGCGCCCGCCGGAAGCGATGATCGACCAGCCATGCCGAACAATTCGGGCACTGGAAACGATGTCCGCAGTGGCGGCACAATGTCAGGGGCGCATAGCCACGCCGGTTGAGAAACAGCAGCGCCTGCTCGCCCGCAGCCATCGTATCGTTCACAGCCGCTACCAGAGGCGGCGAGATCCACCGCCCCCGCTCCGCCGGATGACGACGCAGATCGATCGCTTTGATGGACGGCAATTGCCTGCCGCCAAAACGCTCCGGCAAAACAAGATGGCGATAGCGCCCCTTGATCGCATTGACCTTGCTCTCGATGGATGGCGTCGCGGACGCCAGCACGACGGCTGCATCATCAAAACGGCCACGGACAACCGCCATGTCACGCGCATGATAAGTGACGCCATCATCCTGCTTGTAGGCGGTTTCGTGCTCCTCATCCACGACGATAAGCGCCAGATCGCGGAATGGCATGAACAGCGCAGAACGCGCGCCCGCCACCACGCGCACGCTGCCATCGGCGGTTCCTGCATGTATCCGCGCGCGCTTGCGCCCGGTGATACCCGAGTGCCATTCCGCAGGCCTCGCACCAAAGCGCGCTTCGAAACGCGCCAGAAACTGCGACGTGAGGGCGATTTCAGGCATCAGGATCAGCGCTTGCTTACCGGCACGCAGGGCCTCGGCCACGGCTTCGAAATAAACCTCGGTTTTGCCGGAGCCCGTGACCCCCTCAACCAGCGTCACCGAGAAGCGCGCGTCACGCACCTGCGCCGCCAGTGCTGCCGCCGCCTCATGCTGGGCCTCCGACAGGCCGGCGCGGGAGAAATCGGGATCGGGCGGCAGCACCACCGGCATCGGCGGCAGCGCTACGGCCTCCAACGTCCCTTCATCCAGCAGGCCATCGACGACACTTGCCGACACACCCGCCTCATGCGCCAGATCGCGCTTCAACAGCATATGCCCGTCAGCCAGAGCTGCCAGCACCCGCCCCCGCGCAGGTGTCATGCGCCGGGGCGCCTCACCGGCGATACGCACGCCGATGCGCGGCGGCTCCAGCATACGGCTTTCATCGGGACCGGCACCTTCGGGCACGCGCAAAGCCAGTTTCATCGCCAACCCGCGCGGCGCGAGGGTGTACCAGGCGATCCAATCCAGAAAATCGCGCAGGCTCTTGCCAAACGGCGGCACATCGATGCGCCCGATCACAGATCGCAGATTGCTGCCCGCGCCATCCACACCGCGCAGCGCCCACACCACGCCCGCTGTCTGGCGTTTTGCCAGCGGCACGAGGACGACATCCCCCTCGCCCAGCGCCATGCCAGCGGGCACCAGATAAGAATAGGCCTTATCCAGCGCAACAGGCAAAAGCACCTCTGCGACGAGCGCGGGCGCGTCGTCGTCGGGTGATGGTATGTCCGCGAACAGGTTCATGCAGGTGGACATACGCCATTTGCGGGTTCGGGCAAAGCCCGCCGCACCATGGATTTACCCCCCGTTAGCTGGCGCCGCCTATGTTAGCTCCATGAACAGCGACGGCCCCGCATATCGGGGTTTCGATCGGAGCGCGCTTCAATGTCAGATTCGCCGAATGACCCTGTATCCAACCAGCGACAGGTTTGCTCGGAAGGGGCGCCCATGCATGCCGATCTACGCGAGGCCTTCGCCGAATGGCTGGCGCATCTGGCCTCAGGACGGCGGCTATCGCCGAAAACCGTCATCGCCTACGAGCGCGACGTGCGCCAGTTCCTGAGCTTTCTTGGCCGGCAAAAAAATGAGAGCCCGTCCCTCGCCAGCCTTGAAAACCTGAAACCGGCTGACCTACGCGCCTTTCTTGCAGAACGCCGGCAGGCTGATGTAGGCAGCCGGAGCCTGATGCGGCAGCTGGCTGGGTTGCGCTCCTTCGCCAAATATCTTGAGCGCACCGAGCGCGGCGAAGCAGCCGCCTTTACTGCCGTTCGCGGCCCCCGGGTGAACAGAACGCTGCCCAAGCCGATGAGTGCGCCTGCCGCACGCGCCGTGACCGACGCGGATCTGCGAGCTAGCGAAGACCGGCCGCAGTGGGTTCTGGCGCGCGATGCCGCTGTATTTGCACTGCTTTACGGTTGCGGCCTGCGAATCAGCGAAGCCTTGGCCATTACGCGGCAGGATGCCCCTATCGAAGGCACGGACAGCGTGACCGTCATCGGCAAGGGCAATAAGATGCGCTCCGTGCCAGTGCTTGCAGAAGTGAGCGCGGCGATTACCGAGTATCTCGCGCTCTGTCCTTTCACGCTCGCCCCTGATGAACCGATGTTCCGTGGCCAAAAAGGCGGGCCACTGTCAGCCCGTGTCGTTCAACTCGCGATGCAATCGCTTCGAGGGGCGCTGGGACTGCCATCAAGCGCGACCCCCCATGCCCTGCGGCATTCTTTCGCGACGCATCTGCTATCGCGCGGCGGGGATCTGCGCGCCATTCAGGAGCTGCTCGGCCACGCATCACTATCAACGACGCAGGGTTACACCAAAGTCGACGCGAGCCGGTTGATGGCGGCGTATGACGCCGCTCATCCACGTGCCCGCCCCTGAAACTCAGTTCCCCAACGACGAAATCCCGCCATGCGCTGCCGACCACTCGGCAGGCCGGTTCAGGAAGCCCTCGACCTCGCTCAGCACGCCGGGATCAAAGTGGCCGCTCTCCTTGGCAGCTTCCAGCACATCCCACCATGTGGTGAGATAGTGAAGATTGACGTTGAGCTTTTCCATAACCTCACGGCTATGCGGGAAAATGTCATAGAAGAACAGCACGAAGCAATGATCGACCTGCGCGCCTGCGGTGCGAAGGGCTTCCGCGAAGTTGACCTTGCTGCGGCCATCCGTCGCCAGATCCTCGACCAGCAGCGTGCGCGCACCAACATGCACCTCGCCCTCGATCTGGGCATTGCGACCGAAACCCTTCGGCTTCTTGCGGATATACTGCATCGGCAACTCGAAACGATCCGCAATCCACGCGGCAAACGGAATGCCTGCCGTCTCCCCCCCCGCAACGACGTCGATCGATTCGTAGCCGATTTCTCTTACGATGGTGGACGCGGCGAAATCGATCAGCGACGAGCGTAGCCTCGGGAAGGAAATGATCTTGCGGCAGTCAATGTAGACCGGGCTCGCCCAGCCGGACGTGAAGATATAAGGCGTTTCGGCATTGAAATGCACCGCCTTGATTTCAAGCAGCATCCGGGCGGCCTGACGCGCAATGAGTTTGCGGTCAAGAGGGGGCGGCAAGACGGTCATTCAGGGCTCCTGCAAAAATACATGCGAAAGGACGTGGCGAGATGGCGCGCTGAATGATCCAACGGAATCACTCAGCACCAATGATTTGGCGCGTCTTCAACCATGAGAACCCCGGTTGGGCAAGCGCAATCGGATAGGCCCACGCCAGTTGAAGGTTATGGAGCCGTCGCTTGCCAGAAGGAAACCTTCCGGTCGAAATCAGGGCGCGGACGATCTTTCTGTTGCTCGCTCGCCGTGCCAATCGGAATGATGCCGGCTACTTTTTCGCCGCTTTCAAGACCGAGAGCTTGCCTGCCGCCTTCGCTGTAGCTCGACCAGCCCGTCAGCCAGACACCATCAAAGCCGGCAAGGGTCAGGGCTGTCAGCAAGTTCATGCATACGGCGCCAGCGGACAGAACCTGCTCCCATTCAGGTTTACGAGCAAGGGGATCGACACGACTGACCACAACAACAACCACAGGTGCGGCCGTCAGCATATCAACGGTTTTGGCGATTTGCCTCTCGCGCTGCTCGGCATCATCGTCAGGATGTTCGCGCGTGTAGACGTCCGTTAGCCGGCGTGCAACCTCGTGTCTGGCATCTCCACGAAGCACGATCAAACGCCATGGTTCAAGCTTCCCATGGTCCGGCACCCGCAATGCAATCGTCAGAAGACGACGTAATGTCGCGTCATCGGGGCCGGGACCGCCAAGCAGTAAAGGCGTTGTCGAACGGCGATGCTCGAGAGGTGTCAACGGATCAGCGCCATGAACAATCTCGATTTCATCTGACATGACCCAACTCCCCCAAATGGCAAGACAACGGTCTCAATAAAAAAGGCGGCTGACGCCGCCTTTAAAATCGTTCCGGGCTAGGCGGTGTCAGCGCCGTACAGCAGCGCGCAAATCGCGCAGATGCACGAGCTTGTCGGATACCTTCTGCTTCTCATCGAAAGTCTTCGCATCGCGGAAATCTTCTTCCGCATCGCGAATCTGCGAGTCGACCAGCACGACATCAATCTCCTCAACGGGGATTGCATACTCGGCCAGAATGGTCAGCCCGGCGGGGTTTACATCGGCGAAACCACCGCGAACGAAAAGACGCTGGGCACCCGCACCCTGCTGGGTCTCACGGATCGTCACGACACCCGGTTTCAGCACGGCCATCAATGGGGAATGCCCAACCAGAATAGTCATTTCACCGTTGACGGAAGGCACCGTGGCGCTTTCGGCCTGACCAGCGAACAGCAATTTTTCAGGCGAGACCAGCTCGACATGAAAGGTAGTCATGACGGTACTCCCGAAGTCTCTCCAATACGGGGCACCAATGCGCCCCGCTTTATCACAACGATATCATACCGTCTCTATCACGCAGCTTCGGTCGAAAGCTTCTGTGCTTTCTCGATAGCCTGCTCGATAGTGCCGACCATGTAGAAAGCCGATTCCGGCAGATGGTCGTACTTGCCTTCGACAAGGCCCTTGAAGCCCTTGATCGTGTCTTCCAGGCTGACGAGCACGCCGGGCGAGCCGGTGAACACTTCTGCGACGTGGAAGGGCTGCGACAGGAAGCGCTCGATCTTGCGGGCGCGCGCCACGGTGAGCTTGTCTTCTTCCGACAGCTCATCGATGCCGAGGATGGCAATAATGTCCTGAAGGGCCTTATAACGCTGCAACACCTGCTGCACAGAGCGCGCTACATTGTAGTGCTCTTCGCCAACAACCAGCGGCGACAGAATGCGCGACGTGGAGTCGAGCGGGTCAACAGCCGGGTAGATGCCCTTTTCGGCAATCGTACGCGACAACACCGTCGTCGCATCAAGATGGGCGAACGAGGTTGCCGGAGCCGGGTCGGTCAGATCGTCGGCAGGCACGTAGATAGCCTGGACCGAAGTGATCGAACCCTTGGTGGTGGTGGTGATGCGCTCCTGAAGAGCACCCATGTCAGTCGCCAGCGTGGGCTGATAACCCACAGCCGACGGAATACGACCGAGAAGAGCCGACACTTCCGAACCAGCCTGCGTGAAGCGGAAGATGTTATCGACGAAGAACAGCACGTCCTGACCCTGGTCGCGGAAGTACTCGGCCATCGTCAGACCGGTCAATGCGACGCGCGCACGGGCGCCCGGAGGCTCGTTCATCTGGCCGTAGACCAGCGTGCACTTGGAGCCGGCGGTCGATCCGTTGTTTTCCTTCGGGTCGACGTTCACCTTGGAGTCGATCATCTCGTAGTAGAGATCGTTACCTTCACGCGTACGCTCACCCACGCCGGCGAAGACGGAGTAACCGCCGTGCGCCTTGGCGATGTTGTTGATCAGTTCCTGGATCAGAACCGTCTTGCCGACGCCGGCACCGCCGAACAGACCGACCTTACCACCGCGCGAATACGGAGCGAGCAGGTCGACGACCTTGATGCCCGTCACGAGGATCTGCGCTTCCGTGGACTGTTCTGCATAGCTCGGAGCAGGCTGGTGAATGGCGCGGAAAGCTTCAGCTTCGACCGGGCCGGCTTCATCAACCGGCTCGCCGATGACGTTCAGGATGCGGCCCAGGGTGGTCTTGCCAACCGGCACCGTGATCGGCGCGCCCGTATCTCTCACTTCCTGACCGCGAACGAGACCTTCGGTCGTGTCCATGGAGATGGTGCGGACGATGTTCTCGCCAAGCTGCTGCGCCACTTCAAGCACAAGCCGGTGGCCACGGTTGGTGGTTTCCAGCGCGTTCAGAATCTCGGGCAGTTGGCCTTCGAACTGCACGTCGACAACAGCGCCGATCACCTGCGTGATGCGGCCGGTATTTTTAGCCGGGGAATCATTAACCATGGTGCAGCTCCGTCCGAGCCCGTCCGGGCCTCTTATACTTCCAACACGCGGGCGCCTGCCGCTTCGGGCAACGCTCCAGATTTATTTCACGGCGACGCCGCGGCGTCGATCCGGTTACCGATGCTAGATCGCCTCTGCACCGGAAATAATCTCGATCAGTTCCTTGGTGATGATCGCCTGACGCGACCTGTTATAGATCAGCGTCTGCTTCTTAATCATTTCACCGGCATTACGCGTTGCGTTATCCATTGCGGACATACGTGCGCCCTGTTCGGACGCTGCATTTTCCAGCAAAGCGCGGAAAACCTGCACCGACACGTTGCGCGGCAACAGGGATTCGAGAATTTCTTCTTCGTTCGGCTCGTATTCGTAAACGGCTTCCAGCCCACCGTCGTTCACACGTTCGGGCAATTGCGCGGGAATAATCCGCTGCGCCGTAGGAACCTGAGAAATCACAGAGCGGAACTGCGAGTAGAACAGCGTCGCGACATCGAATTCGCCGGCTTCATAGGCCTCGATAAGCTTCTTGCCGAGGCGATCAGCCACGTCGAACGTCAACGTCTTAACGTCGCGCAACTCGATGGACTCGATAATGTAGTCCTCAAACTGGCGGCGGAGAATATCCGCGCCCTTCTTGCCGACCGTGATGATCTTGACCTGCTTGCCCTGCCCCAGCAGCGACTGAACATGGTCACGAGCCAGACGGGCAATCGAGGAGTTGAAGCCGCCGCACAAGCCGCGCTCGGCAGTGGCGACGATCAGAAGATGAACGTCGTCCTTGCCCGTTCCTGCGATCAGCGGAGGCGCACCGTCGCCCGGTCCGATCCCTGCTGCCAGATTGGCAAGCACGCGATCAATCCGCTCGGCAAAGGGACGCGCCGCCTCGGCTGCAAGCTGGGCACGGCGAAGCTTCGCCGCAGCCACCATCTGCATGGCCTTGGTGATCTTCTGCGTCGCCTTCACAGAGGCGATGCGGTTACGCAGATCCTTCAAGCTCGGCATGTTGACGCCTATCTCCCTCGCGGGTCGCAGCCTTCAGCCACGACCCGGATCCCGTACCGATCAGTTGAACGTGCGCACGAACTCTTCGACAGCCGCTTTCAGCTTGGCCGCCGTGTCATTCGTGAGGTCTTTCGTCACGCGAATATCCTCAAGGATATCAGCATGCTTGGACCGCACCGAGGCCAGCAGGCCTTCTTCGAACGCGCGAACCTTCGAAACCGGAATGACGTCGAGGTAACCATTCACGCCGGCGTAAATCACGACGACCTGCTCTTCGTTCTTCAGCGGCGAGAACTGAGGCTGCTTCAGCAGCTCGGTCAGGCGCGCGCCGCGGTTGAGCAGACGCTGGGTTGCGGCATCGAGATCCGAACCGAACTGCGCGAAGGCAGCCATCTCACGATACTGGGCAAGCTCACCCTTGATCTTGCCAGCAACCTTCTTCATCGCCTTCGTCTGTGCGGCAGAGCCGACGCGCGAAACCGACAGACCGACGTTCACCGCCGGGCGGATGCCCTGATAGAACAGATCCGTCTCAAGGAAGATCTGCCCATCGGTGATCGAGATCACGTTGGTCGGGATGTAAGCCGACACGTCGTTGGCCTGCGTCTCGACAACGGGAAGAGCGGTCAGCGAACCGAGGCCGTATTCCTCGTTGAGCTTCGCAGCGCGCTCCAGCAGACGGGAGTGCAGATAGAACACGTCACCCGGATAAGCTTCGCGGCCGGGCGGACGACGCAGCAGCAGCGACATCTGGCGGTAAGCCACAGCCTGCTTGGAGAGATCGTCGAACACGATCACTGCGTGCGTTCCGTTGTCGCGGAAGTACTCGCCGATGGCGGTGCCGGAGAACGGAGCCAGATACTGAAGCGGAGCCGCGTCGGAGGCCGTTGCGGCCACGATGATCGAGTACTCCAGAGCGCCTTGCTCTTCGAGAACCTTCACGAACTGGGCAACCGTCGAACGCTTCTGACCCACGGCGACGTAGACGCAGTAAAGCTTCGCTTTCTCGTCGTCGCCCTGATTGATCGACTTCTGGTTGAGGATCGTATCGAGCGCGATCGCGGTCTTGCCGGTCTGGCGGTCACCGATGATCAGCTCACGCTGGCCACGGCCAATCGGGATCAGGGCGTCGATGGCCTTGATGCCCGTCGCCATCGGCTCATGCACCGACTTGCGCGGAATGATGCCGGGAGCCTTCACGTCGACCTGGCGGCGCTCGGTGTACTCAATCGGGCCTTTGCCGTCGATCGGGTTGCCGAGGGCGTCGACCACGCGGCCGAGCAGGCCACGACCGACGGGAACGTCCACGATCGTACCGGTGCGCTTGACGGTCTGGCCTTCCGTGATTTCACGGTCGCTGCCGAAAACCACGACGCCGACGTTGTCGGCTTCGAGGTTGAGGGCCATGCCACGCACGCCGGACTCGAACAACACCGTCTCACCCGCCTGGACATTGTCCAGACCGTAGACGCGGGCGATACCATCACCCACCGAGAGAACCTGGCCGACCTCAGTAACTTCGGCTTCCTCGCCGAAATTCTTGATCTGCTCCTTGAGAATTGCGGAAATTTCCGCCGCACGTATGCTCATCAGCCGACCTCTTTCAACGCGAGACGGATAGAATTCAGTTTATAACGCAGGCTCGCGTCGACGAGGCGACTGCCGAGCTTGACAATGATGCCGCCCAGAATGGCGGGATTCACCTTGACGTCGAGAATGACCTCGCCGCCTTTCGCCGCGCCCTGAAGGGATGTTTTAATCTCTTCCAGTGCTTTCGGCGACGGCTCTTCAGCCAACGTCACCTCGGCGCGCACGATCCCACGGCTTTCGGCCACGAGGGCCTTGTATGCCTTGATGATCTCGCGAACAAGGAAAAGACGGTGGTTGGACGCGACCAACCGGATGAAGTTGCCTGCTGTTCCGCCGATACCGGCCTTGTCCAGAACCGCGCTGATGGCGGCGAGCTGCTGCTCGGCCGTGAACACCGGAACCCGTACGAGCCGCGCCAGATCATCGCTTTCCACGATGAGGGCGTCGAACCGATCGAGATCAGCGGTGACAGCATCAATGTTCTTTTCTTCAGCCGTCAGCTCGAACAGCGCGGTAGCATAGCGTCCCGCGACGCCGGAAACGATCGATCCGCCTTTTGACACGGGCCTCTCTCCGGGTTGATCGAAAGGATATGCGCATGCAGCCCCAAGGGCCGTCGCACCCATCCACTCGCCTGCAAACTCTAAGGTGAGAACGGGAACGCGATCTGCCTTCCCGTGTTATTGGCGTGCCCTAACATAGCCTAGAACACCGCGCAACCCGGCTTGTCACAATCTGGCCACTTCGTTGCACGCATGTCACGCTGTGCACACAGACTTCGCGAACGCAAGTTTCAGGATCAGACAGCGTATGCGCGCGAGCCGAACAGGGCTGATCCCACGCGGACATACGTCGCGCCCAGCATGACGGCCTGCTCGAAGTCGCCGCTCATTCCCATGGACAACTGTTTGATTCCATTCCGCTTTGCGATTTCCGCCAACAATGCGAAATGCGGCGACGGCGGTTCGTCCACGGGGGGAATGCACATCAGCCCCGCAATCTCCAGACCATGCTCCTCGCGGCATTCTCGGATGAACGAATCAGCCGACTGAGGAACGACGCCTGCCTTCTGCGTCTCCTCGCCGGTGTTGATCTGGATGAAGAGTTCGGGAAGCGGATCGCCGCCCCGGCGCGCGCGTTCCTTTGCCAACTCCCGCGCCAGCGATGCGCGGTCGAGCGAATGGATGGCGTTGAACAGCGCGACGGCCTCGCGCACTTTGTTTGTCTGCAACGGCCCGATGAGATGCAATCGCACATCTGGGTAGTCCTGCCGAAGCGCGGGCCATTTTTCTTTTGCTTCCTGCACGCGATTCTCGCCGAACACACGCTGACCGGCATCGAGCAAAGGCCGAATCGCTTCCGCATCGAACGTTTTCGACACCGCGACCAGCGTCACCTCCGCCGGATCGCGCCCTTCCTCCACAGCCGAGCGGGTAATCGCGGCGCGCACTGCGGCAAGACGAGCAGCCGCAGACACCTGATCTTCGCGGGCTGCGGACCCGGAGGCGTCACCGCCATGCTGGTCATCAGGGCTGTCGGTCATATCGGTGTCCTGCATATCGGTGTCCTGTTTGCATCATTCCCCCGTCATTCACCGGGCAAATCCTTTCAGGCGCCGTGGAATGCGGAGAGCACGTTGACGGCATCGCCCATTCGTGCCCTAGTCCTGCGCAACTTGCACTGCACTCTCGCTGCGGGGAAATATCCTCGCGCGGGATTGCATTGTTGTGCAGACCACAGGCCTCTACGATGTGCGGCAACGGATTGCGGATAGCAAGGCCAGTATCGCCAGACCAGGACAGTTGGACCAAGATAGCCAGACCATGAGTGCGGACGCAACGAACACGGAACGCTATAACCCCAAGGACGTGGAACCCCGCTGGCGCGCGGCGTGGGAAGAGAAGGAAATTTTCCACACCCGCAACGACGACAGCCGCCCGCCCTATTATGTGCTTGAGATGTTTCCCTACCCTTCGGGACGCATTCACATGGGCCATGTTCGCAACTATGCGATGGGCGACGTGGTGGCCCGCTACAAGCGCGCCAAGGGTTTCAACGTGCTGCACCCCATGGGTTGGGACGCGTTCGGCATGCCGGCTGAAAATGCCGCAATGGAGCACAAGGTCCACCCGGCGCAGTGGACCTATGCGAACATCGCTTCGATGCGCAAGCAGCTGAAATCCATGGGGCTGTCGCTGGACTGGAGCCGCGAGTTCGCGACCTGCGACCCCACATATTACAAGCATCAGCAGAAGCTGTTCATCGATTTCCTGAAGAATGGGCTCGTGGACCGCAAGACGGCGAAGGTCAACTGGGATCCGGTCGACCACACGGTGCTGGCGAACGAGCAGGTGATTGACGGGCGCGGCTGGCGCTCCGGCGCGCTCGTCGAGCAGCGCGAGCTGACGCAGTGGTTCCTCAAGATCACGGACTTCGCGCAGGATCTCGACGACGCGCTCGACACCCTCGACCGCTGGCCCGAAAAAGTGCGCCTCATGCAGCGCAACTGGATTGGCCGCTCGGAAGGTCTTGCCTTGCGATTCGCGCTCGACCCCGCAGGCGCGCCTGCGGATTTTTCGGAAATCGAAGTCTACACCACCCGTCCCGATACGCTGTTCGGCGCGCGTTTCCTAGCCATTTCGGCGGATCATCCGCTGGCCAAGGCATTGGCGGCAGACAATGCGGCCCTCACCGGCTTCATTGAGGAATGCCATCAGGTGGGCACGGCTGCCGAGGCGCTGGAAAAGGCCGAGAAGAAGGGCTTCGACACCGGCCTCACGGTTCAGCATCCGTTCGATCCCGAATGGAAGCTGCCGGTTTACGTGGCCAATTTCGTGCTCATGGACTACGGCACCGGCGCGGTGTTCGGCTGCCCGGCGCACGACCAGCGCGATCTCGATTTTTCGAATGCGTACGGGCTTGGCAACACTCCTGTCGTGTGCCCGCCGGATGTTGACCCGGCGAGCTTCGTCGTCACCGATACCGCGTTTACCGATGACGGCGTGTTGATCAATTCCCGCTTCCTCGACGGGTTGACCATTGCGCAGGCGAAGGAAGAGGTGGCTTCGCGGCTTGAGAAAGAAGTCCGCGGCGGCGCGCCCGTTGCCGTGCGCAAGGTGAATTTCCGCCTGCGTGACTGGGGTATCTCGCGCCAGCGCTACTGGGGCTGCCCGATTCCGATCATCCACTGCGACAGTTGCGGCCCGGTGCCGGTTCCGGAGCAGGATCTGCCGGTGAGGCTGCCCGACGACGTGAGCTTCGACCAGCCGGGCAATCCGCTCGACCGCCACAACGCGTGGAAGCAGGTGCCCTGCCCGCAATGCGGCGGCGCGGCCCGGCGCGAGACGGACACCATGGACACGTTCGTCGATTCGTCCTGGTACTTCGCCCGCTTTACGGACCCGCATAACGAATCGGCGCCAACCGATCCCGCCGTGGCCAATCACTGGCTGCCGGTGGATCAGTATATCGGCGGCATCGAGCATGCGATTCTGCACCTGCTCTATTCGCGCTTCTTCAGCCGGGCCATGGCGGTAACGGGTCACCTGTCGGTCAAGGAGCCGTTTGCCGGCCTGTTCACCCAGGGCATGGTCGTGCACGAAACCTACCGTGACGCTAACCGGACATGGGTGGAGCCGGCGCATGTGCGCTTCGAGGCCGGTGATAGCGATGCGCGGCGCGCATTCCATATCGAAACCGGCGAGCCGATCGAAATCGGCTCCATCGAAAAGATGTCGAAATCGAAGAAGAACGTCATCGATCCAGACGAGATCATCGGCACCTTCGGGGCCGATACGGCGCGGTGGTTCATGCTGTCCGATTCGCCGCCGGAACGCGATTTCATCTGGTCCGAGGAAGGCGTGCAGGGCGCGCACCGTTTCATCCAGCGGCTGTGGCGGCTGGTGCAGGAGGCCGCGCACCTTTCCGCCACCGATGGTGTGGACGATGAGGCGGCGGCGCTCAAGCTGCGCAAGGCAGCGCACCGCGCGGTCATTGCCGTGGACGAGGACATCGAGCGGCTGCGTTTCAACCGCGCCGTGGCCCAGATCTACGAACTCGCCAATGCCTTGCAGGATGCGCTGGTGCCCGCGCGCAAGAACGGCGCAAGCGCTGCACTGGTTGCAGCGGCGCGGGAAGCGGCGACTTTCCTGACCCAGATCGCTGCGCCGATGACGCCGCATCTCTCCGAGGAATGCTGGGCGCTGCTCGGCAATGAAGGTTTTGTCGCTGAAGCGCCATGGCCGGTTGCGGATCGTGCGCTGACGGTAGAAGATGTGATATCTCTGCCCGTGCAGGTTAACGGCAAGAAGCGCGCCGACCTTGAAATCGCGCGCGATGCCGATCAGGCCAGCATCGAGGCGGCCGTTCTGGCGCTTGACGCCGTGCAGCGTGCGGCGGAAGGACGGCCCGTGCGCAAGATCATCATCGTCCCGCAGAGGATCGTCAATGTCGTGGTCTGACACCATCCGCCTGCTGCCGCGCGTTGCGGCCGTCGTCATCGCGGCTGCCGCCCTTGGCGGCTGCTTCCGGCCCATGTACGCCGTGTCGCCGGACGGCACCAGCGTACAGGACCAGCTCGCGTCCATCGAGGTCGCGACCATCAATCCCGGCAATCACGACAACCCCCGGCTGGCCTATTACACGCAGTCGGAGCTGACGTATCGCCTGTCGGGCGGCGCGCCGGGTGAAACTCCGAAACGCTATCGGCTGGAAACGTCGGTGCGGGAAAGCATCACCTCGACCATCGTCAACACGTCGACGGGTAACGCAGAGGCGGCTCTTCTCAAGGGGCAG
The DNA here is from genome assembly GCF_014195635.1 of Pseudochelatococcus contaminans. Taxonomy (GTDB): domain Bacteria; phylum Pseudomonadota; class Alphaproteobacteria; order Rhizobiales; family Beijerinckiaceae; genus Pseudochelatococcus; species Pseudochelatococcus contaminans. The sequence continues at coordinate 308,266 of NZ_JACICC010000001.1, read as the reverse complement.
GCCGACTTCCGCCTCGTGCCTGTGGAGGGCGGTGAGCCGGTCTATTCCGGACAGGCGCTGGCATCGTCCGCTTATGATCGCACGCCCCAGCGATTCGCCGCGTTGCGCGCGGCTCGTGACGCCCAGATCCGGGTTGCGACGGCGCTGGCCGAACAGATCAAGACGCGAATCGCGGCCCAGTTCGCCGGGCAGAAAATCCGGGCGGGGCGCTGATCGGCCATGGTTGCCGTGAAGGCTGCCGATGCCGAACGCGTTCTTTCAAACCCGGACCCGAAAGCCGTCGTGTTTCTGGTCTACGGGCCGGACGCGGGTCTCGTTGCCGAGCGCGCCAAACGGCTGGCAAATGGCGCGGTTGAAGATCCGGCAGACCCCTTCCAGATGGTGAGGATCGAAGGTGACGATGTCGCTTCCGATCCTTTGCGCCTGCTGGATGAAGCGAACACCATCGGCCTTTTCGGTGGGCGGCGGGCTATCCGCGTCAGTGCGACCGGGCGCAATCTGGCCTCGGCGTTGACGCCGCTTCTCGCCACTCCGCCGCAAGACGCCATCGTGGTTGTGGAGGCCGGGGATCTGCAACGCTCATCCCCGTTGCGGACGCTGTGTGAGCGTTCGCCCGTGGCGCTTGCCATTCCCTGCTATACCGATGGCGCCCGCGAAATCGGCGGTCTCGTTGACAGCATGTTGCGCGAGCACAACCTGGCAATCGAACGCGACGCACGCGCTGTTCTCATCTCGCTGCTCGGCGGAGACAGGGCTGCCAGCCGGTCCGAAGTTGAAAAACTGATGCTCTACGCGCGCGGCAGCAAGGAAATATCGCTGGCGGACGTGCATGCGGTGGTGGGCGACGTTTCGGCGCTGGCCGTCGATGCGGCCGTGGACGCGGCTTATGGGGGAGATCTGCCTGCCCTCGATATCGCCTTCACCCGCCTGATGCACGAAGGGTTTGATGCCGGTGTGCTGCTGGGATTCGTGCTGCGCCACGGCCTGATGCTGGCGCGGGCCCGCAATGGCATCGAGGCGAATGGCGGCTCGCCGGCGTCGGCGGTGGAGGGCATGCGCAGTCTGCATTTCAAGCGCAAGGCTGCCGTGGAGCGCCACCTGAGGCTCTGGACCGGCACGGATCTCACGCGCGTCGTGCGGGAGGTGGGAACGGCCACCGGCAACACACGCCGCAATGCCGCGCTGGCCCCAGAACTGGCGCAGAAAACTTTATGGAGCATCGCATTGGCCGCCAGACGCGCAGCAGCGCGCGGCTAGATGACACCCTGCATCTAAACACCGAAGTTACCGGCAGACTTATATTACGGGCCCACCGGAAAACGCCTTATCGCCTCAGCGATAGCGGATTATCGGTCAGGGCGGCGGCATCGGGCGCATCGATGGCAGGCTCGCCGGTGAAGGCGTTCCACAAACGGCGCACGAACGATTCGTCGAGATCGCGCAAAATGAAGACCAGCCGTGTGGAGTGATCTGCATCCGGCCATTGCGGCAGGGTTATCGGCGTGTGAAACAGATGCTGCACACCGTGCACGATAACGGGTCTGCCGGGATCGTCAGCTATCCGCACGATGCCTTTGACACGCAGAAGATTCGGCCCGTGCGCCGAGCGCAGCAGATCCAGAAACGAATCAAAACGCCCGCGCCCGATCGCCGACGGCGTCGAGAGGCAGAACGCCCGAATGCGTGCATCATGGCGGTTAACGTCATGATGGTGGTGGCCATGCTCATGATGACCGTGGTGGTGATGGCGGCGATCGTGCGCGCCCTCGCCATGCGGATAATCAAAAGCCTCGGCGGCAAGCCACTCGCGCACGTCAGCGATCTTGCCGTCGACATCATAAAGACCGGCGTCCAGCAGGCGCGATGCCGTCGCCTCCCCTGCCGCAGCGTCGAGAATGGGTGCGGCAGGGTTGAGCCGGCGCAGCCGGGCGCGTAGCGCCTGCTCCGCGGATGCATCGCCGAGCAGATCGACCTTGGTCAGCACCAGCCGGTCGGCAACCGCAATCTGCTTGATCGCCTCGGGATGAGCGTCCAGCGTCTGCGCGCCGTTGACCGCATCGACCAGCGTGATCACGCCGGAAAGCGCAAAGCGCTGCCCAAGGAAGGGATGGTGGATCAGCGTGTGCAGAATGGGCGCGGGGTCCGCGAGGCCGGTGGTTTCGATCACGACGCGGCGGAACGACAGCTCACCCGCGTCACGCTTTTGCAGCAGGTCTTCGAGGGTGGCGATGAGATCACCGCGAATCGAACAGCACAAGCACCCGGACGACAGCAACAGCATGCCCTCGTCGACGCTCTCCACCAGCAGGTGATCAAGCCCGATCTCGCCAAATTCGTTCATGATCACGACCGTGCCGTCCAGCGCGGGATCTTGCAGAAGGCGGTTGAGCAGCGTCGTCTTGCCCGCGCCGAGAAACCCCGTGATGACGGCCAGCGGCACGGGACGGGCGGGCGATGCGGAAACAGTCATTGAATGTGAATGCCCTGTCAGGAATGGGGGAACCGCCAGCCGATGAAGCGACCGCTGCAAGCGGTCGCCGTTTTATCGTGCCGCTGCCGGAGGTAGCCCGAGCACGTCTTGCAGCACCAGCGGGGCGCTGCCTTCCAGCACTGGCGCCGGAGCGACAGGCGCGGTGAAGGCTTGCGCCGTCTCGGGAACCGCAGGACGAGGTTTTGCCACAGGCTGGGGCTTTGCAACCGCTCTCACAACCGGCGCAGGTGCCGGAGCCGGAGCCGGATTTGCCGGCGCGGCCACGGCCTGCTGCACCGCACCGCCACCTGACCCGATGAATACCGGAATCGGCGGGATATCCGCGCGGCGAATCAACGTGCCGGGCTTTTCGCCCTCCACCACTGTCAGGCGACGTCGCACTGTGCCGCCGGTGAAGAACGCATGCACAGCCGAACCATCGCCGGAGGCAGAGGGGATGTTGTCGTCGTCGGCCAGAATGGTGCGATTCGCACCGCAGATCGCTTCGCGCATATTGGGCGGCACGGCGGCACTGCCGGTCGGAATATCCTCGATACGCCGCGAGGCCGTGACACGGCCCGAGAAACCATAATCGAACAATTCCGCCGCGCGGATGGTGCGCCGGGTGGCAGTTGGCTCACCGAGCAAAACTGCGATCAGCCGGCGGTTGCCGTCCCGCGCCGTGGCGACGACATTGAAGCCGGAGGCGCAGATAAAGCCGGTCTTCATCCCCTCGGCCCCGGGGTAACGGCCGATCAGGCCATTGGTGTTGCGGTGCACCTTTTTGCCAAGCTGCACGCCGCCGATGCCGAAATAAGACTGGAACTGCGGAAAATCATTCAGAAGCGCGCGGGCGAGAACGGCCATATCGCGCGCGGTCGTGCGTTGGCGCGGGTCCATCAAGCCATGCGGATTGACGAAGTTGCTGTCGTGCATACCGAGCTGGCGGGCGTTGGCGTTCATGGCTGCGGCGAAGCCTTCCACGCTTCCCCCCACGCCCTCGGCCAGCACCACGGCGATATCGTTGGCCGAGCGCACCAGCATCATCTTGAGAGCATTATCCACGGTTACCACGGTACCGGGTTTGAAGCCCATTTTGGAAGGCGGCGTCTTCGCCGCATTGGCCGACACCTTCAGCGGCGTGTCGAGCGACAACCGTCCGGCGCGAATCTCATTCAGCACTACATATGTGGTCAGCAGCTTGGTAACGGAGGCCGGATACCACGGTGTGGACGCATCTTCTTCGAACAGAACCCTGCCGTTTGAGGCATCGATGAGCAGGGCGGGCCGCGCTTCTGCCGGCGCGGCAAGCGATACGAGCGGCAACGCCGCGACAAACGCTGCCCTGCGCAGAGTCCTGAACATTCCGCGTGTCACTTTCGTCTTCCGATCCGGCTGAGGTCCGATTGAACCCATGCATGACTTAAATGTGGCGTGACTTGATGGGCGACACCATAAACCTGTTCCGGCGTCATTCCAAAACCAATTTGGCCAAAAACCAATTTGGCCAAAAAACGGTTTCGGCCGGGCAATCCTGTCTCGATCAGGCAATCTCAGGATATTGCGGCGCGGGCATGACAATCCGCAATAATAATCCGCGACCGCCTGCCGCATTACACTTCAGGCGATGCCACGCTCGGCAGCTTCCGCAGGCGTCAGAGTGGTCAACGCCAACGCATGCAGACCGGTGTTGAACTCTTCGGCGAGCAGCGCATTGATATGGCGCTGGCGGTCGATACGGCTCTTGCCGGTGAATGCCGATGCAACCACGACGATGTCATAGTGGGTTTCGCCGCCCTCTCGCCAGCCGCCATGACCGGCGTGACGGTGCGATTCGTCTTCGATCCGCAGTATTTCGGGTTGGAGATCCTGTTCAAGAATCCGTGCGATACGGGTTTTTCTGTCGCCGGTTTGCGGTGCGTTTACAGGAACTGTAGGAGAGTTGTCGGATTGCGTCATATTTGTCACCCCTGTCGTTTTCTGCGATTCCGGGTATCCTCTGCCAGGCTCGCAATGCCGGCCGTTAGCCCGGGATTAGACATTGTCGTGTTTCAACGGGTCTTGTCCAACCGGGAGCCAGATCGCATAAATCCACGCTCATATGAATACGGTCCAATCAACGCACGCTCATGAATATCAACTCACGCCTTTTCGACCGAATCCGCACCCGCCCCAAACGCGCCGAGGAAGCCAGTTCCCCGTCCGCAACGACGTGCGAGCATCCAGGATGCGCCGAACCGGGCCGTTTTCGCGCGCCAAAAGGCCGCGGACAGGAAGGACAGTACTGGAATTTCTGTCTGGAGCACGTGCGCGCCTATAACCAATCATATAATTATTTCAACGGGATGAGCGATAACGACGTCGCCGCCTATCAAAAAGATGCGACAACGGGCCATCGGCCAACGTGGTCGATGGGCGTCAACAATCCCACCACGCGCGAGGCGATGCGCGCACGGCGCGAGGGCATGCCCGGCGGGGAAGCCTATGAGATCGACGATTCGTTCGGGCTGTTCACCTCCCGCACCCGGCAATCGCGCACCATGAACGACGACGATGCCCGCCCGCGCCTGTCGAGCACGGCGATTCGCGCGCTGGATCAACTCGGCCTCGATGCCGGGGTGGATGCCCTCACCATCAAGGCGCGTTACAAGCTTCTGGTGAAACGCTTCCATCCTGACGCCAACGGCGGCGATCGCTCGTTCGAGGAACGGTTGCAGGAAATCATCAGCGCCTACAACACCCTGAAAGCCATCGGGCTGGTGTGAAGCGGCGAGACAAATATCGCTGGCGAACGATAAGTCGGTATTGACGCGGAGGGGCAGAAGCGCTAGGTATCCCCATCTGAAATCTATTAGGTTTTCTGGTCGCTACATATTCCTGTGGCGACCGGTTCTATTTTTACCGGCAGGCCTCGGGCTGCGCCGGACGGAGAACGGTTCGATGAAAATTCGCAACTCGCTGAAATCGCTCCGCGCCCGTCATCGCGACAACCAGCTCGTGCGTCGCAAGGGCCGCGTTTACATCATCAACAAGACCCAGAAGCGTTACAAGGCGCGTCAGGGTTGATGCCGTGCGTCTCGCGACATGCGGGGCGTCACGTCTTTGAGGCTACGGCCTTCGGCATTTACAGCCCCCGGATCACTCCGGGGGCTGTTTTCTTGTAACCATCGCCTTGCTGCCGAGCCGCGCGTGTTCGAGCCGATCCATAGGCGCGCGTGCAGGTTGCGGTAACGCACGGAATTGAAGAGCGCTTCGTGATGCGCCATCCGCCCAGAACCGCGACATCGGCAAGCGCATCCAATATTGCAAGTGCGCCGGATATTTTTGCGCCGACGCCGCCCTCTGGCTATGGGCTGGTGTGGCCCGGAAAAGACGCGGCATGGCGAGAAGCCGCCACGCCGGTCGACGCCGCGCTTCGGCAAGTTGAGGCTCCGGAAGGGTGCTTCGCCGACAATTTGTTGATCGAGGGCGATAACCTCGGCGCCCTGAAGCTTCTCCTGCCAGAGTGGCGCGGACGGGTAAAGCTCATTTACATCGACCCGCCCTACAACACCGGCAGCCCCCTGCTCTATAAGGATAATTTCCGCTCCTCACAGAAGAACGACGGCGAATGGGTGGCGGCGCACGCGGCGTGGCTGTCGATGATGGCTCCGCGCCTTTTGCTGGCGCGCGAGATGTTGCGTGAGGATGGTGTGATCCTCATCAGCATCGGCGACGAGGAACTGGATGCACTGACCCAGCTTGGCCGGGAAATTTTCGGCAACGATAATTTCTGCGGGCATCTGATATGGGAGCGCAAGCGAAAGCCCTCATTCCTCGACGGGCAGATGGGGCGAATCACCGAGTTCATCGTCTGCTTCGCGCGCAACAGGGCCAAGGCCCCGCCATTCACCGCCGGCAGCGTCACTCAGGGCAAGAAATATCCCTTCAACAACGCTGGCAACGGCGTGCGTGTGCTGACCTTCCCGGCGGGAGCCGTAACATTCGGCTTTGGCGATCGGCTGATTGAGCCGCAGGACATGTCCGCCGGCAACATCCACACGCGCTTGCTGGATGCGGTCACGGTTGCCGATGGCGTCAATCGCGATGCCTTCCGGCTGGAAGGCGAATGGCGCTATGCCCAGGAAACGCTGGACAAACTGGTGCGCGACGGGGCCGGCATCACCATCCGCAAGGTGCCGTTCCGGCCCAATCTTGTGACGTATTCCGCAGCGCGCAAAAAAACCGCGAACCTGCTATCATGGCGCATCAACGGCATTCCTACCAACGAGGACGGCACCTCGGAGTTGCGCCGGATTTTCGGCGCGGACATCATGCCCTACCCCAAGCCTTCAGGCTTGATCGCCTATCTCGCGGACATGGTGACGGGCGATGGCGATGTCGTGATGGATTTCTTCGCCGGCTCCGGTTCCACGGCGCATGGATTGTGGCGGGCTGACGCGCGGCGCGGCATTCGGCGGCGCTTCATTCTGGTGCAGTCCGCGGAGCCTACCCGCCAGCCGCGCGGCAAGGACGGATGGCGCACCTCCGCAGCGTGGGACGCAGGCTACCCGACAATTTTCGCCATCGCCCACGAGCGGCTGAAGCGTGTCGCGCAAATGCCGGACTGCCTCGGCGCCGACACGCGGTTTCGCGTGCTACGCGTCGATCCGCCGCGCGACACAGGTAACACGCGATGACTTATACAATTTTTGGAAAATTGCGGATAAGTCGGGGACACGCGACAACGCGAACGGAGATGCAGGCATAAAACTGCTGACTTGTTGCCGGGGTTGTCGTATCCATACAACACTGTTGTCCAGATGCATCAGCTGGCGAATCGCCCGCAACGTGGTCTCCCTGTGCCGGAACCGCCACGCTGCGCACCATCAGCCATTTCGATAACGCGGGAACGGTGCCGCCTTTGACATATATCGCAGACAAACAGCCAAAGCGCGGATCGCGGGTGTCAGGCATCGCCGGCACCTTCGCGGTCGTGCTGTCGCTGATGTCCGCGCTGGTGACCTTCCTCGTTCTCACGGGTCTGACGCCCATCCTGCCGACCCATGCGGTGGTTGTCTGGGCCTTGATCGGCAACGGTATCCTCGTGGTGGTGCTGATCGGCATTGTGCTCTGGGAGGCATGGGCCATCCTTCGGGCGCGCCGCGCTGGCGCCGCAGCCGCCGGCATTCACGTGCGCATCGTGTCGCTGTTCAGCCTCGTCGCGGCGTTTCCGGCCATCCTTGTGGCCCTCGTCGCCTCGATCACACTGGAACGCGGGCTTGACCCGTGGTTCACCAACTCGCTGAAGGCGCTGATCGCCAACACATCCGAGATCGCCGACGCCTATCGCGACAGTCAGTGCCGTAATCTGGCGCGCGAAACAGATCTGATGGCAGCCGATCTCAACCGCGCGCTGGTGCTTTACCAGGCAGACAAGAAGCTGTTTCAGGAGTTCTTCCGCTCCCGCGCCATATTCCTCGGCTTCCCGGTGGCGATGTTGCTGAAGCCGGACGGTACCGTCGTGGATCGCGTCGTGCCCGAGGGCGATACGCAGGTGCCGATGCCCAATGCACGCGATCTTGCGGCGGCGACCGCTCGCGATCCCGTCTGCATCATTCCGCAGGAGGGAAACCTGTTCCGCTCCGTGCTGAAGCTGGAATGGGAAGACGACACCATTCTTTATGTCATGCGCCCGGTCGATCCGCGCGCCGTGGAATTCCCTGCCGCCGCGGAAGTCGGCGTCGCGTATTATCAGGCGCTGGAAGAAAAGAAGGTCGGCATCCAGATTGCCTTCGCGTCGATGTTCGCGCTTGTGGCGCTGATCGTGCTTCTGTCCGCCGTCTGGTTCGGCCTCAGCCTCGCCAACCGGCTGGTCGCGCCGATCCGCCGCCTGATCCACGCCTCGGATCAGGTAGCGAGCGGCAACTTCTACGTGCGCGTGCCGGTGTTGCGGAAAGAGGGCGACCTCGGGCATCTCAGCACTTCCTTCAACAAGATGACCTCCGAACTGCGACGCCAGCACGATGGCCTTCTGGAGGCCAACGAAGTCATCGACGAACGCCGCCGCTTCACCGAGGCGGTGCTGGCCGGCGTCTCCGCCGGCGTCATCGGCGCGGACGGTGAAGGGGTTATCACCATCGTCAACCGCTCCGGCGAAGCCCTGCTGGGCACGGCGGCGACCGATCTGACGGGGCGTCGTGTGGCCGAGGCGATCCCGGAAATTGCCGGGCTCATGGATGACGCCACCGCCAACGAGGCGCTGACCAGCGACCGGCGGACAGCAACGGGCGAACCACTCCACGGCAGGGCGCAGGGGCAGGTATCGCTGTCGCGCGGCGGCCGGGACCGCATGCTGAACGTGCGCGTCACCAGCGAGCGCGATGAGCGTGAACACCACGGCTTCGTCATCACGCTCGATGACATTACCGGGCTCGTGGCAGCCCAGCGCACGGCTGCCTGGGCAGATGTAGCCCGCCGCATCGCCCATGAAATCAAGAATCCGCTCACGCCGATCCAGTTGTCCGCCGAGCGCATCCGGCGCAAATACGGCAAGGTCATCGTCGAAGACAAACAGATTTTCGATCAATGCGTCGAGACTATCGTCCGGCAGGTTGACGACATCAAGCGCATGGTGGACGAGTTCTCCTCCTTCGCCCGAATGCCGAAACCCGCACAGGCCGATGATGATATCGTCGAAACGGTACGACAGGTACTGTTCCTGATGCGTGTCGGCTCACCAGATCTGCAATTCACCGAGTCACTGCCGGACCATGGCGTTATCGCCTATTTCGACCGCCGCCTGCTGTCGCAAGCGCTTACCAATATCGTGAAGAACGCCACGGAGGCGGTGAAAGCCGTTCCCGAGGAGGAGCGCGGCCCCGGTGTCATTCACGTCGAGGTGCGCGAGGAAGCTGGCAATGTCGTTATCGAGGTGACGGACAATGGCAAGGGCTTCCCGCGTGAGAACCGCCAGCGGCTGCTGGAGCCTTACATGACCACGCGTGAAGGCGGCACAGGTCTGGGCCTTGCCATCGTGGGCAAGATTCTCGAAGATCATGGCGGCGGCATTCAGTTGCTCGATAACTCCGCCGGCCGGGGCGGACGTGTCGTGCTCTGGCTGCCGGTTAGCGCCAGCGATACAAAGCCGGCGAAAAATATTTCCACACCATCCCCTGACAATGCCCCTGCAGCGGGAACGGACAACAGCCAACCGGGAGCAAGCGCATGAGTGCCGACATCCTTATTGTCGATGACGAAACCGACATCCGGGATCTTGTCGCCGGCATCCTGGAAGACGAGGGCCACCGCACGAGATCGGCAGGCAGTTCCGACGATGCCCTGGCGGCGATCGAGGCGCGGCGGCCGCACCTGGTCTTTCTGGACATCTGGCTGCAAGGCAGCCGCCTCGACGGCTTGCAGGTTCTCGACATCATCAAGGAGAACAATCCCGAGCTGCCGGTGGTGATGATATCTGGCCATGGCAATATCGAAACTGCCGTGTCCGCGATCCGGCGAGGGGCCTACGACTTCATCGAGAAGCCGTTCAAGGCTGACCGTCTGGTGTTGGTGGCAGAGCGAGCGCTGGAAGCTTCGCGCCTGCGCCGCGAAGTAAAGGATCTGCGTGCCCATTCTGTGCAGGCGAACCGCATCGTCGGCCACTCGGCAGCGATGAACCAGTTGCGGCAGGTGGTGGAACGCGTCGCGCCCACCAACGCGCGCGTGTTGATCACGGGCGCCCCGGGATCGGGCAAAGAGCTTGTCGCCCGCACCATCCACAATACATCCAACCGCGCCTCCGCACCGTTCGTGATTATCAATGCCGCGAATATCACGCCCGAAACCATGGAGCAGGAGCTTTTCGGCATCGAGGCTTCGGATGGCAACCCCCGGCGCATCGGCGCGCTGGAAGAGGCACACGGCGGCACGCTTTACATCGATGAAGTCGCCGACATGCCGCGCGAGACGCAGAGCCGCATCTTACGCGTGCTTGTGGACCAGAATTTCCAGCGGCTCGGCGGTTCGACGCGCGTCCATGTCGATGTGCGCATCATCGCTTCCACCGGACGTGATCTCGCGCATGAAATTGCGCACGAACGTTTCCGTGAAGACCTCTACCACCGCCTCAGCGTGATGCCGATCCGCGTCCCTTCACTGGCAGAGCATCGCGAAGACGTGCCGGAGTTGATCAACTTCTTCATGGACCAGATATCGCAGTCCACCGGCCTGCCCCGTCGTGTGATCGCGGAAGACGCGCTGGCGGTTTTGCAATCCCATGACTGGCCTGGCAACGTCCGGCAGTTGCGCAACAATGTCGAGCGCCTGATGATCCTGTCGGGCGGCGATCCCGAGATGGTCATCTCGACTCAGATGCTGCCGGCGGAAATCGGCACATTGGTACCAACCACACCAACCGGCGCCGGTGGCGAAAAGCTGATGAGCCTGACATTGCGGGACGCGCGTGAGATTTTCGAGCGCGAGTATCTTATCGCTCAGATTAACCGTTTTTCAGGTAACGTATCGCGCACAGCGGAGTTCATCGGCATGGAGCGCTCTGCGCTGCATCGCAAACTGAAATCGCTCGGCATCGGCAACTGATACAAAAGACAGTTACCCCGATTGAAAAGTCCCCGGCGCGATGCGTCGGGGACTTTTTTGTCAGAATTTGATGGACATGCGGCCGGACGCTTCATGCCGCGTATAGTTCTCACCGATCTTCGCCTTGTATTCGGCACGCAACTCAAGTTGATCGTTGCTGAACAACTGCAAGCCTGCTCCAAGATCGAGATAATGCTGGTCCATCGCGTGCGTCGCGGTGAAGCGGGGAGCCTCGTGGCCAAAGCTGACCTTTCTATCCAGATCGCCATCGTGCAGGAAGGTTCCACCGATCGAGGCGAAGGGGCGCAGCCACGTCTTTTCGCTGATGTCGATGCGCGTGCCAACCTCAACGAACGGGCTGGCCGAGAGGGTCCATTCCTTCATCGCGCCGAAGTGATAAGCATACGGGAAGTTGCCCTGGCTCACGAAGCTTGGCACGTAGGTATGCACGACATCCAGATCGACAGCCGGGCGGATGTAGAAGTTCCCAAGCGCCAGTTCATACGATGCCCGGAACCCCAGAGCGCCGGTCCAGACATCGCTGTTGCCTTCGCTGAACCAGTTCTGGTTACCAACCTTGATGTTATGGCTGGTGTCGTAGGAGCCGTAGCCGAAGTGCCCGGAAACCGCGAACAGCCACGGACCCATCTGGCGCTTCAACGCCGCCGCGACATTACCGCCCTTGCCCCTGCTGGTCAGGTGGCCGCTGTGGCTGTCGAGTTCGCTGGAGAAATACGAGCCCGACACGCCGAGGAACCAGTCCGGGGCGATTTCCCACTGTGCACCGACGCGATAGCTGAACTCATCCTGCTTGTAGCCATGGCTGGACTTGTTCTTGGCGAAGGCGCCGGAGATACGGCCCCAGACGCACTGGGTTTCGCCAAGGGTCACGCCGGCGTCGATGAAGACGGGGCAGCTCAGAGGTGTTTTCAGCGAAACCTTCGCACCGTTCGTTTCCGCCGCGGCGGTCGAGGAATATTGCGACGGATCGAGGCGGTTGATGGCTTCCGCGTACTGGGCAGTGGAGTGAATTTCGCGGGCTGCGATACCGAAGAGGTTGGCAAGCGAGGTTTGCTTCGGATCATCCCACACCGTCTGCAAATTCGTCAGCATCGTTCTCTGGGCTGTGGTGAGCGGGATGCCTTGACTGGTCGCGCTGCCCACGAAATCGGCTTTCGGTGTGATGGATTGCCCGCTGTAGGTTGACGTCCACGTAATCGGGCTGCCGGGGTTGGCGGCAACATCAACGTACATCCGTCCGTCAACGGGCTTGCTGAAGATCCAATAATCTCTTTTCAGCAGACCAGTCATCACATTCGGAACGATCTGTGTCTTTAACACGTAGGGATTACTCGAGGGGCCATTAAGCTGCAGATACAACTGGCCGCCTACGTTAATAGCATCATGGCTGATCACCCCGGCTGTTGTGGCATTGACGTCAACAAGTAGCGTCCCGCTCCGTACATCCATACTGCCGACGTTTAGAGTGGAAATATTATTGATGCCACCGACATCAAGTGTGCCCCCAAAAATTATGAACGCGCCATTACCGACGCTAACTGTACCAGTGCCGGCCCGGGAAGTGTAATAACCGGACTGATTGCCATTACTTTCCACATGAAAGTAATTGACTTCCGTGGTAGAGGTGGGGTTATCCGTCAGAATGACATCGCCGGACAGCTTGCCATACAGTTTGACAAACTCACTGCCGCCTGCGTAGGCGAGGATCGCAACACCCGAGGCTGCTGAAACATTAGCCCCTGCACCGATGGTGATGATATTCATGTTGTTGTCGTCAGATCCCTTCCCGCCACCGTCAATGCGGATTGCAGAGGTCAGATCTCGCCCTGGATCCCCCCAACCACCGACGAAGTTACCGCCATCCAGTGTGATATGGATGCGACCGCCAGTTGAGTTGGGATCGATCGTACCGTAGTCCGTCTGTTTGCCGCTCTGGGCCAGAATTGCATAAGCATAATGACCGGTGGCATGGATGGAACCGTTATAGTTGATGTCGATGTTCCCACCATTGCCGCTGGCATTGGGGCGGGCCAAAACACCGCTTCGGCCCGGCTGAAGCGTGTAATAATCGTCCACGTTCGTCCAGGTGCCGCCGCCGCCGCCAATCGACTGCGCGAAGATACCATGCGCGCCTTTGCCCGTGGTGTTGATGTAAGCGTAGTTGTTGGCATTTCCCATCTGGATGCTGACATGCCCGCCATTACCCGACGCATGCTCGCTGCTCACGAAATCATGCGACTTATCCACGCGTCCCAGATAACCGCCGCCGCCGCCGATCGATTGCGCAAGGACAGCATGCGCGCCGTCGCCGCTGGTCGTGATATAGGCGTTGGACTGCTTTGCGAGATTGAGGATCACCTCGCCGCCATTGCCGCTGCTGCCACCTTTGCCGCCAATTGTGAAGGTGTGATCTTTTATGATGCTCGCTTTGCCGGTGGTGCTGGAAAGACCGCCGCCGCCGCCAATCGACTGCGCCATGATGCCAAAGGCGGCTTCACCACTCGTCGTAATGCTGCCGCCAGAATGGTTGACGGTAGCACTGTCGCCGTTGCCGCCTGCACCGCCTGTTCCGCCGATATCCAACGTCACGTGGGCCTCTTCGAGCGCCTTTTTCTTCAACTCCTTGATATGCTCTTCAGCACTCTCCGCTTTCAGCAGCTTCGTGCCGGCGGCGCCAAGGATCGTGGCGATCTTGTCCGTGACCTCCAGCCGCTCCTTGATCTTCTCCACCTCGCTTTCTGTGGCATCCGAGTCGTCACCCAGATTCAGGACGGCAGCGCCGCCGCCGCCGCCGATCGACTGCGCGACAAGCGCATGCGACTCGATACCGGAGGTCTGAACAGAGCCGGAGTTGGTGATCGTGACAGTGCCGCCATTGTTGCCGGAGCCACCGTTGCCGCCGATATTGAGGTTGGCGGTGATTTTCTTGGATGTAGAACTGCTTGATCCACCCCCGACGCCGCCGCCGCCGCCAATCGATTGGCCGAATATGCCGTAGGAAGCATCGCGCAGGGTCGTGACAGTGCCGCTATTCGTAATATCAACAGCCCCGCCAATGCTGCCGTGGCCGCCCTTTCCGCCGACGCCGAGATTGAGGTTGACCTGGTTGCCATTCCCGTTCAACGAACCGCCCAGCCCGCCGACCCCGCCGCCGCCGCCGATCGACTGCGCGAAAACGCCGTAGGACGCGTTGCCCGCGGTGGAGATCGTTCCATCATTGGTGACGGTTACACCATCACTTGAACCGGCAACGCCGCCTTGACCGCCCACTCCAACTGTCAGCGACAGGCTGGGGTATTTGGCTTCAGGTTCCTTTTTCTTGCCCTCGGCATCGATATCGCCATCCTTGATGGCCTTGTCTTTGCTCTTCTCGTAATCTTTCGTCAGTTCAGAGCCCTTGAGGCCGCTAAGAAGCTTTTCCTTGAACTCTTTCTCGAAGTTGTCAGCAACACCCGTGCTTTGAACAACATCGACCAGACCTTTGATGATATCGTAGTCATCCTTATAGCCATGCTTAACCGCCCACTGCATCACGTAGTCATAGCCGATGATTTGCTTGACCTTTGCGATGAATTTACCACCAATATCGGGGAACATCTCTTTTTCGGCTGTCAGGCTGCCGCCGTTACCGCCGCCACCGCCGATCGACTGCGCGAAAATGCCATGAGAACCATCTTGCTCGGTGGCAATGACGGCGCCGGTCTCGTTGGTGACCTTGACAAGACCGCCCGTGCCGCCGCTGCCGCCTGTAGCGCCGACGCCGACCGTGAAGGTCAGCCTGCCTTCAGCGGCATTGGCATAGTTGCCGCTGTTACCGCCGCCGCCGCCGATCGACTGCGCAAAAATGCCATGAGAGTTGGAGCCCTGTGTGCGGATCGTCGAGTGCAAACCGGTATTGGTCACAGTCACCTCACCGCCGTGACCGCCACTGCCGCCGGAGCCGCCCAGCGTAACCTGGATTGCCGGTATTTCGCCAATCTTCGATTCCGACAGCCACTTGCTGATCGTGTCACCGAAAATGATGCCGGTTCCGGCCGAGGAGTCGGCGCTGCCGCCGTTACCGCCGCCGCCGCCGACAGACTGCACAAAAATGCCGTGGGCAAATACACCCACGGTCGTAATGGTTCCCCCTGTGTCATTTTGCACCGTGACGGTCGAGCCATTGCCGCCGCCGCCGCCTTTACCGCCGATGGATACATTGATCGCAGCGCCAATACCTTCGATCTTATAGATGTCGGCGAGCGCCGTCGAACTACCGCCGCTACCGCCGCCGCCGCCAACGGACTGACCATAGATGCCGTAAGCACCGTTACCGGAGGTCGTGATCGTACCGCGGGAATTCGTAATGGAAACCTTCGATGCATGGCCTGCCTGGCCGCCAGATGCGCCGACCGCCACCGGTATGCCGAAAGCGTATTGGGAAGCCGAAAAGACAAAGCTGGTTGCACCGCCGCCATCGCCGCCGCCGCCACCGATGCTTTGGCCGCTTATGCCGTGAGAGCTGGTGCCAAGCGTCCTGATGCTGCCGGTGTTCGTGATGTTGACATCGCCGCCAGTGGCTCCGGAGCCCCCTGAGCCGCCGATGCCAACGGAAACGTCAACGGACGGAAAATCTCCAGCGCCGAAAGCAGCGGATGCCGCAGAAGCGGAACCAGCATGACCGCCGCCGCCGCCGATCGACTGGGCGTAGATGCCGGAGGAATTCTCGCCGGACGTCGAAATCATGGCATTGTTAGTGATATCGACTGTGCCGCCCGTACTGCCTGAACCGCCCGCGCCGCCGATTGCGACGGAAATCGATGTGACGATGCCGACGCTGTGGGCCTTGGCGACACCGCCCGCACCGCCGCCGCCGCCGATCGACTGGGCGAACACAGCCGCGGCCGAATCGCCGTGAGTAACGATTTGCCCGGCGGTATTGCTGACGTTAACCGAGCTGGCAGCTCCCCCCGGACCACCATCCCCGCCGAGAGCAACCGCGACAAACAGGCCTTCCGAGGTCGCGTTACCGCCCTGGCCGCCCATACCGCCAAGGCTTTGGGCAAGAACGGCCGCAGCATCACTGCCCTGCGTTTCGATGCTGCCGGCGTTCGTCACCGTCACTGAACCGGCTGCCCCACCATGCGACCCCGAGCCGCCGGCATGCGTGCCATTGCCGCCATGTCCGCTGGTTTGATCGGCAAAGGGGTTATAATAGCCTGCATTGAGACCACCGCCGAAGGATTGCGCCAGAATGGCGAAGGCCCCTTCGCCCCGCGTTACGATCGAGCCGCCAGCCTTGTTTGTGACGGCCACCGTGCCGGCACTGCCGTTACTGCCAGCATCGGCGCCTTTGCCCAAACCGCTGGCGCCTGACCCGCCTAACCCGCCTATGGAATAGGCGGCGATGCCAAAGCTGTTCAGTCCGGAGGTGTCGATCATACCGAAGTTGTCAACGGCCACCGGCATACCGAGGCCGCCGTTGCCGCCGGCGGCGGCTATAAGGTTATTCTGCTGTTGCGTGCCAGTTCCACCAATACTCTGCGCGATGATGGCCGGAGACTCGCTGCCGCTTGTTTTGATCGTACCCGCGTTGCTGACAGCTACGCCTTTACTACGTCCCCCGCTTCCGCCATGGTTCGGGACTTGGTACCAAGAGTTGGTAACACCCTGCTTGATGCCGCCGCCAGTGGCGCCAACACTGTCCGCAATCAGCCCGGGAGAATTGGTGCCGTTCGTGCTGATCAACGCACCAGCAGACACAGTGGCCGATACATCACCACCGTTCGGGGGATCCTTGATGAAGTCATTGACAAGAGCCTGGCTTGAAACGCCCCAGCCGGTATTACCCCCCGAACTTGAAATCCATACGCCCGGATATCTGTCACCCGTTGTCGTAACCGCAGAATGCAGATCGAAGGTTACATCGTTTCCGTGACCGCCTTTTCCGCGACCTTTGTCCGCGCCATAGGCCTCCCCGCCTTGTCCGCCCTGAGAATAGAGAAAGATGAGCGGAATGGTATTGGCATTCCGCACACTCTCGAACCTTAAACGGTAATCCCCTTCATCAGTCCACCCGCCCTGGCCGAGCGATTGGCTGAGGTTACCATTATCGGTTTTTATCGTCAGCTCGGCGTAGGCAGCGTTGGCCGCACGATGACCTGACAAATTGCCATATTGGGTCAGAGTGACCGTGCCGCCAGAGCCGGCATAGGTGCCATTACTATCGGAAGTAGTAACGCCCCGCCCGCCAAACGACCACATGACAATGCCACGATCGTTGACGACATCGAGATTGCTGTAATGATTGTTGTCGAGCAGGAGGTTAGCAGCAGCCTGCCCGTCGTAGCCTAGAGAAGTCTTCAGACTGGTGTAAGTCTCATCAGTCGACGAACTCGTCTGCGCGCCCGCCGGCGCGGCGATATGAGCCATGCCGATTGCGAGAGACAACGTACTGATACCTGCCAGAAAACCCTTGGCAACACTTCGTTTGTTCGTGGAGAAAGCAACGGACATTCTGCCCCCCGGAAAAAATAATTTAAAGCAAGCCGAAAAATACTGAGCCATAAAAATAAAAATCAACGCAGATTATATACATCTATAAATTGACTTATAAATCATATTAAATACAATCCAAAATTATATTTTTAAATAAGAAATATTTCTGATATTATTAGTTTTATATATTTTTATATAAAAAATATCAATATAAATACAAATTTTAAATACAAATACTCATAAGATTATTTTTATATTCCATCAACTTATTGTCCGCAGCAATAATTGATTACATATGACCAAAGGTCACTGGCAGAAGCACCGTTTTTCCTTTTCATAACAATGGGATACGATCCATCTCACAAGCAAGAAAGAATATAGTCGGCCTTTCATGGAATGTTCGCCCAATTAAGCTTGACACATATTGCAGCGCCAGTTGCAAATTTAACACACGCCGGCGCTTACCGCTCCGTCGCGGACGATCGAGGCGGGAAACTCCAGTGCCCGTCTTCATTCCTCGCTCTGTGGTGCTGTTGCCAGCATTCGTGCAACGGGTGTATGTTATGGACATGTATAATGGTATAGATGACGAGTTTCGGGACAACGGAGTGCAACTGCCCACTCTACAGCGCAAATCGCGCTCAAGTGGATCTGGTGAATTAAGCGCAATTCGCCGTGAAATAAATAACTGGAGCACCAGACGGTCGATAATATGTGGCTGTGTGGCGCTCTGAATCATGTCTATCGTTGTCGCCAACGGAGTATGGGCGAATGACAGAAACGCCCATGATGCTGGATGAGCACCATCAGGTCTTGTTACTGGCGCTTGCACAAACGCATACGCCTATCGTGACCCTTGATGCGGCCCGGCATATTATTCACGTCAATGAGGCATTCACCACGGTTCTCGGATACCAGCCCGAAGAGGTGATTGGCCGCAGTCCCGCAAGCTTCCTGATAAGCCAGGCTATGAACTGCAAGGAAATGGAAGCATATCAGCAGAAAGAGTGGGGCAAGCGCCAGGTCAAATCCGAAACGCTCGTTCGCCGGCAAAACGGCGATGATATGTGGATGCGGATCGACAGCATGCCGATTATCGAGCCCGAGCAGTCCCCCCTCGCGGGTTATTCCGTCGATATCATGATCGACATTACCGAAGACTGGCTCATCCGGGATCTGGAGCGCAACACCCTGCACGCGCTTGTCAGCAACCTCTCCTACCACGAGCTTGGAAACTATATGTGCCGGAGCGTCAGGGAGATTGCCCCGGATATCGTTCCCTCCATTCTGCGTGTGGATGCCGACAATCTGCTGCGGCCATGGGCCGTATCGATGCTGCCCGCGCCTTACAATGCCGCAATAGACGGCGTGCAGGCAGCCAACGGTCTGGGAAGCTGCGGAACCGCGGTGGCACGCGGAGAGCCCATCATTTCCGAGGATATCGCGACGGACCCCATCTGGGCATCCATCGCCCATCTGGCGTTGCCGCATGGTTTACGGGCTTGCTGGTCGTTTCCTATCTGGTTGCGGGATGGCCGGGTCGGCGGCACCTTCGCCTTCTATTCCAAAAAACCGGCCAAACCCTCGCCACTCCATCTGCGCGTCATCGATACTTGCGTGAAGCTTTGCTCGCTGGCTATAGAACGAGAGGAAAGCCGGATACAGGCAACGCGACTGATGCATTTCGATGCGCTGACCGGCTTGCCGAACCGCAACTCCCTGCATAATTATGTCGATGATTTCCTCGCCGGCAACCCCGCGAAACCCGCAGCTTTTTTCTGCATCGATATCGATCGCTTCTCCGAGTTCAACGATGCTCTTGGCCATGCTTTTGGTGACAGGATTCTGGTTGAAATTGCCACGCGCCTGCAGCAGCAACTTCTTCCGGGTGAGTTCCTTAGCCGGGGAGACGGGTCAGAGTTCATCATCGTCGCCCCCATCTGCGACGTACGCGCCGCCGCGCGCAGGGCGGAAAATCTGCGCAAGCTTTTCAGTCGCAAAATCGAAGTCGCGGAGCATCTGCTGAGTGTCTCGGCCACGACAGGCATCAGTATATACCCGGCTAATGGCAGAGATCGCAGCACCCTCCTCGGAGCTGCCGCCAACGCCATGCGCCATGCCAAGACGATCGGCAGCGGCACGTTCCAGTTCTTCAACCCGGAAATGAACCAGATCGTGCAGGAGCGACTGCTGCTGAGCACGCTGCTGGTGCGCGCGATTGAACAAGGCCGCCTGAGCCTGCACTATCAACCCCAGGTCAGAACAGGCGGCGAAATTTACGGTGTCGAGGCGCTGTCACGCTGGCGCGACCCCCGCCACGGCGATATTCCGCCCAGCCGCTTCATCGAGCTGGCGGAGGATCGAGGATTGATCGCGCCCATCGGCCGCTGGGCATTGCGAGAGGCATGCAGGCAACTGGCGATATGGCGCTCCGAAGCACGACCAATTCCAACTGTCGCCGTCAACCTGTCGCCGCTGAACTTTCTCGAAAACGATTTGCCGGATTTCATTGCTCAACTCTTCAATGAATATACGCTTGAAGGCCGCGATCTGACGATTGAGATCACTGAAAGCGCCGCAATGGCCCTGACGACAGACATGCTGGCCACCGTCAACAATATCCGTGCTCTTGGCGTCGGATTATCCGTCGACGACTTCGGCACTGGTTTCTCAAGCCTGTCGCGTCTCATCACGTTGCCGGTCACGGAGATCAAAATCGACCGTTCGTTCATCAACAGGTTTCAGGAAGCGAAGCGCCATCGCCTGCTCGTGGAAGCCGTGATCGGACTTGGCCGCAGCCTTGATTTGACGGTTGTCGCCGAAGGGGTTGAAACATTGCCCCAACGCACTCTTCTGGAAGCTTTGGGGTGCCCGGTATTACAGGGTTATTTCATTTCCCCCGCCTTGAGCGCCCCTCGCCTCACAGAATGGCTCCACACACATGCATCAACGGAGCGGAATGGCTGAGAGATCCCCGCCATTTCGTTCCGGTAGCTGACCTGCGGCAACCTATTGATAAATTTACGCCCTTTGCGATAACGGAAAATACATAATTGCTTGGTATATTTCGCAATTGTCCAGTTTAAATTTAACTATACTGCAAGCCTTTATTTCAGTACAAAAAGATTTATTCCGCGCTTAGATTTGCTTCATGAAATTCGAGAGCTGGCACACACAATGAGAGAACTGCTTGAACGCGCAGCCAATAATACGGCGTTCTCATATCGCGATCTCCATATTATTCTCGATGCCCTTCCCATCCCGGTATCGTTGGCGTCCCTGCCCGGCAGGGAAATCCGGTTCGTCAACCGGGCATTCCGGACCATATTCGGCTACAGCGATACGGATTTCAGCACGGTCGATGCATGGATAGACGGTGCCTATCTCTATGAAGACGATCGTCAGAGGGCGCGTCTTTGCTGGAATGAACTATGGCATTCGGGAAATTCCACTGGCATCGGTGAAATAGAACCTTTGCAGGTGAGCATCAAATGCGCGGACGGGCGAGTGTTGACCATTCAGCGTCAGGGTATCGTGCTGCGTGACATCGGGATGGCCATCGCCACGTTCGAGGATATTTCCAGCCGAAAGATCGCCGAAGAAGCACTGCGCCGGGTTGCCTTGGAAGATCCTCTGACCGGCCTGCCTAACCGCCGCATGCTTCAGGATGCATGGCGGCATTTCGTGGCCGCAGTGGATGCATCGCATCAAAGTACATCTCATGCCGCTGCAGCTATTTTGATCGCGGACATCGATGGCTTCAAAAAGATCAATGACCAGTTCGGTCATGATGTGGGAGATAAGGCGCTGATTGCAGTGGCCCGGCGGTTGCAGCAAAGCGTGCGCGCCGGTGACATCGTCTGCCGGCTCGGAGGCGACGAGTTTGCGATTTTGCTGCTGAATCTCGATCAGCCGGGACAGGCGGGAGAGATCTGCGAACGTATTATCGGCTCCATAGCAAAGCCGCTACAGCTTGAGGATAACCTCGCAACCGTTGGTCTCAGCATCGGTGTCAGTCTCTATCCACAGGATGGCGGCGACCTTCACACCCTGATGAAAAGCGCCGATGTCGCGCTTTATCACGTGAAACGATCCGGTAAAGGATCGTGGGCGTGGTATCGTGGTCTTCAGAGCGTTGAATAACGATCGGAAGCGCTCTGCGAACAGTCCCGTTCCCTTCGCCGATCACAATGAATACGCTTGAGCCGATCGAGCAAATGCTGACATAAAGCGCCATCAGGCAAGTGGATACCGCACGGACATCGCGCATGAATCTTCCCGAAAACAAAAACCCTCCCGACAATAAACTGCCCACGCCAAAGCCCGGCCATGACCAGGCCACGCCGACAACGCGCGGCAGCGGCATCGGCGATGTCATCAAAGTCGTGCTGCAGGCGCTGCTGGTGGCCTTCGTTATTCGGGTATTGCTGTTTCAGCCGTTCATGATCCCGTCGGGGTCAATGATTCCGACGCTGCTGGTTGGCGATTATCTGTTCGTGTCGAAATTCTCATATGGTTATTCGCGTTATTCGCTGCCCTGGCAAATCATTCCCTTCAACGGCCGCATCTGGGGCGCGGAGCCAAAACGCGGCGATGTCGCCGTGTTCGCCTCGCCCACCGGCGATGGCTCCGATTATGTGAAACGCGTGATCGGCCTGCCGGGCGATACGGTCCAGATGGTCGACAATGTTCTCGTCATCAACGGCGAGCGGGTGAAACGCGAACGCGTCGGCACCTTCCCGGATGCCGACCAGTGGGGCAAACCCATCGACGCACCGCTCTATCGCGAAACTCTGCCCGGCGGTGTCAGCTATGTCATCATGGAGCGCGAAGGCGCGGGCAGCTACTGGGCCAACACCTTCCTCTACAAGGTGCCGGAAGGACACTATTTCATGATGGGCGACAACCGCGACAATTCGGTGGACTCGCGCGACCTCGCCTCACTTGGCTACGTACCGCTGGAAAACTTCATCGGCCGCGCCGATACCATATTCTTCTCGCTGGATGAGAACACGCCCGCATGGAAGCTGTGGCAGTGGCCTTCGGCGGTGCGGTGGGATCGCGTCTTCACATCGATCCGCTGATACCGCGTTCGACTTGCCGGGCGTTCGACTTGCCGGGCGTTCGACTTGCCGAGCGTTCGACTTGCCGGACTGTCGTCAGGATGCCCCGGCGCCGATGAACCACAGCCAGAACGTCATACTGACCACAGATGCCAGTGTCGTCATGGAAATCGCATTCGACGCCAGCGCCTCACCGGACCTGTAGCGCACGGCGACGAGATAACCATTGATGCCACTGGGCAGCGCCGCGAAAGTGACGGCAACCGCAGCGAATGTCGGCGACATGTCGAAAACGTGAAAAGCCAGAAACCACACGATGAGCGGATGCACGATCATCTTGAGCACGGTGACGGCTGCCGTGGGGCCAAGGTTTCCGCGCAGGCCATAACGCGCCAACGCCATGCCCAGCGCCACCAGCGTCACCGGAGCGGCTGCCGTTGCGAGCTGGTCGATAACCGCCGTCGCGAGGCCCGGCAGCGGCAGATGCGTCACGCGGACAATGGCACCCAGAACAATGGCCAGAATGATCGGATTTGTCGCCAGCGCGCGCAGCGTCACCATCAAACGTCTGCCGCCACCGTCCGGCCCGGCGCGTGACAACAGCACCGCCGCCGCCAGCATGATGATCGGCAGATGGACGGCGATGAGCAGGAACATCGGCAACGCGCCCGGCTCCCCGAACACCATCATGATGAGCGGAATACCCAGCATCACCGTGTTCGACTGCCCGGCGGAGAAGCCGTAGATCACCGCTTCGGACGTGTTTGCATTGAACACCCGCCGCGCCATGATCATCGCCAGCGCCCAGACCGCGGCAACCCCCAGAAAATAGGCTGACCAATAGGCCCAGGGAATCGTCGCCGGGGTATCCCCCTGGGACAGCATGCGGAAGATGAGTGCGGGAATGGCAAGGGTCGCCACGAAATCGGACACGCCAATCGACGTGCTTTCAGAGAGTATACCCAACCGCGCGACCACCCAGCCCAGCCCGATGAGCCCAAAAACCGGCAAGACGAGTGGCAGAATATGGTTCATCGGTATGAGACAATCCGGGTATCAGACAGGCTGCGCATAATCTGGACATAAATTCCGGCAAGAATCCCCGCAAGGCGCGAGCGCGCTTTCAGCCGTTCACGTAGACATCATCCAGAAACGCCAGAACACCTTGCTTGTGCACGCGGTCACCCACAGCCAGGTTGTGATCGCGACCGGGAATATCGAGGAAGCGCCCGTTGGGGAACAGCGCCGCCAGTTCCTCACCAGACCCGGCTATGGGATCGCGCGAGCCAACGGCGACCAGCACAGGCAGGGTGGTTTTCTCGATCTCCTCGACCAGAAGGGAATTGCGCGATCCGCGAATACAGGCCGCCAGCGCCTGCAAGTCGCTGCGATTCTGTTCCGCAAAGGCGCGGAACATGCGCTCGGTCGGGTCGGTCAGCGTATCGACAGAAGGAGCCTCCAACGCCTCGGCGATGCGCGGCGGCAGGCCGACACCACGAACAAGGTGAATGCCAAGCCCGGAAATCACAGCCGCCGCAACCCGCTCCGGATGGCGGAAAACGAGTTCCGCTGTATTGCGCGCACCCATCGAATAGCCCATCACCGCCGCCTGCGGCAGATCGAGATGATCGAGCAGCCGGCGCGCGTCTTCCGCCATTTCACGGGTTGTGTAAGCCTCGGGATCGTACAGCTTCTCGCTTTCGCCATGGCCGCGATTGTCGAGCGCTATCACCCGGTAGCCTGCACGGCCGAGAGTGGTCGTCCACGATGTATTGACCCAGTTCACGACATGCGTGGAAGCAAAGCCGTGAATGAGCAGTACAGGCCGCCCGGCTGCCGGCGTTTCTTCCAGCGGCGGCAGATCGACATAGTTGATGCGCACACCGGCGGACGAAAAGGATTGCATGGGGACTAAACCTCGAATGGTCGCCGGACGCCGGATATCCAGAGTCAAAATTCCACGGCATCCTGCGTTCAATACGGCCCAGCAAGCCAAACGCATGACGCTCTGGATCGAGGCATAAAGCACGGCCCGGATTTATGCAAGGCCGGCTCACCAACACACTGATATTGATTATGTATTCTCATGATCATGCGGCGCGCGACGGCACTGGACAGCCTGCGATACACCGGGCGCATCCGGCACCGATCATCCCGTCAAGCGCATTGGCGCAGCAAGTTCAACGTCATTAATCACATGTGCATCGCGCCGCCTGCGTCAAATTTATGACAAAATGAATACTCGATGATCGCAAGATCAATATTTAATATAAAAGTCAGAAAACAAGATCAAATTTATATTTATTTTTAAAAATTACAATATATTTGTATTAAAAACTATTTCTAGTTTTAATATTTGCCTTATGTTTATATAAAAT
The DNA here is from genome assembly GCF_014195635.1 of Pseudochelatococcus contaminans. Classification (GTDB taxonomy): domain Bacteria; phylum Pseudomonadota; class Alphaproteobacteria; order Rhizobiales; family Beijerinckiaceae; genus Pseudochelatococcus; species Pseudochelatococcus contaminans. The sequence continues at coordinate 283,280 of NZ_JACICC010000001.1, read as the reverse complement.
ACTTTGTTGACAAAAGGTTATACTATAAGTAGGAAGCTATTCTTTATTTATGAGAGCCGACTAATCGGCGGCATGCAGTCTTTTAAATACTTGCCGCAGAAAAAACGGCTGTTTCCCCCTGGCGAACGGTCGCCAGACGCTGGAGGACCCATGAAACGCGAGAACGGTTTTGGTGGAATTGCAGCCCGGAAGCGGCGGGCTGGTGATGGCAATGCATCTGCATCGAACCTGAAAAACGCAGAAGCTTCCTGCATTCAGGTTCCGAGCCTTGTTCAGGGGCCGGTCGTCGTCGCGCGCCCGATCCCTGCTCGTTCCCCTGCCCTGGCATGCACTTCAGGCACTGTTCTTACCCCGGGTCTTGCTCTTGCGCTTGAGCCGCGTTTCATGTTTGACGCTGCCGGCGTGGCCACAGGCGCAACCGTCGCCGCGGATGCGGATGCTTCTTCCCGCCAACAGAATACTGGCGCTGCTGATACCGCAGGTGACGCAACTGCAGCCGACGCCGGCGTCGCGGACACACCCGCCGATGTCGGGCCGTTCGGCAGCAAGGCCGAAGCGCAGCTTATCCAGGCGCAGTCCTCCAACGACACGCCCGTTGCCGATATCGTCTTCGTCGATGCGCGGGTGCCGGACATCGACGCGTTGCAGGCGCGCTCCGGGGTCGAGGTCGTCATCCTCGATCCGGCGCGGGACGGTATCTCGCAGGTCAACGCGGCGTTGGCGGGATATGAGGGCAGCCTGTCCTCCATCCAGTTCATCAGCCATGGCGAGAATGGCGCGTTCGGCGTCGGCGGCACGACCGTCAATGCCGCAACGCTGGCGGACAGGGGAGCCGAGATCGCCCGGTGGGCCACGGCCCTCACCAGCGATGCCGACATCCTGATCTGGGGATGTGACGTGGCCGGCAATGCCTCCGGGCAAGCGCTGATCAACAGCCTCGCCACGCTGACGGGAGCTGATGTCGCGGCCTCCACCGACACCACGGGCGCACAGCTCCTGGGTGGCGACTGGGATCTGGAGGCCCGGACCGGCACCATCGAAACCGCCCTGCCGTTCGAAGCTGCGGCCCTTGCCGCATGGGGTCATGCCCTCGACACGCCGACGATCACCGGGCCTGAAGGCACGCTGCGCGTGGCGGAGCCCAGCGCTCTCAACACGGCCGGCGCCGACAGGGTGTCTCTCGCCGACTGGCAGTTGACCAGCGCGAAGGCTGGCGACCAGTTCACCGTCAGCGCCATCGTGGCCGATACGGATGTGGGTGCGCTCACCGATGCCGGTGGTCAGGGAACTGCCGTAAACGGCGGCTTCACCTTCACCGGCACGCTTGATCAGGTCAACGGCTGGCTTGACCAGCTCGTCTTTGCCGCCGCCGATACGGAACTCGGCGCGACATCCGCAGCCACGACGTTGACGCTCACGGTCACCAATCTGAGTGACGAAGCCAATCCGTCAAGCAGCCGCGCCATCAATGTCGAGGTGACGCCCTCCAACGATCCCGTGGCCGTCAACGACGGCGCGCTGACTGTTGTGGAAGGGTCGATTGGCACGGTCGTGACACCGGACGCGCTCAATGCCATCGATCCGGAAGTCCTGAAAGGCAGCCAGCATAACGCCCAGATCGTCTATCGCCTCGACGCCGAGCCTGCCCACGGTTATCTGACGCTGGGCGGCACGCGTATCGGCAGCGGCTCCGTCTTCACGCAGAAAGACGTGGTCGACGGCAAGCTGAAATACATTCACACCGCCAAGGGGAGCCTGCAAAACACCGCCGACAGCTTCTCCGTGCTGGTCAATGACGGCGCAACCCCGATCGATCTGTCCGACACGGCCACCGTCGCCATTACCATCACCCCGGTGAATCAGGCGCCGTCGATTGGCGGAAGCGGGGCCATTTACGAAGGTCAGCCAGCCAACGCCACCGTCAACGGTGTGCCGCAATCCGTCGTGGGGCAATTCATCACGGCGAGCGGCGGCGGCGATCCGCAGGATACCGCAGACGCCTTGTCCGTGCGTCTGACATCGCTTGCCGGGCACGGAACACTGTACTTCAGCGGCACCGCCACGATTGATGGCGTCGATCAGATGCTCGACAATCATGCCATCACCCAGGACGACATCAATAGAGGTTTCACGTTCGCCTACAGCGACCGGGGCGGCCTGACTTATGCCAACAATGGTGTGGACGATCCGGCCACACGTCGCCCGCCGGCTGACAGTTTCGGCGTTGAAGTGATCGACGCCGGCGGTGGTACCGGGGTGCCTGCCACGGCTGCCGGCACGATCAGCCTCAACATCCGTGCAGTGAACGACGAACCCGTCTGGGTCGAAACCAGCACACGCACCGCCACGGTCGATAACAGCTTCATCGTGCCGCTGACGGCAGCCATGCTCAACGCAACGGATGTGGACTCCGCCGATGCGAACATCACATTTCTGGTTACCGAGCAGTCGCAACTCGACCAAGGGCGTCTTGTCCTCGACAACGGCGGCACAAAGACGTTCATCCCTGCCGGTGGCACCTTCACCCTGGCGGATGTGAAAGCCGGGCGCGTTTCCTATTATCAGCTTGCAGGCGCGAAGGCTGGCGATACCGACGCGTTCACCTTTCAGGTGCTGGACAACGCGGTTTCGCCGCACTGGGATGCCAGCGGCAACCAGTTCGAACGCCCGGGCGGCATTTATAACGGGCCGCTGCCGACTGACAAGCTGCGCGACTTCACGTTCACCATCAACCTGCAGGAAACGCCCACGGGTACCGGCGTGGGTGGCGGCATCGACGATCCTACGCGCGCGATCAGCACCATTTCGTCGAACTATGCCGGTCAGAAGCCGGGCGATGTCACGCGCGGCCATCTTCAGGAAGGCGGCACTGTTACCCTCGGCGACGGATCGGGCACGAATCCCGGCCTGTCGTACACGGCGGATGGCGTCACCCCGGAGCAGGTGGTCTATACGATCCGCGGCTTCGAGGGTGGTGATTTCGGCGGTTGGAACGGTAGCCTGCAGAAGCAGGTCGATGGCGGCGGCTGGGTCGCGCTCGATGTCTATGACACGTTCACGCAGGCCGATCTGAACAAGGGCCGGGTGCGTTACGTCCATAACGGCGGCGAAGACTTCGAGTCGCGCGTCAATCTGCGTGCCTCGGCGGGTATTCTCGTCGATGACGGCGCCGGTGGCCTGACGCCAGACGAGTGGAATACCGGCTTCACCTTCTATGTCACACCGGTTAACGATGCCCCGGTCGCAACGGGTTCATCCACCAATGTCATCGCAGAAGGGTCTTCGCTGGCCCTCACCACGGCGCACCTGCGCATCAACGACGCGGATGACGCCACCAGCGAGGCTTACCTCGAAGACAGTGAGACGCTGCAAGGCGGCGGCGACAACTTCGCCTACAACAATGGCGACCTCCTGACCTTCCAGCTCTCGGAACTGCCGACGCACGGCCATTTGGAATTCAGGGACGACAGCGGCAACTGGCAGAGCGTTACACTCTCCACCGTGCTTCAGGCGAACTGGATCACCGGCGATTCCGCAACGACGCGCCTGCGTTATGTCCACGACGGCGGCGAAGGCACGACGGATTCAATCAAGGTCAGGGCAACGGATCGCTGGGGCGCGACGTCCGATATCGCAACCGTATCCTTCGTGACCATTCCGAAGAACGACCCGCCGCAGATCGCCAACCTGCCGACAGCGGCAGACCCGGTTCTGCCCGCCGGTGAGACCGCGCCTGACGCGGTGACCGGCCCTGCTGCCAACAATCCGCTGCTGCTGCCCTATGAGGGCGCCTTCTCGCAGATCACGGCTGCGATGCTGCATGCGGTCGATCCCGACAGCACCGCCGAGCAGGTGCAATATCGCATCACCGCCGCACCGGCGCACGGCCGCATCGCCTACTCGACGGACGGTGTGCGCTTCACCACGATCGCGGTGGGCTCATCCTTCACGCAGGCCGATGTCGACGCCGGCCGCATCTATTACCTGCATAACGGCGACGAATCCGCCAACAGCGCCTATCCGAACGCACCGGACGACAAGTTCGTGTTCACGTTGTCGGATGGCGCGGCTGAGCAGACCGGCAATGAGTTCTGGATCTACGTCCAGCCGGCGAACGACCCGCCGCGCGTGAACGCCCCGACGGGGCCTGTGCCTGTTGCCGATACCCCGACCGCGCTGCCGGGATTCAGCGTCACAGACCCGGATCTGACGCAGGTGGTTTCCGGCGAGCAGGACTTCCTGCAGGTCGTTGTTCGCTTGCTGGACAAGAACGGCAACCCGTTCTCCGCCACTGATTACGCCGGCGCCACCATCGGTTACGCCGCCAGCGGCGTCGTGGTGGTCGATGGCAAGGCCGGTGCGGGCGACTATCTCGTGCTGCAGGGAACGCGGGCGCAGATCAACGGTGCCCTTGCCGGCCTCACCGTCGGCTTCGCGGGTGATCGCGATGAGGTCTATCAGGTGCAGGTCGTCGCCGACGACCGCCTGCGCGAAGCAAATGGCACGCTGCAAGGCGGGGCCAACGGCGGCACACAGAACCAGCCGAAGCCGCTGCTCACTCCGGCAACGCCAGTGCCAGCGACGGAGCTTGATTACTATAGCGCCAGGACCATTCCCGACACGTTGGCCGGCAACGTCGCCGCTTCTGCGGTCACGATTTACGCCTCGACCGACAACGATCCTGCGACGCTGACCGTCACCAAGAACAACCTCGACCTCTACGAGGATCAGGTCACCAACATCGGCGGTCAGATCGTTTTCGACATCACGGATGCAGAGTCGGATGCGTTCGGCACGCCCGTCACCGTGACGCTGTCCGTGCCAAGCGGGACGCTCAATGTCGGCAGCACGTTGCCGGCGGGTATTGCTTCGGTCGGCGGACGCGGCACCGGGACGCTGACTGTTACCGGCACGGCATCCACCATCGAAGCTTTCCTCAACAGCTCGCTGACCTATCAGAGTGCGTCCAACGTCAATCACGACCTGAACGGCGCGGCGGACGGCGACGTCACGCTCACTGTCTCGTTCAGCGACACAGGTTCGCAGATCGGCTCAGGCGGCGCCCAGAACCCGGCACCCGTGGACATCGCACTGACCATTCTTCCCGTCAACGACCCCCCGACTGTCTCGGTCAGCGGCAGCGGGACAATTGTCGCGACGGGCGAAATTGCCGTTCCCGGTTTCTCGGTTGGCGATGTCGATATCAACGGCGATGCCGGAGGCATTGCTGCCGGCGAGGCAGATTTCCTGCAAGTCACCGTCCGCGTCACCAATACGAACGGTGTGCCGCTGGCGGCAAACGATTACGCGAACGGAACGGAAGATTTCATCACCATCAAGTCGACGACAGCGCCTGCCGGCCTCGTCGTGGACGGCACTTATGACGGCACAGGTTCAGTGCTGGTTCTCCGGGGCTCGCTCACAGACATCAACACGTATCTTGCCGGCCTGACCGTCAATTTCTCCGGGCCGCTGAGCAATAACGATGCACCGTTACAGGTACAGGTTATTGCTGACGACCGGATGCGTGACATCAATACCGGCGCCCTGACGGGAACCGCGGCCAATGGCGGCGAGAACAACAAAACCGGCGGCGGTACGCAAGCAGTGCCGATCACCGTGTTCGACCCCTATGTTCATTCGACGGGACAGCTCGGAAGTCTCAACCTCCTGACCAACGTGCATGCCGCGCACCGCACCATTTTCCCGACATCGGTAAACGATCCGGCGACGATTGAAGTGCCAAGCCAGCGGCAGAACGAAGGTAGTGCAACCTACAGGCTGAACGGTATCGTCATCGCCGACCCGGATGCCGTAGGCTCACCTTTCGACGTCACCGTCAAGCTTGATCCTGGCTTCACCTTCGCCGCACTGAATGGCGGGGGGGCGCTCTCGGATGGCAACACCACAGCCAAGTTCAGGGGTACGCAGACGCAGATCAGCAACTGGGTCAACAACCTCACGGTTAATCTGCCTGTCACGGATGGCCTCGCGACGGACTGGAACGGCAGCTTCGGAGTCACCATCACCGTTGACGATAACGGCAACCATGGCAGCCGGCCCGGCAGTCTCGTCGGCGACACGGACGACACGTCCAGCAATCCGGGTGACTTCGACTACAAGAACGGCACGGACCCCGATCTCGTCACCACGCGCAGCTTCACTGTCACCATCGGGGCGGTCAACGATGCGCCGGTCGTGCAGCAGGTGGGCGGCAGCACGGAGACCTCACTCGGCACGATCAACGAGGACACCGTCAACCCGGCAGGCAAGACGGTGGAAGACCTGTTCCGCCCCTACTTCACCGACAGCATCGACACGATTGCCAGCGGTTCCGACTCCGACAACTTTGCCGGCGTGGTCGTGAACGGACTTGCAACGAACCCTGATCAAGGCGTTTGGCAATATTCAACCGATAACGGCGCCAGCTGGACGGAGATTGGCGCGCGTAACGACGCCACCGGCCTTTATCTCGCCAGCGATGCTCTCATCCGCTTCGTGCCGGCGGCCGATTTCCACGGCGCGCCTGCCAAGCTCACGGTCCGCCTCGCGGAAGACAACGCCTACGACGATAATCCCACCGGCCCGGCATTGCCGGCCAGCGGCAATCAGGTGGATGTTTCCAGCGGGAACAACGGCGGCACGACACACTACAGCACCGGCACCGTGACGCTCGGTGTAACTGTCGCGAACGTCAACGACCGGCCGACGATCAGCAATGCAACCTTGCCACAGATAGTCGAGGACAGCACGAACCCGGCGGGCCGGACAGTCAGCCAGTTGTTCGGCGACTCGTTCGGCGATGGTGCCGACAACCAGAGCGCTATCGCAGGCGGCGGCAATGCCAGCACGCCGCTGGGAGGCATTGCCATCGTCGGCAATGCGGCGGATCCGGCACAGGGTGTCTGGCAGTATCATGCCGGCTCCGGCTGGGTCGATGTTTCAACATCGCTCTCCGATGCCTCTACACTGCTTCTGCCGCCAGATACTCTCATCCGTTTTCTGCCCGCGCCTGACTACAACGGCACGCCGGGTGGTCTGACAGTCCGTGCAACGGATACGCCTGTCGCGGCCATTCAGGTCGGGGCTGACATCACAGGTGATGTCAGCGATGTCGCCGGCAGCACCAGCCACTGGTCCGTCACAAAAACCCTGACCACCTCGGTTTCGCCGGTCAACGACGCGCCCGTGCTATCAGGTACAACGCTCGACGGCGCAACCGTCAACGTAACCGAACGCGACGGAGTCAACACGGGAACAACCACTGTAAACCTCGTGACCGGCTCAGTGCTGCGGGACATCGACACGGCGACCACGCCAGGTCTCGACGCCGGGACTTTCGGTGCAGGCCGGATCGAGGTGACACTGGGGAATTACGCTCCCGGCGATTTGCTGACGACCACCATCCAGCCGGCAGGCGTTCAGGTCAACACTGTCATCGACGCAGCCGGTTGGACGCTCGTTATCTCGCTGGACGCGGACACGACCTATGCCGAAGTGCAGTCCATTCTCGATGGGATCGTCTTCCGCAATACCAGTGACAATCCGACCGACTTCGGCAACAAGACAACCCGCCCCTACACCATCGTCATCTACGATGGTGTCAACACCGATCCGCAGGGCGACACGGCTGGCGCCGGAGGTTCACTGCGCTCTAATGAACTGACCGGCATTATTCGTATCGCGGCGGAGAACGATCCGCCTGTAGCGCATAACAACACGAACCGGGTTGTGGAGAGTGTCGTTACATCTGGATCCATATCCACCGCGACCGGCAATGTCATCCTCGATGCAGGCCCTGACGGCAAGGTAGACAGCGATCCCGACACGCCCGCCAGTGAACTGCGCCTCGTCAGCATCACCAGTATCTCAGGCGGCACGCAGGCGGTTGACAACACCGCGCCGGTAGAGCTTGTCGGACAATACGGCAAGCTGACCATCAACGCGGACGGCAGCTATGTCTACACGCTGAACAACGATGACCCCGCGGTCAATGGCCTCAAGACCGGCGACACCCTGTCCGACATCTTCTCGTATGTCATCTCCGACGGTGCGTTGCAGAGCAACACCGCCACCCTGACCATCGCCATTGACGGCAGGACCGATGGCACGCCTGCCATCACGCCGGCGGATGTCAACGGGCCGGGTGCAAACGGTCACGCCACCGTTTACGAGCGCGGACTGACTGACGGGGTTCCGGGCACGGGCGATGAAAGCACAACCGGCACGATTACGGTCAACGCTCCCGATGGGTTGGACAAAATCCGCATCGGCAATGTCGATGTCAGCCTGCCGCAGTTGCATGACCTTGCCGCGAACAACGTCGCTATCGATACCGGCGAAGGCACGTTGACGCTTACCGGATTTACGCCCACGGACGGCCCCGACGCCGCGCCTGTATCCGGCACCGTAACCTACACCTACGTTCTGAAGGATGCCGTCGACCAGCCGAATGCCGTCAGCAGCCTCGACAACATAGACCTGTCGGTCACGGATCGTGGCGGCGGCACGAGCAGCGGCACGCTCGTCATCCAGATCATTGACGATGTGCCGGTGGCCGTGGATGACAGCAATGCCATAACGCGCGGCGCGGCATCCGACACCGTGACTGGCAATGTCGTGACGAGCGGCCCCGGACAGGACTTGCCAGGTGCGGATGGCGCGTCGGTAACGGGTGTCACCAAGGGTGATGCGTCTGGCAGTCCCGACCTGACCGCTCCAACCGATGTCACGCCGACAAACAAGGCTGTGGTAACTGGCGAATACGGCACGCTCACTCTTTATGCCGATGGCAGCTACAGCTATACGCTCGACAACACCAACCCGACTGTCGCGGCGCTTCAGACCGGGACAACCATCGACGATGTCTTCACCTACCGACTGACGGACAGTGACGGCGATTTCGATCTGGCCACGCTGACGATTACCATCGGCGGCAAGGCTGACGGGCTGCCCGGCATCACGCCGGCGGACGTCAACGGGCCGGATGCCAATGGCCACGCGACGGTTGAAGAGCGCGGTTTGCCGGATGGCAGCGATCCCGCCTCCGGCACCGATGTTACTGGCGGCACCATCGACATTACCGCGCCGAACGGAATCAGCGGTATTTCCGTTGGAGGCCGCGATATTTCGCCCGCGGAGCTGGCAGCGCTCGGCACTCAACCGATCGTCATCACCACGCCGTCCGGCACCCTCACCCTTACCGGCTTCACGCCGACAGGCGGTCCAGCCGGTTCGCCGACATCCGGAACGCTGACCTACACCTATCAACTGGACGGCAGCGTCAGCCGTCCGGCAGGTGGCGGAGAGGTGACCGATCCGATTTCTCTCACCGTTACAGACACCTTCAATGGCAGCAGCGACGGCACGTTGACCATCAGGATCGTTGACGACGGGCCGCTGGCACAGAACGATTCCGCTGCAATCGACAAGGGAGCGGCATCGAACGCCATCACCGGCAATGTCACGCCCAATGATGTCGCGGGCGCCGATGGCTTCGGGCCGGGCGGCGCGGTGACCGGCATCGGTTTCGATCACGACGGCGACCCGTCGACACCTGCCCTGCCGCGCAATCCGGGCGAGAGCTTCGCCACGGCTTACGGCACTCTCGTCCTCAATGCGGACGGCAGCTATGTCTACACGCTGGACAAGGCAAACCCGGCCGTGATCGCGCTCGGAACCGGAGCGACGCTGCTCGAAACGTTGACCTACACCATCACCGACGCCGATGGAGATACGTCGGTCGCAACTCTCACGATCACCATCAACGGCAGCGATCCTGAGCCGGTGCTCCCCCCTGACGAGGAGATCCCTGATCAGGACATCGGAACTCCCGGTGAGCTGCCGCCTGCCATAGACATCGTGGAACCTGAAGACAATCCGATCGCGACACCTCTCGTTACCCGGACACTACCGGTAATCACCGATTGGTCGCGCGAAAACCTGCGCCCTTCCCTCGAAGGCTGGCCAATCCATCGCTATACCACCACCCGCCAGACCGTCATGCAGCAGGTGATGTTCCGCTACAGCGGCGACATGACTGCCAGCAACCTGTTCTATGAGGCCACTTTGGGCCGCAATCAGGCGCTGCCGGCGTGGATATCGTTCGATCCTTACACGCAGACCGTGATCGCGTTGCCATACGATGACGTCGAGCCCGGCGTTTACATCGTGCGTGTAGCCGCCCGTGATGCGGCAGGCAACGAGGCTGTTTCGACGGTCACCATCCACGTCCTTCAGGATAACCACAAGAGCTTCGAAGCGATCCGCACGAGGGCCGTGCCGGATGAGCCCCAGCCGGACGACCAGCCTGCACCCGGACAGCTTGAACCCGAAGTGCAGCAGCCGGAGCCGCAACCCGAAGCAACGCCGCCGCAGGAAGCTGTGCCTCCGGAAAGCTCGCCTGAAACGCCAGAGCCTTCGCCTGATGCTCCGGAAACCGCTCCTCCCGCCGAGCCGGGGGTACAGCAGGAGCCGGAGATCGAAGCCTTCCTCGACCGTGGAATCGGCCGTCAGTCCCTGACGGATATCCTGCTTCAATCCGGCACGAGCGGCCGGACGATCGAAATGGCGCAGTTGCTCGAGGCATTGGGATCGGAAGCGAGATCCACAAGCACCGTGGGAGAGGCGGCCATCGGCCGGCCAGTCCCATGAGCACCATCAATCACCGCCTTTCCAGAGTAATTTTATCAATGACAACACGAGCGAGAGTCATGCGCGCGCGGAATATTCTGGCAGTTTTATTTTTAGGGGCCGGCTGCCTCGGGCTGGGGGCATGCGCCATGAAGCCCGAACCCTTCACAGTCGAGGAAAATCTCGCGCGGGCCGCTGCCGACAGGGCCACCTTGCGCGCCTACAGCCCCAAGCCAACCGGGCCTGTCAGCCTCGAAGAGGCACAGGCGCGCGCGCTGGCCTATAATCTCGACCACCGCCTGCAAATGTTCAATGCCCTGCTTCAGGATCGCCAGCTTGACCTGACGCGGCTCGACATGCTGCCGAACCTCACGGCGAATGCAGGATATGTCAGCCGAAACAAAGAACTTGTCAGTTCAAGCGCAAGCTATCTGACCGGCGACATGGTGCCATCCAACTTCGAGAACGTTTCCGTCGATCGCGAGCGCACCTTTGCGGACCTGACACTGTCATGGAACATCATCGATTTCGGCGTCAGCTATCTGCAAGCCAAGCAACAGGCCGATCGTGTCATCATCGCGCAGGAGCAGCGCCGCCGGGTCATCAACAACATCTTCCAGCAGGTCCAGACGGCTTATTGGACGGCGCTGTCGTCCGAGCGGGTGATGCCGCGCATCCGGCCTATCATCAAGGAAGCCAGACGTGCCCTGGCACAGTCGCGCGCTGCCGGTGCAGAACGGTCGCAGGATCCTGCCGAGGCGCTGCGGTATCAACGCAGCCTGATGGAAATGATCCAGCAGCTTGAGGCTGTTGAGGAGCAACTGGCTGTCGCCAAGACGCAGCTCGCCCAACTCATGGGCCTGCCGCCGGATACCAGCTACAGGCTTGCACCGCCGACCGGACGGCAGGCGACGCCACGCCTCAAGCTGTCGATCGACGACATGGAGCGCATCGCGCTTGTCAACCGTCCCGAATTGCGTGAGGAAGCCTACAATGGCCGCGTCGTGCTCAACGAGGGACGCCGTGCGATCCTGCGGCTCGTTCCCGGCGTGACGTTGCTTGCGTCGCTCAATTACGACAGCAACAGCTACCTGCGCTTCAATGACTGGAGCGAGGTGGGTGCTCGCCTCGCGGCCAGCGTCGTGCGCGTTGCTTCAATCCCCGGTGTTGCAAAGCTCGGCGACGTCCAGCTCGAAATCGCCGATTACCGCCGCCATGCCATGACCATGGCCGTCATCGCCCAGGTGCAGATCTCGGCACGGCAATATGCCATTGCCCGCAACACCTATGAGCGGGCGCACGAGATGGCGCAGATCAACCGCAACATCGCCAACTTGCAGGCAAACACGCAGGAAGCCGAGACGGGATCGGATCTTGACGTGATCCGTGAAAAGGTCAACGCCGTGCTTGCTGACCTGCGCAGCAACCGTGCTCAGGCCGATCTGCAAAGTGCGGATGGCAATATCTTCGCCACCCTCGGCATCGATCCCTTGCCGGCGGATGTGAAGGCCGCCACCCTGCCAGAGCTGGTGGAGGCCATTCGCCAGCGGCGCCAGCAATGGCGTGAGGGCCGTATTCCGGTCCCGGTTCTGCCCGCGCCGCAGGCACCGGCACAGCCCGCGCAGCCTATCCCGGCAATGGCGGCAACAATCGCATCCAATGCAAAGTAAGTTCAAAGAGCGCAGACGCAGCGCTATCTTCAAAAGCCTGTTTGCAGCGGCAATCGCCGCTGCAAACATTGTTGCAACTGGCGAAACTTTAGCGCAAAGCGCAACCGTCAGAAGCATCGCTGCCATGGAAGTGCGCGCACAGGTAACGCCGCGATACGCGACCACACTGTCGAGTGAAATCGTCGGCCGGATCGTGTCACTGCCAGTCCGCGAGGGCGAGAGCTTCGTCGAAGGGCAGGAACTGGCGGCGATTGATTGCGCCAGTTATGAAGCCCGTCTCACGCAGGCAGACGCACAGACGCGCCGCAACGAGCGCAAGGCACAGGCCCTGCGGCTGCTCGACCAGCGCGGTGCGACCGGCAAAGTGGAGCTTGAACTGGCCGAGATCGATGTCGCAGCATCGCGCGCGGAGCGCCAACTGGCGGCAATCGACGTGTCACGCTGCACGATCAATGCCCCTTTCTCCGGCAGCGTCACAGGGCTAAAGGTCAAGAACCACCAGTACGTACCTGTGGGCGAACAAATCATTTCCATTCTCAGCAACCGGGAGCTGGAAGTGGAAATGCTGGTTCCCTCGCGCTGGCTCGCATGGCTCACGACAGGTCGGCATTTTACCATTCATATCGACGAGCTTGATCAGGACTTTCCGGCCTCGGTAACGCGGCTTGCGGCGGATATCGACCCGGTCAGCCAGTCAGTGAAAGTATTTGCAACGGTCACGGGCGATTTCCCTTCCCTGTCCCCTGGGATGAGCGGTCTTGCCCGGTTCAATGTTCCGGAGCCCGAGCCAGCGCAATGAGCCAGGTGGAATCCCGACAGCTGATGCGGCTTGCGGCGCTCGTTCAGATCGAGAAGCGCGCTCGCGCCGCCGACCCTGCAGAGCTTGGCTTCATCATGGTCAACGAAACCATGGGTCTGCTGCCCTACAGGCAGGCGCTGCTATGGCAGCAGAAGCCACGAGGCAAGGTAATTGCCGCTTCGGGTATCACCACCCCGGATCAGCAAGCACCTTACATCTTCTGGGCGCAACGGCTTTGTGCCCATCTCAGCCGCACGGAAACCGCGCGGTCCGGCGACATCCGCCAGTTCGTTCCCGCCGATCTGCCGACGCCCCTGGGGGAGGAATGGGATGAGTGGATGGCGCCCCACCTTGTATGGATTCCGCTTGGACCCGGCGCATTGGTTCTCGGCCGCGACGAGCCGCTTTCGGAATCGGATCGCGCCCTTCTTTCCTATGTCGCGGATGCCTATGGCCATGCGTGGCGCGCTTCTCTTTTGCGGGCGCGGGTGTGGAAGCGGGATTCGATACTCAAGAGTAAAAGCCAGCCGGACAGCAGGAATGAGTGGAAACGGCGCGGCCTCATCACACTTTTGATACTGATCCTTGTGGCTGGTGCGTTCTACCCTGTGCGCCAGTCAGTCCTTGCACCGGCAGAGATTATTCCACTTGAGCCGACCATGGTGCGAGCGCCGCTTGACGGGGTTGTCGACCAGGTTCTTGTTCGCCCCAATGAAACCGTCGCGGAAGGGCAACTCCTCTTCTCCCTCGACGCCAGACTACTGCGTAACCAGCTCGAAGTGTCATCCCGCGCGCTTGATGCGGCAACGACAGAGCTGCGGCAGGCACGGCAAGCGGCCGTGATGGACCCGGCTGCTCGCGCCAGTCTGCCTACCTTGCAGGGCAAACTGGAGCAGCAGCAAGCGGAGGTCGATTATCTGAACGATAAGTTGACCCGCATCGAGATTCGGGCCACCCGGGAAGGCCTCGCGGTTTTCGATGATCCAAACGATTGGCGCGGTCGTCCCGTCGCCGTCGGCGAGCGGGTGATGCTGGTGGCCGATCCCACGAAGGTCGAGATAGAAGCGCGTTTGCCCGTTGCTGATGCCATAGACCTCGAAATCGGCACACCAGTCCGCCTGTTTCTGAATATTGCGCCTGAACGTGCGTACGACGCCACGCTGACATTCGTGTCGTATCAATCGCAAAAAGGCGCGGATGGCATCCTTGGCTACAGGATCAAGGCGCTTCTGGACGCCGCAGAAGAGTTGCCGCCACGCATTGGTCTCAAGGGAACAGCCAAACTCTACGGCGCCAAGGTACCGCTGGTTTACTTCCTGTTCCGCCGTCCGGTAGCGGCAGCACGGCAATGGCTGGGCCTGTGACTGCCGCCGGCGGCCGGCCTGCTCCGGCAGCATCTGTCCGCGCCCCGCAAGGGTCGGCCGCTTCTCCGGTCTTGCCTCCTTTGCGGGATGAACTGACGATCGAGCCCGGCCCGCGGCTCCGCGGGGGGGCGCCAAGCTGGACGCTATACGATCCCGCAGCCCATCGATACTATCGCCTTGGCTGGCTGGAGTTTGAAATTCTAGCACGCTGGCATCTTCGCCGGCCAGATGATATTGCCGCCCGCATCCAAGCGGAAACGACGCTTGCCGCAACGGCGGACGATGTCAAACGTGTGCTGGAGTTTCTCTCGAACGCAGAACTCGTCAGTATTCCCACGCACGAAACGACGAAACGCATGCTGACGCGCCGGGCGGCGCGGCGACAGGGCCTGCTGACCCGCTTGCTGCATAATTACCTGTTCATTCGCATCCCGCTGGTACAACCGGATCGAGCCCTCGACAAGCTGCTGCCGCTGTTGTCCTTTGTTTATACGCGTGCTTTTCTCTATGTAACTGTCGCTTCAGGCATTATCGGGCTCTACCTCACTTTGCGCCAGTGGGATTCATTCCTGGCAACGATGCCGTGGTTCTTTTCCTTTGAAGGCGCTGCCCTCGCGGGTGCCTCGTTGCTGGCCTCCAAGATGCTACATGAACTGGGACATGCACTGACCGCCAAGCGGCTTGGCTGCCGCGTGCCCAGCATGGGGGTAGCCTTTCTCGTCATGCTGCCGGTGCTTTACACCGACACCAGCGGCGCGTGGCGACTGCCGAAGCGACATCAACGGCTTGCTATCGGAATGGCGGGAATGGCTGCCGAATGCTGCCTTGCCGCTTATGCGCTGCTGGCGTGGAGCCTGCTGCCGGATGGCGTCCTTCGCAGCATTGTTTTTGTCTGGGCCACGACGACCTGGGTTCTGACGCTCCTGATCAATCTGTCACCGTTCATGCGCTTCGACGGTTACTATCTGTTCTCGGATTTTCTGGACGTACCGAACCTGCAAGATCGGGCATTCGCGCTCACTCGCCACAAGCTGCGTGAAATTCTGTTCGATCTGCGCGAACCTCCGCCGGAGCATTGGTCTCCCGAGATGCGGCGGACGTTGATCACTTATGCCATCGCAACCTGGGCCTACCGCTTCGTCTTGTTTCTCGGCATTGCGCTGGTCGTCTACCACCTGTTTTTCAAGCTGCTCGGGATCTTCCTGTTTGCCGTGGAGATCTGGTGGTTTGTGTTGCGGCCGGTGACCCGTGAAATCGGCGAGTGGATAAAGCGAAACCGGGGGAAAAAGATGAATGCCCGCACGATCCTGACCCTGTCGCTGACCGGCTTGTTCCTGATTGCGCTTCTCATACCCTGGCAAACATCCGTACATGCCCCGGCCCTGCTTTCAGCGCAGTCGCGGGTGCGTCAATATGCGGAAGTGCCTGGCCGCGTGACGCGTGTTCTGGTCAAGGTCGGAGATAAAGTCGCGGCTGGAGATCCGCTGGTGGAACTTGGCTCTCCGGATATCGACTATCGGCTTGCCCAATCAAGCCGGGCTGTCAACAGCCTCGCGGCGCAGTTGCAGGCAGCATCTCAGAAAGCGGCAAGTGGAGACCGCGAGGCCAGCCCGGAGGCTCAACGTCTCTCCAACGATCTCGACCGCGCGCGGGCGGAATTCCGCGCTGCGCAGGCAGAGCATGAACGCCTTGTCGTCAGATCCGGGATCAGCGGCACCGTGGTTGAAATGACCGAGCCGCTCGGAACCGGCGAATGGCTGAAAGTCAACGAGTTGGTTGCCACCGTCGCGAATCTCGATACCACCACGATCGAAGCTTATGTCTATGAAGCAGATTTCGACCGCATCCGCTCGCAGGCTGAGGCCGTTTTCATTCCAGCGGACATCGCCGCTCCACGCGTTCGCGCCTCGATCATCGCGGTCGATGACACGTCTACGCGTAACTTGATGGATCCGGAACTTGCGTCCATCAACGGTGGCCCCATTGCCATTCGCGAAACCGGCATCCCGGGGCGGGAAGAGACTCTGGTACCGGAACTGCCGGTCTACCGCATATTGCTGGCACCAAACGAGCCTTTGGCCACGCGCGGCAGCCGGACCGGAACGGCCATCCTCGAAGCAGTCGCCGCCTCACCTGCCAAGCAGCTATGGAGGCGTATCGCGAGCATCCTGATCCGCGAAAGCGGGTTCTGAAGTCAAGACTAGCCGTGGTGACGATTTAGGGTTTTAGAAAATCCTGAAATCGCCCCTCGCTGCGTGGACGGTAAGGAGACGCATGCTGGCGTGGCCGCAGCGGTCAACCGAACAAATCAGGTTCAAAAGCAGTATCGTTGCGGTCCTCAAGACTCGAAGAAGACAGAATCCAGGAGGTCAGACCAAGGCGCGCAGCACCGGAATCGTCGCTGCCGGCGGCCAGCCGCGCCGCAGGGACATCTCCGGCCTTGATGCGCAGATTGATATCGTAGTCGAACTCGATACCGCAATAGAGTCGAACGATATCGACGATGATTGCCGTACCGTCCCCGTCCGGCAACAAATCATCGATATCATTGCGACCGATGGGGCCAATGGCGATGCGGAATCGGCCGGAGACCTCCCAGGAGCGCTCACCCACCATGGCGCTTACCCCGAGCGCGCAATGGTAACCTTCGTCTGCGCCGGACGTCGGAAGCCGGGTCTGTTCAACCTCAGGGACATGCAACCAACTTCCGACGAACGGCTGTACAGCGATGTCGAGGCCGAGTTTGCTCGATAACAACGCTTCCAGCCCGGCAATGGAGTGCGTCCCTCCGCCGAACAGACCGGCGTTACGGATAACGAAATCATCCGGCACGGTCTGTCGATCACGCAACGACGGCAGGCCAAGGCCGGCAAGACTGCGCAAAACGGTTGTGAAAGCATCATCATGGCCGTGGCGCCGATAATTCTGGGCGATAGTGATCCGATATTTGCTTGCAGCGCCATAATATAGCTTCACCGCACGATGCTGGAACATGTCAAGAAACGCGCGCAACGCTTCGTTGTCGCGGCCCAGCCCCTGCACCGCCAGCGCTGTGTAGCTGAAGGGAAGCGTGCCGAGCGGTCCGATCAATCCCAGCAATGAGATGGTGAGGCGCGGCGACGTTGTTGCCTTGCCCCAATGGGCGCGGGCGATGGAAGCACTCGGAAAGCGCAACCGTGCATCGTTCACAAGCCGCACTGACTTTTTCGGCAGCGGCGCTGATGTGTCGGCCGGCGCATTGGGCGCCTCCCACGAATCGATAATTCTCATTGCCTGAACGAAGTCGAAACTGCCCGGTTCGGCGAACAGCCGCTCGACTACAGTATCTGGCGGTGACCGGCGCGGGCGGGCCATGTTCGCAATGTTCCTGGTTGTCCCTTCATTGTGGCGGTCAGCCGGGTGAAGGAGTTGATGGAAGCAAAAAGACCGAAGAAACGATCCAGGACCATGGCAAAGAGAAAGATGCCGTTCCCCACGAAATTGGCGGGATCGAGCTCGATCGAGATATCAACACCGCGAATGACGGCATCGCCCCACGGCACCTCGCCGGGCTGCGATGGAGCCCGGGCAACGCCGCGTCTGGCGATCAGGGCTGACACGCCCTCGATCATGCGGATCGTCTCGGGAGATTGATGGAAGTCATAAAGACGCAGGATCTCGCGAAAAGTCTCCGGGCCCTGCTCCCCGAGAAGCGAAAGATGATTGAGGGTCAGATGCGAAATCAGACGCCAGTGATAACTGTCGGCATTTTTCAGGCGCAGCGGACGGGTCAGCGGGGAAATGCAGACGATGTTGCCAAGGTTCGTGCCGTCACGGATGGAGAGCAGCGGATGGCCGCCGCCATAGGGCAGCTTCGTCGGCAGATCACGGTTGGAACACAGGGTATCGACTGACACCACCCAGTCCTCGCGGGCAAAGGCGACGCGGGGATTGGTAAACGACAGGTAAACCTCTGTTCCATCATCGCCGGCCCCCTTCCGCCGCGATGACGACCAGTAACCATCGCTCTGGATATCCGCACCAGAGCGCCGGGCATACAGCGGCGTGATCGGCCGCTGGCCGCCGGAAGCATCCGTCTGGGTCACGGATAAAACCGAGTGAACCTCAAGTGCCCGTTGCCGCCGGGCATCGGGTATCACGCGGTACTCGAAGCGATTGTGCGACACCAGAACAGGTTCGGCGCGCTGCCGGAAGAGATTGATGATCGGCGTACAACCGAGCGCAAACATATCCTTCGAAACACTGCGCTCAAGCGTGACATTGGCGCTGTCGAAGTAGAGATAGATGTAGAGGTCGCGCCCCGCGCTCGTCGACACTTTCTCGCGGACGTCAATATCGATAAAGAGAAACTTCTCCGGAAAGACGAAGAATTCCGTCAGGAGGCGATAGGCGATCAGGGACTGATCAGGATAGGGCAAAAGCGCTTCATCCGGATCGAGCCCCACGGGCCGGACCGCGGACGGCGGCAGGATCACGGGCTCCGGATCGTCAGGACCATCAGCCAGAGCGACCGATATCGTGTTGTTCAGAATGAGCTGCTGCAACGGGTACATCTGGGACGGCTGCCCGCGCAGGAAAAAACGGAGCGTGTCCGGCCGCAACTGAGAAAAGGTCACGCCATCCGGAATACAGCGTAGCGCAAGCTTCAGCGCGGACATCGCGCCGACAGCTTTCGAATTCGCCGGGGCAGCGACGGGACGTCCCGTCAGTTCGCCCTGGAATAAAGTGATCGGCAACAGCGTCACCGGATACCGCGTCCGGAAGCAGCATGACTCGCCATCGACGGCCTCCGAATCGATCTCGGTATCGACCGGGATGAGCTGAGGCCCGGTGATCTCGGCGCTTGGCCTGAACTGGACAATCGCCATCGAGGGTATCGGCGCCAGATAATGCGGATAGAGTACATCGAGCAGCGTACTCGACAACTCGGGAAACTCGTCGTCAAGCTTGCTGGCGGTGCGCGCGTTCAGGAATGCGACGCTCTCGATGAGCCTGGCGATATGGGGATCGTCAATCGCATCACCACTGAGGCGAAGATGTTTGGCGATCTTGGGGTGAGCCTCCGCGAACTCTTCCGCCATCTGGCGTAGATAGCCGAGCTCGCGGTTGTAGTAGGGAAGCAGATCGTCAGTCACCGCTACGCACCCAAGGATATAACATTGCCGATCGGGTCGATGATCGTATCGAAAATCATCGGCTCTTTTAGTGGGTCGAGCATAACCTGCCCTTCGATCCGCATCCGCAGCGAGTTGTCGGCCGGATCGGCATTGGGGATCGCGGAAACCACCAGATCCTTGAGACGTGGCTCCCAGGCCCTGATGATTTCCCCGATCTCGGCAACCGCCGCCATGCGAAGATGCTCGGTAGCGAGGTTGGTCGTGGCAAGATCGGGAATGCCGAAATTCAGCAGCGAGCTGTCGAGTTCCGCCAATTCACGGGACCAGCTGACGACACGCGGATTGCTGTTCAGCAGATCCTCCAGATCGCGCCGCAATCCGTTGCGGACGCGCTCTGCCAGACTACCCTCGTCATCGAGAAGCCGGTCGATCAGGGAAAGGCCGATACTGGTCATGAAGCCGCCGTGAAGGTGAGCTGACCCAAATCGAAGATGGAGGCATCGTTGTCTCCAAGCAGGAAACTGCGCAGACCCTGGCCACGGACAAATCCGGGCGCAACCTCCACCCAGCCGGTTTCGCGGCCAAGCTGCAATGCTTCCGTGGTGTCACCGCCGATTCCGGGATAGATGCCGGGGATCACGACCTCACCTTCGGGGCCGCCACGGACCGAAATCTGGACAGTGCGCCACGCCGTGTCCAGCGGTCGGCTCGGCGGCGAAAACACCACCTCTTCAATCTGCTCGATCGGAACCCAGAAATACTTACCCGTGGTCGTCAACACTTCCAAAATGCCTCCCAGAAGATCGTCGAGATCACGGAAGTCGTCGAACGAGACACCATCGCCGGAAATGCCGCGAACCGGCGGCCGTTGCTCCTCTGCTTGCGCCACGGCAGCGGTGGCAGCCTCGATGCGTCCTTCGCGAAGGTGCATCAGAGCCTCAAGCCGGAACGTTGCATGGGAAGGCGGCTCCGTCACGAATTCCGGAGCACGACCTTCCGCCCACACTTGCCGGCGGATGCCGGCGGCGCGCAGGATCTGCCGCAACCGGGTTACCTGCACAGCGGTCGTGGCGTCCTGGGTAACGATCGCCTCGAATTGGCGCTCGGCGCGCTCGAAATCGCCGGCAACGCAGAGAAATTCCGCGAGCAAGCTCCTCGGCTGGATGTCGCCCGGCGCGGCTTTGACCGCGATGCCCGCGGCTTCGATCGCGGCATTCAGCTTGCCGGCCTCGAATAGTTCATAAGCAATCGCGGTCATCTATTTAGTCTCCATGAAAAAATAAGTAAAACTACGCCACCCGCGGGTTGGCGAATGCAATATCGGTAACGAGCTTGAAAGTGGTGAAAACCCGGTCAAGGTGAAAATGCGGCCTCAAATGCATGACACATGCGAAGGAGCCTGGTCGACCGGGAACCTCCCGCACTTCGATCCGGGCTTCCCGCAACGGGAACCGCGCCTTCATATCCGGAGGAGCATCGTCGTTTCCAAGGCAGTACCCCAGAATCCATGACTGAAGATCCCGCTCGCATGCATCAGCCGTGACATAGCTGCCGATCCGGTCACGTACCTGGACTTTGACATGCTGCGCAAAACGCGAAACACAAAGGATGTAGCGCAGCATGGATGACAAGCGCGCGTTCATCTGGGCAACGTTGCTGCCCTGCTGCCGCACAGACTGGATCGACAAGCCGGAATGGAAGGCCAGATAGGACGTGTCTTTGCACACGTTCAGGTTCATCAAGCCAAGCTGCCAAAGATCCTGCTCGATATGGCCCGGAATCGCAACCTCGCAACCAAAACGGTTGATTATACCCGGCGCATCAGTTTCGGTCGGCGGCGCCGCGACCCCGGTCACGAGACCGCAGTCAATGGCGTCTCGACGCGTCCCGCAGATATCCGCAAACCAGCCGTAAAGGTCGAATGCGCGGATGAGCACCTCGCCGAATGCATAAACGGCGCTCCCCCAGCAAAGCTCATCCATGGCAAGGCCCCGTGCATCTTCCCGATAACGGAACGGGAGACCCGGGACCGTCTCGCCGACACGCGGCTCCCGCATCAGGACACGCGGAAGCACCACCCCCACGAAACGGGCCTCATCAAGGGCCCGGAGACGCTCGTAGCGGATATATTCGGGCTCCCGGAACAGGCCGCGCAGATTCGGCTGCCGATCGAGTTCCGTAAAGCTCTGCAATCCGATCAGCGCGGGCGAGGCAGACAACACCGCCGGGGCAAAAGCCGCTGCTGCGACACTCGCAAGGCCGTTCAAGACGGCGACATCGTCGATCTGATGATCTTCGGACAAGCGGTGACGAATCTCGAAATCACACAGCAGAACGCCATAGGGCTTGCCGCCCGGCATGCCAAACTCGTCGTTATAGACCCGCCGAAACAGAAAACTCTGGTCGAAATCGACCGCCCGCTGGAAATCACGCGCGATCTCGTCCCAGGAGACATTCAGAACCTTCACCACGACCTTCGACGCCGTGAAAGCGCTCTTGCAGAGATATTGCAGGCCCCGCCATGAGGCTTCTATCTGCAAAAATCGCTTATGGTGCAGTACGGCATTGAGCTGGTCCGTCAGGAGATCGTCGAAAAACGCCAGGTCGCGGTCAATTGCCCCCATCAATGCGGCGCCGTCCCGCAAGTGAGCGATGTCCCTGCCGAACCATATACCCAAGGCTTTAGCGGGATCTTTAGCCGACAGAAATGCATCAAGGCGTCCGGAAGGACGACGGCCAAGCACCATGTCGATGATTTGACGACGCAGGGGAATAGTCTCCCCTGCGTCGTCATCAGCGGAATAATCCTGCGAAGCGGCGGCTTTGACGTCACCTCGTGGATTGGCGTTCTCGTCAGCATCAAGCAACATTCCCAATCCCCCGATGCCGAGAGCGCATCCGTTACGAGACAGTCGGAATACGCGCCACCATACGCAGCGAGGTGGTCAGCTCTTCCATCTGCAACCAGGGACGGAGCCACGCCACAGCGTGATAGGAGCCGGGCTTGCCGGGAATCTCACGCACCTCGACCTTCGCCTCGGCCAGCGGATATTTGGCCTTCATATCCTGGCCCGCATCCTGATTGCCATTGACGTAGTTGATGATCCACCGATTGAGCCAGTCCTCGCAGGCCGAAGCCTCGACGAAAGATCCGATCTTGTCCCGGCCCATGATCTTCAGATAATGAGCGAAGCGGGACGTCGCCATGATGTACGGCAGCCGTGCCGAGATCGCGGCATTGGCGGTTGCGTCGGGACGATCGTACTTCTTCGGCTTCTGGGCGGTCTGGGAACCGAAGAACACCGCATAGTCGGTGCCCTTGTAGTGGCAGAGCGGCAGGAAGCCGAGCTTGGAAAGCTCTGCCTCACGACGATCGGTGATGCCGATCTCCGTCGGACATTGCTGGTCGGCATCGCCGTCATCGGAGGTAAAGACGTGGCTTGGCAGACCTTCCACCTTACCGCCACCTTCCGCGCCACGGATCGCAGTGCACCAGCCATACTTGGCGAAGGCGTCCGTCAGGCGGGTTCCGAGCACGTACGACGAATTCATCCAGCAATATTCTTCATGCTTCATGGCGCGCGCGACGCCATTCACGATATTGCCTTCCTCGTAGCCGAACTCTTCGATAGGCTTGGTTTCGGCGCCGTAAGGCAACCGCGCAAGGGTGCGCGGCATGGTCAGCGTCACGAACCGGGAATCGTCAGATTCGCGGAAGCCGCGCCACTTGGCATATTCAGCGGTATCGAAGATCTTCTCCAGATCCCGCGGCTTCGACAGATCCGTGAAATCGTCGAAACCAAAGAGGGTCGGACTTGCCGCAGTAATGAACGGCGCAAATGCTGCCGCCGCAACGTTCGAGGCCAGCGACAAAAGCTCGACATCATCCGGATGATTGGAGAATTCATAGTCTCCGATGAGCGCACCGTAAGGTTCGCCACCCGGGCTGCCGAATTCCGACTCGTAGATCTTCTTGAAGATCGTGCTCTGGTCGAACTCCGCAGACTTGGTGAGGCTCTTGTAGAGCTCACGCTTCGTGCAGTTGAGGACGCGGATCTTGAGACTCGTGCCCGTTTCGGAGTTCATGACAAGGTGGTTCAACCCACGCCATGAGCCTTCCAGCTTCTGGAAGTCGGGGTGATGAAGCACGGCATTGAGCTGGGTCGAGATTTTTTCGTCGATCCGCTTGATGGCCGAGTTGATCGTCTGTGTCAGGTTCTTGGAGTACGTGACGGTGCCCGAAAGCGCCTCGCGGGTCAGCGTGCGCAGAAGCTCCCTGGTCCGGTCAGGATCGGTCTGCCGCGTGGCGGCGATTGCTTGATCGAGGAACGAAATTCCGCCCTCAGCGGTCGCAACTTCCGAGGCGGCGCCCTGATTTTGTGTATCCGTGGAACTCATTCCTCAGCCCTCCTTGGAGTCATTGTCATTGGCGTCAGCAGAAACGCCGAGCTGATCGCTGAGGCTCTTGAGATGTCCCTCGTTCGCGAGAATCTGCTCCAGCAGTTCCTCGAGATTTTCCGAACGGTCGGCCTTGGAGAGCAGATCACGCAGTTCGTTGCGCGCTTCGAGCAGCTTGCGCAGCGGCTCGACGCGATTGACAACCGCCGCCGGCTCGAAATCTTCCATGGACTTGAAATTCAGTTCCACCGAAAGCTGGCTGCCATCATCGGCAAGCGTGTTGTCGACCTTCAGCTTCACACCAGGTGTCAGACGCGCCAATACCTGATTGAAATTGTCGCGGTCGATCTGGATGAACTTGCGATCGTTGAGCGCCGCCAGCGGCGTGCTCGGATCGCCGGAGAAGTCCCCGAGGACGCCGACCACGAACGGCAGTTCCTTCTGGACAACGGCGCCCTCCGTCTCGACATCGTAAGTAATGTGAACGCGCGGCTTGCGAACACGGTTCAATTTATCATGAACGCTGAGCATCGTACCCTGAAACCCCCATTTTAATACATGCTTAAGTAATATACTTGTATTAATGCGCTAAATTCAGGCGCCGCACAGGAATAGCCTGCACACAAATCATAAAATAACTTAAATATAAGATGATTTTATGACGGAATTATTTGAGATTTACTGTTTATATAAACTATTCATCTGAATCTGATTCCACTTCAGGAGAACTAATTCCAGATGCGATAAAGAAGTAATGCCTGGCACTACTATCAATAATGAGCTCCTGAAGAAGCTCATTGAATGACATTCGTCCGCGCCGGACAACCTCTTCCAGTGTGTAGGAAATCGGAGAATGAGGTTCCGTCTCGCGAAAGAAAGTGGCAATCTGAAGAAGCTGCCGAAGCCCGTCCTCTCGATTGACCGGCCTCGTTGAGGGCACCGCACGGCCCGTCGATGCATTGCCTGCCTCTTCGTCATATTCGCCGCTGTCATCGTCCTCACTGTCGCTTTCCTCGTCCTTCGCTGTCTCGGATTGTGCCGCCTCAAGCTCGGCGGCACGCGCGGCATGGGCCAGCTTGTCCGCTGCAAAGATGTTGACGTCATCAGCAATGGCCTGGAGAACAGCACGAATGCTGCCGGCTGGCGGCGCATCGATCCCGACCTGCCCGGCAAATGCGCCGGAAAGCTCATCGAGCGCCTCCCTCACCGCCGCAATGCCGGCGACAAGATCGGCATACCAGGACGCGGGTGTCGCGTTGACCGCCTCCGTAAAGGTGGCCAGGGACAAAGCACCGGCCGCAATGCGCTCGTCACGCTTCTTCGAGTCGCTGATCTGCTCGATCTCTTGAGCCTGGTGATATTGCCAGAGCCCGTAGGGCGGCTCGCTCGCGGTCAGCGGTATCTTCCGCAACGGCTGAATGAGCGTCCCCTCACCCTCGGCACCGTTGAGCCCGATGAACGGTGAGAGCCTGGACTCGTTTCCATCCTCGTCGGGAAGAGGGTAGAGAGTGTCCCAGAAGCGCTCGACCAGCCCGTGAGATGCCTTGATCCCGACATAGAGGCCAGCGCATCCGCTGAGGCGCAGCAGCGCCTCCGCCAACCAGGAAGCGACCTCTATATCCTTGCCCTCCTCGGTCAGGATTTCGACGCCGAGTTGCGCGACCTCCTGCCATTCGGACATCGGCGATGGAGCGTCACCATCGACGTCGATTGCCCTCTCCTTCCGGCGCGCGCTGGCGCGAGCGTCCTTCATGCGGAGAAAGCGAGACGTTGGCGAAAGATCCAGACGTGGATCAACCCCGCTCGGCGTATCGCCATCAAACGGTTCCAGCAACAACTCGAAATCGAATGTCGGTTCAAAGGTCATTATAATATCTGAACATGCCGGTTTATGAATGAAGCCAGTCTAGCTCGCCACATGCGACGTCGATATGACATTTTTGTCTGCAATGTATTGTGCCTCTTCATTGCCCTACGAGAAACGGCGCACAACGAAACCCGGCAAGAACGTTATCCTGGAAAGGGTTATAGACGCTCGCCGCCTCGATCGAGAAACTGGCAGATCGCGCGTCGATATTGACGCCGAGCTCGTAACGCGATCCCCCGACCGGCTTCAGTGTCCGGCTATCAAGAAAGCGGAACAGCGCCCACGGCCCATCCATACTGACAGAGGACGGCCTGCCAGGCTGAGTGGCGCCGAATGCGACGCGGACCCCGCCCTTCGCGCCCGGCCATTGCATGGGGACGGTCTGTGTCGGGCCGTATTGATAGGTCAGGGACTGATCGTCAATCGTCAGCGTAACACTCATCGCCCCCGGATCGAGGTCAACCGGAGTCACAGTAAAGGCGATCTGCGGCGACATTCCACTGCCGAAAAATGCCTTCTGGATCGCGGCAGCCTGCTGGAAATAGAGCAGCGCGCCACGGGCAAGGTCAGGCCGCGCCACCGAATTGCCGTGCAGCTTCCAGGGATTGCTGCCAGTATCCACGAACGGCTTGAGTTGCTTGTCGAAGAATTGCTGCATCAGGCCGTCCGGCCCGAACATCTTGCTGAAATCCGCGATTGTCACCTCGTTACTCGATACCGAGAACGGATACCGTTCATTGATGGCGGCCTGACAGAAGGGAAGCACTTGCGCCTTCCAGGCGGCGTTGATGTCCACGTTGACACCTGCATTCGCCACGCCCGATGTGTTCCGCGCCAGATCCGCCACGGATTCAGCCAACGCCTGAGGCGCTCCCGTCGTTTCGAGCTGCAACTGGTTGAGAATCTGAGCAAAGGCCGGATTGCCCGTCACGTTTACGACCTGGGAGGCACCTGCGTCGCCGACGGCGGCCAACGGGCCGATAAGCGCTCGCAATTGCGAAAGCGACGACACCAATTGATCGAGAGCGCTCGGGCTGCCGCTGACGAGCTGGCGCAGCGGCTCGAAATGATCGGTAATCGCGTTGCCAGGGAAGGACGGGTCGCGCTGAGGAGCAGGGTTGGGAGCTGCTGCCGCCCCGTGCGCATCTGCGAGCGCGGCCTGCGCATCGGTAGCGGACGGCGGGTAGACCGCCGTCTCCCGGGCCGCCGACTGGAGATAGGCGGCAAGGGGAGAGGGCGGCCCGAGCAGCGATTGCAGAATGCTCAGCTCCTTCTGGAAGCTCGTGAACGGCGCGATCGTCACGTCGTTCAGCATGTTCTCCCAGGCTGTCGTGTAATCGTTGACATAGAGCGCGATCATTTGCTGCGCCATGTCGGCCGCATCCTTTTCCATTTCCCAGTCCACGCCCGGATTGGCAAAACGGACCCACTCCTCGGCCGCCACCCGATCCGCCAGCTTTGAGATCGCTGGCAACACCGTGGTTGAAAACGCGTCTGCTCGATACATTCCGGGAATGCCCTCGGACAATGACCGTCCCGAACGGCGCACAAAAGCATGGGGCACCAGCGGCCCGGCGATATCGGTCAGTCGCCAGGGGGGCAGATCCCTGATCTCGGGAAGCGCGCGCAACAGTTCCATTCCCCTCTGCGCCGGCGGAAACGCCTCCAGCACGTCGCGGGCACGGCTCACCAATCCCTGATCGAGTTCCATAGCCGGAAAACCGACATTGATGAGGTTATCGAGCTGTTGGACCAGAGCCTCGCGGCGTGACGCGTACATTGGGCCGGGATACATGTTCCGCCAATAGTTCGACATCCGCGCCACGATCACGTCGCGATCGATGGGCGCGACATTGCCGAGCATCAGGTAGCTCATGAGCGCCCCGTAAAGCTCTCGCGGGACATTCATATTATCCTGAATCTGCTTTTCCAGATCGGCATCGAGTATCGGCAGGAAGATGCGCCGCAGCGACGTGGCATAGGCCCCCCGCGTGGCGCGCGAAAGCTGATGATACATCGATTTGCTGCCAAAAAGCTGGAATGGCTCAGGCTTATTTCGCTCATCCCAGCCCGTCGGCAGGGCCGCCAGGGCTTGCAACGCCGGCAGCACCACTGCCATGTCGCTCTGTTCCGGCTCGGAAATACGAATGATGGCGCCCCCGAACTCGGCTTTTATCCGTGCGGCGTCTTGCCGGACATCGTCAACGATGTAGTGCACCCTGACAATGTTCAGCGCTCCCAGGATAACCAATACGGCCACCGCGGCGGTGACGAGGCCGGCAATACCCCACCGGGCCCACCACTCCGCCCGACGGCTGTGCTTGTCGCGGCTTACAAGTCCGGCTTCGGCAAAAACGACTTTCTCCAGCATATCGCGGATAAACATGCCACGGTTGCGGGTATTCCCGCTGGGCTCCATCGGCGTAGACATCCCGCCTTCCGCCTCCTCCCCGTCAATGACCCCGCCATCGGCGCTCGTGAAGTAGACCCCCCTCAACAGCAGCGGATGCTCGAATTCATTCGGTTGGAAAACGTCTTCGATGAACTCCTGAAGCCTGGATTTAAGCGCGCCCATATGCGGCAGAAACATAAAGCTCTTGAAACGCGGCGATACCTCGCCAGGACTGCCGGCGCGATCGAGAACGCGCGGCAATTGCCACTGTAGAAATGCATCGTATTCGCGGCTGAAAACCTTGGCAGCGTCCTCACCCTCCGCAGTCAACCCTTTTTCATCGAGAAGCGGCAGCGTCACACCGAAAACGCCGTCGCGCTCGGCAGGCAATGCATTTGCAAAAAACTCCGGAAAGCCCGGTATCTCATCCGCCTTGGTGAGGACGACGTAGACAGGAAGCCGCACATGAAGCCGGCTTTGAATATCGACGAGATACCGACGCAGTTCGGTATGCATTGGCAACGACTGGAATTCGGCTGAGCGCCTCAGTTCCAGCGCGTCGATCGTCAGGATGAGGCCATTGAGCGGTTGCCGCGGCCGATAACGGCGTATCAGGCCGAGGAAGCTGCGCCACACCCGTCTCTCAAGATGGGATTCGACCAGCCCGGGCGTGTCGACGATCACGGCCTTGTCGGCAAAGGAGAGCACATAGCCAACCCCGGCGGAAACCTGCCCGCCGCGCTTGTCGCCCAAAGGAAAACGCAACCCGGACATGCGGATAAGCGAGCTCTTCCCCGAGCGTTCCGGCCCGACCACAAGATACCACGGCAAGGTGTAACGATAGGTCCGGCTGCGCGACCGATCCATGGTGCGCAGGATCTCCATGGCACGCTTCAACCCGCGATCCAGCGACTCGATCCGGGCTCTGGCGTCGTTTTCCGCTTCCGACGCCGTCTCCTCGCTCTTGGGCGCCGCCCCCGGCCGGAACCACAGGATCAAGACGACGACGACGATCAGAAAAACAATGAGCGTGACGCACAGGCGCACCAGCGGGTCCGCCAGCACGGAGTGGCCACCGATCGTCAGCAAGGGAGCAAGGAACCACGTGGCGAGCGTCAGCGTGATGGTGACGGCGGCCATCAAAACCCAATGCCAGAACGGCCTAGTTCGTATCGTCTGTAACATGACCCGAATGATCCACGATTCCGTTGCAACAACTCATTGAGCCGTCAAAAATATTTCGACACGCCGGTTGGCGAGACGCCCCTCCGGCGTGGTATTGGGGGCAATCGGATTGTCCGCGCCCCTGCCCGTGTATGACACGCGTGAGGGGTCTCCCAGCCCTTGCGCAATGACCCGCGCCACCTCCTGCGCACGCAAGGTGGAAAGCACCAGGTTGTTGGGGAAGCGCGCGGAAGGCCGGACCCCCACGTTGTCCGTATAGCCGATCACCGTCACCGTCCCGGGAAGGCCGTCCAGAGCGGCGGCAACGGCCTGCATCACACGCGGATAAGGATCATTGAGGTTTGTGGATCCTGACGCGAACAACTCCTGTGTCGTGATGACGGCGACCCTGCCATCCATCATCGTGACCCGCAGCAGGCCGGCTGCCTGCTGGGGCTGCAACATGCCGGAGACGACTTCGAACGGGCTTTGAACCACAGCTGGCGGCGGCGGTTCAGCAGGGGCAGCAGCGATCGCGGCCGGCTGAACCGGGGGAGGCGCCGAGGGGCGAATTGGAACGGCCTTGGAGACGAGACTCTCGACTTCGCGCACCGTGAGCGTCGTGTTCCGTTGCAACACGATGTTCGGTATGATGAACAGAAGCAGGAGCAGGATCACCACTCCCATACAACCCAACCAGAACGGCAGGAAATCCCGCAGCCCGCGCCGTTCGACCGCGACAGGGCGCCATGTCGGCGACAGCTCGGACCGGGGCGTGCCGTGAGTGTCGCGCAAGAACTGACCGATTTCCTCGCGGATGCGGCCCAGCTCTGCCCCGTCGTGCGTATTGAGCCGGTACTTTCCAGCAAAGCCAAAGATGAGGCAGAAATAATAGACCTCGATTTCCTGCACGAATTTCGGGCCGGAGCCCATCATTTCGGCAAGCAGAACGAAAAACCGCTCACCGCCCCACGTCTCCCGGAAGAAAAGGGAGATCAGGCTCTTTGTGGCCCATGCGCTGTCCTTGCCCCAACTGGTGTTGAGGATCACATCATCTATGGTCGCCGCCAGGGCATAAAGCAGCAGGGAGGCGTGGCGCGGCGGGATGCCGTGCGTCAACACCTGCTTTTCATAATCAACGAGCGCATTGGTCAACGACGAGTGGAATGCGCTGACATCGCCTGGTCTCCCGCCCGTCTGCACATACATGAACCGCTCGAATATCGGCACGGCCAGAGACAGGGCAGGATTGCCGCGAAAGATCTCGATAGCCGCAGAGAACGCCGCAGAATGATCAACTCCCACCTTCACGGAGTCGCGAAAGACGGAATTCGCCGCCGATACATTGAAGGGAAAGCTGTCCCCCTTGCCGCCTGCACCGCCAGCCGGCGGCGTGATGCCGACCGGCACGCGAAGACGGGCGTTCTTGGGTGCAATACCTTTGTCTGCAGTATCCTTTGACGGCCCGGTCTTTGGATCGCCGTCCTCGTGAGAGCTTGCGGGTTTCCCGAACTTGCCGCCAGGCACCGGCAGTGTGGAACGCTGCTGGCGCAGGAGCGCCGTGGACGCCTTAATCGTCACGTCTTCATCGTCCGCCTGCATTTCGCCCACCATACGCCGCCTTCCAATCGCACTTTCAAATATTTGAATAAGAATATCGATATAATAATATTTGAATTATATGCCTGACTTTACTTTCTTCTTACTGCCCATAACTCCATGGATACATCCGGAAACTCACCAGACAGGTGCACCGCGATGCCGCCGGATGACGCCATGCTTTTCCAGGTCGGACTATTGGGTTCGAGTTCGAAATAAACCGCAGAAGACTGATACGGGATCTGCCGCGGCACTACGGCAAGCGGCTGGACGCGGATTCCCGGAAGCTGGACATTGACAAGCTCCCGAATCTGCTCGACAGGGCCAATCTTGATCAAGGCAGGCAAGGCACGGCGAATTTGCTCTTCGGGCATACTTGCCCTGACCACAAGGACAAAGGTCGCGCTGGTCAGCAGGGTCTTGTCCGGTATGACACCCGCGCGAATACCGTATTTGCGATCCTGTAAAGGAATATTGACCACGGCCTGCTCAACAACCGCGCTCAACGACTGGCGCAGCGCTATCATAACCGTAGCGAAGACATGCTCCAGATCGTCATGACGGTAAACTGCATAGTCTTCCGGCCGTTTCCGGGGCGAAGTAAACGTGGAAAGTTCTCCCGCAAGTTCTACAAAACGCGCATAAAGCTGCTCCGGGTGTACGCCGGAGAGATCGCGGAAATGCTTGAGCAACGGCTCCGCGCGATTGATGAGTTGCAGCAACAGAAAATCCGCAATTTCCGCCACACCACGGCTGGATGTCCCTGTGACCAACGGCGCCAGCGCCTCGCCCCGGTGATGAAGCATCGCCATGACCTCGGTCAGGAAACCGGAAAGCGTGGGTGAGGCCGCGGTATCCATGAAAGGCGGAATATAGGCGGGATCAAGCCGCACACGGCGATCGGCGGCAACTTCCGCGATCCGTGCAAGGCCAAGGCTATGAAATCCGCTGCGGTCCTCATTCTGGAGCTGGAGCGAGAGGTTGAGAGCAGCCGTTCTGATCCGCGCCTGCCCGCTGGCGCCGTTGATAGCGTCAGCCACCTCGGACTCCGCCGCGGTGAATCGGGCTGAACCCTTGAAATACGCTCCGACCTGCACTTCGGGCGCCCCGCGCTGCTGAACGGGAACACAAAGATAGACGATCGTATCGGTTGTACCGACCGGCAGGTTGATGGGCGTCGGCGCCACGTGATCGTCAGGAATATTGAACGGCGAACCATCCTCGAATACACCGCTGCATCGATCTACCGCGACCTTCCCAAGCGCCAGCAAGCCTGCATCGAGCGATAGCTCGCGAAGCCCCCACGAGAACGGACGCAATCCCTCCACGCGCTGGCGCAAGAGCCGCTCGAAATAGCGATCCTGTTGCTGAAAATGCTGGGCCCGCAGGAACATGCCCTCGGACCAGACGACCTTGTCGTGATGTCTCATAATTTGTCGTCTCCGTCAGGCGGGATAGCCGATTGGAACGTTCGATAGCGAAATCGCCAGGAGTTGCCTTTCATCCTGCCGCCTTTTCATCCTCCTGCAGGGGGACGACAGCAGCGTTGATCGACGCGACCTGTCCGCTGGCAATAGCTGCAATGGTCTCGCGGGCCCGCGTCCGCAGACGGTCGGTCACGTCCGACAGAACTGCCGAAGGCGTCGAAGCGATCTTGTCCATCACAGCATTCGGATCACCGCCGAAGAAGCACTCGTCTCCGGGCCGCGTCAGCGACCATTCCAGCCATGCGAAAGCGGCAAGTACATGCTTATCTGGCTCAATGCCGGATTTAGTCTCTACCGGAATCGCCTCCGACGACGCTTCGAGAGCCTCTTTCATCTCCAGCAACGCCGCGCTGACAGAAGCGGCAGAGCCGGCGGCGATGGCCGAAATAGCCGCGCTGGCGCGTGCCAGAAGTTGATCGACGAGGCCCGACAGAACCTCCGGCGCGGTCGATGCGACCCTGTCAGCCACGACCCTGGGATCGCCGCCAAAGAAGCGCTCTTCTCCAGGCTGCTCCAGCACCCATTCCAGCCACTCGAAAGCGACGAGCATCTGGATACAGGATTCAAAAGCCGGCTTATGGTCTTTCGGAGCCCCGATGAGTGGGGCTTTGGCGAACTCAGCGGGGATCTGCGACGCAGCAGAGACAGCCTCAGGCGGCGAATTGGGAAACGCAAAGGAGGCAGCAGCCTCCTCCTCGACCGGAAAAGGCGCACCGGAGATCTCCTCTGCGTCCCAGTCCTCTGGAATAAAGATCGATGTCGGCGAGGCAGAGTCGAGCACCTGCCTTTCAGGCGACAGGTGTTCGGATTCGGACTGACGGCTCCACAACTCTTGCCTGAGTTGATCCGAGGTCTGGGTCAGGCCGCCGGGCAGCGGCATGCCGGAGAGAAGCATGGGTGATGCCTGTCCGCCCCCCCACTCGCGGCGGCCGGAGGCAAGCGGCGACGGGGGCAGCATGCCGTCATCCGGCGAAAACCCGGACAACGGCTTGCCCCCCTGAACGGTGTCGTACTCCCGCAATGGCCGAGGCACTTTCCCCCAGGCATCCGCCTCGACATCTGGAACCGGAACGGAACCGTTCCCGGAATTCACCTCTGCGGCAGCATGCGGCAGCATAGCGCGGAACGGGTCACGCGCGGAATCCTCGCGTTCCAGCACCGAGAGTGCAATGCTGAAACGGGACACGTTCAACACGTCGCCGTCGCTCACGATCGCCGAGTGACCACGCCCCACCGGACGTTCTGCATCATTCAGAAAAACACCGTTCGACGACGTATCCGTGAGCACGAAAACGCCGGATTTGAGATCGATCATCAGATGATGGCGTGAGATCGTGCGCTTGTCGTCCACGATCACCCAGTCGTTGTCGGCTTCGCGGCCGATCCAGAACGGGCCTGATTCCACGATTCGCGTCCGCTCTCCCTCAAAATCTGAGGGTTCAACGATTGTGAGCTTGAGGCGCGGTGGCATGGAACTCTCAGCCTTTCATCACGTTGGGGGCAGACCATTGCCACCGTTGGCGATGTCGATACCGATTGCGAGGGCGGCTTCGTGCCGCTTTCCGATCATTTTGGCCTCTCCCGGCACGCAGCAGTAGATGACCGATGCGGCGGCGGCACTGCCCGTCAATTGGTCTCCCGGCGGGACGAGTTCCCCGGTTTCCGGCGGCGCAAGACTTCCCCCGGACCAGAACACCGCGAGCGCGGCATAGGCGCCCGCGGTTCCGAAATTCAGCGCCTCGGCATAGGCGAAGGCAGCACGGCGGTTGGCCTCGGTGGGCTCGTATACCCAGGTCTCGGCAATCGCCCACGCCTCGGCTTCTGCCGGCGGCAGATCTTCCGGCAAAAGGCAGCGCCGGGTTGCGCAAGTCCACCACACCGCCTCGCGACGCGGCAGAGCCACCGCGATGTAGCGGATGGCGTCGATATTCTGTCCGTCCGCCACCAACGCCTTGACGAAGT
Organism: Pseudochelatococcus contaminans; assembly: GCF_014195635.1. Lineage (GTDB taxonomy): Bacteria > Pseudomonadota > Alphaproteobacteria > Rhizobiales > Beijerinckiaceae > Pseudochelatococcus > Pseudochelatococcus contaminans. The sequence goes on along the minus strand of NZ_JACICC010000001.1, from coordinate 248,829 downwards.
CCACAGCCGACTGGCCCGGCAGAAGCAGCGCGCCCGCTTCCTCTTCGGGCTCGATCAGCGTGCAAAGCTGCTCGGCGAGCGAGAAACGGAACTTCGGCAAAAAGCCTACATCAACCATCGGTCAGCCTCGCTAATTGATCGTGACGATCCCGCCCTTGACCTGCACCATGCCGTCGCCGTTGATGTTAACCATCGGGCCGCCGACCTGTACCTTCGCATCCCCGGTGAGGGTGATCTGCGTGCCTTTCACGGCGATCCCCGTCTGGCTGATGGTCAGCGAGTTGCTGCCCACCTTGAGGGTGATCGACTGCGCCGCCTTCAGGGTGATGCTGCCGCCATCGCACTGCAAAGTCGCGTTGCCGGAGCCGAGCTTCACCGCATAGTTCCCGCTCTTCACGTCAGTCGACGCGTTCCCCTGCGAGACCGTCAGCGACGAATTGCCCTTCGATACGACCGCGCTGTCGTTGCCCTCCGACACCGTGAGCGCGTGATTTCCCTTGGAAATGGTCGTACTGTCGTTGCCTTCCTCGACAGTCAGCATCCGGTCGTTCTTGATGGTGATCTTCTGGTCGTGTTTCACCTGAAGCGTGTCATCGTTCTCGACCTCACGCGTATAATCTTTCTGTGCGCGAATATAGAACAGCTCACTGTCCTTCTTATCCTCGAAGCGCAACTCGTTAAACGTGGTCGCACTGCCTTCCTTGCTGGAGCGCGTCTTGAAACCGCTCTGCGTCTTGTTGTCCGGCAGGGAATAGGGCGGCGCGTTGGTGCCGTTGTAGGCGCAGCCGATCACGAGCGGCCGGTCCGGATCGCCCTCCAGAAAGACGACGATTACCTCCATGCCGACCCGAGGCGTGAACTGGCTACCCCAGCCCGGCCCGGCCAGCATCTGCGAAACCCTCACCCAGCAGGAGCTTTTCTCGTCACCCTTGCCAAGCCTGTCCCAACGAAACTGGACACGAATGCGGCCATACTTGTCGCAATAGATCTCCTCGCCGGAGGGACCGACGACGATTGCAGTCTGCGGGCCGGGGATTAGCGGGCGGGCGCCCTGGCGCTGCGGGCGGAACAGCGTCTCCGCCGGCAGCGCCGTGAAACTGTTGCTGTACCGCGGCTCGCCCGCGGCATTGCCGAGGTGGGTGTTGTCCTCTGCCTCATGGTTGACGGAAGCGAGCACGTAGCTCTTGCCCTGCTCCGACGTCACCTCGTGCTTGTCGAGGGTGAACTTGCCGCCCGGCTGAAACAGCCGGTAGGCACCGGCCCCGTTCACGACGGCATAGCCGGCTTCCACCGCCTCCATACGCAGGCGGGAGGCGCCCGCGCCATCGCCCTTTTGGAGATAATCACCGGGATAATCGAAAACTTCCCACGTCTTGAAAGCCCCGTTGGACAACGCTGTCCCGGTGCTGGACGTCAAATCGGATGCGGGCTGTTCGAAGTTATAATCCGTCAGCGCGGCCTTGCCGGACACGAAACGATATCCCGGATTCCAGCTTTCGATCGAGATCGTCTCGCCGGAGAGCGGCGGCGCATAATACACCGAATCTTCGCCGCAATCGCCATAGCCGGCGGCGCTGTCGCTCAACACCAGCGTATGCGCGCCGTCGCCGTGCTGGAAATAGAAGTAGATACCCTCTTCAGCCAGAATTCGCCGCAGGAAATCATAATCGGTTTCATTGTATTGAACACAGTATTCCCGCGCGACATGAGTCCCTGTAAGCCCCTTTTTCTTGAAATCAGAGACAGTTCCTTCAGACAGCAGGGTCTCGGCGATCTGCACCACGGACTGGTTCTGGAACACGCGGCAATCGGCGGTCAGGGTGAGGAGCCATAGCTTGGGCCGCAGCACGATCTGATAGCGCCTGTGCCCGCTGACGGCTCGCCCGCCAGCCGAAAAGGCCGCGACGATGCCATTGAATGCACGCGGGGCGGCATCGGGGCGGCTGATCTTCAGGGTCACCGGCTTGCCGAGCAGACTGTCTGCGGTGATGCCCGCGTTGGATGAGATCATCGAGATCTTCATCTCGAAGAGCTCCGACAATGCTTCACTGCCCGAGATGGCGGTCGGAATCAGCACATCGCTCCCGAGCGGCGTTGTCAACGACAGCAACCGCCCCTTCTGTACGGGAGAATAGAGAGCGCTCATTCAATCACCCCAGATCCGCTGGCGGGAGAGCCTGCGCCGCGGTACGCCGGACACATACGAAAAGTAGAACCACCGCGAAAAGTGGAACCACCGAAGACGCGGGGCCGCGTTGCGTATAGCCCGGCGTCTTCGGCGAATGAGGAACAGTCTTAGCTGGTCTTCGCCGTGGACAGGTCGTAGGCGACCTTGATCGAGGACTTCGGCTTGCCTTCCTTGTCCATCGGGATGAACTCGAACTCGAGCTTGACGAAGGAAATCGAGATCGACTCAGACGGGCGGTCGCCGCTGCTGGAGACCGAGTAGGACGAGATCAGCGCGTCAGTCAGCGTATAGACGACGTATTTCGCGCCGGGATTGCCGGTGGAAACCAGGTTGATCTTGACCGTCTTGCCCTTGGAACCCGTGCAGGCTTCCGTGAACAGCTTCGTGGAGGCAGCATCGAACTGCTTCACGATCGAGATTTCACTGACCGATGGCTCGGTCGACTCACGGTTGCCGGTGGCGCCCGGGGTCATGCTGATGCCGCGCCCAACGCCCCATGAAACCGAATGGACTTCGATCTGATCCTTGAATCCGTCCTGAGTAACTTCACCCTTGATATCTTCATAATCAACGTAAATAGCCATTTTAAAATCTCCATTATACAATGCGCCACCAGCGCAATGAATACATAACAACATTTTATTACATTAAAACGACAAAATTTTAATACATTTTTCGTATAAATACTATTAATTTGAGTTTATTGTTTTTATTGAATAAACTTCATAAGTAAAGTAAAAATAATTTTTATATTTAATGTTATAATTTATATAAAATATATTTTTTGTAAAAAATTTAAACCTATTTTTTTGTATTTTTATTTCTGTGATTGTATGTTTCTGTTTTGATGCGTCTTGCAAATTTGCTCTCAGGGTGCAGCAACATCAAATTCATCATGGTCGACAATTCGTTGACAATTAATACCCATATATTTTTTACAAAAACAAATAAAACGTAATTACAGTAATGCACATACACCTAAATTAATAATAATTATAATCCGTCGTACTTAATTGCCGTTGCAATTTCAAGTATTACTCTCATTGCGCACCCGCTCATTCCAATGCCGAGAAAACAGCATCAACTCACTTCTGTAACGCACCGTCGCGCGGTCATGCAGCCGGACATCCCATTCCAGCTCTTCCCGGCCAACGGCCCGCAGCCACGCCGACTCCGGCTTACCACCTGCCCGGTTAGCCAAGTCCACAACACCTGCCACCGCCTCGCCATCCACGAGCCACGCCGCCGCCGGTGTCGCGTGGCTCGCCCAGTCATAAGGCGTCGCCACCACAAGCTGCCCCTCTGGTCCTAGCGCCCGCTCGACTTCCCGCATCAGTGCGGCAGGATCGGCAACGCAATCCAGCACGTTCATCGCCACCACCCGGCCGAACACTCCCGCCGGAAACGGCAACGCGAGCGCATCGGCGATCCAGAAATCCGCGCGCTCCCGCCCCGCGAATTCCGCCGCCACCCTGCGCCGCTCATACCTCACGCCCACCCGCCGGTGGGGGAAAAGCACAACCCCGTCATCGATCACCCCGCGGCCGATCTTCAACAGCGGCCAGTTGACGTCGATCCCCAGCACAGGGAACGCATCACTGGCCGCCATATCCAGCGTGGTGCGCCCCGCCGCGCAACCGATGTCCAGCACAGGCCCTTGCGTAGCCGGCAAACGCGCGGAAGCCACTGCCAACCCCCGGCGGATGCTGCCCGCCTCATCCGGCGCGAACAGATCGCCATAATGATCGTATGCGTAGCTTGCCTGTTGCTGTCGTATGACGTTGAAAGCCGCATCCGGCCCCACTGCCGCGCCGACGAGGTTCTCCAGTTCCTCCGTATCAAGATCGCCCTGCAACACCAGCGGCAAGTTGCTGGCTAACCAACCGGCAAGATCCGGCATCAGCACCGGCGCTCCAGCGATGACCGGATAAGCCTGGCCGCATTCGGCGGCGGTGCAGCGCAGTATCCCGGCGCGCACGTCACCATCCACGATCCGCGCGCCGGGTGCGAGCGCCAGCGGGCTCTCCCGCCCGGCGAAGCGGCAGGCAGGGCAGATCGGTCGCAATGTTTCAAAGTGCAGCACTCGCATGTCAGCCACCGATCATCACGGTGGGACAACCCGGCGGCATGATGTTGCCAGCAGGGCTTGGAATCGGCGCAACGCAACTCGCATGGAGCGTGGTATCGCCCACGCGCGCCGCCGGCATCTTGCCGATCAGCACCGTGGCGGAACCCTTCATGATCATCCCCGGTCCCGCCGGTACACAGCCCGCGAGCATGCAGGGAACGGTGGTATCCGTCATCCGCGCGGCCGGCATCTTGCCGATCAGCACCGTAGGGCACCCCTTGATGATGGCAAGCGGCATCGCCGGATGCGGTATCGGAGTCGGCACCAGCGCGGGCGGGTGAATGGGCGCATGACAATGGGGCGCGGTCTGCAAGACGTTGTCCCCGATACGAGCGGCAGGCGGCATGGTGAAACCCCGGAGTTTTTCCCGATCCGTCCATCCTTGACCCACAGGCGCATTCCCCAAACGGAAACCGGCCGGACGAATATCAGCAAACAGTCATGTTGACCTTGAAATTCTATAACCAACTGAAATAAAAAGGAAAATACTTTCAACTATATCCGCCTCCGGACCAGTGATCCGGAGGCGGCAATGGTTCATTCCACCACGTAGCTGAAGTCCCCACCCTCGGTGAGGCCGACATGGATACGGGTGACCGGCATGCCGGTAGCCAACGACTCCAGCACCCGCGCCGACATCTCCGGCAACAGCGTGCGCGAGAGGATGTTCTCGATGTTGCGGGCGCCCGAAGCGCTTTCCGTGCAGCGGCTGGCAATCGTTTCCACCAGCGCCGGGTCGTACTCGAAGCTCGCCTTGTGAGACTCATACACCCGCTTGCGGATGCGGTTGAGTTGCAACTCCACGATCATGCGGATCGTCTCATCCGCCAGCGGCAGATAAGGCACCAGCGTCACACGGCCGAGGAAGGCGTCCTTGAAGTACTTCGTCAGCTCAGGACGCAGCGCCTCCGCCAGCGTCGCAGGGTCCGGAATGGTGTCCGGATCGGCGCAAAGCTTGGCAATGAGGTCTGAAGCAGCGTTCGACGTCATGATGATCAGAGTGTTCTTGAAATCGATGTCGCGCCCTTCGCCATCCTTCATCTGGCCCTTGTCGAACACCTGGAAGAACACATCCTGAATACCCGGATGGGCTTTTTCCATTTCGTCGAGCAGGATTACCGAATACGGCCGGCGGCGGACCGCTTCGGTGAGCACGCCGCCCTCGCCATAGCCGACATAGCCGGGAGGACTGCCCATCAGCAAGCTGACCTTATGCTCTTCCTTGAACTCCGTCATGTTGATGGTCGTGAGATTCTGCTCACCGCCGAAGAGCAGGTCGGCAAGGGTGAGCGCCGTTTCAGTCTTGCCAACACCCGATGGGCCAACCATCAGGAACACACCGACTGGTTTGCGCGGATCGGTCAGCCGTGCGCGGGAAGTACGGATCGCCTGCGACACCGCAGCTATAGCATGGGACTGGCCCACCACCCGGTGCTCCATCGCAGACTGCAACGCCAGCACAGAACGGATTTCGTCAGATTGCATTCGGCCGGCGGGAATGCCGGTCCAGTTCTGCACCACCTCGGCCACCGCCTGCCCGTCCACCAGCGGGAAAACCAGCGGTTGCTCGCCCTGTGAAGCCTTGAGGGCGTTAGTGACTTCGTCGAACTCGGCACGTAGTGTCGCCACTGTATCGGCGCCGGGTTCAAGCGCTTCCAGTTCCTTACGCAGCGCGTCCAGACGCTCGACGAAAGCCTTTTCCTCCTGCCAGCGCGCCTCAAGCGCCGTCAGTTCGGCCGCCACGGCGGCGCGCTCCTCCGTCAACGTGTCCTGACGCGCACCATGTGCGGCGCCAGTCAGAGTCTCACGACTGAGAATGCCGAGTTCGGTATCAATAAGCTCCAGCCGACGACGCCGGTCATCGACAGGAGCCGGAATAGTTGCCTGGCTAATAGCAACGCGGGAGCAGGCTGTGTCCAGCAGAGATACCGACTTGTCGGGAAGCTGACGGGCAGGGATATAACGCGCGGACAGCCGCACAGACTCGTTCACCGCCTCATCGAGAATGCGCACGCTGTGGAACTTTTCGAGCGTTCCCACGAGGCCGCGCATCATTGCCACCGCAACCGGCTCGCTCGGCTCCTCCACTTTCACGACCTGGAAGCGACGCACCAGCGCCGGGTCCTTTTCAAAGTATTTTTTGTACTCCGCCCATGTGGTGGCGGCGATGGTCCGCAGCTCGCCGCGCGCCAGCGCCGGCTTCAGGAGATTCGCGGCATCGCCCTGGCCCGCGACACCACCGGCGCCGATGAGCGTATGGGCCTCGTCGATGAACAGAATCACCGGCTTCGGACTCGCCTTGACACCATCGATGACAGCACGCAGCCGATTTTCGAACTCGCCCTTCATGCTGGCCCCGGCTTGCAACAAGCCAAGGTCGAGGGAGCGCAACGCCACGTCGCGCAGCGCCGGGGGCACGTCGCCGGAGGCAATGCGCAGCGCAAAGCCTTCCACCACCGCCGTCTTGCCAACGCCCGCCTCGCCGGTGAGGATCGGGTTATTTTGCCGGCGTCGGATCAGGATGTCCGTGATCTGACGGATCTCCTCATCGCGGCCAAGGATGGGGTCGATACGCCCGGCCCGCGCCTCTGCGGTCAGGTCGAGCGTGTATTGCTGCAACGCTTCGCCAGCGTTACCGGCGCCGCCGGCTGCGGAACCGGCAGCCCCGTCGACATTTGGCGTAGCGCCGGCCCCCGTACCCGAGCCGGCCTCCCTGCTGGTGGCGGTGATCTTGACGAACTCCCGCTTCAGGATGTCAGGCGAGATGCGCTTGAGCTCAGTCGAGATGTCATCGATACGCCATCCCTGCTGCTCGTCCGCAATCAGTGCCCATAACAGATGCCCGGAGCGGATCGCGCGCAGACCAAGATCGACGGAAGCGAAAAGCCAGGCCTGCTTGACGAGATCCACCATGTCGGGGGCGAACCCAGGCGCCCGGGCGTTGCCGGTCTTGAACTTGTCAAGCGCACGACCGAAATCGGCAGCAAGCCGCCCATGGTCGATCTCAAAGTGGGACAGGATAAGGCCAACATCGGAGTCGTCGATTTCGATCAACTTGGCGAACCAGTGCTCTATCTCGACATTATAGTGGGTCCGCATCAGCGCGAAACCGGAAGCATTTTCCAGCGACTTACGGCAAACGTCATCAAGACGGAGGATCAACGATTTGAGATCAACAGCAATCATTTTGCTTCCCTGATGAATAGCACCGAAAGATGCAACAAAATAAAAATATAAATTAAAATAGAAATTTTTGTATACAACATGTATTATGTATCTATTTATAATTTATACGTCGAACGTATCTTATATATTATAAGAAAATATTAAGCATATAATCTTTAATATGCTTTGATAGCTTTATACGCTAGGAATATGTACGCCTTGTGTATATGTAGATACTTGCGGAAAATTATTTAAATCTCTCAATTCGTCGTCATTTTGTCAGGATGAGATGATTTTGTTGCCCACCAGATTGGCGTGATCGGAGCGGCAATCCCATCGGGCCCATCGGAATTGTGAGTAGCAGCGCCGGGAAGCGTTTGTTCAGGAGTATGGTTGCATGAACAGGATCTCTCCAACAGGATCTCTCTGCGGCTCGCCCCGGCAAACGACAGGAATGATACCGCCAGAAAAAGCTGGGCCATGTGAAGGGCGCGTCGCGGAAAACCGGAGGCTCGACTGGAGCCGGAGGACGTTCGTGCTCGGCAGCCTCATGGCGATCGCTGGATGCGGAACCATGAAGTCTACCCCGAAGACATCAGCGGCCATAACCATTCAGGCGACGGATACGATCAACCCGTCATCAACTGGTCTGTCGTCTCCAGTCTTGCTGCGTATTTTCACTCTGAAGACAGCGACAGCTTTCCTTCAACACGACTTCGGTGCAATCTTTGGTGGCAACGCCGAGGCGCTCGGTGACGATCTGGTTAGCAAGCGCGAATATCTGATCCAGCCCGGTGCCACGATCAAGTATGAGGAGTCCCTACCGCCGGACGTCACCGTCATCGGCATCGTAGCAGGCTTCCGGTCCATAGACACGGCGCAATGGCGTGCCCAGCTACCTGTCAAGACGAATGGCGTCAACCACATCTCTGTGAAAATCGACGACATCAACGTGACCGCCTCTCTGGAGCGATTCAAATCCAACCGCATGCTGCCCTCTCTCTGGTAACGGCAGCTCCCGAAACCAGCCGGGATTACGAGGCGACGCAATCACAAGCGGAGTTTACGGGTGCAAGGTTCCATCGGGAACGGGAGCGAGCTATTCGCCAGCAAATAAACGCCATCCTGTTTGCCTTCGTTTCGGGACGGCGTGCCTTTGATGTGGCAGCATCCGAGCTCGGAGAGGCATGTTCCGACGAGGAGACGCAGACCATGCTTGCGCAATGCCTGCAGGATCTCGTCAACAGCCACCGAATCCCCTACAAGCTGGCCGTCGATCTGTTCGATACCGCGCTGGCCGAGGGCGCTGCCCCTCCCTTCCCTGCTGCCGATCTCGACGCAGCGCTTGCCGCATTCCACGGTGCCCGGCTGCGCCGGCACGCCAGAACCGATACCCGGATGAGCGATAGCCTTGCACCTGCACGGATGCATGCTCAGGAACCGCCAACCATCGGACACCTGCTGCGCGATCGGTTCGTGCTTGATACGGTGCTTGGACGCGGAGGCATGGGCACCGTCTATCGGGCCGTGGACCGCCGTCGTCTGGAAGCCGGCGCCCCCCAACCATACGTGGCGCTGAAGCTCCTCAACGGGCCGCTGGCGAACCGCCCTGAAGCGCTTGCTGCGCTGGGAGCGGAAACCCGCAGCGCTCAGGAACTTGCTCACCCCAATATCGTGACCGTCCACGATTGCGACCGTGACGGCCCACATCCATTCATCGTGATGGAGTGGCTCCGCGGCAGTTCCCTGAAAACGGTGCTGCATGGGGACGCGGATTTCGTCGGCAGTCAGCGTGCCTATCGTGCGGTGGTAGACCTCTGCGCAGGGCTTGCCTATGCCCATTACCACGGCGTCGCCCATGCAGATCTGAAGCCGGGTAATCTGTTCCTCTGTGAGAATGGCCGGCTTAAGATCCTCGATTTCGGCATTTCTTCCAAAGTGCTTTCCGATCAGAGGGAACCATTCGATCGATCGAATTTCGCTCCAAACAAGGAATCGCCTGGTGAAAATCGATCCGCTCAAATTCGGCCCGGTTCCATGAAAGCCGCGACCGAAGACGGGGGCGATGTCGTAGTCGTGCTGACACCTGCCTTCACCAGCCCGGAACGTATTTGTGGGCGAGGCCCTTCCCTGCGCGATGATATCTACGCCCTTGGCTGTCTCGTCCATCTAATGCTGAACGGACGCCACCCCTTCAATCGCATGTCTGCTGTCGAGGCGCGGGAGAGGCGGCTTGTCCCTCCTGCCCTGCCAAGCCTTGGCGCCAGTGCCCGCCGGGTCGTGGATCTGGCGTTGTCGTTCGATGAAAATCTCCGGCCCGCAGATGCGGGTGCCTTTCTCGATGCCTTCTCATCCGGTGCCCGCCGCGACGTTCTCCAAAGAACGGAGCAACGGCTCACGGATCATCGATAATATCGACCGCTTTCGTCGAGCAGCGCCACGACTTGCCTCAGATGCCCGATAAAAGGAGCCGTGGGCATGGCCGCCGCAAGTACGCCTTTGCTACCAAGCCGGATGAGCTCCTCCGCGAGCGGGAGGACGGCAGCGACGGGAGTGCGGCAGGCGGCGGAAATATCTTCCTCAATGCCAGAGCCATGAATTACGGCAAGCACTTTGTTGACAACCAGCAGCAGCTGGGGAACCTCCAGACGGCGAACGAGATCAAGCGTCACCGTCATTCCCTGATAATCCTGATGATCGGGACGCAGGACCAGAAGCAGCGCATCGGAGAGCGCGATCGACAGCAGGGCATGCCCATTGACTCCCGGTTGAGTGTCAATCAGCAGGAAATCAAGCGCAAAGCGGGGACCAAGGCTCTGGATACCCTCGTTCAGTAACTCGGCGGAATATCCATGCTTGAGGATGTGAGCAATATCCCCATTACGCATGCTGGCCGGCACAAAGAAAATCCGGCCGGAGGAATTCGTGCGCGTCGACGGAAGCACGCTGTCAGTAACGTCGACAACCGCTTCCTCCACCGGGCCGCGCCCCTGAAGATAATCGCTCAAAGTAAAGCGGCGGATTGTGTGATCGAGCCCTAACAACACATGAAGCCCCGGGGAGTACACCGCAGCATCAATCACCCCGACCCGATGGCCGCGCTCCGCCAGAAGCACAGCAAGGTTGGCGACGATCGTCGATACGCCGGTGCCACCCCGACAGGAATGAGTCGTGATGATTCGCATCACTCCCCCCACCCTGGAAAGCATCGTCGCTGGTCTGTGCAGGCGTCTATATCCATGTCGATCGTATAATGCGGCGAGGGGTCCATATTATTGGATTTCTCTCCAGCATATCAATGCCTGCGCCAATTTCGATTTTGGCAGATACGAATAATTTGGAGAATCGCCCCTGCCACGTCATGCGGGAGGCTCGCGGGTGCACCGAGCGGATTCCGAAGCGTGAAAATCATATCACGCAAGCAGCGAAGGTGCACATACCAGATGTTTAGTCCCCGCACCTGGTGTATCGGGTTGAGGATGAATCTGCCTGGCTCTAAAGTCCAGATCTTGCAGATATATTCGCAAGGCAGGTGGCTGCTGAGCGTCTCAGGCGACGTACACAGATGACCGTGGCTATCGCAATGAAAGCGTTTGGCCGCAGCTTCCTTGATCGAAAGGTCCATCCCCTGACCTGACCATGGGATCAAAAAGCCAGGGTTCCCTATCCCCTCCCCCGGACATTACCGTATCTTGCCGGATAGTGGGAATGGTGGGCGGTGAGGGACTCGAACCCCCGACATCCACGGTGTAAACGTGGCGCTCTACCAACTGAGCTAACCGCCCTGAACATTATTCGCCATCGGAACTGATCCGATCACGCGTCCCACACTCTTACGCATGAGGTTTACGGACAACCAAATCAATCTATCATGCCTATTCGATTACTTTAAAGCAACCCAGCAAGCATTTCAAGATAGTATAAGAAACAGCTGGACAAGATACAGGGCAATTGCTCTGCACCTTGTCATCATTGCTGAAACAGACAATCTTCTGCTGATCGGGTGTAGAGCTACTCACAGCTCAGCGGGTCCGACTCAGTTTGACCACATCTGTTTCGCTCGCTGTGAAGTAAACAGCCAACGAATCAATCGTGTTGCCCTAAATCGGACAACGCCTTACTTGCCGTTGACGGCATCCTTGAGGCCGGCGCCAGCCTTGAACTTCGGCGTGCGAGATGCGGCAACCTCGATCGTCTCGCCGGTCCGGGGGTTGCGCGCCGTGCCCGCAGGACGATCGGCAACTGCGAAGGTACCAAAACCGATCAGCTTGACTTCGTCGCCCTTGCTGAGCGCCGCCGTGATCGCCTCAAGGGCAGCATCCAGCGCATCGCCTGCCTGTGCCTTGGTCAGGCCCGCCTTGTCGGCGACAGCTGCAACGAGATCACCTTTGTTCATCTGGTCCTCCTGAACCCGTCATCGCGAGTTACGGTCAAATAATCTCAACCGGCGTGAAGTTGCCTTATCACGCTGCGGCAAGCGTCACCCTATGCCGCAAATTATCAACGAAGGCAATGCCTTCCCATGGATTTTTCGCAAAAAAACCCTCCGGAGATGCTCCGGAGGGCTGTTTTCAACAATTATTCCCTTGCCTTATCCTTAATGCGCAAAGGATACAACGCTATCGCCTTCTTCCCCGGAGGATCGTGAATCCCCGGATGCCGCCGTCGTCACGGTGTCTGTGATCTCCAGCGCCTCCGGCTGTCTTACCAATGCGTGGGAAAGAACCTGATCCATTCTGGAAACCGGAACGATTTCAAGCCCGTTCTTAACGCTTTCCGGAATCTCAACGAGATCCTTGGCATTCTCCTCGGGGATAAGCACTTTCTTCATCCCGCCACGCAATGCGGCGAGCAGCTTCTCTTTAAGACCGCCGATCGGCAACACACGTCCGCGCAACGTGACCTCACCAGTCATCGCAATATCGCGCCGCACAGCGATTCCTGTCACCGTCGAGACGATGGCCGTCGCCATACCGATACCGGCAGACGGTCCATCCTTCGGAGTCGCCCCCTCCGGCACGTGGACGTGGATGTCATGCGTATCGAAGAACGCCGGATCGATACCGAAATCTCTTGCCCGTGACCGGACGTAGGATGCCGCCGCCGAAATCGACTCTTTCATCACGTCACGCAAGTTGCCCGTGACGGTCATCTTGCCCTTTCCGGGCATGGTGATGCCTTCAATCGTCAGCAATTCACCACCGACTTCAGTCCAGGCCAAGCCCGTGACAGCGCCAACCTGATCCTCGGAATCCACCTCCCCGAAGCGGAACTTCGGCGGACCCAGATAATCCGAGAGGTTGCTTTCCGTGACATGCACGGCCTCCGTCTTCTTGAGTACGATTTCCTTCACCGCCTTACGGATCAGGTTGGAAATCTCGCGCTCCAGATTACGGACACCGGCTTCCCGGGTGTAACGGCGGATCAGCAGCAAGAGGCCCGCGTCGTCGATCTCCCACTCCCCCTCCTTGAGGCCATGCTTGCGCGTAGCCTCCGGAATGAGATGCTGACGGGAAATCTCCAGCTTTTCGTCCTCGGTATAGCCCGCGATGCGGATAACCTCCATACGATCAAGCAGCGGCCCCGGAATGTTCAGCGTATTCGCCGTCGTCACGAACATCACGTTCGACAGGTCATAATCGACTTCGAGGTAATGGTCGTTAAACGTGCTGTTCTGCTCCGGGTCCAGCACCTCAAGCAATGCGGCCGACGGATCGCCCCTGAAATCCATGCCCATCTTGTCGATTTCATCGAGCAATATCAGAGGATTAGACGTTTTCGCCTTACGCATCGACTGAATGATCTTGCCGGGCATCGAGCCGATATACGTACGCCGATGGCCACGAATCTCCGCTTCATCGCGAACGCCGCCGAGTGACAGACGTACGAACTCGCGTCCGGTCGCTTTTGCCAGAGACTTGCCGAGCGAGGTCTTGCCGACGCCCGGAGGGCCGACAAGGCACAGGATCGGGCCAGTCAACTTGTTGGCACGCTGCTGAACAGCCAAGTATTCAAGGATACGCTCCTTGACCTTGTCCAAACCGAAGTGATCGGAGTCCAGCACCTTTTGGGCGAGATCAAGATCCTTCTTGATCTTGGAGCGCTTGGACCACGGAATACCAAGCATCCAGTCAAGATAATTGCGCACCACCGTAGCTTCGGCAGACATCGGCGACATCTGGCGCAGCTTCTTCAACTCGCCCAATGCCTTGTCGCGTGCCTCCTTGGTGAGACGCGTCTTCTCAATGCGCTCTTCGATCTCTGTCAGTTCGTCCCGACCATCCTCATCGCCCAGTTCCTTCTGGATCGCCTTCATCTGTTCGTTGAGGTAGTACTCGCGCTGGGTTTTCTCCATCTGGCGCTTGACGCGCGTGCGAATACGCTTCTCCACCTGCAAAACGGAGATCTCGCTCTCCATCAAGCCAAGGGCCTTTTCCAGACGCTCGGAAATGGAATCCGCTTCAAGAATAGCCTGCTTGTCAGCAATCTTGACGGCCAGGTGCGAAGCAACGGTATCGGCGAGCTTGGATGGCTCCTCGATCTGCGTCACCGCCGACACCACCTCAGGCGAGATCTTCTTGTTGAGTTTGACGTAGTTCTCGAACTCCGCCACCACGGACCTTGCCAGCGCCTCGACCTCAACGTCGCCGCCGGTCGTTTCGGGCAGCGCTTCTGCTTCGGCCTCGTAGAAGTCGTCGCTGCGCGAATATCCCTTCACGCGCGCACGCGTTGCACCTTCGACAAGCACCTTCACGGTTCCGTCGGGCAGTTTCAGCAACTGCAGCACGTTGGCAAGCGTACCGACTTCATAAATCGCATCGGTCGCCGGATCGTCGTCGGACGCGTTGATCTGCGTCGCGAGCAGGATGTGGCGATCGCTCTTGACTACCTCTTCCAATGCGCGAATAGATTTGTCCCGGCCAACAAAAAGCGGCACGACCATGTGCGGGAAAACGACGATGTCGCGAAGCGGCAGAACAGGGTACGTTCCAATGGTGCCGGCGGTCACCGCCTGACGGGGCTTATTAGTCGTCATGAACCCGTATCCTTTCTCTGACATCCGCGTCCCCCATATCGGCAAGCCGCGGATGAATAACCGGAAGCGCTCATCGCACGGGCGACTGCCTCCGGGGCACTGTTACCCTTCACCTCTTCCGAAGCGTGACAGGTTCACAGCAGTTATGAGTAAGTTGGCGACCCGTTCATCGGCTTTCAAGCGCTGCGCCAATAAAGTGTGTGCACAAGCACAACTCGCTGCCAACCTTGCGGAATACGCAAGAAAAAAGGCGCCAACCTTTCGGACGACGCCTTTCCCCAATGTCATAATTGCAGCTCACATCACGCGCTCGCTGAAGCTCCGGCTTCAGAGCGATCAGTATAAATGTAAAGCGGCGGAGCCTTGCCCTCGACCACTTCCGGGCCGACGACGATCTGTTCCACGCCATCAAGTCCTGGCAGATCATACATCGTGTCGAGCAGGATGCCCTCCATGATCGAGCGCAGGCCGCGAGCGCCAGTCTTGCGCTCGATTGCCTTGCGGGCGATCAGCGACACCGCTTCCTCCTGGAAGGTGAGTTCCACGTCTTCCATGTCGAACAAGCGCTGATACTGTTTCACCAGCGCGTTCTTGGGCTCCTGCAGGATACGTTTGAGAGCGGCTTCGTCCAGATCTTCGAGCGTCGCGATCACAGGGAGGCGGCCAACGAACTCGGGAATCAGGCCGAACTTCAGCAGATCCTCAGGCTCGACTTCACGGAACACCTCACCTGTGCGCCGATCGTCCGGTGCCTGAACTTTCGCACCGAAGCCAATGGACGTGCCCTTGCCCCGGCCCATGATGATACGCTCAAGCCCCGCGAACGCACCGCCGCAGATGAAGAGGATGTTGGTCGTATCCACCTGCAGGAACTCCTGCTGCGGATGCTTGCGACCGCCTTGCGGCGGAACGCTGGCGACCGTGCCTTCCATGATCTTCAGCAGCGCCTGCTGGACGCCTTCACCAGACACGTCGCGCGTGATCGACGGATTGTCGGACTTGCGCGAGATCTTGTCGATCTCGTCGATATACACGATGCCGCGCTGGGCGCGTTCCACATTGTAATCGGAAGCCTGCAACAACTTCAGAATGATGTTCTCGACGTCCTCACCAACGTAACCTGCTTCCGTCAGTGTCGTGGCGTCGGCCATGGTGAAGGGCACGTCGAGGATGCGCGCCAGCGTCTGGGCTAGCAGGGTCTTGCCCGAACCCGTAGGGCCGACAAGCAGGATGTTCGACTTCGCCAGCTCGACATCGTTGTGTTTGGTGGCATGCGAGAGGCGCTTGTAGTGGTTGTGCACGGCAACCGACAGCACCTTTTTGGCATGCGCCTGACCGATGACATAGTCATCGAGCACCTTGCTGATTTCCTTGGGCGTCGGAACGCCGTCGCGCGACTTTACCAGCGAGGATTTCGATTCCTCGCGAATAATGTCCATGCACAGTTCCACACACTCATCGCAGATGAACACCGTCGGCCCGGCGATAAGCTTCCGGACCTCATGCTGGCTCTTGCCGCAAAATGAGCAGTAGAGCGTGCTCTTCGAGTCGCTGCCTCCTGCCTTGCTCATGGTCCGTCTCCACTCGGTACTGGTCCGGCGGCAACGGCCGGCCGGAAAGTCATCATCTGTTCATATAGAACCGGGACATGCAAAAAGTAAGCGGCATCATCACGCCATTTTGACCTTTTTCCCGGATCTCCTCCAAACCATCACAGGCTTTCCCCATGATAGCCATTCACTGGCAATGCACCGCACCAGACAGTTGCTGTCATTTGTGCTCAGGTAACTACATTGCCAGCCAATTTGTCAATCGCTTGAAATTTCTGCTCTTTCTAACATAGGCGGGAACTCGCAGCCCGCTTATGGCGATAGAAGATCAGGACTCAAGCTCCGAACGCTTGTGCAGAACCTGATCAATAAGACCAAATTCCCTTGCCGCGTCGGCAGTCATAAAGTTGTCACGCTCCAGCGCCGCTTCGATGTCGGCGATCTCGCGTCCCGTATGCTTGACGTAGATTTCGTTAAGACGCCGTTTCAGCGCCTCGATCTCGCGAGCATGAATCAGAATATCCGTCGCCTGCCCCTGGAACCCGCCTGAAGGCTGATGCACCATGATGCGCGCGTTGGGCAGCGCGAAACGCTGGCCAGCCTCGCCAGCAGCGAGCAAGAGCGACCCCATCGACGCTGCCTGGCCGATGCACAGGGTCGTCACCGGGCTGCGGATAAACTGCATCGTGTCGTAGATCGAAAGGCCCGAAGTCACCACGCCGCCAGGCGAGTTGATGTAGAAGTTGATTTCCTTCTTCGGGTTTTCGGCCTCCAGAAACAGGAGCTGGGCAACGACCAGCGATGCCGAATGATCTTCCACCGGCCCGGTGAGAAAGATGATCCGCTCGCGCAGCAAGCGCGAAAAAATGTCGAAAGCGCGCTCGCCGCGGTTGGATTGCTCCACCACCATCGGCACCAGCGTGCTGCTATATACCTCGAAAGGATCTCTCATCACTGATCAAGCCTCGACTGGAGTGCGTGTCCGGCTGGCGCCATCGTGCCTTGCGGACATGTCCCGGACCTATAACCGCGGTCCAGAATCTTCAAGAGCCCGGAAGCCGGAAATATACTCAACACAGACCGTTCCCAAAGCGCCGACACGCGGACACCGATCGATAAACGGAAAAAGCGTGATTCGCCCGTCAAACTGGCGAACCACGCCTCTCTTAGCATCTAAAACTGTCGCCAGCACTGCCAGCGTGGCGACAGCAGATCTCTTCCCGCGGGACGAAGCGTTTTCACGCCTCAGCTGCTCCGGCATCCTCGGCGCTTTCAGCCGTTTCCTTGTCAGCTGCAGCGGCCTTCGGCTTACGCGCGCGGCTTTTTGCCGCCTTCGGCTCTTCAGCCGGCGTCTCGGCTGCTGCTGCCTCGGCCTCAGCGTCCTCATCAGCGAACAGCTCTTCGCGCGTCACCGTCTTGTCGTTGACAGTTGCCTGACCGAGCAGATGGTCGACGACCTTCTCCTCGAAGATCGGCGCGCGAATCTCGGCGAGTGCCTGCGGATTCTTGCTGTAGAACTCCCAGACCGCCTGTTCCTGACCCGGGAACTGACGGGCCCGCTCGACCACACCACGGGTGACCTCGTCCTCGGACACGGTCACGCCGGCGCGATCGCCAACTTCCGCCAGCACAAGGCCAAGACGCACGCGCCGCTCGGCGATCTTGCGATAGTCT
Source organism: Pseudochelatococcus contaminans (assembly GCF_014195635.1). Lineage (GTDB taxonomy): Bacteria > Pseudomonadota > Alphaproteobacteria > Rhizobiales > Beijerinckiaceae > Pseudochelatococcus > Pseudochelatococcus contaminans. The sequence continues at coordinate 231,088 of NZ_JACICC010000001.1, read as the reverse complement.
TCCTTCGAAGCCTCTTCCGTCGTGCCTTCGTCCTCGAAGGAGCTGCCGGACTGCCTCAGATCGGCAATGACCTGCTGCCACACGCCAGCAAACTCCTGCTCGACGAGGCTCGGCGGCAAATCGAAGTCGTACTGAGCATCAAGTGCATCAAGCAGCAGCTTCTTCACCTTGCGGCGGCTCTGGGCGTTGAAATCACGCTCCAGCGAATCGCGAATCACTTTCTTGAGCGCATCGAGCGAATCAAAACCGACCGTCTTGGCGAAATCATCGTCGATCGTCGCCTCGCCGGGGGTTTCGATGCCCTTCACTGTCACGGCGAAGCTTGCTTCCTTACCGGCAAGATGGGCTGCCTGATAATCCTCGGGGAAGGTGGTGACGACAGTGCGTTCCTCACCCTTCTTCGCGCCGATGAGCTGCTCTTCAAAGCCGGGAATGAAGCTGCCGGAGCCGATCTCGACCCGGATGTCCTGGCTGGAGCCGCCCTCGAAAGGCGTACCATCGATGCTGCCGACGAAATCGATCTGCACGCGGTCTCCGGCGGCTGCCTCGCCATCCTTCTCATTGAAGGGACGGGCTTCCTTCGCGAGGCGCTCAATGGCCTCGTCCACGGCGGACTCGGGCACTTCAGCGACTTCGCGCTCCAGCGTCACGCCGTCAAGCGGCTTGATCTCGAATGAAGGCAGCAGCTCCAAAGCCACGCTGAAAGCGAGGTCCCGCTTGGCTGCGACGATGGCGTCGATCTCTTCCTTGTCTTCCGGCAAGGTCACCTTGGGCTCACCAGCCAGACGCAGGGAGTTTTCCTCCACGATCTTGCGGTTTGCCTCATTGATGGTGTTCTGCACCACGTCCGCCATGACGGACTGGCCGTAAAGGCGACGCAGGTGCGCGACCGGAACCTTGCCCGGACGGAAGCCGTTGATCCGCACGCGACCCCTGAGGTCCGCGAGCTCACTCGACAGCTTCGTCTCCAGTTCGGCGGCCGGAACCACCACCTTGAACTCGCGTTTCAAACCCTCTGTCAGAGTCTCGGTCGCCTGCATGGTACAGTTTCTCAATCCATTTCGCGTTCAGATCATTCCGGGAAGAGCCGGGTAGCACAGCGGTTCATGGTGCGGGCGGAGGGCCTCGAACCCCCACGACTTGCGTCACAGGAACCTAAATCCTGCGCGTCTACCAATTCCGCCACGCCCGCAACAAAGGTCCGCTACCGCAGCAAACCCCTCTCCGGGTCGCGGCTCTATATCACGGCTTGCGGCTATTGCAGCAAAAAAATGACAGCGTGTCGATATCTTCGCCCCTCGCGCCGCGCTCGCGGCCCCTGTATGAATGGGGACAAATGGCGTGCGGAACACCGGCATCGTCGATTCTCAATTATTGATTATCCGGCAACCAGTTGCAGGGAAAGAACTTTCAATGAACCTGACACGTCGCCGGCTGCTCGCGACCTTCATGACCGCCGGCGCAGCGGCCTCTCTACCCCGCACAGTGCGCGCACAGACATCTGCGGCAGGGGTATCCGCCGGCAAAACGTCATCGTCCCTTCCGGCGGAGTTGAAGGCCGGCGATTCGACCCATCGGCTTGCGCCGGATCAGCCGCCCCTGCGCCTGTGGACTTATAACGACAGCTTCCCCGGCCCGGTGTTGCGGGTGCGACAGGGAGAGGAAATCGCTCTGCGGCTGAAAAACGATCTGCCCCAACCCACGTCGATTCACTGGGCGGGCGCACGCATTGCCAACGCCGCAGACGGTGTCGCCGGCTTGACGCAGGATGCCGTTGCCCCGGGAGCGACCCAGGATATCGCCTTCACGCCGCGCGAGGCCGGCACGATTCTCTACCGCCCGATGATTCCCGATCATGCCGCTGAGCAGGTCGAGCGTGGGCTTCATGGCGTGTTGATCGTGGACGAGGACGAGTCGCCCTATGCGGATGACTTCGTGCTTGTTCTCGATGATATCGCGCTCGATGGCGACGGGCAGGTGCGGGATGATTTCAATGTGGCCAATAACGGCGCGGGCCGCCTCGGCAACAGGCTGCTCATGAACGGCGCCACAGGGCCTGAAACGCTGACGCGCCCACCGGGTCACAGGCTGCGGATAAGACTTGTCAACTCGGCCAACGCGCGGCCACTCACGCTTGGGTTCGACAATCTCGCCGTGCACATCATTGCCGCCGACAGTCAGCCTGTCGACGATCCGTTCCCGCCTTCGCAGGACCGGCTGACGCTCGCGCCGGGCAACCGTGTGGACATCGTGGTGACAACGCCGCCGCGCGGTGCAACGGGGGCGATAATCGCGCAGCTGGGCGATGGCCTGCCATTGTTGAAACTGACTGGCAGCGAGGCGCCGGCTGTTGACGTGCCGGACCGCGTGACGCCGCTGGCGGCCAACCCGCTGTTGCCGAGTGCGATCGATCTCGCTGCCGCGCGGCGATTCGATATTCGTATCAGCGGCGGCGCGGACGCTGGCGCTCAGGATTTAGCGGGCGGCGAAACGGCTTCCCGGTTGTGGCAGCTTGGCGGCGTGTCGTGGCCGGACGCCAGCGAGCGCCCGCTATTCAGCGTACCGCGCAACACGCCAGTTGTGTTGTCTCTCGAAAACACGACGGCTGTGCTGCAAGTGCTGCATCTGCACGGGCATCACGCACGGCAGTTGCACGGACTCGACGACGGGTGGGAACCCTACTGGCTCGACACGATCCCCGTCCGTGCGGGACAAACCGTGCGCATCGCCTTCCTCGCTGACAATCCCGGCCGATGGATGATCGGTTCTGCCATTCTCGACCGTCTGGGTACGGGGCTGGCCGGGTGGTTTGAGGTTAGCTGAACGGCACTCGCCAGATCATTTCCCGCAGCAAGCAAATGATTGCGCGGCTATGCAAGCAGTGTTTTCAACACCTGCGGCAACGCATCGGGCAGATCTTCGGCGATGAGGCCCGGCCCCAGACGCTCGCCTGCTGCGCCGTGGAGCCAGACGGCGCCGCGTGCAGCGTCATACGCGGTCAAACCCTGAGCCAGCAAACCGGCCACAAGGCCCGTGAGGACGTCACCCGAACCTGCGGTGGCTAACCACGGCGTGCCATTATCGTTGATGACGGCGCGACCGTCCGGAGCCGCGATAACAGTATCCGGCCCCTTGAGAATCACTGTCGCACCCGTGAGTGCCGCGGCGCGTTGCGCGCGTACCAGTTTCGACGATTGGCCGACAATGCTCACTTCACCTGCGAACAGCCTCGCAAACTCCCCCTCATGCGGGGTCAAAACCACGCCCACCTGGCGTGCGGGGCTGATTGCCTCAGCCAGGACGTGCACTTCGCCGGCAAAGCTCGTGAGGGCGTCTGCGTCGATAACCAATGCCCTACCCGCTGCGGCGGCAGAGCGCACGAACCGGGCCGTTCGCTCTCCCACGCCTGCCGCCGGCCCAATGGCGACGGCATTGAAGCGCGAATCGGTCAGCAGTTCGTCGAGGGCATGCGGCGAGTCGACTTCCCGCAGCATGATGGCGGTGAGGTGCGCCGCGTTCTCGGCCAGCGCTGCTGCGGGCGACGCCACTGTGACGAGCCCGGCACCGGCCCGCAACGCTGCCCGCGCCGCCAGCCTGGCCGCGCCGCTTCGCGCCAGCCCCCCTGACAGGACAAGCGCATGGCCACGGCCATATTTATGGGCCGTCACGGCGGGCACCAAAGCACTCCGCAGCAGCGTCTCGGGGCGATTGATCGCCAGCCCCTGCGACAGTTCATCGACAAGCGCACCCGCAATGCCGATATCATCGACGTAAAGATCGCCCCGATGGCCGCGTCCCGGATGCAGGTAATGACCCGGCCGCGCACTGGCAAAAGTGACCGTGGCGTCGGCTTTGACGGCCGCCCCGCGCACCTCGCCGCTGTCCCCATCAATGCCCGTGGGCGTATCCACCGCCAGCACCGGGGCGGGCGTATCGTTGATGCGCTGGACAATTGCGGACAATTCGGGCGTCAGATCGCGCGTGAGGCCGGCGCCGAGCAATGCATCGATAATGATGTGAACATCGGCAAGATCCACGTCCGTTGCTGCGACGACGGAACCGGACCAGTCAGCCGCCGCTTCCGCCGCATCACCTGCCAGCGCTTCGACGGAGCCGAACAAGCCGACCCGGATGCTGTATCCCCGCGCCGCCAATACGCGCGCAGCAACGAAACCGTCGCCACCATTGTTGCCGGGGCCGCACAGGACCGCGACAACAATTTGCTGGCTCGTCGCCCCCGGCGGCAAAGCCTTGACCCTGGCGCTGCGTGACAATAACTGCACCGCGCGCTCCGCCACCGCATGTCCTGCGCGCTGCATCAAGGTGTAGCCGGAGGTTCCGGCCGCGATCGTGCGTCGATCCCCCTCCCGCATGCCGTCGGTGGTTATCAGCGTTATCGCCATGGCCGCCCCCTGCTGTTTCTTCGCCACACGTGAAGGATGACGAGTTCAGTGTACCCGTGCAAGAAGAATGCGCTTCTAAAGCGTTTTCAAGCAAAGTGGATACCGCTTTGTGTGAAGAAAACGCGTCAAACCAAAAAGATAGAGCCTTTCGGCGTTTCAACGAAATGCCGAAAGGCTCTGAATGCACTCCCACCCCGATCCGCCTTTCAATGCAACGCGGGGCAACAGAGGGTTTGGGTTGCCGGACGATTCCGCCAGATCCAAAAAGCCTATCGGTTGCATAACGAGGCATTGAAACAGGCGTCTGTCGCGGCAGCACAGCATTTGCATAAAATATAGGCACATTTCGCCTGCGGATTAGGCAGACTGCGCCTCATCGGCGTATTTTGGCCGTGTCCGGAGCCCGGCATTGGTGCTAATTCTTTTAGCGGTTCAGGGCGGGTGCGCCCCATAGACCGCAAGGGAAACTTTCCGGCAGGATTTCCAGCAGGAACTTCCCGAGGGGATGCCCGGGGAAATCAACCTCGGGGGTGGATCAATCTGGAGAAACGCGGGTCAGAAACGCGGGTCATGGGGAGGCTTCGGGCATGAAGAAAATCGAGGCGATCATCAAACCCTTCAAGCTGGACGAGGTGAAGGAAGCTCTGCAGGAAATCGGCCTGCAAGGCATCACCGTGATCGAGGCAAAAGGGTTTGGGCGGCAGAAAGGCCATACGGAACTCTACCGGGGCGCGGAATATGTCGTCGACTTTCTGCCGAAAGTGAAAATCGAGATCGTGCTGAACGACGATCTGGTGGACCGCGCCATCGAGGCCATTCGCAAGGCCGCCGCCACGGGCCGAATCGGCGACGGCAAGATTTTCGTGTCCCCTGTCGAAGAAGTCATCCGCATCCGCACCGGCGAAACGGGTCCGGACGCCATCTGATCCACCGCGGTTTCCCGCATCAGTCATTTCATCACGGCCAGTGTGCCGTGCCGGTTCATGGCCGCGTTGACGGCCGGATCCGCAACCCGATCCCGCGTGGCCAGCGACCTGACAGCGTCGCGGCCAAAGCGGCCCGACGCCAACAGCAACAAGGAACGTTATCCATGACGACCGCCCAGGATGTCCTCAAGCATATCAAGGACAACGACATCCGTTACGTCGACCTGCGTTTCACAGACCCGCGCGGCAAGTGGCAGCACGTCACTTTCGATGTGTCGATGGTCGACGAGGAATTCTTCACGGAAGGCACGATGTTCGACGGTTCGTCGATCGCCGGCTGGAAGGCCATCAACGAATCCGACATGTTGCTGCTGCCCGATCCGACTACGGCACAGCTCGACCCCTTCTTTTCGGCTCCGACCCTGTCCGTGGTTGCGGACGTGCTTGAGCCGACCACCGGCGAGTCCTATGAGCGCGATCCGCGCGGCATCGCCAAGAAGACCGAAGCCTATTTGAAGTCCACCGGCATCGGCGACACGCTGTTCGTCGGTCCCGAGGCTGAGTTCTTCCTGTTCGACGACGTGCGTTTCTCCGCAACGCCCTACAACACCGGCTTCAAGCTGGACGCGGCCGAGTTGCCCACCAACGGCGACACTGAATATGAAGGCGGCAACCTCGGCCACCGCATCCCGACCAAGGGCGGCTACTTCCCCGTGCCCCCGCTCGACGCAGGCCAGGATATCCGCGGCGAGATGCTGGCGGCCATCGCCGCGATGGGCGTCACGGTTGAGAAGCACCACCACGAGGTGGCTTCGGCCCAGCACGAACTCGGCATCAAGTTCGACACCCTGGTCAAGACCGCCGACGCCATGCAGATCTACAAGTACGCCATCCACAACGTGGCGGCGAGCTATGGCAAGACCGCGACCTTCATGCCCAAGCCCGTGTACGGCGACAACGGTTCCGGCATGCACGTTCACCAGTCCATCTGGAAGGACGGCAAGCCGCTCTTTGCCGGCAACAAATATGCTGACCTCAGCCAGGAATGCCTGTGGTACATCGGCGGCATCATCAAGCACGCCAAGGCGCTGAACGCGTTCACCAATCCGTCGACAAACTCCTACAAGCGCCTTGTTCCCGGCTTCGAAGCGCCTGTGCTGCTGGCTTATTCGTCGCGTAACCGCTCTGCTTCGTGCCGTATCCCGTGGACCACGAACCCGAAGGCCAAGCGCCTTGAGGTGCGTTTCCCCGATCCGACCGCGAACCCCTACCTCGCCTTCTCGGCACTGGCGCTCGCCGGCATCGACGGCATCCTGAACAAGATCGATCCCGGCGAGGCCATGGACAAGGATCTGTACGATCTGCCGCCGCGCGAACTGAAGCAGATCCCGACCGTTTCGGCGAGCCTGCGCGAGGCCCTGACCGAACTCGACAAGGACCGCACGTTCCTCAAGGCCGGCGGCGTGTTCACCGACACCTTCATCGACGCTTTCATCGAGCTGAAGATGCAGGAAGTGATCCGTTTCGAACACACGCCGCACCCGATAGAGTTCGAAATGTACTACTCCGTCTGATGACGGACCAATCATAAGTTATAAAGAGGGGAGCGACTCCGGCGGCCTTCGGGCCGCCGGAGTTTTTTTGCGTTGAGAGCCAGCGCGAACGGAAGATCCCAGCGCAAACAAAAAGGGCAGCCCGGAGGCTGCCCTTCGATCTTGCAGACAAGGCACCCTGCCATAGGGCAGGAGAACCCGTGTCCAAAAATCAACGCTTCGAGAACTGGAACGAACGACGTGCCTTTGCCTTACCGTACTTCTTACGCTCGACGGTACGGCTGTCGCGAGTCAGGAAGCCTTCCTTCTTCAGCGGGCCGCGCAGTTCCGGCTCGAAATGCGTCAGCGCCTTGGACAGGCCATGACGCACGGCACCGGCCTGACCGGACAGACCACCGCCGACGACGGTGACGTTGACGTCATACTGGGTCTCGCGGCCCACCAGCACCAGCGGCTGACGCAGGATCATGCGCAGCACGGGGCGAGCGAAGTAGGTCTCGACCGGGCGGCCGTTGACCACGATCTTGCCCGCACCGGGCTTGATCCACACACGGGCGATGGCGTCCTTACGCTTGCCGGTGGCATAAGCGCGGCCGTGCGCGTCGAGCTTCTGCTCATAGCGCGGGGCGTCGGATGCTTCGGCCACCTGGCCGCTGATCTGGCCGAGGTCGGCAAGGCTCTGGATGGTGTCGGACATGATCAGGCGTTCCTCACGTTCTTGCGGTTGAGGACGGCGACGTCCAGCGCCTGCGGCTGCTGAGCCTCATGCGGGTGTTCGGCGCCAGCGTAAACACGCAGGTTGCCGAGCTGGCGGCGGCCAAGCGGGCCGCGGGGGAGCATGCGCTCCACAGCCTTTTCGAGAACGCGCTCCGGGAAGCGGCCTTCGATGATGGCCTTGGCGGTGCGCTCCTTGATGCCACCCGGATAGCCGGTGTGGTGGTAGTAGCGCTTGTCGTTATACTTGTTGCCGGTGAAGGCAACCTTCTCGGCGTTGATAACGATGACGTTGTCGCCATCATCAACGTGAGGGGTGAACGAAGGCTTGTGCTTGCCGCGCAGACGAAGAGCGATGAGCGAGGCGAGACGACCGACCACAAGGCCGGACGCATCGATGATCACCCACTTCTTTTCGACGTCGGCGGGCTTGGACACATGGGTCCGGGCCGTCAGGGTCGTCATGCTGGATCTTCTTCACGCTATGCGCTTCCGATGACGGCCGGAACACCGGCCCAGACGGAAGCAATAAATGAAACGAGCCACCAAGCTCTCAAGGCAGGTGGCACGCGATGGCGGATCACTAAGCCAACGCCGCAATCCTGTCAAGAGACCGTTATATCGCAATAAGGTCGAAACGTTATAAAAATCAATATCTTAATATAAGTGGTATTATAATACCGCTATTTTGTCAGCGTTCGCCACTCAATTCGCGCCGGCGTTTGTCGAGTTCGAAGGCATAACGCCGGAATGCATGCGCTTCGCTTACGTAGCCCAGAACCACACGGCACTGCGGATCGTCCACCACAGCCAGTGTTTCCGTCTCCGAGCGCTCGAATGCCTCAAGGATCTGGTTGATGTTCTGGCGCGGCAGCAAGAACACGTTGCGGGCGTGGCGCAGGTCGCCCACGGGCATTGTTTCCGCGGTTTCATCGTTGCCGGCGGAATGCACTTCGGCGGTGATGACGAAGCCGACATAGCCGCCATCCGCATCGAGCAGGAACACGCGTTCCGTCGAGCCAAGCGGGAAACGCTTGCGGAAGGCGGCGACGGTCATGTGTTCGCCAGCCGTGCGCGCCTCACGGCGCATCAGCTTGACCACGGTCAGCTCCTTGATGAAACTGATGTCGAAAGCCCCGCGAATGGCCTCTCCCCGCACATGGAAGCGCCATGTGGCGAACGAATAACCGAACACCCGCCGGACGATCAGCGACGCGATGGCCGTGCCGATCATAACGCCGGTGGCGATGGCGATGTTGCCGGTCTGCTCGAACACCAGAAAGATCATGGTGATCGGGGCCCCGATCACCGCGGCGGCGACGGAGGCCATTCCCACCAGCGCATAGACGATGCGATCCACCGGCAGTTGCGGAAACAGCGCCATGATGCCCAGCCCCACGACATCGCCGAGCAGGATGCCGACAAAGAGCGACGTATGGAACAGCCCGCCCCTGAAACCCGTGCCCACAGAGAGCGACGCCGCCAGCACCTTGGCGATGAACAGCCCCAGCAGCACCGTGAAGCCGTGGGCATGGACGAGGAAATATTGCATCGCGCCGTGGCCGGCGCCCAGCACGGCCGGTGAATAAAGCGCGAGCACCGCAACGCCAAGGCCGCCGAGAGCCGGACGCAGGAACGTCGGCAACCGCACCCGGCGCAGCGCCACCTCGCCGGCGGTGGCCATTTTCATCATGCCGATGCCGACGAAACCGGCGATCACCCCGATACCGACGAACGTGCCGACATCGTAGGGCGAGAAGTAGAGATCGATATTGAGAACCGGGCTCGATAGTTCGTGCGTGAAGAGCTTCGCCACGGCGGGCGCGGTGAGCGCGGCAAGCATGACGGGCGCCAGCGACACAACGGCATAGGCGCCGAGCACCAGCTCGAAAGCATAAAATGCCCCGGCCATGGGCGCATCGAAGGCCGCGGCGATCCCCGCTGCCGAGCCGCAGGCTACCAGCGTGCGCAGATCCGCCCGTCGCAAGTTGAACCGCTGCCCCAGCCATGAGGCGATGCCGGAGCCAAGCTGCGAATAGGCTGCCTCCATGCCCACCGCTGCCCCGCAGCCACTGGACAGCACGTTGCCGCCCGTGAGCAGAGCACTGTCAGTGAGCGAAATGCGCCCGCCATAGAGAGCATTGGCCTCGATGGGATCGACCGCCTCGCCCTTGCGCCACCGCCGCACGCCCCATGTATAAAGACCCACGACCAGGCCGCCGACGATGAGCGCCGTGAACACCCGCACGGGGTCGAGCATCTGCGAGGCGCTGAGATAGGCCCCTTTATCCAGCCCGAACAGCACCTCGTGCAGCCACTGCACGGCGGTATGCGCCCCAGCGACTCCAACCCCCGCCAGCGAGCCGATGATGACGGCGAAGACTGACAGGGACAGTTCTTCCGCCCGTGCAAATGCCTTGACGCGCCGCCACAGGTTATCACGCATGGCAGGCTGCTCCGAACATGACGGCGGTGTCTCCCAGGCTGTTGGATGGTCGTAACCGCTGGCCGAATGCCGGTCAATCGGGGGAAAGCTGTTTGCATACGATGAAGCGGACTATTGACCGCACGATGCGTTCGTTATAACGAATTAAGGGCGCCGGGCCTGTTGACTGGAATGCATCCTGTCTTCAGGTCTTTGACCCGGCCAGCGTGGCGCTTGAGCGAAATCCGCACGCGCGCGCTGGCATGAAAACCGCCTGACCGGCGGCTTACGCAACCGGGTGACGGTCGGCGCCAGCCACAGGTAATGCCGACGAGAGTGGCTATTGCCCGCTCTTGCCGACATTGCATCAAGACAGGGAGATATCGGGACGATGTTTTGGCGCTGACAACAGCGGCAACACGCCCCATTCCCTGTTTACAGTTTTCTGCAATTTGCGTCTGATCCGGCAATCCGGTCAAATGGAAATTGCCCGGGACCGTTTCCGCGCCGCATCGATACTGGAAAGATTTTTTCCTGACATGCGGCCCGATTCGTTTCTGACAACTCGTTCCTGCCCGTCGCTGTCTGGTGGAGAAGTGCGACCATGTCTTCCGAGTGTAAAAACCGTTTTGCAACCCTGGCCGTCCATGCCGGAGCCGCCCCCGACCCGGCAACGGGCGCGCGCGTCACCCCGCTTTACCTGTCGAACGGCTTCGCCTTCGAAACGCCCGAGGCGGCATCCGACATTTTCGGCCTGCGCAAGAGCGGGTACTCCTATGGCCGGGGCGGCAATCCCACCGGCGCGGTGCTGGAAAAGCGCATCGCCACGCTCGAAGGGGGCACGAACGCCGTCACCATCGCCTCGGGACAATCGGCGCTTCTCGTCATCCTGCTGACGCTGCTTCAGTCTGGCGACGAATATGTCTCCGCCAACCGGCTTTTCGGCGGCTCGCTCGGGCTGATGCGCCGCCTTGAGGAGCGCCACCAGCTCAAGGTGACCTTCGCCAACCCGCTCGAACTCGACAACTTCGAGAAGGCCGTCACCGAGCGCACCAAGGCCATCGTCATCGAATCCATCGTCAACCCCTCGGGTGACGTGGTCGATCTCGCGGCCATCTCGGACATCGCGAAGCGGCACAACATTCCGCTGGTCGTCGACAATACGCTGGCGACGCCCTACCTTATCCGGCCCATCGAATATGGCGCGGACATCGTCTTCCATTCGCTGTCGAAGTTCATCGGCGGCCACGGGCAGGTCATCGGCGGCATCATCGTCGATGCCGGCAAGTTCAATTGGGCTGGCGACAAGCGTTACCCGCTGCTGTCGCAGCCGTGGGAGGATTACGGCGGCATCGTACTGGCGGACAAGTTCCCACAGACGGCGTTCGGCGTTGCATCGCGTGTCTACGGCATGCGCGATCTGGGGCCGGGGCTGTCTCCCTTCAACTCATTCCTCGCACTCACCGGCACTGAAACGCTGCATCTGCGCATGCCCCGCCACGTCTCCAACGCGCAGGCCGTGGCGCGCCACCTCGCTGCCCATCCCGCCGTGGCGGAAGTGAGCTATCCGGGACTGGAGAACCACCCGAATCACCCGTTGGTCAAGCGTTATACGCCCGAAGGGCCGGGCGCAGTCTTCACGGCGCGGTTGAAGGGCGGAGAGGCTGCGGTCAAGCGCCTCATCAGCAACGTGAAAGTGTTCTCGCATCTGGCCAATATCGGTGAAACCCGCTCGCTGATCATCCACCCGGCGAGCACGACCCATCGCAACATGCCGCCGGAAGAACGCCTTGCAGCCGGACTGGGGCCGGATGTGGTGCGGCTGTCCATCGGCCTTGAAGACGCGCTGGACCTGACGGCCGACCTCGATCAGGCGCTCAAGGACTGACCTCTGCGGCCGGCGGCGTGAGCAGCGCCGCCGGTGTCGTATCGAGATGTTCGGCCAGTTTGGCGATCAACATGAGCGACGGATTACGCCGACCGCGTTCGATACCACTCACATAGGTACGATCGATGCCGGCAGCGAAGGCAAGTGCCTCCTGCGACAACCCGAGCGCTTTCCGCGCCGCTTTTACATTCTCCGCGAAGACTTTTTTGTGGTCCAGCATAACCGCAGGGGGCATCACGCCCCCATCGATACCCGCGCCGGGGACATCATGCGCCGGTGGGAAACTGCGTGGCCAAGCATCAGCACCGCCATCGTCTGATGCAGCAGCGCCGCCCACAGCGGAACGACGAGCAGCAGCGTCACGATGCCTATGACGGCCTGAAGGATCACAAGCCCTGCCAGCACCACCGCCATCCGTGCAGTTTTCGATCCCGGGACAAGCTGGCGCGCATCGAGCGCATGCCATATCGCCAGCGCCAGCAGCACGTAAGCGAAGCTGCGATGATTGAACTGCACGAGGGCGACGGATTCCGCCAGATTATGCCACCAGGGCGATTCCGGCAGCAGCATGGACACCGGCGGCACGAGGCTGCCATCCATCATCGGCCACGTATTGAACGACTGGCCCGCGCCGAGCCCCGCGACCAGCGCACCCAGCGCGATCTGGAAAAGCAGTGCCGCAATCAGCACCGTGCCCACCACGCGTAACCTGTCCGGCGGCGCGGCCTCCGCTCGCGGCGCACGCAGGCCGACCGCAATCCAGACCACCGCGACGAACAGCCCGCAGGCAGCAACAAGATGCAGCATCAGTTTGATGGGTGCGACGGCGATCATGCCGGGCGTCAGGCCCGACGCCACCATGATCCAGCCGATGCCTCCCTGCCCGCCGCCGAGCAAACCGATAAACAGCAGGCTGACCAGAAACCAGCCACGAACCACGCCCCGCACGGCGAACCACAGCAGCGGCAGCACATAAACAAGGCCGATCAGCCGCCCGAGTTGCCGATGCCCCCACTCCCAGAGATAGATGAACTGAAATTCGCCCAGCGACATGCCGTGGTTGAGCAACTGATATTGCGGCGTTGCGCGATACTTGTCGAACTCGATCATCCACGACGCTTCGCTCATCGGCAGCAGCGCGCCGGTCACAGGCCGCCACTCGGTGATCGACAGGCCAGAGCCGGTCAGCCGCGTCGCACCGCCGACAAAGACCATGAGCACGATCAATGCCGCAACGATCATCAGCCAGAGCCGCACCGCGCGGCGATCACGATCCGGCAGGGCGGAAAAAGCGGGAGAAGAAGAAAGCGCTTGAGCGGTCATCGGTCCAACGATTCGACAAGAGCGCCAGACGTCCCAAAGACGATCAGAACGTCGGCTCCAAATTTTGATTATATCGCAACTGGCGTTCAATGCGATGAATCGATTAAGCATAAGTTGCCGCAGGAGGCGTATCCCGGCGGGCCTGCCGCAGGCTCGCGCATGGATAAGAACGCCTCGCGCCCTTCATAATGCCCCCGGCGCAAGCATGCAAACCGGAGGCAAGCCGCAGATTGCCGCAGCCGCCCGGGGTCAGGATGCTCAATGTACTGAAATGATGCGAGCGCTGGCCGCGTTACTCGCTACCGGAAAGGCCAACGACGATGTTGGCTGCCCCTCGCTCGCGCAGGGCCTCATAGGCACTGAAGGATTGCATATCAACGCCTTCGCCGTCCGCCACCAGAACGATGCCCTGTGCCTTGCCGAGCAACCGCTCTGCCAGCCCACCACGATCTTGCGCCGGAAGGAGTTCAATAATCCAGTCGTAAGTCTGGTCCAGCGCCGCGAGCGCAAGGGCGGCGGCGTCGCCGGCAGACATGGCGTCGGGATCGGTCCTGCCGCGCGCGACAACATGCATCCGGGAGCCGGGCTCACGCGTGATGATTTCGGCGAACGATGCCCTTCCGGCAACCAGATCGGCAAAACCGGGCCGCGCATCGTCGGGCGTGGCAAGATCGAGCAACACGACGCGCTCGCGCCCGGAAAGGTGTTGCGCCAGCGCCCGGGCCACCGTCGCGGAAGCCGCATTATTTTCAGCCCCCGTCACCACAAGGTGACGTCCGCCATCAGCACGCGGTGAAATGGCGAGCTTCGCCAGCAGCAGCTCAAGCGCACGATCACCGGCGTCCGTGATGCGTACTGAAACAAGCGGTGACCCCGCCACGGTCGGCAGGGAGGCGGCTGCGGTCTCTGTATCCGAAGGCGATCCGCCGAGCGGGAAGATGGCCTGCTCGTCTGCCTGCCGTTCCACCTCCCGGTCCGAATCGTGTTGTAAACGGTCATCGTTTGAGGCAACCGGAGCAGGCGCCACGCCGCCGGCAGGTTGTGGACGCAAACGGGGCGACAGGCCGCTGTCGAGCAAACGCCACAGCGCCAACCCCGCCAGAAGGGCAACGACGATGCCCACGATCAGGGGCCGCTCCCTGTCAGGATGCAGCGGAGGTTCGGCAATGGTGATGACGCGCGCAGCAGCCGTACCGGCGCTGACGCGCTCGCTCTCTGCGACAAACCAGTCACGCGCCAATGTCAGCCTGTCACGCGCGACAGCGACCGCATGGTCGAGATCCACCTGCCGCCGATCGTTATCGGTGGCGGCGGCAAGGATCGCCTGATGCAGGTGAATGGCCGATTCGACCTCGGTGATTCGCTCATCGAGCCTGTCACGCTCGGACGCAAGCCACTCGCGCGCCGAGCCGGTCGCTGATTCGATCTGGTTGTCGAGATCAGCAGCCCGTGCTGACAGCGCCCGCACCCGCCAGTCGCGGGCGGCGCGGATGCGGCGTTCCGCCGCCAGTTCCGCCCGCAGCGTCAAACGCTGTTCGACAAGATGACGCAGCAGGTGCACACCCTCGAAAGGCGCTTCGAACAGGTTGCCGGACCCCTGAAGATTATCCACGGAGAGCAGCCGCCGCGTGATGGCATCGCGCTCGCCGACAAGCGCCGTGCGCTCGGCAATGAGCAGTGACAAATCGTCCCGCGCTGCCTGCGCCCGCCGGGCGGTATCCGTGGCAGCCGGATCGGCACGAAACGTAGACGCCCGATCCAGCGCCTGCGCCAGTTCCTGCCGCGCCTGAGCCACGTTGGCTGTCGCCGCGCCAAGCGCCCGGTCGCGCTCCGTCACGGCAGCAGCCCGCCGTTCGAGATAAACCTGCGCCGCCATATTGGCAGCCTGTGCCGCAACCTCCGCAGAACCTGCGCCCGCACCTATGGCAAGGACGCCAGCACCGTCGCGTGGCTCAACCGTCAATGAGCGGGAAAAGGCATCAGCCGCCAGCGCCGCGCTATCCTGATTTTGTCCTCGGACAAATCCTGGCAACCAATGCGATTCGGCAATGGCGGATGCGGCATCGGAGCCAAGTCGTGCAATCACCTCGCGCGCCATGCCGGGAGAAGCGATGATCGCACCTGCGGCGGAGGGAGAGTCTCCGACCGGGGCAAGCCCCCTTCCATCCGCCAAGACCAGCACCGTGGTAGCAGTGTATCGTTCCGGAACAAGCGCCGCAGCGCCCAGCCCGATCAGGGCAGCAGCACCCACGGTGAACAGCGCGGTTGCGCAACGGACCGACAGGGAGCGCAGTAAATCCGCCGTGCCGGATCTGCCGGTGAACGGCGCAGCATCAATGATGCCTGACGATTGCTGCATAACTCAACTCACCCGTCCATCCGACCGCCGGCCCGGCACACGCAACCCCCTGCCCGCTCTGCAGGACGCGCGCAGAACAAAGGGGACCGCGCCATCAGAAAAACGCGTCAAGGTTGAGTTCCGGTTAACCGCCCTCATTTGGATGGGTTTGCGGGCAGGCAGATGCACCGCATTCAACGCCGAGGGGCCAAAAAACCCGGATCTAAGGGCTTCCGCCAAAAGAAAAACCCCGGTGCGGGAGCACCGGGGTCTTTCAGGATACGACGGCAAAGATGCCGGGTGTCCGATCAGAAGTCGCGCTGAACGCGCAGACGGGTCTGGAACTGGTCTTCCGAACGCTTGATGTGGTACGGCGTGGTCAGATCAGCCCAGTTGCGGTTGTTTTCGAGACGACGGTACAGAACTTCCACACCGATGTCGAACTGACGAACCGGCGACCAGATCAGAGCCGTACCAGCCTGCCACAGGTTGAAGTCGCGGTAGGCGCTGTTGTCCCACTTCACGGCCGAGCTGTAGCTTACGTCGGTGTACGAACCCCAGAGGGTCGAACGCAGACCAGGAGTCCAGTAGTGGACGCCGGCGGCCAGAACGTTCCAGCCCTTGGTCTTCTTGATGTCGCCGTTGGAGATGACACCGTCAGCGGCGATGGAGTTCACGCGACCGATCGTGTCGCTGCTGCCAAGGCCGAGGTAGTTCAGAGCGCCGTCTGCGTAAGCAGCCTGCAGCCACAGAACGTCACCCTTGCCGAGTGCCGGGATCTTGAACTTGGCACCGGCCTGAACGGCGAAGCCGTAGGTCGTGTCAACGCGCTGACCCCACGTCGGGTACTGGTTGCCCCAAGGCTGGTAGATCGTGGCGGAGTTGAGCTGGTGCAGGGCACCCGAGAGCTGTGCCGAACCCCAGTCCTGATCGACCTTCAGGTTGGCGATGATGTCGGGCAGACGCTGACCGGCGACGTCATACACGGTGCCGTTGACGTTGCGGCGGTTGCGGTCTTCAAGCGACAGCGAGGCCGAGAAGCCCGAACCAAACGTTGCCGTGTAGGCGAACAGGTTGGTGTTCGTATCCGAATCGAGGTTGCCGCCGAAGTTCAGGTCGTTGGCGTAGAAGTCGAAGAACGACTGCGTGCGACCAGCGGTGAAGCCAGCGAACTGGATGAACGCGCGGTCAAGCAGAGCGCCATTGCTCGTGCCGAACAGGCCGCCAGAGTTCTGGTCGATCTGGAAGCGGACGAACGTACGAACCGTGCCGTAATCGGTCGGCGTGCGGACGTCGATGTCCAGACGACCGCGAGCGCGGAAGCCGGTGGCGTCCTGACGACGGCCATTACCAACGCCATACAGGTTGGCATTGGTGTTCTGCGGCTGGCTGTAGCCGAACTCGGCGCGAACACGGCCGCCGATACGGATGCAGCTATCCGTGCCGGGGACGTAGAAGAAGCCAGCGCCGTGCGTGGAGCAGACGCGAACGTATTCGACAGGTTCTGCCTTCGTGATGGGGAGATCTGCAGCCTGAGCGCCGGCAATGGCGGCAAAGCCGGCTGCAGTTCCGAGAAGAAGGCTCTTCACGAGCTTCATAGTGTGACCTCCAGAGAGATATCGAGACCCTTTAACGAGAGCAGGCCGTCCCACGATGCCGCCTTCAACAGAGATCGGCCGATGAAGCGCCTTTGTCGTCCGGTAACCAATCAATCCACACGATATACAGTTGCTTAAGCGACCATCATGCGGATTGAGTGACTGTCCGGCTGCCCCCGACGCTCGAAACATGACCGAGATGAACCTTTCATTCAATAATTATGGCGCATGAAGACGGCGTTTTGACCCCTGTGTTGCGAAAACGCCACTCGTACAATGGGCGATGACTTATTAATATCTAAAAATACTGATGTAATTACAAATAACAACTGATATAATCGTCAGTATATTGAAAATCATTCATTTCGCTATTGCGTTACTTTTTATTAAAAATTTGTTAATGCATTATATTTTTATACATTATTTTCCGATGTGTATTTTGTAACTATTTCAGTTTAATTTATGTCAATATAAATATTCATGAAATAATAAACTTATCATGTGATTTGAATCGAGACCCGAGCGGATTTCATCCGACCCCGCCAGATGCGTAGAAACGGTGTTGCCGGGAAAAATCCATGCATTCAGGCCAAAAAAAAAGCGCGCTCACAAGGAGCGCGCTACCATTTTCCATTGCCTGAGCTGACAGGGGGACGAATCAAAATCCGAATCAAGACAGTTCAATACCTGTCCTCGATAATCCCCGTAGTCCCTTCATCCCGCCTGTTGCCGGCAGATAACCATTATCGATGGATTTTCCTGCTGGCCGACGGACATTAGCCCCGGAAAGCGTTTGGCACATTCCGGAGCAATGCTGCGCCGGTATTTCAGTCCAGAGCGATGTTCGAAGCCTCGCGGCCCTTTGCCCCGGCCACGACGCCCATCAACACGCGCTGGCCTTCGGCCAGATCAGTGAGACCGGCGCGCTGCAACGTCGAAGCATGAACGAAGACGTCACGACCGCCATCGTCTGGCTGAACGAAGCCAAAGCCCTTGTCGCGGTTGTACCACTTCACAGTGCCGTTGACATCCTCGGAAGGGCCGTCGACGCGAGGCGGATAGCCGCCACCGCCACCACCGCCGCCGAAACCGCCGGCGCGCGGCGGGCGAGCGGGACGATCCTGCGGAGGAAGATCCTCAAGCTCCAGAACCTCTGCCACCTGCGGGCCCTTGGGTCCGTCGCGCAGGCGGACGAGCGCGCGAGCGCCGGTCTCTGCGCCACCGTGACCGGCGGCCTCAAGCGTGCGCAGCGAGAGGAAGGCATCGCCCGAACCATCGGAAGCGGCAACGAAGCCAAACCCCTTGCTGGGATTGAACCACTTCACCGTTGCCTCGATAGCCGGACCGGCAGGCGTGCTTGGCGAAGAGTAGTAGCTGTCGCGGGAGTCGTGGTCTTGACGGCTGGAATGGCCATACCCGCTATCGCGCGGCTCAAAACTGTCTCTACGGGCGCCCCGCCGGCGCGCGTCACGGGAATCGTCATATCGGTTCATACAGAAAGATCCAACTACAGGTAGTCCAAGGTTATCCGATCAGGCTACCGTCACGCGAACCACTCGCGTGTACGGCCCCCGCTCATCGCAGTATACCGGCGACGAGACATCATACCCTTGTTTTCGTCCATGTGCGAGAACGATCATGCGAGAATTTCAGTAAACCGGATAATTAATCTCTACTCGAGGGTAATCAGCAGGTCTTTTGCATCAACCGGGCTGCCCGCACTTACCAAAACTTCCGCAACGACACCGTTACGTGCCGCCCGAAGAGCCGTTTCCATCTTCATGGCCTCGATAGTAACAAGCACATCGCCCGCTTTCACTGCCTGCCCCTTCTGCACGGCAAGCGTTGCGACGATGCCGGGCATCGGTGCGGCGACATGGGCGTCATTGCCATCTTCCGCCTTGCGCCTTGCCGGCATGTCCGCCACGGCGGCCCGATTCGGCACCGTGATAATGCGCGGCTGGCCGTTCAGCTCGAAGAACACCTGGACCAGTCCGCTTTCACTGGTCTCGCCAATCGCCTGAAGCTGGATGACCAGCGACTTGCCGCGTTCGATCTCGACCGAAATCTCGTCTCCGACCTGCATGCCGTAGAAAAAGTTCGGCGTCGGCAACACGGAAACCGGCCCGTACTTCCAGCTCGTCAGCGCGAAATCGCTGAAGACCTTCGGATACATCAGATAGGAAGCCAGCTCTTCATCGCTGATTTGCCGATCCAGCTTCGTTTCAACAGTCTGCCGCTCCACGTCCAGATCGGCAGCGGGAATCAGTGAACCCGGGCGCGCGGTGGATGGCGTCTCGTCCTTCAGCACCTTCTTCTGCAGCGCCTCTGGCCAGCCACCCGGCGGCTGGCCCAGATCACCGCGCAGCATCTCGGCAACCGATGCCGGGAACGCGATTTCGCGGTTGGGGTCCAGCACATCCGCAGGCGTCAACTCCTGCGCCACCATCATCAGCGCCATATCGCCAACCACCTTGGACGATGGCGTGACCTTGACGATATCGCCGAACAGGTCATTGGCATCGCGATAAGCCCGCGCCACCTCATGCCAGCGCGTGTCGAGGCCCAGCGAGCGCGCCTGCTCCTTGAGGTTGGTGAACTGCCCGCCCGGCATTTCGTGGAGGTAGACCTCCGACGCGCCGGACCGCAGGTCGCTTTCAAAAGCCGCATATTGCGCCCGCACCGCTTCCCAATAAAAGCTGATGCGGCGAATGGCATCCGCATCGAGCCCGGTCGCACGGTCGCTATTATGCAACGCCGCCACGATCGACCCGAGACAGGGCTGCGAGGTGAGGCCGGACATCGCGTCCATGGCCGCATCGACGGCATCCACACCCGCGTCGACCGCCGCCAGAACGCTTGCCGCCGAAATACCGGAAGTATCGTGGGTATGCAGGTGGATCGGCAGCCCGACTTCCTGCTTGAGCGCCGATACAAGCGTGCGCGCCGCAGCCGGACGCAGCAGGCCCGCCATGTCCTTGATGCCGAGGACGTGACAACCAGCCGCCTCCAGCTCCTTTGCCAGCTCGATATAATACTTCAGCGTGTATTTTGGCCGCGCCGGATCGTCGAGATCGCCGGTGTAGCAGATCGCGCCTTCCACGATCTTGCCGGCTTCGCCAACCGCGTCGATGGCGACGCGCATGTTCTCGACCCAGTTCAGGCAGTCGAACACGCGGAACAGATCCATGCCCGCATCAGCCGCCTGCTTGACGAAGTAGCGCACGACATTATCGGGATAGTTGGTGTAGCCGACGCCGTTTGCGCCGCGCAGCAGCATCTGGAGCAGCGTATTGGGCGCGCGCTCGCGCAGGGTCGCCAGCCGCTCCCACGGATCTTCCGACAGGAAGCGCATGGCAACGTCGAAGGTCGCGCCGCCCCAGCATTCCAGCGAGAACAGCTCCGGCAGGCCCTGCGTGTAGGCATCAGCCACGGAAACGATATCGAACGTGCGCATGCGCGTGGCCAACAGCGACTGGTGCGCATCGCGCATGGTCGTATCGGTGATCAGCACACGCTGCTGCGCCTTCATCCAATCGGCAAGGCCCTTGGCACCGAGCCGTTCGAACACCTGACGCGACCCCTCCGGCAGTATGCCGGCTTCAAAGCGCGGCGGTTCAGGGAAGCGCGCCTCGGCGGGTGGCAGCGCGCGCCCACGCGTTTCGGGATGGCCGTTAACCGTCACGTCCGCCAGATAGCCGAGCAGCTTGGTGGCGCGATCGCGCTTGCGGCCGAAGGCGAACAGCTCCGGCGTTTCATCGATGAACCGCGTGGTATACTGGCCATCAAGGAAGTGTTCGTGGTTCAGCAGTGCTTCGAGGAAGGTCAGGTTGGTGGCAACGCCGCGAATACGGTATTCGCGCACCGCGCGAACCATGCGCGAGACGGCTTCGTGTGGGGTCGGCGCCCAGGCCGTGAGCTTTTCCAGCATCGGATCGTAGAACCGCGTCACCACCGCGCCGGAGTAGGCCGTGCCGCCATCGACGCGAATACCAAAGCCGAACGCCCCGCGATAGGCGGTGATGCGGCCGTAATCCGGAATGAAATTGTTCTCGGGGTTTTCCGTGGTGATGCGGCATTGCAGGGCGTGGCCATTCAGCCTGATCTGCGACTGTTCGGGAATGCCGGTCTCGGCAACGTTGCCGATATGCCCACCTTCGGCGATACGGATCTGCGCCTTGACGATATCGAGGCCAGTAACGGTTTCCGTCACCGTATGCTCAACCTGAATGCGCGGATTGACCTCGATGAAGTAAAATTCGCCGGTCTCCGAGTCCATCAGGAACTCGACCGTGCCTGCGCCGACATAGCCGGTGGCCTTGCCGATCCTGAGCGCGGCGTCGCATAGAGCCGTGCGCGTGGCGTCGTCGAGATATGGCGCGGGCGCACGCTCGATCACCTTCTGGTGGCGGCGCTGGATTGTGCAATCGCGCTCGAACAGATGCACCAGTCCGCCATGGGTATCGCCGAGCAGTTGTACCTCGACATGCCGGGCATGACGCACGAGCTTTTCAAAGTAGACCTCGTCCTTGCCGAAAGCCGCCTTCGCCTCGCGGCGGGCAGTCGTGACGGTGCTGACGAGATTGTCGGCGTTTTCGATTGGCCGCATGCCGCGTCCGCCGCCACCCCAGCTCGCCTTGAGCATCACGGGGTAGCCGATCTTCTGCGCGATGACCTTCACCTCCTCCGCGTCATCCGGCAGAGGATCCGACGCGGGCATCACCGGCACGTTGACCGAGATGGCGAGATTGCGCGCCGACACCTTGTTGCCCAGCGTGCGCATCGTCTCCGGCCGCGGGCCGATGAAGATGATGCCGTTGGCAGCACATGCCTCGGCAAACTCCGGGCTTTCCGACAGGAAGCCGTAGCCGGGATGAATGGCGTCGACGCGCGCCTCGCGCGCCACGCGGATCACCTCATCGATGGACAGATACGCCTCCAGCGGACCCAGTTGCCGCCCGCCATCGCGCGCCCGGCCAACCTGATACGCCTCATCAGCCTTGAAGCGGTGAAGGGACAGCTTGTCCTCCTCCGCGTAAATGGCGATGGTCTCGATACCGAGTTCCGCCGCGGCCCGAAACACGCGGATTGCGATTTCCGATCGATTGGCAACGAGCAGGCGGCGTATCGTCATCTTCTCCCCCAAAAAGCGACTGGCGCGTCACAAATGTGCGCGCATGTTTGTTCTTGCGCAACGTCAAGCGTTGTGGTCGCAAGACCTATACAGTAACCGTCAGCCTCGCAAGCGCCTTTTCAGGAAGCGGGTTCCACCGTCCAGTCGACATTTTCACCGCCGCGATAGATATGGACCGGATCGCCCCCCTCAACCGGCTGATCCTCAACAACGAAACGCGAGACGCGACGCAGGGTTACAAAGCGATCATTCGCCGGCAAACCGTAATGCCGGGGGCCATTCAGGCTGGCGAAAGCTTCCAGGCGATCAAGCGCATTCTCTTCCGCGAAAACCTGCGCATAGGTGGCCAGCGCAACCGGCGCGACATAAAGGCCGGCGCACCCACAGGCCGACTCCTTTGCCTCGCGGCCATGCGGCGCGGTGTCCGTGCCGAGGAAAAAGCGGGAACTGCCGGATGTCACCGCGCGGCGGAGCGCCAGCCGATGCTCCTCACGCTTGGCAATCGGCAGACAATAATAATGCGGCCGGATGCCGCCTTTGAAAATCGCATTGCGATTGAACATCAGGTGGTGCGGCGTCACCGTAGCCCCTACCCCCTCACGGGCCGCGAGGACGAAATCAACCCCCTCCCGGGTCGTGACGTGTTCGAGCGTCACGCGCAGCCCGGCGAAACGGCGCACCAGCGGGTCGAGAACCGTTTCGAGGAAAACCGCCTCGCGGTCGAAAATATCGACATGCTGGTCGGTGACCTCGCCGTGGATCAGCAGCGGCACGCCGGCCTTTTCCAGCTTCTCCAGCACCGGATGAATACGCGCGACGTCACTGACGCCGAAGTGGGAGTTGGTGGTGGCGTTCTGCGGATAGAGCTTCACAGCCGTCACCACGCCATCCCGATGCCCGGCGATGATGTCATCGGCATCGGTGTCATCGGTCAGGTACAGCGTCATGAGCGGCTGAAACGGACTGCCGGGGGGCAGGGCAGACAGAATGCGCTCGCGATAAGCAGCGGCTTGTGCCGTCGTGACGACAGGCGGCACGAGATTGGGCATGATGATGGCGCGGCCAAAATGCGCCGCCGTGGCCGGCAGGACAGCGCGCAACATTTCGCCGTCGCGCAGGTGGACGTGCCAGTCGTCGGGCTGGCGAATGGTCAGGGTGTCAGTCATTCTTCAACGGATTCCGCGCCTTGTAGCCGGCCCATTCCCGCGGATTCGGGATCGGTCCCCCGGCGGCGTCGAGTTGTAACAGGCCAGGCCTGGCCCGCATAGTGCGCCAAAGGGCGGGATGTCCGGAGGCGGTTATATTATGCGGATATATTATATGGTGAGCAGCGGCTATCGGTCGTCAGGCGTTGCAGGCGTTTGCGCCAGCCGCACGAGGGATTCGGCGCAACGCGACACTGTCTGATCGTCGAGCTGGAAGGTCAGCGTCACTCCGCCCGGCACTTCTATTGCTATCAACGGCAGTCCGTTGAGGTTAGAGCGCGCGGTCGTCCAGCGCATCACCGGAAAGTGGCAGTCTTCAACAGGTGTGCCGGGCGCGGGGCGTGACGAGCCGGCGCGCAACGCCACCGAAGCCGTGAGAAGGGCGCGCCCAAGGTGGGCAGCCTGTTTGCCGGAAAGCGGCAACGCGGTTTTGCCGTGCACGGACCCTGCGGTCAGCAGAACCTGATCGCCTTCGCCGATCACCGCATGGAAGGACAGTTCCGGCGCGTCCGCCGAATGGTCGGCGCCATTTTGATAGTTGCTGGAATTCCCGTCCGCCATGTTCGTCCCCTCGCGCGATTCGATAGTCAGATTGCACGAATAACGCCGCAATATGAACCTTCCCGCGCCATATACCTCAGAAAAGGTATAGGCGTCCGGCCACTGCGGCGGTTCCACGCAAGGGCATGGATGCTGAATTTGAACGCACACCTTTTCGGACAGCGCAGGTGTCAACGGCAAAGGCGGCATGATAGTCTGCCACACGCACATCGCCGCCAGAGTGCCGAAGGTTCTGACAAAACCAGACCGTGCGCTCTATATTCGATCGCAAACTGCTTTATCATAGCCGGGAAACGATAAATGCTGCCAATCGCAAATACGCGGGCCTTGTTCGCGGGAGCCTTCCTTCTGACGGGCGCGCCGCTTTTCACCGACCTTCCGGCCACGAGCCTTACCGCGCCCCTGGCGAAGCTTGCATCCGCGGCCCACGCCGCCGAATCGGTGCAGGTTACAGATATCCGCATCGCCGGAGAGGTGATATCGCTCGATATTCCGCTCGCCACCGTCGAGGGAAGCAACCTGTCCGGTCCCGAGTTGAAGGCGCTGTTCACTGCTTCGCCGGCAAATCAGCCGCTGACGGCAAGGCTGGCGGCGCTTGTGGCGACCCGCGTTTCCATTCCTGAACTCATTATCACTACCAAAACCGGCAACATCACCCAGGTCACCCGCTATCTGGATGTCGAGCTGCGCGACATCGCCAAGGGCATCATCGCCCGCAGCACCGCCGCGCGCTCCGTCATTTCGGAAACGACCGTGGTCAAAGACGAAAAGAGCGCCGAAGAGACCAAAGCCGTTTATTCCGGCACGACTGGCGCTGTCACGATGGATACCGTCGACATCGTGCTTTCCGCCGAGCTGCTCAGCAACGAAGGCGCCGCGCCGGCCGGCGACCGCCCGACACGCCTGCTCCACGGCCCGTTCTCGATCAGCGACTACCGCATGACGCAGCGGGTGGACGATGCCACCACCGCCGAGACGGGGCCGTTGAATGTTGCTTTCACCATCGAGACCATTGAGGGCAAAGGCATATCGGCCCGCATGCCTCGCAGGCCGCTGGCCGAGTTGCTGAATCTGCTTGAGGCGAAAAACGACGATTATGAGGATCTCTCCAACGCCGAAAAGCGCACGTTGCTGACCGGCATTTCGGACATTCTCTCCTCCTTCGATTTCGACGAATCGACGGCTCGCAACATCAATGTCGAGGTCAAGGGTGAGCAAGACGGGACGGAATTCAGCCTGAGCCTCGACACCATCGGCTTCAGCTACGTCGATCAGGAACTGGACTTCTCCCTCGACAAGCTGGCTGCCTCAGGCCGCGCAGAGGGAAGCCCGCGCCCGAGCACCGCGTCGCTCGGCAAGTTCACCATCAGTGACCTGTCGTTCAAGCCAACCATTGCGGCAATCGACAGTGTCGCCGAAGAGTTGGCCCGCCCGGAAAGCGACAAGAAAGATGGCTCGGCGGATGAAGCCAACGCCATTGACAGCGCCCGCTTCGCCCCCTCGGGTGGGCGGGTGGCGCTTGCCGATCTCGACGTGAAAATCGACCCCGCCGAGGATAATGCCGATCCTGTCGCCTTCTCCGTCAAGTCGTTCGAAACGACAACGGGCGGCCACGTCAGCAATGGTGTGTCGAGTTTTGAAACGGAGTTGACCGATCTCACCATTCAGGTGCCGGATGAGAAGGATGACGACTTGATCGGCCAGCTGCGCGCGCTCGGCTACAAGGAGCTGACGCTCTCATCGGTGTTGCGCGGCAATTGGGATTCCGCCACACAGCGGCTGACGGTGGACACGCTGTCGCTGTCCGGCGTCGATGTCGGCAGTGTCGTCGCCAGTGCCCGGCTCAACAACGTCAGCGAGCAGGCGTATTCCGGCGACCTCGGGCTGACCCTCCTGGCGCTGGAGCAGGCAGCCCTTGCCAACCTGACGCTGGTGCTGGAGGACGGCGGTCTGCACCAGCTCTTCGTTCAGCAGCAGGTGGCGCAGGGCGGCGGAAGCAAGGAAGAGATCACCCAGCAATATGCCGCCCTTGCGACCTTGAGCATCCCGGCGCTGCTTGGCGATACGCCCGTGGCGCGCCAGCTTGCCACTGCCGCATCGCGGTTCATATCCGGCCCAGGCAAGCTGACCATCACCGCCAAGTCCCGCAATCCGGAAGGCGTCCCGCTGCCGGAGCTGTCATCGGGAGCACCTCCGGCGGTGACACTTCAGCAGTTCGACATCGAGGCATCGAACTGAAGTTGTGTTCAGGTGTAGAACAGCTTGCATTCAAGCTGTGACAAACGAAAATGGCGCCCCTTGCGGGGCGCCATTTTTTATCGATACGGGGCTTTTGGTTGCCCGGTTTGAAAACATCAGCCTTTGGCAGCGACGCCTTTGCCGGAGGCAACATCATTGGCCTGCGCTTCCACGACCGCAACCGCCGTCATGTTGACGATACCGCGCGCCGTGACGGTTTCCGTCAGGATATGGACCGGCTTTGCCTGGCCCAGCAGAATCGGCCCCACGGGCAAAGCATCTGCCAACACACGCGCAAACTGATAGGCGATATTGGCCGCGTCGAGGTTCGGCAGGATCAGCACGTTGGCCGCACCCTTCAAATGGGACGACGGCAGCGAGCGATCGCGCACGAGCTGCGACAGCGCGGCGTCGGCCTGCATCTCGCCGTCCACTTCCAGATCCGGCGCCTGCTCGCGCAGCAACTCCAGAACCTCCCGCATCTTGCGGGCGGAAGCGGAATCGCTGGAACCGAAGTTGGAATGCGACAGCAGCGCGATCTTGGGCTCGATCCCGAAGCGGCGCACATGGGCTGCGCAAGAAATCGCCGTATCCGCCAGCTCATGCGCCGTCGGCTCTTCGCGGATGTGGGTGTCGGCGAGGAAGTAGTGCCCCCGCGAGGTGATAACGAGGCTCATGGCGGCGAAGTCGTCCGCCCCCGGCGCCGTGCCGATAATGGCGCGGATGTGCCGCAGGTGCGAGTTGAAGCGGCCTTCGACACCGCAGATCAGCGCATCCGCATCGCCGCGCAGCAGCGCAACCGCGCCGATGACCGTCTGGTTGGTGCGCATCAGCGTGCGGGCGAGTTCCGGCGTGATGCCCTTGCGGCCCGTCACTTCGAGGTAGGTCGCGACGTAATCGCGATAACGCGGATCATCATCGGGGTTGATGAGATCGAAATCGATTCCCGGCTTCAGTGACAGGCCGAAGCGGTTGAGGCGGGTTTCCACAACCGCCGGGCGGCCGATGAGAATGGGGCGGGCAATGCCGTCTTCCACGATGGCCTGGGCCGCGCGCAGCACGCGCTCGTCCTCACCCTCGGCATAGATCACGCGCTTGGGTTCCTCGCGCGCCTGGCTGAACACCGGCTTCATGATGAAACCGGACCGGAACACGAAACCGTTGAGCGAATCGGTATAGGCGTCGAAATTCTCGATCGGCTTACGCGCCACACCGGATTCCATGGCGGCACGGGCGACTGCCGGCGCGATACGCAGGATGAGGCGCGGATCGAACGGGTTGGGAATCAGCGAATCGGGGCCGAAGTTGCGCGTCTCGCCGCCATAGGCGCGGGCCACGACATCGGACGGCGCTTCGCGCGCCAGTTCGGCAATCGCCTTGACAGCCGCCGCCTTCATGGCCTCGTTGATGGTGGATGCAGCGACATCCAGCGCCCCGCGGAAAATGTACGGGAAGCAGAGAACGTTGTTGACCTGATTGGGATAATCCGAACGGCCAGTACAGATAATGGCATCGGGCCGCGCCTCGCGGGCGACTTCCGGCAGGATTTCCGGATAGGGGTTGGCGAGCGCCAGAATGAGCGGCCGGACGCCCATTTTCTTGACCATCTCGGGCTTCAGGACATCGCCGGCCGAGAGCCCGAGGAAAATGTCCGCGCCGCTGATGACCTGATCGAGCGTGCGCTTGTCGGTATCCTGCGCGTAAATGCCCTTCCAGCGGTCCATCAGCGCCTCGCGGCCCTTGTAGACGACGCCCTCGATATCCGTGACCCAGATATTCTCGCGCTTTGCACCCAGTGAAACCAGCAGGTTGAGGCAGGCGAGCGCCGCTGCGCCAGCACCGGAGGTGACGATCTTGACCTTGTCGATACGTTTGCCGCCCAGTTGCAGAGCGTTCGTCACCGCTGCGGCGACGATGATGGCCGTGCCGTGCTGGTCGTCATGAAACACCGGAATGTTCATGCGCAGCTTGAGCCGCTCCTCGACCTCGAAGCACTCCGGGGCCTTGATGTCCTCAAGGTTGATGCCACCGAACGTCGGCTCCAGCGCAGCGACCACGTTGACGAGGCGGTCCACCTCGGTTTCCGCCACCTCGATGTCGAACACGTCGATGCCGGCGAATTTCTTGAACAGAACGGCCTTGCCTTCCATCACGGGTTTGGAGGCAAGCGGACCGATATTGCCAAGCCCCAGCACCGCCGTACCGTTCGACACCACGGCGACGAGGTTCTGGCGGGCGGTGAGGTTATCGGCTTCGGCAGGATCGGCAACGATGGCCTCGCAGGGGGCCGCGACACCGGGCGAATAGGCAAGCGCAAGGTCGCGCTGGTTGCCGAGCGGCTTCGTCGGCTTGATCTCAAGCTTTCCCGGACGGGGATTGCGATGATAAAAGAGAGCCCCCGCCTTGAGGTCCTGAGAGATGTTGCCGGTCATCGGTATATCGCCCTTCATACTTTTTGCTGAGAATGGCCGTCGAGCATCCGTTTTGGCTTCCCGGCAGAGGTTCGTCAATGGTGCGATAGCCGCAAGGGTTGCATTTCAGGAATAGGTGATGGTTTCTTTCGGTCTGATTAAGCGATGGCGCAACCCGCGCAACGAAACGCGGGTTTTTCTCGCACGCCTCATCCGCCGCCACGGATTTTCCATCGGCGACCACAGTTATGGCAACCCCAAGGTGCGTTTCGCCGATCAGGGGCACAAGCTCGTCATCGGCCGCTTCTGCTCCATTGCCGACAAGGTGGAAATCCTGCTGGGCGGCGGCCATCACCTGCACTGGGCATCGACCTTCCCCTTCTCGGCCTTTCCGGATGCTTGGCCCGGCAGCGCCACTCTGCCGGACTACCGCGCTGGCGGCGGAGATGTCGTGATCGGCTCCGACGTGTGGATCGGCTCGGGCGCCATGATCATGCCCGGCGTTACCATCGGCCACGGCGCGGTGATCGCGGCGCGCGCCGTCGTCACGCGGGACGTGGCTCCCTATACGCTGGTCGCGGGGGTTCCGGCCCGACCCGTGCGCCGACGCTTTCCCGACGCGCTGGTTGACGATCTGCTGGAAACCGCATGGTGGGATCTGCCCGATTCGCAGATCGCATCGCTGCTGCCGCTGCTGCAGGGTGGCGACGTGGCGGAGCTTGTCTCTGTCGTCAGGCTTTTGCGATCCGACGATCGCGGACGGCCATCAAGCGCCCCTTGAGCGCGAGCGCTGGCTGCTCGATCAGATACCACGACAATGCCGCAACAATCGCGGACAGCACCATTGCCGGTGCAATCATCATGGCGGCGGACGCGGCAGGAAAGAACACGAACAACACCTGCTGCACCGGCCAGCCATAAAGATACAGACCATATGACAGGTCTGCGCGCGGCATGCGCATCGCCACGGGTGCGCCGAGCGCGAGCCACAGCACGCCATAGATCTGCGCCAGAAAGAGCAGTGTGTGATAAAGCGGCGTGCCCGCAACAAGCCATGTCGCCGCAAAAAGGCCCACGGCAATGAGCGGATTGAACGGCACATGCTGGCGATAAAGATAAAGCAGGCTGCCACCCAGAAAAATCAGCGGCAGGCGGATCGATGTCTGCGTGCCTTTTCCCGCTTCCGGATGAAGGAAGTCGAGCCACAGGCTCGCCGCCACCAGTCCCGTCACCAACGCCAGAACCACCACCCGATGCCTCAGCGCCCCGGCCACGCCGAGCGCCAGCACCACAGCATAGCAGATGACCTCATATTTCAGCGTCCAGACCGTGCCGAGCGGAAAATGAAATGGGCTTTCCGTGAAGACACCCGGCAGCGGCGCGGTGCTTTTCAGCGTCGTCAACGTGGCCTGAATAAAGCGCCAGAGTTGCGGATCACGAAAATAATCGGACAGCGGCAAAATGGTCATCGCCGGGCCAAGCAGGAAGGCGCAGACCAGCACCGCCGCGATCAATGCCGGAGCGATGCGGAGCGCGCGCGCCACGACATAATCCAGCGGGCCGCGGTGGACGAAGCTCATCGTGACCAGAAAACCGGAAATGGCGAAAAAGCCATTCACCGCATGCTCCCCCAGCGAAAAGCCGGTCGACGTGTGCAACGGCTCATCGGCCCCCACGCCTGTACCGACGCTGAAAGCATGCGACACGATCACGGCAAGCGCCAGCAGGTGGCGCAGCAGGCTGAAATTGTCGCCGCCGCGCGCCATGGATGCTTCCACCGAAACCGTCGCCCAGAACCTCGTCATGCACTCCCCGGACCGTTATGGGACAAACCCTGCCGCGCCAGCGCATCGCGGCCGCGCAGCCAGGCGAACGCACCAAGCGCCGAACCGCCATAACGTACAGCCAAACGGCGGTTGAGAATGAGCGCGGACCCGAGCGCCTTGAAACCGTTGATGACAGCCATGCCAAGAGCCGGGCTTTTCAACCCGTATTTACGGCTGACGTAAGCGCGCGACCACGCGATATGCCACCGCGCGGTGAACAGGCCGCGCAGGGAAGGGGCGCTGGACCCGCCGCGCTGGTGGCGTGCGATGGCCGCATGGACATGCACCAGCGAATGCCCGGCATCGATCACGCGGCGGCAGAGATCGTCATCCTCGAAAAACAGGAAGATGTTGTCATCGAAACCGCCCAGCGTCAGAAAAATATCGCGGCGAATCAGCAGCACTGCCCCCGACAGGAAGGGCACGCAGCAATCGCCCTCCGGAAAACGGCGCACGCCGGGCGGATTGGCCAGATATGGTGACAGCAACGAGCGAAACTGGAAAAAGAACCGCCCGTCCGGCTCGACAATGCGCGGAGCCAGCACTGCCGCATCGGGATAGCGTTCAGCCGCTGCCAACAGCAGCGCCAGCGCCCCCTCATCCAGCACGGCATCCGGGTTGCACACCAGCAGGAAAGGATGCGTCGCCGCACGCGCACCCACATTGTTGGCGCGGCCGTAGCCCTCGTTAAGGGCATTGCGGATGACCCGCGCACCGAGCTTGTCCGCCAACACAGCCGAGCCATCCGTGCTGGCATTATCAACCACCGTGACCGCCGCTCCCTCGCGATGCAGAGCCGCGAGGCAGGCGGGCAGGACACGGGCGCTGTCGAAACTGACGACAATCGCCTCCACACCCCGGCCCGGCCGCTCGTCTTTCAGGCCGGATACGCCCGCCGGCATCCGATCACGCGGGCTTTTCGGGCAGGTTGAGGCGGATGTGCAGCTCGCGGAGCTGCTTCGGCGTCACTTCCGCCGGCGCGCCCATCAGCAGATCCTCGGCGCGCTGGTTCATCGGGAACAGCACAACCTCGCGAATGTTCGGCTCGTCGCACAACAGCATGACGATGCGGTCGACACCAGGTGCGATGCCACCGTGCGGCGGTGCGCCGAAGCTGAGCGCGCGCAGCATGCCGCCGAACTTCTCCTCCAGCACCTCCTCGCCATAACCGGCAATCGAGAATGCCTTGAGCATGATATCAGGACGATGGTTACGGATGGCGCCGGACGACAGCTCGATGCCGTTGCAAACGATGTCGTACTGGAATGCGGTGATGCCGAGAATCGTCTTCTCGTCCGCCGGATCGAGCGCCAGAAACGCGTCGTGATCGAAGTTCGGCATGGAGAACGGGTTATGCGAGAAGTCGATGCGCTTCTCGTCCTCGTTCCACTCGTACATCGGGAAGTCTGTGATCCAGCACAGATCGAAGCGGTCCTTGGCCGAGAGGCCCAGCTCATCGCCGATGCGGATACGCGCCGCGCCCGCCAGCTTGGCGGCCTTCAGCTCTTCTCCGGCGGAGAAGAACACGGCATCGCCCGCGCCGATACCGGCCTTGGCCGCAATGGTGGCTTGCACCTCGGCAGGGATGAACTTGGCGATCGGCCCCTTGGCCGTCAACGCCCCGCCCTCTTCCTCGAACACGATATAGCCAAGCCCTGGCGCGCCTTCGCCGCGCGCCCAGTCATTCAGCTTGTCGAAGAACGACCGCGGCTGGCTTGCAGCCCCCGGCGCCGGAATGGCGCGCACGACGCCGCCCGATTCCACAACGCCGCGGAACGCCTTGAACGTCACGCCCTCAGCCACGAATTCCTGCGACACGTCGGCGATGATGAGCGGGTTGCGCAGATCCGGCTTGTCCGAACCGTATTTCAGCATCGACTCGGCATAGGGGATACGCGGGAAGACCTGCGTCACCGGCTTGCCGTCGGCGAACTCCTCGAACACACCGCGCAGCACAGGCTCGACAGCCTGGAAGACGTCTTCCTGCGTGACAAAGCTCATCTCGATATCGAGCTGGTAAAACTCGCCGGGCGACCGGTCAGCGCGGGCGTCCTCGTCGCGGAAGCAGGGCGCGATCTGGAAATAGCGGTCGAAACCGGCGATCATCGTCAGCTGCTTGAACTGCTGCGGCGCCTGCGGCAACGCATAGAACTTGCCGGGATGCAGACGGCTGGGCACCAGAAAGTCGCGCGCGCCTTCCGGCGATGACGCCGTCAGGATCGGGGTCTGGAACTCGAAGAAGTTCTGCTCGCGCATGCGGCGACGCAGCGAATCAATCACCTGCCCACGACGGACGATGTTGCGATGCAGCTTCTCGCGGCGCAAATCGAGGAAGCGATATTTGAGGCGCGTCTCTTCGGGATACACCTGATCGCCGAACACCTGCAACGGCAGCTCGGCCGCCGGGCCGAGCACTTCGAGCGCGGTGACATAGACTTCGACCTGCCCGGTCGCCAGCTCATTGTTTTCCGTGCCTGCGGGACGACGACGCACCTTGCCATCGATGCGCACCACCCATTCGGAACGGACCTGCGACATGGCCTCGAAGGCCGGCGAATCGGAGTCCGCAACCACCTGTGTCAGCCCGTAGTGGTCGCGCAGATCGATGAACAGCACGCCGCCATGGTCGCGGATACGATGGCACCAGCCGGACAGGCGCACTTCCGCGCCGATGTCGGATTCGCGAAGGGCGCCGCAGGTGTGGGAACGGTAGCGATGCATAACGGACAGCCAGTCTTGTGTGTCGGAAAAAACGAAACGCGCCGCCCGTGATAATGGCCGGCAGGCGGGGAGAAGTCCACGACGGGCCACGCTTGTCAAGCATCAGCCTGAAAAAGTACGCCAAACGCGGCGAAAACGACGCTGCCCCCGCGACAAGCGGCGGCGTGTCGGTTATAGCGAAACCATCATGGACCTGATAGCGACAACCGAGGCGCTCGCCGCCGTCTGCACCCGCCTCGCCCGGCATCCCTTCGTGACCGTGGACACGGAGTTTCTGCGCGAGACGACCTTCTACTCCCGGCTCTGCCTCGTCCAGATGGCGAGCCCCGAGGAGGCCGTGCTCATCGACCCGCTCGCGCCGGGCATAGACCTGTCGCCGTTCTTCGCGTTGATGGCCGACACCGGCGTCGTCAAGGTATTCCACTCCGCCCGGCAGGACATCGAAATCGTCTGGCAGCTTGGGCACGTCATTCCCACGCCACTGTTCGACACGCAGGTCGCGGCGATGGTCTGCGGCTACGGCGACTCGGTTTCATATGAGCAGCTCGCCAACGATATCGCGCGGGTGCGCATCGACAAGTCCTCCCGTTTCACCGACTGGTCGCGGCGGCCCCTCGACAATCAGCAACTGTCCTATGCGCTCTCCGACGTCACGCATCTGCGCACGATCTACACGGCGCTGGCGGCCAATCTCGAAGAATCGAACCGCTCCGGCTGGCTGGATGAGGAAATGGCAATCCTCTCCAACCCCGCAACCTACGACCTCGACCCCGAAGACGCGTGGAAAAAGCTGCGCGGGCGGGTGCGCAAACCACGGGAACTCGCCGTGCTCATCGAGGTTGCGGCATGGCGGGAGCGGGAAGCGCGCGCTCGTGACGTGCCACGCTCACGCGTCATGAAGGATGACGGTATCGTCGACCTCGCCGTCAACGCCCCGCAATCCGTCGAGGCGCTGGGGCGACTGCGGTCTATTCCGAACGGGTTCGAGCGCAGCCGCGCCGGTGGCGAGATTCTCGAAGCCGTCCAGCGCGCGCTGGCGCGTGACCCCGCAAAACTTCCCGCGCTTGAGCGTCCGCGCAGCCGTGCCAATACCGGCGCGGTGCTGGAGCTGCTCAAGGTGCTGCTGAAAGGCATCGCGGAAACCGCAGGCGTCGCGCCCAAGATTCTGGCATCCGTCGATGATCTCGAAGCGATTGCCACGAATGACGATGCCGATGTGCCGGCGCTATCCGGCTGGCGGCGTGAAATATTCGGTGAGCAGGCGCTTCGCCTCAAGCACGGCAAGCTGGCCATCGCCATTGAAGACGGCCGCGTGGTGTTGATCGAACGCTAACACCCAGCCGGGTCCATCATTGACATGAATCGAAAAAGCCGCCCTTTCGGGCGGCTTTTTACATAGAAACCGTATCTCCCAGTCGAGGAGAGATATCAAGCGGCCGAACCGCTCACCCTGCCCGGCACCGTCACCACGGCCGGCTCGCGACCGATGATGCGCGCAAGCTGGCGCAGGCGACCGGACAAGCGGTCATTGGCCAGCGCCTCAATGTCGGTGGGCAATGACAGGACCAACCTCTCGCCGCTGCCGACAACCGGCGTGCGCGGCAGGACACCCGGCATAGCCGCCGAGAGCAGATAGGCCACACGCAGCATGCCGCCGATGATCCGCGCCCGGTTGAGCATGCGCGGCGAAACAAGCTCCCGCATCCGCGAGCTGGCGCCGTCAAGCGACAGGCCTTCATGCCGGAAAAACACTGCCAGCGCGATGAACGCCCGACCCGGATGATCGATGCCCGTCAAACCCGAATGGGCGATAAGGCTAAGGCTCTGCTCACCGCGATAATCAGGATGCGTGCGCCAGGCGAGATCCGACAGCAGGCAAACGGCCTCACGTTGGCGGCGCTCGTCTTCCGACTCGTCAAGGTGCAACGAGGCGGAGAGACGTGCGGTCCACTCGATCAGATCATGCGCATGGCCGGGAGCGCGGGACATCAAACGGTTGAGTTCGTCCGCGCCGGAGAGCAGCGGATCGATGCGCCGCTCCTGCTCGTTGAGCAGCTCGTAAAGCAGCCCCTCGCGCACGCCCAGCGCCGAGATGACGATGTTCGAAGGGCGGCCGCGGCGGATGATCTCGTCCAGCAACAGCGCACCATAGCCGAGCAGCGGCCGGCGCGCCTCCGACACGGACTCGATCGATTCGAGCATATCGGTATCCGCGCG
Source organism: Pseudochelatococcus contaminans (assembly GCF_014195635.1). Lineage (GTDB taxonomy): Bacteria > Pseudomonadota > Alphaproteobacteria > Rhizobiales > Beijerinckiaceae > Pseudochelatococcus > Pseudochelatococcus contaminans. The sequence continues at coordinate 195,607 of NZ_JACICC010000001.1, read as the reverse complement.
CTCGACGATCTTGCTGAATTCCACCGCATCGCGGGCCGGGATGCTGTAGCCGTGCATGATGTGCAGCGGATACGCCTTCTGCGCCATGTGCAGCGCTGCCAGCGAACGCCACGTACCGCCGACGGCGTAGAATGTGCGCCCACGCAAAGCATCGAGCGGAGCCGCATCGGCCAGCGTATCGCGAATCACCTTGACGGCTTTCTTGATCGACCCGCCGGTGATGTCCTGAAGCGCAAGGCCACCGAGCTTGGTGGTGATGCCCTGCGCCACGGTATTGCCGATAACGTCCACCAGTTCGAGGCTGCCGCCGCCGAGGTCACCGACGATGCCGTCGGCATGGTGGAAGCCAGACAGAATGCCATAGGCAGACAGTTGCGCCTCGCGCCGCCCAGACAGAAGCTCGATCTTCTGACCGAGGATCCGCTCCGCCTCGGCAATGAAGTCCGGACCGTTGGCCGCATCGCGCGCCGCGGCCGTGGCCAGGACGTGGATTTTGCCGACCTTGGCGGATTCACACAGAAGCCGGAAGCGGCCGAGTGCCTTGAGTGACTTGTCCACCGCCTCCTCGCCCAGCCTGCCGCTGGTGAGAACGGAGCGACCGAGACCGCAAAGCACCTTTTCATTGAAAAGTTGGGCGGGAGAACGCTCCAGCGCCTCGTAAATGACGAGGCGGATGGAGTTTGATCCGATGTCGATAATGGCGACCGGGGCCGAAGCTTCCGACCGCCTCATCGGCTGCCGCCTGCCGGCGAAAGCCAGACCATGCTCTGGCGCGTCATACGTCCGTGCGCTCCGGTCAACCGATGTGCCCCTTTGCGAGGCGGCGGGGGCGAGAATTCCTGAGAGACTTTCCACGGCCAGATAAACTCGGGTTTGTCATAAAATAAGCATGGGCGTTGAACGGCTCCTCACCCGGCGCGGGCGTGATGCGCGTGCTCCTCCCATCCGGAAGAATAGCCCAGCTCTGCTCGTTATCAAGCAAGTTGGCAAGCATTATCTGGTCCAGAACCTGTTGATGAACCGTAGGATTCGAGATGGGGCACATGGCCTCGACGCGCCTGTCGAGGTTGCGCTGCATCAAATCCGCCGACGAAATATAAAGGTGTGCGTGAGGGTTAGGCAGCTCATGACCGTTGCCGAAAGCGTAGATACGGCTGTGTTCGAGGAAGCGGCCGACGATGGATTTGACGCGGATATTTTCCGACAGGCCGGGGATGCCGGGGCGCAGGCAGCAGATGCCGCGCACGACGAGATCGATCTGAACACCCGCCCGACTCGCGTCATAAAGCGCATCGATGATCTCGGTATCCACCAACGAGTTGCACTTCAGCCACACCGAGCCGGGACGCCCGGCTTTCACATGGCCGATCTCCTCGCGCAGGTGCTGGAGGATGCGCGGCTTGATGGTCAGCGGGGATACGGCCATGCGCTCCAGCTCCGCCGGCTCCGCATAGCCGGTGATGAAGTTGAAGATGCGCGCCACGTCCCGCGCAATCGCCGGATCGGCCGTGAAGAACGACAGATCGGTGTAGATGCGGGCAGTGATGGGGTGGTAGTTGCCGGTGCCGACGTGGCAATAGGTGACGAGCTGGCCATTTTCGCGCCGCACGACAGACGACAGCTTGGCATGCGTCTTCAATTCCACGAAGCCGAACACAACCTGCGCACCGGCGCGCTCCAGATCGCGCGCCCAGCGGATGTTGGCCTCTTCGTCGAAGCGGGCTTTCAGCTCAACGAGCGCCGTCACGGATTTACCGGCTTCCGCGGCCTCGGCCAGCGCCTTGACGATGGGCGAGTCGGACGATGTGCGATAGAGCGTCTGCTTGATGGCGACGACATCGGGATCGCGCGCGGCCTGCTGGAGGAACTGCACCACCACATCAAATGATTCGTATGGGTGGTGAACGATCAGATCCTTTTCGCGAATGGCGGCAAAGCAATCGCCGGCGTGTTCGCGGATGCGCTCGGGATAACGCGGGTGGTAGGGCGGGAACTTCAGGTCGGGACGGTCGAGGCTGACGATCTGCGACAGCTCGTTGAGCGCCAGCTTGCCCGGCGACACGAAGATCTCATCCGGCAGCACGTTCAGTTCCTTGGCGACGAAGTCGCGCAGAACCTCCGGCATCGCCTCTTCGATCTCAAGCCTGATGACCACGCCGCGCCGACGCTGTTTGAGAGCGGTCTCGAACTCGCGGACCAGATCTTCCGCCTCTTCCTCGATTTCAAGATCGGAGTCGCGCACCACGCGGAAACTACCCTGGCCCTGCACGGAATAGCCGGGGAACAGGCGGTTGACGAACAGCACCAGCACCTGTTCCAGCACAACGAACCGCGCTGCGCCGGTCTCGGCGAAATCGGGCAGCTTGATGAAACGCTGCACCTTGCTGGGGATGCGGATGAGCGCATTGAGCGACTTGTTGTCGCTCTGCCGATGCAACGCCAGCGCCAGCGAGAAACCGAGATTGGGAATGAAGGGGAATGGATGCGCCGGGTCGATGGCCAGCGGCGTCACCACCGGAAAGACATAATGCAGAAAATAGTCATCGAGCCAGTTCAGCTCGGCGCGGGTCAGCTCTTCCGAATCGATGAGCACGATGCCGTTTTCGACCAGCTCGTCACGCAGTTCCAGCCAGCGCTTGTGCTGATCGTTGGCGAGCTGCGTCACCTCCGCGCCGATGCGCGACAGCTGCTCGGCGGGGGACAACCCATCCTGCGACACCAGCGACACGCCTGAGCGCAACTGACCGCGCACGCCCGCGACACGAACCATGAAGAATTCGTCGAGGTTGTTCGCCGAGATGGACAGGAAGCGCAGCTGTTCCAGCAGCGGGTGGCGCTTGTTGGACGCCTCTTCCAGCACGCGCTTGTTGAACTGCACCCATGACAGCTCACGGTTGACCAACCGCGCCGGCGAATAGCGCAGGTCCACGTCCGGAGCCTCGACGATCGTCACTTCAGATTCCGATACACGGGCGCCCTGCCCGGCCGTTTCTTCCTGCGAACCCAAAACCGATGTGACCTGTGTCATCGTCCAATCCCCGCGTTCATGTGCGGCGTGCATACCGGCACTTTCTTACCAACGCTTTCATTCCGCAAACATTTGCATCTTGCCAGCATTTCCATCCTGCTTTGTCGCAACGTTATGCGACAGTTCCGCGAAGAAACGCCGCGAAAATGACGCCGGGCACCGCGCGGCAGACGATGCCCGCATATCATGTGGGGCTTTCGTCTGCATCTTGTCCCAGTATTTCCACAGCCCCCGGTTCCGCAGCCCCGGTTTCCTCGCCAGCCGCCTCCCAGCGATCCAGCACGGCAAGCGCGAAGCTGCGGGTGATACGCCGGCCATCGCTGAGCGACTCACGATCGAGCACCGCCACAAGCGCACGCGCGGCCGCGAAGGAGCGTTCCATGCGGCGGGCCAGTGCCTCGACGACGCTGATGTCGACGGCCAGTTGCCGGTCCGTGAAGAGTTTCACCAGCACCGCCCGCAGCAGCGCATCGTCCGGCGCGCCGGTTGCCACGAATGGCGACAGCCGCATGCGCGACAGCAGATCCGGCGTTGCCAGCCCCCAGTCCTCCGGAGCGGTGCGCGCGGTTACCAGCATGGACGCGCCTCCGGACAGGCCCTTGCGCCGCACGGCGTTGACGAGGTGAAACAGGGCGTGCTCGTCCCGCGTGCCGGTATCTGCGTCTTCGATAACGATGACACCGTGCGCCGCGAGTTCCTCCACCGTATCCGCCGTTACCATGTCAACGGGTACGATCCGCGCCCCGGAGCGGGTTGCCCATATCGTTGCCAGATGGGTCTTGCCGGCCCCTTCCGGCCCCACCAACCGCAACAGCGGATCGGGCCAGTCGGGCCAATTGGCGAGCATTGCGAAGGCCTGCTCGTTGGACGGACCGACGAGAAAATCCTCCGCCTCGAACCGCGTGTCCACAGGCCATTCCAGCGGCAATTGCCGCGGCGCGGGGGGCATGTCAGACATCGAGATGGAGCCTCGCTTTCTTCTCGGTCTCCACGCCCCGGTAGAGCGAACTCGACAGGTAACGCTGGAGGGCGTAGCGCGTGAGAACGCCGCAGGCTGCGGCAATCGGCACCGCCAGCAGCAGGCCGACAAAACCGAACAACGAGCCGAAGGCGACGAGCGCAAACATCAGCCACACCGGATGCAGCCCCACCGCATCGCCGACGAGCTTGGGCGACAGGATGTTGCCCTCAACGAACTGGCCGAACAGAAATATGCCGATGGTGGCGACGATCATCGGCCACTCCGGCCAGAACTGCACCAGCGCCACCCCGGCCGACAGCACGAAACCGGTGAACGAACCGACATAAGGAATGAACGTCAGCGCGCCGGAGAGCAAACCGATGAGCAGGCCGAAGTTCAGCCCGATCATGCTCAGTGAGACGGCATAGAACGTGCCGAGGATGACGCAGACCAGTGCCTGCCCGCGAATGAAGCCGGCGATGGCGCGGTTCATGTCCTCGCCGATCCTGCGGATGGTGTCGGCGTGGCGACGCGGCAGCCAACTGTCGACGGTCGCCATCATCCGCTCCCAGTCGACCAGCAGATAAAAGGCGACCACGGGGGTAACCACGAGCAAGGCGAACACACCGATGACCGCCTGCCCGCCCGACCACACCGACGACGCGAATGTGCCGAGCCATTGCATCGCCTGTCCCGCGAAATCCGTCATCGACCGCTCGGCATTGGCGAGCGCGCCGGGGCCGCCGATATGTTCCACAAGCGGGCCGCCATATTCCTTGGCGAGATCTTGCAGATACTGGGCGGTGGCGGGCAGGTTGCGCAGCAGGGCGGCGAACTGGTTGACGGCAGCTGGCAGCAACAGCACCAGCGCCAGAATGAACAGCAACAGGAACAGCAGCAGGATCAGCAGCGAAGCCGTCAGCCGCCCCACGCCCAGCCGCTCCAGCCGTGTGGCGACGGGGTTGAGGATATAGGCCAGCACCATGCCCGCCACGAAGGGCAGCAGAATGCCGCGTAGCAGATAAAGCGCGACGAGAAGCACGGCCAGCGCGATGAGCCAGAACCGCATCTGCCGTTCGACGGGGGAGAAATCACCCATATGCGACACCTCAAAACAGCCCTGACCACACGGCAAGGGTGCCGCAGTTTCGGACGGAAGCCAACACCCGGCCCGAAACCGGGCACGTTTTCCGGCATCGTTCCACAAGCGCCATGTTTATTTCCGCGACATATCTACCGACTGCGCGTTTTCACCGCCCAGCCTGTCTTATCGCTGATGCATCAGTCAGCCATGTGACGCAACCATAACGCCAGGTAGGCACCGGCCGAAACCACCGTCAGCAAGGCCGTGAGCATGGTCAGCGCCTCCACCAGCCACGGAAGGGCGGCGAAAAAGCCGGCTCCGAACCCGGCAGCGCCCGCGGCCATATGCGCCAGCACCAGCGCCGCGAGGCCGATCTGCATGCCGGTATTGATCTTGCTGACCCGCAAGGGGCGAATATCCACAGGCCGCTGCATCAGCCACGAAATCATGATGGCTGTCAGGATCAGCACATCGCGCGAGACGACGAGAATCGCCACCCACCCCGGCAGAACGTCCGCGATCGCCAGCGTGACATAGATGGAAACCAGCAGCGCCTTGTCGGCGGCGGCGTCCAGATAGGCACCCAGTTCGCTGCGCATGTCGTAGCGCCGCGCGATATAACCGTCGAGACCGTCGGAAATGCCCGCGGCAAGAAACAGCAGGAAGGCGCCGATCCAGCTTCCATCGTTGATCAGGATCACAATGGCCGGCACCAGCACCAGCCGCATGAGGGTGATGATGTTGGGAATCGTCATTGAACAGCTTTAGAGGGGTAACCGCGATTTGCGTTGCGGGCCGGGAATGGCCGCGACCGTTCGCGGCAACGCACATGTCCTTTGCATGTCAGCTATATCAGGTGGCAAGGCCGCGACAAGCCATATATGACACGCACTGTCATACAGGCAGCGGCGTCATGCAGGCGGCGGCAAGGGCATACATGCGAAGGGCATACACGCGATGGCAGGCAGCCTTGCGGCGTACGCCGGCAAATATGCGATTGCCTGCGTGCGCAAACGCCGGATGTATGATAACGGCTGGACAATTGAATCTTCGCAGGAAAAAGACCGATGCCGCAGAGCGGACCCGAGAGCCCGAACCCTAACGGACTGACTTACGCCCAGGCAGGCGTGGACATCGATGCCGGCAATGCGATGGTCGAGGCCATCAAGCCGCTCGTGCGCACCACCCGGCGACCGGGAGCGGACGGATCGATCGGCGGTTTCGGCGGCCTCTTCGACCTGAAGGCCGCTGGCTATACCGATCCGATCCTCGTCGCGGCCAATGACGGCGTCGGCACGAAGCTCAAGGTGGCGGTGGAAACCGGACGGCACGACACCATCGGCATCGACCTCGTGGCCATGTGCGTCAACGACCTTGTGGTGCAGGGCGCAGAACCGTTGTTCTTCCTGGATTATTACGCCACCGGCAAGCTCAACCCTGAAGAGGGCGCGCTTGTGGTGCAGGGCATTGTCGACGGCTGCCGGCAGGCGGGATGCGCCCTGCTCGGCGGCGAAACCGCCGAAATGCCCGGCCTCTACGCCAAGGGCGATTACGATCTGGCGGGCTTTGCCGTGGGCGCGGCTGAACGCGGCAAGCTGTTGCCGCGCGCGGACATCGCACCGGGAGACGCCATTCTCGGCCTGCCGTCTTCGGGGGTGCATTCCAACGGTTTCTCGCTTGTTCGCCGCATCGTCGCCCTGTCGGGTCTCAACTGGAACGCCATCGCACCCTTCGCGCCGGACAGGCAACTCGGCGCGGCATTGCTGGAGCCGACACGCATCTACGTGCGGCAGCTTCTGGGCGTCCTGCGCCGCACCGACGCGATCAAGGGCCTTGCCCACATCACCGGCGGCGGGTTCACCGAGAACATTCCGCGCGTTCTGCCGCCGGGCACCGGCGCACACCTCAATCTGTCTGCCATCGCGCCGCCGCGCGTGTTCGGATGGCTGTCGCGCGTTGGTGCGATTGAAGAAGCCGAAATGCTCCGCACGTTCAACTGCGGTATCGGCATGGTGGCTATCGTCGCCGCAAGCGAAGTGGATAATGTGACCGAGGCGCTGATTGCAGAGGGCGAAACGCCCGTCGTGATCGGCGAAGTCGTGGCCGCTGATGGCGGACCGCGCGTCACGACCAGCGGCAGGCTGCCGCTGTGACGGCAAGCATCGGCAAGGACGCCCACCGCCGCCTTCGTACGGCGGTGCTGATCTCGGGCCGTGGCTCCAACATGGAGGCGCTGCTGGCTGCCGCCGCACCGGGGGACTATCCGGCTGAAATCGTGCTCGTCGCCGCCAACCGTCCGGATGCGGCGGGCCTTGCGACCGCGCAAGCTGCGGGTATCGCCACGGATTTCGTCGATCACAAGCCGTTTGGCCGCGACCGCGAGGCATTCGAGCGCGCGTTGGACGAGCGCCTCACGACCCATGACATCGAACTGGTCTGCCTTGCAGGGTTCATGCGCATTCTGACGCCGTGGTTCGTGAAGCGGTGGCTCGGGCGGCTCATCAACATTCACCCGTCGCTGCTACCGCTGTTCCCCGGCACGCACACGCATGAGCGCGCCTTGGCCGCCGGCGTGCGCCTGCACGGCTGTACGTCGCATTTCGTCGAACCAGAGGTGGATGCCGGCCCCATCATCGCACAGGCCGCGGTGCCGGTATTGCCGGGCGATACACCCGACGTGCTGGCCGCACGCGTGCTGGTGCAGGAACATCTCATCTATCCGCGCGCGCTGGCTCTGGTTGCCTCTGGCGCGGTACGTTGGCGCGAGGGGGGAGCGGTATTCGCACCCGGAGCCGACACGACCCCTCCCGACACGGCCATTACGGTGCCGGCCTGAACGGCCGGCACCCTGCCCTCGACTGCTGCCCCTTACTGCAGCTGCCGCGGCGCGGCGCTGATGACCACGGCGCTGTTCTGCCGGATCTCCATCACCGCGAGCGCCCGATCATTGGTGCCGTTCGCGTTGAACCGGAACACGCCATCCGCCCCGACGAACCCGGCGCGGTTGGTGAGCGTCGCGGTGGAGAACCGCTGCGAGCCCTGCGTGCGCACCAGCGCCGAGGCCAGCAGCACCGCATCGTAGGAGAGGCTGGCGATGCGCGTCGGCTCGGTGCCGAACTTGGCGCGATAACGCTGTGCAAAAGCGTTGAAGCCAACCGAATCGGGAGCCGAGAACCAGCCGCCCTGCAGACCCGGGGTCGCGAGAACGGTCGGATTGTTCCACAGCGATGTGCCAAGCAGCTTCACGCGATTGGTATCGAGGTTCGCGGCGCGCAGATACTGGGCGATGCTGGGCAACGTATCGGCATTATCCGGCAGGAACAGCGCATCGGCCTGCCCCGCCTGTGAGGCGATGCGCTGCGCCGCCTGCTGAAGGTTGGAGCGGTCAGCCGCATAAGTCTCGACGGCAACGACCCGCCCACCGCTTGCCGCGACGCTACGCTGGAAGGCATCCTGCACGACCTTGCCATAGGCATTGTCGGGAATGAGCGCTGCAAACGAGCGGCGGCCGCGCTGGGACGCAAAGCGGATGACGCGGTCCACCTCCGATTCCGGCAGGAAGCTGAGCAGGTAGACGCCCGGCTGCGCGACGCTGGTATCCGTGGAGAACGAGATGACGGGTATGTTCGCCGGCTTGGCCACGGAACCCGCCGCGCGTGTCGTCGCCGCGAACAGTGGGCCGAGCACGAGTTCGGCGCCGTCGTTCAGGACCGCACGTGTCGCACTGCGGGCGCCGGCCTCGGTGCCGCGGTCGTCACGCACAAGAAGCTGAATGTCGTTCTGCCCGAATTCGCTGATAGCCAGCTCAGCCGCGTTGCGCAACGATTGGGCCGTGGTGCCCGCCCCGCCCTGCGCCGAAAGCGGCAGCAGCAGGCCCACCTTGACCGCACCCGCGCCGACGGTTGTATCGGCAACGGCCGGGCCGGAGTTTGCTCCTTCCGACTCGCCAAGGCCAAACACCCCGCCAGAGCCGGAACAGCCTGCCAGAAGCAGCCCGGCGGCCATCACCGCCGCAAATCCGGGAAGTCCCCGCGCCTTGCGCAGACCCCGCGCCTCGCCGCCGGGGGAGGACGTTGCCTGTCCCGGTGATGCAAATAGACGCGACAGCAGGCTGGGGCTGGAAGCTCGAGACACGGCACTCTCCCTGAACGAAATGGAGTTTGCAGGCAAGATTGCCCACATGGCAGCGAATGGCAAGACGTAGCAGTGACAAACAGCACAGGACGTCCATTCACATTTCACCGGAAGCCCGGTATGGAGGGCATTATATTAAGAATCCATCCTCGTTTATTAACATGTGCCATCCGTGCCATAGTCGATGATGGACGGCACCGGGCAGGCAAGCGCCTTTCCATGCCAGCAAGAATAAAGGGATATATGCGATGAGTGATGACAAGCGCCCCGTCGCGCCCGCCACAGGCCGGTTGCCAGCGGCCGCCGACATCACGGCCCCCTCCCCGCAGCCGGGCGCCTCGCGCTTCACGGCTTTCGGACTGGCGGCAGAGGCAGAGCCTGTCTCACCGGGACTGCATATTGTCGCGACCCCCATCGGTAACCTCAAGGACATCACCTTCCGCGCGCTGGGCACGCTGGCCGCCGCCGACGCCATTCTTGCCGAGGATACGCGCGTTACCAAGGTGCTGCTGGCCCATTACGGCATCACGACGCCGCTGATCGGCTATCACGAGCACAACGCCGAGCAGATGCGCCCCAAGGTGCTGGCCCGCCTCAAGGAAGGCGAGGCGCTGGCGCTGGTGTCGGACGCGGGCACGCCGCTGGTGTCCGATCCCGGCTACAGGCTGGTGGAGGATGCACTCGCCAACGACATCAAGGTGACGTCGAATCCCGGCCCTTCTGCCGTGCTCACCGCGCTTGTGGTCGCGGGCCTGCCCACCGACAGGTTTTTCTTCGAAGGCTTCCTGCCTTCCAAAAGCGGCCCTCGCCGCGCCCGGCTGGCGGCGCTGAGCGATATTCCCGCCACGCTGGTTTTCTTCGAATCGCCCCGGCGACTGGCCGATATGCTTGCCGATGCCGCCGCGGTTCTGGGTGAGCGCGACGCGGCCGTCGCGCGCGAACTGACCAAGCTTTACGAAGAAGTGCGGCGCGGCACCCTGCCGGAACTGGCCGGATCCTATGCCGATGAAACGCCGAAAGGCGAGATCGTGGTGCTGATCGGCCCGCCGCCGGAAGGCGCGAAGGAACTGGCGGAGGCGGACCTCGACGCCCGCATCGCACGTGCGCTGGCACACTACAGCGTCAAGGATGCCGCCGCGATCGTCTCGGCCGAGACCGGCCTGCCCAAGCGGGAGGTCTATGCGCGCGCGCTGCAACTGGGCCCGGCGCAGCACTCCGGGGACGAATCGGACCCGCAATGACCGCCGCACCGCGCAATGAGCGGCGAATCGCCGCCTACCGCGCCGGTATCCGGGCGGAGTGGCTGGCGGCCGCCTTGCTGGTGGCCAAGGGTTATCGCATCCTTGACCGCCGCTATGCTGCGGCGGGCGGCGAGATCGACATCGTTGCACGGCGCGGCAGCACCGTCATTTTCGTGGAGGTGAAAGCCCGCGGCGCACTTGATGACGCCCGCATGGCCATCACCGCCACCAAGGAGCGCCGGATTGCGGGCACCGCGCGTCACTGGTTGGCACGCAACGGCTGGGCCATGCCGTTGACGCTGCGCTGCGACGCCGTTTTTATCGGCCGGCGCGGTTTTCCCCGCCACGTCGCAGATGTGATGACGCTTTCGCTGGACTGACTTCCCCGACGCGATCCACTTTGTAATTGCGGCGCACGCCGGGCTGCCGCATACACAAGGATCGTCTCAACCAGCGGAGCATTTCGGCCATGAGCCTTGTCGTTGCCGTCCAGATGGACCCGATCGAGCATATCAACGTCGCGGGCGATTCCACCTTCGCCCTGCTGCTCGAAGCCGCGCGGCGCGGACACCAGTTGCTCTATTACACGCCCGACTCCTTGAGCCTGCGCAACAGTCGCGTCAGTGCGCTGGCTGGACCGCTGGAGGTGCGCGACGCACCGGCCCCCGACCACGCCCGCGTCGGCGCGCCCTCGCGCATCGATCTGGAGACCGTCGATATCGTGCTGCTGCGGCAGGATCCGCCCTTCGATCTGGCGTATATCACAACGACGCATCTGCTGGAGCGCATCCACCCGAAAACGTTGGTGGTCAACGATCCTGCGCAGGTGCGCAACGCGCCGGAGAAGGTTTTCGTGACCGCTTTTCCCGAATTGATGCCCCCCACGCTGATCACCCGCGACAAGGACGAAATCAACGATTTCCGCCGCGAGCACGGCGCGGTGGTGATGAAGCCGCTTTACGGCCACGGCGGCGCATCGGTGTTTCAGGTCAACGAAAAGGACGGCAATTTCGGCTCGTTGTTCGACCTATTCTCCGTCACCTTCCGCGAGCCGTGGGTGGTGCAGAAATTCCTGCCGGAAGTGAAGTTCGGCGACAAGCGCATCATCCTCTCGGATGGTGACTATGCCGGCGCGGTCAACCGCATTCCGGCGGAAAACGATATACGATCCAACATGGTAAGGGGTGGAGCGGCTGAAGCTGCCGACCTCTCCGACCGCGAGCGTGAGATCTGCGAGACCATCGGACCGCACCTGCGCGAACGCGGCCTGATCTTCGTGGGCATCGACGTGATCGACGGCTACCTGACCGAGATCAACGTCACCTCGCCCACCGGCATCCGCGCGATCAAGCGTAACGGCGGGCCGGATGTCGCGGCCATTCTGTGGGATGCCATCGAGCGGCGCTACACGGCATCAAGAACCGCCTGAAGCGTGTTTCCGTGACCGTGATTCCCGTTTCCGTGACCGTTGTTCCCGGTGAAGAGTCAAGCGGTTTTAGGCTCGAAGCGACATAAGTCGTTGATAAGGCACCGGGGGCATTCGGGTTTGCGCGCCTTGCAGATGTAACGCCCGTGCAGAATGAGCCAGTGGTGGGCGTGCCGGGCGTAGCGGGCAGGGATAATGCGCTCAAGCCCCAACTCCACCGCCAGCGGTGTGCTGCCGATGCTGAGCGGAATGCGGTTCGACACCCGGAACAGATGCGTGTCCACAGCGATGGTCGGTTCGCCAAAAGCTATGTTGAGGACGACATTAGCGGTTTTCCGGCCGACGCCAGGCAGCAGCTCCAGTTCCTCGCGGGTTCGCGGCACTTGCGAGTTGAACCGTTCGATCAGCATCTGCGAGAGTGCGATGACGTTCTTGGCCTTGTTGCGGAACAGGCCGATGGTCTTGATATATTCACGCAGCTCATCCTCGCCCAGCGCCACCATTTTCTCGGGCGTATCCGCGACCTTGAACAGCGCCCGCGTTGCCTTGTTGACGCCAACGTCAGTCGCCTGCGCCGACAGCGCCACCGCCACCACCAGCGTAAACGGGTTGGTATAGTCCAGCTCGCCGCGCGGCTCGGGATTAGCCGCCTCAAAACGGCGAAAAATCTCCGCCACGGTGGCGGCATCGACGGGCTGGGGAGAGGAAACGGCGGCGGAGAGGGTCACAGTTTGTCCAAATTACCAGATGTTATAGTCAGATGAACTTATAAGAGCAGCCGCACTTGACACCAGCGTCAAGCCGCCAGATCCGCGATGACGGCGTTGAGCACCGGCACGCCGGTGGGGGTGGCGCGCAGGCGGCCGTTGGCCATTTCGATCAGGCCAAGCTCGGACAGATCCGCCAGCTTGCGAGCGGATAACGGGCGGCCGGCGAAAGCCGTGTAGCGGGCCGGGTCGATACCCTCGACAAGCCGCAGCCCCATCAGCAGAAATTCATCGGCCTGCATATCGGGCGCGAGGCATTCGCGTTCGATGATGGCGTTGCCGTCCTGCTCCACCAGCTCCAGCCACTTTTCGGGATTGCGCTCGGTGGAGAGCGCCATGCGCCCCTCGTTTGTCACCAGCCGCCCGTGCGCGCCGGGGCCGACGCCGGCATATTCTCCATAGCGCCAGTAAAGCTGGTTGTGGCGGCTTTCCGCGCCGGGCCGGGCGTGGTTGGACACTTCATAGGCCGGCAGGCCGTGGCGGGCGCAGACCTCCTGCGTCACGTCGAACAGGTCGCGGGCGGTGTCGTCGTCCGGCACCACGAGCTTGCCGGCGGCGTGCAGGCGCGCATACCACGTGCCGGGTTCGATGGTGAGCTGGTAGAGCGACAGATGCTCCGCCGCATGGCCGATGGCCTGCTCCAGCTCCCGCGCCCATGCGGCGGGGGTCTGGCCGGGGCGGGCATAGATAAGGTCGAACGAATAGCGCTCGAAGCTCTCCGCGGCCAGTTTCACTGCCGCGAGGGCCTCGGCGACATCGTGCTTGCGGCCCAGCGTGCGCAGGTCGCCGTCATTCAGCGCCTGCACGCCGAGCGACACCCGGTTGACCCCGGCAGCGCGATAACCGCGAAAACGGTCCGCCTCCACGCTGGTAGGATTGGCCTCAAGCGTCACCTCGACATCCGCCGCTACCGACCAGCGGCTGGCGATGGCGTCGAGAATCGCGGCAATGGTTGCGGGCTTCATGAGCGAGGGCGTGCCGCCGCCGAAGAAGATCGACGTGACGGTGCGCCCCGGCGCGAGAGCGGCGCTGTGGGCGACCTCACGCGTGAAAGCGGCGGCAAAACGCGCTTCATCCACCGGCTGATGGCGGACGTGGCTGTTGAAGTCACAATACGGACATTTGGACGCGCAAAATGGCCAATGGACGTAAACGCCAAAGCCAGCATCGCGGGTAGGATGATCGACCATGCCCCGTGTGTGAACCTGTCTGACGCGAAACGCAACCTTGGAGAGGCGCGGCGGGTTTCCTAAACCGTCGCGACGTGCGACAACGGCACGCAATGTTGCCGGACATCCCGGCTTTGGAACGAACTGTGGCACGTAAAATCAGCAACCGCCAGGCGCGCATCGCAGCGCCCGGTCAATCATCTTCCCGCGCAAAAATACGCAAGGATCCCGCCGTTGCGGCGGAGGGTCATCTGCCGAGCAAGGAAGACATCCTCGCCTTCATCGCCGATTCGCCTGGCAAGGTCGGCAAACGTGAGATTGCACGTGCCTTCGGCATCGGCGGCGGCCAGCGCGTCTGGCTGAAGCACATCCTGCGGGAGCTGGAGGACGAAGGCGCGCTCGACCGCAGGGGCAAGACGCTGAACCGGTCCGGCAGCCTGCCGCCGGTGGTGGTGGCGGACATCACGACCCGCGACCGGGACGGCGAGTTCATCGCCCTGCCCACGGAATGGGATGATGGGGACGGCGAAAACCCCGCGCCGCGCATTCTGGTGAACCTGCCGCGGCGGCCCAAACAGGGCCAGCCCGTGCCCGGCGTCGGCGATCGCGTGCTGTTGCGGCTTGAGGCCAACCGTGACCGGGATTCCGCCGGAAAACGAGGCCCTGCCTACTTTGGCCGCGTCATCAAGGTGCTGACGAAAACCCGCGCGCGGCTGCTTGGCATCTTCCGCGCCGATCCGGATGGCGAGGGCGGCAGGCTCGTGCCGGTGGACAAGAAGATGCTGGGCCGCGAAATCGCCATTCGCGCCGGTGACGGCGGCGGCGCGGTGGACGGCGACCTTGTTAGCGTCAGCGTGGCGCGTGCCGGGCGCTTCGGCGAATCGACGGCCAAGGTGATCGAACGCCTCGGCTCGCTGAAATCGGAACGCGCGGTGAGCCTCGTCGCCATCCATACGCACGACATTCCAAACGAATTCTCGCCAGCGGCCCTGCGCGAGGCGGAAGAGGCACAGCCTGTTACGCTTGCAACGGAGGGGAGCCGACAAGAGGACCGGCGCGAGGACTGGCGCACGCTGCCGCTCATCACCATCGACCCTGCCGATGCCAAGGACCACGACGACGCCGTGCATGCTGCGCGGGACACGGACCCCGCCAACGACGGCGGCTATGTGCTGACGGTCGCCATCGCCGATGTCGCGGCCTATGTGCGCCCCGGCACGGCGCTGGACAAGGACGCGCTGGAGCGTGGCAACTCGGTCTACTTCCCGGACCGGGTGGTGCCGATGCTGCCGGAGCGTATTTCCAACGATCTCGGTTCGCTTCGCCCGCACGAGGATCGCCCGGCGCTGGCGGTGCGCATCGTCATCGACATCGCCGGCCGCAAGCGCCGTCACTCCTTCCATCGCATCATGATGCGCTCTGCGGCCAAACTGTCTTACCAGCAGGCGCAGGCGGCCATTGACGGCACGCCGGATGACACCACCGCGCCATTGCTGGAGGGCGTGCTGCGGCCGTTGTGGGATGCCTACGCCGCTCTGACGGATGCGCGTGACGACCGCGAACCGCTGGCGCTCGATCTGCCGGAGCGCAAGCTCATTCTCAAGCCGGATGGCTCCATCGACCGTGTTATCATGCCGGAGCGGCTGGACGCCCACCGGCTGATCGAGGAATGCATGATCCTCGCCAACGTCTGCGCGGCGGAAACGCTGGAGCAGGCGGGATCGCCGCTCATCTTCCGCACGCATGACGAGCCCTCCGTCGAGAAGTTGCGGGCGCTGGCGGAGGTGCTGGCTTCCATCGGCCTCAAGGCGCCCAAGTCCGGCGCGCTCACGCCGTCGCTGTTCAACGGCATCCTGGCGCATGTCGAGAATTCGCCCAACCGCGATTTCATCAACGAAGTGGTGCTGCGCACGCAGGCGCAGGCGGAATATTCCGTCGACAACTATGGCCATTTCGGCCTCAACCTGCGCCGCTATGCGCACTTCACCTCGCCGATCCGCCGTTATGCCGATCTCATCGTGCACCGGGCGCTGATCCGGGCGCTGAAACTGGGCGGCGACGGCCTGCCTGCCCATACCACGCGCGAAGAACTGGCAGAGGTGGCGGCCAGCATCTCCGCCGCCGAACGGCGCGCCATGGCGGCGGAACGCGAGACCACGGACCGGCTGATCGCCCATTATATGGCGGATCAGATCGGCGCGTCCTTCACCGGGCGCATCGCCGGCGTGACGCGCGCCGGGTTGTTCGTGCGGCTGGCGGATACGGGCGCGGATGGCTTCATTCCGGCTTCCACATTGGGCACGGACTTTTTCCGCTACGACGAGTCGCAGCATGCGCTCGTCGGCAGCCGGTCGCGAAAGATGTACCGGCTGGGCGACTCCGTCGAAGTGCGGTTGATGGAAGCCGCACCGGTGGCGGGCGCGCTGCGGTTCGAGCTGCTGTCCTCCGGCGGCACGGCGCGCAAGGCCGCGCGCACGAGCAGGGACGGAGCCAGCCGCGACAGCCGGCGGCGGCGTGTGTAACAATCAGGCAAGGCGGGGAAACACGGCCGATAGCAAGGCTTCATTGCTTATCATGTCGTGTCTCCCCCAGCCGTCTCAGCGTCATTGACGAGATCGACAAAAGCAGCGTCAAGAAAAGAACCAAGCTCGGAATCGGCTGCATCAGCTGTGCTCACGAGCCGGGTCTGTTGCAGGCAATCTTCGGCGCTATCCAAAACCAGCGCATTAGCCACCTGTGACGGATCGGGCCGCAAGCAGGGAGAGTATTCCGCATTTGGTCGAGGATCTCTTACGTCAAATGGCGCAGGCATCGCGGGGCTCCTTTGCTGCCCATCATATAACGCCGGGTGAAGGGACACCACTTTGCCCGCTCGCCGCAGCCTTTTCGGCATCTCCGCTCGCCTTTGCCGGCAAAGGCATATCGTGTGTGATGACGGCGCGAGCTTGTGCCTCCGAGGCATGTGCGGCGGCTTTTCCAACAGGCTGTTTTCTCTGCCCGTTTGACTCCTCCCACAAACGTCTTATGTCTGAAGGTGGAGATGCGACCTCGTGTCTCTGAGGCTTAGAAACCTCTCGTGCGTCGGTTGGGTACCAACCGTAATGGTGCCTCCCCAGCTCTATGGCCGGGGAGGCGCTGGCTATGTTCAGGGCTCGCGCCTAAAGGCCAGCGCGGCCGTACACACGCGGTTTTCTAACTCTCCCGGCCACCAGCCTGGCCCTTGGCTTTGCTGGTGGCTTCTTCATTCCGAAGGGGAGTTATCATGACCGAAGACCAGCTTGGCACTAATCTGCTGACGCTTTATGCTCAACTCACACCATGGGTGCAGGCGTTTGTGGCGTTATTGACATGCATTGTTTTGCTCGGGATCGTTTATTTCATTAAGGAAACTGTTGTTGCGCTGACGACTCCGTTCATCCGCAGGCCGACACGGCGGATCATACGGCGCGTGCAGACCCGTGTATTGTCACGGAACGGGCCGACCATTGAGCTGGATGAATGACGAACCATGCATCCGCATTCCGTAAACCGCCGCCTTTGCGTGTGCGGTGACAGGCTTTCGTTAAAAAACCCGAAGGCTTGATAAGAACAAGAGGGGGGGGGACCACACGCCATGACCAGTGGTGACATTTGCAACGGTGACATTCGCATTGGTGACGTTCAGGCCGATGCTACCGATGCCGAAGCGACGGAAACCGCCGCAGCCGCGATAGAACCGCGCGACGCCGCCTCGCTCATCATTCTCGATCAGACGCCGAAAGGCATCTACATGCTGATGGGCAAGCGGCACGAAGGGCATGTCTTCATGCCCGGCGCGTATGTCTTTCCGGGCGGGCGCGTGGAAGCCTGCGACAGCGAAATGGTGGTGGCCGGCATGCTTCATCCGGCTGCCGAGCACAAGCTGATGCAGCATGTCGCAGACCCCTCTCCCTTCGGCGCGCGGGCGCTGGCGCTGGCCGCCATCCGCGAGACGTTCGAGGAAACCGGCCATCTCGTCGGCTCCACGGACTACGGCGCGCCGGAGGAAACCCCGCCGGGCTGGGAAGCCTTCGCGGAGCACGGCGTGTTTCCGGAGCTGGACATGCTGCACTTCATCGCCCGCGCCATCACCCCGCCGCACTATCCGCGGCGGTTCGATGCCCGCTTTTTCGTCGTCGATGCCTCGGCCATCGTGCACACAGTGCCGGGCGCGGTGGAGCGGGACGGGGAACTGGTGGAGCTTGCGTGGGTCGCCGTCGACAAGGCGGCCGACATCAACACCCCGCTCATCACACGCATCGTCGCCGCAGAGCTTTCGGCGAGGCTTGCCGCCGGTTTCATACAGGAAGCACCCGTGCCGTTCTATCACGGGGACAAGGTGGCCGGCACGCTCTGACGGCCTTGACTGTTGCGGAAAATGTTGCGCTCCTGCGCGGAATCGTGTAGCGGGAACGCTTCAACTGTTTTTAGCGCGTTTGCGTCTCGCGCGCATGGAGAAGGAGCCCCCATGGCTCGCGTCACCGTCGAAGATTGTATCGACAAGGTCGATAACCGTTTCGAGCTCGTTCTTCTGGCGAGCCATCGCGCCCGCATGATTTCCGCCGGCTCGCAACTGATGGTCGATCGTGACCGGGATAAAAACCCGGTTGTGGCCCTGCGCGAGATCGCGGAAGAGAAGTTCGCGCCTGAGGATCTGAAGGAAGAGCTGATCCATTCGCTCCAGAAGTATGTGGAAGTGGATGAGCCGGAGGAAGACGCCGTGCCGTTGATCGGCACCTCGGTCGGCTCCGTGGACGACAGCGAGATCCAGTTCGACCGCATGAGCGAGGACGATCTGCTGCGTGGCCTCGAAGGGCTCGTGCCCCCGGCAGCCTCCGACGAAGACGACTGACATCGGCAGACGGACACGCCCCCTGCGGCGCCCCCCGTCCCGGCGATATATCCACGATCAGGCCCGGAGCAATCCGGGCCTTTCTGGTTTCAGGACTTGCCGGTTTGGCGCTCGCCGGTTTTGGCGCCTCCTGATTTTAGCCATGAAATCCAGCCATCAATAGCCTCTGACGCCCTTCCCGGCCTTCAAACCGGCATGGCAGGAGACGTGTCAATCGGGCCATGGAACTGGAAGCGTTCAAAGCGCTTTGTTTTTTCTGCGTGACCTTTGTAAGATTTCAACCTGCGCCTGACGGAAGGTTTCCGCCACGGTCGCGGGTGGCGTTTTAATGTGGTGGACATACAGGTGACGAACGGCGACCAAATAACAGTGGAGACTGAATCCGCTCAGGCCCATGACAGGACGACACAGGCCGAGACCACCTCACCCCGCACCGCGGGCAGGCAGGCGCCGCCCATGATGCGCCAGTATGAGCTTGTCGAGCGCGTCAAACGCTATCACCCGGAGGCGGACGAAACGCTGTTGAACCGGGCCTATGTCTATGCCATGCGCGCCCACGGCACGCAGACCCGCGCTTCCGGCGACCTGTTTTTTTCGCATCCGCTGGAAGTGGCGGCAATTCTCACCGACCTGAGGCTGGACGACGCGACCATCGTCGCAGCGGTTCTGCACGACACCATTGAGGACACCAGCGCGACGCGCGAGGAAATCGACCAGCTTTTCGGGCCGGAAATCGGCGCGCTGGTGGATGGGCTGACCAAGATCAAGAAGCTGGACTTCGTTTCGCGCAAGGCGACGCAGGGCGAGAACTTTCGCAAGCTGCTGCTGGCCATCGCCGCCGATGTGCGGGTTCTGCTGGTGAAACTGGCCGACCGGCTGCACAACATGCGCACGCTGGGCTTCATGCGGGAGGACAAGCGCGCCCGCATCGCCGAGGAAACGCTGGAAATCTACGCCCCGCTCGCCGGCCGCATGGGTATTCAGGAGCTTCGCGACGAGCTGGAAGATCTGGCGTTCCGCAACCTCAAGCCGGAAGCCTTCGAAACCATCGCCAAACGGCTGGAGAATGTCAGCGCCCGCAACGGTCAACTGGTCGAAACCATCGAGCGCGACCTCACCCAGCGCCTTGCCGAGCAAGGCATCGCCGCGCGCGTAAAGGGCCGGCGCAAGCGCCCCTATTCCATCTGGAAGAAGATGGAGCGCAAGTCTCTCGGCTTCGAGCAGCTTTCGGATATTTTCGCCTTCCGCATCATCGTGGACACCATCGACGATTGTTATCGCGCGCTCGGCGTGGTTCACACCGCGTGGCCCATGGTGCCCGGGCGTTACAAGGACTATGTGTCCACGCCCAAGCAGAACGATTACCGCTCCATCCACACCACGGTCATCGGCCCTGGCCATCAGCGCGTCGAGTTGCAGATCCGCACCGAAGACATGGATAGCGTGGCCGAATACGGTATTGCCGCCCACACGCTCTACAAGGACGGCCGCACGGACCAGCCGTCCAAGCTGCTCAACGAAAGCCGCGCTTACCAATGGCTGCGGCGCACAGTCGATCTATTGGCGGAAGGCGACAGCCCGGAAGAGTTTCTGGAACACACCAAGCTGGAGCTGTTTCACGACCAGGTGTTCTGCTTCACGCCGAAGGGGCGGCTCATTGCCCTGCCACGGCGCGCGACCCCCATCGATTTTGCCTATGCCGTGCACACCAACATCGGCAACACCGCGGTCGGCGCCAAGATCAACGGCCAGATCGCGTCCCTGCTGTCAGAGCTTGAAAATGGCGACGAAGTGGAAATCACCCGCGCCGACGGGCAGGTTCCGCCCCCGGCATGGGAATCGCTCGTCGTCACCGGCAAGGCCCGGGCGGCCATTCGCCGCGCCACGCGTGACGCTGTGCGCCGCCAATACGCCGGGCTGGGCCGACAGATTCTCGAACGCGCCTTCGAGCGCGCCGGACGCGCCTATTCCGACGAGAAGCTGAAAGCCTCGCTACCAAGGCTTGCCCGCACGGGCATCGACGACACGCTCGCCGCCGTGGGTCGTGGAGAAATCTTTTCCGGCGATGTCGTCAAGGCCGTCTACCCCGATTACAAGGACGAGCGCCGTCCCACGGTGGATGGCCTCTCGGGCCATGGCTGGTTTGGCCTCAAGGGCAGCGAAAGCCTGAAGTTCAAGGTGCCGGACGGCAGCAGCAAGCCGGACGGGCGGGCCATTCCCGTGCGCGGTTTCAACAGCGAGCTGCCCATCACCTTCGCACCCGAGGGCGGCGCGGTGCCGGGAGACCGCATCGTCGGCATCCTGACGCCGGGAGAGGGCATCACCATCTACCCCATTCAGTCGAAGGCGCTGGCGCGGTTCGAGCAGGAGCCGGAGCGCTGGCTCGACGTGCGTTGGGATGTGGATGAGGGTAACAATCAGCGTTTTCCGGCATTGATTGTGCTCAGCGTCATCAATGAGCCCGGTTCTTTGGCCAAGATCACCCAGATCATCGCCGATCATGACGCGAATATCGAGGACATATCGATCAAACGGCCGACACCGGACTTCTCCAACATCACCATCCGTCTGTCGGTGTGGGATCTCAAACACCTCACCAGCCTCGTGGCTGAATTGCGCACGACACGCGCGGTCAGCAAGGTTGAGCGCCTGACGGATTGATGAACGGAACAAGGCGTTGCAAGGCTACGCGCACTATCGATCAATAATCACTTCCATGGATACAGATATTTAAGCACCCTGAATCCTATGGATATACAGATGTTCCGATATTCATAAAATCGCAGGTTATACAGATTGAAATCAGATGATCCTGATGTAATATGTAAGGCAACAGAGCGTGCGGTGAATATGACCTGACACCGTGGTATCAGGCAACATCACGTCTTGCAGCCTGCATAACTGGTGACGGACCGGCTGTTGAACAGAAACACCTTGATTGTTTATCCAACGAAGAAAGCTTCGGATTAAGCGTTCAAGCGTATCTTTCGCGGCAGTTCCATAGTTTATGATACTGGCATATCGGTTTTTTGCGCCGATATTTTCCGGGCTACATATTTGGTGAGAGGCTGAAGTGATTCGAATCTGTTTGTAATGATAAAGGTTATTTTCCAATTTTGTCAGCGGGCGCCTGCCACGCACCCCGGCTTATTCACCATCCCGGTTCGTCACAAGGCAGCCTCACGGCCCCAGGCCGGTTTCCATTCATTCATTTAATGTGAAAGACCCTATGTAATGTCTGTGACGCGCCGCGCCTTGTTTATTGACGGGGCCAACCTTTATGCCACCACGAAGAGTCTGGGCTTCGACGTCGATTTCAAGCGGTTGCTGAGGTCATACAACCACAACGGGCGCTTGGTGCGCGCGTTCTACTACACCGCCATGATCGAGGATCAGGAGTATTCATCCATCCGCCCGCTGGTGGACTGGCTGGATTACAACGGCTACCGCGTCGTCACCAAGCCGACGAAGGAGTTCGTCGACTCCGCCGGACGCCGCAAGATCAAGGGTAATATGGATATCGAGCTGGCTATCGATGCGCTCGAAATCGCCCCCTTCATCGATGAAATGATCCTGTTTTCGGGTGACGGCGATTTTCGTTCGCTCGCAGAGGCCATGCAGCGGCGCGGTGTTCGGGTTATCGTGGTTTCGACGATCCAGACCCAGCCGCCGATGATCGCCGATGAATTGCGCCGGCAGGCGGACGAGTTCATCGACATCTCGCAGCTCATTCCGTTGATTGGCCGTGAGCATGGCGATCGCGCCCCCCGGCAGCAGCCAGAAACCGATGGGCGTCAGGATGACGCCAAGGCCCGTTCTCTGGTGGAGCGCCGCTACGGCATCCGCAACCAGGCAAACGAAGACGATGACATTGCGTGAGGCTCCTGCGACGGGGCCTGACGCGAATTGTCAATTCTGCCCGCGACTGGCGGAATTTCGCCACGAGTGGCAGGCGCGGGAACCGGGGTGGTTCAACGCGCCGGTGCCTTCGTTCGGCCCGTTGAACGCGCGGCTGCTCATCGTCGGCCTTGCGCCGGGATTGCGCGGTGCCAACCGCACCGGCCGCCCGTTTACCGGCGATTATGCCGGCGACCTGCTGTATGAAACGCTGTTGACGTTCGGCCTTGCACGCGGCGTATATGCGGCTTCACCTGACGACGGGTTGGAGCTTGTCGGCAGCCGCATTACCAACGGCGTGCGTTGCGTGCCGCCGGAAAACAAACCCACGGGCGCGGAAATTGTCGCCTGCCGGCCCTTTCTGACTGGCGCAATGGCTGAAATGCCAAATCTTCGGGCCATTCTGGCGCTTGGCCGAATCGCACACGACACCACGGTTCGCGCGCTCGGCCTCACGCCCTCACGCGTCACTTTCCGCCACGGCGGCCATCACGATATCAGCAATATCCGATTATACGACAGCTATCACTGCTCGCGCTACAACACGAGTACACGCGTGCTGACGCCCGATATGTTCCGGGCGGTTTTTTCAGATATCTGCACGTATCTGGAAGGCAGCGAACGTGGCCCGGCAGATCGGCCAAATTAAAACAACACCCCGCAAGCAGAGCGTTGGCGAGAAAACGCCTCAGCCCTTCTCACGCATGATACGGGCGCGATCGCGATCCCACGTGCGTTTCTTCTCCGTCTCGCGCTTATCGTGAAGCTGTTTGCCGCGCGCCAGGCCAATCTCGACTTTCGCGCGGCCGCGATCGTTGAAATAAAGCTTCAAGGGAACCACGGTGAAGCCTTCGCGCTGCGTAGCACCGATGAGGCGGCTGATCTGACGCTTGTGCATCAGCAGGCGGCGGGGGCGGCGCGGCTCGTGGTTGAAGCGGTTGGCCTGAAGATACTCGGGAATATGGGCGTTGAAGAGGAAAAATTCCTCGCCCGAGGGCCCGGCATAGGCCTCGGAGATGGTCGCCTTACCTGTGCGCAGCGACTTTACCTCGGTGCCGGTCAGCGATATGCCGGCCTCGATCGTGTCAACAATTTCATAGTTGAAGCGTGCCTTGCGGTTGTCCGCCACAATGCGATGCGCGTTCTTGTCCTTCGGCGCCATATAAACCCGATTACTTTCCCGAATGAGTTCCTGAAGTGCATGCCCGGAAACAACCGGGCATGTACCAAATTCTTACATCGTCTGCCGTAACGTCATCCCGTTCGATCAATCGGCGATCAGCGCAGATCGTTCCACACCGAATCAGTCGTTCAGCACACCGGCATGCACGAGTGCGGCGCGCAGTTTCGCGCTGGTTGCCTCCGTCACCGGCACCATCGGCAAGCGCACCTCGTCACGCGCCCGGCCCAGCAGCGACAGCGCATGCTTCACCGGCGACGGATTCGTGTCGAGGAACAGCCCCGTGTGCAGGGGCAGCAGCCGGTCCTGCAAGGTGAGCGCGGCGGCGAAATCCCCATCCAGCGCGGCGTGGATCAGGTCAGCGCACTGACGCGGCGCGACATTCGACGTGACCGAGATACAGCCATGCCCCCCATGAGCGATGAAGCCAAGCGTGGTGATATCCTCACCGGAGAACTGGATGAAATCCGGCCCCAGCAGCTGCCGCTGAAGGCTGACGCGGGCAACATTGCATGTTGCATCCTTCACGCCGGCGATATTGGGCAGCTCATAGAGTCGCGCCATCGTCTCCACCGACATATCGATGACCGAGCGCGGGGGGATGTTGTAGATGAAGATCGGAATGCCGATGGCATCGTTGATGGCCTTGAAGTGCTGATAAAGCCCTTCCTGATTCGGCTTGTTGTAATAAGGGGTGACGACGAGCACGGCATCCGCGCCGACTTCCTCGGCGTGGCGGGCAAAATCGATGGCCTCGGCCGTGCTGTTGGAGCCGGCGCCGGCCATGACGGGCACACGGCCGCGCGATTCCTCGACCGCCCAGCGCACGACATCTTTATGCTCGTCATGCGACAGCGTGGGGCTTTCGCCGGTCGTTCCGACAGGCACCAGCCCGTCCGTGCCGCTCTCGATCTGCCACTGGACAAACGCGCGGAAAGCGTCCTCGTCGACCGCGCCATCGCGGAAAGGTGTTACGAGGGCGGTATAGGAACCCTTGAATCTCGGATATGCTGCCATGATGCTCTCCCCGTGGATAAACGGGGACTCTCCCGGTGTGGCGTCATCAGCGGCATTCCCTGATCCGCCTCGATGAAAGCCGCTGAAATACGAATGCGAGTCGAACGACGAACGCTACTTAAACACTTGGATACCGATGCGCAAAGGCTCATATTGCAGAGGAGCGGCGATTGGACATCTTTCTTTCATGTTCGTCGGGCGCGATGATATGCAACAATCGGTGCGGTGGTTAACAATTCTTAAATCGCTGGCGGCGAGTATGCGGATGACGGCCAGCAAGCGCGGAAAGCGGCATGCCCGTCCAGGGGGCGGCGTTTCGTTGCCGCCCGATGCACCGAGGCATTTTGGCCAATCCCTGAAACACGGCAACAGCCGGTTTCTCGGCTTGAGCATTTTCACGGAGACCCATTGATGCGACTGGGAACAGGGCTTGTGCTCTCTCTGGCGGTGATCGCCGTTATCCTCGGCCCCGGATTGATCGGCAGCTGGCGGGATGACGACACCGAGCCAACGGGCTCGATAACCCCGGCAGAGCAAATCCCCGCTTCCGCGCCGCCAGACAGGCCCCCGGCCTCCGCCGAACCTTTCCCCATCGCCGCGCTTCCGGATACCAAACCAGCGCCGGAGCCCATCGAGGTGCGATGGCCGGAGCCGGAGCTGGAAGCGTTTCGCGAGGCGTTGGCCCTCTATCGCGCCAATAACATCATCGAGGGCGATGCCGCCGCCGCGCGCATTCCCGATCTCGCGACGCGGGATACGCTGGAATGGATTGCGATTCGCCTTGGCAATCCGGACGTCGATCTCGCACGCCTTCAGTCCTTCGCCCGCCGCAATCCCGATTGGCCAGGCGCGGCCGCACTGCGGCGGCGCATCGAGACGCAATATCTGCGAAGCCGGCCCGCATCGGCAGATGTCGTGCGCACTTTCTCGGCACAGGAGCCCGCAACCGTCGCTGGCCGGATAGCGCTGAGCGTGGCGCTCGCCGATCTTGGACAAGCGGACCGTGCGCTCGAAGTGGCGCGGACCGTGTGGCGCGAGGAAGCGCTTTCGGCAGCGGCCCGCCGCACCCTGTTCGACACTCACGGCGCCGGTTTCTCGGCAGATGACCACCGCGCGCGTTTGCGCACGCTGCTTTACGCGGAGAATTGGGAAGCGGCGCAGGAGACAGCGCTACGGCTTGGCCGCGACGAAGCCGCGCTGGCGGATGCTTTCGCCGCCGTCGCCAAGCGTGCGCGAGACGCCGGAAAGCTTCTGGATGCCGTGCCTGCGGCCTTGTGGGACAGGCCGGAATATCTGCTTGCGCGTGCGCGTTTCGACCGGCGAGCCGATAAACTCGAAACCGCCGGCTCGGCACTGATCAAGGCGGCGGAGCCCAACAAGGCGGCCAATACCCTTGCCGCGCGGCAAGGCCCCACGGAAGCTGCGGCAGAAGCCGACAACGACGCGGCCCAGGCCGGCGATGCAGAACCCGATGACATCGCCGCTCCTGCGGCTGCAGCCGACAGCGCACCGGACATCAAGGTCATCGCAGCCCCCAAGGTTATTGCCGCGCCGACGCCCGCGAGCGCGGAAGCGGGCGAACCCGCTGCGGACCAGGCGACGCTTGACATGCTGGCTGTTGGCCCGCGCTGGGCGCTGGAGCAACGTCTCGTTGCGCGCGCATTGCTCGACGCCGGCAAGCCCAAGGCGGCTTACGAAATCGCCGCGCTGCCCTTCGCCACCAGCGATGCCGACAAGATCGACGCTGCTTTCTTTGCCGGCTGGATTGCCTTGCGGTTTCTGAAGGATGCCGACAGCGCCGCGGAGCATTTCGCCACAGCCACGCCGCACGCGACAATGCCGATTTCGAAGGCTCGCATCGCCTACTGGCGTGGACGGGCCGCCGAGGCGCAGAAGGATGAAGCCGCATCGCGCGGTTTCTACAATGACGCGGCAGAGCACACCACGACCTACTACGGCCAGCTCGCGCGCACGCGTCTAGGGCTTGGGGAAGTCGGCGTGCGGCCTCTGCCCGAACCCTCGCAAGAGGCACGGCGCGATCTGGCGCAGATGCGTAGCGCGCAGGCCGTGAGATTGCTGATCAAAGCCGGTGAAACCGAACTCATCCTGCCTTTCCTGGCCGGAATGGCCGCATCCCTCGATGCGGACCGGCTGGCGGCGCTGGCCGAAGTCGTCGAGGAAGCGGCAGATGCACGCGCCACGCTTGTTCTCGGCAAGGCCGCAGCGCATCGCGGCAAGCCGTTCGACGTGCCGGCCTTCCCAACCTTCGGCATACCGGACATCGACACCACCGCCATAGAAGGGCCGATGATCTACGCCATTACCCGGCAGGAGAGCGCCTTCAACGGCCAGGCCGTGTCCCATGCCGGGGCGCGCGGCCTGATGCAACTCATGCCCGCAACGGCGCGGGAAACCGCACGCGGAGCAGGGCTGCCCTATGACGTGACCCGCCTCACCAGCGATCCGGCCTATAACGCTCGCCTCGGCGCGCGGCATCTGGGCGAACTGGTCGACCGTTGGGGTGGCTCCTACGTGCTCGCTATCGCCTCGTACAACGCCGGGCCGGGCAATGTCCGCAAGTGGATTGCAGCCTATGGCGACCCGCGCTCGCCCAACATCGA
Organism: Pseudochelatococcus contaminans; assembly: GCF_014195635.1. Classification (GTDB taxonomy): domain Bacteria; phylum Pseudomonadota; class Alphaproteobacteria; order Rhizobiales; family Beijerinckiaceae; genus Pseudochelatococcus; species Pseudochelatococcus contaminans. The sequence goes on along the minus strand of NZ_JACICC010000001.1, from coordinate 168,212 downwards.
CGCCATCGACTGGGTCGAGCGCATTCCTTTCAGCGAAACGCGCAATTACGTCCAGCGCGTGCTTGAGAATCTTCAAGTGTATCGCGAGCGCCTCGACCAAAAGACAGCGCTCCTGATCGAGAAAGATCTGCATCGCGGCCGCCGCGCGTCTCCGTGACGGCGCCCATCGGCAATGCGTGAGAAAAATCAAGGAACCGCTTGCCGCAAGTAGTATTGTGGTCACACGGTATTGCTATAGCTTCGTTTTGCGGCATCCAAAAAGATGCTGTTATTGACGAGCGATTATCCTGAAAACGCTCTAAAGCAGTAGCGGTTTGCGTTCCGGTCGATCCGTCGCATTGAACGCAGATGGCGAAGAGTTATGGAAGTTAAATCGGCTCAGAAACCGGCGACAGATCGGTTATCGATTGCGAGAGGAAGATATGGACGCCACGAAAACCGCCCGGCAAGCCCCCCGGAAAGCCGCCGATGCGGCGGCCCACGCTGACACTTCGGCCACGCAGAGCTTCCGTGATGTCTATATTTCCGCCAAGGATGGCCTGAAACTGCACGTGCGTGAATACGGCCCTACCGTTTCCGATCGGCCCGCCGTCGTCTGCCTGCCCGGCATGGCGCGCACCGCCGCTGATTTTCACGATCTGGCAGAGCTGCTGGCGAACGACATACAGCAGCCGCATCGCGTCATCTGCGTGGATTATCGCGGACGCGGGCTGTCTGACTGGGATCCGGACTGGACAAACTACAACCCCTTCGTCGAAATCGACGATCTGCAGCAAGTGCTTTCGGCGCTTGGCATCGACAGGGCTATCTTCGTCGGCACCTCGCGCGGCGGCCTTCTGGTGCTCGGCCTCGTCGGCGTTGCGCCAGAATTGATTCACGCCGTGGTTTTCAACGATGTCGGCCCGGTCGTCGAGCCGCAGGGGCTTGTGCGTATTCGTGGCTATCTGGGTAAGCTGCCGATCCCGGACAGCTACGATGAAGCCATCGCCATTCTCAAGTCCTATCAGGACGCACAGTTTCCCAGCCTCGACGCGCATGACTGGGAGTCGATGGCGCACGGCACGTGGTACGAATCAGAAGGCAAGCTGACGCTCGCCTACGACCCCGCCCTGCGAAACACGCTGGAAGGCGTGGATCTGGAAAAAGCCGCGCCGCCCCTGTGGCCAATGTTCGAAGCGATGAAGGATCTGCCCGTGCTCGCGCTGCGGGGCGAGCGGTCCGACATCCTTCGGCAAGAGACGCTTGATGAGATGAAGGCGCGCCACGAAACGCTGGAAGTCGTCATCGTTCCCGATCAGGGGCATACGCCGGTGATGACGCATTCAGAGGTCAGCGGGCCGATTGCCAGCTTCATCAACCGCGTCAGCATCACGATCACAGCGTGACACGCAATCCGTCATAGGCAGCGGCCACGCCCTCGGGCAGGGCCGCGCTCAACGCATCATAATCGAGATCCGCGTGCAGATCGGTCAGCAAGGCCCGGCGCGGACGCAGATTATCGATCAGCGCCAGCGCATCATCGACACTGAAATGCGACTGGTGCGGCATGTGGCGCAGTGAATCGACGATCAGCAAATCAAGGCCGCGCAGTTGATCCAGACTGGCGGCCGGAATGCTCTTCACATCCGGTGCATAGGCCATTGCCTTGCCATCGGCCTCAAACCGAAAGGCGAGGCTGTCGATATCGCCGTGATTGAGCCGCACCGGCAGAACATCGACGACACCGCCATCGCCCGAAAACTCCACCTTCTCTCCAGCCTCAAGCCTGTGCGCCGCGAGAATCGGCGGATAGCTGCTGCCTGGCGGCGTTTCGAAGCAATAGCCGAAACGATGCGACAACAACTCCAGCGTGTGATCGTCCGCATATACATCGAGCCGACGACGCATGTGCAGCACCAGCCCGCGCAGGTCATCGATGCCATGTGTATGGTCGGCGTGCTCATGGGTGTAGAGCACCGCGTCGAGATGCTCTATATCCGCATCGAGCAACTGCTCGCGCAGATCCGGCCCCGTATCGACCAGCAGGCCGGTTTCGCGCCCGCTGCCGCCACGGCGTGAGACATGAATCGAGCAGCGCCGTCGGCGGTTTTTCGGATTCGCGGGATTGCACGCCCCCCAGCCGCCTCCGACACGCGGCACGCCTGCCGAAGATCCGCAACCGAGAATGGTCACCGTCAACGTCATGCGGCGAGGCTTCCGGCCAATCTGTCCTGCCCGACCTTGCTGAACAGGCGGCGGAAGTTTTCCCCGGTCTGGCGCACCAACGCCAGTTCGCCGAGGCCTCGCACGTCCGCAAGCACTTTTGCAGTATGCGCGACGAACGCCGGCTCGTTACGTTTGCCGCGATGCGGTTCTGGCGCGAGATAGGGCGCATCCGTTTCAACCAGCAATCGGTCCAGCGGCACGCTGGCGGCAATCGCACGCAGCTCGGCAGACTTCTTGAACGTGATGACACCCGAGAACGACACGTAAAGACCGAGCTTCAGCCCCGTTTCCGCCAAGGCAGGCCCGGAGGTGAAGCAATGCAGCACCGCCGTAAAGCGGCCCTTGGCCATTTCATCCGTCAGGATGGCGATCATGTCGTCATCCGCATTGCGGGAGTGGATCACCAGCGGCAGCCCGGTGATCCGCGCGGCCTCGATATGCCGGAGGAACACCGCCCGCTGAATCTCCGCCGACTCTCGCTCATAAAAATAATCGAGCCCCGCCTCGCCAATGGCAATGCAGCGCGGATGCCCGGTATGCGCCAGAATCTCTTCAAGCTGCACATCCGGCTCTTCCTTGGCCTGCATCGGATGCGTGCCGATGGAGAAGAACACGCCCGGATGCGCCTCGGCGATAGCCCGATAAGTGGCCGCCTCCCGCACCCGCGTAGAGATCGTCACGACCTGCCCGACGCCCGCCGCAGCAGCGCGCGCGAGCACGTTGTCCAGCTCCCCGGAGAAGTAGTCGAGGTGGCAATGCGAATCGACAAGCATCAGGAGGCGCTCCCCTCCTCCGGCTCGACATAGCGCGGAAAGATACCCGCAGGCTCCGGCAACGTCACACCCGGCGCAATGCGCCCGTCAGGCCCCAGAGCGGCGAAGTCGCGTGCGTCTTCAGGAACCGCCAGCAGATCCAGCAGGCGTCCCGCTGCTTCCGGCGTCGCAATCTGGGCGAAGATCGCCACCTGCCGCAGCACTTCCGCGGTGACATAGAGCACCGTGTCGGCGCGCGCGGGATCGGTCTTACGCAAGGCCCACGGCGCCTGCGCGGCGAAGTAGCGATTGGCGTCGGCCACCACGGCCCAGACATCGGCCAGGATCGTATGAATGGCGAAATCGCCGATCGCCGCACGTGCCTTGGCCAGCAGCGCATCCGTCGCGGCGAGCAGCGTTTCGTCGGCCGGCTCCAGCGGACCGGGCGCGGGCAGCGCGCCGCCGAGATTCTTGGCGATCATGGACAGCGAACGCTGGGCCAGATTACCAAGATCGTTGGCCAAATCCGCATTGATACGGTTGACGATGGCCTCATGGCTATAGCTGCCGTCCTGCCCGAAAGGCACCTCGCGCAACAGGAAGTAGCGCAACTGGTCCGTGCCGTAAGCTTTTGAAAGCGCAACCGGATCGATAACATTACCGAGCGACTTGGACATCTTCTCGCCGCGGTTGGTCAGGAAGCCGTGGCCGAAAACGCGCCTGGGCGTCGGCAATCCCGCCGAGAGCAGGAACGCCGGCCAATAAACGGCGTGGAAGCGCGTGATGTCCTTGCCGATGACATGCGCATCCGCCGGCCAGAAGCGCCAGTCGGCATCGTTCTCATCCGGAAAGCCGATTCCCGTCAGATAGTTGGTCAGCGCATCGACCCAGACATACATCACATGCCCGGGCGCGTCCGGCACCGGCACGCCCCACGACAGCGTCGTGCGCGAGATCGAGAGATCCTGCAACCCACCCTTGACGAAATTCACCACCTCGTTGCGGCGGCTGTCCGGGCCAATGAAGTCCGGATTGGCTTCATAGAAAGCCAGCAGCCGGTCCTGATATGCGGACAGGCGGAAGAACCACGTTTCTTCCTCCGTCCACTCAACCGGCGTGTTCTGCGGCCCATAACGCACGCCGTCGCGCAGCGTGGTTTCGCTCTCGTCGTAGAACGCCTCGTCGCGAACGGAATACCAGCCGGCATAGGTATCGAGGAAAATGTCGCCCGCCGCCTTCATGCGCCGCCACAGCTCCTGCGACGCCACATAATGTGCCGGCTCCGTCGTGCGGATGAAGCGGTCACGCGAAATGGCCAGCGCATCCGCCATGGCGACGAACTGCGCCGTGTGCCTGTCGGAAAGTTCCTTGGGGCCGATGCCTTCCTTCGCCGCCGTCTGCGCCATCTTCAGACCGTGCTCGTCCACGCCGGTCATGAAGAAGACGTCATATCCGTCAAGCCGCTTGAAGCGCGCGATAGCATCGGTCGCGATCGCCTCGTAGGCGTGGCCGATGTGGGGCGCGCCATTGGGGTAGGATATGGCGGTGGTGATATAGAAGGTTTCGGGTGCGGCCATCAGTCTCTGCCAAAATTGGTGTCATGCGGCGTGCGCGTGCCGGACTGCATCCGCAAGATCATCGAACAGGCTGAGGACCAGCGGACGACGGTCGAGATTGAGCACCTGCGTCTCACGCGCCGCGCGTGCGATGTTCTCCCACACCTCGACGAAACGTGCAAGGTGAACCGCCCCCTGCCCCGCCCGTTTATGGATGACCTCGCTCACCCAGTCGTGCACGGTGGACAGCAGCAGTGCGAAATCCGCCTCGGCCTCACGGCCTGTCATCGATTCGGCCAGATCGTGCAGGGCTGCGCGGTCAGTAGCCGGCAGCCGCTCCAGCATGGCGCGCACGCGTTCCACCAGCGCGATGGTATGCGGATCGAGCAGGCCCAGCGCCGTCCGCACGGAACCGCGCGACAGGCTCGCGGCCTTGTGCAGCGTCGCCTCATCCACGTCACCGAACGGCGGCGGCAGGGCGCGCACTGCGCTGGCGACGTCCGCCTCCGGCAGGGCCCGTAACAACATGCGGCGGCAACGCGAGCGGATGGTCGCCAGCGTCCGTCCCGGTGAATGGGCGACCAACAGAAACAACGCGCGGGGCGGTGGCTCCTCGATCACCTTGAGCAGCGCATTCGCACTGGCGATGTTGAGGTCATCCACGGCATCGACGATGCAGATGCGATAACCACCGTTGCCCGCCGTGGACGCGAACAGCGACAACGCGCGGCGCACGGCATCAACGGGGATGATTGTGGACGCCGCCTTCTTTTCCGTCGCCGGCGCGCGGCGCAGCACGGCAAGATCCGGATGCGACAGCGCTGCAACCTTCGCCGACACGCCGGAGGCGGGGTTGACCGCCAGCGTTCGTGCATCACGCACCGCATCGGCCTGCGGATCGGGATGCGACAGCAGGAAACGCGCCGCGCGATAGGCGAACGTCGCCTTGCCGATCCCCTGCGGGCCGCCGATCAACCATGCATGATGCAGCCGCCCGGCACGGTACGCATCGAGAAATTCCCGCTCGGCTTCCTCCAGCCCGAACAGCGCACCGTGGCTGCGCGGATGGGGAGCGCCGGGAAACTGATCCGGTTCGGCCTCTGTGCTCATGGTTTATCTACCGGCTGCGCGGGTGTGTCGTTCCCGTTATTCCTCACCTTCGAGAGCAACCGGGCATCAACTTCGCGCCAGATCCGGTCCTCCACTTCATCCTCGGATGCGTCGGCGTCGATCACCGCGCACCGCTGCGGCTCGGCCTTGGCAATGGCCAGAAAACGCGACCGAAGATCCCGGTGGAAAGCCGGGGCCTCGCCCTCGAAGCGGTCGGTTGCCTCACCGCGCGCCTGCCGCCGCGCATCCGCACGCGCCATTCCCACTTCCGGCGGCATGTCGAGAATCAGGGTGAGATCGGGGCGCGAATCGCCGACGACGATTCGCTCAAGTGCACGCAGAATAGCGGCATCCGGCTCGCCGCTCGCACCCTGATAAGCCATGGTCGAATCGCTGAAACGATCGCAGATCACCCAATCCCCGCGCGCCAGCGCTGGCCGGATCAGCGTATCGAGATGATCGATGCGGGCCGCCGAAAACAGCAGAGCCTCCGCCATGGAACCGAACGAACGGGTTCGGCCCGCCAGAATAGCCTCGCGAATCGCTTCGGCTTTCGGTGAGCCGCCTGGCTCGCGCGTCGTGACCACGGTGAGGCCATGGGCTTCCAGCCGCGCGGCGAGCCGGCGCATCTGGGTGGATTTGCCCACACCCTCGCCGCCTTCAAGCGTGATGAATCGTCCCGGCTGCAAATCGGATGTGCTCATATCAGCCGCTCGAACGCCTGACGCACCGCCGACGTCGCCCATTCATATACGGCATCGAACGCGCGCCGATGAAGACTGCCCTGCTCCACTGCCTCGCCGGTTTCCAGCGGTGCTTCGAACATTCGCGTGGACCCGCTCAGCACCTCCAGCCGACCAATGGCTGCGCCCTTTGCAATCGGCGCCGCAATGGGGCCATCGTATACGATGCGCGCCGTCAAACGGGCATCGGGATTACGCAGCGCCAGCACGTCGATGTCCGCCGGTGCGACAAGCGTCACGACCTGCTTATCTCCACCGAAAACCAACGCTTCGCCAATCACTTCGCCAGCCGAAAACAGGCGGCGCACCTCGAACGACCGCAAGCCCCAATCCAGCAGCTTGCGCGCCTCCTGATCCCGGTCGCGGGCGGTTTTCGCGCCAGACACAACCGCGATCAGCCGCCGCCCATCCAGCACCGCCGACCCGACGAGACTGAACCCGGCGGCTTCGGTGTATCCGGTCAGAAAACCGTCAGCACCGATATTCAGCGTCAGCAAGGGATTGCGGTTCCGCTGGCGGATCTTGTTCCACATAAACTCCGGTTCCGCAAACACCTTGTAGAGATCGGGATATGTTTCAATAACATGGACAGCCAACCGCGCGAGGTCACGTGCCGTTGTCCGCTGATCCGCTGCTTCGAGACCGGACGCGTTGACGAAGTTGGAAGCCTTCAAGCCGATGTCATGCGCACGGCGGTTCATGGCGAGGCTGAAAGCGGTCTCCGTACCGGCGATGCCCTCGGCAAGCACTATCGCCGCATCGTTGCCGGAAGGCACAACCAGTCCGCGCATCAGATCCGACACCGCGATGTCGCTGTTGACGGAAGCGAACATGGCCGTGGACCGTGACGGCGCACCGCCGGTTCGCCACGCGTATTCCGAGACGTGAAATTGCTGATCCGGCGATACCCGCCCCTCGCTGATCTCGTGGAACAGCACCTCGGCGGTCATGATTTTGGTGAGACTGGCGGGCTCGAAGCTCTCGTCGGCGCCTGTTTCGAAAAGCACCGTCCCGGTCTGGACATCAAGAAGCAGCGCACGCGGCAGATCCGTCTCGAAAGACTGCGCCTTGAGCGGGCCGCAAACAGCCATTGCGGTGACGATAACCGGCAAAAGGATCGCGAGCCGTCGCAGCCAGTTCCGGTCCATTCCCGTTATCCACCATCCGCGGCCGTACAGTGCCAACACTGCACCCACAGCAACATTCCGCCCTGCGTGAAACGTTTACTGCGGCTGGCCGTTCGTCGTGCCGCCGAAGGCAACGAAACGTTGCGGCGTCAGCTGCGACAGCGGCATGGGCTCGAAATAAACACCGCTGCTGTCCGTCGCTTCGCGCTGAGCCGGCGCGGCCAGATTGGCAACGAGCGCGCGCCGCGTCGGAGCGGCAGCTGGCGCACCCTGAAGCGTTTCAGAAGCCGCCGCGGTCGGCGTGCCCAGAAGCGTGCGGCGGCGCGCCAACTCGGCAGGACGACTTGGCGGCAACGGCGCATTAGCCTCCGATGTGCTGACCTCGCGCACCAGATCTGTCAGCGGAGAGACCGCCGGGCTTTCCTGCGGCGGATTGGCAAAGGCCATTGTCTGCGGTGGCGCAACGATTCGCCGCGAGGGCGCGGGAGCCTGCGGCTCCGGAAGGCCTGCGACCAGCGTATCAGCCGAAGGTTCCGGCTCTGCCGGACGCGCAACAAGCGTGCGCGCCGTGGGCCGAACCGTTTCCTGAACCACTGCCGGCGGTGCAGCAGGCTCTGTCACAACAGGGGCCGGCGGCTCGGCACTGGCCACCATCACAGGGGCCGGAGCAGGAACTGCGGCCGGTGCCGACGCCGGGATCGTTGCGGGCGCGTCGGCATTGAGCGTTGCAAGCAGCTTGCGGTCGTCACTGCCGCCAAGAGACGCGCGGCCGACATATTCAACCTTGACGCGTGCGGTTCCCTGACGGTGGAAGTCAAGCGCTTCGGCCGCGCCCTTCGACAGGTCGATCAGACGGTTGCCGTGAAACGGCCCGCGATCGTTGACACGGACGATCATCGAGCGCTTGTTGGTCAAATTCGTGACGCGGACATAGCTCGGCAGCGGCAATGTCGGATGCGCGGCTGCGAAGGAGTATTTATCAAACACTTCGCCATTCGCCGTCTTGCGGCCATGGAATTGCGAACCATACCAGGAGGCGGTGCCAACGGCGACGTAGTTCTCGTTCTCGTTTGGCGTGAACTTCTTGCCGGCAACGACATATGGCTTGCCGACCATCGCACGCCCACCGCCCTTCGGCACATTGCCGCTCTTCACGACACGAGGACTCGGCTTCACACCATATTTGGGATCGACCTTCGCCTGGGTGGAGGTCAACCCGGTGGAGCGCGGCGCGGAGCTGCAGTTGGCCAGCCCCAGCGCGACGACCGAAACAGCGACGACTTTCAGTGTCGTGCGCGCGGAAAGTGGGAAATGGATGATGTGCCGCGGTTTATCGACTGAGGAGGCATCGGCTTCATCCGCGTTTTCCGGATGATTCGTGATGTTGGCTCGTTTCGTCAACCGCATAGGTCCGTCCCGCATGATAGCCCTCATCGCCCGGCATATGTCGACCGGCCACAACGCCTCATTGCGTCATTGCCTGCAATTACGATAAGGAACCAACTATGTTGATGGAACGTTAACAACACTATGGCGCTCTTTTCAAGAGGGAATGAGGAATTCCCCATCCGTGCGCCTGTGGAATGGTTACCGCGCACGGATCAGGGCATATTGTCGCTGTCGGGTTCTCATAGCCTTCCGGCTTTGAAGCGCTCCCACATCCGGACAGATCCGAAGAAGGCGTTGCGATCCACCGGCCCCTTGATTCCCGGAATCGTGCCCTTGGCCGTGTACTGCCAGAAGTACCAGCGGCGGCCATCGAAACGCGGGGTCGGATAACGGGGAATGCTCCGCACCCAGATCGGATATTGCTCGAACCCGCCGCGCATCACATCCTCGAAGAACGTTATGTCGGTGTAGATGATCGGGCGCTTGCCGTAATGACGCTCCATGGCATCGAGCATGATTTTCATCTTCTCGATGGCACGGGCGCGCGGGATCTTGTGCGGGCAGGTTTTCGAATGGCCGTTCCATTCGACATCGAGCACCGGCGGCAGGGCATCCGGGTCCACAGGCACGTTGGCAATGAACCACGCGACCTGCTCATCCGCCGGACGGCACCAGTAAGTAAAGTGATAAGCACCGCGAGGCACGTTCGCAGCTCTGGCGGCATACCAGTTTTCAAGAAAACGCTTGTCGAGATGGTCGCCGCCCTCGGTCGCCTTGATAAAGGCGAAAGCGACGCCGCCGGTGCGCACTGCGTTCCAGTCGATCTCACCCTGCCAGTGCGACACGTCGATGCCATGGACGGGGAAGTCGGATGGCACCGGCTCGCGGCCCTTCGAAGCGCATGATGCCACGGCAAGAGCCAGCAGGAGCACGGCCAAAGGCTTTAGAAAACGACCGGAACTGGATGCATGCATGGCGAGACGACCCGTTTGGAGCAAGACTGGAGAATGGCCGAAAACCTGAAATGGCAGAGCTGGTGACGATACAGGATGTTGTCTGGTTTCCGTTCCGCTCGCCTGTGTTCACGATGCACAACGGATTGCCGACCAGTGAAAGGGCCGTGCGTTGTTGTGCGTCATTCCGGCACCATCGCCGGTTCCGGTTAAAACCATATGAATCCCCTCATCACGAGCCCGTCAGCACTCATTCGTGACAAATCGATGAATTGGATCGTGGCAGAATAAACACAATTCATATGACAAATAATGGAATCAACAAACTGGTGATGTTCTTTTTATAGCTTGGCAGTATGCTTTAATATCGTCCGGCATCGTAGGACATGGGTCCTGTTGCCGTTATCGGACATTTTTCAGGAGCCTTCGATGAGCGACAACACAACGGTAACAAACAGGGGTTTGGCCAAGCCACTCACGGCCGAATTTCTGGGCACATTCTGGTTGGTGCTGGGCGGCGCAGGCAGCGCGGTTCTGGCTGCGCTGGTTCCCGATATCGGCATCGGCTATGCCGGCGTGGCGCTGGCTTTCGGCCTCACGGTGCTGACCGGCGTCTACGCGTTCGGCGCAATCTCCGGCGGCCATTTCAACCCGGCTGTCACGGTCGGCCTCGTGGTCAGCGGCCGCTTTCCGCCCAAAAACGCGCTGCCTTATATTATCGTGCAGGTCATCGGCGGACTGTTTGCCGGCCTCGTGCTTTATGTCGTCGCATCGGGCAAGGCGGGCTTCTCGGCATCCGCCAGCGGTTTTGCGTCAAACGGCTATGGCGAGCACTCGCCTGGCGGTTACTCGATCCATGCGGCCATCGTCATCGAGTTCGTGCTGACCACGTTCTTCGTTCTCGTGATCCTTGGCGCAACCGATTCCCGCGCTCCCGCCGGGTTTGCGGGTATCGCCATCGGCCTTGCGCTCACGCTCATCCACCTCATCAGCATCCCGGTCACCAATACGTCGGTGAACCCGGCCCGTTCCACCGGCGTCGCACTGTTCCAGGGCGGATGGGCGATAGAGCAGCTCTGGCTGTTCTGGCTCGTGCCGCTGTTCGGCGGTGTTTTTGGTGGCGTGGTTTACAAATTCCTGCTGTCGAACGACAAGAACTGACGCTCATGCTCGCCGGATAATCCGGCGGCTCCGTCATCACGACGGGATGGGGAGCGCATCCTCATCCCGCTCGAACGCGTACCGGATCCGGCAGCGGGATGAACTCGTCGCTATCGCCCACAGGCAAATCGAAGAGCCCCCTGCCCCATTGGCCGGCTTTCCATGCCTCCTTCGCCGCAGCGATTCGATCCCGCGATGAAGCGACGAAATTCCACCACACGTAACGTGGGCCGTTCAGCGTGGCGCCGCCCAGAATCATCAGCCGCGCGCCCGTTTCGCCGGCCGCCACCGTGATCGCATCTCCGGGGCGAAACACCATCATGCGGCCAGCCTCGAAAACCTGTCCTGCAATGACAACCGATCCCTCCAGAACGTAGACGCCGCGATCTTCATGATCGTCAGGCATCGGGAATCGTGCCCCCGGAGCCAGCGCGACATCGGCATAAAAGGCTTCGGAAAACAGGCTGGCAGGCGCGGTTTCGCCATAGGCTTTGCCAAGAATGAGCTTCAGCCGCACACCCTCGTTTTCGATCACAGGCAGCGCCTCGGCCGCATGATGCTCGAAGAACGGCGCAATGTCCTCCGCCTCGTCCGGCAGCGCAACCCATGTCTGTACGCCAAACAGGCTATGCGCCCCGGACCGGGCGCGGGCGCTGGTCCGCTCGGAATGCGTGACTCCGCGGCCTGCCACCATCCAGTTGAGCGCGCCGGGCAGGATGATCTGGTCGCTGCCGATGCTGTCGCGATGGTGAAAGTCACCCCGATAAAGATAAGTCACCGTGCCAAGCCCGATATGCGGGTGCGGGCGAACGTCGATCCCCGTGCCGGTCAGGAACTCGGCCGGGCCGGCCTGATCGAAGAAAATGAACGGCCCCACCATCTGCCGCTGCGGCGCGGGTAGCGCGCGGCGAACCTCGAAGTCTCCGAGATCGCGCGAGCGCGGGATAATCAGCGTTTCTATCGCATCGGCGCCCGTATCGTCCGGGCAGCCGGGGGCGAGCGCAGGATTCCAGCTCATGATGACACCTCCCGCGCGTACCAAAGGCCGCGCTTCTCGAAGCCTGATTTATAATAAGGAACAATAGCAGATTTTTTGTATCTGACGCATGCCTGTAGACACGCGACCTGCGAGGCGGCGAAGTTACGGAAGCGTAGCCATGAAGGAAGAAGCCGCTATGTGCTTCCGGCAAAACGGCTCCGCTGCATGCTGTTGTTTTCATTGTTTGTCATGACCATGTCTGATACTTGCGCGTGAATAACCGATGAGCCAAACTGACGTGTCGGTATCCGTAAACTCTTTGCGAACCGGCAAAGACCTCGACATGCTGGAGAAGGATGTGCCCTCCGACCCCGCCTCATCGCCGGACAAAGGTTCCGGCCAGGATAGCCAATCTGGCAAAGACAGCCATCCCGCCAAAAACAGCGAGACCGCCCAGACCTTCGGCACCGACGGCATCGCGCCCATGTCCCGCCCGAGCATCGTGACACGTACGCTGATGGCCATCGTGGCCTGGGCGGAGCGGCTCAATCTGCGCCATACCCGTGTGGGCAACCCGCCTGTCTACGATAACAGCGTGTTTCCCTGGGTGGCCGAGATCGAGCGGGAGTGGCCGCTGATCCGGCAGGAGCTTGACCGCGTTCTCGTCCGGCAGCAGGATCTGCCAAGTTTTCAGGACATTTCCTCCGACGTCAAAACCATATCGACCGATAACCACTGGAAGACGTTCTTCCTTGCGGGTTATGGCGTCGAATCGGAGCGCAACATCGCCGCCTGCCCGCAGACATGGCGAATCGTGCAGAAGATTCCGGGCCTTAAAACGGCGATGTTCTCGATCTTCGAGCCCGGCAAGCATCTGCCTGCCCATCGCGGACCGTACAACGGCGTGCTGCGGCTGCATCTGGGCCTGATCGTACCGGAACCGCGCGACAAACTCGCCATTCGCGTCGACACCCAGATTTTGCATTGGGAAGAAGGCAAGGCCATCGTTTTCGACGACGCCTACAATCATGAGGCATGGAACTACACCGACAAGACGCGGGTGGTTCTGTTCGTCGATTTCGTCAAGCCGCTGAGATTTCCCGCCAACATGGTCAACTGGTTGCTGCTCAATGTCGCGGCCTTCACGCCCTTTATCCGTGAGGGACTCGGCAACCACAAGGAGTGGGAAAAACGCTTCTACGCCGAGGCCGAGGCATTGCGGAACCGCAAGGATTGACAAGCCAGATCTTGAAGCGGCGATCCGGGTTCACCGTCTGGTTTCACTGACATGCCGACAATCGGCCAGTCAATTTGCACGGATTGGCATGACAGTCTTCGCATGGCGTGTCCAGCGTCGGCGGCATGATGCCTGAGCACATCCGATATTGACTCGCAACGCACTTCGTTACATAGCCATGTCAACAGTGGAGATAAGACGCTAATACTGGTGGCTGGAGTGCATAATTATTCCAATCGAGACTCGAAAAACTTCATTGCATCCTTTCTGTTTGCCTTTCTCCTCTTTGTAATTATTCTTATTAGTAATAACGCGCAGGCCGATACAACGCCAGCGCAGGAGCCGGTTTCCGTCACCGACATCACGGGACGGGAAGTGACCTTGCCCGGGCCTGCCAAGCGCATCCTCATTGACGATGCCCGTTATATCCTGGCGTTGTCGTTGATGACGGACGATCCCGTTTCCCTCATCGCCGCATGGCCGCATGACGTGCACCGGATCGGCGACGCGACATATGAAGCGTATCGGAAGCGCTTCCCCGACATCGCCAACAAGACGCGCATCGCCGGTTCGGCGGAGTCGCTGTCGATTGAGCAGATTCTCGATGTCGCGCCCGATGTCGCGATTTTCCGCGAGGGATTGGGTCCGACGCCGGATCAGGTCCGCCAGCTCGAATCGGCGGGAATCAAGGTCGTGTTCATCGACTTCTTCTCCCAGCCGCTGCAAAACCTGGAAAAGAGCCTTGCCATTCTGGGCAAGCTCATCGGTGCGGAAGAGCGGACGCAAGCGTTCATCGATTTCCGCAACGCGCATCTCAAACGCATTACCGACCGCATCGAGGCAACGCCCGACCTGAAGCGCCCGCGTGTTTTCCTTGAGGTTCACGCCGGCTTGACGGAATGCTGCAACGCGCCCGGAAAGGGCAACATCGGCAACTATGTGGATCTCGTCGGCGGCCACAACATCGCAGCGGATGTTCTGCCCAGCGCCATTGGCCGCCTTGGCGTCGAGACCATTATCGACAGCGATCCGGAAATCTATATCGCCACCGGCGGCCCGCAGACGGCCAAGGCGGGCGGCTTTGTGATCGGGCCGCAGTTCACAACCGAGGAAGCCCGGGCTTCGCTGGCACGAATGGCGGCCCGCCCGGGTATCGCATCGCTTGAGCCGGTTGAGCGGGGCGAGGTCCACGGACTGGCGCACCAACTGCTGAACTCCCCCGTCGACATCCTCGTGACCGAGCGCCTGGCAAGCTGGATTCATCCGGAGTTGTTCGCGGATATCGATCCGGATGCCACGCTGACGGAACTGAACGACCGTTTCCTCGCCGTGCCGCTGGCGGGATCGAACTGGATCGATTTGCGATAGCGGATAGCCGGGCTCTTTCTGTTTTTCCCTGAAATCGCGGGAAGAGCCTAACGATTTGGGTTTGAGAGAATTTTATCGATCAGGCGGTTCCGTGCGAGCGTCTGACGCTCTCGCTGCCTTCGAGGAGACTGGTCCATGATTGTCGCGAGGACAGGCGCATCGTCCGATACCGGCCTGAGCACGGTGTTGCCAGGAAGCGGACGCGCCGAAGCGGAACGCTCCGATCACGCCATGGTGCCGTTTCTGCTCGGCAGCGCGGAGGAGACAATTGCCGGCTTTGGTATCAAAGCTGCACTGGCGCCCGTGCCCGCTGAAGACCTGAAAGAGGCGGAGCGCGTTTTTCGGGCCGCGCATCCGGATGTTTCCCTGATTGTCGGCATTCTGCCATTCGACCGCGCCGCGCCCGCCCATCTTTATGCACCGGAAACGGTAACGACCGTATGGCCCGCGCGCGTAGCGGACAGCACCATAGCGCCGACAGCCGGTGCAGGCTGGTCGAGCGCCGCTGAGCCGCCGCCAGCCGAATATGCAGCTGCGGTGGAAAAAGCTCTGTCTTTATTTGCCAGCGAACAACACCTTCAGAAGGTGGTGCTGGCGCGCAGCCTCGTCGTAACCGCGCCAACAAACATCGACATCGACGCGGTGCTGGCGCGTCTTGCCCGCGACCGGAGCATCACAACCTTCGCAGCACCCCTGCCCTCGACATCAGGAGCCTCTCCGCGCGCGTTGATCGGAGCAACCCCGGAGTTGCTGGTCGACAAGCGTGGCGCTGCTGTGCGCTCTGCCCCCCTGGCCGGGTCCGCCCGCCGCCATGCCGACAAGAAAGCCGACGAACTATCGGCTGCGGGGCTTCTTGCCTCCGAGAAAGATCTGCGCGAGCACGCGTTCGTCGTCGAGGCCATTCTCGATACGTTGTCGCCCTACTGCCGGGATCTGAGAGCGCCTTCAAGCCCTTCGCTGGTGTCCACGGATTCGATGTGGCATCTGGGCACCACGGTTGAGGGAACGCTGAAAGACAGGGACACGCCCGTTATCGAGCTGGCGGCGGCGCTTCATCCGACGCCAGCCGTCTGCGGTCTGCCGCGTGAGGCAGCGCGGGAAGCCATCGCAGCGCTTGAAACGGTCGATCGCGGTTATTACGCTGGCGCTGTCGGCTGGACGGATCAAAACGGCGATGGCCGCTGGATGGTGGCGATCCGCTGCGCCGAGTTCTCGGGCCGAAACGCGCGGCTTTTTGCCGGCGCAGGTATTGTGCCCGGCTCCGATCCATGGTCCGAAGTAGCCGAGACATCGGCGAAGTTTTCCGCGCTGCTGTCGGCCCTCGGCATCGACGAGACCGGCAGCACCGGCGAACGACCCGTCAACGGGAACGGAGGAGCACCGTGATTCCAGCCATCCAGCAGTGGCCCTCGGCCTTTGCCGAGCGTTATCGCGCCGCCGGTTACTGGCGCGGCGAAACCTTCGGCGGCATCCTGCGGCAGCGCGCGGAACACCGTCCCGATCACACCGCTATCGTCGAGGGGAACACGCGCTGGACCTACGCCGACCTCGACGCCCGCGTCGACGCACTGGCGCGTGGTTTCACGGCGCTTGGCCTGCGCCGCGGCGAGCGTGTCATCGTGCAACTGCCGAACGTCGCACCTTTTTTCAGTGTGGTGTTCGGCCTTTTCCGTGCCGGAATCCTGCCTGTCTTTGCATTGCCTGCACACCGCGTGACAGAAATCGTGCATTTCGCCAACCGCTCGCAGGCGCGCGCTTACGTCATTCTCGATACCTGGGATGGCTTTGATTATCGCGCCCTTGCCGCCGAGGTGAAGGAGAAGGCACCGACGCTTGAGCATGTCATCGTCGCTGGCGACGATGCTGGGCCGTTCACGCCGCTTGCCGATATCGAAAAGCATGAGGGGCCGTTGCCGCCGGAGCCTGCATCGTCGGATGTTGCGTTCCTGCAAATATCAGGCGGTTCAACGGGGCTGTCGAAGCTCATTCCGCGCACGCATGACGATTATATTTACAGCCTGCGCGGCAGCAACGACATCTGCGAGCTGGATGAAAACGGCGTATATCTCGGCGCGCTGCCCATCGCTCACAATTTTCCCATGAGTTCGCCCGGCACCTTCGGCGCGCTTTATGCGGGGGCGACGGTCGTGCTTAGCCCCTCGCCGTCTCCCGACGCGGTTTTTCCGCTGATCGAGCGTGAAAAGGTGACGATTACCGGCGTGGTGCCACCCGTCGCCCTTATCTGGGCGGATGCGGCGCGCAGCGGCGGACACGATCTTTCAAGCCTGAAACTGTTGCAGGTTGGCGGCGCTAAGCTCACCCCGGAAGTCGCCCGGCGTTTGCTCGATGCCTTCGGCCCTGTATTGCAGCAGGTGTTCGGCATGGCGGAGGGGCTGGTCAACTACACCCGCCCCGATGACGACGAAGAGGTTGTCATCCACACGCAGGGGCGCCCGATCAGCCCAGATGACGAATTGCTGATTCTCGATGACGACGGCAACCCCGTTCCCCCCGGCACACCCGGCCATCTGCTGACACGCGGGCCTTACACGATCCGGCAATATTTCAACGAGCCGGAAGCAAATGCCGCTTCCTTTACACCGGATGGTTTCTACCGCACCGGCGACATCGTCCTGGTTCGCCCGGACGGGAACCTCGTCGTGCAGGGGCGCGCCAAGGATCAGATTAACCGTGGCGGCGAAAAGGTCTCCGCCGAGGAGATCGAGGATCATCTGCTCGCCCATCCGCAGGTGTTCGATGCGGCAGTCGTGTCGATTCCGGATGAGTATCTGGGTGAGCGCACGTGCGCCTTCATCATTGCCCGCTCGCCTGCGCCCAAGGGGGTGGAGTTGAAAAAGTGGGTGCGCGATCGCGGCCTTGCGGCCTTCAAGGTGCCGGACCGTGTCGTGTTCGTTGACAGTTTCCACACAACGGCGGTGGGCAAGGTGAGCCGCAAGGATCTGCGCGCCACCCTGCGCCAGCGGCTTCTGGACGCCGACGCCGCCGAACGAAAGGGCGAATGATGGGCCTGCCTTCGATCCAATCCTATCCGCTGCCGCAGGCGGGCGAGCTGCCGCCGCCGCGCGTGGACTGGCGTGCGCACCGCGACCGCACGGCGCTGCTCATTCATGACATGCAGAATTATTTTCTGGCACCCTTCCCGCCCGATGTCTCGCCGATTGCCCCGGTGATCGCCAACATCGATACGCTGCGCCGGCAGGCTCATGCGCTGGGCATACCTGTGTTCTACACCGCGCAGGAAGGCGATCAGGATCCGCGCGACCGCGGCTTGCAGCGCGATTTCTGGGGGCCGGGCATGAGCACCCGCCCGGAGCATCAGGCAATTCACCCGGCGCTGGCGCCAAGGGATGGCGACTTTATCCTGCACAAATGGCGTTACAGCGCCTTCCAGCGTTCGAATCTGGAGCCGCTGATGCGCGCGCGCGGGCGCGACCAACTTATCGTGACCGGCATCTATGCGCATATCGGCTGCCTGATGACCACGGCCGAAGCCTTCCAGCGTGATATCGAGCCGTTCTTCATTGCCGATGCGGTGGCCGATTTCTCGCGCGAGAACCACGATCTTGCCGTCACCTATGCCGCCGGGCGCTGCGCCGTGGCCACCACCACCACCCAATTGCTCGAAAGCCTTTGAAGAGATGACCGCACCTGCCATCAGCCTCGACACCATGCGTGCCGACGTCGCCCGCATCATTGGCGAGGATCCATCCGAAATCGGCGACGATGACAACCTGATCGATTTCGGGCTCGATTCGATCCGTGTGATGACGCTCATCCAGCGCTGGGGCGAAAAGGGTCTGAAGCTGGATTTCGCACAACTGGCGGAAAAGCCGACGCTGGCACATTGGTGGTCCGTCGCCAGCCGTCATCAGGCGGAATGACCATGACCGGCAGGCGCACGCGCAGGCTGACACAGGCCCAGGAAGGGTTATGGTTCGCGCAAAGGCTCGATCCGGACAACCCGATTCTCAACACCGGGCAGATTGTCACTCTGCGTGGCCCGCTGGATCGCACGGCCTTCAAGGCCGCCGTGGAACAGGCACTGCGGGAAGCGCCGGCGCTGGCCGTGCGCTTCATCGACGGGCCGGACGGGCCTGAACAGATCCTCGACGATCCCGCTTTCGCCTGCCTCGACATCATCGACCTTTCGGCGGCAACTGATCCGCTTCAGGCCGCCCTCGATCATATCGACCGCGACATGGCGCGGCCGCGCGATCCCCTGCATGATCTGCTCGTCACCGAGGAGTTGCTGATTGCGGGGCCGGATCTGCATGTCTGGAACCAGAATATCCACCATCTCGTCATCGACGGATACGGCACTTCGCTGCTCAACCGCCGCATCGCTGCGCTATACAATGAAACCGTGACCGCCGTTCCCGACCCCGACACGGCCTTCGCGTCCTTCGACGATCTGCTGGCTGAAGACGCCGCCTATCAGGGCAGCGAACGCGAGACAAAAGAACGCGCATATTGGAACGAGCTTTTCGCCGACCGGCCTCAAGTCATCGGCATTGCGCCGGGCGAGGCAACGAGCGTGCACAGTTTCCACCGCTACACCATCGATATCGGCCCCGAGGTGACAAAGGCGATAACCACGCGTGCCCGCGCTGCCGAGCTTGCATGGCCAGATCTTGTTACCACCATCGCCGGTGCGTTCGTTGCCCGCCACACAGGCACGGCGGATACGGTCGTTGGCGTCCCCCACATGGGGCGTCTTGGCTCCGTGGCGGCGCGCGTGCCTGCCATGGTGATGAACGTCTTGCCGCTGCGCATGCATATCGATGAGGACGTGCCTCTGGAAGAACTGGCCAGCAGCGTGGCTCGCCAGCTGATCCGCGGCCGTCGCCATGGCCGCTATCGCAGCGAGCAGTTGCGGCGGGATCTCGGGTTGATTGGCGGTGAGCGGCGGCTTTACGGCCCGCTTATCAATATCATGCCGTTCGATATGCCCTTCCGGCTGCATGGAATTGACTCCGATTTGCGGGTGCCCGGCGCCGGTGCCGTGGATGACATCACGTTCACCCTGCGCGCCGATGCCGCTGGTGAAACCATGCGGCTGGAACTCGATACCAATCCAACACTCTACACGGCCGAGCGGACACGGCAGCTTGGACATCGGTTCGTCGCTTTCCTGCATGCTGCGAGCACCCACGAAAAGCTGGCTAACACTCCCACGTTATCGCCTGAAGAACTGCATCGCTGGCAAACAGTCCAGACATCCAGCACGCACCCGGTTGAGGACACCACGCTGGCCGATCTGCTCGCGCGGCGCGCGATGGCACAGCCTGACGCGCTGGCCCTCATCGATGGCGACAGGCGCTGGACTTACGCGGAGCTTGAACGCGAGACGGCACACTTCGCCAGTAAGCTTCGATTAGCCGGCGTAAAGAAGGGCGATGTCGTCGTGGTCGCGCTGCCGCGCTCCTGGAATCTGGTGGTGGCGCTTCTCGCCACCGTCCGCATGGGCGCGGCTTATCTCCCGCTCGATCTGACCCATCCGCCGGATCGGATAAAGCGTATCCTTGATTCCGCTAAGGCTGCTGCCAAGCCCAGCGTGATTGTGACCACTGCTGAAGCAAAGACAATTTTTCCGGACGATGCGCCGCTGCTCTTTGTCGGACAGGGCAATGATGTGCTGCGCGATGCCGATGTAGCCTTCGAAACTCCCGCCCCCGAAGATGCCGCCTATATCATTTATACGTCTGGCTCCACAGGGATGCCCAAGGGCGTCGTCATCGAACATCGGGCCATCGTCAACCGGCTTCTGTGGATGGGGACGCATTATGGCATCGGCCCCGGCGACCGGATTTTGCAAAAAACACCGGCGACGTTTGACGTTTCGGTCTGGGAGTTTTTCCTGCCCTTCATCACCGGCGCGACACTCGTGGTTGCCCCGCCTGACGCCCACAAAGACCCGCACGCACTGGCCGCGCTTGTGCGCGAACATGGCATCACGACCATGCATTTCGTGCCGTCCATGCTGGCGCTTTTCCTTGATGAACCACAAACGCATGGCCTCGCCATCCACCGCGTGTTTGTAAGCGGAGAGGAATTGCCGGCCGACCTTCGCGACCGTTTCCACGCTTTCATAGACGGCGAACTACATAATCTTTACGGCCCCACGGAAGCGGCTGTCGACGTCAGCTACTGGCTGGCGGCGCCAACTGACATCAGCAGGCCGGTCCCTATCGGTCATCCGGTGTGGAATACGCGGCTTTATGTTCTGGATGCCCGCTTCCGCCCTCTGCCTTCCGATGTAGTCGGCGAATTGTTTCTCGCCGGGCGGCAACTGGCGCGCGGTTACCTCGGTCAACCGGATCTGACCGACGAACGCTTCATCCCGGACCCTTTCTTTGCCGGCGAAAAAATGTATCGCACCGGCGATCTTGCCCGCGTTCGCGACGATGAGGCCGTGGTGTTTCTTGGCCGCACGGACCATCAGGTGAAGCTGCGCGGTTTGCGTATCGAGCTTGGTGAAATTGAAGCGGCAATCGTTGCCGATCCCGCTGTCGCGCAAGCTGTTGTCGATGCGCGTGATGACGGCGCCGGCGGCAAGCGGCTTGTCGGCTATCTCGTGGCCGCCCCTGGATCGCCCATCGACAGCGAAGCCCTGCGTGTATCCGTGGCGTCCCGCGTGCCTGATTATATGGTGCCGTCCGCCTTCGTAACACTGGACCGCCTGCCTCTGTCCGCCAACGGCAAGCTGGATCGCAAGGCCCTTCCCGATCCATCTTTCACCTCCGTTGCCGGGCGAGCCCCTTCGACCGACACGGAAAGGCGTCTTGTCGCTCTCTTCGCAGAGTGCCTGCATCTTGATGCCGCGACGATCTCCGCGGACGATGACTTTTTCGAACTTGGCGGCCATTCTCTATTGGCAGCAAAACTGCTGAAGCGAATACGCGATCAATGGGGCTCCGCTCTGGCCGATGACGCCTCTGGAGATGCTGGTCGCGCCGGGGTTGTCCTCGGCCTTGGCGTGATTTTCACCGACTCCACGGTGGCGCGCCTTGCCGCACGCATCGACGCTGCTCTTGCAGCGGTGGGGCCGTTCTCCGTCACGGACAGCGAAGGTCTTGCCCAGCTCATCCGGCTCAATCGCGGCGATACGGCATCTTCGTTGTTTTGCATTCATCCTGCGGGTGGCATCTCGTGGTGCTATGCGGGACTGGCCCGCGCACTTGCGCCGGAACATGCCGTCTTCGGCGTGCAAGCGCGTGGGCTCGACGCGGATGCAGCGCCTCCCGAAAGCATCGATGCCATTGCCGCTGACTACATCGGCCTGATCCGCGCTGTGCAGCCGCAGGGGCCGGTGCATCTGGCAGGATGGTCCGTCGGTGGCATCATTGCGCACGCCATGGCGGTGCAACTGTCGCAGGCGGGCGAGCCCCCGGGCCTTCTCGCCATGCTCGATTCCTACCCCAGCGATAGCTGGCGTGAGCAGACGGATCCTTCAGAGGATGTTGCCCTGAAGGCGCTCGTGCAAATTGCCGGCCGCGACGTTTCGGAGCTTGGCGACGTGGAGCTGACGCGTGAGCGCGTGATGCGGTTCCTGCGCGACATCGGCAACCCGCTGGGCATGCTTTCCGACGCAGCGCTCAACGGTGTCCTGAATGTCGTGGCCGCCAATAACCGATTGGTCAGGCAGCATCGACACGGACTGTTTCCCGGCAAAGCAGTTTATTTTCGTGCTGCGCTCGACCACATTGGGACGGACCTCTCTCCGGATTTATGGGCCCCCTATATAAAGCAGCTTGAGGTGCATGAGGTATCGTCGCTGCATGCGCACCTCACCGGCGCAGTCGCGACGTCCTATGTCGCGCCGGTGATCGCGCAGGCGTTGCGGCAGCACCGTTTAACAGGTTCAGAGAATTGATTCTGAACGTTTTTTCGAATTTTTGAGAACGAGGACTATCTAATATGCGGGACAACGGCATCAGCGGCAGAATTGCCCTCGTCACTGGTGCTTCCGGGGGGATTGGCGCTGCGGTCGTGGCGGCCTTGCTGGAAGAAGGCGCAACGGTGGTTGCCACTGACACTGGCACGCCGATGCTGGAAGAGCTTGCCAAGCGCCAGAATAATCCCCGCCTCATCATCGCTCAGCTAAATGTCACTGACGATGCTGCGGTCGCCGCGTGCGTCACACGGATCGAAAACGAGACCGGCCCCATCGATATTCTCGTCAGCGTCGCCGGTGCGCTCTCAACGACCTCCGTGGCCGATACGGACCTTGCGGCATGGCAGCGTGTTTTTGCCGTCAACTCCACCGGTGTCTTTCTGGTCTCGAAAGCCGTATCGGCGCATATGCAACCGCGGCGGCGCGGCGCAATCGTCGTTGTCGGCTCCAACGCAGCCGGTATTCCGCGTCACAACATGGCCGCCTATGCGGCGTCGAAGGCGGCTGCCACCATGTTCACGCGTTGCCTTGGGCTTGAGCTTGCACCATTCGGCATCCGCTGCAACATCGTCGCGCCGGGCTCGACCCTGACGCCCATGCAGGAAGCCATGTGGACGGATGACAACGGCCCCGCCCGCGTCATTGCCGGCTCGCCGGAAACATTTCGCACCGGTATTCCACTCGGCCGCATCGCTTCTCCTGAGGACATAGCGGATGCCGTGGTCTTCATGGCGTCCAGCCGTGCGCGGCATATCACAATGACGGACCTTTATGTGGATGGCGGGGCCACCCTGCGAGGTTAATTCTCACCTTAAACATCACGGCGTGAAAACCGCGTGGAGCAGAACACGCTGGAAAATTCATATGTCCGCCGGAACCAAAACAGCGGTGAAATGTTCTTTGCATGTGATCAACTTCAAGGGAGATTAGACATGCGTAACCTTCTCATCGCCTCGCTGGTGGCCTCTTCCGCTGCTCTTGCCGCTCCGGCTTTCGCACAGACCGCCCCGACCCCCGTCACGCCTGCAACCCCTGTCGAGCCTGCAACGCCCGCGACCCCCGCAACGCCGGGCACGCCCGCCACGCCCGTTCCTGTCACGAACGCAACCGCTCTCAGCTCCAACCTCGTCGGCCTCGCCGTTCTGAACGCTGGCGACGAAACCGTCGGTGAAATCCAGGATCTGGTGCTCGGCGCCAACAACCAGGTGATCGGCGTGATCGTATCGGTCGGCGGCTTCCTCGGAATTGGCGAGCACTATGCTGTCATCGATCCGGAAACCGTTCTGGTGACCTATGACGAAGCCGACAAGAAGTGGCACGCTCGCGTCAACGCGACGGCAGACGAGCTGAAGGCAGCACCGGGCTTCAAGTACGAAGGCAAGTTCTCTCGCTAATAACGCGTGGTGAACAACACGAGCGAATAGCACTTGGCTATGACCCTGCCATTGTGATTTTCCAAGTTTTTCTCCAGAGACCAAACTTCAGGCAGCGCTTTACGGCGCTGCCTTTTTTCATTTTGGATAGGTTCTGCCGTTTGAAACCAGGTAGCAACCGAGCTGATGAATTTGGACGGCGATCATCTTGAGGATTCTGCTAAAATAGAAGGCCAAAGCGTTCATCCAGAGGGTACAACCATGGCTTCATCGTCGACGTTTCTCCGCGCTAACGACATCGTGCAGCATTATGTCCTGCACCCGTCATCAAATTCTTCAGCGAACACACCGACCGTCGTCTTTATTAACGCGCTCGGCAGCGACTTGCGAATTTGGAATGGCGTGGTGGCAAACCTGACCGACCATGCTCAGGTTCTGCTTTATGACAAGCGCGGCCACGGCCTTTCCGATGCGCCGCATGGTGTTTTTTCCATAGACGATTACGTGGATGACC
Source organism: Pseudochelatococcus contaminans (assembly GCF_014195635.1). Classification (GTDB taxonomy): domain Bacteria; phylum Pseudomonadota; class Alphaproteobacteria; order Rhizobiales; family Beijerinckiaceae; genus Pseudochelatococcus; species Pseudochelatococcus contaminans. The sequence continues at coordinate 143,830 of NZ_JACICC010000001.1, read as the reverse complement.
TGATCGGCTTGCTTGACGCACTGGCGATCGATGACGTCACCGTCGTCGGGCTGTCGATGGGTGGCCTGATCGCCCAGCGTTTTACCGCCCGCGTGCCCCAACGGATCAAAGCGCTTGTGCTCAGCGGAACTGCCGCCCGTATTGGCACCGATGCGGGATGGGCGACACGCATGGCTGCCGTGGAAGGCGGTGGCATTGAGGCTATCGTGGATGATATCCTTAAGCGTTGGTTCACCCAGCCTTATCGCAGCGCCCACGATGCTGACGTCGGTGGCTGGCGCAATATGATCCTGCGTACACCCGCAAACGGGTATCTGGCTGCATGCGGCGCTATCCGGCAAGCCGATTATCGGGAGCAGGCAGGCTCGATTACGACACCGACGTTATGCATTGTCGGTGACGGCGACGGTTCGACCCCGGCTGACGTCGTTCGCGAAACGGCTGTCCTGATCCCGGGCGCACGTTTTGCCGTGATTGAAGGCGCTGGCCATATCCCGTCCATCAAGCAACCTGCGATTTTTGCCGACCTCATCATCCGGCATTTCCGCCATGCAGGTGTTTTCTGATGATTGGAGCCGGGAATGACGGTCACGGAAACGCTGTCAACCCCTATTGTCATGACTTTCTCGCCGGAACCGCTGGCGAAAACGGCAAGTAGCACATAATGCCGGATCTCAGCTCTGCCATTGAAATCGTCATGGCGAATGTCGGCCTGCCCCCATTGTTGGGAGCTCCCAACAGCCCGTTGGGAGGCTCCGCCGAAATTCCGTGGCCAGGCGCGGATATCCTGAGCGCCGATGAACGGGAACGGCAGTCACGATTGCGATTGGCAAGTGATCGCGACGTCTTTGCGCTGGCCCACACACTGCTGCGGACGGAATTATCACGTCACGCGCGGATAGCACCGCAGGACTGGAGGTTCACGCGAAGCGACAATGGCAAGCCATTGCTGACGCCAACACTTATGGCAGAGCACGGTCTGCACTTTTCCTTGTCTCACGCCGGCAATATCGCCGTTTGCGCCATCACACGGATTGGCCCTGTTGGCGTTGATGTGGAGCCTTTGCGAATATCGTCCGATGTCGGTGGTTTGACGACAATCGCCCTGACACCGCGCGAAGCTGCGTCTCTCAGCGAGCTTGATGCAACACGAAGACATCGCCAGTTTCTGACATATTGGACACTCAAGGAAGCGTATACGAAGGCGTGCGGCGTCGGCCTGTCGAGGCCGATGCAGGACTACGGCTTTCATCTTGAGGGTGATCTGCCGCCACGTCTTATTGACGGTCAAAACGACGCGACGACATGGGCCTTCGATAGCAAGGCATTGACAGATTGCGTGATATCGGCGGCGGTTTGCACCGCGAATGCGCCTGCGGCGACTTTCCGTTACCGCTATTCCGGGTTTTATCCGGGTCAGGACTCGTGACAACGGGCGAGCCCTGCCGGTGCCCGCCCGTTGCCGCGATGTCGATTACTGCATATCGATGACCACGCGGCCTTCGATCTGACCCTTCTTCATTCTGTCAAAGATGGCATTGATGTTTTCAAGCTTGTCGGTGCTGGTAATCGCCTTCACCTTGCCTTCGCCAGCAAATGTCAGCGATTCCTGCAGATCAAGACGCGTACCGACAATCGAGCCGCGAACCGTAATGCCATTCAACACCATGCCGAAGATAGGCAGCGGGAACGAGCCGGGCGGCAAGCCATTCAGCGAGATCGTCCCACCCCGGCGCACCATGCCCAGAGCCTGCTCGAAGGCAATGTTGGACACCGCCGTCACCAGAACTCCGTGCGCACCGCCGATTTCTTTCTTGATAACGGCAGCCGGATCGGCGTTTTTCGCATTCACCGTCAAGGTTGCGCCAAGGCGCTGCGCCAGTGCAAGCTTGTCGTCGCTGATATCCACGGCGGCGACATTGAACCCCATGGCCTTGGCATATTGCACAGCCATGTGACCAAGACCGCCAATGCCGGAGATAACCACCCAGTCACCGGGCTTGGCTTCCGTAACCTTCAGCCCCTTGTAGACCGTGACACCGGCGCACAGTATCGGAGCAATGTCGATGAAGTCGGTATTGTCCGGCAGATGGCCGACATAGTTCGGATCGGCCACCACATAATCGGCAAAGCCGCCATTCACGGAATAGCCGGTGTTCTGCTGTTCCTCGCAGAGCGTTTCCCAGCCGCCGAGGCAGTGAGTACAATATCCGCAAGCCGTGTAGAGCCACGGGATACCGACACGATCCCCCTCCTTGATATGCTTGACGCCAGCCCCGACCCCGGAGACATAGCCGACCCCTTCATGGCCCGGGATAAACGGCGGATTGGGCTTTACCGGCCAATCGCCATCTGCGGCGTGGAGGTCCGTGTGGCAGACGCCGGAGGCGGCAATCTTGACCTGAATCTGGCCCCGGCCCGGCTCCGGTACCGGCACTTCATCGATCGTCAGTTTCTCGCCGAACGTCCTGACAACGGCAGCTTTCATCGTCTTGGCCATGTTCCTGTCCTTTCGTCTTTTGTCGCCTGACCCCGGACCTTTGACTGAGCATGAGGTCTCGCCGGGCCATTGGTTTCATCCGATGACGCGTCAATTCACTCAGAAGAAGCCGAGCTTCTTGGCGCTGTAGCTGACAAGCAGATTCTTGGTTTGCTGGTAGTGGCTCAGCATCTGCTTGTGGTTCTCGCGGCCGATGCCCGACTGCTTGTAACCACCGAAGGCGGCGTGCGCGGGATAGGCATGATACAGGTTGGTCCACACGCGACCGGCCTGAATTCCCCGACCGACGCGATAGGCGCGCGTTCCGTCACGCGTCCACACACCGGCGCCAAGGCCGAACAACGTATCGTTGGCAATCTCCAACGCTTCTTCGTCCGTTTTGAATGTCGTAACGGCGACGACAGGGCCGAAAATTTCTTCTTGGAAGATGCGTTGCTTGTTGTGCCCCTTGAAGACGGTCGGCTTGACGTAATAACCACCAGCCAGATCGCCTTCGAGAACGTTTCTCTCGCCGCCCACGAGCAGTTCGGCGCCTTCCTGCTTGCCGATGTCGATATAGCCGAGGATCTTTTCGAGCTGCTCGGAAGACGCCTGCGCGCCAATGGCCGTTTCGGGATCAAGCGGGCTGCCCTGCTTGATTGCCTTAACCCGCTCCAGTGCGCGTTCGATGAAACGGTCATAGATCGATTCGTGAATCAGCGCACGGCTGGGGCAGGTGCAGACCTCGCCCTGATTGAACGCGAACAGCACGAAACCTTCGATAGCCTTGTCGAAGTAATCATCATCCTCCTGCGCCACATCGGCGAAGAAGAGGTTCGGAGACTTGCCCCCGAGTTCCAGCGTGACCGGAATGAGGTTCTGGCTGGCATATTGGGAGATGAGCCGGCCTGTCGATGTTTCACCCGTGAAGGCAATCTTGGCGATGCGCGGGCTGGATGCCAGCGGCTTGCCGGCCTCAAGGCCAAATCCATTGACGATGTTCAGCACGCCCGGCGGCAGCAGATCGCCAATCACTTCCGCAAGAACGAGGATCGACGCCGGCGTCTGCTCCGCAGGTTTCAGCACGACGGTGTTGCCGGCTGCCAACGCGGGAGCGACCTTCCAGGCAGCCATCAATATCGGGAAGTTCCACGGAATGATCTGGCCAACTACACCGAGCGGCTCGCTGAAATGGTAGGCCACGGTATCGTGATCGATTTCGCTGATACCGCCTTCCTGTGCCCGGATAACACCGGCAAAATATCGGAAGTGGTCGGCGGCGAGGGGAATGTCGGCATTCAGCGTCTCGCGGATCGGCTTGCCATTATCCCACGTTTCCGCACGCGCCAGGAGTTCGAGGTTCTCCTCGATGCGGTCGGCGATGCGGTTCAGCACCAGCGAACGCTCAGCCGCCGGTGTCAGCCCCCAGGCGTCTTTGGCGGCATGGGCGGCGTCGAGCGCCAGTTCGATGTCTTCCTTCTGGGAGCGTGCGACTTCTGTGATCTTGCGGCCCGTGATGGGGGATACGTTGTCGAAATAACGGCCATCAACAGGGGCCACCCAGCGGCCACCGATAAAATTGTCGTAACGTTCCTTGAACGGCGTCTGGGTCAACGAGGCAGTATCATGCGTGCTCACGGCGATCCTCCTGGATATTATAGCCGTGGTCATTGCAGCATTCACCGTGCCAACTTTTGCCTTGCGACGCGACAATTCGTTTTTGCGGCGCAGCAAAGTGGGAAATAAAGCCAAATGTCCGTCAATTTAGAAATATTCTTTCCAAGATACTCGCCTGGTCAGTGAATGATTGCACTGGAAAGCCGTTGCAAAATGCATCATGTTTATTCGGAGGGTTGCGGCAAATAACAACACTATTCAGAGGAAACCCCATGCCAGCGGACAGAAGGGCAATCAATGCCCCGGATAAGGTAACCACGGCACGTCACCAGTTTTTCTCTCAACGCAAGGTGCCAGAGGCGCTCGTTTCCACGACGATCCTGAAATCATGGATCAGATGTTCCCAGCTCGGCCACGATACGGCTCGACCGCCGGTGTTCGAACCGCTCGAAGCCCGCAACCTACGGGAGAGAAAAGAGCAGCATGAGCTGCTGCGCCGTCTTTACCGAATGGAGCTTCAAACACTGCTACGCGGGGCACGCGCCACAGGCGGCATCGTCGTGCTGTCGGATCCGGAAGGAACGGTACTTGACGCGGAGGGAGATGTCGGATTCGCCGGTAAGGCGGCCACCATGGCGCTGCGTCCCGGCGTGGTGTGGAGCGAGGCATCGATCGGCACAAACGCCATCGGCACCGCGATCCATGAGCGCCGGCCAGTGATGGTGCGTGGCGGGGAGCACTTCCACGAGCCTCATCGTGACATGAGTTGCGCGGCTGCCCCCATTTTCGACCCCACCGGCACGATCATGGGAGTGCTGGACCTGTCCAGCCACGCCAGCGCAATGCCGCCCGCCACGTTATCGATGGTGCGTCTCATCATCGATCAGGTTGAACATCGGCTGTTCAACGACGCCTTCAATGATCTCGACGTCGTGCGCTTTCATACAGATCCGTCGCTGCTGGGAACAGCGCGTGAGTGCATTCTCGTATTCGACGGCGACCGCCTCGTTGCGGCGAACCGCTATGGCTTGAAAAGCATCGCCCGTGAATGGGGCGATATCGGGCACACGCGTTTCAGCGATATATTCGATGCGCCTTCTCCCGGTTATGTCTTTGGCAATTCACTGCGTTTCCGCGATAATGGCATCGCTCATTGCCGCCTGCACTTGCGCGGCGGCCGCGTTGTTCCGACCGCCATTCCGGGTGCCGCTGAACCGGAACCGGAGCCAATATCAGCGGACGGAAGCGCTCATGATTCGGGAACTGCGGTCACGGAACCGATTCCATGGCCCAAGCCGTGGTTCGATTCTCACGCGACCGTCAGCCTCAACCATGCCGTGCGCCTCGTGGATGCGGATGTTCCTCTGCTTGTTCAGGGAGAGACAGGCTCTGGCAAGGAAGCCTTTGCACGCGCCGTGCATGCATGCAGCAGCCGGGCGGACAAACCGTTCATTGCAATCAACTGCGCGGCAATTCCGGAAAGCCTGATCGAATCCGAGCTTTTCGGCCACGAGGAGGGCGCTTTCACCGGCGCCCGCAAGAATGGCGCGCGGGGACTGTTGCGCGAGGCGAATGGGGGCCTGCTGTTCCTTGATGAAATCGGCGATATGCCATTACCGCTTCAATCGCGGCTGCTGCGCGTGCTGCAAGACCGGCAGGTGATGCCGCTGGGCGGCGGTCGCCCGGTGCCGCTGGATATACGCATCATCAGCGCCACCAACCAGGATTTGAGCGAACTGAGCAGGGAGAGCCGCTTCAGGGACGATCTCTATTACCGGCTGGCGCAATTCACTATCACGCTCTCACCGCTGCGTGAGCGTGTTGACAGAAGGCTATTGATCGAGCGGTTATGGGCTGAGGTGTCCCGTGGACAGACACGCCTGCCCGTGGACGTTCGCGACAGGCTCGCCGCTTATGAATGGCCGGGCAATTATCGAGAGCTTGTCGGCGCACTACGCGCATTGGCGGCGTTGGGAGGTGCCAACCAGATGTCGCTGGAACAATGCCTGCCGCAGGCGCTGCGCACACCATCAACGCTCCGCTTGGACAGCGAGCAGACTGACCGCGGATTGCTCCAGCATCATACGCAAGACGTGATTAGGAGTGCGCTTGAGGAGGCTCGCGGCAATATATCGATGGCGGCACGAAAACTCGGCATCAATCGCAGCACCTTGTATCGGCATTTGCAGCGATCGATCACGCGGCAATAACATCAACCCGCGCCATCGATCTGGTGCGGGCTCTCAAGGCTGCTTGCTGTTTGGCTGTTGTTGTTCTTCGTCAGGCAGCGAGAACCGAATCGGCAGGGACACAGTCATATCCTGCGCAACGCCCCCGCGCTTGCCCGGCTCGAAACGCCAGCGACTGACGGCGGCCACAGCGGCAACGTCGAGCGACACCACCGAGCTACTGTTCAGAACAACGATATCCTCTGGCGCTCCGGAGGCTGTTACGCGCAACTGGACAACGACGGTGCCTTCCTGTCCCGCAGCACGTGCATCATCAGGGTAGGCGGGCCAATGCCGCATGACATCGCCGGGAACCGGACGAGGCGGCTCGACCTTTTCATCGTTCTGGACAGTTTGCGCCGCAGCGCTATGTACGAGCGCCAATTGGCCTGCGGTCATTACCAGCAGGCCAAAACTCAGAAACATGCCCGGCAGGGCAACTGTCCTTCGTGTCGGCAAACGCATCATGCTTCAGTGAGTTGCTGAGATGCCTGCTGCGAGGATTTCGCGCGCGTGTTTTTGCGGCGCAGCCGTACAATAACCTCGACGCAGACAACCTCGGAACCCTCTGGCGCCTCCGGAACCTCACCGATGGTGATCAGGCCATCCGGAACATCGACAAGCATCTGCTCATCTTCCAGGAAGAAGTGATGGTGCTCAGCCACATTGGTGTCGAAATAGCTCTTGGTGCCATCGACAGCCAGCTGACGCAGCAGCGAAGCCTCGCGGAACTGATGCAGAGTATTATAAACGGTGGCCAGTGAGACGCTGATTCTGGCCTCGCAGGCTTCATCATAAAGCATTTCGGCTGTGACATGACGGTGCCCGCGGCCAAAGAGCAGCCATCCAAGCATCACGCGCTGCCTCGTCGGCCGCAGTCCAGCCGAACGGAGAATTTCGCGAACGTTATGGAAGCCGCAGCCCGTTTTAACCGGACTGGTAACGTTTTGGACGAGAGTCTCAGGATCGGTGTGAACAGGAACACCGCGAAGCGCCATCGCGCGGAAGGGGCTTGACATGGGTAAACCTCAACGGTCGTGTTTCATCGGAAACGTTTTTATATAAGGAACAATACCTATTGAACGCTTGATGGCTAAATGTAAATGATTAAGTTCTTCTATTTCATTGTAATAGTTATAATAAACAGCCCATCCGCATAGCTTCGAAAGGTTTGTCGAATGCTTAGGTATGCATGAAAAGTAAGGGTCTTACGGCATAGTCTCTCAGCGGTTCGATATCTATGCGCACGGGCGAGTTGGATTCCGTGGCTGCTATTCCCGCAGGAACCCGATCCAGCGTCTACACGGTATATATATGGATGCAGAACAGACGCACGATTCACGATACGATTCCGTGACCGCCATTCCCAAACGCAGTTCATTTATTATCGTTTGATATCAAACCATTACATCATTTCACGTTCAGCATCACCGTGTTGTCGCTTTTGTTAACCTTTTGGAAAGGGAACCTGTATTTTGCCGGGCGATCTGAGGCTGATTCTGGTTTGCGTGCAAATCGGCCACCCGGAAAAATCACGGAATCTGACATCGTTATGGATGTTTCCTGACCGCCATTCCGAATTTTCTGTTTATAAAACAATGACCTAAAGAATCACGGGGAGAAAATGAGGCCTAAGCCCTCTTATCGAGCCAGTTGCTTTTTGGACCGTCGAAACCTGTCGATAAAAAGGGCAGTTTCTGGATATAGCGTCTTGTTTCCGTGATCGCTGTTCCGATCTATCTCATTGATATAAATATGAAATCGATGAGAGCTATTTTGCCGCGTGACTCTCGTTAGCGCCGAATCGTGCTCTGCTCTGCCAGTGATTCCGTGACCGCCATTCCAAAGATTAGTGTTTTTTTACAATCTGTTACGGCTAATGCACGAACATTGACATTTGCTGTTCTCTTTTGCGAAGAGCCAGTTTGTTTGTTTTTCTTCACTGCTCAGTCATGCACGATGATAGCCGATGAGTGAGCGGTTTCTTGAGGCGGCCTGTCTTTAGAAATTATCCTTAATATGAATCCTTTAAAAAGAGTCGTCTGTGTCTGATTGAGATATTTCAATGGGTTATAAGCCGTTTCCGTGACCAGCGTTCCGGCTTTCCGTGACTGCTATTCCGATTCCCGTGACCGCCATTCCTGTTTGCGGGGCTGCAATTACGGTTAGTGTGACCGCTATTCCGAATTGCGGGGCTGTTGAAAACGGGGGTTTTCCGTGACCGCTATTCCCGTTTGCTTGACGGCGAGGGGGTATCCCGCCAATGCTCACGGCGTTGGTGACCCGGGATCGATGATCGGGTCTCGTCGCGGTAGCGCGGAGGATGACATGACCGGGGAACTCAGCGAAGTTGAGCGCAAGCGCCTTGAGCGCGACCGCCGCACCCGCCAAAACAGGCGCGGCCGGCGCAACCCGGCTCCTGTGCCGGCGAAGCTGACACGGACATCCGCTTTCGCGCCCAAGCGCCGCGGCATCATCGACTCGAACATTGAGCGGATTTTCTATGTTCCAGGACAGTCCGTTGTTCAGGTCCGCGGGGGCGAACTGGGGAGTTTGCATCGGGATGTCATCTATGCGCTGTTCCGCCTCAAGGAGCGGATGGCGACCTTGCGCATTCCAAACCCCGATGCTCCGCTGAACGGAACCTTGCATGGCGTGCCCACGCACTTCGAGGTGATCGAGGTGGTGACCACGTGGCGTGAGTTGCTGAAGGCTCAAGGATTAACGCAGCACGTCAATAACCTTTTGACGCAAAAGCAGGTTTTTCAGGACTTGCGCCAGGTCGTCATTACGATCTACGAGGGCAATCCCGACCAGATCATGGAGAAACTGCATCGCGGTCGCTTGGGTGGTCGCGGTATGATCACGGGTATCATCGACACGGTGGAGTGGGATGGCGTTAACCTCGACAGCAAGGTAAAAGTTCGTTTCGGACGGGGGGTTTTGGCGGCTTTTCGCACCAAAAACCTCGTTTCGCTCAATGCCGAAGTGCAATTCGCACTCAAGTCCGATTATGCGAAATCATTCTGGCCCTACATCGATTCCAAGCCGACGCACCTGTTTGTCGATGAAACGATGTTGGCAAGCCTCGTCGATCGTGAAGTTTACGGCGAACGCGAGACCGATTCGACGCGGTCGCAATTTCGCAAGGATTGCCGACAGGCTTTTGACGATATGGTCCGGGCAGGCGGCCTGAAAGAGTGGACAATCGAGTTGCTCGGTGCGGGCAAGCGGAAGATTCGCCGCTATCACTACAAACATGCACTTCCGCGTAAGATCGAGCAGGAACAGATCGAACTTCCGTTCCAGATTGCAGTTTAACGCTTTCTGATACGCCACAGAATTCAGTGGCGCTCCAGACGACTTTTTTCCGTGATAACGCAAAATGACCCGCATCCGACTGAACTGGATGCGGGTCATTTTGCGTTATCACGCCTGTAAAGCGTGACAGCGATGGCGTGATCGGGCTTTTCAGCGAATCGGAAGATATCGATAGCGTTATGGGAAAAATTTGCTATCATCACGGAAGTTTCCCGCATACGGGATAAAAACCGTGATGACAGATCGGCAATGACACATTTTCAAACCAATACACGCCCGCATGGGACGGCTGTCGACGTGACGATCGGCGAACATGCTGAACTGCTCAGCAGCCAGCTTCAGGCGATGAGCGATGCGCTGTTTCCGCCGACATCACGCAAGACCCTGCGTCGGTTTACATCTGGTGAAACGGCGCGGTTGATCGGCGTCTCCGATTCGACACTGCGGAAGCTGTCGCTGGCGGATGAGGGACCGATGCCTCATGTATCGGCGAATGGCCGTCGACTCTACTCGCTGGGACAAGTCAACGAACTGCGCCGCTTGCTGGCGGAAAGTCTGCGTGGGCACGATCCACGGGCTTTGTTGCCTCACCGCCGGGATAATGACCATTTGCAGGTTTTGGCTGTTACCAACTTCAAGGGCGGTTCCGGCAAGACAACGACGGCAGCGCATCTGGCTCAGTATCTTGCTCTGCACGGCTACCGGGTTTTGGCGGTGGATCTCGATCCGCAGGCGAGTTTGTCGGCCCTTTTTGGTGTCATGCCGGAGATCGACGTCAAGGCCAACGATACGTTATATGCTGCCATCCGCTATGATGATCAGGTGCGCCCGCTCAGGGACGTTGTGCGGCCAACGCATTTTGACGGGCTGGATCTCGTCCCCGGCAACCTCGAATTGATGGAGTTCGAGCACGACACGCCGCGCGCTCTGGCATCGGGCGTGCAGGGTGCCGAGGGTATTTTTTATACGCGTATCGCTCGGGCATTGGACGACGTTGCCGATCAATACGATATCGTTGTCATCGACTGCCCGCCGCATCTCGGCTTTTTGACGCTCAGCGGGCTATGTGCTGCGACGGCGATGATCATCACCGTTCATCCGCAGATGCTCGACATCGCGTCCATGAGCCAGTTTCTGCTCATGACTCACGATCTTCTCAGCGTGGTGCGCGAGGTTGGTGCGAGTCTCGATTACGATTTTATCCGCTATCTCATCACCCGTTACGAGCCACAGGACGCGCCGCAGACCAAAGTGGTGGCATTGCTGCGCAATCTCTTTGGCGATCATGTTTTGACGAGCCCGATGGTGAAGTCGGCCGCTGTCTCCGATGCCGGCTTGACGAAGCAGACACTCTACGAAATCGGCCGAGAGAATCTGACTCGCTCGACATATGATCGGGCGATGGAGTCGTTGGACGCCGTCAATCGGGAAATCGAAGGTCTGGTTCTTGGCGGATGGGGTCGCGCCTTGCCCGGCCAGACAGCGGAGGGCGATAACTGATGGCGACGTTCCGTCATGTTGGGAGTTCCCAACGGCATCACGGTAAGAGCAGTCTTCACGTTTTTTCCCGCCCCGGTCGTGGTCCTGGTGCCGCACGTGTCGCCAGAATCGTTTGTCGGAGTTCCTGATGAGCCGCAAGGATACCATCACCGCCCTGTTTACCCAGAAGAAAGCCCCGGCCGCTCCTGCTGCCATCGATCCTGAACGCGAGCGCGTCAAGACGGGTGCTGTTTCGGCAATGGGCGCGTCGCTCCAGCACCTCACGGAAAGTGCTCGTCAAGCTGTACGTTTGCAGGAGCAGATTGATGAGGGGTCTGTCGTTGTCAGGCTTGATCCGTCCCTGATCGATAGCGGACTTGTCGCGGATCGTCTGCGGCCCCCCGTCGATCCATCCTTCGATGCGCTCGTGGCAAGTATGCGGGAGAGCGGGCAACAGGTGCCGATTCTCGTCCGGCCCGTGGGGACGGAACCGCGCCGCTATCAGGTTGCCTATGGTCATCGCCGCCTGCGCGCCGCAAAGGAACTGGGCATCGATGTCAAGGCAATCGTACGCCCGCTGACAGACGCCGAAATGGTGATCGCGCAAGGTAAGGAAAACCTCGAAAGGCGTGATCTTTCCTATATCGAGAAGGCGATATTCGCCCGCCGATTGGAAGATGCCGGTTTCGAGCGGGCGACGATCATGGCGGCTCTCTCCACCGATAAGGCTGATCTCAGCCGCTATATTTCAGTCGCACGTCAAATCCCGGATGCCATTGCGCAGGCAATCGGGCCGGCTGAACGCATCGGTCGGGCGCGGTGGCTGGTCGTGGCGGAGAATCTTCAGCGCCCGGGCATGGCGAAACATGTCGATGCGGCGGTTGCTGGAGAGGCGTTTGCCGAGGCAGACAGCAACACGCGCTTTGCCATCGTGCTCAAGGCCATCAGCGGATCAAAGGCGGCCAAAAAGCCGAAGGTGCGCACCTGGCAAGATGCCGACGGGCGCAAAGTGCTTCGTATCGAGACCCGCAAGGATCAGACAGCTCTGATTGTGGATGAGGCGGCAGCGCCGGATTTCGGCGATTTCCTTGTCGGTGAGATCGATGCACTCTATCAGCGTTATTTGCAGGAACGTTCACGCGGATAATGCTCTGGGTCGCATCCGATAACAATTTGTTTTTATGGGTGATACGTCCTCATACGGAAGCCAGCCGGCAATTGGTTTCCGCCACCCGGACGCAGGCCTGGATGGGGCGATGCTGAAACAGCCGGAATGCCCGGTCATATATTCCGCAAAGCGGCAGCGCCTGGCCAAAGAGCGAATCGCAGTCCCCGACTGATCCCCACCAAGGCCGATGACGAATGATCTTCACCGGGCAACTCCTCAAAGCGCACGATCAGCCTGTCGGGATCGTTCACACCTAATCGCCGGGCGAGGTTGTGTGCCTTGTCGCGCATCGCGCGTTTCTGGCGCATGGCCAGCACGCGCTCTGGATTGGAGAGTTCAGTCTGCCAGGGCGCCAGAGTCTGCTCGAACTCGCCGACGGTGATCAGGGCGCGACGCGGTGGCATATCGGTTGGCAACCGCTCGTTCAATGTTGCCGCGTGGGCCAGCAGCCAATCCTCGTCCGCCCACACTGAGGGGCTGATGGCGATGTAGCTCTCGAATGCCGCAGGATTCTGGACCAGCTGCGATAGCACGAAGCAGCCGCCGAGCGAGTGGCCGATCAAAGTCTGGTGCGAGGGATCCAGCGGCGCTGCACGGGCGGCGAGGGGTCGCACCACGTCGTCGATCAGCCGCGCCATGGTTGCCGCGCCACCGGTAGCTGGAACGCTGGCGGCTTTCGCCGAAGCTGTGCTGGTGCCGATCTCCGTTGGCGGAATAACCTCGCGGCTGAAGTCATACCTGCGCCGGGCGGTGTCATAGGCATCGTCGGTGTCGTAGCCAATGCCGACGACCACAGCCGGAACGATGCCCGTCGATGCCTGCCGGCGGACGCGCATCCGCAGCGATTCGACGGTGGCCATAAAGGTGGCGTTGGCATCGAGCAGGAAAATAGCCGGATAGCCGGTGTCCGGGGGCGGCTGTTCCGGCTGGGCGATGAAGATGCGATAGGCAAAGCCGTCGAACGGAGAGCGAATGACATGCACGCGGACGCCGGGAACATGAAACGGTTGCGGATCTGTGTTCATGTCTCCCTCACTGTCAGGCATGCCATCCATGTCAGACTTTCCCGCATGCGAGTGAATAGCGGCTGATCGTCAATTCCGCCATAAGAACGGCGCGCCAAAGCTCCGCCGAAAGCGAAGATTGCCGCAGGTTTACCGTTCGGTCAGCTTCAACTCAATGCGGCGGTTGCGGCGGAAGGCCTCGTCGTTTTCTGCCAGATCGAGCGGTTGATACTCGGCGAATCCGGCGGCAAGCAGACGTTGCGGTGGAAGCCCGCGCGACTGCAAATAACGCACGACAGCAATGGCGCGCGCCGCGGATAGCTCCCAGTTTGAGCGGAAGGCCCCAGTGCCTGAAAGCGGGCGGATATCCGTATGCCCGTCGACGCGCAGCACCCACGGAATATCCGGCGGGATTTCTTCGGAGAGTTCGAGCAGGGCTCCTGCCACCTTGTCCAGTTCCTGCTGGCCTTCCGGCAGCAGCTCCGCCGCGCCGGTGTCGAAAAATACTTCCGACTGGAAGACGAAGCGGTCACCCACCGTGCGAATGTCCGGTCGGTCGCCCAGGATCTGGCGCAGCCTGCCGAAGAAGTCGGAGCGGTAGCGGGCCAGTTCCTGTACGCGCTGGGCGAGCGCGACATTTAGGCGGCTGCCGAGATCGGCGATGCGTTCCTGCGATTCCCTGTCGCGCGCTTCGGAGGCGGCCAGTGCATCCTCAAGGGCCGCGAGCTGGCGGCGCAGGGCGGCGAGTTGCTGGTTAAGAAGCTCTACCTGCGCCAATGCGCGGGCCGATACTTCCTGCTCGCCGGCGAGGGCGGCTGACAAGCGGCTGGTTTCGGTTTCGGCGGATGTGCTGGCGTTGGTGCCGGCATCGAGCAAACCCTGCAGGCGGCTTTGTTCCGCCGCACTGGTTTGCAGGGTGGATTGCAGCGTGGCCAGGTTGTCCTCCAGGCCCTTGTTCTCGGCGCGGGCAAGGGCGAGCAGATCTGTAAGCTCCGCAATCTGCTGATTGAGCCGGCGCAGCGCTTCATCCTTGCCGGTCAGTTCCTGTGACAGGAAGAATTGCGCCAGCACGAAGACCGAGAGCAGGAAGACGATGGATAATACCAGCGTCGACAGGGCATCGACGAAGCCCGGCCAATAATCGATGCGCCGGTTCTCGCGGCGCCCGCGCGACAGGGCCATGCTCACTCACCCCGCGGCGTTTCGGCAGCAGCCGCGACACGCTCAAGCGCGCGGCGGATTTCCTGCTGCTGGTCGGCCTGCGACTCCACCCAATCCCGGATGAGCTGTTGCTCGCTGCGCATATGCGCCACGAGCGACTGGATGCCTTCGGCAAGATTTGCCAGCGCCTGTGTCGTGGCGCGGTTGTTCTGGTTCTCGCTGACGAGAGCGGAAAGCTTGTCGAGCGCTTGCGTGATTTCGGTCTGCGGGGCGGTGACGTCAGGCACGCCGCTGATGTCCCGGATGGCCGGCACGCCCGCGGGCTCGGCAACCGGGCTATCGGTCACGGTGCGGGCCAGCAAATCCTCAAGCTCTGTATAAAAACGGTTCTGTGCCTGCCCGGTCTGGAGATCGAGGAAGCCGAGAACGAGCGATCCGGCGAGGCCGAATAGCGAGGACGAAAACGAGATGCCCATGCCGGAAAGCGGCGCGGCAAGACCGGTCTTGAGGTCGTCGAACAGCACGGCGGAATCGCCATCTGTCCGCAACGTGCCAATGACGTTGCCGATGGAACTGACCGTTTCGAGAAGGCCCCAGAAGGTGCCGAGCAGGCCGAGGAAAACGAGGAGGCCGGCAAGATAGCGGCCGATGTCGCGGCTTTCATCGAGGCGGGCGGCGAGGGAATCGAGCATCGCACGCACGGTCAGGGCAGGGGCGGAAGCGCGCTCAAGTCTGTCGCCGAAGATCGCAGCCATGGGCGCAAGCAACACCGGCGGCGGGGCGATGGCCAATCCTTCGCCCGTCAGGTGTGAGGCGTTGACCCAGTTGACCTCGCGAAACAGACGCCAGATCTCGCGCAGACCGAGCACGATACCCACCAGCAGCACGCCGATGATAAGACCGTTGAGACCTGGGTTGGCGAGAAACGCTTCAACGATGCGGCGTTGCAGCACCAGCACCAGAAAACCGATCAGCACAAGAAAGATCGCCGCGCGGATAAGATACAGGCGCGGCGCGGACAGTTTGGGGGCGGCGAGCGTCATTGTTCGGGATCCAGACCTCGGCATGCAGTGGCGAAACGGCATGAAGGCTAAGATCAAATTTACGAAACAGCAATGACTATCCTGTACCGGCCGCCGCATCCGGGCCGGTTATGAAGCCGAATCGCGTCAATAACGCCCGGATGCCGCCACCCGGGCGTGTGTGGATGAATGCAAACGATCAGCGTGCGGCGCGCAACACCGCAAGCAGTTCGCTCTGCACCGCTTCGTTGCCGCAAACGATGGAGCCTTTGCCGAGCACGTCATCGCCGCCATCGGCATCCGCGATGAAACCGCCGGCCTCCCGCAGCAGGACGATGCCGGCGGCGATATCCCAGCTTTTCAGGTCGCGTTCCCAATAGCCGTCGTAACGGCCGCAGGCGACATAGGCGATGTCGAGAGCCGCCGCGCCGAAGCGGCGAATCCCGGCTGTGCGCACCATGACGCCGGCCAGTTCCTTGATGAAGGTGGCATGGCCGCTCTTGCCCAGATGCGGAACGCCGGTGGCGATGAGCGAGGTCGCGAAGTCGCGCCGTGCCGAAACGCGGATGCGCCGGTTGTTGAGGTAAGCGCCCGCGCCCTTTTCTGCGACGAACAGCTCGTCCTTGATCGGGTCATAGACGACGCCCGCGACGATCTGGCCCTGCCGTTCGAGACCGACGGAAATCGCAAAATGCGGCAGGCCGTGCAGGAAGTTCGTGGTGCCGTCCAACGGGTCGATGTGCCAGCGATGGGTCGTGTCCGTGCCTTCCACGACACCGCCTTCCTCAAGCACGAAGCCATAGCCGGGGCGGGCTTTCTCCAGCACTTCGCGCAGGATTTTTTCGGCCTTCTGATCAGCGGCGGAAACGAAGTCTCCCGGCCCCTTGACCGATACCTGCAAGGCTTCAAGCTCGCCGAAATCGCGCTTGAGCGAACGGGCCGCCTTCATGACGGCATCGGTCATGACGGTAATGATGGGTGAGCGGATCATGATGGGCGCGCCTTTATGACTGGCCGGCAGGGCACCGGCTCAAGATTCGTGATGAGCGCGCTTCTGTCGGTCGCGAAGCGCGCTGGTCCCGCCGCTGGCGGAAGAAGATGAGGGTCGTTATCTGCCCGCTGCGGGGGGCAGGCGTCAAGAGGCGACACGGCGGCTGCCGCGCGACACGCAGCTTATTTCGGTTGCCTCAAGGCTCCAGCCCGAAATTGATATCCTCGGTGCGCGCGCGGGCCAGCGCTTCCGCCCGCTTCCGCTCGTCGGCCGAGAGGCCTTTCAGGGCCGAGTCGAGCCACGGATCGGCCCGTCCCTGCCTTGAGGCCATCAGGTGCCATGCGGCGGCGCTGACGAGATCGCGCGGAGCGCCACGGCCTGCCGCCTGAATGCGCGCCAGCCGGTTTTGTGCAATGGCGTTGCCCCGCGCCGCGGCCAGCGCAAAGAGCCGCGCGGCACGTTCCTCGCTTGCGGTGATGCCGGAGCCGTTGAACAGCATGATGGCGAGTTCCACCTGCGCATCGGTGTTGCCGTTGGCGGCGGCGCGCGCCATCCACTGCGCGGCGGCGGTGATATCGGGCGAAACACCCCGGCCTTCCCGCAGCAGAATACCCAGCGCATATTGCGCATCGGCAACCTCGCTGTCGGCGGCGCGGCGCAGAAGGTCTGCTGCCCGCGTCAGATCCTGCTGGTCCCGCGCGCCGATCAGGGCCACAGCCAGATTATAGGCCGCGAGCGGGTGGCCTGCATCCGCCGCCTTTTGCAGCAGCGCGAGCCCCTCCGCATGTTTGCGCGCCTTGTCCGGCTCGGCGGCAATGGCGCTTTCTTCCAGCACCAGCATGGCCAGCGAGAAAAGGGCATTGGGTTCGTTCAGCGCGGCGGCGCTTTCATACCAGCTCCGCGCCTTTTCAGGATCGCTGGCAACTCCGAGGCCGCGCGAGTAGATTTCGGCCAGCAGGGTCATGGCCGGGCCGTCTTGCGGATTACGGCCAACGCGCATCAAAGCGCCCTGAAACGCTGCCTTGTAAAAGCCCCGCTGATAATCGGCAAAGGCGTAGTCAGCCGATGGGTCGGGCAGCGTCGGCACGGCGGCTGCGCTTTCCACCCGATCAGTTGGTGCGGGCAGGAAACGCGAATCGCCGCGCGGCGCGGTTTCCAGCGACGAACTGGCGGTGCCCGAGCCAAAGCCTGTATAAGGAATGCTCAAAGGCGGCTCACTTGCGCGGCCGCGCTGCGCCATTGCCGTTTGCGCGGACAAGCCCGCTGCTGCCAAAGCCATGCCGGTCGCGGCGAGCAAAGCCAGCCCCGGAGCTTTCGTCTCCCGGCTCATCTGGCATCGTTCTCCTGCGCATTGGCTTCCGAGGCAAGGGGTGTCTTGTCGATGATCGCCCGCGCTTTCGCAATCGCTGCGACCGGGCCATCGGCATTAGTCCAGACTGCATCGCCAAGGCCGACGAATTCCGCGCCTGTCGCCGCAATATCAGCCACGCTGTCGAGATCCGGCACGAAACCGACGCAGGGCACCGCGAAGATTTCCGCCCACCAGCTCACACGCTCCAGCGTGGCGTCGAAATCCGGCAGCTCCCCGTCCGGGTAAGGTTCGCCGAACAGCAGATAATCCACGTCGCCCTCGCCGATGGTCATCGCCTCGTGACGGTTGCGCAGGCCGCCCACACCAACGATCCGCTCCGGCTTCAACGCGTCGACGAATTCATTCACCACCGCTGCCGGCTCCTGCAAATCCCGCGTGCTGTTTCGCACGGAGACATGCACGCCATCCGCACCGCCGCGCGCCGCGACAGACGATGTGGCGGCCACCAGCACGGCAGCGCCGGATTTCTGCAACTCCGGTGCAATGATCTTCAATTGTCTGATCTGCTCGCGCTCGTCGGTGCTAGCGAAGGAGAGCAGAATCGCCGCCACGTCGCCCGTGGCGCAGACAGGGCCGAGCAGGTCGAGCGCTGCAGCCGCATCGGTGACGGGTGGGGCGATCAGGAATATTTGTGCTTTGTCGGTCATGAGGCTCTCCGCAGCGGCGAGGTATTGGATATTTCAGGCTCGGTTTCCGGATTCAGACCGTGCGTTTGCGTACCGCTTGCGTCCGTATCGGCCCGGTCTACTTTGTCCAGGGCCTCGCGCAGCACTTCTATCCCTGCATCGGCCCGCAGGGTTTCGGTGGAAAGATGGCGGCGGAAAAGGCGTGCGCCCCGCCTGCCGGGAAACAGCCCCAGCAGGGGGCGGGCCAGCAGATGCAGGCGCACACCAAGCCGCAGCTGCTCCTCGACATAGGGCATATAGGCCTCGACCGCCTCGAAACCATCGGCCAGCGGGGAGGGCTCGCCGGTGGTGAGCGGGTCGACGCCGAGCAGCAATTCGGGATTCTGGTAGGCTGCGCGGCCGATCATGGCCCCGTCAAGGGCCGGACCGTCGCGTCCTGCGATGGCCTCTTCCGCCGCATCCAGCGAAACAAGGCCGCCGTTGAGCATAATGGGCAGCGCTGGCCACTTCGTCTTCAGCCGGTGGGCGCGGCCGTAGTCCAGCGGCGGGATATCGCGGTTTTCTTTCGGGCTGAGGCCTTTCAGCCAGGCCTTGCGGGCATGCACCACCAGACCGTCGACACCGGCAGCGATCACCGCATGCGCCAACGCGTCCAGCGCCTCTTCCGGGTCCTGATCGTCAACGCCGATGCGGCATTTGACGGTGACGGGAATGGTCACGGCCGCTTTCATCGCCGCGACGCACTCACCGACAACGGCCGGCTCGCGCATCAGGCAAGCGCCGAATCGCCCATTCTGCACCCTGTCGGACGGGCAGCCGACATTGAGGTTGACCTCGTCATACCCCCAGTCGGCGCAGATACGCGCGGCACGCGCCAGATGATCGGGATCGGACCCGCCGAGCTGGATGGCAACGGGATGTTCGGCGGCAGAATAGTCCAGATACCGTGCCCGGTCCCCGAACACGATGGCCCCGGTGGAAATCATCTCGGTGTAAAGCAGCACACGACGTGACAGCAGCCGGTGGAAATAGCGGCAATGGCGGTCGGTCCACTCGATCATGGGCGCGACGGCATAGCGCGCGCCGCTGAACGGCTTGATCGGGGAGGTGCTTCCCTCTGTCGCCGTTGCCTCGTCCTGTCTCATCTCAACCCATGTTCTATCGTCGTAACCAATTCCGGCGTGCTGTCGCTGCGGGCCGGCATCCGGCCAAGATTACACAGCGCCACCATGGGCACCATATCAGACAGAGTACTCAAGGACGGAAGAAAATCATACACGGCGCAGAATCGCATAATGCGTCCCGGCGTCGTTGTCCATTCCGGGACGGGGATTTTCGTTCAAAACCGGATGGCAGGTAGGGGTGGGGCGGTCATGGCAGCAGCCATCTGCATCGGTTTGATGGCCGACCATCGGCGATTGCGCAAAAATTGCATATTACCTTTATAAATCAATAATTTGAATGGCATCGGGTTTGCGGCATAGGAAGCGGTCGCGCTCGAAGGCGTCGCATTGACGATGATATCTGTTATATGATATCACAAAATTAATTAGTCAGAACGACTCCCGGCGCACGGTCCAGAGATGCTTGCCGATAAACATGAAATGAGCAGCCAGAGGGTGAAGCCGGATTCCGATCCGGGCAGGCGCGGGGGGTCAGGCCGGCGCCTGCTTGCCGGACAGTTCGCGGATACGCGGAAGCATCGCGTCGGCCGCCACGGTAATGTCCTTCACCATCGCTTCCCGGACACGTCCGGCATCGCGGGCGGAGAGCCCTTTCAGGATCAGGCGATGCTCGTCGTTGGCGACTGCGCCATAGTCGCTGCCGGCGAAAAGCTCGTTCATATAGACGCCGACTTCTCCCCACAGGTTTTCGATGATGCGCAGCAGCCGCGGCGAGTTGGCGGCGTCATAGATGGTGAAGTGGAAGCGCTGGTTCAGCGCGACATAATCCTTGTAATCGCCGCTGGCGAGCGCCGCGTCGATCATCTCCACCACGGCGCCAAGCTCCACAAGGCCCTTGTCCGATATCCGCGCCGTCGCCAGCTCCGCCGCCAGCCCTTCGAGTTCGCAGCGAATGCGGAACAGTTCGCTGAATTTGGCTGCGTCCCAATCCGGCACCGCGATCGAGCGGTTCGGTTTCATTTCGAGCAGGCCCTCACCCACGAGGCGTTGCAGCGCCTCGCGAACCGGCGTGGTGGATATGCCGTAGACCTCGGCCAGATTGCGCAGCACGAAAACCTGCCGGGGCGCGAAACGTCCCGCAATAAGGCCCTGCTTGATGGCGTCGTAGGCTTGATCGTTGAGGGCCTTGTATTCGAGGCGTTCCGTCATGTCGTCCCATATCCGCTTGGTCCTGCGCGGCTGCGTTGCGCCGGCACGTCGCGCCGAAAATGCCCAATCATCGCAGTGCTGACAAGCGCTTCCTGTCAGCCTTTAGAGCACGGAATCCATCGCGTGACGACAGACACTACCGGCAATACAGAAACGCTCGCATCGCCACCGCCCGCAATGACGCAGCAAGAAGCCGTCCGATTGGCCCGGACGCTTTTCGGCCTCCCTGTAGAGCAGGCGGAATTGATGACGGCGGAACGCGACCAGAACCTGCGCCTTACCGCCGCTGACGGCCAGCGCTGGGTGATGAAGGTCGCCAACTCAGCCGAAGACCGTGAGGTCACGGATTTTCAGACGGCGGCGCTCTGCCATGTCGAACGTACTACGCCGGATCTGCCGGTGCCGCGCGTGCAGCGAAGCGTCTCCGGCAAAACCGAGGTTCTGGCCCGGCTGTCGGACGGTCGGTGTTCGGTCGTGCGCGTGCTGTCGTGGATGGATGGCCTGCCGCTGGTTCATGCCCCGCGCTCGGCGCGGCAACGCCGGAATCTCGCATGTTGCCATGCGCGGCTGGGGCGCGCCTTCGCCGGTTTCTCGCATCCCGGTCAGGAGCATTATCTCCAGTGGGACATCAGCAATCTCGATCGCGTCGCGCCGCTGTTGCTTTATGTCGAAGGCGACGATATCCGCGCCATGGTTGCGGGTGTGCTGACCGATTTCAGGCGGGAGGCGAAGCCTGCTCTGCCGGATCTGCGCCGTCAAGTGATCTATAACGATCTGAACTTTCATAACGTATTGGTCGATCCTTACGACCCGGACCGGATAGCGGGCATCATCGATTTTGGCGATATCATCGCCGCGCCTCTCGTCAACGATCTGGCGGTCGCCGCTTCCTATCAGTTTGGGTCTGCAGGCGTGCGGGCCGACGTTGCGGAGTTCATCGCCGCCTATCACCGCCAATTGCCGCTCACCGGCAATGAGATCCGCCTTCTGCCGCTGCTGATCGAGGCGCGTCTGGCGATGACGCTGCTCATCACCGGCTATCGCGCCATCCGATATCCGGAGAATGCCGATTACATCCTGCGCAACAACATGCCG
Source organism: Pseudochelatococcus contaminans (assembly GCF_014195635.1). Lineage (GTDB taxonomy): Bacteria > Pseudomonadota > Alphaproteobacteria > Rhizobiales > Beijerinckiaceae > Pseudochelatococcus > Pseudochelatococcus contaminans. The sequence continues at coordinate 121,934 of NZ_JACICC010000001.1, read as the reverse complement.
GCGCGCGTCGCGCTGGCCGAGATGCGCAGCCGAAGCCCGCAAGACAATGCCGAGTGGGTCAATCTTGCCCTGGAGAACAGCCGATGAAGCCTGTCGATACCGCGATGGCCAACGCCTTTGTCGCGGGGAAGGTGCCACTTTCCCCGCAAACCGAGCAACTGATCTCGGACCGTGCGCGACTGCTCGGTCCCGCCTACCGGCTGATGTACGAGGAGCCGCTGCACTTCGTCAAAGGGGAGGGCGTGTGGCTGATCGACGCGAACGGGCGACGCTATCTGGACGCCTATAATAATGTCACGTCACTGGGACATTGCCACCCGGCGGTGGTGGAGGCCATCGCACGGCAAGCCGGCATTCTGGCGACCAACACGCGCTACCTGCAGGACGGGATCTTGCAACTGGCCGAGACGCTTCTGGCGACGATGCCGGAAGAGCCCGGCCACATGATGTTGACCTGCACCGGCAGCGAAGCGAACGATCTGGCCTGGCGCATCGCGCGCGGATTTTCCGGCGGTACCGGGATCGTCGTTACGCAAACCGCCTATCACGGCATCACCGATGCGGTGGCGCAGTACTCGCCGTCGCTGGGGCCGTCCGTTGATCTGGGCCGGCACGTGGCGCTGGTTCCGGCGCCCGGCGATCCGGGTGCGGAAGGGCCGGATGGTTTCGCGGAAGCCGTTGAATATGCCATCGCCGGTTTGCGCCGGCATGGCATACGCCCCGCCATGTTGATCGTCGACACGATGTTCACCTCGGACGGGGTGCGCGCTGGCCCGACAGGCTTCCTTGCCCCCGCTGTAGAGGCCATCCGGCGCGCCGGCGGCCTGTTCGTTGCTGACGAGGTGCAGCCGGGCTTTGCGCGCACCGGCGAGCGCTTCTGGGGGTTCCAGCGTCATGGCGTGATGCCGGACATCGTGACCATGGGCAAGCCAATGGGGAACGGTCATCCCGTAGCGGGGATCGTTGTGCGCCCGCAGGTGGTGGATGAGTTTGGCCGCAATGCCCGCTATTTCAACACCTTCGGCGGAAACACAGTGTCCTGCGCGGCTGCGCTCGCCGTCCTGAACGTGATTGCGCGTGACGGTTTGCAGGCCAACTCCCTGGCAATGGGCCAGCGGCTGATGGAGGGGCTGCGGTCGCTCGCAGGCCGCTATCCGATCCTCGCGGAGCTGCGCGGTGCGGGGTTGATGATCGGAGCGGAGATCCGGTCCGGCGGGCAGCCGGATCGTGAGGCGACGGCGCGCATCGTCAATGGCATGCGGGCGGAGGGCGTGCTCATCAGCTCGTGCGGCAAGCACCACAACGTGCTGAAGATTCGCCCGCCGCTGATTATCGATGCGGCGCAAGTCGATCTGTTCACCGAAACGCTCGGGCGCGTGTTGGAAGGAGTATCCGCATGACCGCAAGTTGGCGCCAGAAGGCCGCCGTGACCTTCGCGACGGAGAAACACCCGGCCCGTTCGCGTGACGGCATGGTGGTGACGAATCACCCGCTGGCCAGTGCGGCGGGTGCGGAAATGCTGGCGGCCGGGGGCAATGCAGTCGATGCGGCGATTGCCGCGCTGTTCGCCCTGTCCGTTGTCGAGCCGATGATGGTCGGCATCGTCGGCGGCGGGATGGCGCAGATTCGCATGGCAGATGGGCGGCATGTCGTTCTGGACGGGCAAAGTCGTGCGCCGGGTGCAGCTCATCCGGCCATGTTCCGGCCGACAGGTTTCGGCTACGAGGTGGAGGGCCGCGCCAACACCCACGGCGCAACGGCGGTTGCAACTCCCGGCACCCTGCGCGGCTGGTGCGACGCGCTGGAGCGTTTCGGCGTTCTGAAGCTGGCGGATGTGATGGCGCCCGCCATTCGCCATGCCCGCAGCGGGTTCGCGGTGACGCCCTATCTTGCAGCCTGCCTCACCGAGGCCGCGCACGATCTGGCGCAGGACGCGGAGGCAAGGCGCATCCTGACCGATGACGGCGCGCCGCTACCTGCGGGGCATCGTCTGGTAATGGCGGATTATGCCGAGACGCTTCAGCTCGTCGCGGCGCAAGGCCCGGATGCTTTATATACAGGTGACCTCGGCGGGCGGATCGTCGATGCGCTGCAAGCCGCCGGTTCGGTGATGACGCGTGAGGATCTGGCCAGCGTCGAGACCGTGACCCGCGAGCCTGTACGGGGCTTTTATCGCGGCCATGAGATCGTCGGGCCGCCACCGCCATCTGCTGGCGGCGTGCACGTCATCCAGATGCTCAAGATTCTGGAAGGCTTCGATCTTGCCTGTATGGGGTTCGGCAGTATCGAGGCGGCTCATCTCACCGCCGAAGTGCTGCGCATCGCTTTTGCCGACCGCGCCGCCGCCACGGCTGATCCCGCCTTCGTCGAAGTGCCGGTCGCGCGGCTGATTTCCGATGGCTATGCCGCCGAACGGCGCGCCCGGATCGATCCGGACAGGACGCAGGCATGGCAGGCGGGGGTGGGTGCCGTGGGTGAAGCGCACACCACGCATGTCACCGTTGCCGACCGCGACGGCAATATCGTGTCCACCACCCAGACGATCAACGCGCTCTTCGGTGCGCGGATCATCATTCCCGGAACCGGGATCATTCCCAACAATTATATGGCGTTGTTCGATCCCGTGCCGGGTCGTGCCAACTCTATCGCGCCGGGCAAGCGCGTCACCACCTCCATGGCGCCGACCATCGTGCTCAAAGATGGCAAGCCGCGTTATGCGATTGGCCTGCCCGGCGGCCTGCGCATCTTCGGGTCGGTCATGCAGGCGCTGGTCAATCTGCTGGAATACGGCATGAGCCTGCAAGAGGCGGTGGAAGCGCCGCGCCTGTGGACGCAGGGCGCCGAGCTGGAACTGGAAGACGGGTTTCCCCCTGCGGTCGAGGCGGGGTTGCAGGCGAAAGGCTGGCAGACACTGCGCCTGCCGCATGTGGGCGGCGGCATGAACGCAATCGCCTTCGATGATCGGGATATGGAAGGTGCGGCGTGCTGGCGCGCGGATGGGGTTGCGATCGGGCTTGGCGGCGGTCTGGCGCGGGCGGGAACACGGTTCTGGCCCGACAGTCCGGCCGGGCGCTGAACCGTGATACGCCGGCGTCTCTCATCCCGTTGTCGCGAGGCCGGGGCCAAGCCTGAGGCCGATGGCCGCCGCGGTTTCACGCGCTGCGGCGAGGGCACTCTGCATCCGGGCCGGATCGTCGAAATCGCTGCTGCCGCTGGTCACGGAGATCGCGCCTACGAACGTGCCGCCCCGGTTGAGGGCCGGCACGCCCAGCCCGGCCATGCCAACATAATAATCGTTCCGGACGACTTCATAACCATGCAGACGGATGCGTTCGATGGAGCGCAGGAGTTCCGACTGGTCGGTTTGAGAGAACTGCGTGAACTGCGGCTGCGATCGCGCCAGCCACGACGCACGAGCCTCCTCCGAAATATGCGCGAGGATGACCCTCGGTCCCGCCGCCATGTTCAAGGGTACCACCGTGCCGGGAGACGACCACGGCACATCCAGAAACACGCCGCTGGCCCTGACGCGATCGATGCAGATGGCGCCTTCGGAGTCGGGAATCCAGAAGAACGACGTCATGCCTGTTTTTTCGGCGAGCCATTGCAGATGCGGCGCGGCTGTTTCGCGCAGCGCCCGGGGACCGAGCACGGCGGGCTGAAGTTTGAGCACGCCGATATCAAGGCCGTAGGTGCCCTCGGTCTCGTCGCGGCGGACAAGGCCCGTGCGGCACAGGGCGATCAACAGGCGGCGGGTTGTGTTCTTGTCGAGGCCGGTGGCGCGGGCAACCTCCGTCAGGCTCAGCATGGGCCTTGTCATGGAGAAGCTTTGCAGGATCGCGGTAACCCGCTCGACGGCACGCATGCCGGCGTTTTCCTTGTCGGATTTTGGATTGGCGGAGGAGGGAGGTTTCTTCGTCATCATGGTTCTTGTATCACTCAATGATACTTGAAAATCAACTATTGACTTGGAAGGATCAATGCGGTTCCTTTGAATCAAAGAATAAAAGTGGGGATACACATTATGCAGTCTGATCTAAGCGCTAGGATTCTGCGCTCCGTCGACGATGGTTTCGACGAGCAGATCGCCTACACCCGCAAGCTTGTGTCATTTGCCTCGCAGCGGGCTGAAGAATTCACGATTCAGGATTTTCTCTACAACGACTATGCCGCCCGCGGCTTTAAGATGGACCGCTTCGAAATGAACGAGGCGGAACTGACAGCGCACGAGGGCGGCGCGCCGTTTTCAGCCGACCACTCGCGCGCGCCTGTCGTTGTGGGAATCCATCATCCCAGAGAGGAAAAGGGCCGCTCGCTGATCCTTCAGCACCACGTCGATGTCGTGCCGACCGGCCCGCTCGATATGTGGGAGCGCGATCCTTATGGCGGCGAAATCGTTGGTGACCGCCTTTATGGCCGCGGCGCGGGAGATATGAAGGCCGGCGCGGGCGCCAATGTCTTCGCGCTGGAGGCGCTGCGCCGGATTGGCCTGCAACCGGCTGCCACCGTCTATCTGCAATCGGTGGTCGAGGAGGAGTCGACGGGCAACGGTGCGTTGCAAACCTTTCTGCGCGGCTACACCGCCGACGCGGCCCTGATCCCCGAACCGGAGGACAACATGCTGGTCCGCGCCAGCGGCGGTGTGTTGTGGTTCGAGGTCGAGGTGCGCGGCATTCCCGTGCATGTCCGCGAGATGGGGGAAGGCGCGAATGCCATCGACGCCGCCTATCGCGTCATTGGTGCGCTGCGCGAGATCGAGGCGAAGTGGAACGCCGAGAAGGCGGAACACCCCGGCTTCGAGAACGAGCCGAAGCCGATCAACATGAACATCGGCATTATCGAAGGTGGGGACTGGGGATCGTCGGTCCCGGCGTGGTGCCGCTTTCAGGTGCGCATCTCGATCTATCCGGGCCAGAAGGCACAAGATAAGTTGCATGAGATCACAGATCACATATCATCATTCTCACGCACGGATCGATTCCTCGCCCAGAATCCGCCCCGCATCACCCAGAACGGGTTCAATGCGGAGGGTTATTATCTGAAGCCGGGTTCCGAGGCGGAAAAGACACTGGCGCATGCCCACGCGGAGGCTTTCGGCGCACCGCTGAAAACCTTCACGACCCCGGCCTATCTCGATGCACGGGTCTACGCGCTCTACAACCGGATTCCGACCCTGTGCTACGGGCCGGTCTCCCATAACATCCACGGCTTCGACGAATACGTCAGCCTGGACTCTTTGCACAGCGTCACCAAGGCCATGGCGCTGTTCATTGCAGACTGGTGCGGAACCGAACCAGCCTGAAGGGTTACGCATCCAAACGATCAGCCAGGCGACAAGACCTGGCGTTCAACCAGACGGGAACCAAAATGACCAGAAACCTTTATGCCGCCCTTCTGGGCGCGACCATCCTATGTTCGCCCGCAGCTTTTGCGGCGGAAGTGAAAATCGGCGTCGTCGGCCCCCTTACCGGGCCGGCCGCCACCTCCGGCATCGCGATGCGCGACGCTTATCAATTCGTCGCCGATGAAGTGAATGCAGCCGGCGGCATTGACCTCAACGGCGAAAAAACCACCCTGAAGCTGATTTTCGAAGACAGCGCCTCGCGCCCAGAGATCGGCGTCTCGGCGGCGCAGAAGCTGCTGACGCGCGACAACGTCGATCTGCTGGTCGGCGACACTTTCGCCTCCTCGGTGACGATCGCGCTGATGGATGTCGCGGCGTCCTACGGCAAGTTCGTGATGAGCGGCCAGCCGGTTTCGTCTGAGATCGCGCGCAAGGTGGAAAGCGATCCCAAGCGTTTCGCCAACTTCTGGAAGGCGAGCTGGAACTCCGACGCCTATGCCAAGGCCGTGTTCGAGGCGGTCGAGGGTCTGACGGCGGCAGGCAAGTTCTCGCCGGAAGGCAAGAAGATCGCCTTCGTCTTCGAGGATACGGACTATGGCAAGTCCAACACCGAATTCGCGGTGCCGCTGTTCAAGGAGGCGGGCTGGAGCGAAGTTGGACATGAAGCCGTGCCGCTGGGGCACTCCGATTTCTACCCGCAGTTGTCGAAGCTGCGCGGAGCCAAGCCGGATGTGCTGGTCTCCATCTTCACCTCGGTCAATTCGGGTGTCGCGCTGACGCGGCAGATCAAGGAAACCGGGCTCGATTCCCTGCACGTCGCTATCTATTACCCGCTGCGGCCGGAGTTTCATCAGGGTGTAGGCGCGGATTCCGAAAAGATGCTCTGGACGCCGATGCTCTACGATCCGGTCAACAACGAGAAGCACAAGGCGCTGTTCGATCTGATGGAGTCGAAGGGCGTTGCCGCCACGGGCGATCATGCGCAGGGCTATTGCCAGTTCGCGATGCTGGTGGACAACCTCAAGCGCGCCGGCACCTACGAGCCAGCGAAGCTGTCGGAAGCGTTCGCGCAGACCGACTTCGATTGCTACACGGGCCGCTTTGTCTACGACACCGCGAACCACACGCCGAAGATCGGCCCGGAGTTCCTGCCCGTTGCGGTGGCTCAGGTGTAGGATGGCGTGAGCAAGGCCGTGTGGCCGTCCACGTCCGCCACGGCGGAATTCAAGTGACCGTCTGACCTGTCCGGCCGGGAGAGCGAACGGCTTTTCCGGCCCCCTGTCCTGTCAAAGGCAGCAGTCCCGAACCAGCTTCGGGTCGTGCAGACACTTGTCCAACTCTCACCGGAGTCTGACGCATGGCGAATGTGGCAAGCGCGCCGCTCCTCCAGGTTGATGCCATCACGATGATCTTTGGTGGCATCGTGGCCATCGACAATCTCTCCCTCGATGTCAAACAGGGCCAGATTCTCGCCCTGATGGGGCCTAACGGCGCCGGAAAGACCACCACCTTTCACGTCATCGCCGGGGTTCATAAACCCACCCTGGGATGCATCCTGTTTCAGGGGCAGGATATCACCGCGCTGCGGCCCGATGCCCGATGCCGGGCGGGCGTGGCGCGCACCTTCCAGATCACGCAGCCGTTCGAGCAGCTTTCGGTGGCCGAAAACATCATGGTCGGGGCGCGGCCCTATCATTCCTCCATGGCGGAACTGCGGAAGGCATCCGAGGCCTATGCCCACAAGGTCGGCCTTGGCGACAAGCTGAACACGCTGGCCAAGGGCCTGTCCACCGGCCAACGCAAGCGGCTGGAGCTGGCCCGCGCGATGGCGACGCGGCCAAAGCTGCTGCTGATGGACGAGGTGACCGGCGGCGTGGACATGAAGTCGATCCCCGGCCTGATCGATCTCGTCAAAACCCTGCGGGCAGACGGGCTGACCATCGTTCTCATCGAACACAACATGCGGGTCATCAACGAGCTGGCGGACGAAGCCGTCTTCATGAATCGCGGCGCCCGCATGGTTTCGGGAACCCCGCATGAGGTGGCGACGAATCCGGCAGTGGTGGAACTCTATCTCGGGGAGAGCGCAGACCATGGCCACTGACAGCGCAAAGCCCATGCTCGACGTGCAGAACGTCAACGTCATCTACGGCAACTATCAGGTGCTGTGGGATGTCTCGATGCAGGCGCATGCGGGGCAGGTAATGGCCGTGCTCGGCCCCAACGGCTCCGGCAAATCGACGATCCTCAAGGCTATCATGGGCCTGACGCCCGTCCGCTCGGGCAAGGTGTTCCTGAACGGCGAGGACATCACCAACCGCCCGGCGCACGAGATGGTGGCGCGCGGCATGTCCATGGTGCTGGAACGCCGGCGGCTGTTCACGGGCATGACGGTGTATGAGAACGTCATGCTGGGCGCCTACCACCACAGCGTCCAGAAATACGCCAAGGATCGGCTGGAATGGGTGGAAAGCCTGTTCCCGATCATCGCCGAACGCCGTGACCAGATCGCGGGGAAGATGTCCGGCGGCGAACAGCAGATGGTCGCCATCGCGCGGGCGCTGATGTCCAAGCCCCAGCTTCTGCTGATGGACGAGCCCTATCTGGGCCTGACGCCCAGGATCGTGCAGCAGATCGCCGACATCATCCGCAAGGTGAATGCCGAGGGCATCGCCGTGATCTTCAACGAACAAAACGTCAAGCTCTCCTTCGGCATCTCAAGCCACGGCTATCTGCTGGAAAGCGGCCGGGTGATGCTCAGCGGCACCGGGGACGAGATGATGAATTCCGACGTGATCCGCCGCGTCTACCTCGGCGAATGAGAAGGGACGCAGACCATGAACCTTGCCATCTTTCTTGAGCAGATACTCAATGGCCTGATCACCGGATCGATGTACGCGCTGATCGGATCGGGTATCGCGCTCGTCTACGGCACTATGAAGGTGCTGAACCTCGCCCACGGCGAACTTTACATGCTGGGCGGCTATTTCACCTTCTTCCTCACGGTGCAGTTCGGCCTGCCGCCGTATATCTCCATTCCATTGGCGGTGGCGATTGCTTTCGCTCTCGGCATGCTGATCGAGAAGCTGACGATCGAATACCTGATTGTCCGGGAAAACTGGGCCTTCACCACCATCGCGGCGACACTCGGCCTGTCCATCGTCCTGCAGAACGCCGCCCTGCTGATCTTCGGCGAGCGCTTCAACACGGTGCCCTATTACGTGCAGGGTGTGATGGCCATCGGCGATATTCGCCTGCCATGGCAACGCGTGCTGATTTTCGTTGTGGCGCTGGCGGTCATCGGGCTGTTCACCTGGCTGCTCAAATATACGCGCCTTGGCTGGTCGATCCGCGCCACCGCGCAGGATAGGGACGCGGCGCAGGTCGTCGGCATCCCGGTGCGGCGGGTTTACATGATCTGCTTCGGCCTTGCGGCAGCGCTCGGCGCGCTGGCGGCGGCCATGCTGGCGCCGATCAACGCCATCAGTCCGTGGGCCGGCATACCCGTGCTGCTCAAGGGGTTCGTGGTGGTGGTTCTGGGCGGGCTCGGCTCCTTCCCCGGCGCCATTGCCGCCGGGCTTTTGCTCGGCGTCGTCGAGGCGATCGGCGTGCAGCTCACCTCATCCGAATGGCGCGACGTGATTTCCTTCACGCTGATGATCGCCGTCATCTGGTGGCGCCCGTGGGGCCTGTTCGGGAAGAAATGATCATGCAACTGACCACTTTCTTCCGCCCCGAACCGCTTGTCAAAGGAGGCCGCTGATGTTCAAGCCTTATACACTTCAGTCGCGGCTGTGTATCGCGGGCGCTCTCGTCCTGATGCTGGCGCTGCCGCTGATTACGTCCGATCCCTACATCATGCACGTCATGGTGCTGGTGATGATCTTCGGCATTTTTGCCTCGGCGTGGAACCTGGTGACCGGCTTTGCCGGGCTCAAGACCTTCGGCCACCACGCTTTCTTCGGTCTGGGGGCTTATGGCTCGGCGCTGCTGTCGATGAATCTGGCCATCAGTCCGTGGATCACGCTGTGGCTGGGCGGGCTGATCGCCGCCGGCGCCGGCTTTTTCATCGGCACGCCGATCCTGCGGATCCGCTCGATGGCGCATGTCGCCATCGTAACCCTCGGTTTTGCCGAGATCGTGCGCATCTGCATCGCCAATTTCTCCTCGGTCACCCGGGGTGAGATGGGCCTGTGGGGCATTCCCCAGTTCGAAGGCTTTACCCTGCCTTTCGCCGGGCCGATAACCTTCAGCCCGGCGGACAAGGTATCGTTCTATTACCTGTCGCTCGTCCTGTTGCTGCTGATGCTCGGTGTCATCGTCTGTCTCATGCGCTCGAAGACGGGCCTTGCGATGCTGGCCATGCGCGACGGCGAGGACGCCGCCGAGAGCCTTGGCGTGAACCTGACGCGGATGAAGCTGATGGTCTTTGGCCTGTCGGCGTTCATCGTCGGCATCGCAGGAGCATTCTACGCCCATTACCTGTCCATTCTGACCCCGGCCTCGGTGGTGGGGCTGGATCTGATGATCTCGATCATCGCCATGGTGCTGGTCGGGGGCCTCGGCACGTTCACCGGCCCGCTCGTGGGCGCGCTGGTTCTGACCGTTCTCATCGAGGCAATGCGCGATCTCGAAAGCTACCGCATGCTCGGCTACGGCCTTCTTATCGTTCTGATTGTCATGTACCTCCCCAAGGGTCTCGTGACCCTGCGGGAGCGCTGCTTCCCCCGTCCGCAGGAGTGACCCACCATGAAGTTTGATGCAACGATACGGCAACGGATAATCGATGCGGTCGATGCCGGGTTCGACGACCAGCTTGCCTTCACCGCAGACATGGTGCGCTTCGACTCCACGCGCGGCAACGAGGCAGCCATGCAGCAGTTCATGGCCGATGCGTTGCGGGCGCGGGGATATGCGGTCGATCACTGGAAGATCGAGGTCGACGATATCAAGGATCTGCGCGGATTTGCGCCGGTCGAGTTCGTCGACTACGCACAGGCTTTCAATGTCGTCGGTACGCTCACTCCGAAAGAGGTCAAGGGGCGCTCGCTGATCATCAACGGCCACGTCGATGTGGTGCCCCCTTGCGACACCGATCGCTGGACCACGCCGCCATTCCAACCGCGCATCGCGGAGGGGCGGATGTATGGCCGAGGGGCTGGGGATATGAAGTCCGGCCTTGCCGCCGCCATCTACGCCATCGAGGCGCTGAAGGCGGTGGGCCTTGCACCCGCCGCGCCGATCTTCCTGCAATCGGTGGTCGAGGAAGAATGCACCGGTAACGGCGCGCTGGCATGCATCCAGCGTGGTTACAAGGCTGACGGTGCGCTGGTGCCCGAGCCATTCGGGGCGTCGATCATGCGTGCCGAAGTGGGATTGATGTGGCTATGCCTCGACATCGAGGGCGATCCCCAGCATGCTTCGGCGGCGTTCCAGAACGTTGGCGCCAACGCGCTGGAAAAGGCCATTCACATCTGGCCGTTCATCAAGCGGCTTGAGGACGAATGGAATGCCCGAAAGGTGAACCATCCGGTTTACAAGGATCACCCGCATCCCGTGCGGGTGAATCTCGGCAAGCTGGCGGGTGGGGATTGGGTGTCGTCCGTGCCGGCAAAAGCGCGGATGGAAATTCGGCTCGGCGTGCTGGAAGGCGAGGATCTGGCCGCTATCCGGCAGGAGATCCGCGACCGCGTGGCCGAGGCATGCGCTGCCGATCCCTACCTGGCGAATCATCCGCCCAAGATCACCTTCCACGGCTTCATGGCGGACGGTTACGTGCTGGAGCCGGGGTCGGACATCGAAGCCGCGATGGGCCGCGCGCACGAAACCGTCTTTGGTGAGCCGGTAACGAGTTCCATCAGCTCCGCCGTAACCGACGCGCGCTATTTCGGCCTTTACCAGAATACGCCGTCCATCGTTTACGGCGCGACCTGCGGCCTGCCGCACGGGATTGACGAATACGTCGACCTTGAAAGCCTGAAACAGGTCACGCGCACCTACGCCCTGTTCATCGCCGAGTGGTGCGGGTTGGAGCCGATCCAGAACGCCGGCGCATCGTGATGATACCAGCGGGACGATAGCCGGGACACAATGGAAGACCAAAGCCGGGCGGTTCCTCAGGAGCCGCCCGGTTTTGTTTGCCAATCACATCATCATGCTTTTCCGGATTGCGCGCTGGCAGACGCGCTCACCCGCGATCTTGTCGAGGGCGGCATCATCACGGAGCCTGCGGCCGCGGTCATCAGCACCAGTCCGGCAAAGTCGCTCATTGTGGGCTGCTCGCCGAGCAGCAGGATCGAGCTGATGACCCCGATTGCGGGAACCATAAGCGTCGAAAGGCTGAGCACGCCGGCAGGAAGCCGCGCCAGCAGATTATACCAGATGAGATAGGCCAGCGCCTGCGAGAAGACGATGTGATAGCCAAGCGCAATCCATGTCCGTTCCTGAAGGTTGAACCAGTCGATCCCATCCCGCAGGACGTGCGGCTCAAACACCACCATGCCGATTGCCGCGACCAGTGCTCCCGCTCCAAGCTGCCACGCCACAGCCGTCATGGGCGGGGTCGAGACGGGAAAACGCTTGATGACAATGGTTCCCAAAGCCCATGCCATTCCCGCAAGCAAAGCCAGCAGCAGCCCGTAGGAAAAAGTCCCGCTGACGATCAGCGGCCAGCCAAGACATATCAATCCCGCAATGCCGAAGACGAGCGCGAGCTTGCGGCGTCCGTCCAGCCGCTCCCCCAGAAAGATGCGGGCGAAGATCACCGTCCAGACGGGCATGGTAAACGTGACGATGACGGCGCGGGAGGTCGGCGCCGTCAACTGGGCAAAGGCGAGCAGCAGATTGAAGGCGGTAATGGTCAACGCTCCGCCTGCCAGAACCGGCAGCACGTCGCGGCGCATCAGGGTAAGTCTCTGGCCACGCAGACACACGATGGCGAACAGGAACAGACAGCCGGCCCCCATACCCAACGCACGAAGCGTCCACGGCGGAAGCTCGAACAGGGCGGTGCGCACCGCCGGCCAGTTCAACCCCCAACAAAGCGCAAGCACGAGAATTGCGAACTGGTCTCGTCCGCGCCGGGGCACCACAGCCATGTCATAACCCTCTGGAATTCTTATTTTTACAAGAGGTTACGTGTTTTATGGCATGGGTCAAGGGAAATTACCGGCTGCACTTCGGTATTTGGCTGGCGCGCATGCTCCGCCGCGAAGTCGCCGGGTGTCGGGCTGGTATTTGGACAGAAATAGAATGGTACGGATGAGAGGTGAAACCTCGAACCGCACCCGCAAGCATGGTGGTGTGGCGGCCGCTTGCAAACAAAAATGGTGCCGAGTGTCGGAATCGAACCAACGACCTACCGCTTACCGTCCCACTTCGGCTTTCGCCGCCGTGTGCGTTCGTGGGCTGGACTATCCCTTCGCCATAGCCTGCAGCGTTACATCTGCGTTGGCCTTAGGCGTCACCCGTCTAGTCTCTACACCTTCCCCGCGGAGCGGGGCTTGGCTCGGGATTGGCATGGCCATCGGCAGGCGACGGCTTTAGCTTTCCCCGAATTTGGGCGATTCTACTCCCGGGATTTCTCCCGAGGCACTCGTTATGTTCAAGGCGGTTGCTCTACCAGCTGAGCTAACCCGGCAATCCGCGACCTTGTGCCACGACTGGCGCGGGCGCGTCAAGCCTTGCGTCTTCTCCAACGCGAGATGCACACGGGAACAAATATCGCCTCGCCTTGTTGCCCACGGCATTATAAATAAATCATTCTGCCGATGTCTGGCGGCGGGGAGGATTGCATGCGTTGGGGTGATTTTCGTCGGTCTGGCAATATCGAAGACAGGCGCGGTGGGGGTGGCGGTGGCTTCCGCTTGCCGGGCGGCGGCGGCGGCGGTCGCGGCGGCCTTGGAATCGGCGCGCTCGTGATTCTCGGTCTTGTCGGCTGGGCGCTGGGCATCGATCCGCGCGTCCTGATCGGCGGTGCGGAGATGCTGAGCAACTCCGGCTATGTCACACAGGATAATAGCGGCCAGCAGGGAGCGACAGGCACGCCCGACGATCAGGACGGGCAGTTCGTCGCCGCCGTGTTGGGCAACACCGAGGACGTGTGGAACAAGGTTCTGCCGGAACAGACGGGCAAGGACTATCGCGAGCCGGGGCTGGTGATGTACACCGGCGGCACGCGCTCCGGCTGCGGCGCGGCCCAGTCGGCCATGGGGCCGTTCTACTGCCCGCTTGACCAGAAGGTTTATCTGGACGTCGCTTTCTTCAACGAGATGCGCACGCGCTTTCGTGCCGGCGGCGATTTTGCTTATGCATACGTCATCGCCCACGAGGTCGGGCATCACGTGCAATACCTGCTCGGCATCCTGCCGCGCGTCCAGCAGGCGCAGCAGCAGGCATCATCAAAGGCCGAGGCGAATCGGTTGTCCGTCCGCACCGAGTTGATGGCCGATTGCCTTGCCGGCGTGTGGGCTTATCACAGCAACACCGGCTGGAACGCGCTCGAACCGGGAGATATCGAGGAAGCGCTGAACGCCGCGTCCGCCATCGGCGACGACCGACTGCAGGAAGCGTCACAGGGCAGGGTGGTGCCTGATTCCTTCACGCACGGCACGTCGGACCAGCGCATGCGCTGGTTCACGCGCGGCTTCCAGTCCGGCAAGGTCAGCGCCTGCGATGCCTTTGCCGCCCAGCAGATATAATGACAGACGCCATCGGGATGGCCTGTTAAAGGGCCGTTTGCGTTGATGGCAGGCAATATAAAGCCCACATTCTGATTTGCACGGAACGTGGGCTTTTTAATCTGGCTTCCAGCCATAGAGCCAGTCATAGCGGGCGAGGAACTGCTCGCCCTTCCAGCGGCCCAGCACGGCATTGCGAACGAACGCCGGGATGCCGGAGAAGTGGAACGAGCGGCTGTTGGAACGGGACTGCTCCATCACCTGCCGGGCACGCGGATGACGCGCCGCTTCATAAGCAGCCAGCGCGGCCGGTGTATCGCCCTGATGCGCGGCCAGCGCCCTGACCAGCACGGCGGCATCCTCGATGGCGAGCGCACCGCCCTGCGCCATGAAGGGAAGCACCGGATGCGCGGCGTCCCCCAGCAGTGTGGCGTGGCGCAAACTCCACCGTGTGGCCGGCAGCGCGTCGTGCAACGACCACAACCGCCAGCTTTCAGCGGCTCGCAGCAGGGTGCGAAGGTCGGCGAGATCGTCGCCGCGAAGGGTAGCCAACAGCGCTTCGAAACGGTCGCGCTCCATCGGAAGCCCCCAGCCTTCTACGGGAAGGCGGGCCGGCACGATGACAACGATGTTCCAGTTCTCTCCGCCGGAAACCGGATAGCTGACGATATGCGCCTGCGAGCCCAGCCATAGCGTCGATTGCTTTTCGGCAAGGCTCGGGGGCACCGATTGTGCCGGAACCACACACCGCCACGCCTCGAAATTGCGGAACCGGGGCGGTTCGGCATTGCCGATGGCGGATCGCAATTTCGAGCGCACGCCATCCGCGCCGACGAGAAGCGGCGCGTGCAGGATCTGCTCGGTATCGCCGGCGGATCTATATGTGATCTCGGCATGATCCACGCCGTCGCGAACGCCGACAACATCGCGACCGACCAGCAGTTGCACATTCGGTTCTGATCGAACCGCGTCGAGCAGGACGCCATGCAAGTCCGCCCGCAGAATCACCCAGTAGGGAGCGCCGTACCTGTCTCGCGCTGTGCGGCCAAGCGGCATGCCGCCCAGGGTCTTGCCATTTTTGAGGCTGCGGACGACCAGTTGTTCCGGCTCCACCGCGCGGCGTGCGAGCGCAGGCCCCAAACCGATATCGATGAGGCAGCGGCTGGCGTTCGGCGACAACTGAATGCCCGCGCCGGCTTCCACCAGCGCGGTGCGCTTTTCAAGTACGGTGACCGATATGCCCCTGCGTGCCAGCATCAGCGCAATTGTCAGTCCGCCGATGCCCGCGCCGGCGACGACGACAGATTCGGATGAGTGGCTCATCAATGGTCTCGATTGGAGGATAACGGACGGAAATGGTCCGCTCTACACGGGTTAGGCCCGCAGATCCGCGTTCACAGACCGGCGTCCGGGGCGGCTTGCGCCGCGGGCATCGGTCTGTTCGCAGTCAAAACAGGGGCGAAAGCGCTGTGATGCCTCAGGCGGCGGAGGCGGGCGCTTCTGCCGGCTGGTCATGCCACACGCATTCCACCGGCTTGGCAGTACCCTCGGCAAGCGCGGGATCGAATCGGTAGAGAGTGGAGCAATAGCTGCACACGACTTCCGAATCGTGGCCCATGTCGATGTAGATGTGGGGGTGGTCGAAGGGCGGCAGCGCGCCGATGCACATGAATTCGCGCGAACCGACATGAACGACGCGCACGCCGGGCGTGTTGTGGAAGTGCGGAATGATGCTTGCGGCCATCTGTGTATCCTTCGCCGGAATGCGTTCTGCCATCGCGCCGCCCGGTGTCGCTGCCGGTGCGGTGATGCGCTTTTGCTGCTGTGTGACGGCGGGGATTGGCCTGCTGACAGGCCGCTCCCGAACCACCGCGCACGCACCATAATCGTTTGTGCTTTCGCCGCCAACCGCCGTGTGACGTTTCGCCACCCTCACGGCGCGCAATGTGTAATTCAGAATAAGTGAAAATAAAATATAATCGGAACGCGGATCGGATTCGATTGATTGTCGACCTATCCGATTGATATAGTGGTGCTTTTCGAGGCGCCAGTGCTCATTTTGCCAGCTGCTCCGGGGGGTCTCTGTCCAGTTGATTGTCCCCAGCAGATCGCAAAATTGGAGCTATATCAAAGAAAATCTGCGCGCGATCTGCTCCAAATCCCGCGGATTATATTCGGTTATGCGGCCCCGTTCCGAGGCCGCCGGGGAGCACGGATAAGGCAGGCATGAGGGCACTGGCGACAGGTGGAGCGGGAGTGGCAAGCCCGGCAGCAAACGGCGCGACATCGGCGCTGCGGGCTGCCAGGGGCGAGACCGCGCGCGTCCCCACGCCGGTCCATGCCGGCGCAACGCATATGGACACCGTACCTCCCGGAAACAACCCCACCTTGGAAACCTCCGAATCGTCCGGCGAGGCTCCCGGGAAACCCGAACGGCCCGAAAACCGCAAGCCCCGGCCCTCTTCAGTGGGGGCGATGGTGCAGGCGCTGGCGGCGCTGTTCTGGATTCCGCAGGCTGCATGTCTTGCATGGTCGGTTGGGGCGCTCGCCAATGGCGCGGGCTTGCAGGCGGTAGTGCCGCTCGCCCTTGGCGCGCTGGCGTTCGGGCTGGTGCGCGCGGGCCTCGATGCATGGGGAACCCGGCTGTCGTTCCGCAGCGCGCGCGCAGAGGTATCGCGCTTGCGTGATTCGGCGGCGCGGGCGCTGGCGCTGCGCTCTCCGCTCGACCGCGAGCGTCCGGCGTCGGGCGAGGCGGCCAGCGTGGTTGCCGAGCAGGCCGATGCGGTGCTGCCTTATCTGTCGCGTTATCTGCCGGTGCAGCGCAAGGTGGTGCTTGTGCCGCTCGTCATTCTGGCTGCCGTGCTGCCGTTTTCGTGGCTCTCGGCGCTGATCCTGCTGATCGCCGCGCCGCTCATTCCAATGTTCATGGCGCTGATCGGCCTCAAGGCGAAAGAGGCCAGCGAAGCGCAGATGCTGGAAATCGGCGGCATGAACGCCTTCCTGCTCGACCGCCTGCGCGGTCTGGCCACGATCCGCGCGCTTGATGCCGTAGACGCCACCGCGACACGCCTGCGCGACTCGGCGGAGCGGCTGCGCACCCGCACGATGGCCGTGCTGCGCATTGCCTTCCTGTCATCGGCGGTGCTGGAGCTGTTTTCGGCGCTGGGCGTGGCATTGGTGGCCGTCTATATCGGCTTTCACCTGCTTGGCCCGCTGCCGTGGGGCGCTTGGGGTGGCAAGCTGACGCTGGCGGAAGGGCTGTTCATCCTGCTGCTGGCTCCTGCCTTCTTCGAGCCGCTGCGCGAGCTGGCAGTCGTCTGGCATGACCGGGCCTCAGGCGTTGCGGCGCTGGAGTCTCTTGACCGGCTTGCGCGTCCCGGCAGGTTGATGTTGCCCGGCGCTTCCAATGCCAACGACGCTTCCAATGCGGATGATGTTGACGGCGTATCGCATCACGCACCTTCCGTCACGGTCGACGGGCTTGCTTTCGGCTATGACGAGGGCGCGCGGCAGCTCGATGATCTGTCGATACACGTTGCAGCGGGTGAAAAGGTTGCCCTGGCGGGCGCAAGCGGCAGCGGCAAGTCGAGCCTGCTGGCGCTGATCGCCGGTCTGGTTGCGGCGGATTCGGGCACGATTTCCATCGGCGGCGTACCGCTTACCGACGAAACGGCCACTGCCTTGCGGGCTCGCATGGCATGGATCGGGCAGAAGCCGCACCTCTTTTCCGGCAGCGTGACAACGAATGTGGCGCTTGGCCGCCCCGGCGTTGGGCGGGGTGAGGTCAATGCTGCCATCGCGCAGGTTGCGCTGGCCGATGTCGTCGGCAGGCGGCGTCCCGGCGTGCCGGTCGGCGAGGGCGGCGACGGTTTGTCCGGCGGCGAGGCGCTGCGGTTGGCGCTCGCACGGGCGGCCGCCGATCCACACGCCGACATTATTCTCGCTGACGAACCCACCGCCCATCTCGATCCCGAAACAGCCGCGGATGTGCGTGCCGGCCTGCTGCGCATCGCGCAAGGCAAGACGCTGATCGTCGCCACGCACGATCCCCTGCTCATGGCCGACATGGACAGGGTGGTCGCCATATCCGGGGGGAGGACGGCATGAAGCTGCGTGGCTTGCGTCATCTGCGCCCTGTGCTGAGCGTGTTCGTCGAGGCGGACGGCGGTCACCGCCGCGCCATGATGCTCGCCGGCGTCCTGCTGGCGGCGACGACTGTGCTGGCCGGTGTGGCGCTGCTCGGGCTGTCGGGCTGGTTCATTTCCGCGACGGCCATCGCGGGCCTGTCGACGGCAACGGCCTTGATGTTCGACGTTTTCGCACCCGGCGCGGGCATCCGCCTGCTGGCTCTGATCCGCACGGCGGCGCGCTATGGCGAACGCATCACCACTCATGATGCGACGCTTTCGGTGCTGGCTTCGCTGCGGGAGAGGCTGTTTCGCGGTTTCGCGGCGGCGGGTGAGGCACGCCGCCTTCGGGGCCGGCCCGCGCTGCTGCTGTTCCGGCTCACGGGGGATGTGGATGCGCTCGACTCGCTTTACCTGCGGGTGATCGTGCCGCTTGGCGCGGCCATCGTCACGGCGTTGCTGGCGGGGCTGGCTGTCGGTTTGGCTTATGCCTGGGCCGGTGTCGTTCTCGTCATCGTGTTGCTGCTGGCCGGCATCGGCATTCCGCTTGCGCTCTCGCACGCCAGCGAAAAATCGGCGCGCCGCCGTTCGCATGCGATGGAAGCGCTGCGGGCGCGCACGGTGGATCTGTCCGCCGGGCACACGGAACTCGCCATGGCCGGACGTGTTGCGGCGCAGATCGCCCACGTCCATGGGGCCGAGCGGCGGCTTGCCGCTGCCGATGACAAATTGAACCGGCTGGACACGGCTGCCGGGGCGGCTTTCGGCGTGACCTCGGCGATCATTCTGGCCGGGATGCTGCTGATCGTCGCCGTGCTGGTGGAGGCCGAGGTTATCGGCGCGCCGGTCGCGGCTTTCATGCTGCTGGTGGCGTTCGCCGCGCTTGAGCCTTTCGGGGCGTTGCGGCGCGGCGCTCTGGAACTTGGCCGCACGATGCTCTCCGCCCGGCGGCTCGGGGGCAGGCTCGCGACGCCCCCCGCGCCGGCTCCGCGCGCGCGGCCAAGCGCCGGTGTGTCAGTGGCGCTCGATGATGTCGTCGCCGGTCACGACGGGGCCGACCGTCCCGTGCTGGACGGCGTTTCGCTCCATGTCGGCGAGCGGGAAACGGTTGCCGTCATAGGGGCGAGCGGGGCGGGCAAGTCCACCCTGCTTGCGGTGATTGCCGGAGAAATCGTTCCGCAGTCAGGCCGTGTCGCGGTCTTGCCGCATGCCCTGCTGACACAGCGCACGGAGCTGTTTCACGACAGCGTGCGTGAAAATCTTCGCCTTGCGGCGCCCGCGGCCGACGATGCCACCCTGTGGGGCGCGCTGGCCGTCGCAGGTCTGGCGGACGACATCGCCGCGTTGCCGCAGGGGCTGGATGCACCGCTGGGCGAGGGGGGCATCGGCCTCTCGGGGGGGCAGTCGCGGCGGCTGGCGCTGGCGCGGCTTGTGTTGCGCCCGTCGCCCTTGTGGCTGGTGGACGAGGCCAGCGAGGGGCTGGACGCGGCAACCGCCCGGGATGTGATGGCCCGGCTGCACCACACTGCGCGCGAGACGGGGCGCAGCCTCGTCATCGCCACGCATCTACGCCGCGAAGCGGAAGCGGCGGATCGGATCATCGTCGTTGAACACGGACGCATCGTCGCGCAGGCGCGGCGCGACGACCCGTCGTTCGAGACGTGGCTCGGGCGGTTGCGCCCGGATTGATTTTTTGGCCCGCCTTTTCGGGCGGACGCAGAGGAGGCCGGCTCGCCGGCACAGGAGTATGGAACTCGACATCGTATCGCTCTCGCGCTTTCAGTTCGCGCTGACTGCGCTTTATCACTTTCTGTTCGTGCCGTTGACGCTCGGGCTTTCCATGCTGCTCGCCATCATGGAAACCGTCTATGTCATGACCGGGCGGCCCATCTGGCGGCAAATGACACAGTTCTGGGGTGTGCTGTTCGGCATCAACTTCGTCATGGGCGTGGCAACGGGCATCGTGATGGAGTTCCAGTTCGGCATGAACTGGAGCTACTACAGCCACTACGTCGGCGACATCTTCGGCGCGCCGCTTGCCATTGAGGGCCTCATGGCCTTCTTCCTGGAAGCGACGTTCGTCGGCCTGTTCTTCTTCGGCTGGGACAGGATGTCGAAGGTGGGCCACCTCATCACCACCTGGGCCGTTGCGCTGGGCTCCAACTTCTCGGCGCTGTGGATCCTGATCGCCAACGGCTGGATGCAGAACCCGGTCGGTGCGGTGTTCAACGTCCAGACCATGCGCATGGAGATCGGCAGCTTCTTCGACGTGCTGTTCAACCCCGTGGCGCAGGCCAAGTTCGTGCACACGGTGTCGGCGGGCTATGTCACGGCCTCCATCTTCGTGCTCGGCGTGTCGGCGTGGTACCTGCTGAAGGGCCGTGCGCCGGAAATCGCCAAGCGCTCGATGACGGTCGCGGCCTCCTTCGGCCTTGCTGCTTCGCTGTCGGTCGTCGTGCTGGGTGACGAAAGCGGCTATCTCGCCAACGAGCATCAGAAGATGAAGCTCGCCGCCATGGAAGCCATGTGGGAAACGGAACCCGCGCCTGCCGGCTTCACGGTGTTCGGCTTCCCCGATCAGAAAACCCGCGAGACGCACTTCGCCATCCACATTCCGATGGTGATGGGCCTCATCGCCACCCGCTCGCTCGATACGGAAATTCCCGGCATCAAGGAGCTGGTGGACGGCACCTATGGCCATATTCGCCGGGGCATTCTCGCCTACGACGCGCTGACGCAGATCCGCGCCCTGCCGCGTGGCGAGACCGTGCCGGAAGAGCTGAAGGCCAGCTTCGAGGATAATGGCCGCTGGCTCGGCTATGCGCTCCTGCTGAAGCGTTATGTCGACGATCCGCGCCTTGCAACCGACGAGCAGATCGCCAAGGCTGCCTGGGATACCGTGCCCAACGTGCCGACGATGTTCTGGTCGTTCCGCATCATGGTGGCGCTCGGCTTCTACTTCATCCTGCTGACGGCGACGTTCTTCATCCTGTCGGCGCGTCATCAGCTCGACCGTCGCCGGTGGCTGCTGCGTGTGGCGCTATTCTCCATCCCGCTGCCGTGGATCGCGGCTGAGCTGGGCTGGATCGTGGCGGAAGTCGGCCGTCAGCCGTGGTCGATCGAAGGCATTCTGCCCACGGCCGTCGCGGTTTCCAGCCTGGGCGTCACGACGCTGCTCATCACCATCGCCGGTTTCGCGCTCATCTACACGGTGCTGATCGTCATCGAGGTGGGCCTGATGCTGCGCGCCATCAGGAAGGGGCCGGAGGGCATGGACGATCACGGTCCTGAAACCGCACCCGCGCCTTCTGCTTCCGCCACTGTCGTCGCTGCGGAGTAACAAAGATGATCCTGCACGAACTTATTGATTATCCGACGCTGCGAGTCATCTGGTGGGTGCTGCTCGGCGTCATTCTCATCGGCTTTGCCGCCATGGACGGTTTCGACCTTGGCACCGGCATCCTGCTGCCCTTCGTGGCGCGCGACGATATCGAGCGCCGCGTGGTCATCAACACCGTCGGCCCGGTCTGGGAAGGCAACCAGGTGTGGCTCATCCTCGGCGGCGGCGCGATCTTCGCCGCCTGGCCGCAGCTTTATGCGGTGTCGTTCTCAGGGTTCTATCTGGCGATGTTCGCGATTCTGTTCGCGCTCATCCTGCGCCCGGTCGGGTTCAAGTTCCGCAGCAAGCGTGAAAGCGCGACGTGGCGTTCCGCGTGGGACTGGGCCCTGTTCATCGGCGGTTTCGTGCCGGCGCTGATCTTCGGCGTCGCCATCGGCAACACGCTTCAGGGCGTGCCGTTCCGCATCGATAACGAGATGCGCATCTTCTATGACGGCACGTTCTTCGGCCTGCTGAACCCCTTCGCGCTGCTGTGCGGCCTCGTATCGGTGGCGATGCTCACCATGCACGGCGCGGCATGGCTTGCCCTGAAGACACAGGGTCCGGTGCGCGAGCGTTCGGTGCGTTATGGTCGTCTGGCGGCTATCGCCACCATCGTCCTCTTCGCCCTCGGCGGTGTGGGCGTGTGGCTGCTCGTCAACGGCTACAGCATTACCAGCCCCATCGATCCGGCTGGCCCGTCCAACCCGCTGCTGAAGGAAGTGGCGCGCTCGCAGCATGCGTGGTTCGCCAACTACGCCGCGCATCCGTGGACACTGATCGCGCCCGCGCTCGGCTTCCTCGGCCCGCTGCTGGTGCTGGTGCTGATCGGCTCGAAGCGTGAGATCCTCACCCTTCTGTCCGGCTTCGTCACCATGTTCGGCATCATCTCGACGGTCGGCGTGTCGATGTTCCCCTTCATCCTGCCGTCCTCGGAGCAGCCGAACGCCAGCCTGACCGTTTGGGATACGTCGTCCAGCCATGTGACGCTGTTCATCATGCTGGTGACGACGGTGATCTTCCTGCCGATCATCCTCGCCTACACGTCATGGGTCTACAGCATCCTGCGCGGCAAGGTCACGGCTCGCCAGATTGAAGGCGGCGGTCACGCCTACTGATCGATGAAAGGCCGGGGCGGATGGACGCCCCGGTCGTCCGCTCTTTTTTGGGAGACGATAATCATGTGGTATTTCGCCTGGCTTCTCGGCCTGCCGCTCGCCGCCGCTTTCGCGGTGCTGAATGCGATGTGGTACGAGCTGAAGGATGACGAAGCAAAGCGCAAGGCAGCGGTCCGCGTCGGCGGCTGATCCTTTCGCCCTTCAATTATAGCAATGCGCCCCGATCCAGCCGGTCGGGGCGCATTGGTATTATTTGTATTATATGCTGTTGGTTCAGGTGGCGACGGGGCTGCGGAAGCGCCGCAGGCGCAGGGCATTAGAGACCACGAACACACTGGAAAGCGCCATGGCGCCCGCGGCGAGTACCGGCGACAACAGCGTGCCATTGAGTGGGTAGAGCACGCCGGCCGCAACGGGGATCAGCGCTGTGTTATAGGCGAAAGCCCAGAACAGGTTCTGCCGGATGTTGCGCATGGTCGCCTGTGAAATGGCAATGGCGTTGACCACGCCGCGCAGATCTCCCGACATCAGCACTACATCCGCGCTTTCTATGGCGATGTCCGTGCCGTTGCCAACGGCGATGCCGACATCGGCAGCCGCCAGGGCGGGCGCGTCGTTGATGCCGTCGCCCACAAAAGCAACCTTCGCGCCGCCTTTCGACAGGCGATGCACCACCTCGACCTTGCCGTCCGGCAGTACCTCTGCCGCGACCTCATCGATACCCAGCCGTTTGGCGATGGCGTTCGCGGTGCGGGTGTTATCGCCGCTGACCATCGCCACCTTCAGGCCCAGCGCATGCAGCGCCTCGATGGCGGCGGGCGTGGTCGGCTTGATCGGATCGGCCACCGCGATGATGGCGGCAAGCTTGCCGTCGATGGCGGCGTAGACGGGCGACTTGCCTTCCTCTCCCAGCCTCTGCGCATCTTTCGCGAAGGTCGCGGGGTCGATGCCCTCACGCGTGAGGAAGCGGTCGGCCCCCACGAGCACGCGGCGCTCACCGATGCGCGCCGTGACGCCGAAACCGGGAATAGCTCCGAATTCATCGAGGGCCGGAACGGCAATGTCCCGCCGCTGTGCCTCTTCGATGATGGCCCGCGCTGTGGGATGCTCCGACCGCTGTTCCGCTGCCGCGACGGCAGCCAGCACCGTCGCCTCGTCGAAATCGGGGGCGACGATGAAATCCGTCAGTTGCGGCTTGCCTTCGGTCAACGTGCCGGTCTTGTCCACGGCGATGATGGTGGCGTCGCGCAGGGATTGCAGCGCCTCGCCCTTGCGGAACAGCACGCCGAGTTCCGCCGCCCTGCCGGTGCCGACCATCACCGATGTCGGCGTGGCGAGTCCCATGGCGCAGGGACAGGCGATGATGAGCACCGCGACGGCATTCACCAATGCAAAGCCGAGCGCCGGTTCCGGCCCGAAGAACAGCCAGATCGTGAATGTCACCGCCGCCACGGCAAACACCGCAGGCACGAACCATGCCGTAATGCGGTCCACCAGCGCCTGAATGGGCAGTTTCGAGCCCTGCGCCGTCTCGACCATATGAATGATCTGTGCCAGCACGGTGTCGGATCCGACAGCGGTGGCGCGGAAGCTGAAAGCCCCCGCCGTATTGACCGTGCCGCCGACAACGTGCGATCCGGCCTGCTTGGCGACAGGGATGGGCTCACCCGTGATCATGGACTCATCCACGAAAGACGATCCCTCCACCACCTCGCCGTCGACTGCGATCTTTTCGCCCGGATGCACGACTACGATGTCGCCGGGGCGCACGTCGTCGATGGCAATATCCTCGGTGCGCCCATCGCGCTGCACGGTGGCGCGCTGCGGGCGCAGCCCGACCAGCTTGCGGATGGCGTCGCCGGTGCGGCCTTTGGCGCGTGCCTCCAGATAGCGCCCGAGCAGGATCAGCGTGACGATGACGGCGGCGGCTTCGTAATAGACGTGATCCGTGCCTGCCGGCAGCAAGCCCGGCATAAAGGTGGCGACCACGGAATAGGTGAAGGCTGCGCCCGCTCCCACCGCGACCAGTGCGTTCATGTCCGGTGCGCCGCGCAGCAGGGCGGGAATACCCTTGATGAAAAAGCGCCGCCCCGGCCCCGCCAGAACGAGGGCGGTGAGCAGAAACTGGCCGTACCAGCTCCAGATGCCGAGCGTGCCCATCACCCAATGATGCAGGGCCGGAATGATGTGCGCGCCCATTTCCACTACGAACACCGGCAGGGTGAGCGCGGCAGCGACGATGGTATCCCGGCGCAGGGCGGCGCTTTCGGCCTCGCGTGCGGCGCGCTCACGATCGCCGCTGTCGCCGTCTTCGAGCGCCCGGGCTTCGTATCCCGCAGCCTCTACGGCGCGTTCGATGTCCCGGGCGGAAACCGCGCCGTCCGCGATGCTGACGGCGGCGCGCGACGTGGCGAGGTTGACGCTGGCATTGAGCACGCCGGGAACGCCCTTGATGGCATTTTCCACGCGGAGCACGCAGGACGCACAGCTCAACCCGTCGATGGCAAATTCTTGCGTGTGCTCGCGCACATCATAACCAGCTGCACGAATAGCTGCCGACACTGCGGGCAGATCGGCAGCGTTGCTGAAGGTGATGTCGGCGTGTTCGGTGGCCAGATTGACGTTCGCCTCGGCAACGCCGGGCACCGCCTTGATGGCGTTTTCCACGCGCAGAACACAGGAGGCGCAGCTCATGCCCTCCACAGCGAGGCTTAGGTGCGCGCCTGCCGCGGCGGTTTTGCCGCCACGGTTCGATTCTTGACCGCCGATCTCGGTATTCATGCCATTGCCCCGGTTGAGATGCCTTGCAATGAGTATATGGTCTTGTTGAAGCCGCAAGGCCAGACCATGTCTTATCGTGCAGTGGCAGGCGCAAGACGTGCCGGCCTCAAAAGAAGGATTCCAGCCATGGTATTTCTGAAAGTGCCAAAGATGAACTGCGGAGGCTGCGTGGCAAGCGTGGAAAAAGCAGTCAAGGGTGTTGATGCAAACGCTGTCGTCAAAGCCGATCTGGCCGCCAAGACCGTAACGGTGGAAACGAATACCGAAGCCGCACGCATTTCCGAAGCCGTGAAGGCGGCGGGATACGACAATGAGGTTGCGGCGAGCGCATAACCCCGGCCCGGTCAGCAATGTGGCAAGCCCCCCGCTTGCCACGGGCCGGCGTCCGGAGATGCGGCAAGAAAGCGCGCCGGATCGACAAATGAGATGTCTGGAAAGAATTTGGCTGGGGCGGGAGGATTCGAACCTCCGCATGGCGGAATCAAAATCCGCTGCCTTACCGCTTGGCGACGCCCCAATGTTCGCCCGCCGGGCAGAACACAGAAATCCCGATGCCGAATCAATCAGGAGTAGCGGAGAATAGTACCGCTCTTCCCGCAACACAATTGCCGCCGGAACTTGCGCGGATATATATCGGGAATGACGGTTTGTCCAGCGCGTGTGCGCCAGTTTCCAAGGCCATGTTGGCGCGCGTCTCGCCACCGCCGTCAATGCCTGCTATGGACGGCGTTTGCCAGAGCCGTTTGCGTTGACGTCCATGGATCGGCATAAACGCAATTGGCCTTCAACGATTTATGCGCGGGACGGAACGATGCATCCTACGAACACCTCCGGAATGCCCTTCGACGATGTCCGCAGGTTGCTTCATACCTTGCCCGGCCCGGATGAGTTCGCCGTGGCGGCTGTGCGGGCGCGCAACAAGGAACTGACGAAACTCCCCGGCTCGCTGGGCGAGCTGGAGGCTGTCGTCGAGTGGCTGGCGGCATGGCAGGGCTCGCCGACGCCTGCCGTGAGGCGGCCGCTGGTGGTGGTGTTTGCCGGCAACCATGGTGTCGCGACGCATGGCGTCTCGGCTTATCCACAGGTTGTGACGCGGCAGATGCTGGATAACTTCGCCGCCGGCGGCGGAGCCATCAACCAGATCTGCGCCACATACGATCTTGGCTTCAAGGTTTTCGATCT
The DNA here is from genome assembly GCF_014195635.1 of Pseudochelatococcus contaminans. GTDB lineage: Bacteria > Pseudomonadota > Alphaproteobacteria > Rhizobiales > Beijerinckiaceae > Pseudochelatococcus > Pseudochelatococcus contaminans. Next base: position 95,325 of record NZ_JACICC010000001.1, on the reverse strand, counting down.
CGCTCTCGACCTGCCGACGGGTGACATCACCCGCGAGCCGGCGCTCGATGAAAAAGCCTGCGTGGCCACGTTGGCCTTCGGCATGGAGGCGATTGCCGGCGGCACGGACCTCCTCAGCCTCGGCGAGATGGGTGTCGGCAATACCACCGTGGCTGCGGCTATCTACACGGCGCTTTATGGCGGACCTGCCTCGCACTGGGTCGGCCACGGCACGTTCGGCCATGTTGGCAAGGGCAGCGGCAGCAAGGGCAGGCACGCCGCGAACGGTAGCGGTGAGGGTGTGGCGCGCAAGGTTGCGGTGGTGGAGGCTGCACTGGCGAGCCATGCGGGCACGCTCGACGATCCGCTGGAGGTGCTGCGCCGCCTTGGTGGTCGTGAGGTTGCGGCGGCGGCAGGTGCTATTCTCGCCGCACGGCTCGAACATATTCCCGTGCTGCTGGACGGCTATGTCGTGACGGCGGCGGCAGCTATTCTGCACGCGCTGGATCCGTCTTCCATCGATCACTGCCGCGCCGGACACGTTTCGCCGGATGGCGCCCACGCAGAGGTGCTGGAGCGCATCGGCAAGAAGCCGCTGCTGTCCCTGGGCATTACGCTAGGTGAGGGAACGGGCGCGGCGCTCGCGGCGGGCATCGTGAAGGCCGCTGCCGCAGCACATTCCGGCATGTCGACGCGCACGCAGGCGGGCGTCTCCGGGCCGGTCTGATCATTATGGACAACGCTCTCCCGGATGGTGATGATCCGGGAGAGGTATGATTGCCTGTAACCGAATGCAGGATCAGACGGCCTGTGCGCCCCAGAACAGGAAGGCGCCAACGTCGCCCGGCAGGTCGTTGCGGTAGTCGACGATCTCCACGCGCAGTCCGTATCCGAGGGGCTGCAGGTGCTCCTTCCAGATATTGTAAAGGGTGCGGGGCTGGCCCTGCAGCGTGTCCGGCCATTCCGGATCGCTGGCGAGGATCGCGCGGCCGTGATCGGTCAGGATCTCCGTGGGGAAGCGGTTGATCAGAACCTCGTTCAACCCGTGATCGCTCGCCGTGCGAACGAGAACCGAGACGCGCTTCAACGCTTCTTCGGTGGCAACTTCGTTGGCGTGGAGGAGGGAGTTGATGAGTTCCTCGCGCTGGGTGTCGCCGGTTTCGTGGAGCTGCTGGCGACGTGCGTCCTCCTCGGCCCGCTTTTCAGCGGCGCGCTTGGCGAATTCGGCGGCGGGCGGAAGATCAAAAATGCTATCGACCATCGGAAGTTCCTCAATTTGCGATCAACAGGAGAGCAGTGGAACACACTTTGACAGACGATGATAACAGTATTGCATAGCTTGACAGAATAACCCTCATTTTCCCTGTAGGCCTTGCCCGCTTCTGCCGCGACCCGGATTTAAGCCGGGCTTTCGGTGGAGTATCCGGATTGAAAGCGCACGATCCGATTCCATTCTGCGGGAACGTGCTTTAGTCTTTCCAATCCGTGCGTTCCGTTTGCCGCGTTCCATCCGTTGAAGGTCAAAATGCATCCGCTGCTTGTCTCCCGATCCGACCTGCCGACCCTTCCTGCATCGCCTGTCACAATCCGCGCCGTCTCACCGCAATCATGGCCGGATGTCGCGGCCTCCCTTGCGCCGCTGGCGCGTGCCTTCGCGGCGGCGCAAGGCTTTTTGGAGAGCGGGAAAGGGCCGGATGCCGGCAAGGCCGTGCTTCTGCCGAACGCGGACGGGGCGTTGGCCGAGGTGCTGTTCGGCGTTGGTGACGGGGCTGATCGCTTTATCTACGGCAAGCTGCCGGATCTGTTGCCGGAAGGCATCTACACTCTGGACGGCGTACCGGAGGATGGGCGTGAGGCGGCGGCGCTCGCGTGGCTGCTGGGGGCTTATCGTTTTGCCAGATATCGAGATAACCCTGCCCCGGCCGCGCGGCTGGTCGTGCCGGAAGGGGTGGATGCCCTTGAGGTGAGCCGCGTCGCCGAATCGGTGGCGCTGGGGCGGGATCTGATCAATACACCGGCAAATGACCTTGGCCCGCAGGAACTGTCCAACGCGGCGCATGCGCTCGCCACCCGGTTCGGGGCGCGGTTTTCGGTGACTGTTGGCGACGAATTGCTGGATGCGAATTTCCCGCTGGTTCACGCGGTTGGGCGCGCATCGGCGCAGGCCCCGCGATTGATCGACTTTTCCGCTGGTGACGAGAGCTGGCCCAAGGTCACCATCGTCGGCAAGGGTGTGACGTTCGATACGGGCGGCCTCGATATCAAGCCCTCCAGCGCCATGTTGCTGATGAAGAAAGATATGGGCGGCGCAGCCAGTGCGTTGGCCACGGCGCATATGCTGCTGGACGCCGGTGTGAAGGTGCGGTTGCGTGTGCTCATCCCGGCGGTGGAAAATGCCATTTCGGGCGCATCCTTCCGCCCCGGTGATGTCATCCCGAGCCGCAAGGGCCTGTCGGTGGAAATCGGCAATACGGATGCCGAAGGGCGGCTCGTGCTTGCCGACGCGCTGGCGCTGGCGCGTGAGGATGATCCGGAACTGATCATAGATTACGCGACGCTGACCGGCGCGGCGCGGGTTGCGTTGGGGCCGGAGCTGCCGCCCTTCTATACCGAAGATGACGATATCGCCGCTGCGATTGCCGAGGCTGGATTGGCCGTCAATGATCCCGTATGGCGGTTGCCGCTCTGGGCGCCTTACAACAAGCTGCTCGCGTCCAAGGTTGCCGATGTCAACCATATCTCCAGCGGCGGATTTGCCGGCTCGATAACCGCGGCCTTGTTCCTGCGCCGGTTCACGGTTGGCGTGCCGCACGTCCACTTCGATATCTATGGCTGGACACCCTCCGCCCGCCCTGGCCGCCCGGAAGGGGGAGAGGTGCAGGCGGCGCGGCTCGTCTATGCATGGCTCAAAAGCCGCTACGGGGTCGCGGCATGAGCGGCGGTTCGGCCATTCGGCAAATCATCGCACCGCTGGCGCCCTTGCGGCGCGATCCCCATTCCGCTGCTGCGCTTGATACCGAGGCGCTGATCGGTGAGCGCGCCTCGGTGGCAGAGGATGACGCGCTGGCCGGAGAGGGCTGGGCGCATGTGACGCTGCTTCGGGATGGTTACACCGGCTATGTGCCGCTCGCGGCGCTGGGCGAGCCAGTGGAGCCGACTCATCGCATCATCGTGCCGCGCACATTCGTGTTTCCCGGCCCGTCGATCAAGCTGCCGCCCGTCGCGGTTCTGCCGCTCAACGGCGAGGTTGCGGTGTTGCCGCATGGCGATGAATTCCTGCGCGTTCGCGGTGAGTTCGGCGAGGGTTTCCTTTACGCCGCTCATCTTGCACCAGTCGCGGACTGGCCGGATCTGGATTTCGTCGCCGTGGCCGAGCGCTTTTTGAACGTGCCGTATCTGTGGGGGGGCAAGTCGGCGCTGGGCATCGACTGTTCCGGGCTCGTGCAACTGTCGCTGGCGGCGACTGGCGTCGATGCCCCGCGTGACAGCGGCCCGCAATCGCGCACACTTGGCCAGGACTTGTCGCAGGGCCAGGACTTGCCCCAGCGCGAGGACTTGCCCCGGTATGGGGACTTGCGGCGCGGCGATCTGGCCTTCTGGCCCGGGCATGTCGGTATCTTGCAGGATGCCGTTACGCTGCTGCATGCCAACGGTCATCACATGCTCGTCGTCAGTGAGCCGCTGGCGGACGCCGTTGCGCGTATCCGCGCGGCCACGGGGCATGAGCCGTCATTCCGGCGTCTGGCGCTTTGAGGATATGATTAGAGCATTTCGGCATTTCGTTGAAACGCAGAAATGCTCTATCTCATTGGTTTTACGCGTTTTCTTCACGCAAAGTGGCATCCACTTTGCTTGAAAACGCTTTAGTAACGGATCGTCTCGAAGCGCATGGTGAGCGTGTCAACGATCAGCATCCGGCCCACGAGCGGTTCGCCGAAGCCGACGATGGCGCGGATCACCTCGATCGCCATCAGGCTGCCGATGACGCCGGGCAGCGCACCCAGAATTCCAGCTTCCGCGCAGGTGGGTGCGGCGCCGGGTGGCGGCGGCTCGGGAAACAACGTGCGATAGGAGGGGTTTGGCTGCCCGTCCGGTCCGGTCTCGAAGGGGCGCAGAGTCGTCACCGAGGCATCGAACTGGCCCAGCGCCCCGGCGACCAGCGGCTTGCGCTCCGCCTCGCACACATCCGCGACGAGATAGCGCGTGGTGAAGTTGTCGGAGCCATCGGCCACGACATCGTATTGGCGGATGAGGGCGGGAGCGTTGTCGGCATCAAGCCGCAGCGCGTGGGTTTCGACGGTAACGTGTGGATTGATGCGGTTCACCGCATCGCGCGCGCTGTCCGTTTTCGCGCGGCCGATATCCGGCGTGCCGTGGATCACCTGACGCTGAAGGTTGGACAGTGACACGGTGTCATCATCGACAAGGCCGATGACGCCGACGCCCGCCGCTGCAAGATAGGCCAGCAAAGGCGCACCGAGCCCACCCGCGCCGACGACAAGCACGCGGGCGCGTTTCAGCTTCATCTGGCCGGGGCCGCCCACATCGCGCAGCACGATGTGGCGGGCATAACGTTCGATCTCGTCGTCGGAAAAAGCCATGCCTCTCTCTATACCCGGCGCGCTTTTCCGGCAAGGCGGGGAGCTTTATGGATCATAAGCCAGCACAATGAACTGCGTGATCTGCCCGCGCGGGTTGAAGTTGTTGTCCGAGGCCAGCACCAGCGTCTTGCGGCCGTTGATCTCCGGGCCGAATGTGATGCTCTCGATGTTGTCCATGTCCAGTCCGAAGGTGCCTTCCTCCAGCGTGAAAAGGTGCTTCTTGGTGACAGGCTCGAAGGTTGTGCCGGCAATGGCCGGGCGGCCCAGCACGTCGGTCGCGCCGGCTGTCGTCGCCTCGAAAACCTGTATGGTGTTGCCATAGCCCGATGCGTAGCTGCGCTCCACGACGAGCAGTCGGTCATCGTCCAGCGCCAGAATAGCCGAGACGCCATTGTCGGCCGGGCGCAGGCTTTTCGAGGCGCGAGGCACCGGCGTTGTGCGATAGGCGTATTCTGCCACTGGCTTGGCGGTCTGCGGGTTGAACGCGAGGATTCGCGTCAGGCTGCCATCGCGCGTGGATGCCGGAGGGCCGTCCTGCAACAGGCTGCCTTCCATCGCCGCGAACAGCCGCCCGCCGCCCGGCGCATGCGACAGACCTTCGAAAGCGGCGTTGTTGCGGATGCCGGTCTGCTTTTCCGCGTCCGGTGTGTAATAGGCAGGCAACTCGAAGCGGCGGCGTTCGCGGCCATCCATTCCTGCCTCGATAACAGCGGGCGTGCCGGCCAGATCGCCCTCGTTCGCCCACACGAGAACCCCGGGGCGGCGCGGATCGAGGCTGATGCCTTCGGGATCGACATCGCCGCGCGCGAAGGCCCGTCCGTTGCTGTCAGTGAGCGGCACCGTATCGACGATATCAAGCTGCGTGATGCCAGCAGGCGTTATGTCGATCCGCAGCTTGTAGAAACGCGCCGGGCCATATTCCGCCCTGTCATCGGAAATAGCGTAGAACAGCCCTTCTTCGGGATTGTAATTGAGCCCGGAGATCCCGCCGAACGGAACGCCGGCGATGGAAAGCTGCGTCGGCAAACGAACTTCACCGATGAGGCTGACTGAGGAAGGCTGCGTTGCATGCGGCGTCGCATCTTGCGCCAGCGCTGCGCCCGAGGCCATGCCGAATGCGACAACCAGCGATACAATCCGGATCATGACCCGCTCCGCGCGACGAATAAGACGACATGGCAGGCAATATCACGAAATCTGCCTGCCTGTCTTGCGCGCCTTGCCTCTCTCGCGAGCGATGTCAGAAGAAGGAGCGCACCAGCCCGCTCGTCAGCAGGTTCCAGCCGTCGATGAGAATGAAGAACAGCACCTTGAACGGCAAGGCAATCACGGTCGGCGGCATCATCATCATGCCCATGGACATGACCAGCGTGGCGACGATCATGTCGATGACGAGAAACGGCAGCGCGATCAGGAAGCCGATTTCAAACCCGCGCCGCAACTCCGAAATCAGAAAGGCGGGGATCAGCACACGCAGTTCGACCTGCTCCATGCCGTCGTCGGTATCCGCCGGGTTGATGGCCGCCGGTGCGCCCTCCTGCTGAATCTTGGGGAAATTGACCTCGGCGAGATCGGCAAAGAGGCGCAAGTCCTTGCTGCGCACCTGCGAGAGCATGAAATCCCGGAACGGATCGGTAATCCGGGTATAGGCTTCCTTCTCGTCGATGGTGTTCTCGAGCAGGGGCTGCACGCCGTTCTGCCATGCCCGGTCGAATGTCGGGGCCATGATGTAGAACGTCATGAACAGCGCCAGCGTCGTCAGCACGATGTTGGCCGGCGTGCTTTGCAGCCCAAGGCCCGAGCGCAGGAACGAGAGCGCGATGACGATGCGCGTGAAGCTCGTCACCATGATCAGCAGGCCCGGCGCCACGGACAGCACCGTCAGCAGCGCGACGATCTGGATGATGCGCCCTGCCGCCGAGGCATCCCCTGCTGGAATCAGCGATGACAGGTCGGGCATCTGGGCATGTGCGGGCGCGACCGATGCCAGCAGCAGCGGCAAGGCGAGCGCCGCGATCGTCGACAGGGCGGATCGGGACGCTGCGAGGGAAAGACGCATCACTGGACGACCATCGTTTCGAGAATGAGTTCGTGCACCTTGCCTGCGGAGCGGATGGCGACCCGGTCGTTGAGGTCTTCGCGCAGGTTTTGCAGGCCGGCCGGCCCCTGAACCTGCGCCAGAGTCAGCGTGCTGAGAAAGGTGAGGATATCCTGCGAGATTTCGGCAGACAGTGCCGATACGGCTCCGGCATCCGCAGCCGTTTCACGGCCCAGCACCATCGAAGCCTCAAGCCTGATGAAGACGGTCTCCGGCGACATGAGGTTGGCGGTGACGGGGCGTATGTTCACGAGGGCGATATCGCCGGTGTAGCGCGTGGGCATCGGCGGTTCCGTCGCGGCGGCGGCGGCGTCCTTCTCCTTGCGGGCGATGTTTTCCTCGATGCTGCTCGACATCAGATAGCCGATGCCGCCGCCCAGCAGGACGGCAAGCACCGTGAGGATCACGGCAGCCAGAATGACCGGCCGCATGCTGTCCCTTGCGGGCGGGGCGGGCGGGGTTTCGACGACTGTAAGTTCGGTCATGCTGCCACGGTGCCATCAAAAGGGGGTCAGGAGGTCGTAGATCTGGTGTCCGAGCGCGGGCTGCTGCACTTCGGACATTCTCCCGCGTCCGCCATAGGAAATACGCGCTTCGGCGATCTTCTCGTAGGCAATGGTGTTGTTGCGGGAGATGTCGCGCGGCCGGACGATGCCGGCGATGTTCAGCACGCGCAGCTCGAAATTCACCCGCACTTCCTGCGATCCGCTGATCATCAGGTTGCCGTTCTGAAGAACCTCGGTCACCACGCCGGCGACCGACAAGCGCAGCTTTTCCGAGCGGTCGATCTTGCCTTCGCCCTTCGTGCGGGAGTTGGACGTTACGGCCCCGTCGCCGGAGAGGTCCGCCGAATGGCTCGGCGTGCTGATGCCCAGACTCAGCCCGAGATCAGCGCTGGAGTTGCGGCGGCGTTCGGACTTGTTGTCGAACTTCGCCTGATCGTCGATGGAGATGATGACCGTGACGATGTCGCCGACATGGCTGGCGCGCGGGTCCTGAAACAGCGTCTGGCCGGTCTGGCCCCACAGCGAATGGTAGGCGTGGCCGTTCCATGTCTTGAAATTGCCGGGCAGCGGTGCGCGCTGCACGGCGAGACCCGTGCCGACGGTGGTCATCTGTGGCTCGCGGCCCAGATCCTGCACACGGGCACAGCCGCCGAGCGCGGCAGTCCCGGCCAGCACCAGCGCAAGTGCGCGCAGGTTCGGCGCAATGGCCGTGCCGGCGAACGACAGTTGTGAGCGCGCCTGCGGTTTCATGGTGCTCTCGCCTTGTTTTTCGCCGTGCGTTTCAGCACGCCGGTAATGACGTTCGTCAGGTGCGCCGCGCGGGCGGATTCCATCTCGCCCATGATCGCGCTTGCGCGGCGTGTATCGATCTTGGTCAGCAGCGCGACTGCCGCATCGTCCTGCATCGCTGCAATCTGCGAGGCCGCCGCTTCCGCGTTCATGCGGGCGTAAATGGCCACGACACGTTCTTCCGTCCGGTCCAGAAATTCCTGCCGGCGGGTCAGCCAGTCTTCGGTCTCGGCGCGCTTCTGCTCCAGCAGCGCCGCGCGCTCCTCGATTTCGATGCGCATGGCTTCCAGCGTCTGCACCTGCCAGGCGAAGCGGGCATCGGCGGCTGCATCCGCGACAGCTTCGCAATAGGGATTGGCAGGTGGGGCCTGCTCTCCTGCCGGGGGTATGCTGCCGGCAGATGCGGGCGCGGGCATAACCGTGGGGGCAGGAGCGGCCGCCGATGCAGCAGCAGAAGCCGGAGCCGCCGCAGCAGTTGGCCTTGCGACCGGCGCCTGTCCGGGGGCTGCTACCGGTAGCCGGGTTTGTGCCTGCGCCTGTCCCGATGCCGCCAGCATGCAGGCCAGAATGGCGGTGATGGTTATGGATGCGCGATAGGTCATTGGACGATGAGATCCGCTTGCAGCGCGCCCGCTGTCTTGATCGTTTGCAGGATGGAGATAATGTCTGTCGGCTTCAGGCCCAGCCGGTTGAGACCCTGCACCAGCGATTGCAGGCTCGTACCCCGGACGATGGCAAGTTGTCCCTCTTCCTGTTCGGTCGAGACAATGGTGCGGGGCTCGATCACGGTCTCACCGTCTGAGAAGGGTGCGGGCTGCGATGCCTGCGGCAGCTCTGTCACGCGCAGGGTCAGGTTGCCGTGCGTCAGCGCCACGGTGGAGACGGTCACGTCACGGCCGATGACGATGGTGCCCGTGCGTTGATCCACGACGACCTTGGCTGGCACATCCGGGCTGACGGTGAGATTGCCGATGGCGGCCATGAAGCGGGCGGCGCTTATTTTCGGCGGCCTCCGCACGACCACGCTGCGGTGATCGCGCACGTGGGCCGTTGCAATCTTCAGGTGCTTGCGGGTGTAGCGGTTGATGGCGTCAGCGATGCGTGCGGCGGTGTTGAAATCCGGGTTGCGCAGATCGAGCACGAGCTGGCCGACATCGTTGAACCGGCCTGGCAGCGGCCGTTCCACGAGGGCGCCATTGGGAATCCTGCCCGCGGTCGCAACGCCTTGCGTCAGGATCTCGGCTTCTCCGCCGACGCTGAAGCCCGACACCGCGATGGGGCCTTGCGCCACGGCATAATTCATGCCGTCGCCGCCCATGAGCGGCGTTACCAGCAGCGTGCCGCCCTTGAGCGATTGCGCGTCGCCCAGCGACGACACCGTCACGTCGATGCGGTTGCCGGGTGCGGCGAAGGCGGGAATGTCGGCTGTCACCATCACGGCGGCGACGTTGCGCGTGCGCAGGGTGGAGCTGCGCACGTTGATGCCCATGCGCTCCAGCATGGATTGCAGCGCCTGTTCGGTGAAGGGCGAGTTGCGCAGCGAGTCGCCGGTGCCCTGAAGGCCCATCACGAGGCCATAGCCCACGAGCTGGTTGTCGCGCACACCTTGAAGGGTGGTGACATCCTTGATGCGCGTGTTGGCGAAGGCGGCGAGCGGCTGAATGACGATCAACGCCGCCAGAATGCAGCGAAGCATGTCAGCCCCCCGTCGCCCGCAGGGTGCCGTCTTCCTGCACGATGCCGTAGACGATCAGTCCGCTGTCGATATTGCGCGCCCGGATTGCTTCGTTCAGCTCACCGGCCTGCAACGGTGAAACCAGCGTGGTGATGCTCAACCCCCCGTCTTCGAACACCAGTTGCGTGGGCACGCCCTTCTGCACCAGCTTGGTGTTCTCAAGCGCGTTGAGGGGAATGGCGATGCCGGGCATCAATGTGCGTCGGGCGACCTTGTCGACGAGAGCCGAGGCGGATGAGACATAGCCGCCGCGCACGGGACGCAACTGGGCGAACGTGCGTTCCGCCACCATGCTGGGATCGATAGAGTCGCCGGGATAGATGGTCACGAGCGGCGTGACAGCGACTGTGCCGAATGAAGAAGGGTCCTGTTCCGACGAGGCGTCCTCCAGCTCTTGCGCGCCTGCCTGCCCTGCCGGTACCAGCATCAGCGCCATTGCTGCCATCAGCGCCGGTCTCCGGGCGCGTGCAGGTAACAGGCGGCCGGCTCCAGCCGAGAGCGATCTGCGAATTGCGGACAGAAAAAGCATGACAACATCCAGATGATACCGCCAGCGCCGGTTCTGGACCGATGCCGGATGGCCGCCCGTCTCGACCGCCGGGTGTTTGCCCGGCGGGATTTGTTCACGTCAGCGAACGCGCTTACCGAATTCCCTTGGAGATGGTTGCGAGTATCTCGTCGCCCGCCTGAATAACCTTGGAATTCATTTCGTAGGCGCGCTGGGCACTGATCAGCTCGGTGATTTCCTTCACCGGGTCGACGTTGGACGCTTCCAGATAGTTCTGCTTGATGGTGCCGAAGCCGGCATCCCCGGCCACGCCTTCCACCGGCGCGCCAGATGACAGCGTCTCGCGGAACAGGTTGTTGCCCAGCGGCTCAAGGCCGACATCGTTTGCGAAGGTCGCCATGGTGATCTGGCCGACTTCCTGCTGTTCCTGGTTGCCCGCGTTGTCGACCAGCGCATAGACCTGCCCGGCCTCATTGATGGTGACGCGGATGGTGCCTTCCGGGATGACAAGGCCGTCGGCGACCTCGAAACCGTCGAGCGTGACGATCTGGCCATCCTCGTTCTTGTTGAACGCGCCCGCGCGGGTGTAGAGGATCTCGTCGTTCGGGCCGACGATGCGGAACCAGCCCCGACCGGTGATCGCGACGTCGAAATCGTTGCCCGTCTGCGTCAGGGAGCCCTGCTTGTGCAGGTTGCGGATGGCCGTCACCTGCGTTCCGACGCCCAGCCGTGCGCCTTCCGGCACGGTGCCGTCCTGCGTCTGGTTGGGCACGCCGGGCACCCGCAACTGCTGATAAAGCAGATCGGAGAATTCAGCGCGCGAGCGCTTGAAACCCGTCGTATTGAGGTTCGCGATGTTGTTGGCGATAACCTCGATATTGGTCTGCTGTGCTTCCGCGCCCGTGGCGGCAATAGCGAGAATACTCATGACACTCTCCGGTAACCTCGTTCATGAGGCTCGTTCATGGCCACTATCACTGGCCTCGTGGTTTCCCGCCCCGTTCCGGAGGGAGCGGGCGTCACTGGCCATCTTGAGGGCGATGAAGCCGTCAGATCGCCATTCAGATCGCCATGCGGCTGATTTCCTGGTAGGCGGCCACGACCTTGTCACGCACCGCGAGCGTGGTTTGCAGCGAGCGTTCCGCCGCCATCACCGCTTCCACGACATCCTGCGTCGATGCCCGGCCCTGAAGGCCCTGCAACGAGGCAGTCTCGCTGGTGCGCAGGTTCTGGGCGGTATCGGTAATCATCGAGCCGAGAACGGCGGTGAAATCCACGGCGGCGCTGGCTGCCGTTGTGGCGGCCTTGACGGCGGTCGGCGTGACGCCGGAAACGCCGGTTCCGATTGCATTGACTACGTTCAGGGCGGCAACCATCAGCTTGTCCTCAACAGGTCGATCGTCATGGATGACAGGGTGCGCGAAAACTTGATCATCTGGACGTTGGCGCTGTAGGCGCGCGTGGCCTCCTGCATGTCGGCCAGTTCGATGAGCAGGTTCACGTTCGGTTTCTTGACGTAGCCTTTTTCATCCGCGGCGGGATGCCCCGGATCGTAGTCGAACTGGAAGGGCGTGCGGTCGATGCCGACATCGCGCACCCTCACCATTTCCGCGCCCGAGGCACGGTCCAGTTGCTCGCGGAAGGTAATGGTCTTGCGCGCATAGGGGTCGCCGCCGGGCGTGTTCGCCGTGGTTTCGGCGTTGGCGACGTTTTCCGAAACGATGCGCAGGCGCGCGGACTGGGCGCGCATCGCCGAAGCCGCCAGCTTGCTCGAAATCGCGATGGCGTCGCCGCCCTCTATGGATGAAACGTTCATCCTTGTGACCTCACGCTTGAGAGAACGAATTTATGAAAGCTCTTCACGATGGCCGTGGTCACGCCGTATTCCCGCGACACCTCGCCGGCCTTCAACAGCTCTTCCTCGATGCTGACCGAGTTGCCGGAGTGATAGGTTTCCCAGCTCTCGTTGCTTTTGTTCGGGCGGCTGCGGGCCGCGTTGGCCTGTGCCGGCCCCAGCGGCATGTGGTCCGGCGCAGTGGTGGCCAGCGTCAGCGCCGTCTTGTCCATCGTGGCTGAAAACGGTTCGATATCGCGGGAGCGGAATCCGGGTGTGTTGGCGTTGGCCACGTTGCGGGCCAGCACGGCTTGACGTGTCGTCAGCCAGTCCGCCTTTCGCGATGCCAGACCGAACAGATAGACCGGATCCATTGCTTGCTCCTGATATCATCGGCCCCGGTGCGCAACCGGCGCGGGGCATTGTCCGGGGCGCCATGACGGGCGCGCCGGGTGGATTTTCCCCCCGCCGGAAGGCTGCTGCCAGCGCTTCATCCGACCGGCGGAAACCGATGTTCTTCATGAAAAGACGATACGCCGATAACCTTGTCCGAGCCTGTCGCGTTGTCGCATCGTCTCGCATCGGCGCCCGTCGTCTCGCTCCGGGCTACGGGCTTTTGGGCGCCGGAGAAATGGCGGGGCTGACGCCCTTCTTCTGATAAAGGTGGTAGAAAAGCTGGGCCACGGCCTTGTAGAATTCAGGTGGAATCGACTTGTCGACATCGACGTGGTCGTACATGGACCTTGCCAGCGCCTTGTCCTCGATGAGGGGTATGTCATGCTTCTGCGCGATCTCGCGAATGGCGAGGGCGATCAGATCCTTGCCCTTGGCCACCACCATGGGTGCGCCGCCTTCTTCCGGCAGGTAACGCAGGGCAATGGCGAAATGGGTCGGGTTGGTGACGACCAGCGAGGCCGTCGGAACGCCTGCCATCATGCGCTTGCGCGACCTGTCCTGGGCGAGAGAGCGCATACGCGCCTTGACCATGGGATCGCCATCGGACTGGCGCATCTCGTCCTTGATCTCCTGACGGGTCATGCGCAGATCCTTGCGCCATTTGAAGCGCGACCAGACCAGATCGCCGGCGACCAGCACCACCGTTGCGACGCAGATCGCGGACACGAGGCGCATCGCCATGTTGAGCATGATTTCAGGAATGCGTGTCGGGTCGCTGTAAATGGCGTTCACCACTTCGTTGCGTTCCGAATTCAGCAGGATCGTGCAGATGATCGTGATGATCAGCAGCTTCGCCATGGACTTGGCGAACTCCACCTGACCATGCATGCCGAAGATGCGCTTGAACCCCGACATCAGCGAGATACGCGACCATTTGGGCTCGATACGGTCCGAGGCGATCCGGGGCGCGTTTTGCAGCACCGAGGCAAGAATGCCTCCGACCATCAGAATGCAGACGATGGGCAGCAGAAACGTACCGACGCTGATCGCCACGAGCTGAAGCAGCGAGGCGGCGTCGCGTCCGTCCGCAATGGAGATGGAGCCGGGTGAGTCGATGAAGAAGCTGAGGAAGTCCTTCAGCACGGCGGCCGAATTATAGAGGAACAGGTAGATGATGATCGTGATGCAGCCGATGGAAAAGAAGAGCGCCATTTCCCGCGATTGAGGCACATTGCCTTTCTCCAGCGCGTCGTGGATCTTCTTTTCTGTCGGCTCTTCGGTTTTGCTGTCGGGATCGGGGGCATCTGACATCGCTTCGTTCCGTTCCCAGTCCGCCTGCCCTTCCCGGGCGCGGAGCGATTGCCGCTGTGTTTCTTATATGCGGCAACGTGTTACTGCATGAACATGTCCTGTTCCGCCTCCGAGTGCAGCTCGATCTCGCCGCGCCCCGCCATATCCAGCGCCAGGTCGGTGATGGAACGGCGGGCCTCCAGCACCTCGCGCTGGGGAATGGGCTGGGCGGAGGCCAGTTCGGACTCGACCGTGCGGCGCGATCGCGCAGGCAGGGCGGACAGCACGATTTCACGGTAGGACGCATTCGTGCCGCGCAGGGCGATGATCATCGTTTCTGCCGGAACCGCGTCGAACAGCGCCGAGCGTGCGGCCGGGGTGATCTTGACGATGTCCTCGAACGTGAACAGCAGTCCCTTCAGAATTTCCGCCGACTTCGGCTTTTCGTCGGCGAGGTTCTGGAGCAGCTCCTCCATATGGTCGCGGTCCATCTTGTTGATGATGTCCGCCATCTTCGCATGAGTATCCGCGCCCTTGTTCTGCGAGAAGTTCGTCATGAGGTCTTCGTGCAGGGTGCTTTCGAGCACCTGAATAACTTCCTCGACCACTGGCTTGCAGGCCAGCATACGGCGGGTGACGTCGTTGCGCAGTTCGGGCGGTAGATGCACCATGACCTTCGCCGCACACGCCGGCTTGACGCGCGACATGATGATGGCAACGGTCTGCGGATGCTCGTTCTGCAGATAGTTGGCCAAAATACCCTCGGGAATGCCGGAAATCCGGTCCCAGATGGACTGGAACGAATTGCCGAGCACGTTGGCCATGATGTCGGCCACCTGCTCCGACGGCAGAACGCCTGTGAGAAGCTTTTCCACTTCCTGCGCGGTGCCGAACAGATGCGAACCAGCCTGAAACTGCTCGAAGAACTCCTCGATCAAAATTTCTTGCTGCTCCGGCGGGATCATGCCGAGACCTGCGGCGGAGCGCGTGATCAGCTTGATTTCATCGACCGAGAAATGTTTCAGAATCCGGCCTGCCGTCGGGTTGCCGACCGTCAGCAGCAGGGCCGCCACGCGGTCCGGGCCTGTCTTTAACGACACCGTCTTGCGGGTGACCTGTCCTTGTTCGCTCATGTTGGACCACCGGGCTGGCGCGGCAGGCCGACCGGAGTGCCTGGCGCCGGTCCTGTCTGCCGCATGCATCGATTGCCGTCACCGGAATGCGGCTCGCGGGGCGCTTTCGCCGCCGCGGCCATCCGGTCGGGCGCTGGTGTCTGCCGCGCGGTCCCGGAGGGCGCTCGCGCGATGGATGACGTTTTACAGATCTTCTTCCTCGGTCGAAGGACCGACGATTTCCGTGAGCTGGACACCGAAGCGCGAGTTGTCATCCTCGACGACCACGACCTCGCCGCGCGCGATGATCCGGCCGTTGACCACGACGTCGACCGGCTCGCCGACGCGGTGGTCGAGTGGCACGACAGCGCCGCGGCCAAGCTTGATCAGCGCCGAAACCGGCATCGTCGCGGAGCCGAGAACCACCTGCACGAGAACTGGAATACGCTTGACGGTATCGAAGTTGCGCGCCTCGCTGCCCGCGCGCAGCTGGTGGTCGTCACCGGATATGGGCGCGAAGTTGTTTGGCGAGAACGCGTCCGCATTCGCGGCAGCCGCAGCATTGTCCATGGTCATTTCATCTGCGTTCTGGTTCATTGCTCACGATTCCATATTCGGTTGGTCGCAGGTGTTGGATAATTCAAAATAAATATTCGATACTATTTTTATGCTATTTCGATAATAAGTCTTCGATGATATCTTTTTTATTATCGATGGCCTCTTCAAGTCTCAGGCTGTAAGCGCCGTCGGATTTGCCGAGGAAACATTTGAACAGCGGCTGGTCGTCGCTTTCGAGTGTGACGAGCGACTTCGGACTTGCTTGCAGACGGATGGTCTGCCCCACTTCGAGGCTGGCGATTTCTTCCAGCGTCAGGTAACGCTTTTCCAGAACCGCGGTAAGCGTGACTTCCGCCCGCTGCACTTCGGATTTGATCTGCTTGCTCCAGCGCGGGTCGCGCACCGTTGGCTCGTTCGAGATCACCCGCATCAGGTTCTGGCGCATGGGCGTGAGCGCGGATTGGGGAATGATGACGAAAATCTCGCCGCCCCGGTTGAGCGTCTGCACGAGAAACTTGGCCACGACCGCACGGCTCGTCCGCCGCCCGATGACGGCAAAGTCCATTCTGGTCTCCGTGCGCTCGTGTCTGAAATGCACGTTCGTCACCTGCTTGAAGGCCGTGCGCATCGCCTTGCTGAGATGCCGGAAAATGAGATCGGAAACCCGCCGCTCGATGTTGGAAAACCCTCGCTCCTCATCGATGGGCGGCTCCGCCCCGTCCGAGCCCAGCAGCACCTCGATCATGGAGAACACAAAGTCGCGGTCCAGCCCCACGAGCACCTGGCTGTCCCATTCCGGGGCCTGGTAGACGGCGGCGATGGCATTGGACTCGTACATCTCCAGAATATCGCTGATGCGGCCGATCTCGATCATCGTCAGGGAGCAGTAGGCCGGTGACGTCGCCAGATGGCGAATGCCTTCCAGCCATACGTTGGCCATGCGGTCGAAGATCACGTGCAGCATTGGCAGCCGGTCGATGGACAGGCCGGTGGAGTCGAGCAGACGATCCTGGATCTTGTCGTTGGCGGTTGCTGTAGCGCTCATTGTCAGGCTGCTTCCTGCTGATCCTGATCGCCGCCTGAGCGGCCTCCGGCATTCATCGTCTCGTTCTCAAGCTCATCGATTGTGGGGCGTTCATAAGAACTGATCATCTTACGCCCGTGCTCGAGGGCGATCTGTGGCATGGCGCCGTTCAGGAATGCCACGAGTGTCTGCTTGACGATGAAATACGGCTGGCATTGTTTTTCGCGCGTTGTCTTCATCTTGTTCGCCAGCGGCGCGAAAATTCCGTATGAGGCGAAGATGCCGGTGAACGTGCCAACCAATGCCGCGCCCAGCAGGCCCGCCAGCAGCGAGGGGGCCTGATCGATGGCGCCCATGGCCTTGATGATGCCGAGCACGGCGGCCACGATCCCCAGCGCCGGCAATCCGTCCGCGACGGCGGACATGGCCTGATAGGTCTTGAGCTTGTTTTTCTTGATGGTCGCGATTTCCTCGTCCATCAACGCGTCGATCTCGTGCGGCTTGGCATTGCCGATAACCAGAAGACGGACGTAATCGCAGATGTAGTTGGTCAGCTCGCGGTCGGCGACAATCGTGGGAAAGTTCTGGAACACAGTGGAATTCGCGGGGTCGTCGACATGCGCCTCGATCTCGCTTCTGGGGCGCGTGCGCACCATGCGGGTCAGCGTGAACAACAGTCCGAGAAGCGCGAGGTAGTCTTTCCGCTTCGGTCCCTTGTTCAGCAGCGCCTCGACAACGGAGCGCCCGGTATCGATCTGCACGCTCCACGTGTTGGCGACGATGAAAGCACCCAGGGCCATGCCGAAAATGATGACAAATTCCCACGGCTGCCAGATGACCGCGACATGGCCGCCCATGGCCATGAAACCGCCGAGCATGCAGCCGACAGCCACAATCACGCCCACGATGAAGTTCATTGGCTGCTTTCCTGCTTCCCGGGATGTCGAAGCCGGCTGCCGCCCTCGCTCCGCCGTCCGCGTTCTTTCTGTCGCCGGTATCAGGACCGGCAGTTACGGTGTCCACGAAAGTACCCGGCGGCAGGAGTGGGGCAATGCATTGACATTGCGTCGAAGCGCCGATGCCCGCATCTGTTGACGCGAGCCCCGATCTGCCGTGGATGCCTCACGATAGGCATATAAGCTTGCGTGAGGCTGGATCGGCTCCGGAGAGGGGGGGAGCGGGAACGGGGCGTGCAGAGACGAAAAGCTCCATGCAAGCCTGGGCCGGTAAGATGGCGCTGATATCGGGATGCCGGACAGATGCCGAGACCGGCGATCCAGTGCGGGGATATTCCCGGAAGGGGTTGTCATGGCCATCTATCAGTCGTCGTACCTGAACTATAACGCCATCGTCAGGGATCTGCCGAAGGCCATCGAGAGGAAGGCGGCCGAGCCGGTTGTCGCACGCGACATCGCGCGCTTCACCGAGGCCGCGGGTACCATCCAGTCGGTCGATGATCTTTTCAAGGATGACCGCACCTACACTTTCGCGGTCAAGGCGTATGGCATGGACGAACTCGCCTACGCCCGCGCCCTGATGCGCCGGATCATCAGCGAAGGCACGGGTACGGACAGCTATGCCTCCAAGATGTCCGACAGCCGTTATCTGGAGCTTGCGGGCGCGTTTCAGGTGACCGACGGCGGCGTCGCGCCCCCGGTCCTCCATGCATCGTCGCTGTCGGTGACGCAGCGGTATCGCGACAATCTGGACAACATCGACAAACGCATCACCGACAATGTCGATAGCCGCGTTCTCGATTACAGGATCGAGATGGAGGGAATCGACAATTTCGATACGCTCCTGAAGAGCGATACGGCCCTGACATTCGCCCTCGAAGCTTTCGGCCTCGATCAGCAGATCTTCCAGCTCGATGCCGTCCGCAAGGTGGTCACCAACGAAGTGGCGGCCCGCGCTGCCGGTGCTTCCGGCGCTTACATTTCCGGTCTTGAGGATATCGGCATCACCGATGCCGAGGGACGCTACAACTTCGGCCGGTTCTTCGATGCCTTTGTCGCCTCGACGGGCGAAGAGGGACTTGAGAGCGTGATCGTCAACTATCGCATGGCGGCGCCGGGGCTCGGCGAAAAGCTGAAGGAGCGGGCGGATGCCGATGTCGACGCCTTCTATGAAGGACTCGATGAGATCAAGACGGCCGACGACCTGACCAAGAACGTGCAGGTGCTGTCCATCGGCCTGCGTGCTTTCGACCTCGAAAACCTGATCGGGAAGGAAACGGCGATTGTCGCGGCGTTGAAGGGCGATACGCGTGCGCTAAGCTTCTCCAATGCCAAGGAACGCGAGAATTTCGAGAGCTTCAAGGCTGTCTTCGCGTTTGAAAGCGATGGTACACCGACCGTCGCGCCGCTGGTGCGCGATGTCGAGAAAACGGTGCAGGCCTATATCCGCCAGACGCTGGAACTGGATATCGGCAACGAAGACAACAACGTTCGCCTCGCGCTTAACTTCCAGCGCCGTGCGGCTGATATCAAGTCGCCCTATGACATTCTTGCCGATGAGGCGTTGGCCGCCGTCATCCGCACGGCATATGGCATCCCCGCTGAAACGGCGACCGCCGATGTCGACGCGCAGGCCCGTCTCATCACCAGCCAGCTCGACATCGAGGATTTTCAAGACCCTGCAAAGGTCGAGAAGCTGATCCGCCGCTTCCTGCTGCTGGCGGATGTCGAAGCCGGGGCCAACTCGCCGCTGCTGTCGCTGTTCCAGGAAACGGGAGCGGTCGATATCGGAGAACTGCTGTTGCAGTCAAAGTAACGATTTGGGCCGTTTGATTTTGAATAGAATTTCATTCGATCGTTTGGCGCTGTCCAATCGAGAGCCGCTTTATTTTACTTCACGATATTGAGGACGGAATGCAGGAAGCTCTTTACGTGATGTTGTCCAGTCAGGTGTCGCGCGAGCGGCAGTTGACCATGGTGGCGAACAACATAGCCAACATCAACACCGCCGGTTTCCGCGCCGAGGCGACGACTTTCGAGAGCGTGTTGTCGAACACGGGCCAGGTTTCGGTGGCGTTCGCGGGCAGCGGCAAGGCGTTTCTCAAGCGCGAGCCCGGCTCGGTCAACCAGACGGGCAATCCGCTGGATATCGCCGTGAAGGGAGATGGGTGGATCGCCATCCAGACGCCAGCCGGGGTGCGCTACAGCCGCGACGGGCGGCTGACCATGACAGACATCGGCGACGTGACAACCGTGAACGGCTTGCCTGTGCTTGATGACGGCGGTGCTCCGCTGGCGCTTAACCCCGCCGGCGGCGAGGTATCCATTGCCTCGGACGGAACGATTTCGCAGAATGGCGGCATCGTGGGGCGCATCGGCCTGTTCCAGATCGCGCCGGGCGCCGACCTGTTTCGCGCAGTCGACGGCTCCGTCGCCGTGGACCCCGGTGCGGTGGTGCCGGTGGACGATTTCGTCGCGTCTGGCGTGATGCAGGGCTATGTCGAGGGCTCCAACGTCAGCCCGGTCATCGAGATGACCCGCCTGATCGACGGTCAGCGCACGTTCGAATATGCCGCCAGCGCGACGAGTTCGCTCAACAACGAACTCCAGCAGGTCATCCGCGATCTCGGGCCTGCGTCGTAAAAGCCGTAACATTTTGATTGTGAGCGTTTTCCCGATGACAAGCGGTGCCCGCTTCATCGAAGAAGCGCCTTGCCTGGCATCAGTGATCGATAACACATGAACAGCATCGCCGAAGCCCTCGCGGGGCAGAACGTTCCATCATTGCTGGCGCTGCCACCGGCGAGTGCGGTTGCGGAAGAGTCGACCCCGGACAGCGCCGGGCCGGTCGCTGCCGGCGTGCTTGCGGAAAACCATGCCGGGACTGTTACCGTCCTTGCTGATCGGGATCGCGATGGCCGGCGCCGCACGGCGCTGGCGCGGGTCGCCAGCGTGATCAGCGTGGAGGCGGCCCAGCTTCCGCTGGTGCGCAAAGGCGGTTCGGTGCAGGAAATTACCGCCGGTTACTGCCGCGTCGTGGGCCTCTCGCGCGAGGTGCGGCTGGGAGACCGGGTGGTGTTCGAAGATGGCGGTCTGCCCGGCGAGGTTGTGCGCATTGATCAGGCCG
The DNA here is from genome assembly GCF_014195635.1 of Pseudochelatococcus contaminans. Lineage (GTDB taxonomy): Bacteria > Pseudomonadota > Alphaproteobacteria > Rhizobiales > Beijerinckiaceae > Pseudochelatococcus > Pseudochelatococcus contaminans. The sequence goes on along the minus strand of NZ_JACICC010000001.1, from coordinate 74,812 downwards.
GGGCGACGATCAAGCCGTTTGGCAACCAGATCGAGGCCAGCATCGGCTCCGGCGTGTTCCGGCAGGGCGCGATGGGCGTGAGCCCGGATCACAGCTGGAAAGGTCGCGTCGTCGATGCCTTTTGCCATCCGCTCGATGCCCACGGACCGCTGCGGCAGGGGCTGCGTGAAATGCCGGTCGACGCACCGCCGCCGCCCGCCCTGACGCGGGCGCGGGTGGATACGCCGCTGAAAACCGGCGTGCGCATGCTGGATCTATTCACCCCGCTGTGCTTCGGCCAGCGCATCGGTATTTTCGCCGGTTCGGGCGTCGGCAAGTCGACGCTGCTGGGCATGCTGGCGCGGGCGCGGGGGTTCGATACCATCGTCGTGGCGCTGGTCGGTGAGCGCGGCCGCGAGGTGCGGGAGTTTCTGGAAGGGCCGCTGGCGGATAATCGCAGCCGCGCCGTCGTTGTGGTCTCGACGGGCGATGAAAGCCCGATGATGCGCCGCATGGCCCCGCGCACTGCGACGGCTATCGCCGAATATTTTCGCGATTGCGGCGAGTCCGTGCTGCTGATCATCGACTCCGTCACGCGCTATGCCCACGCGGCGCGCGATGTGGCGCTGGCGGCGGGCGAACCTGCCGTGGCGCGCGGCTATGCGCCCAGCGTATTCAGCGACCTGCCGCGGCTGCTGGAACGGTCGGGACCGGGAGCTGAGGGCAGCGGCACCATCACCGGCATCTTTTCGGTGCTCGTCGATGGCGACGACCATAACGATCCCGTCGCCGACAACATTCGCGGCACGCTCGACGGCCATATCGTGCTGGAGCGCAGCATCGCCGATCAGGGTCGGTATCCGGCGGGCAACGTGCTCAGCTCGATCTCACGCCTTGCCCAACTGTCGTGGACACCGGAGCAACGCAACCTGCTGCGGCGCATACGGGCGATGATCGCGCGCTATGAGGATACGCGCGACCTGCGGCTCGTGGGCGGCTACCAGCCCGGTCTCGATGCCGAGCTGGATCAGGCCGTTACATTGGTGCCGCGCATCTACGACGCGCTTCGGCAGGATATGGACGCGCCGATGAGCGAGGACGCTTTCCAGGAGCTGGCGAACGCTCTGCGCCCCGCCTGATCGCGGCGATCCGTGGATGCGAGCCTCGCGCAAGGCTGCTGGTGTTTATTGGCAGGGCGATAGTTTCAGTCAACGGAGCTGGTCATGAGCATCATGAATACCGCCGTCTCGGGCATGAAGGCACAATCGAACCGGCTGGCGACGGTGGGCGACAATATCGCCAATGCCTCGACGGTCGGTTACAAGAAGACGTCGACGCAGTTTTCCGCACTCGTCATGGACGCCGGCTCAGGCAGCTATAATGCCGGCGGTGTGGAAACGCATGTCCGTCGCGCCGTCTCGCTCGAAGGCGGGCTGACCTCCACGACCTCCACAACCGATCTCGCCATCCGCGGCAGCGGGTTTTTCATCGTCGACGATGGCAGCGGCGCGCGCTACATGACCCGCGCCGGTTCCTTCGTGGAAGACGCCGAGGGCTACCTCGTCAACGCGGCGGGTTATTACCTCACCGGCTACGATATCCGGAACGGCGACAGCGGTGTGATCGTCAACAGCCTTAACGGCGGCGAGCGCATCAACGTCAATAACCTCAACATTCAGGCGACGCCGACGACGGGTATCACGTTCCCGGCCAATCTGGACGCGCGCGACGATGTCGCCGTGGTGGCCGCAGGTACTCTACCGAGCGATAACGTCGCAGGCTCTACCTATACCTCCAAATCCTCGATCATTGTCTATGACAATCTCGGCGGCGAGGTCAAACTGGATGTCTACTTTGCAAAGACTGCCACCAATGGATGGCAGATGTCGGTGTTCGATGCCAGAACGGCTGACGCCGCAACCGGCGGATTCCCCTACGCAGCTGGCGGTCTGCTGAATGCTGGTGGCACGGCCATCACGTTCGATCCCGCCAACGGTTCAATTCAGACTCCTCCGGTAGCAGACCGAACGGTTAACCTGAACGTGCCCGGCGGAGCGACCGTTGCATTCGACTTCTCCAAGCTGACGCAGGTGAAGATGGAATATACGCCGCTGGAGCCTACCGTGAACGGCAATGCGCCCAGCACCGTTTCGGGTATCAACATCGGCGACGATGGCGTCGTGTCCTTCGCCATGAAAAATGGCACCACCGTCGATGGTTACCGGCTCCCTCTTGCCGACGTGCCAAGCCCGGACAATCTGACCGCGCTTTCCGGCGGCTTGTTCCAGGTCAGCAACGAATCCGGTTCGCCGCTGGTCGGCTTTCCGGGGCAGGGCAGCCTCGGGAGCATCCGCACAAACGCGCTGGAGTCGTCCAACGTCGATCTGGCCGATGAGCTGTCGACCATGATCGAGGCGCAACGCAATTACACCGCCAACTCCAAGGCCTTCCAGACAGGGGCCGAGGTGCTTGAGGTTCTTGTGAACCTCAAGCGGTAAACGATGACACGATCCTGAGTGCGCGCGGGCCGCGGTCGATGTCGCCGCCCGGTTCGCGCCGGGGCGTTGGAGTAACCGGATCATGAGCCTGAACGCTGCCTTGAATTCCGCCCAGCTGTCGTTGACGGCAAGCCAGAAGCGCATTTCGATTTCTGCGCGCAACGTTGCGGGCGCGGGCGACACGGATTACTCCCGCAAGCTCACTCCGCTGGTAACGCGCGATAGCGGCGTTTTCGCCAGTGGGCCGATCCGCTCCAGCGATACGCGTCTTTACGAGCGCTACCTCGAATCGACCTCCGTCGCGGCGCGCGAGAATGTCCGGCTCACCGGGCTGACGCGCCTGTCGGAAACGGTCGGCGACACGGCGGATGAAACCTCGCTTGTCGGGCGGCTTGGCAATCTGACCAACAAACTGACCGAATATCTCAATGCCCCGGCTGATGACAATCTGGCCCGTGCGGCGGTGGTGGCCGCCGGTGACATGGCGCGTGCCCTCAACGATGCGGCCGCTGTCGTTGACGAAGTGCGGGCCGGAGCCGTGGCTGACGTCAAGACATCAGTCGATCGTATCAACACGCTGCTGCAGAATTTTGAGAGCGCCAATACGCTGATTGTGCAGGGCACCGTGTTGGGTGCCGACATCACTGACGACCTCGACCGGCGCGATGCCATCGTGGCGCAACTGTCTGAAGAGATCGGCATTTCGGTGGCGACGCGTGAAAACAACGACATGGTGCTGTTCACCGATGGCGGCGTCACCCTGTTCGAGACCAGCGCTCGTAAGGTTTCTGCGACCACGGATGCCGGCCAGCCCGTGCGCGTCTTCATCGACGGTGTGCAGGTGGCGGGCGATGCGCCGCAGATGGAGTCGAAGAACGGCGCGCTGGTCGGGGCGGTGGCGCTTCATAACAAAGATGCGGCTCAGTATGGCGAACAACTCGACAAGCTGGCCCTCGGTCTGATCCAGGCATTTCGCGAGATCGACCCCACCGATCCCGCCAATACAGCTCCGGGTCTTTTTGTCGATCGGAGCAACGCTACTGCATTGCCGGCTAATCCGGCAGATCTGGCGAAGAATATCAGTGTCAATACCGCTGTCGATCCGGCGGCCAATCCGGCAGGAACGCCGAGCAAGCTGCGTGACGGAATCGCCTACGATTACAATACCGCCGAGAACGCTCCCTCATATTCGGGCCAACTGAGCCGGTTGCTGGATCAGGTTGGCGAGAAGAATACAGACCTGGATAACAAAACCCTTCTCGACTACGCCTCCTCCACGGTGAGTTGGGTGGAGAGTTCCCGGCAGTCCTCCGATGCGGCCGTCAAGGTGAATGATGCCGTGCTGACGTTGGTCACGACGTCGCTCTCCAATGCGCGCGGCGTGGATCTCAATGAGGAAACGGCGCTGCAACTGGAGATCGAACGCCTGTTCACGGCGTCCGCGCAGTTGATCTCAGTCGTCGATAATCTCTTCAAGACCCTGTTCGATGCAGTGAGGTGATGTCATGGCTTCCAACTTTGTTTCCACCTACAATCTGCTGAACGGCCCACGGGCTTACGCGCGCAGCGCGCAGGCGGATATCACACGTTTCGGCAAGGAGGTCGTCGAGGCGCGCTATGCCGATGTCGGTCTTGTTCTCGGCGCGAAAACCGGGCACTCGACCATTCTCTATCAGGAACTGGCCCGCATCGAGGGTTTCACCACGTCGAACGGTCTCGCCTCCGGGCGGCTCGATATGACGCAGGCTGCGCTCACGGAAATCCGAGAGGCCGGGGAAGATATGATGGCCACGCTGGTCGGCCTGCCGACGAACGATCTCGGCTCCGCCACGATCAAGGGCGAGGCCGAGCGCGTGCTGAAGGCGATGACCGACAAGCTGAATTCGGCCTATGCCGGACAGCAACTCTTCAGTGGTATCAAGACCGATACGGCTCCGATGACGCAAGATGCCGGCACGGCGCAGGTCACGGCAGCCTTCGACAATTTTAAAACCGCCTTCCAGACGTATTGGACGGATAGCGGTAAGGCTGCCGAGACCGGGCAAGCCGTTGCGACCGTCAACGACATCGGCGCCGAGGAACTGAGCCTGTTCCTGAATCCCGTTGATCCCACAACGATTCCCGCAAGTAAGGGCGTTCCGTTCATCGAGTTGGCCACTGCCGTCTGGAACGGTGCGCGCCTCGATCAGGAGTTCAATGACGCCAACTGGCAAAACTGGTCCTCGGCTTCCAACACCGCCATCACCAGCCGCATCTCCGCTTCTGAAACGATCACGACGTCCATCAGCGCCAATGACAGTTCGTTCCGTGGACTGGCGCGCGCCTACAGCGTGCTTGCCGTGCTGCCCGCCGACGAGTTCAACGAGAACGCCTTCAAGGAGGTCGTGTCCTACGCCATCAAGGAACTGGGGCTGGCGACGGAGGGGGTGACGATCGTGCAGGCCGGTCTCGGATCGGCGCAGACGCGCGTCAAGACGATCAACGAGAGCCTCGCGACGCAGAAAACCCTGCTTCAGAAAAATATCTCCGATCTCGAAGGCGTCGATCCCGCAGCAGCCAAGGTATCGCTCGATGCGGCTGAATTGCAGCTCAATCTCGCCTACGCGCTGACGGCACGTCTGCAGAGCCTCAGCCTTCTCAACTACATCAAGTAAACGGTGCGTCGAATATACGCGCCGATACTGACCGAGGTACAACGATGTACATGCTTTCTTATGGGGAAGTCGTCGAGAACGACCCCCAGGTCGTGCGGTCCAGCGAGAGACAAGCATTCGATATTGTTATCGAGCTGCTTGAGGACGTTGCGTCCAAGGGGCCGGAATCTCCCGAACGACGGCTCGCGCTGACACGGGTGATGGAACTCTGGCAGTTTCTGATCGACGATCTCATCCACCCCGACAACGCCTTGCCGGACGAGCTGCGCGGGCTGCTCATCTCGATCGGCTCCTGGATCCTGCAGGAAACCCGCAGGGTACAGTACGGCGAAGTCGAGGATATTTCCGGCATCATCAGCGTCAACAAGCTGATCCGTGATGGTTTGAAGTGAGGAGCCATGCGACTGAGTCTCAAAGCCGGTGAGCGGATATTCATCAATGGTGCGGTTCTGAAGGCCGATCGGCGCGTGACGCTTGAATTGCTCAACGACGCGACGTTTCTGCTTGAAGCGCATGTGATGCAGCTTGAGGGCGCGACGACTCCGTTGCGGCAGCTTTATTTCATTATCCAGTCGATGCTGATCAGCCCGGCGAACCAGCTTGAGACACGCACAACCGTCCTGCAATTGATCCCGCAGATGCTGGAATCGTATGGCGACGGGCCGGTCGGCACTGGCCTCGTCGATGTTCGGGCGTTGATCGTCGAGGGGCGTGTTTTCGAGGCGCTTCGCCTCGTGCGCGGGCTTTTCCAGTGGGAGCCGCCGCCGCCGCGCGCCGAAGCCATCGGCGACATCGAGATGGAAGACAACGAGCCTGTCATCTTCGGCAGGATAGCCCGCAGCAAGGTGGCCTGAGCGGCCGCCCGCACAAGATGGAGATGGGACAATGGTCGCAGTATCTGGCGTTGGGCAAACCGCCGCGACGAGCACCACGAGCACGGACGCGAAAAGCCGCACCACGCTCGATTACCAATCGTTCCTGAAGCTGTTCGTCGAACAGCTCAAGCATCAGGATCCCACGGCGCCGCTCGACGCCAGTGAGTCGCTGGCCCAGCTCGCGACGTTCTCGCAGGTCGAGCAAAGCGTTTCCACCAACAGCAAGCTGGATTCCTTGCTCACGGCGCAATCGCTGTCGCAGGCCGACACGCTGATCGGCCGCACGCTGACCTCCGCAGAGGGCGATGTGTCGGGCAAGGTCGTGTCCGTTCAGGTCACGTCCGAGGGCACGGTGGCGACGCTGGCCGACGGGCAGCGGATCGTTGCCGGTGCAGGCGTCACGATTTCCTGACGCACCCGCCGCATGTCGGCTATGGAAGGGATGCATGGAAGTGATGACGGCAAATGAATGAGGCCGATGCGCTCGATCTCGTGCAGTCCGCCATCTGGACCATTCTGCTCGCAGCCGGTCCGGCTGTGGCGGCGGCCATGATTGTCGGCCTGATCATCGCGCTGTTTCAGGCGCTGACGCAGATTCAGGAAATGACGCTGACCTTCATTCCCAAGATCGTCGTTATCCTGACTATCACGGCGCTGACCGGCTCTTTCATGGGTGAACGCATATATATGTTCACTGAGCAGGTTTACGGGCGGATCGTGACGGGATTCGATTAGAATAGAATTTTCAGTCACAGCATTGCTTTCGTCGAAACACCAGTTTCTCTGATCAATATTGATACTTCAATTATCTGGGCATTCGTTGCCGATTGTTTGTTTGCGAAAGCGCCGGGCTCTCGTCCGGAATATTGCGTCGATGGGGCCTCATGGCTGAACTGTTCGTCAACAGCTTGAACGCGAGCCAGGGCAAGAAGGGGCGTGATGTCTCCTTCGCGATCGGCATCGTCGCGATCCTGCTCATTCTGTTCCTGCCGGTGCCGCCGTTCCTGATCGATATCGGGCTGGCGCTGTCCATCGCGCTGTCGGTGCTGATCCTGATGGTGGCGTTGTGGATTCAGAAACCGCTTGAGTTTTCAGCCTTTCCAACCGTGCTGCTGATCGCCACCATCCTGCGGCTGGCGCTGGGTATCGCCACGACACGCCTCATTCTGGCGGACGGCGACAAGGGCGTGACGGCAGCGGGGTACATCATTCACGGGTTCTCGCAATTCGTGATGAGCGGCGATTTCGTCATCGGCCTCGTGGTGTTCCTGATCCTCATCACCGTGAACTTTCTCGTCATCACCAAGGGCGCGACACGTATCGCCGAGGTGGGCGCGCGCTTCACGCTCGATGCCATTCCCGGCAAGCAGATGGCTATCGACGCCGATCTTTCGGCGGGCATGATCGACGACAAGGAAGCGCAGCGCCGCCGCCGGGAACTGGAAGAGGAAAGCTCCTTCTTCGGCTCCATGGACGGTGCATCCAAGTTCGTGCGCGGCGAGGCGGTGGCCAGCCTGATCATCACCGCCGTCAATATCTTCGGCGGTATCATCATCGGCGTCACCCGCCACGGCATGCCTCTGTCGCAGGCCGCGGACATCTACACCAAGCTGACCGTGGGCGATGGTCTGGTGTCGCAGATTCCGGCGCTGATCGTGTCGCTGGCCGCCGGCCTTCTGGTCTCGAAAGGCGGCACGCAGGGCTCCGCCGAGCAGGCGGTGCTCGGCCAGCTCAGCGCTTATCCGAAGGCGCTGTTCGTGGCCGCCGGGCTGATGGCCCTGATGGGCGTGACGCCCGGTTTGCCGTTCCTGCCGTTCGCGACGCTGGCCGGCATCATGGCCTTCGTGGGCTACATCATTCCCAAGCGCCGGGCCGAGCAGCAGGCGCGTGACGATATCGAAGCGCAGAACAAGAAGGCGCTGGAGAAGGTCGATACGCGTGAGGCCATCCGCGAAACCATGAAGACGGCGGAGATCGAACTGTGCATGGGCCGTCAGCTTTCCGTGCGGCTGAAGGCCAATCAGGGCGAATTGATCCATCGCGTGTCGAAGATGCGCCGCAAGTTCGCGCAGCAATACGGTTTCATCGTTCCCGAGATCAAGCTGACGGATAGCCTCGCGACACCGCCGAAGGCTTACCAGATCAAGATCCACGGCACGATCGTCACCACACAGGAGTTGCGGCTGAACGACTTCATGGTCATCATCGGCGACGGCCGCAAGCCGGACATCGAGGGCGATGAAGTGCTCGAACCGGCGTTCGGCATGCGGGCGCTGTGGCTGAACGAAATCTACCTCAACGATGCCAAGCGCATGGGCCTTGCCCCCATCGACAGCCTGTCCGTGCTGCTGACGCATCTTGGCGAGATCATCCGGAACAATCTGCCGCTGCTGCTGTCCTACAAGGACATGCGGCAACTGCTGGGGCAGCTCGATCCGGAGTACAGGCGCCTGATCGACGATATCTGCCCGGCGCACATCTCCTATTCCGGTTTGCAGGCGGTGCTGAAGCTGCTGCTGGCCGAACGTGTGTCGATCCGCAATCTCAACCTCATTCTGGAGGCCGTCGCGGAAATCATCCCGCACGTGCGCAAGACGGAGCAGATCGTCGAGCACGTCCGGCTGCGCATCGCCCAGCAGATCTGCGGCGACCTGTCGGATGAGGGCGTGCTGCGCGTGCTCAGGCTCGGCAATCGCTGGGATCTGGTCTTCCATCAGAGCATCAGGCGCGATCAGCGCGGCGAGGTTGTGGAACTCGACATCGATCCCAAGCTGGTCGAGGAGTTCATCACCGAGGCGGCGGCGACGATCCGCAAGCATCTGGGCGCTGGCAAGGCTTTCGTATTGGTGACTGCACCGGATGCACGCCCCTATGTCCGCATGATCGTCGAGCGGATGTTTCCCGCGCTGGCTGTGCTCTCCCACGTCGAGATCGCGCGCGGGACGGAGATCGAGAATCTCGGAGCCATCTCTTGATTCCCGTGCTGGCGTCGGATGCCGTGATCGGCGCCATGTTGTTGATGTGCCGCGTCGGCGGATGCTTCATGCTGATGCCGGGGTTGTCCAATGCCTCCATCCCCGTGAATATCCGCCTCTACGCCGCCATCGCGGTGACGCTGACCATGTATCCGCTGCTGTTCGACACGGTTGCGCCCGCCTTTCGCGGGCAGTCGTTTTCGTTCCTGCTTCTGCTGGTGATCTCGGAAGTGCTGTCGGGCATCTGGATCGGGTTTCTGGGCCGGCTGATGTTTCTGGCGCTCGAAACCCTTGCGGTGCTGATCGCGATGGCGCTGAACCTCAGCAACCCCTCGGGCGTGTCCTTCGACCAGATGGAGGCTCTACCGCCGGTGGGCGCGATCATCTCGCTGTCGGCTGCCATGCTGGTGTTCGCCGCCGATCTGCATTGGGAAATCCTGCGGGCGGTGAAGGCGTCTTACGCCAACATGCCGCCCGGACTGCTGTTTCAGTCGCGGTTGTCACTGGTCGGCATCGCGGATCAGTTGTCCAGTTCGTTTCTGGTGGCGCTGCGCATCAGCTCGCCAATCATCATCTATTCCGTCATCATCAACTTCGCCATCGGCCTGATGAACAAGTTCACACCGCAGATACAGGTGTACTTCATCTCGATTCCCTTCGTCATCGCCGGCGGAATTATCCTGTTTTATTTTCTGGTTCAGGAAATGCTCGGGGAGTTCATCCGGCAGTTTTCACGCTGGCTGATTTACGGGTGACGCGTCATGGGTGACCGGCTGAAGAAGATAGAGCGCGTTGTCGAGGTGCAGCGCCAGCTCAAGCGGTTGACCGAGTGGAAGCTGGCGCTGTTGCGCCGTGACGAAGCTGGCCTGCGCAATGCGCAGCAGCAGCTCATCGGCCAGCTCAATGACGGATCGGTGCATCACGGGCTGTTCGTGGGCGCGATGTCCCGCCGCCTCTCGCGCCTTTCCAGCGAGGAGGAGGCCTTGCGCGAAACCGGCAAGGCCTTGCAGGCGCGGATCGTGGATGAGTCCATGCGCCTCAAACGCACGGAGAGGCTGGCGCAGAACATGGCCCGCGACGCGGAAGCGCACAGCGAGCGCGTCGGCCTTGAACGCATCGTCGAGGCCGGGGTGGCGAGGAAAGACGACAGCCTCGCGTAAGGTCGGGCATCTACCATGCAGCAAATCCGCCGCCAGAAAGCGTGGCCGACCAGAGTTGCCGGAGTGAAGTGTCATGGCTGTCGCCTTGCCTGCCGACATAGTGATGGACGTTGCGCGCGCCGCCGATCCCGCCCGTTTCAAGGTGGCGGTGAACCGGCTTGAGAGCGGTGGAGATTACGCCGCCGTGGCGCGCGACGTGGCGCTTGCCTTCGCCGCTGACGATACCGCCGGTTTCTTCGAGGGCGCTGGCCATGTGCGCCAGCCCTTCGACGCCGGACAAGCCGTGTTGCGCCTCGGAGACCGCAGCGGGGCCGGCGGCGTCAAGGGCAGCCCTTACGAGCAGTTCGAGGCGCTGACGTTGCAGAAATTCGTCGAGGCCATGCTGCCGAAGGAAAGCACGGCCGTATTCGGCAAGGGGTTTGCCGGTGAAACCTGGAAGTCGTTTCTGGCCGAGCAGATGGCGGCGGAGCTTGCCCGCTCCGGCGGCATCGGCATCGCGCGCATGATCGAGCAGGCTCATCCAGACGATCGACAAGCACGCGCGGCCTCTGAAGCATTGAGTTCCGCGAACAATATCGATGACGGCCTGGCGGTGACCAGCGGACTTGCGTCCGCAGGCGTGGCCTGATCGGCGCGGGTAAGGGTGATGAACGGCATGAGCGAGGAAGCGGCCATCGATGGCGGAGCGGCGAAACCCGCGCGGCGTGGCGGGAGCACACGCCTTACGCTGGACCAGATGTTCGGGCGGCTGGATGTCATTCTCGATGCCGAGCGCGAGGCGCTGGAACAGGGACGGCTCGACGAGCTGGACGACATCTCGCGCCGCAAAAGCCAGTGCCTGCTTGATCTGACGCGTCTTTCCAAGGCGCTGGACGGGCGCAAGCTCTTCATCGAGGAGGGCAGCGAGGCGATCATGCAGGAGGCGGCGCGGATCAGGACGAAATTGGCCGATAGCGAGACAATGCTCAAACGCTATGTCGAGGCCGCGCATGAAATCGCGGCGCTTGTCGCGGAGGGGCTGCGCGCGTCGGAATCCGATGGCACATATGCGGAAGCGGGTCCGTTTGGAAGGTACGGACGATGATCCGTCTCATGTTCGTCGGCTTGTGGGTGTGCGCCGTGACGCTGATTTCCAGCTATAGCGTTGCCCAGTGGTCGTCCAGTCTTCCGGCCGAGGAGCCGCAGTCGGCATATTTCGAAGGGCTCGAATACCGCAAGGTGCGGGCCATCAACGTGCCTGTGGTCACCGATAACGAGGTTAAGGGCTACGTTGTCGCGCAGTTCGTCTACACGGCGGACGCGCGCACCCTGCGCGAGTTGTCGATTCCGCCCGAATCGCTGGTTGTCGATCGCGCGTTCCGGCTGATCTACGACGATACGGATCGCCAGTTCGATGGCGTCAACAAGAAGAACCTCGACAAGCTGACAACGGAAATCAAAACGTCGGTCAACGGGGTTTTCGGCGCGGAGATCGTCAAGGACGTGCTGATCGAGGAACTCAATTACATCGACAAGAGGGACATCCTCAAATGATGCAGCGCCGCGCGGGTCCGGAAGGGTTCTGGCCGTGCGCGTGCCGTCGCCGGATGTTTCAAGGCGGGTGTTTCGGGATTGCCTTTCACCAGAGGCGGATCTTTTCATAAGAGGCGGATATGGATGACCTGCTGCAAGAGTTCCTGACGGAAACCAACGAGAGTCTCGATCTCGTGGACACGGAGCTTGTCAAGTTCGAGCGTGATCCACACAACGCCGATATTCTGAGCAGTATTTTCCGCATCGTCCACACCATCAAGGGCACCAGCGGGTTTCTCGGGCTCGCCCGGCTGGGGGCTGTCGCCCACGCCGGGGAAACGCTGATGGGGCGTTTTCGCGATGGCGCGCCGGTGCTGCCGGGCTCCGTCGATCTGGTGATGCGCGCGATCGATCGCATCAAGGGCATCGTCCACGATCTGGAAAACAACGACGGTATAGAGCCGGAGGAAGACGACAGCGAAATCATTGCCGCGCTGGAGGAAATGGCCGAAAAGGTCGCGCAGGCGGCCAAGGCTCCCCCTGTGGACGAGCAGGCGAGCGAGCCTGAAATCGTGCCGGAGGACGAGCCGCAGGGCAGTGCCGCGCAGGCGAATGCCGCCGCTGACGATGAACTCGATGAGCTTGAGCGCCTGTTCCGGGATACGCCCGTCGATCCCCGCCCGTCCGCCAGCGCCACAACGCCTCCTGAGGCAGCCGCCAAGGCAGAAACGCCGAAGGCTGGGTCAGACGCGGCGCATCCGGGCAAGGAGACGGCACCCGTCGCGCCTCCTGCAACGAAACCGGCTGGCGGTGTGCCGGCGCGCGCCGAGCAGCCGCTGGCTTCCCGTGAGACGCCGTCCCAGCATGGCGAGGATGCCGCCGGGGGTGGCCGGGGTGGGCCGGGCCAGTCGATCCGCGTGAACGTGGATACGCTCGAACAGCTGATGACCATGGTGTCCGAACTGGTGCTCACCCGCAACCAGTTGCTGGACCTGATGCGCCGGCACGAGGAATCGGAATTCAAGGTGCCGCTGCAGCGCCTGTCGCAGGTCACAGGCGAGTTGCAGGATGCGGTCATGAAGACGCGCATGCAGCCCATCGGTAATGCCTGGCAGAAGCTGCCGCGCATCCTGCGCGATCTGTCGCGTGATCTGGGCAAGCCAATCGACCTGCAAATGCACGGTGCGGATACGGAACTCGACCGGCAGGTTCTGGAAATGATCCGCGACCCGCTGACCCACATGATCCGCAACTCCGCCGACCACGGTCTGGAATCGCCCGCCGATCGGGTGAAGGCTGGCAAGCGCGAGGTCGGCACGGTGCGGCTTTCGGCCTACCATGAGGGTGGCCATATCATCATCGAGGTCAGCGACGACGGGCGCGGCCTCAACACCGCCCGCATCCGCGAAAAGGCGATCCGCAACGGGCTCGTGTCCGAGGTGGAGGCGGAGAAGCTGTCGGACTCGCAGGTCCATGCCTTCATCTTCCACGCCGGTTTTTCCACCGCGGAAGCCGTGACGAGCGTATCCGGCCGCGGTGTCGGCATGGACGTGGTGCGCACCAACATCGAGCTGATCGGCGGATCGGTCAACGTGGTGTCGCGCGCGGGGCAGGGGTCCACCTTCCTCATCAAGATCCCGCTGACGCTGGCCATCGTTTCGGCGCTTATCGTGGAATCGGGCGGGGAGCGTTTCGCCATTCCGCAGCTTGCGGTGGTGGAGCTTGTACGGGTGCAGAAGGGCAGCGAGCACCGCATCGAGCGCTTCAAGGAAGCGCCGGTGCTGCGTTTGCGCGACAAGCTGCTGCCGATTGTCTATCTGGATCAGCTTCTGGGCATTGGTACGCAAACCGACAGCGCGGGCGAGAGCTTCGTGGCGGTGATGCAGGTGGGCAATCGCACGTTCGGCATCGGTGTCGACAACGTGCTGCACACCGAGGAAATCGTGATCAAACCGGTGTCGTCCATCCTGCGGCATGTGTCGATGTTCTCGGGCACGACCATCCTCGGCGATGGCAGTGTCATCATGATCATCGACCCCAACAGCATGGCGCAGGCGATGGCGGCGGGCCTCACGTCCAACACCACGCACGACGACGTGCCGGAGGCCATCGCGGCATCCGCCGAGGCAAACACCTCGCTGATCGTGTTCCGCGTCGGATCGTCGGAGCCGAAGGCCGTGCCGCTGTCGCTCATCACCCGGCTGGAAGTGGTGGACGCGGACCGCATCGAGCGCGTGACGGGACACGATCTGGTGCAATATCGCGGCTCGCTGATGCCTCTGATCTACTTCGACGAAGCCTCGCGCCAGAGCACGCGCAAGGAACGCCCGCTGCTGGTGTTCACGGATCAGGGCAAGGCCATCGGCTTCGCGGTGGACGAGATCATCGACATCGTCGACGAGGAGTTCTCCATCGAGTTCGACTCCGGCGGGCCGGGCATCGTGGGCACGGCGGTAATCCGGGGCAAGGCGACGGAGATTCTCGACATCGGGCATTTTCTGCCGTCCGGCTTCTCGCTCATCGCAAGCCAGCGCACGCCCGCCGCGCCGAACCAGCCGCAGATACTGTTCGTGGACGACAGCGCGCTGTTCCGCAACATGCTGACGCCCTCCCTGCGAGAGGCAGGCTACGACGTAACGGTATGCGGCAGCGTGGCGGAAGCCTGGCAGCATTTGAACGCCGGCACGATTTTCAACGTCGTGGTCAGCGACATCGATATGCCGGAAGTCGATGGCTACACCTTCGTTGAACAGTTACGCGCCAACCCTGCCACCGTCGACTGGCCGGTGATCGCGCTGTCCGGCCTCGGTACGCCGGAGGCCATCGAGCGCGGACGCATCGCCGGGTTCACGGATTACATCGCCAAGTTCGACAAGGCCGGTTTGCTGGCGGCGCTGGAAGAATTCACCGCAAGATATATGAAAGCTGAGTCATGAGCATGCAACTCGCAGCGGCGCGCAATGACGGACAGGTGCAGTTCGTGACGATCCGCATCGCCGGGCAGTTGTTCGGATTGCCGATCTGGGCCGTTCACGATGTCTTCGTGCCACAGCGCGTCACCCCGGTCCCGCTGTCTCCGTCGGAGATCGACGGCGTGCTCAACCTGCGCGGACGCATCGTCACCGCCATCAACATGCGCCTGCGCCTCGGTTTTCAGCCGCGCGGGGAAGACGAGCAATCCATCGCGGTTGGGGTGGACTATCACGGTGAGAGCTTCGGGCTGCTGGTGGACGAAGTCGGCGAGGTGCTGACGCTGGACACCACCCGCCTCGCGGCCCGCCCGCCGAACCTCGATCCGCGCTGGAATACCATGACGGACGGCGTGTTCTCGCTCGATGCCGAACTGATGGCGGTGCTCGATGTCGAGGCGGTTCTGGCGAATATCAGGGAGGATCAGACCTCGAGCTGACGCATGAAGGGGCGCAACACTTCGGACAGATGGCGGAACGTGGCGCGACGAGAGAGTGTCGGCATTTCGGGGGATGACCATGTCTGGCAAGCCAGATGATATCAGGGTGATGTTGGTTGACGATTCAGCGGTCATCCGTGGGCTGACCGCGCGTTGGCTGGGTGAAACGCCGGGCGTGAAGGTGGTGGCCGTCCATGCCAACGGCAGGGTTGCCGTGGAGGACGTCGAGGCGTCGAAGCCGGATGTCGTGGTGCTCGACATCGAGATGCCGGAGATGGATGGCCTCACCGCCTTGCCGTTGCTGCTCCAGCGCCGGCCGGGGGTGATGGTGCTGGTGTCATCCACGTTGTCGCGGCAGGGGGCGGAAACCAGTCTGCGCTGCCTCACGCTCGGCGCTGCCCATTGCATCGCCAAGCCCGGCGGCAGCGGCCGCATCGCCAGCGCCGACGATTATCGGCGGGAACTGGTTGATCTTGTGCTTCAGTTGGGGAGCAAGGCGGCCCGCCGCCATTCGCGGTCTGCATCGTCCTCCTCGCCGTCGTCGTATACGTCCTCAACCGCCGCGAGAGCGCCGGGCCGTGCGGCAACGTCGGAACTGGCGAAGGCCGAGATATCGCCACGGGTCACCACTTTCATGGAGCGCCTGCGGGAAATCAAACCCGCGACTTCGCCCTCACCGTCACACAACGGGCCGGCGCTTCGGCCTTTTTCCCGCGTGCCGCCGCGCGTTCTGGCGCTGGGCAGTTCCACCGGCGGCCCGCAGGCCCTCGTGCAGGTGCTGAAAACCTGCAAGGATATGCTGGTGCGGGTACCCGTGCTCATCACGCAGCACATGCCGCCGACATTCACCGCCCTGCTGGCCGAACAGCTTGGCCGCGCCACCGGCCTGCCGGCGGCCGAGGGGCAGGACGGCGAGGAAATCGTCGCCGGCCGCATCTATGTCGCTCCGGGCGGGTTGCATCTCATCGTTGAAAAGGATGACCGCGCGGTTGTGACGCGGCTGCGGGACACCCCGCCCGAACATTTCTGCCGTCCGGCGGTCGACCCGATGTTTCGCTCCGTCGCACAGGTTTTCGGCGCGGCGAGTCTCGGGGTGGTGCTGACGGGCATGGGCAACGACGGCGGCCTCGGGGCCAGCGCCATCAGTAATTGCGGCGGCAGCATCCTGATTCAGGATGAAGAAACGAGTGTTGTCTGGGGTATGCCGGGCGCGGTGCGGGCGGCGGGCGCCGCCGCGGCCGTGCTGCCGCTGGACCGGATCGGCGTGAAAATTGCAGAACTCTTGCGCGAGGCAGGCCGATGAACGAAGATGATTTTGCCTTTGTCGGACGGCTCGTGAAGGAAAAGTCCGGCCTCGTCCTGCCTGGCGACAAGCAGTATCTCGTCGAGAGCCGTCTGTCTCCGCTGGCGCGTGAAACCGGATGCCGGGACCTTGGCGAACTGATCGCACGCTTGCGGCGGCCGGATGCACTGGCGCTGCGCGAGACGGTGGTCGAGGCGATGACCACGAACGAGTCGCTGTTCTTTCGCGACAAGGTGCCCTTCGAGCACTTCGCCGGCGTGATGATGCCGTATCTGCTGACCGAGCGGGCAGCGAGCCGGCATATCCGCATCTGGTGCGCCGCCGCCTCCACCGGGCAGGAGCCATATTCACTGGCGATGAGCCTGCTGGAGATGGGGCCGCGTGTGGCTGGCTGGCGCATCGAAATCATTGGCACCGACATTTCGACGCAAGCGCTCGATCGCGCCCGGAATGGCTTCTACTCGCAGTTCGAGGTCCAGAGGGGGCTGCCCCAGCAGATGCTGGCGAAATATTTCACGCAGAGAGCCGGGGACTATGGCGAGATGTGGGAAATCGCGCCGCAGGTCCGTTCGATGGTAACGTACAGGAAGTACAATCTGCTTGACCCGTTCGCGTCGCTCGGCCAGTTCGATATCGTGTTCTGCCGCAATGTCCTGATCTATTTCGATCCTCAGACGAAGGCCGATGTGCTGGAGCGAGTCGCCCGTCAGCTTGCGCCGGATGGTTTCATGATGCTTGGCGCGGCGGAAACCGTTGTGGGCTTGACGGAAGCTTTCCACTCGGAGGCCGGACGCCGGGGACTGTTCCGCCTGTCGTCTCATGTTGACGGCCGAAAGGACACCTTCCGGTCCGGCGGCATGGCCTGACATCGCGAAGGGATTGCCCCGCACTCCCGCCATTCTGACGGAAACATGATCGGTTTCCGTCGGAAAGCAGGCTTTATTCCAAACGATATATCGCCTATGGAGAGATTCGGAACGCCTGACGAAATCTAGCAGGTGGGCCGGCCGGACGGGCTCATGGCAGGATGAAGGCGACGTCCGTTCATCCCGGTCACAGGGTTTCGTCCGCACCTCAGATCCGGATTCTTTTCAACAAGCCTGCGCATGCTCTTCAATTCCTTCGCCTTCCTGCTCGTGTTCCTGCCGTGCGCGCTCATCCTGCATTTTGCAGCGGAGCGATTTGCACCCCAATGGCGGCTGCCGCTTCTGGCGGTGCTTTCATTCGCGTTCTACGGCTATTGGGACTGGCGCTTTTTGCCGCTGCTCATGATTTCCATCCTCGTGAACTGGTGGATAGCCAGGGCGTTCGGGCATTGGGGGCGGCGGGAGTTGATCTGGTCCGCCATCGTCGTCAACCTCATCGTGCTGGGCGTCTTCAAATATGCCGATTTCGGCATCGGTTTGGCGTTGCAGGTGACGGGCACGGCTCTCACACCGCTGGAACTGGCGCTGCCGCTTGGCATCTCGTTCTTCACGTTCCATCACATCATGTACCTGACGGACCTGAAGGCCGGGCGCGCGCCGCAAATAGGGCTTTTGCGCTACACGCTTTACATCACCTTCTTCCCGCAGGTGCTGGCCGGGCCGCTTGTGCGCTGGAGCGAGGTGCTGCACCAGTTCGACGAGCGTCCATACCAGCGCTCGGACGCGGCGGAACGCTTCGCGCGCGGGCTGGTGCTGCTCACCATCGGCCTTGCCAAAAAGGTGTTTATCGGCGACCCGCTGTCGGTCTACGTCAATCCGGCCTATGAGGCCGCCGCCGCCGGTGCCGTGAGCACGACCGCGGCATGGCAGGCCACGCTTGCGTTTCCGTTCCAGATCTATTTCGACTTTTCCGGCTATACGGATATGGCGCTGGGCATCGCGCTGCTGTTCGGCGTCGTGCTGCCGCAAAACTTCGAAACACCATTCCGCGCCGTGTCGCTGCAGGACTTCTGGCGCCGCTGGCACATGACGCTGTCCCGCTTCCTGCGCGATTACCTCTACATCGGCATGGGCGGCAACCGGCACGGACTGGCCGTGCAGCTTTTTGCGACGTTCATGACCATGACTCTTGCGGGACTATGGCACGGTGCGGGCCTGACCTTTGTTGTATGGGGCATGATGCACGGCGTTGGTCTGGCGGTGGGGGCTGTGTGGCGCAAAACAGGTGTGCCGATACCGCCGTTCATCGGCTGGGTGCTGACCTTCAGCTTTCTGGCGCTCACCTTCATCCTGTTCCGCGCGCCCACCTTCGAAGTGGCCAGCACGATGTTCGAAGCGCTGTTCGGCTCCGATATCGCGGGAGAGCGGTTCAGATGGCGCACCATCGCGCTGGCGGCGGCGGTCGCGCTGCTCGGCCCGACGGCATGGACCTTTACCCAGCGGCTGCCGCCATCGCGCTGGGTTGCCGTGCTCACGGCCATCGTTTTCGTGGTGATCCTGTTCAAGATTGGCGACGATGCCAACTATGAGTTCATCTACTTCCAGTTCTGACATCCGGCGCTGACATCATTGAAGATCAGATCCAGAAAGCCATCAACGACGCTTTATGAGTGACCTGACATGAGCGAAACGAAGCAAGACAGTGTGCAAGTTAACGCCGTGGCCGACACCGGCCGGCGCTGGCGCGCTTTTGCCGTGACGCTTCTGGTGACGGTGGTCGTGCTGCTGCCGTGCCTGATGCTGGCGCTCTACATCATCGACCCCTACAACTCCGGGCGTATGACGGTGCTCGACACGCCGGGCGTGCGCGCGCAAGGCACGCGCACCGAGCACGCGAATCGCGCGCGCGATCCCGACTTCGATTCCATCATCATCGGCAACTCGCGCATGCAGGCGCTGAATCCGGAACGGCTGACGGAGCTGACAGGCGCGCGCTTCGCCTCCCTGACCGTGCCCGGCACGCGCCCCAAGGAGCAGCTCACGCTGATCGACTGGTTCCTGCGCCATCGCAGCACGCCGCCCGCCGTTCTGGCCATCGGCACGGATATCTTCTGGTGTCACGGGCCGGACAAGGCGTTCTCGACCGTCAACCCGTTTCCGTTCTGGCTCTATGAGCAGGATACCCTCGCATATCTGGGTGGTCTGGTGCGCTTCAATGTGCTGCAGGAAGGCGTGCGGCGTGTCCAGTACGCCATCGGCCAGCGCGACCGCGCCCGGCCGGACGGTTATTGGGATTACGACCCCATCTACGAGTCGCAGGGCTTCGAGACGGAGGAAAAACGCGCGGTTCTGATGCAGTACAAGCCCGAGGACGTGGTGAACGAAACCGGGGAGTTCCCCGCCATCGACGCGCTTGCCGACGTGCTGGCCTCTTTGCCGGCGGAAACCGTCGTCGCCCTTGTGGTGCCGCCAGCCTTCGTCACCGGCCAGCCGCGCGAGAACACCCCGGAAAGGCGCACCGAACAGGCCTGCCAAAGCCGGCTGGCGGCGCTGGCGCAGACGCGGCCACGCACCTTCGTCATCTCCTGGGACGGCGCCCTGCCGGAAACCGAGGATCCGGATCTCTACTTCGATCAAATTCACTACAAGGGCAAGCTCGCCCGCGTGCTGGAAGAGCAGATCGCGGCCCGCATCAGGCCGCTTCTTGGCACGGTGAACGGCGCCTGAAACGGCGGCTGTGATTGAAAATACCGACGCGGCGGCTTGCGCGCGGGCGGCGACTGCTGTATCTCCATTCGCGGGACACTTCCCCCCAACGGGAAGCGCCCATCTGTGAGGATGGATACAATATGACAGATATCGCAAAGCCCACCACGCGGCCCGCAAACCCCGCGTTTTCGTCCGGCCCGACGGCAAAACGCCCCGGCTGGAATCTCGATGCGCTGAAAGACGCGGCGCTTGGCCGCTCGCACCGCGCGAAGATCGGCAAGGCCAAGCTCAAGCAGGCCATCGATCTCACCCGTGAAATTCTGAACGTTCCCGAAGACTACCGGATCGGCATCCTGCCCGGTTCCGACACCGGCGCGGTCGAGGCCATTCTGTGGTCGGCGCTCGGCGCACGTGGTGTGGACCTGCTGGCGTGGGAATCCTTCGGCGAAGGCTGGGTCACGGATGTCGTCAAGCAGCTCAAGCTCGATGATGCGCGCGTCATCAGCGCCCCGTATGGCGAACTGCCCGATCTGGCACAGGTGGATGCGAAGACCCGCGACGTTGTGCTGACGTGGAACGGCACCACCTCCGGCGTCAAAGTTCCGAATGCGGACTGGGTTCCGGATGACCGCGAGGGCCTGATCATCAACGACGCCACGTCCGCCGCGTTCGCGCAGCCGCTGGACTGGAAGAAGTTCGATGTCGTCACCTTCTCGTGGCAGAAGGTGCTGGGCGGTGAAGGCGCGCATGGCGTTGTCATCCTGTCCCCGCGTGCGGTGGAGCGGCTTGAAACGTACAAGCCCGCATGGCCGCTGCCGAAGATTTTCCGTCTCACCAAGGGCGGCAAGCTGATCGAGGGCATTTTCGTCGGCGAGACCATTAACACGCCGTCGATGCTCGCGACCGAAGATTACATCGATGCGCTGGAGTGGGCGAAGTCGGTCGGCGGGCTGGACGGCCTGATCGCCCGCGCCGATGCCAACGCCAAGACGCTGTACGATTGGGCGGAGCGGACCCCGTGGGTTGCGCCGCTGGCCAAGGATCCTGCAACGCGCTCCAATACCTCGGTGACGTTCTCCATCGTCGATCCCGAAGTGGTGGCCAAGGGGCCGGAGGCTGTCGCCGCCGTCGCCAAGGGCATCGTTTCGACGCTCGATAAGGAAGGCGCAGCCTATGACATCGGTGCGTATCGCGATGCGCCGGCCGGCCTACGCATCTGGGCGGGCGCGACCGTTGAGCGTTCTGATCTCGAAGCGCTGACGGCGTGGCTCGACTGGGCTTTCGCCACCGAGAAGGCGAAGCTCGCCGGCTGATCCGGCTGGCTGCTTGACAGCAGACACCATATCGCAAGGCCCGGTCGTTCCGGGCCTTCACCACCCCTTACGATGAGTGCGGGTGTGAAAGGCTCTGCCCGCCCGCCTGAAAGGCTGACCGCCATGACCGCTCCCAAGGTGCTTATTTCCGACAAGTTGTCCGAAGCCGCCGTCCAGATTTTCCGCGACAGCGGCGTCGATGTGGATTTCCGTCCCGGTATCGACAAGGACGAACTCGAACAGATCATCGGCAACTACGATGGCCTCGCTATCCGTTCCGCTACCAAGGTGACGGCGAAGTTGCTGGAGAAGGCAACCCGCCTCAAGGTGATCGGCCGCGCCGGTATCGGCGTCGACAACGTCGACGTGCCGGCAGCTACGGCGCGCGGCATCATCGTGATGAACACGCCTTTCGGTAACTCCATCACCACGGCGGAACACGCCATTGCGCTGACGTTCGCGCTGGCGCGCGAGATCCCCGCCGCGGATGCCTCGACTCAGGCCGGTAAGTGGGAAAAGAACCGCTTCATGGGCGTTGAGCTGACGGGCAAGACCTTCGGCATCATCGGTTGCGGCAACATCGGCTCCATCGTTGCCGAGCGCGCTGTCGGTCTGCGCATGAAGGTTATCGCGTACGATCCCTTCCTGTCACCGGAGCGTGCGCGCGATCTTGGCGTGGAGAAGGTGGAGCTTGAAGATCTGCTCGCCCGCGCCGATTTCATCACTCTGCACACGCCGCTGACCGAAAAGACGAAAAACATCCTGTCGGCAGAGAATCTTGCCAAAACCAAGAAGGGTGTGCGCATCGTCAACTGCGCTCGTGGCGGTCTTGTGGACGAAGTGGCGCTGCGCGCCGCCCTTGACAGCGGCCATGTCGCAGGCGCAGCCTTTGACGTGTTCACGGTTGAGCCGGCGAAGGAAAACCCGCTGTTCGGCCACCCGAATGTCGTCGCCACGCCGCATCTTGGCGCTGCCACCACGGAAGCGCAGGAGAACGTCGCCTTGCAGGTGGCTGAACAGATCTCCGATTACCTGTTGCGCGGCGCGATTACCAACGCGATCAATTTCCCGTCCATCACCGCCGAGGAAGCGCCCAAGCTGCGGCCGTTCGTGGAACTGGCAGAGAAGCTCGGTTCGTTCGCCGGCCAGTTGACCGAGGGCGGATTGAAGTCCGTTCGCATCACCTATGAAGGCTCCGTGGCCCAGCTCAAGGTCAAGGCGTTGACGTCTGCTGCCGTCGCCGGTCTGCTGCGCCCGATCCTGCAGGACGTAAACGTCGTTTCCGCACCGGCAATCGCACGGGAGCGCGGGATCGTGATCGAGGAGACGACGCGCGAAGCTGAGGGCGATTATGACGCACTCATCACGCTGACCGTCACCACGGACGACTACGAGCGCTCCATCGTCGGCACGGTGTTCGCGGATGGCAAACCGCGCATCGTCGGCATCAAGGGCATCAAGGTCGACGCGGAATTCGCGCCGTCGATGATCTACGTGTCGAACGAAGACAAGCCTGGCTTTATCGGCCGTTTCGCGACGGTTCTGGGCGATGCGGGCATCAATATCGCCACATTCGCCCTCGGTCGTGATGCGGAAGGCGGCTCGGCTGTGGCGCTGGTGCAGGTGGATGGCAAGGTGCCGCAGGCGGTGCTCGATGGCGTGCATGCCATTCCGGGTGTGAAGCACGCGCACCAGTTGACGTTCTGAACCGGGATCGTCTGCCGGGGGGTTGACCTGCGGCGTGCGATCTTTCATGACAGATGTGAGAGCCCCGGCGGTAGAGAGCTTTCTCTTGCGCCGGGGTTTGCTTTGCTGGCGAGCCTCGCGGCTCGCGAGGGATTGAATGCGAGGCGGAAAATGGCGAATGTCGTCGTGGTCGGCGCCCAGTGGGGCGATGAGGGCAAGGGCAAGATTGTCGACTGGTTGTCGGAACAGGCCGACGTGGTCGTCCGGTTTCAGGGCGGGCACAATGCCGGCCATACGCTTGTTATCGGCGGCGAAACCTACAAGCTGTCGCTGCTGCCGTCGGGCGTTGTGCGTCCGGGCAAGCGTGGCATCATCGGCAATGGTGTCGTGCTCGATCCACAGGCCCTCGTCGACGAGATCGAACGGCTTGCCGCGCAGGGTGTGACCATTACAGCAGACAATCTCGGCATCGCCGAAAACGTCTCACTGATTCTTCCTTTGCATCGCGAGCTGGATTCGCTGCGCGAAAACTCCAATGCCGGCACGCGCATCGGCACGACGCGGCGGGGCATTGGCCCGGCCTATGAGGACAAGGCCGGCCGTCGCGCCATCCGCCTTGCCGATCTTGCCGACCCCGAGTCGTTGCCCGGCAAGGTCGAGCGGTTGCTGTCGCATCACAATGCCCTGCGGCGCGGTTTCGGTCTGCCGGAATATGACGCCGCAACCATTGTCAGCGAGCTGCTGGCTCTTGCGCCGAAAGTTCTGCCTTACATCGACACGACTTGGCGCACGCTCGATGCAGACCGTCGTGCTGGCCGGCGCATTCTCTTTGAAGGCGCGCAGGGCGCGCTTCTCGATGTCGATCATGGCACATATCCGTTCGTCACCTCTTCTCATACGGTTGCGGGGCAGGCGGCGGCGGGTTCCGGCCTTGGGCCGGGCGCTATTGGTTACGTGCTCGGTATTGCAAAGGCTTACACGACGCGCGTCGGCGAAGGCCCGTTCCCGACCGAGCTGTTCGACGAAACAGGCGAACTGATCGGCCAGCGCGGACGCGAGTTCGGCGTGGTTACGGGTCGCAAGCGCCGTTGCGGCTGGTTTGACGCAACCCTCGTGCGGCAGACTGTCAGCACGTCGGGCATCAACGGCATTGCTCTGACGAAACTCGATATTCTGGATGGTTTCGAGGAGCTGAAGATCGGTGTCGGCTATGAACTGGATGGCCAGATCATCGATTACCTGCCTGCGAATCAGGCGCTTCAGGCACGTGTGAAGCCGGTGTATGAGACCATCAAGGGTTGGTCCGCATCGACTGCCGGAGCGCGTTCCTGGGCTGACCTGCCGGCGGAGGCCATAAAATATGTGCGTCGTATCGAGGAATTGATCGGCGCGCCCGTGGCGCTGCTTTCAACAAGCCCCGAGCGTGACGATACTATCCTCGTCCATAATCCGTTCGAAGGCTGAGGGCGGTTCCCTGAAGGCCGGGGACCGCAGCGTCGTTAATCGATGAGGCCGCCCGGGAGGCGGTTGGGTGCTGATGACTGATCTGTATGACTTGCTGAACCGGGCCATCGATAGCCAGCCGGATACTCCCGAAGCGCGGCTTGCGGTCTACAATCATATTCGTGGCCTTTACACGCGCCGGCGTCAGGAGATCGATCCGGCGCTGCCGCCCGCCGAGGCGCAGGAAGAACACGCGCGGCTCGTGCGTGAGCAAGCCGCGCTGGAAACTGTTATCGCCCGGATCGAGGCCGAGCGGACCGGCGTATCACCCTCCAGCGAGGAGTTGCTGTCGTTCGATCGCTTCGCCGCGTCCGAAGCGCCGCCAGCACCCGAAACCGAGGATGAGCAGCAGCCCGTTCTTGCGCAATCAGGTGATGGGGGCCGCGGACGCCCCCGCGTAGCCGCCCGCCGGCAGCCACGTGAAGGATCGGCGTCAAGGCGCGCCATCGCGCTTGCCGCGATTGCCGTTGTGCTTGCCGGTATTGGTGTTGTGGCATGGTGGCTCCGGGCCGATGTGCCCGATCCGGAAACAATCGGAAGCGAGGTCGTTGCCGAGGCGCCGCAGGAGAGCACGGCCAAGATCACGGACCGTGTCGATGGTTCGCCCCCGGAGGATACGCCAGCCGAGCAGCCTGTGGAGCCGGCGCCATCGAACGGTTCCTCGACCAATACGGCCCAGCAGGCATCGCCGGCATCCGGCGTTTCGGATGAGTCCGGAACGCTTGCGCAGCGCGCATTCCTGTTTGAACTCGACGAACAAAATCCCGAACAGCCGAAAATTGGCTCCGGTCAAGTCGTATGGCGTTTGGAGGGTGAGGGATCTCCCGATGCCGTGCTCCATGCCGACGTGACCCTGCCGGAGGCCGGGCTGTCCTTCACGGTCGCTATTCGCCCTAACAGCGACGAGACTTTGCCGGCATCGCATACGATCGATGTGAATTTCACCAATGCGACGGATAGACCCGAGCGTGTGGTGCGCGATCTTGCAATTCCCCAGCTTCGGATTGATCGTGAGCCGCGAGGCGTCCCATTGTCCGGCCTGCCGATTCCGGTTGCTGATAATATCTTCCTGATCGGGCTTTCCAGCTTGCCGGCAGATATTGAACGGAATTACACGCTATTGCGTGAACGCGATTGGGTTGATCTGCCAGTACGCTTTACAAATGGAAATCTTGGCACAGTGACGTTTGCAAAGGGATCAGCTGGTCGCCAGGCCATTTCCGATGCGATCGATAGCTGGCGGCGCTAGATCAGGCGCATGCATGAAAAAAGCCCCTCGGCGCGCAGCGTCGGGGGGCTTTTAATTTAAAGCTTTTCATTGGCAATCTTTAGATCATAGCGCCGTCTGATCAGTAATGGCCCTGGCTGCCCGCGGGTTCTCGATTTGCGCCAGTCCATGCTTGACGGCTTCCTGAATCTTCTCGAATGCGCGAACCTCGATCTGGCGCACGCGCTCCCTCGATACACCGAATTCTCCCGAAAGCTCTTCCAACGTAATGGGGTCTTCGCGCAAGCGACGGGCTTCGAAAATGCGACGCTCGCGATCATTGAGAACGTTGAGAGCTTCACGCAAGGCTGTGAGGCGGTTGCTGCCTTCTTCCTCATCAACAAGGGCCGATTCCTGGTCGATCCCATTGTCGACAAGCCAGTCCTGCCATTCGCCCTCGCCATCCTGCCGCAGGGGCGAGTTCAAAGATGAGTCGCCCCCAAGGCGGCGATTCATATCGATGACGTCCTGCTCCGGAACGCCGAGCTTTGTGGCAATCGTCTTGACGTGCTCGGGATGCAGATCGCCTTCTTCATAGGCGGAAATCTGTCCCTTGGCCTTACGCAGATTGAAAAACAGCTTTTTCTGATTGGCCGTCGTGCCCATCTTTACGAGCGACCACGACCGCAGGATGTATTCCTGAATCGCGGCCTTGATCCACCACATGGCATAAGTGGCAAGGCGAAAGCCTTTGTCGGGCTCAAACCGCTTGACCGCCTGCATGAGGCCGACATTGCCCTCGGACACCACCTCCGCGATCGGCAGGCCATAACCCCTATAACCCATCGCGATTTTAGCCACGAGGCGCAGGTGAGAGGTGACAAGTTTATGCGCTGCCTGCCTGTCTCCATGCTCTTTCCACCGCTTGGCGAGCATGAACTCTTCCTGCGGCTCCAGCATGGGGAAACGGCGTATTTCACTGAGGTATCGATTGAGGCCGTTTTCGCTGGCCAGAGTCGGTAAAGCCGATGACGCGCTCATGATGTCTCCTCTCAGATCCCCCTTGCAGGCAGATCACTCGGTCGCCTGAAGGCCAGCCGGTTCCTGAGTATACCGCGATAACGAGCCTGCGGGGAAGATGCCGGACATGACGGTATCGTCATGTTTGCGCCAGCCTTGCCATCAATGGCCGCATGCAGCACCAACTTTGCAGCAGGCGTTCTCCGTGTTGCTCTGCATTCAGGTTTAGTCTTTGGGTTGGGCGCAAGTCACAATGCAACAGAGTCAAGAACATCCGAAAGCCTATTAATAAACTACAGTGCTATTGCGTTCCAAAGATGTCCAAATTTCAGCAGCGCGCCTATTTATAATGCACGCAGCGACGTTATGGTTTCTGACCGCGTTGGTAATTCTCGTAATCAGACTATGCCCTGTCCACCGCAGTCGTCGGTGCGGCCGCACACGCGGCACGTACTATCCCCGCAACGCGTCGATAAGCTCCTGCATTGGGTCGGGCAGGGGGCTTTCGAACCGCATTTCCTCATCATTGGCGGGGTGCGCGAAGCCGAGCAGAGTGGCGTGCAAAGCTTGCCGGCCTAGACGTGCAAGCGCTGTTTGCGCCGTTTCGCCCAGATGCCCCTCCTTGCTGCGGAAACCGCTACCATAGAGCGGGTCGCCGAGCAGCGGGTGCCCCTTGTGCGCAAGATGGACGCGAATCTGGTGCGTGCGCCCTGTTTCCAACTCGCATCGCACCAGGCTGGCAAGCGGCTCTCCACCCGGTGAAACGAAGCTCTCCTCCGAGCGGTAATGGGTAATGGCCTCGCGGCCCCGCCCCCGCGCGACGACGGCGATCTTTTCACGGTTATGCGTCATCCGCTCCAACGGCGCGTCGATTGTGCCGGTGCGCGGCAGCGGAACTCCCCAACATACGGCCAGGTAGGCCCGCTCCAGCGGCCCCGTACGGCCATGGTCCGCGAACTGCGCAGCAAGCGTCCTATGGGCGCGGTCTGTTTTCGCAACGACCATCACGCCAGAGGTGTCCTTGTCGAGCCGGTGAACAATGCCGGGCCGGCGCACGCCGCCGATGCCGGACAGGCTGTCGCCGCAATGGGCGAGCAGCGCATTGACCAGCGTGCCGTTCGGCGAACCCGGCGCGGGATGCACGACGATGCCGGCCGGCTTATCGATGACGATCAGCCACTCATCCTCGTAAATGACTTTCAGTGGTATATTCTCGGGCTGCGGCGCAGCGGGCTCCGGTGGAGGAACGAGAATACCGAGTGCTGCGCCCGCGTCAACGCGTGCTTTGGGATCGCCGATGGCCAGTCCGTCAACCGTCACGGCGCCACCGCGAATCAGCTGTTGCAGCCTGCTACGCGACAGCCCCGTATCGCCGGCTATCTCAGCCAATATCTTGTCGAGCCGCCCGCCGGATGAGTCTTCCGGGACGGTAAAGACCAGCCAGTCATCCTGAATGTCATCGTCGTTGAATGTACTCAATGAAACCTCTCCGCGCGGGTCCGCGCCCTGCCAGATCCCGGCTGATCAAATCTGCGATGTGTATCATAGGACTTGGTCCCTAGATGGGTCGGAACTTTGATACAACTCTGGTTCATAGCAGCGCCGGATGCCGGCGTCCCGACTTGAAACAAAATAATTTGCAGCTTAGGCTTGCATTGCCGGCATATAGTCGGTATACGAGCATTCTACTCGGCAGGCTCCCATCGTCTAGCGGTCTAGGACGTCGCCCTCTCACGGCGAAAACAGGGGTTCGAGTCCCCTTGGGAGCGCCAATATCTCTATAAATCAATGGTTTTGTGACAGACTCGTTTCAGGGCTCATTGATTGATGGAGAAGGTTACGGCTGCTGCGATGCGCCTCCAGTTGTTGAGTATGCAAAGCATATTCTCGATCCTGTGGCGCTGGCGATAACGTATGCTGTCGTAAGATAGCGGCTGCTTCGGGTTCTATTTGACGGAATGCACGGTTCAATGCCCCTTTCGATGAGGGCTTGTCTGAACCAGTTGCTGTCGTAGCCTTTGTCGGCGATCGGGTTGACCGCAGGTGGCATAACGTCGAGCATGAGGCGGGCGCCCTTGTGGTCGCTCATCTGGCCTTCACTCAGGAGCAGGACGAGCGGTCGCCCCTTCTCGTCGCAGACAGCATGCAGCTTCGAGTTCAGTCTGCCTTTGGTTCGCCCGATACGACGGGGAACATCCCCTTTTTAAGAAGGCTCGCTGCTGTACGGTGGGCCTTCAGATGCGTGGCATCGATCTTGATGCGTTCAGGTTTGGGCCTTCACCGGCGAGGCTGGCGAAGATGCGGTCGAACACGCCCAACCAGCTCCAGCGCATAAAGCGGTTGTAGAGCGTCTTGTGCGGACCGTAGTCCTTCGGCGCATCCTTCCACTGCAAACCGTTCCTGATCACGTAGACGATGCCACTGACCACGCGCCGGTCATCGACGCGCGCAACACCATGCGGCAGCGGGAAAAAACTGCATATCCGCCCCATCTAATTAAATTTTTTATATTTACAATGTTACATGCCATTCTGCTATAAATATTGCAGAATGGCATGTAACGCTTTCTATTTAATTTTTTCGGAAACTTAGCGCGTCGACATCAAAATTAATGTTCTGAAAAGGGTCGCTCGCCAACTTTTTACCCCATCTTTCGAGCATCCATCTTGCTTCCCGAGCAAAGCGTGCGCGCTTCTCTTCCGTTATATCTAAACCACGCGATACAGATTCCAAGTGGAAGAGTTCGACGAAAGGTGTCCATAATACGCGATAGCCGGCATCGCGAACACGCAGGCATAGGTCTACGTCATTGAAAGCAACTTTTAAGTTGACTTCATCAAGACCACCCACCTCATCATACACCGATTTGCGGATTGCCAGGCAAGCGCCCGTGACGGCGCTGAGATCGCGTGTCAACCCATATTGTCCATAGTAGCCAATATCCATCCTGGAACGCAGATGGCCGAAATGGCCGGCAACGCCAGGACCTTCCTCAAACGAACCGGCTCCAAGCTTCACACCAGCATGCTGTACGCGCCCGTCTGCATATAGTAGCTTTGCTCCTACTATTCCAACGTCATCGCGTGTGATGAGGCTGACCATTTCCGATAGCCAGTCCGAATGAATGACTTGTGTATCATTATTCAGCAGAAGCAAAATCTCTCCATTAGCCATCCTCGCAGCTGCATTGTTCAAGGCGGAATAATTGAATTCTCCACCTATTGGAATTATTTGTATGCGGTCATTTTTCTGATAACGTTCCAGTAAATCATGAGTTCTCTGCTCTACGCTATCGTTATCTATAATCAAGATCTCAAATTGAGTATAAGATGTTTGATGAAGTAACCCTTCAACGCAATTTTCAAGCAGATCAGAACGGTCGCGGGTAGGGATGATAATACTTACAAGCGGCGGAGGGCTTGGAGTATCCCATTTCACACGACTCCATGATGGTACGAACGGATTGGCCTCCACCACTGCTTTTCTGCCATTGTTTCGTCCCGTGGCGCTCGTGCGGTCAAGAGCTTCCTGGACGGCTTTTCTTGCTGCTGATACGCATTTGTCAAGTTGGGATTGAGAAAATGACGAGCCCGCACGTTCTTGCCGCCAGTGATAGAGAATCGCTGGAATATGCAATACTTTGTCCGGCCCGGAATATTCCACGGCACGAAGAGCGAGGTCATAATCTTGACTGCCTTCGTATCCTTCACGAAACCCGCCTATCTCTTCAATAATTCGCCGACGATAAACTCCAAAGTGGTTAATCAGATTGTGTCCTAATAGCAAATCATAACTGAAGTCGGGCTTGAAATAAGGATCGTAACGCCGGCCGAATTCATCTATTTTATCCTCGTCAGAATAAATAATATCGGCGGAAGGGTTTTTATTAAGTGCAACAGCAACTTCGTAGAGAGCACGTTCCGAGAGAATATCATCATGATCTAAGAGACCAACAAATTCTCCAGTTGCTAAAGTGAGTGCAGAGTTACTGGCTGCACATATATGGCCATTTTTTTCACGTTTCAGCCATTTGATGCGAGTATCAGCCGACGAAAACTCCTTGAGCATCTTCTCTATATAAGGCACACTTGACGCATCATCTGCTATACATAACTCCCAGTAAGGGTATAATTGCGATTGAACAGATGTTATCATCGAGCGTAATGCTAATTCTGATGTATTGTAGGCTGGAACTACAATTGAAATGAACGGTTTATATTCAAGGTTTCTAATATCTTCTAATATTTTCGAGCGATCTGATGCCGTTAAGCTATCATGAGCTGCAATCCACTCATTGTATGAATTGCTGCTTCCAGAAACAATTATATTGTTGGAGGCTGCGTCTGTCACATTTTCATTATGACTTGTTACGGTACCGCTCAAAAATTTTATATCACCGTCCAGTGACGTTCGGACTGCGCGTCGAGCACGCAGGAAACGCAGTCGTTCTGGCATGCGGTGCGGCGTTATTGTCCACCATGCTGCTTTGGCAGCGCGCCGTGCGTTGCGCCGTATGCCTGTGGGTATCCACCTCAGAGACCTGCGTAAAGGTTCACCTGCTCTCCAGAACGTGCTGCTTTCTATAAGTGATAGTCGTTCTGTCAGCGCTATACAAACTGCGGATTGCTGCTCCAACTGTCTATGAATAGTGACGAGTTTGGCGGCAGCCTCCTCTCGTTCGGATGTCAGCTCATTCCTTAAAGTCAGGATTGCCGCCCCCCGCTCTGCAATGGTGAGGCGCAACTCGTTGCCAGCTTCGATCTGAATCTGCTGTTCAGCAATTATGTCGCGCAGATGCGCGGTCTCATTTTCCAGCTGCGCTCCGTGGGTGCGGGACTGTTCGAGTGCCGTTTTTAAATGTTCGGCCTCATGCTGTAATTGATTGGCGCGGTGATCGATGCGATGGAGTTCGGAGTGCAAATGATTGTTATGGGCGCTACGTGACACTGCCGAGCCAAGGGCGGAATATGTGGCACGAACCGCCGCTGCCTCCTCAGGCCCGCTGGCGAAAAGGGTGCGCAGTCCTTCTGGAAGGTCAGCGCCGACGCCTAGTACGCCCAACCCATGGCAGTGGAAAAACTCGAAAGACGGATACTGTGTGGAAAGCTCGCGCCATAGCTTCCATACTCCGAAATCCCGCTCCCGTACGTTTGTGTCGTGAAACAGAACCACGGCGCGGTCTGAAAGTTTCGGCTGCCAGGTTGTAAAATCCTCGAGAACATCGTCATAGCCGTGGCGACCATCGATATGCAGCAAGTCGATTTCATTATCCGGGAAATAAGGTAAAGCTTGATCGAAGCGCGACCTCATGAGCTGAGAGAAGCTTTTATAATGCTCTTCATTGATAGCATTGACTGTTGCAAACACCTCTTCGCCATAAAACCCTGCATGCTCATCGCCTTCCCACGTATCAACTGCATAGCAGCGGGTCGGCAACCGGAGTTGTTGTACAGCCTGGCAAAATGAGAAATAGGAAAAGCCGGTGTGCGTGCCAAGTTCGACCAGCAATTGCGGACGTAGCGTTTCCATGAGCCAGAATGCGAACGGCGCATGCTCCAGCCACGCTGACGTCGGAATATGTTGCGGATGCAGGAAAGAAGATTGCGTCAGTGAGTGCATGATGTCGAACAATCGTTCAGTGGGTCGGAAGGGGAAATGAAACGATGTTGTAATCGTTTGACGAAAACGTATTGGAGCACACAACGTGAGTGGGGGAGCTGAACCCCGTCATTGCCAACCTGATGTGCATGGCTTAAATCCCGCGCCTGTCTCCAACCGATTTGACGGAGGCATGCCATATATTCCATGTGAAATCACGACATAATTGGCAAAAATGGCATATTTGCCCATAAAATTTGGATATTGTGTCATTTATGGCTTAATTTGCAATCTTTAGTGGCAGATGTGAAATTTTTATCAGGATATCCCTTGATGTGTATAGAATAGTTTATAGTCTGTAATATGTTGCTCTGGATTTCAGTGCGTAAATTGATTGGAAATAAATAGAAGTTTATAATAAGAATTGATCATTCGAATTAGTGTTTATTAATTTATAATTATGTATATTTCGGCAGTGTGCCGTACTGTAATTCCATATATTGTTGCGTTTTTTATTTGCTGAGAGGCGAGTCTTAAAACGTAACGGGTCGGGGCGGTGGTTGGGGAATTGTGGTTGCTGTGACGGGTGGGGCGGCGCGTGTGCGGATGACGTGACGCTTTGGGGCAGTTGCAGGGCTTAGGTAGCTTGGATGGCCGGGCAGGCCCATTGGATAGCGCTTGACTTGCTCTTGCTCGTAGGCGGCGGCTTTGGGGCTGCATAGTTTCATGCGCATGTCTTCGGGCCTGGATGATGGGTCGTTCGGCAGGTCGGCCAGTTTGAGGCCGTTACCGCGCTTGTCGCCCTCGAAACCGGACTGCAACAACCGGGCGGTGCGTTCGTTGCGTTCGCGGTCGGTTGTCGCACCCAGCACGATAGCCACCAGCCTTCTGCCGTCGCGCTCTGCGAGGCTGACGAGATTGCGGCCCGAGGCACACACAAATCCCGTTTTCAGTCCGATGGCGCCGGCATAGTGCGTGAGTAGAAGATTGCGCGATTCCAATTTGACATTGTTGATCTGCACCTCGGAGAGCCCGAAAAAGGGCAGGTATTCCGGGAAGGATCGGTCGATTGCTATGGCAAGAAGCGCCAGATCACGGGCCGTCGAAACATGGTCTCTGTGGAAAAGCCCTTCCGGATTGACGAAATGCGTACCCGTCATCTGAAGACGCCGCGCCGTTTCGTTCATCCGTTCGACAAATTTTGCCTCGCTACCGGCAATGTTTTCGGCAATCGCCACGGCGGCATCGTTGGCGGAAACGCCCAACATTGCATAGAGCGCATCCTCCAGCGACATGATGCTGCCGGGCGTCAACTTCGATTCGACGGACTCCTGCGCCAATGCGTTCTTGGAAAACACGATGTCGGTTTCAAGTGTAATTTGCCCGGCCCGCAG
This sequence comes from Pseudochelatococcus contaminans, assembly GCF_014195635.1. Taxonomy (GTDB): domain Bacteria; phylum Pseudomonadota; class Alphaproteobacteria; order Rhizobiales; family Beijerinckiaceae; genus Pseudochelatococcus; species Pseudochelatococcus contaminans. The sequence goes on along the minus strand of NZ_JACICC010000001.1, from coordinate 41,151 downwards.
CGTCTCGAATGCTACGAAGGCGGTCATCAGCTTGGTGACGGAGGCAGGATACCAGGCGTGGCCGGCATCTTCCGCATGTAACACCTCATAACTCCCGGCATCCACCAGCAGCGACGGCGTTGCGCGTGCAGATAATGGAATGATCAAAAGAAGGGCCAGGAGAAAGGCGCGGGTCGGCATTGTCAGTATCCTGTAACGGCCGTGGTGCGAGCGTTCATAGCTTATCTGCTGCCGAGTAGCCTCAATAATACGAGGCGGGCGACAAACCGATGAGCGGAATCAGCCAGTGCATTCGGGCTATATATAAAGTGCGACTGTTCTCGATGAAATCTGGCAATCAAATTGAGCGTAATAATGTCTTGCGGCGACCGGGCAGGTCACTTTCAATTGTCAGTATCGGATTTTCCTGTCGATTGAAACACAATGTCCGGGCGATGGCTAACGATCGAAAGCCTGCGCTTATCGGTTTCGCGCGCTCTTGAGGGAGCGTTTTTCCACGCGCCCGGTTTACGTTTTGATTTCGAGCTGGGACAGCACCTGTGCGGTGTCAGCGCCGGAGGGAACGACACGCCACACGTCTGGTTTGCGCGCGTTGATAACGATGGCCGCGTTCTTCGGGCAGATGTCTAGGCAATCGGCCTCGAGTACGGCGATGCGCGTTCCGCGTCTTTTCGGCTTTCCCGCGCGCCCGCCATCTCGGGCGGCTTCGGCACGCAATGCTTTGATGAGATTGTCGTCCCCGTCAGGGCCGAACCCACCTTTCAGCTTCTTCGCACATTTACGGCACACCAGCACGATGTCTGTCCACTCTGCCGCAACGCGCTTCATGCCTGCCCCCCCTGATGTTTTGCCGGCCACATCTAGAGCACGCTCGCTGGCAGGGCAACAGGGCCATATTGATAACGCCGAACAAACCTCAGGAGGCCGCCGGCAATGACGCCATATCCGAGGTGGCTGTTGCGGCATCCGGTGACCGATTGATGGATCGGAGCCGGTGTGAGCCGGCTTCGAGCTGGCCTATTGATCGTCCTGCTCTTCATCGAGAAGCAACTGCATGATTGACAGGTTGAGCCATTCACCGCGCTTCGTTCCCACTTCGCGAAATTGCCCCGACAGCTCGAAGCCGAAAGTGCGGTGCAACTCGATGGATGCCTCGTTTTCGGATTCGATGGCGGCAATCATCACGTGGCGTTTTTGCCGGCGCGCTGATTCGATCAGGCTTTCGAGTAGCGTGGAGCCAATACCCTCGCCTTGATGATCGGCATGGACGTATATCGACAGCTCAACCGTGCGGCGATAGCCGTTGCCCTCGCGCCAACTGCCGTAGGAGGCAAAGCCCACGACCTTTTCCTCATCTCCTATTGCATCCGGTGCGTCATCCGAGACTGCAACCAGAACCGGAAAGCCGCTTTCATGCCTTTCGGCGATCCACGCAATGCGCTCGTCCTTGTCGACGATCCTGTCCTTGCCGATCGCAGCATCGTCAGTGATGGCGTCGTTCAGAATCCTGGTGAGCGCTCCGGCGTCCGCTTCGGTGGCTTCCCTTATCCGCATGTCGTATCCTCGTTTGCGCCATCCGGTCAGGAGGCGATTTCGTCACGGGTGACAATGCTTATGATAAAGCTTTGGTTGCATCCCTGAAATGATCCATTCGGGGCTGGCGTCTTCATGCGATACCCTCTCGTCCTTTCAGGATGGCATAGCTGGCCCACAGCAGGTGCGCCGCCACGCCGCGCCATGGTCGCCATTGTTCGGCGAGGGCATGCAGGCTGCGCGCTCCGGGGCGCTCTGACATGCCGAAGGCATGGCGCGCGGCTTCTTGCAAGGCCAGATCTCCGGCTGCGAAGCTGTCCGCATGGCCAAGGCACATCAGGCTATAGATATCCGCCGTCCATGGGCCGATGCCGTGAATGGCGGTGAGTGCGTCGCGCACGGCATCGGCATCCATGCGCGCAAGCGCCGCAAGGTCGAGGCGGGCGTCCGCCACTGCTTCTGCCACGGCTCGTAATGTCCGCTGCTTGGGGCGGGAAAGGCCGCATTGGCGTAGTTCTTCGTCGCTTGCGTTGATCAGGCGCGTGGCGGTTATCTCGCCCAGAACCGTAAGAGTGCGCTGCTGAATGGCCCGCGCGCTGGCCACGGAAACCTGCTGGCCGATAATGATCGCCACCAGTCCGGGGAAGCCATCCGGCCATCGGCGGAGATTCGGTATGCCGGTGCGGGCGATAACGCCTTCCCAGGCCGGGTCGATGATGACAAGGGCGCGCATGCCCTCTGCGATATCGGCGCTGGAACGCAGCACCTGAATCGCAGGGGAGGGGGCGGTGCGCGTCATGGCGCGGTTCCGTCATGCGCTGCGAGAATTGCCGCGCCTCTTGTCAAACGCAGCGGCATGCGGCGAATTGCGGAAGGCGGCATGCGATAAACCTCGCTGAATACGGCATTGAACCGGCGCAGACTGCCGAAGCCCGATCTGAGGGCGATTTCCATCATCGGCAGGTCCGTGTCGCTGATGAGTCTCTTTGCCCTTTGCACGCGCGCGGTCTTTGCCACTTGCGTCGGCGTTGCGTCGAGATGCTTGCGAAACAGCCGCAGCAGATGACGCTCACCCATGCCGAGGCGCTCTGCCAGGCCGGCGACATGACCGCCATCATCAAGCGCGCGATCCTCCACAATGAGGCGCACGGCGCGCTCCACGGTGATGAGGCTACCCTTCCAGGCGGGGCTGAAGGGAGCGCTCTCCGGGCGGCAGCGAAGGCACGGTCGGAACCCGGCCGCTTCGGCAGCCGCCGCGCTGGGCAGAAACGTGATGTTGTGGCGATACGGATGGCGCACCGGGCAGATGGGCCGGCAGTAGATACCCGTCGTATGCACGCCGACGAAGAACAGCCCGTCGGCGGCGGGGTCGCGGGTGCGCCATGCGCGTTCGCAGAAAATATCGTTCAGTGTCATGCGGCCAGTTTACATCCGTTCTGCCGTGCTTTTCCATCTGCCAGCGCCGCATTGGAAACAACGGAGTCCGAATCCGGCTGGCGGCAGTCGGCGTTTTGCGTCACCGTTCTGCGAACACAACATCAAGAATGCACTTTCATGACCAAAACGCTCTATACTTATCTGGACAGCCCCATCGGCAGCCTGCTTCTGGCTGGAGACGGCGAGCGCCTGTCGCGCATTGGCTTCCCGCGCGGCAAAGGCTCCGTCCGGCCGTCGGAGGACTGGCAGCGCGACGATCTGGCCTTCGCGGTGGCGCGGGACCAGTTGCAGGCGTATTTCAACCGGGAACTGCGCATCTTCGATCTGCCCCTTGCGCCGAAGGGTACACCGTTTCAACTGTCCGTTTGGCGGGAGTTGTCACGCATACCATGGGGTGAAACGGCGAGCTATGGCGCGGTTGCCCAGCGCATCGGCAAGCCCTCGGCCAGCCGGGCGGTGGGCGCGGCGAACGGCCTCAATCCGCTGCCGATCGTCGTGCCCTGCCATCGCGTCATCGGCGCCAGCGGGGCACTGACCGGCTTTGGCGGCGGCATCGACACCAAGAAATGGCTTCTGACGCTGGAAAGCGAAGCCGATCTTCTCGCCCCGCTGGAGGCGTGATTCGCCAGACAAGCATTGTTGCCTGGGCTTGTTTTCCACGACACCGTTCACAGGCAGCATGATGGGCCGGCGATGTGCAGTTTTCCTGCCACGTTGTTTTCCTGCATGTCGTTTTCCTGCGACGTCGATCCGGGCGCGTCACTTGATCCGGCCTCTGAAAAAAAATTTGCCGGCGCAAGTTGTAATTCTATAATGACAGGAAACGAAGATTCACGCGCTGTTCATCTATGAATATTAATCATAAATTTTATGTGTTAATCAATGAATATGAGTTAATTCGTAGTATACCAGCTACTCGCGTGCTGTGCGGTGGCTTCAGAGTCACGTTGCCCATTGCGAAGCAGGGTCAGGGAGGTCGTGATGCGTGTTCTTGCCGTTATCGGCACTCGGCCAGAAGCCATCAAGATCGCTCCGGTTATCCGGGAGCTGGCGACTCGTCCGGGAGTCGAGGTCGTCACCTGCTCGACCGGGCAACATCGGACGATGCTGGATCAGGTGCTGTCTCTGTTCGACATCCGCCCCGATCACGATCTGGCGATCATGGCCCCCAATCAGACCCTGAACGACATCACGGTGCGTGTCATTTCCGCTCTGAAACCTGTTCTGGCGGAAACGAAGCCCGATGTCGTCCTCGTGCATGGCGACACCACCACCGCCATGGCGTCGGCGTTGGCGGCGTTTCATGAGGGTATCCGGATCGGCCATGTCGAAGCGGGTCTGCGCACACACGACATGAAGCACCCATGGCCGGAGGAAATGAACCGCCGGGTGATCGACGTGGTTGCGGATCTGCTTTTCGCGCCGACGCGTCGCAGCCGGGATATGCTGCTTGCAGAGCAACTGGGTGGCACAATTTTCGTCACTGGCAATACCGTTATCGACGCTCTTTTCGCGATGACGGAACGTATTGGCTCGGATGACGCGCTGCGCAGGCAGCTCGATGAGCAGTTTTCATTTATTGATCCGACCCGCCGGCTGGTGCTCGTTACCGGCCATCGGCGTGAGAGTTTCGGCGATGGCTTCCGCAACATTTGCGATGCGCTTGCGCGGCTGGCGGAACGGCCGGATATTGAAATCGTTTATCCCGTCCACCTCAATCCCAACGTTAACGTGACGGTGCGCGAAGCGCTCGCGGGCAAGCCGAATATCCATCTCATCGCCCCGTTGGAATATCTCCCGTTCGTGTATCTGATGGGACGGGCGCATATCGTGCTGACGGATTCCGGCGGCGTGCAGGAGGAAGCTCCTTCTCTCGGCAAGCCGGTTCTGGTGATGCGCGATGTGACCGAGCGTCCCGAAGCAGTCGCCGCCGGGGCCGTGCAGCTTGTCGGTACACACAGTGAGAGGATTGTTTCAGCGGTGGCGCGTCTGCTTGACGACGCGCAAAGACACGCTTCCTTTGCACGCTGCATCAATCCGTATGGAGATGGCCATGCCGCCCGGCGCATCGCCGATGTGCTCACGGGTGGCGCTTTTTCTCCTTTCGTGGCTTCCACTCCGCTGAAGCCCGAACCCTGATTTTTGCGAGTCCAGATTCTGAAAGTTTATGATGATGCGTACCTCAACCTTTCGCCAACGTCTTGTCAGTTCCATCAGCGCTCTCGCTGCCGGTCTTGTCGTTGCGTCCACAGCCGGGGCTGCCTGGGCGGCGGAAGTGGCCGACGCACTTGATGCGCTCTCACGCGATACGGTTGTCTCGGAACGTGTCAGTTTGAAAGCTCTCGGGATCACAACGCCGATTTCGCTGGCGGGCATTGACGCCCGTTATGATGTCTACCTGCCGATCCCGGCGGATGTGCCGTTGCAGTCGCCCAACCTGTCGCTCGATGCGCGTTACCTGCGCGGTGATGGCGGGCGAACGACATTCGTGGTCTATCTCGATGGCAGCGCCGTGTCGGCGCGGTCGTTCCGCAGCGACGAGGGCAATGCGGGGCTCGATATCGGCGTCGATTCGGCTGCCCGCCCTGGCGGCTTTGTGCGTCTCGGGCTGGCGTGGTCGTCGTCGGTTGCGCGCGAACTGTGCGAGGAAGCGCGGACTATCGGCGATATTCTTGAGGTATCTCCAGATACTTATCTCGATTACAGCTACGATGCGAGCGCCGTGACGACGATTTCCAGCGCCTGGACGGCGCTGCGGCAGGACGTGAGCCTGCTGATCGCCAACGGTACGCTGGACAGGCGATCCTACGACACGGCCTGGCGTCTGGGCCTTGCTCTGGAACGCGCAGGCAAGCGTGTGCAGATCACGAAGCTGCCGGCTGTCGGCGATACCATAGACCTCAACGGCATCGTCGTCCCCCAGGGCCTGCGCACCGTGCCGGCATTCGCGGCGCTCGTCGGCGAGGGGCGCCATACCATCGCCAGCGAGGCGGAGATCGGCGCACTGTTGCTGCTCGGCCCTCCGTCCCTGCGCCCGCGCGTTGCGGTGTCCGACGACGCTCTCTCGTCGCAGATCAAGACGGCGATCGACGCTCTCGGCAGTCAGGTGCTGCAAGTTGACCCGGAGGCGCAGGAGGGTTTCTCCGCGCTTATCCGCAGCCGCGGCAAGCTGGAAGCCGATCAGGCCCATGAGGTCGCGCTGTCTCACCTTTCCGGACGCCCGGTTATCGTCGTGGAGCCGGATGCGGGTGCAGCGGCAGCGGGCTTGTTCGACACTCTGTGGCGCGCCACTGCGCAGGCTCAGCGGTTGATCGTCAATCAGGTTCAGCCGCCCGTGATCGGCGGCAACATCGTGCCTCTCGGCGATTTGACCGGCGCTGCCGGCAACATCGACCTGCTCGACCGGGGCCAGTGGAGCGCCTCCATCGACCTCGCCTCGGCGCTGGCGGACGGCAAGGTTCCGGACGAGATCAATCTTCAGGTTTCCGCGGCTCCGGGTGCAACCGATACGCGACCCGTGGTGTCCGTGTTCTTCAACGATTACCTGTTGGGCGCCAGCCGCCTCGATGCGCACGGCCAGCCGGAGCGCATCAAGGTGCGGGTGCCTGACTACGCCTTGCTGCCGCGCAATGTCGTGCGTGTCGACTTCCGCCGGCAACCGTCCAGCAACCATTGTCGTGAAACGCCGTCGTCGTTCCCCGCGGCAGTCCTGCCGGACAGCTATCTGACGCTCGGCCCGGCGCCGGCTGCACGAGATTTCGTCGGCCTCCTGCCAAGGCTTTCTGGCGGTGCCAGCCTTTTCGTGCCTGAGCAGTGGCTGTCACGGCCTGCGGAAACACTGTCCACCATCATCCACATTGCGGATGCCGGGGGCGTCTCTCCGGAGCGCGCCAGGATCGAGTTTGCCGCTGCCGCTGTGACGCCCACGGAACCGTTCATCGCGTTCGATACGGCTGTCAAAGGTTCTTCCGACATAGTTCAGGTCGATGGTGACCGGCTGATCCTGTCGGATCGGGGCGGGCGTGTGTTCTACGATGTCGCCGGTCTGCGCGATGTCGCAGTCGTGCGGTCGGCCACGGGAGTAGCCGGTTCCCCGCCGGGCCTGATTTACCAGTCCATCGGCCAGCAGACGTTGCAGGTGGCTGAGCCGTTCCGCCTGTCGCGCGGCAACCTCGCCGTTCTCGGTCCTCGGGGCGTGCTCGTGCATGTCGATACGAATGCGCCGGTTGTCGACAAAGACGCGGCATCGCCTCTCGATACGATTGCGCAGTTCAAGCCAGAGGATCTGACCGGAGTGGCGCGGGAGCGACCGGCGTTGTTCTGGGGCGTTCTGGGTGTCGTCGTCGCCCTGTTCCTGATCGTTCTGCTTCGGGCCCGTCGCGCTCGCCGCAGGTCTGATCAGAGACAGTGATCCTGGATAGTTCGGATGTCCCTGTACTGGCCTTACGCCGTTGCGGACTATTATGCGACGCTGGAAACCCTGGCTGTCGTCGCGGCTCTCATCATCCTGATTTCCAGCATCGATGACTTGTTCATCGATGGCTGGTTCTGGGCGCGTGAGATATGGCGGTCGCTGACGATCAAGCGCTGGTATCAGCCGCTGCGCGAAGAGCAGTTGCTGGAAAAACCGGAGCAGCCCATCGCCATTATGGTGCCGGCATGGCTCGAATACGATGTGATCGCGCCAATGCTCGAAAACATGGTGCAGACGCTTGACTATCGCGCCTACACCATTTTTGTCGGCACCTATCGCAATGACAGCCGCACGATTGCCGAGGTGGAGCGCATGCGCCTGCGTTATCGCCAGCTCGTGCGCGTCGAGGTGCCGCACGACGGCCCGACCTGCAAGGCGGACTGCCTGAACTGGGTTGTGCAGGCGATTTTCCGCCACGAGAAGATTCTGGGAATCGAGTTCGCCGGCGTTATCCTGCACGACAGCGAGGATGTGCTCCACCCGCTGGAGCTGAAGTTCTTCAATTACCTGCTGCCGCGGATGGACCTCATCCAGATCCCCGTCAACTCTCTCGAACGCGAGTGGTATGAGTTTGTCGTGGGCGTCTACATGGATGAGTTCGCGGAATGGCACGGCAAGGATCTGGTCGTGCGTGAAAGCATGACCGGCATGGTGCCATCCGCCGGCGTCGGAACCTGTTTCTCCCGCCGCGCCCTGCTGGTGCTGGCGTCCGAGGACAACAACGAGCCTTTCAATACCCAGACCCTGACGGAAGACTACGATATCGGCGTGCGGCTCGCCGAGCATGGCATGCGTTGCATCATCGCCCGTTTCCCGACGCAGTATCGCGTGCGCCGCACGCCGTGGTTCGGCTTCGGCAAGCCCCGCGATGAAACCATCACGATGCCGCTATGCGTTCGCGAGTATTTTCCCAACACGTTCACGACATCCTACAGGCAGAAGGCCCGCTGGGCGCTGGGTATCTGCTTTCAGGGCTGGGCACAGCTCGGTTGGCAAGGGACGCTGGCGGAACGCTACCTCATGCTGCGAGACCGCAAGGGCATGGTCACGTCATTCGTGACGATCTTCGCTTACCTGCTCGTGCTGCAGTTTCTGGTGCTTGAAGGGGCTCGCCTGTTCGGCTTCTGGAGCACGGCCTATCCGCCGCTGATCTATCTGGAAGGCTGGATCAAGTATCTGTTTATCGCCAACGGCATCGTGCTTGCCTTGCGCGTTGCGCAGCGCATGTATTTCACCGGGCGTACGTTCGGGTGGGAGCACGCGCTGCTGGCGGTGCCGCGCATGGTCGTTGGCAATTTCGTGAACTTCATGGCCATGTCGCGGGCATGGAAGCTCTACTTGCAGCACGTTCTTCTGGGCAGGCCGCTGGTGTGGGACAAGACCATGCACGACTTTCCCACGGGCGATGGCCTTGTCCTCGACCGCAAGCGTCTGGGCGCGCTGCTGGTCTCCTGGCACGTCATCGATGAAAAAACCGTGGAACAGGTGCTCGACAAGCAGAAAGCGGTACCCTTGCCGCTCGGTTCGCTGCTGGTGCGGGAAGGATTGATCGACGAGAGCACCATTGCCGAAGCTGTGGCGTTCCAGTCGTCGCTGGAAAGGCTGGATGTCGAGGACATCGGCAGCCTGCTGGCGAAGAACGCGTTGCCGCTCGAACTCGCTGTTCGCTGGCGTGTTCTGCCGTTGCGCGGAAACGGCGAGATTATGCTTGGCGTTTCGACCCCGATCGATGAAGCTGGCGAGAAGCAGATAGAGGCAGCTATCGGCTACATGCCCCGGCAGTTTATCCTGCGCGACAGCCAGATATCCTCCGGGTTGCGGTTGCTCCTCGCCCACAGGGGCGTTCGCGGGGATATTCATCCAGAAGCCACCGATGTCCCGCTGCTCGGCGATATTCTCGTCGAGATCGGTGGTATAAAGCCCGAGGTGGTGAGCGAGGCCATGCAGAATTACGTGTCGCAGAGGGATGGCCGGGTTGGTGAGTATTTCCTCTCGCACGGCATTATTACCCGTGAAAACCTCGATGCGGCCATAGCAGAACAACGCCGGCGCGCTGCAGAGTCTCGCGCAAGCTTAAACCCTTAGTACTTTGTCGCCGGTGCGTCTGGTTTATTGTAAAAACTGAACGTCGCGGGAAGCATCGAAGCTGGGGCGCGGCCTGATCCGTCAAACGATCCGGCGCTTCGGTCGGCGACAGGGCCGGGAACCTCACTGTCTCCGGTAGCCTGCTTTCCTGTACGATCTGGTGAGCGGAGATCTGAAGTGGGGAAATGGTGCGGCAAAAGAAAGGCTATTGCGCTTGCCGCGATCTTCATCATTGCTGTTATCGCCTGCCTCAGGCTGTATTGGTCCTCTCATGATCGGCAGATGGGAATGATCAAGGGCACTGTCTGGCAGGTTGACAATGCCACCGTCGGTGCGCAGGGCAACTGGCACCGGCTTGGCGCGGATGAACTGATCATCCAGTGGATGGTCGTCGACGAGTTGGCCTTCATGCCGGGCACGGGGCTGAAACCGGCGCCGCGCATGCCGGACTGGGATCGCATCGCAAAACAGCCGTGGGCCAAGTCGGTCATTCTGGGGATGGCAGGCCGTTTCAGCGAGCAGGAAGCGCGGGCTGGCGCTGAGCGGCTCGCGGAGTTGTCGGCACTGGTCGCCAGCCTGCCGACGCCGCTTAATGTTACCGGTTGGTACTTTCCTGTTGAGGTCGATCCGACATGGCAGGACGCGCCGGCGCTCGTTGAGCAACTTGAGAAGCTGCCACGCCCGCTGTGGATCAGCGTGTATGACAGCGCCAATGTCGGGGCGGACACGTTGACGCAATGGCTCACCGGGTGGCTGCCCGAGGATGTCGGCATTCTGTTTCAGGACGGAGTTGGCGTCCATGCGCGCGACGCGGCCACGGCGCGACAATACGCCGATACCCTCGCGGCGGGGTTGGGCGCGGAACGCCTGCGTGTCATCGTCGAGGCCTTCCGGCCGGATGGCAAAGGCGGTTTCAGGCCAGCCTCGGCGGAGGAACTGGCCATTCAGATCAACGCCATGCAAGGCCACGACATTTATCTGTTCGACGGCCCGCATTACGTACACGACAGGCTGGTCGACAAATTGCTGGAAAACCAGCAGACCGTTGGCCCGCAGGGCTGATAGCGTATCGGGCGCTTTATGAAACGGTGATAGCGCCGCTATCATTCGGAGTTTTTGGTGAGCGCGCTGGGGCTCGAACCCAGGACCTACTGATTAAAAGTCAGTTGCTCTACCAGCTGAGCTACGCGCTCGTTCACCAAAACCGGATCGTTGTCTGCGGAATCACAAACCTAATTCCGAGGCGCTTGTTTCGCAAACACGATGCAATCCGCATTCCAATACGGATTTGCCGGCCCAAGGTCAATATCAAACCGCTTGTCTTGGGTCGGCGGGGTATGTCTTACGCACAGGATGCGAAGGTGGCCGTGACGGGCGTTTGCCCGGATGGCCGGGATCAGCCGGGTGCGCCGTTCCTGATCGGCGGCTGGAAGGTCAGCCCCATGTCCCACGGGAAATAGATCCACGTGTCCTGCGAGACTTCGGTGATAAAGGTGTGCACCAAGGGCCGCCCCTGCGGTTTCGCGTAGATGGCGGCATAGTGCGCGTCGGGCAGCAGGGTGTGCACAAGGGCCAGCGTCTTGCCGGTATCCACGAGGTCGTCGACCACGAGCACACCCTTGCCGCCATTGGCGCGCAGGGATGGGGCGATGTCCTTGATGAGCTGCAACTCGCCCTGCTTCGCGTAATCGTGATAGCTCGCGATGCAGACGCTTTCGATCAGCCTGATTTCCAGTTCACGCGCGATAATCGCCGCGGGCACGAGCCCGCCGCGGGTGACGCACACCAGCGCCTCGAACGGGCCGGCTTCGTGAAGACGCCACGCCAGTGCGCGCGCGTCGCGGTGGAACTGGTCCCAGGAAACCGGGAACGCTTTCTGCGAAGGCAGTGTCATGAAAAATACCTTTGTCCGAAACGGAGGACGCAATTATCACATGAAAACGGCGAGCGGTACCCGTTTTTACCGGGATGCGCCCGCGAAAGCGCATCAGAACGGCGATGCGCCGGTGTGACGGACGGTTGCCACCAGCTGCACCACCTCATTATAGGCCGTCTCCAGGGCGTCCGCGTCGCGCGAGCGCAGCACGATATTCGTGCCTGACGTTCCCTCCGAGAAGTAAGGATAGCTGCCGATTGCCACGTTGGCGTGGTTGCGGGCGATCGTGCCCAGTCCTTCCGCCACGTCGCCTTCTTTGCATGTCGCCTTGATGGTGCGGGATACCACGGGGACGCCGGTGCGCAACTCAGTTGCGACATTGTCCAGCATCGCGTGCATCACCGAGGGAATTCCCGCCATGACGATGACATTGCCGATCCAGAAGCCCGGTGCCTTCGAAACCGGGTTGTTCACGAGCTTCGCCCCTTGCGGGATGCGCGCCATGCGCCTGCGGGCGGGGTTCAGATCTTCTGGGCGCAGATATTTCAGCAGGGCGGCGATGGCGCGCGGATGCTCTTCGAGCGGAACACCGAAAGCCTTGGCGATGGCATCGGCGGTGATGTCGTCGTGCGTGGGGCCAATGCCGCCGGTGGTGAAGACGTAGGTATATCGCGCCCGCAGTGCGTCCACGGCGGCGATGATTTCATCCTCGACATCCGCCACCACCCGCGCCTCGCGCAGGTCGATGCCGATGCCCGTCAGATATTGGGCGATGTAGCCGATATTGCGGTCTTGTGTGCGACCGGAAAGGATTTCATCGCCGATCACCAGCACGGCCGCCGTTGCGGCGTTCGATTCCCCACGTTGTGATTCGTCGTCCGTATGCTCGCCTGCCATGGCCATTTACCCCCGAGTAAAGTGCATGGTGTACGCCAAACCCGTACGCTGCTCAAGAACAGCGCTGTCAGGCCGCCGCCTATATCGGCGCTCATGCCGGTGCCCTTGCCGGCGCCCATGCCGAAGATCAACGGGAATATGGCTTTATTGTTCAAACATAAGTTGCCCGCGCGCCTGATCCTGGCTGCGCTGATTTCGGCGGCGATTCCGGCCCTCGCCGATGAGGCCCATGCCTCCACCATCTGCACAATCGTTGCCGATGCGGCGAGTGGCGAGATTGTCAAAGAGGAGGGGCGTTGCGACGAGCGAGCCGTTGCGGCATCGACTTTCAAGATACCCATCAGCCTCATGGGCTTCGATGCGGGAATCCTGAAAGATGCGCAGTCTCCGGCGCTGCCGTTCAAGGAAGGTTACGCCGACTGGCGTCCATCGTGGCGTCACACGACAGATCCCGCGAAATGGATGAAAGATTCCGTCGTGTGGTATTCGCAGGAAATGACCCGGAAACTGGGCGAGCCGCGTTTCCGGAATTATGTCCAGACGTTTCAATATGGAGACATGGATCTCAGTGGCGAGGCCGGCAAGAATAACGGCCTGACATATGCCTGGCTGCGGTCGCTAAAAATTTCTCCCCGCGAACAGGTTGCGTTTCTGCGCAAGGTCGCGATGCGGCAGTTGCTAGTCAGCGACACGGCTTATGATATGACCGGCGCTCTGATCGATCAGGGGCTTCAGCCTGGCGGCTGGCATGTCTATGGCAAGACCGGCGCCGGACTCGCGACGCAAGCTGGACAGGCGGATGCTGCGGATCGTTACAGGGGCTGGTTCGTTGGATGGGCTACGAAGAACGGGCGGACGCTGGTCTTCGCCCGCCTGACTGCCGAGGAAAAGGTTAGCGTCGCATCCTCTGCCGCGAGAAGAGACAAGGTCGTGCACGACCTGTTTTCCGAGGCCAGCGGCCTGTAAGGGCGGGGCCTTCCATAGCGCCACACGGAGACCGGACCGATGGCTGACACATGATCGGCGTCAGCCATCGGCCTATTGATGTTACGGCGTGAAGGCGTGCACCTGAATGCGCGCGCCGCGCGCTTCGAGACGGTTCAGCGCCGAGAGATAGGCGCGGGCCGAAGCCACCAGCGTATCCGGCTCCGCGCCGCGGCCAGTCACGACGCCGGTGGGAGATTTCAGGCGCACCGACACTTCAGCCTGCGCATCCGTGCCGCCGGTGACGGCATGCACCTGATACAGCTCCAGCGTTGCATCATGCGGCACGAGTGCCTTGATGACGTTGAAGACCGCATCGACCGGGCCATTGCCTTCACCCTTCGCCTCGCGCTCGACACCGCCGATGTCGAGGGTGATGGCGGCGGTCTGCGGACCCGTCGTTCCGGCCGCGATGGACAGGGACACCAGCTTGATTCTGTCGTGTCCGGTGAGGATTTCGTCACCCACCAGCGCCTCGATATCCTCGTCGTAGACGTCTTTCTTGCGGTCGGCGAGATCCTTGAAACGCTTGAAGGCGTCTTCCACGGCGTTTTCGCCCAGGTTGAAGCCCAGTTCCTTCAGCTTTTCGCGGAACGCATGACGGCCCGAATGCTTGCCCATGACGAGCGCGTTCTTGCTGACGCCAACCGATTCCGGGGTCATGATTTCATAGGTCTGCGCGTTCTTCAGCACGCCGTCCTGATGGATGCCGCTCTCGTGGGCGAAGGCGTTGCGGCCGACGATGGCTTTGTTGTACTGCACGGGGAAGGACGTCACCGTCGATACCAGCTTCGAGGCGCGCATCAGATGCGTGGCATCGATGCCGGTGTCATAGGGCAGGATGTCCGCGCGCGTGCGGATGGCCATCACCACCTCTTCCAGCGCCGCGTTGCCGGCACGCTCACCGAGGCCGTTGATGGTGCACTCGATCTGGCGGGCACCGGCACGCACGCCTGCCAGCGAGTTGGCCACCGCCAGCCCGAGATCGTCATGGCAATGGGTGGAGAAGATCGCCTTGTCGGAATTGGGCACGCGCTCGATCAGCGTGCGCACCAGTTCGTAATATTCCTCCGGCGTGGCATAGCCGACAGTATCCGGAATGTTGATGGTGGTCGCGCCCGCGTCGATGGCCGCCTCGATGATGCGAACCAGATAATCGTGCTCGGTGCGGGTTGCATCCATCGGCGACCACTCAACGTCGTCCGTGTAGTTGCGGGCGCGCTTGACCGAGGCGACGGCGCGCTCGAACACCTGCTCCTTGTCGAGCTGCAACTGAAACTGGCGGTGCAGCGGCGATGTGCCGATGAAGGTGTGGATGCGGCCACGCGCCGCGGGCTTGATTGCCTCGCCAGCGCGGTCGATGTCAGCAGGGTTGGCGCGCGCCAGCCCGCATACGACGGAGCGCTTCACCCTGCCGGCGATCTCGCGCACGGATTCGAAGTCGCCGTCGGAGGCGATGGGAAAGCCGGCCTCGATCACGTCCACACCCATCTCGTCGAGGATGGTTGCGATCTGCAGCTTCTCCTCGAAGGTCATGGATGCGCCGGGGCACTGTTCACCGTCGCGCAGGGTGGTGTCAAAAATAATGATGTGATCTTTGGGGCCGGTCTGGCCGTTGTTCGTGGCGTTGCTCGCTGCCGTGTTCATGAGCCGGTCTTTCTTCAAGAATCGATCTGTCGCCTGCGGCGGGATGAGATCATTTCGATATCGGGCGCCTTCCTGTCGATGAGATGGTGTCATCCGCTGGACAAGCGCTCCGGGACTGGGACAGGGACGTCATGTCCCCGGGTTTGCCGGAAAATGCGTCGGCACGCCGGAGCGGTGCGCCGCCGTCGAATGCCCCCTGAAGGCCAGGGCAAAACCCGGCCAGCCCTCAGGGGCAGCTAAGGAGAAGAAGGGGGAGAAGCAGCGAGGAATGCGGCGGGCGCGAGCGCATGCCGGCCTCGGCAACAATGCCGGCGGCCAGAGCCTTGAACGCACCACGGGAGCGGGAGACGACCACGCTCACATCCTCCTGAAAGCCGGATCATCACGCCCAGCGACGCAGTTTTGTAACAAATGCAAATATCGATGGCAAGGCTCTGCAATTTCCGATCATGCGGATAATGCAGTTGTTCACCGCTTCAGCCAGTCGGCGCAGCGCTGGGCCTCGCCGCCGCCCCAAGGCGTGACCGGCACGGCGGAGGTGGCGTTCTTGGGCGATCCCTCGATGAGCTTGTCGGAATATACAAGGTAGATCAGCGTGTTGCGCTTCTCATCGCAGCCACGGACGATCTGCATGCGCTTGAAGAGCAGCGAGCGGCGTTCGCTGAACACGACATCGCCCTGCTCGAATTTCTCGTTGAAAGAAATCGGCCCGGTCTGGTGGCAGGACAATGAGATGTCCGACACTTCTTCGGACACCCCGAAGAAGCCCCCCAGCCCACCCTTTTCCGGTGTGGTGAAATGGCAGGCGACGCCGGACACGACCGGGTCGTCGATGCCGTACACCGCGAGCTTGTGGTCTGGCGTCAGCATTTTCCACACCGTGGATTTCTTGAAAATGAGGTCCGGGCCATCTGCCCACGCTGTCGCGCCGCCGAGGGGCAGCATCAGCGCCAACGCCAGCAGCATGGGCGCTAGCAACCTGTCCCTGCCGGCGGTTGCGAGCGCGGCGAGGCCACGATAGGCGAGGCGGCTGAACGATTGACGAGCGGATGAGAGGGGCATCGACTTCTCCACGGCTGATCGGAGGCGGGGCTCTCCGGCTCTGGCAGCAAACTCATACAGCAAAAACCCGGCCCGCGCCCGCGTTTCCCGGCTGCCGGGCGGCCGTTACGGCGTCCGGTATGCGCCGGGAGCCGCGTATTTGCTGCAGATGTGTCCGGGGCGGGATTGCCGCAAGGCGGCGATCGCGTTATTTCATTGAAGTTGTTTTCACAGCTACCCTTGAGGCATGCCCGTTCTCTACTCGCGGCGGGCATGATTCAAACACATCTTGCAAGGTCTGGCAGCATGACGGACACTCCCGCAGAACCGCTGGCGCTGAGCCGCTTTCTGCCTTTCCGCCTCAACGTCCTCGCGCATGTCGTGGCCGGGGGCCTCGATCGGCTCTATAACGAGCGCTTCGGTTTCGGCATTCCCGAGTGGCGGCTGATCGCCACGCTCGGCGAATTCGGCCCGATGACGGCCCGCGACATAGGCGCGCACAGCCAGATGCACAAGACGAAGGTCTCCCGTGCCGTTGCAACGCTGGAGGAGCGGGGCCTGCTGGTGCGCCGCGCCAACGAGCGCGACCGGCGCGAGGCCTTCCTGTCGCTGACGGAAGCCGGCGCGAACACCTATGCGCTGATCGTGCCCGCAGCGCTCGAACACTCTCAGAACCTGACCGCCGGGTTGCCGGAGGACGATCTCGCCGCATTCGAGCGAATCATGGCCCATCTTCTGGAGCGGGCCGGCATCGACAGCGCCGAGCACGACACTGTGGACAAGCGCCCGTCCCGCTTTCCCGAAGTCTGACGGTTTCGGCAGAGGGGAGCATGGCGTCAGGAAAGCGTCATGAGCGGTGAATCGCTTTCTCGCAGCATACGTTATCCCGCCGCATGCCGGCGCAAGAGATTGTGATCGTCGCCGTGTGTGCCCCGGCGACGGCGCGTAAATCCCGGATATGCCGGGGATGCGACGGTCATCCTGCTGTGCATGACCGCGGCTTTGTCAGAAGACAAGCTACGGAAAAGCTGGTTAAGCATATAAACTGGATGCTAAGGCAGGACATCGGCAGGCATGGGGGCTGCCTGCCTTGAGTTTTCGCATGAACCGGACGTCGAGCAGATACGTGGCCACAGAATCGATCAGGCAGACATCAATGCGTCAGGCAGCACGGGAACGGCTTCTCCCCGCATCCTCTGGCTTGGCAGGGCGCTTCCGATTGGCAGCACACTCCCGCCTGTTCGGTATTCTGACGTTCCTTGCGATAACCACAGCCGGTGTCGGCGGGGCTGCTGCGCAGGCCATCGATTGCTCTGCCTATCGTGCAGAACTCAACGGTCTGTCGCGTGGCGTCGATCCCCGCGCGCAGGAATATCTCGTGGCGGCGCAACGTCAGCGCGGCGAGCTTGATCGCACCCGCGCCTATTTCAACCAGATCGGTTGCACCCGTACCGACAACTTCCGCACGCCCGGCGAGTGCGCCCCGCTGCGCGCGCACATGCAGCAGATGCAGTCCAACCTGAACGAGATGCTGGCCTATGCCGACAGGCTCGGGGGTGGGCCGCGCAACCAGGCGCGGCGGCGGCAATTGCAAGCCGCGCTCGATCGCCACTGCGCCAACGTGCCGGAGCGGCCGCGCGGCTTCTTCGAGCGTATTTTCGGTAGCCCGCAGGAGAGCGACTACCCGCCGGAAATGCCGCAGGCAGACGTCAGCAACGCTCTTCCTGAAGCCCCGCGCGAGGAGCGCGCTTCGGGCGGTTCGCAGCCTGTTTGCGTCAGGCTGGCGGACGGGTTCTTTTTCCCGCTTGGCGGCCCCTTCCAGGGTGTTGCGCAAGCGCAGCAGGTCTGTCAGGCGCAGTGCCCGGCAACCCGCACGGAACTGTTCTTCATGTCGCAGGGCGGCACCATCGAGCGCGCCCAGAGCGCATCCGGAGTGCCCTACAGCTCGTTGCCGAATGCGCGTGCTTATCAAAAACGTCTCGTTCCCGAGGCAGCTTGCCTGCAACAGGGCGAAACCTGGGAACACGCGCTGCAAGCCGCGCAGTCGCTGATCGCGCCGCAGGAAAGCGATATCGTCGTAACGGCTGAAAAGGCACGGGAGCTGTCCCGTCCTGCCGGAGCGCGGTCGGCGTCGCGCGTTTCTCAGGCCGACACGGCGGCCGATGCCGAGGATATCGCCGATGCCGCCGCCGTTCCCACGGCCGGGGGTGAATCAGCGGGTATCGGCCCCGGCCTTACAGATGCGGGTGCAACCATCTCGCGTCGGGAAGGGATGCTGATTTCGGCGACCTCACCCGATGGCGGTCGGCGAAATGTCCGCGTCGTTGCGCCTTACCTCATCCCGACGCCAGAGACGCCTCACCGCAATTAGTCTCCCCTCCGCTTCGGAAACTTGCGCGCTCGAAAAGCTTTCGGGCGCGTGGGGAGGGTTTTGCCGATCCCCGGTCTGCGGCCGCCGTCCGGATATTTCAGGGCAGGATAGCTGTTACCGTGCCTGAAGATATCGTCAGAACAGACAAGCTCAGGCCATTTAATATTAACAAAAAGTAAAATATTGCCTGCTATCTTATTCAAATATTAAATTCTTGTCATTCTTCTTCATGCGTTGCTTCTGCCATTCTTTCGTACGATTCTGGCGGAATACTGATACATAACGACTGAACGCTTTTTTGTTCGGCGTGGCGTCTGTTCAGGGCAGTCGACGTTCAAGCCGATCCATCGAGTTGAACGCGAATTGCAGTCAAATGCGGCAACTGGAGCGCGTGGCCTGATGTCATCAGAACATCTGGTGCTCTGGTGTGTTTCGATAGGGAGAGCAGCATGGTATCGAGACGGTCTTTTCTCAACGCGATTTTGCTGGCAGGCATTGCTGCCCCGCTTGCGGGTGTAGCGGCAACTGCGCAGGCACAGCAGCATTATGGTCCCGGCCCCGGTCCGGGTTCAAGGCCCTCCGGCCCGCCGCCGCATCGCGGTCCACAAGGTGCCCCCCAAGGCGGTCCTCAAGGCGGTCGTGGCAGAATGCCGCCGCCGCCCGCACCGCGCCGGGAGCGTCGTCCGCCTCCGCGGCGTGGCCACGTGTGGGTTCCGGGATATTGGTCTTGGGATAACCGCCGCCGGAGCCATGTATGGGTTTCGGGGCAGTGGGTGCGCGAACGCCCCGGCTATCGTCACCGCGACCCACGGTGGGTGCAGCGTGGCAACCAGTGGACGTTTGATCCCGGCGGATGGCATCGCTAATCGTCATTAAAGCGTTTTCAAGCAAAGTGGATACCGCTTTGCGTGAAGAAAACGCGTAAAACCAATAAGATAGAGCACTTCTGCGTTTCAACGAAATGCCGAAATGCTCTAGACCATATGAAAAATCCGCCGGAGACATTTGTCGTCTCCGGCGGATTTTTGTTTCTAAATGACAGTGCCGTCAGGCTGGTGGGTTATTCTTGCTCGGATGTTCCTTGCGCGGGGCATCGTCACCAAGCTTGGGATCTTCACCAGAACCGGGGCTGATGGCAGCCGGCGGATCGCTCGCAGGAAAGCTGTCCTCCAGCTCTTCATCGAGCCGCTCATCTGCTTCCTCTTTCGACCGGCCGTTGGAGTCGTCGTCGATGGGGCCGTGGTGTGATGCCGTCATGTCAACCTCCCGAAAAGCACGTCGATGGAGTTGCCATGCGGCAAATCCCATCCTGCATAAGGAACAGGCATCATTGTCCAGAAGAATGAAGCCATGATCAAGCTTCGATTCATTGAACGATGCCTCTTACCAAAAATAACGCGTCAATCGGAGCGAGGTTCCACCGCAAGGCCGTATCCAGCCTTGAGAGTCGCGGCCTTCACAGCATCGTATCCCCCGGCTGTTCCGATAGTCTCCATGGACCTGATGCACCCCTTTTCATGTTAATAAATTTAACAATGATGTTTTTGACATCACTTATGATGGGTGATATAGCTTTTCGAATGATTGATATCGGATTCCTCGTGTGATCAGCGCCGCTCAGATGCGCGCCGCCCGCGCCCTTCTCGGAATCGACCAGCGCCAGCTCGCCGAGCTGGCGGGCGTTTCCTTGCCGACTATCCAGCGGATGGAGGCAAGCGAGGGGAATGTTCGCGGAGTCGTCGATACGCTGACCAAAGTGATCGAAGCGTTCGATCGCGCCGGCATCGTGCTCATCGCCGATCATGCACCCAGCCCGGAAGGCGGGCGCGGCGTGAGGCTGAAGGAGCCGCAGGCCGCTCGGAGTTCGACGAGTTGAATCAATAAACTGCGGCTGCCGGTATCGCGAGCGATGCAGGCAACCGCAGACGCCGTCTCTCGGCGACCGCCGCCTCCTCCGCTGCTCCGGCTTGCCGGTGCCGTGGGCCTTTCAGGATCCGACGATCCGTCGCGCATTCGGCAAACCGGTCGGTCTTTGGCCATGTGTCGTTGGTCCGCAAATTGTCGGAACGACCGGGTGGAGCAGCTATCAGGCAGGGTGCCGCTGGATACGGCGGCGCGCGGGAGTGAGCGTCATGTCATCGCATCCGAGAGAAACGTCTTCGGCATCGCGCGGCGATTCCAGGCAGCACGTTCCGGACGGGCCGTCGTTCGTGGAGCTGTTCACGCCCAAGTTCATCACCGTGATGCGAGAGGGGTACACGCTCTCCAATTTCAAGGCCGACGCCATTGCGGGCCTCACGGTCGCCATCGTTGCGCTTCCCCTGTCGATGGCCATTGCCATCGCCTCTGGTGTTGGGCCGGATCGCGGGCTGTATACGGCGATCATCGGCGGCTTTCTGGTGTCGCTGCTGGGCGGCAGCCGCTTCCAGATCGGCGGCCCGGCAGGTGCATTCATCGTGCTGGTCGCGACCACGGTGAGCACGCAGGGCATCGAGGGGCTCATTCTGGCCACGCTGCTGTCGGGCATTCTGCTGGCTGTTGTCGGCTTCCTTCAGCTTGGCACGTTCATCAAATACATTCCCTATCCAGTCACGGTCGGGTTCTCCGCCGGTATTGCGGTTATCATTTTCGCCAGCCAGATCAAGGATCTGTTCGGGCTCACGCTTTCCGGTCCCGAGCCGTCGCCGATTTTCGAGAAACTGGCGGCGCTGGCCGATGCCATGCCGACTTTCAGCGTGCCCTCCTTCCTGCTTGCGGCGGCGACCATCGTCATCATCATCGGGCTGCGGGAATACAGGCCGCGCATGCCGGGTCTGCTCATCGCCGTGGCGCTGGCCGCCGTGGTGACGTGGGCGTTCGATCTGCCGGTGGATACCATCGGCACGCGATTCGGCGGTATTCCGCAGACACTCCCCGCGCCGCAGTTGCCAACGCTCTCCATTGACAAGATCATTGCCGTGCTGCCGGCGGCGATCGCTTTCACGCTGCTGGGGAGCATCGAGAGTCTGCTGTCGGCCGTGGTTGCGGATACGATGACGGGGCGCCGGCATCGCTCCAATTGCGAGCTGGTGGCGCAAGGGGTGGCCAATGTCGGTTCGGCGTTATTTGGCGGCTTCTGCGTGACGGGCACGATTGCCCGCACGGCTACGAACGTGCGCGCGGGTGCCTATGGGCCAATGGCCGGCATTCTGCATTCGGTGTTTCTGCTGCTGTTCATCCTGCTCGCCGCGCCGCTGGCGTCGTTCATTCCGTTGGCCGCGCTTGCGGGCGTGCTGGCGACGGTGGCGTGGAACATGGTGGAAAAACATGCCGTGGCAACGCTGCTGCGCGCCTCGCGCGGCGATGCCGTGGTGCTGACGGCGACTTTTCTGCTGACGGTTTTCCGCGATCTGGTCGAAGGCATCGTGGTTGGCTTCACGCTCAGCGCGCTGCTGTTTCTGCATCGCATGGCGCAGTCCGTGGAGGTGGAGAACGCCGCTTCGGTGTCGTTGGGAACCGAGGATCAATCCGATGTCGGCGAGGACAGGACGCTCGCGCCCTACGACACCTCGGCGGCGAGCGACCCCGATGTCGTGGTGTCGCGAATCTCCGGCGCGTTCTTCTTTGGAGCCGCGGCGAGTGTCGGCACGACGCTGGACCAGATCGCACGCCGCCCCAAGGCTTATGTGATCGACTTCTCCGCCGTGCCGTTCCTTGATTCGACGGCGGCTTCGACCATCGAAAGCTTTGTGCGCAAGGGCCACGCGCGCGGGGCGCTGATTTCCATTTCCGGAGCCCGGCCGGGTGTGCGCCGCACGCTGCTGTTGCATGGGGTGCGCCACCCGCTGGTGCATTTCAAGGCCAATATCGACGATGCCGTCGCCGATGCCCATGCGGCCGTCCGGGCCATTCGTGCGCAGGAACAAGCTGCACAGGCTTGAATCATGCCATGGCGCTCGCCCGATTGTGATCGCCCTGGCGGCGGAGAGGGTGCCATGACAGAAATCATGTCAGAATTTTTGCTGCCACCGCACTGCGCTTGCCGTTTTTTGGATGGATTTGAGGGCTATAGCACCTCGGCGTTCCAGAGCGCTTTCCGGGCAGACGGAACCAGCCTGCTGACAGAATGATGCGTCGGCGGGGGCATGGTTGCACATTTTGAAGACCTGACCCTGTAGCATTATCGCGGACGGTGACAGAAATTTTACCATCCCGTGTCATGGCTTGGATCACGCCACCTTTGTGGTTTCGAGGGTCCGCCGTGTGCGGAATGGATACCAGGCATGAAGTCCGGCAGCGCGCGCCGGCTGGAAAAGGGTAAGATGCGACCATGATACGATTGACTCCGACACGCGCCCTCGCGGGCGTTTTCGCAGCTTCGGTCCTCGCAATCGCATTGCCGGCTGGGCCGGCGCAGGCGCAGGCACCGGCAGGTTCCGTGCTCGCAGGCACTTTCAGTGACTGGAGCGTTTACACGTCGCAACAGGGCGGCGCGAAAGTCTGTTACGCGGTGACGCAGCCGAAGGTGCGCCTGCCAGCGGGCCTCAACCGCGACCCGGCTTACCTGTTCGTGTCGTCGCGGCCGAAGGAAAATGTCCGCAACGAAATCAGCTTCGTGATGGGCTTCCCCACTCGCCCCGGGCAGGACGCTCAGGCAACCGTGAACGGTGGCGCGACATTCGCGCTCGTCACGTCCGGCGCCAACGTATGGGTGAAGGATGCCGCTCAGGAAAATGCCGTGCTGGCGGCCATGCGCGGCGGATCGAAACTGACCGTCAAATCGACGTCCGCCCGTGGCTCGAGCCTTACGGACGAGTATTCGCTTGCTGGCGTCAGTGCTGCATTGCAGCGTCTCGCACGCGAATGCCCGTAATCGTCCGGCGACAAGATCCGGCATCTTCCCGTGCTGTCCGCCCTCTGGCTATTTGAGCGGTGGCGTGCTATACGCGCCCTTTCGTAACGGCGGGATGACGCCGGTGGCAAGCTCGCACAAGCGGGCAAGACGGATGGGAATTGCATGACGACGGTGGCTGTTGCGCGTGATGTCACTGATGAGATGTCAGTGACGAGCGGCAGGGCGACGGTAATTGGGAAGGCGCCAGCGGGCATGCGGGAAGCGCGTGCTTCGACGTTGTCCGCGCGCCCGGCGGGCGTTCCCGTCGAGTTGTCGGTCCCCGCACGTCTGCCGTCGCTTCTGGGCATGACACGTCAGGGTCTGCGCGATGCGCTCGCCGCCATCGGCGTGCCCGAGCGCGAGCTGAAAATGCGCGTCACGCAGCTCTGGCACTGGATCTACCTGCGCGGCGTTACAGATTTCGAGGCGATGACCAACATCGCCAAAGGTCTGCGCACCGCGCTTGCATCCCATTACACGCTGGATCGTCCGGAAGTCGTGACCGAGCAGGTATCGACCGACGGCACGCGCAAGTGGTTGATGCGCATGCCCTCGACTGGGCCGCACGATCGCGGCGCGGAAATCGAATGCGTTTATATTCCTGAAGTGGATCGTGGCACGCTCTGCGTGTCCAGCCAGGTCGGCTGCACGCTGAACTGCACCTTCTGCCACACCGGCACACAGCGCCTTGTTCGCAACCTGTCTGTGGCGGAGATCGTGGCGCAGGTCGTGGTCGCGCGTGACATGCTGGGCGACTGGCCGGATGCGGAGCCGCC
Organism: Pseudochelatococcus contaminans; assembly: GCF_014195635.1. GTDB lineage: Bacteria > Pseudomonadota > Alphaproteobacteria > Rhizobiales > Beijerinckiaceae > Pseudochelatococcus > Pseudochelatococcus contaminans. Next base: position 17,157 of record NZ_JACICC010000001.1, on the reverse strand, counting down.
AAAGAACGGATTCGTGCCGGGAGACGGCAACCGCTACGTCTCGAACATCGTTCTGATGGGCATGGGCGAGCCGCTGTATAATTTCGACAACGTCAGGGATGCGATGGATGTCGTTGCCGATGGCGAAGGTTTGTCCATCGGCCGCCGGCGCATCACGCTGTCGACATCGGGCGTTGTGCCGACCATTGAGCGGGCGGGCGCGGAAATCGGCTGCATGCTGGCGATTTCGCTGCATGCCGTGCGCGACGACCTGCGCAACGAGCTGGTGCCGCTGAACAAGAAATATCCGATTGCGCAGCTGCTCGATGCCTGCCGGGCTTATCCCGGTTTGTCGAATGCGCGCCGCATCACGTTTGAATACGTGATGTTGAAGGGCGTCAACGATACACCGGCAGACGCACGTGAGTTGGTCCGCCTGCTGAAGGGCATTCCGGCCAAGATCAATCTCATTCCCTTCAATCCGTGGCCCGGTTCCGCCTATGAGTGCTCCGACTGGGAAACGATTGAGCGGTTTTCGGATATCGTGTTCCGTGCCGGTTATGCCAGCCCGGTTCGCACGCCGCGTGGGCGCGACATCCTCGCAGCCTGCGGACAGTTGAAGAGCGAAACGGAAAAGATGCGCGCCAGAGCGCGTCTGATGCTGGACGCAGGCGCCGGAGCATCCAACGTTGAGGATAATGCCGCCGATTGATTACGGCGGCATTGTGTCCGGAGAAGTTTTCGTGTTCACTGCGCGCGGCTTTACATCGCGCTATTTAGTGTAATTCTACGGAAGTATAACTGTGGTCAGCCAAACTCAGAGGATTTCAGGAATGGGGGTACCCTCCCGCAACCGGATCTTCATAGTCGTCGGCGTGGTTCTGGTTCTCGCTTTGGCTTTTGCCGGCGCACGCCTCATGAACGTTCCCCAGGCCGAAACGCGGGCAGCCAATGCCTGGGAGGAAATGCAGCGGCAGTTTCTGCTGCGTGCCTATGTCACGCAGGATGTGATAGACGCTTTGCGCACTGTCAGCCCCGCTCGCAATGATATGCTCGAAGCTTTGGAAGAAAAGCGTCAGGATATCATCCTGCTGCCGCTGGACGCCAAGCCGCCGCACACGGAAGAGCATTTCCGCGCTTACATGGAAAAGCAGGACGAACTGACGGCGGAACTTGCACGCGTACTGGATATGCTGCAATTCCTGCCGGAGCAGCGCACTGTGCCGCCAGTGAGCACGGCTCTGGGGCGGCTGGCGCAGAACGAAAGCCGCATCGTTGTGGCGCGCAGCGATTATGTCCGCGCTGCCAACACCTATAACCGGCTGGTCCAGACCCCGCCGGCGCGGTGGTTCGCCAACTTTGTCGAGCCAACGCCTGTCCCGCTCGTGACGAGCGTCGAATCGAAGTCGCAGGAAGTCGGCATCTGAGCCTAACGGCGCAGCCCTTATGGCTGCGCCGCGGTTTCACATTGGCGTGAAACGCTTCCGGGATTGCCGGGCGGGATGGTTGTCAATACTGTGACCTGCCCGCGTTAGTCTCATGTTTATCTTTGCCCCGCATCGTATCGGTTACTCTCTTGTGGGTAGGCGGCATGGGGTTTTTCACACGCTTCGCAATATGCATCGGCATTATTTACTGGTTCTCTCCAGAGCCGGTGGATTATCGTGTGGGCTATGACACGCGCCACGAGCAGGAAAAAGCCGAAGCGGTTTTGACCGCGCTTACGGGGCTCAGCATGCGGCCCGGCGCCAGCCGGGATGAAATCGAGGCGCTGGCTGTCAGTGCTGGCAAGGCCCTTGCCGGTCTTGATGAAAAAACCAAGCGCGCGCTCATCGATCGTTATTTTGGGGCAGATGCTGGCAATTCAGCGTTGTTGAAGAGCGCCATCAATTAAAAAGGGCCGGTGTAAACCGGCCCTTTTTAATTCAAACTGCTTTCAGCGGAGCATTATTCTGCTGCTTCGGCATCGACCGGCCGCCCTTTCAGCAAACGCTCGCGCTTCAGCCGCTCCGCCACGAGGAAGGTCACATCAAGTGCCTGTTCCGCGTTAAGGCGCGGATCGCAGTGGGTGTGATAGCGATCGGAAAGCTGATCAGCCGTCAACGGGCGTCCGCCGCCGGTGCATTCAGTCACGTTCCGGCCGGTCATTTCCAGATGAATGCCACCCGCATGGGTGCCTTCGGCGTGATGAACGTCGAAGAAGGTGCTGATTTCGCCAACGATCCGCTCGAAAGGCCGCGTCTTGTAGCCGTTGGCCGTGACGGTGTTGCCATGCATCGGATCGCAAGACCACACAACAGCACGGCCTTCTTTTTTCACCGCGCGCACAAGCGCGGGGAGGTGGGCTTCCACCTTATCCGAGCCGAAACGCGCAATGAGGGTGAGGCGGCCTGGCTCGTTGTCCGGGTTCAGCACGTCGATCAGGCGCAGCAATTCATCCGGGCTGAGCGAGGGGCCGCACTTCAACCCGATGGGATTCTCGATGCCGCGGAAGAATTCCACATGAGCATGATCGAGCTGACGGGTGCGGTCGCCGATCCACAGCATGTGACCGGACGTCGCGTACCAGTCGCCGGAGGTCGAATCGATGCGCGTCAACGCTTCCTCGTAACCCAGCAGAAGGGCTTCGTGGCTGGTGTAAAGCTGCGTCGCCCGCACTTCCGGGCTGGATTCCGGATCGATGCCGCAGGCGCGCATGAAGTCCAGCGCCTCGGTGATGCGGTCCGCGATCTCCCGGTAACGATCCGACAGCGGGCTGTCCTTGACGAAACCGAGCATCCAGCGATGCGCATTGTCGAGGTTGGCATAACCGCCACCCGTGAATGCGCGCAGCAGGTTCAACGTTGCCGCAGACTGGCGGAACGCCTTCAACTGGCGGTGCGGGTCAGGGATACGCTCTTCGGCCGAGAAGCCGATGCCGTTGACGATATCGCCGCGGTAGCTTGGCAGAGTGACATCACCGACGGTCTCATTGGGCGAAGAACGCGGCTTGGCGAACTGCCCTGCAACGCGGCCGACCTTTACCACGGGCAAGCCGCCCGCATAGGTCAGCACCACAGCCATCTGCAGGAACAGGCGCAGGAAATCGCGAATCGTGTCGCCGGAATGCTCGGCGAAGCTTTCGGCGCAATCGCCGCCCTGCAGCAGGAAAGCCTTTCCTTCCGCAACGCGGGCCAACTGGCGCTTCAACTGGCGCGCCTCGCCGGCAAACACCAGCGGCGGAAAAGTGCCGAGCTGTTGTTCGACTGCCGCAAGCGCCTCGCTGTCCGGATAGGAGGGCACCTGCTGGATAGGCTTCGATCTCCAGCTTGATGGCGTCCAACGCTCCGTCATAACACCCACTCCCGTTCCCAAAGAAAACTGACCGGAGGCAAGCTGGCAAACGGCCCAGCCCCCGCAACAAGATTCCTGCTTATATACGTATTACGCAATAAAATGCGAGCGCCATTTGCCGCAGCGAATCACGCTATCGGCGTGCGCAGGGTGACGAGTTCTTCGGCGCTGGTTGGGTGCAGGGCAATCGTGCGATCGAAATCGGCCTTCGTCGCCCCGATTGTCACCGCGATGCCGACAAGCTGCGCCATTTCACCGGCACCCTCGCCGACGATATGGACGCCGAGCACTCGATCATTGCTTTTGTCGACGACGATCTTCATCAGCACCCGGTCGTTGCTGCCGGACAGAGTGGCCTGAAGCGGCCGGAATGAGGTTCGGAAAATCGACACGTCGCCATGCGCCTTGCGTGCCTGCTCCTCCGTCAGCCCCACGGTGCCGATTTCCGGGGTTGAGAACACTGCAGTTGGTATGACGGAGTGATCCACCTGCCAGCTTTTATTGCCGAAGACCGTATCCGCGAAAGCATGGCCCTCGCGAATGGCGACCGGGGTGAGATTGGCCCTGTCGGTCACGTCACCCACTGCGTAGATGGATGGCACGCTGGAACGCGAAAAACCGTCCACTTCGATGGCGCCATTGGCCTTCTGCCGCACGCCGACAGTCTCCAGGCCGAGGCCGGCCACGTTGGGCTTGCGGCCTATGGCTGACAGGACGATGTCGAACGTGCCTGTTTCGCCATCGGAAAACGTTACGTCAATCGGCGCGCCATTGTCAGCGCGGGAGAGCCTGGAAAGCGTGCGATTCGGCTTCAGGGTGATGCCGCGCGCCTTATAGGCATCCTCCAGCGCGGAAACGACGTCTGCATCGAAACCGCGCAGCAGGGTTTTGCCACGATAGGCAATAGAAACATCCGCTTCCAGACCGTCGAAAATTCCCGCGAACTCAACGCCGATGTAGCCGCCACCGACAACGAGCACACGGCGCGGGAAGTCCGGCAGGTTGAATGCCTCATTTGAGGTGATCGCAAGTTCGTGGCCGGGAAGGGTCGTATCGATCACGGGCGCACCGCCGGTGGCGATGAGAATATACCGCGCGCGAATGCGCGCGCCGGTCGCTAGCAGGCGTACGGTATTCGCATCCTCGATCACGGCCCGGCTGCGGACGAGCTTTACGCCGGATGATTCGAGGTTTTTCGCATAAATGCCTTCGAGTCGGGAGATTTCCGCGTCTTTGTCACGGATCAGCGTATGCCAGCTAAAGGCCGTTTCGCCGACGCTCCAGCCAAAGCCCGCGGCATCTGAAAATTGGGCGGGGAAGCGGCTGGCGTGCACCAGCAATTTTTTCGGCACGCAGCCGCGAATGACGCAGGTGCCGCCGTAGCGATACTCTTCCGCCAGCATGACTGAAGCGCCGTGACCGGATGCAATGCGCGCCGCCCGAACGCCGCCGGAGCCGCCCCCTATGACGAAAAGATCAACATCGAACGACGCCATGGGGAAAGCCTCCAGAATAAAAGATGAGGCAAGAGCCGCCGCGCGCCATGCGCTCCGGTTCTTGCCGCCTGTCATCACTGACGATATTAAACGCCAGATAGTCTGACGGAATCAGGACGTTACCGCAAGTTGCGTTCAGCTCGACACTTTGGTCTGAACGCAAGCGATTCCATCATAATTCGTGGCCGCGCTTGCGCAACTCTTCCCGCACGCGGGTAACGATGAAGCTGGAAACGTCGCCGATCCAGGTGTTGAGCGCGGCGAACAGGTCATCGAGGACCAGCGGTTGCGTGGCAACATATTGCTGGCCGGCTGTAGACCGGAAGAAGTCGCGAACCTGTACGAGGGTTTCCTCGTTAAGGCGGCTGGCAAGAATGCGCGCCGCGTTGTTCAGAATGTCGGCCTTCTTCTCTTCCAGCTCGGGCTTGAGCTGATCGAGCACGGCATTCAGATCCGCAGAAATCTCTGGACGGGTGATAAACGTCTGCCGCACCTGATCGCCGAATGTCGGCAGCAAACCATCGAACGTGCGGGCCATGCCCGAAAGGGTCACGACCTCGCGCGCCACATCGATGTGGCTCTGGGTCAGCGTCGACTGCGCAGCAGGAGCCGGTGCGGTCGCTGTTTGCGCCACGGCGCTGCCGCCGCCAAACGCGATACCCGTTGCCGCCAATGTGGCGATGGCCGCGCTACGTACGGAAAAAGAGCTGAAAGACAGACGTTTCACAGAATTTTTCATGGACAATCTCCAAGGACATGGCCGGCTTATCAGAATTTTTTCAATTTCGTAAGCCCGCCCGCCCGCAACAGGGGGGAAACGTCGCTCAGGCGTCGTTATTGGTCAGGGTGAGGATGCCGTCCGGCGTCGCGAGAAATGCCGTCTGGCAGAGGCCGATGAACAAGCCGTGCTCCACGACGCCCGGAATGGCCACAAGTGCGGCAGCCATCGCTTCAGGCTCCGCGATGACGCCAAAGGCGATATCGAGAATGAAATGTCCTTCGTCGGTCACGAACGGCTCTTCTTCAGCATGCCGCAATGTAACGCTGCCCTGCGCGCCAAAGCGGCTGGCAACATCTGCTACTGCAGTACGGGTCGATGCAAGCCCGAAACGCACGACCTCGACCGGCAACGGAAAGCGGCCAAGCCGTTCAACGCGCTTGGAGGAATCAGCGATCACCACCATGCGGGTGCTGGATGCCGCGACGATCTTTTCGCGCAGCAAGGCACCGCCGCCGCCCTTCACGAGGCGCAAGCGGTCGTCGAACTCGTCCGCGCCATCGACCGTGAGGTCGAGTTGCGGCGTTTCTTCCAGGGTGGTCAGGCGGATGCCTTCGTCTTCGGCCTGCCGGCGGGTGGCTTCAGACGTTGGCACGCCAACCACATCGAGACCTTGCCGAACACGCTCCCCGAGCAGTGCGACGAAATGTCGTGCGGTGGAGCCGGTGCCAAGCCCCAGCCGCATGCCGGGCTCGACAAGGGCGACCGCCCGCGCGGCAGCCTCCCGCTTAAGGGAATCACTCACGGTTCAGCTCCTGATCGGGGGCGCGAGGCAATGTCACTGGGCAGGTGTGGGCGGCGCGCTGGCGTCGCCAGTGGCGCTGTTCTGTTGCTGGGCAGCGTCAGCAGGGGCGGAGGAGGCCGTATCCGTGGCGCTCACCTGCGGCGTGCAGACGACATGTGTATTGAAGACGTAGCAACTGCTGATTTCGCCGGTGCGATGGTTGACGCGGAACACGCCGCTCTCCCGCGTGTGGCTGGAGCTGACCAGCCCATATTCGCCCAGCGCTTGCGGGCCGGCACCCTCGCCAGCCGGGAAGCAGAAGGTCACGCCGATCGTGCCTTCCTTCAAACCATACTGGCACGCGCCGACTTCGCCAGTGGCGACATTGACGCGGTAGATACGGTTGAGATCGAGCTGAGGCGCGGGGGCGAAGGCAAAAGGCGCTGCGCCGCTCAACAGGACGAGCGCTGTCGCGGCCACCGCCATCCGAACAGGGGAAAGGCCGCAACGGCGGCCAGACCGGGGTGCGCGGGTCGTCGTCGTCAAGAATGGTGTCGTCATCATTGATCGCCAGTCCATGGTTACTGCATGTCTTCTAGCACCCATCCAGCCACACGTCAGCCGCCGGAACGGTTTTTCACCTGCCGATTGCAGCTTCAAGGCGCATGGATTGCTGCATCTGTGAGGGCATCCTATAGTCAACCGCGAATCTGCTTCCGCCATTCATTAAAGTGCGCCATGACCGATAAACTCCCCCCGATTGCCGTTTTCGACCTCGATGGCACGCTCGCCGATACGGCTCCCGATCTCGTTGCAGCGCTTAATCATGTGCTCACCGGAGAAAATTTGCCGCCGCTGTCGTTCGAGAGGGCGCGGGATATGATCGGCTCGGGTGCGCGTGCATTGATCAGGCGCGGGTTTGACGAGGCGGGTAATCCGCCGGTTGAAGACGCGGACATGGAGCGGATGTTTCGTGTCTTCATTGATTATTATGAGCGCAACCTTCTCAATGAAACCAGGCTGTTCCCCGGTGTGCCGGAGGCGCTCGACAGATTCCGCAATGCTGGATGGGTTCTGGCGGTGTGCACCAACAAGTTCGAGAATCAGTCGTTGCAACTGCTCGACCTGCTCGGAATTGCCGATCGCTTCACTGCGATTTGCGGGCGCGACACCTTTCCCTATTACAAGCCGGACCCGCGCCACCTGACGCTGACAATCGACAGGGCAGGGGGATCGCCCGTGCGCGCAGTCATGATTGGCGATTCGGGCACCGATATCAGCACCGCCCGTGCGGCTGGCCTGCCGGTGGTCGCAGTGCCGTTCGGCTATTCCGATGTGCCGGTGGCGGAGCTTGGCCCGGATCGTCTGGTCGCACACTTCGACGACTTGTGGACAGCGGTGACTGAAATTGCCGGTTCACACGGATCAGATAGAAAAACGACGATCTGATGAAGGAGAGCGCTTGACGGAACGCTCCGACCTTTCTAGAAGAACGAGAGAGGCGCCCGTTACGGGCGCCGCAGTTTTTCGGCAGGCTGTGCGGTACATCGACCGTATATTGTGCCACCGAAATATGGATGGGCGGTTAGCTCAGCGGTAGAGCACTGCTTTCACACGGCAGGGGTCACAGGTTCAATCCCTGTACCGCCCACCATCTCAATATCCTGCCTGTTTCTTATACTTCCACGTCTTGCAAAAACGTGTCTCATACAGAGACATCGCGCCCTTGCGCGGAGGCGGATTCAGTACGGAGTGATCTCTGGATCGGCGAGATGGCGGGCGTGTGCGTCCACACTGGTTTCGCCGATGAGGAGGTCACCGGCGATTTCGGCCAGCGGTGTCAGCACGAATGCGCGCTCCAGAATGCGCGGATGCGGCAATGTCAGCCGCTCACTGTGGATTGCCTGCCGGTCATAGTCGAGCAAGTCTATGTCGATCACGCGCGGTCCCCAGCGCCGGGTCCGCACGCGGCCCATGCGCGTTTCCACGTCAAGGCAGGTTGTCAGCAGATCGTCTGGCGAAAGCGTGGTGTCCAGAGCGGCGCAGGCGTTGACGAACCAGTCCTGATCGGTGTCGCCCCAAGGCGGCGTGCGATAATCACGCGATCGTCCGACCACGGCGATTCCCGCCGTTGCGTGCAGGTGATCGATAGCGGCGGCGATCATGGCCCGCTTGTCGCCCATGTTGCTGCCAAGGCCGATATAGGCCCGGCGCACCTGCGGCGCAGCTTCGACCGGGCCGCTGAGTCGCTTGTCCGTCATGCCGGCTGTAAGGCTCAGATATCGGCGCGTGTGCGCGTAATTTCGACCGCGATTCCATCGATGATGGCCGGGATCGGGGCTGCCGGTTTCTCGATTCGCACCGTTACCCGCTGGATGCGGGGGACGGCGGTGAGTGTCGCGGTTGCGATGGCTTCGGCCAGCCCCTCGATGGTGCGGAACCGTTGGCCCACGCCGATTTCCTGCACGCGTTGCGTCAGTTTTGCATAGCAGGCTGTGCTGTGCCAGTCATCGCCGCGTCCGGCTTCGCGAAGGTCGAGGCCGACATCGAGGGAGACGAAAAATCGCTGCCCCAGCCGTTCCTCTTCCGGATGCAGACCGTGATAAGCGAAGAGCGCGATGCGATTCAGAATGATCCGGTCGGACGGCTCGTCTTGCCGGTAACGCGTGGCAGTCATGGTGATGTTGTCAAACCTTCCGTACCGGATAAATATGTCCGGAAATGAAGCGGTGGTAGAATAGGCCCGCCAGAACCACAACGATAGCACCGCTCGCCGTCGGCGTGAGCAGATACCATAAGCCCTGGTTGCCGCCGATGACAAGAATAGGATTGCCGGCCCCTGGCGGGTGCAACGTCCCCGTAACCGCCATGACGAAAATCGCCAGCCCGACCCCGATGCCGAACGCGAGCGGCGTTTGTCCGAAAAATTGCAGCGATAACAAGCCGCACCCCGTTGACAGGATGTGGCCGAAAATCACGTTGCTCGGCTGTGCCAACGGACTCTGCGGCAGCGTGAACACCAGCACGCACGACGCACCCAGCGAAGCCATGATCATCGCAACATGAGCATATTGGCTGCTGGTCGACAGGCCGTAAATGATGAGGAAGCTGAAACCGCCGACGAGCATCCCCATCTGCGCCCGCTGCACGACCGGAAAGGCGCGCAGCCGGATAAGCATATCGATCAGGTGGCGGCGACCGCGCATGATGACAAGATTGTCCCGATCACGCGATCTTGCGCAGGCGCACGATCTTGAAGAAGCCCATCGGAAATGCCGGCCGCACTTCGACAAGCGCCGTGGCGGCATGCTTTTCGGCCCATTCCTCAATGCGGCGCGTCTTGAACGCCGAACTCCAGCCTAGCTTGCGGACAGCCGGAGCCACGGCTTCTTCCGCGCGGGCGATGGGGCCGTCCGAGACACCGAAATGGTTGGCGAGAATGATTTCACCGCCGGGACGCAGAACGCGCATGAATTCGTCGAGCGCCAGCTCCGGGTGCGGCACGAGCGTAATCAGAAACTGCGCGACCACCGCGTCGAAGGTGGAATCGGGAAAGCCGAGCCGGCAGGCATCCATGACGGTGAGCAGCCGGACATGATCCAGCTTCTGCTTTTCGACCTTGCCTGCCGCACGGCGCAGCATATGCTCCGAAATATCGAAGCCGATCACATGAGCGCTTTTTGGATAATCGCCCAGCGACAGACCCGTGCCGACGCCAGCCTCAAGGATGTTGTTGCCGCAAGCCAGAGCCGCTTCCACCGCATCCTTGCGGGCCGAAGCGGTCAGCCCGTCGTAGACGAGATCGTAGATGGGCGCCCAGCGGGCATAAGCCTTGCGCATCAGTGAGGTATCGGGGCCGTCGGCGATCGTGCTCATTCAGAGTGTTTCCGTTGCGATTGCAGGGGTGAAGCAGTCCTTGCGCGGCGAAACCGCCGCCTGCCGCAGGGCTGATGTCGTGGCGCGGATCGTGCCGCCGCCGAGAATGCGGGAGCGGATATCCGTCGATTCGTAGATGACACAAGCCTGACCGGGCGCAACGCCAAGCTCCGCGACCGGCAGTTCGACAACCGGCCCGTCAGCGGTGATGCGCAGAAACGCCGGATGCGGCTGGCGCGTGGAGCGAACCCGCACAGCCACCTCAAGCGGCGTGCCGTTCGCGTCCGGCATCTCGTCGCCGATCCAGTTGAGATCCGCGAGCGACATGGCGCTTGTCGCCAGCATATCGCGCGGGCCGACAATAACGCGGGCGTTGTCGGCATCGAGCCGCACCACATAAAGCGGCTCGCCCGTGGCGATGCCAAGACCCTTGCGCTGGCCGACCGTGAAATGAATGATGCCGTTGTGTTGGCCCATAACGCGGCCATCGGCGTGGACGATGTCGCCCGGCTGCACTGCCTTGGGGCGCAAGCGCTCGATGATGTCGGCATAACGGCCGTTCGGCACGAAGCAGATGTCCTGGCTGTCGTGCTTGTCGGCGATGTCGAGGCCGAACTCCCGCGCCAGCGCGCGCGTCTGGGTCTTGTTCAGATCTCCAAGCGGAAAGCGCAGGATCGAGAGTTGCTCCGCTGTGGTAGCGTAAAGAAAATAGCTCTGGTCACGATCAGGGTCGGCGGCGCGATAGAGGCCACGCGCTCCCTGTTGAGCACCCGGAACGGGGCGGCTGGCGACATAGTGGCCGGTCGCGAGCACGTCGGCGCCCAGATCGCGGGCGGTGTCGAGCAACTCGGTGAACTTGATCGAGCGATTGCACTCAACGCAGGGGATTGGCGTTTCGCCGTTCAGATAACTGTCGGCAAAACGCTCGATCACGGCGTCGCGGAAGCGCGATTCGTAGTCCAGCACATAATGGGGGATGCCGATTCGCTCGGCGACACGGCGGGCGTCGTGGATATCCTGTCCGGCGCAGCATGCGCCCTTGCGATGGATCGCCTCGCCGTGATCATAGAGCTGGAGCGTGATCCCGATCACATCGTAGCCTTCACGCGCCAGCATTGCCGCCACAACGGACGAATCGACGCCGCCCGACATGGCGACGACGACGCGCGTATCACGCGGCTCCTTGGGCAGATCCAGACTGTTCAACATAACGTTCGTCTTTCGCGAGCCAAAGCGCTTCGGCCTTTCGTGGAAACGCAGAAGTGCCTTATCTCTTCATCATGACACAAATTCGGAGGCAAAGGCGGATGCCGTCCTTACCGACGCAGGCGGCCCTCTTCCGATCCCGTGCCTCGTTTCCATATACGCGCACCTGCGCCCTGCCGCCACCCCCGCAATAAACGGCATCCCCGGCCGTTAGCATTCCAAAGGCACTCGGCATCCCAGATCTCGATGCCGGCCATTATCGACTCGTTACACTGCGCGGCGCAAGGGGAGGGCAAACGGGGAAGGAGTTTCGCGGCTTTAGGCAATTCTTAAAAATAAGCCGATAGCTTCCGGTATCGACGTCATCCGCCTGCATGGGGCGACTTACCGGCGCGTCCACGGAGGCGCGGTCGGCGAGGTTGGCCCATGCAGGCGGATGCCGAAGTCCGCCCGCCCGGCGTATCGGGGCAGGCGGAAGCTTGTCGAATTCTGGTCAGTTGAGACCAATAGTGAGCGTATCCATGACCGAAGCTTTTCGCCCGCGCGCAAAATATGTCATCGGACCGGATGGCAGTCCCCTGACCATTGCCGATCTACCCCCGACTACCACCAAGCGTTGGGTCATCCGACGCAAAGCTGAAGTCGTGGCGGCCGTGCGCGGCGGCCTGCTGAGCCTCGATGAGGCATGCCAACGTTATACGTTGACCGTTGAAGAATTTCTGAGCTGGCAGCAATCCATCGACGAGCACGGCCTGGCCGGTCTTCGGACGACTCGTATCCAGCATTATCGCCAGTAAAGGCGCGTGCCCGGCTGTTTCGCCGCCGGGCCTTCAAGTCTCGAGTCTTCGGAGAGACCCCGAACCGGAGAGGCCGGCAGGATGTTCCTGCCGGCCTTTCTGGTTTTTGCTGGCAACTTCGGGCAGTTCAGACAGTGCGGCCGAACCAGCGCACGCGTCCTTCGATGACCAATCGGCTGGCCTCATCCGCCGAAACGGTCTCGACCTCGTAAGCCGGGTTGTCGTTCCGCAGCACCAGCGAACCATCGTGGCGCAACTGAACGCGCTTGACGAGAAGCCGGCCGCCCACGAGCAGCACGTAGATTCCATGGTCGATGACCTGTTCCACCGAACGATCCACCAGCAGAAGATCGCCATCGCGAATGGTCGGCTCCATACTGTCGCCGCCGAACGAGAGGAGATAGGCCTGACGCGGATCTGTGCCGATGCCCTTGAGCCAGCTTTCGCGCATGGCGATGGCCGACGAATGGATTGCGTCGTTACCGATGCCCTTCTGGGCCTCCGCCGCGTCGAACTTGGGAATATAGACGAACTGGTTACTGCTGGAGCCGGAAGGCTGCAATGTCGGCTCATCGCCACCGAACAAAATCCAGTCCGCTGAAACGCCGGTGGCCTTGGCTAGTGCCTTCACGACGCTCGCGGGAGGCTCCGCGCCCGAAAAGTAGCGCTGCAACGAGCGGATGGACTTGTCCGTCGCCGCGGCCGCCTTCTGGCCGCCCAGACGTTCGAAAAGGAAGCGTATCCGGCGCCCGATATCGTGATCGTTACCGCCGTTAGCGGTATCCTCCCACGGCGGATTGGTGTCGCTCAAGTGGTCTGATTTGCCAGCCATAGTAAGGTCAATCCCGCTAATTGCTATTCACGAGGGACGGAATCTTCGGCATATATTGCGATGTGCGCAAGAATCCCATTGTTCAGGTTCACGAAAACTAGCTACACCGACAAAAATACCATTCATTATGCTGATAACAGGGCACGGAATGATCCATTTATTTCGTTGTCCGCCGCGATGCCCGGCTCTCGGGAGCCACGAAAGCATTACGTATATATGGAGTGACATTGATCGCCATCTGCCCGCAAGCCGATATTGCTCAATTGCTCGCCCCTGCAACTTTGTCCGGTTGCCGCGCCATTATCATCCATACTATCAACATATGTCGAACTGCATGCACAGTAAAGACAAATGAACGCCATCTGTGAACGAAAACATGTTTGATGAAGACAATAAATATGTCGCAAATTGAGCCAAATATGAGAAATGACATCGTTTCCGTATTCTGATGCTCTGGAGATTGATGCAATCAGCGGGCCGCAGTCCTTTTGCCGTTATCTGTTTTGGATCGCCGCGTGCATGAAGCAAGACAGGTCTGTGTCCTATTCTCCTGTGTGGCGATGATGTCGCCTGCGCTGCATTTCTGGCATCGGGCGTTGGGAAATGTCTCCAAACCGGCTACGGTAGCGCGCGCCAGTCGGTTTATGAGTAGGGCAATCGGTTTATAGGTAAGATATGAGCGACGTCAGCACTCCGGCTTCTTCCGCCCCGGTTCCCCGCCAGCCTGGCGCGGGAGACCACGTCTTCCTCGTCGACGGATCTTCCTTCGTGTTCCGCGCCTATTTCCAGTCCATGAATCAGGACCGGAAATACAACTACCGTTCGGACGGGCTGCCGACCGGCGCTGTGCGCCTTTTCTGCACGAAGGTCTTTCAGTTTCTGCGCGAGGGAGCGGTCGGCATCCGTCCGACTCATCTGGCCATCATCTTCGACAAGTCAGAGCAGTCGTTCCGGAAAGAGCTTTATCCGGCCTACAAGGCCAATCGTCCGCCGCCGCCGGAGGATCTCGTGCCGCAGTTTCCGCTGATGCGTGAGGCCGTGCGCGCTTTCGGGCTGACTCCGGTGGAGCAGGAGCGATACGAGGCCGACGATCTCATCGCCACCTACGCCCGGCAAGCGACGGAAACCGGCGCGGAGGTGCTGATCGTCTCCGCCGACAAGGATCTGATGCAGCTTATTCGCCCGGGTGTCGTGATGTACGACCCGGCCTCCGGAACGCAGTCGAAAGGCAGCTTTCGCGCTGAGCGCTTGATCGGAGAGGATGAAGTCGTCGCATATTTCGGCGTCCCGCCTCGACAGGTCGTCGATGTCCAGTCATTGGCCGGCGATTCGACTGATAACGTGCCGGGCGTCCCCGGTATCGGCATCAAGACCGCAGCACAGTTGATTACCGAATACGGCGATCTCGATTCATTGCTTGCAAGCGCCGCGGAAATTCGCCAGCCGAAACGCCGTGAAACTTTAATCACCAACGCCGATAACGCCCGCGTATCCCGTGAACTTGTTCGTCTCGTGGATGATGTCGACGTCGTTGTGCCGCTGGCGAACTTTGCCGTTCATCAACCGGATGCCGAGCACCTCGTCAGCTTCCTGAAGTCCATGGAGTTCACCACGATCACCCGCCGCGCAGCGGAGGTGTATGGTGTTGACGCCGAGGCTGTCGCGCCTGCAGCAACACCCGTTGCAGCGACGGACGCATTGTCATCCGATAACTCGTCCGCGAACGAATCATCTGTTTCATCGTCGAATGAAGCCAGCGAGGCCGTGCCCGAAGCCGTTGCCGCGCGGGCCGCGAAGGCGCAGCGAGCGGTGCCATTCGATACATCGACATATGAAACGGTCTCTACATACGAGGCTCTCGACGCTTGGATAAAGCGTGCGACCGAACTTGGCGTCGTCGCTGTCGATACCGAGACCGATTCGCTGGATGCGATGGCGGCGAATCTGGTCGGCATCTCCCTTGCCACAGCGCCGGGTGTCGCCTGTTACATCCCGCTGCGACACGGGACGGCCGATAAGCAGGGCGGATTGTTCGCGGATGATGAGGCGCCCGCCGCAGATGCCGGCGTCGCACAATTATCGCCCGACGACGTGCTCGCCCGTCTCAAGCCACTTCTGACGGATGCAGGCGTGCTGAAAGTCGGCCAGAACTTTAAATATGACTGGTTGCTGTTCGCCCGTCACGGCATCGACGTCTTTCCCTACGACGACACCATGCTGTTGTCTTATGCCCTCGATGCCGGGCTGGGCGGCCATGGCATGGATGCGCTTTCGGAAAAACATCTCGGCCACAAACCGATTTCCTTTACCGATGTCGCGGGCAAGGGACGCAATGCCGTAACCTTCGATAAGGTGGCGATCGACAAGGCCACGGCCTATGCCGCAGAGGATGCAGACGTCACGCTGCGTCTATGGCATGTGTTGAAGCCGCGAATCGTCGGCGAAGGCATGGCGACGGTCTATGAAACGCTCGAACGTCCGATGGCAGCAGTCCTGGCGCGTATGGAGCAGCGCGGTATCGCCATTGATTCGGCGCTCTTGTCGCGCCTCTCGGGGGAGTTCGCCCAGCGCCTTGGAGGCCTGGAGGCGGAAATCCACGACCTTGCGGGTGAGAGCTTCAATGTCGGTTCGCCCAAGCAGCTGGGCGAGATCCTGTTCGGGCGAATGGGGCTGCCGGGTGCGAAAAAGACCGCGACTGGCCAATGGGCGACGGGAGCCGGCGTGCTGGAAGATCTTGCCGAGCAGGGGCATGAACTCCCGGCGAGAATTCTCGATTGGCGCCAGCTGTCGAAGCTGCGCTCGACATACACTGATGCGCTTCCGGGGTTCATTAATCCCGAGACACGCCGCGTCCACACATCATTTGCATTGGCTTCAACGACGACGGGCCGACTCGCGTCATCCGATCCGAATCTGCAAAATATTCCGATTCGCACTGAAGAAGGCCGGAAGATTCGTCAGGCTTTCGTGGCGGAGCCCGGCTGGAAGCTGGTTTCTGCCGATTATTCGCAAATCGAACTGCGCCTGTTGGCGCATGTCGCGGATATTCCGCAACTGCGCCGGGCTTTTGAAGATGGCATCGATATTCATGCCATGACGGCATCGGAAATGTTCGGCGTGCCTGTGGAAGGCATGGACCCGATGATTCGTCGCCGCGCCAAGGCGATCAATTTCGGCATCATCTATGGGATTTCGGCTTTTGGCCTCGCGAATCAACTTGGAATCGGTCGCGAGGAAGCGGGAATCTATATCCGCCGGTATTTCGAGCGATTCCCCGGCATTCGCGATTATATGGATGAGACGAAGCAGTTCGTTCGCGAGCACGGCTACGTCAAAACGGTTTTCGG
The DNA here is from genome assembly GCF_014195635.1 of Pseudochelatococcus contaminans. GTDB lineage: Bacteria > Pseudomonadota > Alphaproteobacteria > Rhizobiales > Beijerinckiaceae > Pseudochelatococcus > Pseudochelatococcus contaminans. The sequence continues at coordinate 789 of NZ_JACICC010000001.1, read as the reverse complement.
CCGTGTCTGCCACTATCCGCAAATTCACTCGAAAAATGCTTCTGAACGCGCCTTTGTCGAGCGCCAGTCCATCAACGCACCTTTACAAGGCGCGGCGGCGGACATCATTCGGCGCGCCATGGTCCGCATGGAACCTGCACTGGAAAAGGCAGGATTGAGCGCACGCATGCTTTTGCAGGTGCACGACGAACTCGTCTTTGAAGTGAGAGACGATGAGATCGAAGCCACCTTGCCACTCATCCGCAACGTGATGGAACAATCGCCACTGCCGGCCGTAGAACTCAAAGTTCCGCTGGCTGTGGAGGCGCGCGCAGCGTCTGACTGGGACGGCGCGCATTGATTTTGCGATTTTTTGCGGGATTATTTTTTGTATTATGTGTTTGATATTGTTGTGTTTTGCCTGATTTTTGTATGTTTGTTGTGTTGTTTTTGGGTTGTTGATGGTTGTGGATATTTTTTTGGGGTGTTGACGTTTGGGTTTTGTGGTCCTAGAAGAGCGTCACACCGGCGCTGCGGGGTGCTTCTGCGGCGGGGATGTTGTTTTCTTGTTTCTTCTGGGGTTTGTTTCCCTGATTTGTTTTTCGGGGTTGACATTCGTTTTTCGGTAGATTAGAGATTGCAGCTTCGGTTGTTGCCCTTCTGGGGCATGCGCAGAGACTGGTTTCGATTTTTGATCGATTGTTGGTTAGCGCGAGTTCTTTGACAATTTGGATTGGAAGAGAATCGTAGGCGGCGTTTTTTTCCTGCGTCCTGACCAGAGATGGTTGGGAGTATGAGAAATAGCGACGA